>NZ_BATP01000066.1 GCF_000739615.1 Haloferula sp. BvORR071
CTAGAGCATTTTAAATAATTTCGTAGCCGTTAGATTACCCCGGTGTTAAGTTGCGGCATGGCCGCTCTCTCCATGGATTTGCGCGAACGGATTCTGGCTTCCTACGACCGTGGCGAAGGTACTCGCGAGCAGATCGCCAGCCGCTACAGTGTCTCGCTTGGCATGGTCAAGAAACTCATCCAGCAGCGCCGCCACACCGGCGACATCGCGCCGGGCCATCACCGCAGCGGCCGCAAGCCGCTGATCCTGGAATCCCACAAGAAGGCGATGAGGGAACACTTGAAATGCAAGCCCGACATGACCCTCGAGGAGTTGCGCGACGCGGTTGGCCTCTCCTGCACCTTGCCCGCCATCCACTACGCGCTGGCGGCCATGGAACTCACATATAAAAAAAGACGCTCAGCGCCTGCGAGCAGGACCGCGCCGATGTCCTGAAGGCGCGCAAGAAGTGGCGGCGGCTCCAGCGCGGGCTCGACCCCGCGCGGTTGGTCTTCATTGATGAAAGTGGGGCCAAGACCAACATGACCCGTCTGCGCGGGCGGGCACAGCGGGGCAGCCGCGTGCATGCCGCCGCGCCCGGCGGCCATTGGCGCACCACGACCATGATCTCCTCGATCCGCCTGGACGGCACCACGGCATGCATGACCATCGGCGGTGCCACCGACACGGAGGTCTTCCGGACTTACGTCGAAGCGGTCCTCTGCCCGTCGTTGAAGAAGGGCGACATCGTGATCATGGACAACCTCGCCCCGCACAAGAGCGCCACAACGCTTGAACTCATCGGCAAGGCCGGGGCCGAGGCGCGGTTCCTGCCGCCGTATTCGCCCGATCTCAACCCGATCGAAAAGATGTGGAGCAAGCTCAAGGCGAGCCTGCGCAAATCCGAAGCGCGCACGGTGGATGAGCTGGACGATGCGATCGCGGCGGCGTTGGACAAGGTGACGGCGAAAGACGCCCGCGGTTGGTTTGCCTCTTGCGGATACAGTTTTATTTAAAATGCTC
>NZ_BATP01000065.1 GCF_000739615.1 Haloferula sp. BvORR071
AAACCCTTCGCCATCATCAGTGCGCAGGCCAAGACCACCAGCGGCGGGCTCAACCCCGACGGCGAGGACGGCAAGCTGGCGACCAAGCCCTGGAGCTTCGGCCACGCGGTGGCGGGCGCCTCGACCCAGAAGATCGTCAGCGACCATCCCGCCAACGCCTCGCACGAGATCTCGCTGCTGCGCCTCGACAACGGCACCAACAACCTGTTGCAGTTCGACCCGAAGACCGGCCGCGGCAACTTCATCACCGGCCAGACCGGCAACACCGGCCTGAAATTCGGCGTGCTCTACGACGTGCCGCTGGCACCCCTGCAAAGCCTGTCCCAGCTCAATGCCGCGAACCCCGGCGGCTCCTCCGGCTACGCGCCGCGCTTCGCCCAGCCGATCGGCAACTCGTGGGCGCACCCGATGCTCAATTCCTCCGAAGCCATCACCGCGCTTCCTGAAGGCAAGCTCCTCGATCATTCCTTCCTGCTCAACACCGCGCTCTACGACCACTTCTACTTCTCGGGACTCGCCGACCAGACCGGCAGCTTCGGCACCGCCAACCGCACGGTAAAGCAGGTCGCCGAGGAATTCCTGGCCGGCAAGCCGCTGGCCGACCCGCGGCTCAAGCTCTACGCGCCGGACGGCAAGCCGCGCAACGGCATCAGCGACAGGGTGGCCGCCAGCGATGCCTACGCGACCATCGCCGCCTGGCAAACGATCGACGGTCCCTTCAACATCAACTCGACCTCGGTGGCGGCGTGGAAGGCGATGCTCGGCTCGATCCACGACGGCAAGGCGCTCTACAACCAGCTCAACAAGACCGCCAAGAGCTCGGCGCTCACCGCCCTGCCGCCCGCCGATGGTGACAAGAACGAGAGCCGCATCAGCCGCTTCCGCCTGCCGGTGGAACTGTCCGAGAAGGACGGCGGCGATCCGGCGGAGTCGTACTGGCTCGGTGCGCGCGAATACAAGGACGAGGAACTCGAGCGGCTCGCCGAGGAGATCGTCAAGCAGGTGCGCGAGCGCGGCCCCTTCCTCTCGATGGGTGAATTCGTCAACCGCCGCCTCGGCACCGGTGAGACCGCGCAGCGCGGGGCCCTGCAGCAGGCGATCGACAATGCCGGCCTCAACCGCGAGCTCGCCGATGATTCCAACGCCGGCTACGAGATCCCGGCCGACAAG
>NZ_BATP01000064.1 GCF_000739615.1 Haloferula sp. BvORR071
TGTACAGACCGGGTACATCCTTAACAGGTGTTCGGGTACATCGTTTACACTCCGGGGAGGAGAAAACGATGCCTTGGCAAACCTGTAATGCGATGGAGCTGAAACGTGATTTTGTGGAACTGGCGTGCCGTGAAGGAGCCAACATGCGGCAGTTGTGCGGGCGCTTCGGCATCAGTCCGCCGACGGGCTACAAGTGGCTGGCACGGCACCGCGCGGGCGAGGGCTTGGAAGAGCTGTCCCGCAAGCCAAGCAGCAGCCCCGGCAAGACCAAGGCGCAGATCGAGGCATTGGTCGTGGCGGCGCGGCAGCAGCACCCGGTCTGGGGTGGCAGGAAGCTCAAGCGCTGGCTGGAAAACCGCGGCGTGAAGGACGTGCCGTCGATCAGCACCATCACGGAAATCCTGCGCCGCCACGGCCTGCTGCAGCCACCGGCGGGTCCTTCTGGCAAGGGCTGGCAGCGCTTCGAGCGCGCGGCTCCCAATGAGCTGTGGCAGATGGACTACAAGGGCTGGTTCGAGCTCGCCAGGGGCGGTCGCTGTTATCCGCTGACGATGCTCGACGACCACAGCCGCTTCAACCTCCTGCTTGAGCCTTGTGCGGGTGAGACCTTTGCCGAGCTGCGGCCGCTGCTGGAGAGCGCCTTCCGGACCTACGGCCTGCCGCAGGCAATCCTCTGCGACAACGGCAAGCCGTGGGGTGACAGCTCGGGGCATTTCACGCAATGCGAGGCATGGCTGCTGCGGCTCGGTGTGGCGGTCTATCACGGGCGGCCGCGGCATCCCCAGACACAAGGCAAGGATGAGCGCTTCCACCGCACCTTCGGTGCCGAAGTGCTGTCGCGCACGATGGTGTGGCAGGACCACGGCCATTGCCGCCGCGAGTTTGTGAAATGGCGCGAGATCTACAACCACGAGCGTCCGCACGACTCGCTGGACGACGCGGTGCCGGCGAGCCGCCACGAGATCTCGGCGCGTCAGTTGCCGGCCAAGCTCCAGGAAGCCGGGGAATGGTATGGCGGTAACGACGTGGTGCGGAAGGTGCTCAACAAGGGGATCATTTGCTTCCACAGCGTGCTATGGAGCATCGGGGAAGCGTTCAAGGGCCAGGATGTGGCGTTGCGGCGGGTCGGAGAAGAACGCTTCGAGGTCTACTACTGTTGGAAGCGGATCGGAGTGGCGGATTTCGCCCGGTACCGGGCCAGCGGGGAAAAGGGCTACGCGCCGCTGGAGGACCGACGGGTGGGCCGGCCGCCGCAGGCATGAGCCGCCCGCGGGCGGCTCATGCCTGCGGTCCAGAAAGCGTAAACGATGTCCCCGAACAGGTGTAAACGATGTCTCCGGCCTTTACA
>NZ_BATP01000063.1 GCF_000739615.1 Haloferula sp. BvORR071
GGGCACAAAAAAAGCGCCCGACCCCGATGTTACTCGGGGCCGGGCGTATACCTGGCGACGACCTACTCTCACAGGACCTGTCGTCCCAATACCATCGGCGCTGCAGCGTTTCACTTCCGGGTTCGGAATGGGACCGGGTGGTTCCACCGCGCTCTGGCCACCAGAGGGCGACCCTGTTTGATTGCCGATCATTCGATCGGGTCAGGGCCGGGACTCTGGCGGTCGGCGAGTTGCCTTGGTTGCTTGTCGTCTTGTCAGTTGCTGTCAGGGGCAGCGGCCTCTCGACCGCTTGCCGCTCCCTGACATCCACACGGAGATCCTTCCTTCTTAATCAACAACCTCAATTCGTCCACTGAGCCGTCGCGGTCGCTTGGTTGAACAAAGCGATTCCGAACGGAATCAAGCCAGACGGATGATTAGTACCGGTAAGCTGCATATATTGCTACACTTCCACTTCCGGCCTATCAACGTGGTAGTCTTCCACGATCCTTCAGGGAAAACTCATCTTGGGAGGAGCTTGGCGCTTAGATGCTTTCAGCGCTTATCTCTTCCGAACTTAGCTACCCGGCCATGCCGTTGACACGACAACCGGTGCACCAGAGGTTCGTCAATTCCGGTCCTCTCGTACTAGGAATTGAACCCCTCAGTTTTCCTGCGCCCACAGAGGATAGAGGACCGAACTGTCTCGCGACGTTCTGAACCCAGCTCGCGTGCCGCTTTAACCGGCGAACAGCCGGACCCTTGGGACCTTCTCCAGCCCCAGGATGCGACGAGCCGACATCGAGGTGCCAAACTTCGCCGTCGATATGAACTCTTGGGCGAAATCAGCCTGTTATCCCTAAGGTACCTTTTATCCGTTGAGCGACGGCAATTCCACATTCTACCGCCGGATCACTTAGGCCGACTTTCGTCTCTGCTCGGCTTGTAGGCCTCACAGTTAGGCGGGCTTATGCCTATGCACTCGACACATGGTTGCAGACCATGCTGAGCCCACCTTCGCGCTCCTCCGTTACTCTTTGGGAGGATACCGCCCCAGTAAAACTGACCGGCTGACACTGTTTCCCGTCCGGTTTCACGGATCGGGGTTAGATCTTCCAACACCCAAGGGTGGTATCTCACTGATGACTCCCCGACCCCCTAAAGGGCCAGATCAACGTCTCCCACTTATGCTGAGCATGAGAATCGAAAAACCAATGACAGCTTACAGTTAAGGTCTATAGGGTCTTTCCGTCCTTCTGCGGGTAGGCGGCATCTTCACCGCCATTACAATTTCACTGAGCACCTGGTTGAGACAGTGCCCAACTCGTTACACGATTCGTGCAGGTCGGAACTTACCCGACAAGGAATTTCGCTACCTTAGGACCGTTATAGTTACGGCCGACATTCACGGGGACTTGGGCTCAAAGCTTCGCCTTGCGACTAACCTCTTACCTTAATCTTTCCGCATTGGTCACGTGTCACACCCTATACTTGGACTTGCGTCTTGGCAGAGTGCTGTGTTTTTGCTAAACAGTCGGTTGGGCCATTTCACTGCGGCCCGCATTGCTGCGGGCACCCCTTCTTCCGAAGTTACGGGGCTAATTTGCCGAGTTCCTTAACCAGGGTTCACTCTTGCGCCTTGGTATACTCTACCCACCCACCTGTGTCGGTTTACGGTACGGGTTGCTTAGCATGCATAGGGGCTTTTCTCGGCACAACTTCCAGCCATGCGGATCGGCCGTAGCCTCACCTCGGAATTCAATCACCTAGTGGCTTTCCATCATGCGTCCTCCCTACTTAAGTTTCGCAAGTGCAGTAATATTAAACTGCTGTCCATCGCCTACGCGTATCCGCCTCGGCTTAGGTCCCGACTAACCCCGGGACGAAAAACGTAGCCCGGGAAACCTGGGGTTTACGGCGGACCGGGATTTCACCGGTCTTATCGTTACTCATGTCTGCATCCTCTCTTCTCAACTCTCCAGGGTCAGTCGCCATCACCCTTCAACGTGTTGAGAATGCTCCTCTACCGCGCCCATCCAATGGATGAACACCCAGAGCTTCGGTACCATGCTTATCGCCGATCATTTTCGGCGCAGGATCTCTCGATGAGTAAGCTATTACGCACTTTTTAAATGGTGGCTGCTTCTAAGCCAACATCCTCACTGTCTGTGAAATCCCACATCCTTTCCACTTAGCATGGTTTAGGCACCTTAGCTGCTGATCAGGGTTGTTTCCCTTTTGACGATGAAGCTTATCCCCCACCGTCTCACTGCCGCGCTCCACTCACCGGTATTCGGAGTTTGATAGGGTTTGGTAGACGGGTATGCCCCCTAGCCCTTTCAGTGCTCTACCCCCGGTAATCAGCACGCGACGCTGCACCTCAATGCATTTCGAGGAGAACCAGCTATCACGGGGTTTGAATAGCCTTTCACTCCTACCCTCAAGTCATCCGAGAATTTTTCAACATTCACCGGTTCGGTCCTTCACGTCGTATTACCGACGCTTCAACCTGCTCAAGGGTAGATCACCTCCGCTTCGGGTCCAGCACGTGCAACTATGGTCGCCCTATTCGGACTCGCTTTCGCTGCGCCTCCGATCCGGAAGATCTTAGGCTTGCCACACATACTGACTCGCAGACTCATTAAGCAAAAGGCACGCAATCACAGCCGAAGCTGCTCTTACACCTTGTAGGCACAGGGTTTCAGGTTCTATTTCACTCCGCTCGCAGCGGTTCTTTTCACCTTTCCCTCACGGTACTGGTTCACTATCGGTCGCTAACTAGTATTTAGCCTTACGCCGTGGTCGGCGCAGATTCACACAACGTTCCACGTGTGCTGTGTTACTCAGGAACACCCTAGGGCCGCGTCGGATTTCGGTTACGGGGATATCACCCTCTCTGTCGGAACTTTCCAGGTCCTTCACCTATCGTCTACGGTCCCACATCGGGGTCCTACAACCCCGGGAGCAAGCTCCCGGTTTGGGCTGTTCCGCTTTCGCTCGCCACTACTTACGGAATCGATTCTCTTTCTTTTCCTCTGGTTACTGAGATGTTTCACTTCACCAGGTATCGCGTGTCTTTCCCTATTTGATTCAGGAAAGAACGATGGCGTATTAACACCACCAGGTTACCCCATTCGGAAATCTCCGGATCAAAGCGTTTGTGCCGCTCCCCGAAGCTTATCGCAGCTTATCACGTCCTTCATCGCCTGTTAGCACCAAGGCATCCACTCTGTGCCCTTTAAAGCTTGATTCCATATCGAAATCAGCTCGTTCATGCGGACCACCTGCCGTTATGCCGTAAAGCAACGGTGGTTTGATCCGCGCCGGGTGAGTCAACTCCCGGCAAATCTACTTTGTTTTTGTATACCAAGGACCGCGCAAATAATGGCTCATGTGAACAATTGATTTTTTGCAGTCGTTGTTAAAAACTGTAATCTCCATGTGGATGTCAAAGAGCGGCAAAGCCCTCACAAGTCTGTTATCACGTTCTTCAATCCGTTCCGAAAAGTGGTGGGCCTGATAGGACTCGAACCTATGACCCCCGCCTTATCAAGGCGGTGCTCTAACCAACTGAGCTACAGGCCCAATTAATTTTCCATGACCCGTTTGCGTCTGCGGTGTTACCCGCAAACCTCGAGACGGATCGTGAAAGATGGTGGAGGTTAACGGATTCGAACCGTTGACATTCTGCTTGCAAAGCAGACGCTCTACCAACTGAGCTAAACCCCCTCTCGTAGGAGGATTGAAGAAGAAGAGGACGAAAGCCAAATTGTGCACTGCGGACCGTTCGAAAACACCTGGATCAATATATATTAACTTTTGTTGCGGTTCGCTTTCGCTCGCCGCGATGCCCTTTCACTTGCGTGATGGCGGGCATCGACCTGCTTCAGTGACCCTGAGAGGGTTTGAAGCTACTCCATAGAAAGGAGGTGATCCAGCCGCAGGTTCCCCTACGGCTACCTTGTTACGACTTCATCCCAGTTACCAGCTTCACCTTAGGATCGTGCGATACTTCGGGTGCTACCGGCTTCCATGATGTGACGGGCGGTGTGTACAAGACCCGGGAACGTATTCACGCTGCCGTAGCTGATGCAGCATTACTAGCGATTCCGGCTTCATGGAGGCGAGTTGCAGCCTCCAATCCGAACTGGGCCCAGTTTTATAGATTTCCTCCACCTCGCGGTCTCGGTTCTCATTGTGCTGGGCATTGTAGTACGTGTGCAGCCCAAGGCGTAAGGGCCATACTGACCTGACGTCGTCCCCACCTTCCTCCCAGTTGATCTGGGCAGTCTGAACAGAGTCCCCACCATAACGTGCTGGCAACTGTCCACAGGGGTTGCGCTCGTTGCGGGACTTAACCCAACATCTCACGACACGAGCTGACGACGGCCATGCAGCACCTGTGCAAATCCTCCGAAGAGTCACGCGCTTTCACGCGCTTAGAGATGCATGTCAAGCCTTGGTAAGGTTCTTCGCGTTGCATCGAATTAAGCCACATACTCCACCGCTTGTGCGGGTCCCCGTCAATTTCTTTGAGTTTTAGCCTTGCGGCCGTACTTCCCAGGCGGTGCGCTTAACGCGTTAGCTCCGGCACAAGGGGGGTCGAATCCCCTCACACCAAGCGCACACCGTTTACTGCTAGGACTACAGGGGTATCTAATCCCTTTTGCTCCCCTAGCCTTCGAGCCTCAGCGTCAGATGTTGTCCAGTGACTCGCCTTCGCCACGAGTGTTCCTCTCGATATCCACGCATTTCACTGCTACACCGAGAATTCCAGTCACCTCTCCAACCCTCAAGCAAGGCAGTATCGGATGCAGTTCCGGGGTTGAGCCCCGGGATTTCACATCTGACTTACCATGCCGCCTACGCTCCCTTTACGCCCAGTGATTCCGAACAACGCTCGGGACCTTCGTATTACCGCGGCTGCTGGCACGAAGTTAGCCGTCCCTTCCTCTTTGGGTACTATCAACCCTGTCGGCTATTCACCGCCAGGTCTTACTCCCCAATGACAGGAGTTTACAATCCGAAGACCTTCATCCTCCACGCGGCGTTGCACCATCAGACTTTCGTCCATTGTGAATTATTCTCGACTGCTGCCACCCGTAGGTGTCTGGACCGTGTCTCAGTTCCAGTGTGCCTGATCATCCTCTCAGACCAGGTACCCGTCGTTGCCTTGGTGGGCCGTTACCCCGCCAACTAGCTGATAGGCCGCGAGCCAATCCTGCAGCGGCAGCTTTCGCCACCTTTACCCTTGCGGGACCATGGGGTATTAATCCGCCTTTCGGCGGGCTATTCCCCACTGCAGGGCATGTAACTCACGTGTTACGCACCCGTGCGCCACTGAATGAAGCGGTATTACTACAACTTCACTCCGTTCGACTTGCATGTCTTAAACACGCCGCCAGCGTTCGTTCTGAGCCAGAATCAAACTCTCCGTAAAAAACGTATGTGACCATCCATTGCTGGATGATCATCAAATTGAACCGTCCGGTTGCCCACTCCACAGGAGCTTCTTCCGGACACCACGTGCTCCTAATAAGCACGCAGCGCACAATTTGGCCTTTTCCTCTTCACCCGGCTTGCATTCAGGCACGAGATTTGCTAGTGGATGTTCAACACATCCGAACCAGTTGAGTTCAGCAGCCCTAAGACCAACTTCACCCTCCGAATCCCGCACCCGGCTAACCGGGCCATGCTTGTGAAAGATCTCCTTTCGAGGGGACTAAAAAGCCGATCGGACTCTCTTGGAGTCGCGATCGACTTTCGTCTCTCGCGTCGCTTGCTTCGCGGCGACGGGGAGACCCTAGTCGGAACGACCCGCTTGGGTCAATCTCTTTTGAGAAGGTTTCTTCAGTTTTTTCACGCGATCACGGAAGTATAGGGGTTCCACGGTGACAATTTCTTCATGGAACATCCCGATCGCACCCGGATCGGCCCTCCGGAGCACCCCCAAAATGCAATTCCGGGACCCAAAACGACCCCGAAACCGCCCGGATCGCCCCCGAAAACCCCGCAATCGGGTCCAAATCACCCCGAAACGGGGCCAGCGGCCTCCAAAACGGCCGAATCGGCCCTTCGAACCCTCCCGGCGGCCAGCCGGGCACCGGATCGGGGTCTTTTGGGCCGCTCCGCGGCTGGCACGGGGCTCCGCCAAAGCCCGCAGCAAACCAGGCACCGCGCACTATCTACTATAACTATAGTAAATATTCCGCGGCGCAGCCGCCTTGGACTGCGTGTAGCCCGCTACCGCTTTCACGCTGGCAGCCTGCTGCCGTGAAGCACCGGGCGG
>NZ_BATP01000062.1 GCF_000739615.1 Haloferula sp. BvORR071
CCGCCGGGGCTAGCCCGGGAGCCATCGAATTGGTGCCGACGATGAGCGAGGCGACGGCAGTGCCGTGGGGATCGAAGGCTCCCGGCTTGTCCGGCAGAAGGTCGAGCGAACGGAGATTCCTGGGCAGGCCGGGATGCGGTGTGACCCCGGAATCCAGCACCGCAATCTTCACGCCCGCGCCCCAGCGCGAGTTATCGCCGCTGACCCCGAGCCACTGGAGAACCTGCGAACCAAAGGCAAGGGCATTGCCCCGATTCGCACCCCCGCTCGCAGGCGGAGCGGCGGGAAGGTGGGCCAGTCCCTTGTAGATGGTGATGCTTTCGTCGTCGAAAAGCCGGGAGAGCACTTCCATCTCCGTCGGGCTGGCACCGACCCGCATGGCCCGCAGGCGGTCCAGCCGGTCGATCAGGCGCACCTCACTGCCCTGTAGCACGCCGATGAAGGAGTCGTAACTGGCCTCGGTCGGAAAGCGCAGGATCATCTCCTGATCCCGGCAACTGCCGAAGATTTCGATGGTGGTGCCATCCGCGAATTGGTCGCGATCCTCGCTTTTTGCCGCAGGTTGCGGGATTTCCGCTGGCTGCGGCGGAGGGGCGATGCGGGCTTCCCGCTGGGCAGGCGGCGGCGCGGCGGCCTCGCGGTTCACCAGCCAATAGGCGCAGCAGCCAAACAATAATACGACAATGCCAGGCAAAAAGCGGCGCAGTCTATCCCTCATCGATTCTCCGGTTGGCGAGGATCACGTGGAAGTAACCGCCGCCGGAGGCCGAAGTTGCCGGTGAAATCTTGCCGGGGATGCCGATTGGCGCTGTTCCGCGGTCGCGCTACAACTGGTGTCACCGACATGAACGCGATCTCTGATCTGAGCTGGGAAGGCTCGCTGCTCTTGTGGCGGGCTGACGGCGTGGAGCGTCATGTCCGGCTCGCCGATGATATCGTTCACGCCCTTGCGCTGCGGTCGGGCGGAATTGCAGTGGTCGAGGGGCCTCGTGCTGTCCTCTTGGACGAGGACGGTAGGCTCAAGGTTAGCTTGGCGAATCCGTTCAGCCCGGAGCGGGGAGTCATCTTCTACTACTTCCGCTACGAAGGAGATGAACTGGTGCTCATTCTGGCCGGACCGGGCGGAAGTGACTTCAAATCCATCGTGGATGAAACGAGTGGGGAGCTGTCGCAACCTTGCGAAGCGCGGTAGGCCCTAGTGATGCTGCCGCGCTGGGCCGAAGTTCCCGGGCATTTTGGGCGCGTGGACCGACTGGAAGAAGAGCTGGCGCTCGAAGATCTCGGCAGCAAGCAGCAGCGGCAAGGAGATCCAAGGATTCACCAAGGACACGGCCGCAGCGATCAGGGCAAGCTGGAAGCGCCCGTCCATGATGGTGCCGAGCGGTCCACGCTGGATCCGGGCTGTGTGGATGTCTGGTGTCCAGTCGGCATTGCGGTCGTCCGAGAGGCGGATGATGCGGAGTTCCGGGATCATTTTGCCGATGACCGCGGCGACAAACAGTCCAATGGCGAGTGGTGACGGCTGGGCGATGGCGAAGGCAAGAGCAGCGAACGAGAACACGCTGCCGAAGAAACGAGCCAAGGTCAGCGGCAGGCGCCACGAAGTACGGCGGGTATCGTGGTAGATCATCACGCTGGTGAAGGCCGCGATGAGTCCCATGGGCAGCACCGAGTAGGATGCTGCCATGCCGATCTGCTCCTTGAAGGGGAAGTCCGGCAGGAAGGGCAGGGCAGCCAGCAGCGGCGGGATCGGCGCGAACATCGAGAACGCGAGGATCTCACGCGAGAGCCAGGAAGTCTTCAGCCCGAGGAAGAAGCGCCATGCCTTCAAGGGCTGGCCCAAGTGGAGGACCGAAGCCGCCATGCCCGCGAAGAAGATGACATTTGCCAGCAGGATCAGTGGCAGCTTGCCCTGCGCTCCGGCGAGCAGGCCGATGCCAGTCTGGGTGAGCACCAGCATGAGAACCAGCGGCCAGTGGGCGTGCTGGGGGACGAGCGATTCACGATCCCCGGCAAAGACACTTTCCGGGATCTCACGACCCACGTAGCGGGTGGTCGGAAGTGTGATCGAAGGGTCCGGTGCGCCTGGGAGGAATGCGGGCACCTCGGATGACTTTGCCACCTTGATGATGCGGATCGCTTCGGTCGGGCAGGCTTGCACGCAGGCCGGCGCTTCGCCCTCGGCGAGGCGCTGGTGGCACATGTCGCACTTGCGCACGATGCCGCGCTTCTTCGAGTACTTCGGCACATCGAAGGGGCACTTGAGAATGCAATAGGAGCACCCGATGCACTGGTCGTCCAGATGCCGGACGATCCCGGTATCCGAATCCTTCTCGTAGGCGCCCACCGGGCAGCCATTCATGCAGCCGGGATCTTCGCAGTGGTGACAGGCGGTAGTGATCGTCTGTTGCCAGCCGGGAGTGTTGCGGCCACTGCGGATCACGCCGGTGTCGCGCCATGCTTCCTCGTCATCGAGACCGTTGAGCGAGTGGCAGGCGGAAACGCAGGCCTTGCAGCCGGTGCAGCGATCGAGCGAGACCTCGAAGGCATACTGCTCGCCGTCACCCGGCTTGGTCAGCGGGATCAGGGTGCGGTAGTGCGGAGCGAGGTCCGGCTCGCTGTCGTGATAGTCCGAGTAGCGGGCGATTGGCGTCTGCAGGGTCTTCTGCTCGGCGATCAGGTCGTCGATGAGGGTCCGGACTTCCGCGGTGGGTGCCGTGGCCGGCTTTCTGGAAGCCGGGGGCGCAGGCAGACGCTGAAGGGTGGGTGTCACGCAGAAGTAGCTGGGATCAACAAAGGTCGATGGACTCGGCTCAAGCAGCGAGCTTCTCGGCGACGAGGCCCTTGAGCTCCTCGACGCTCAGCCGCTGGGTAAAAGTGGCGAAGGTTTCATCCTCGATGCGGTTCGCCAGGTAGATGCAGAGCAGTTGCTCGATCAGTGCGGGGATCTCATCGAAGGCGATGCCGGACCAGATCTCGCGGGCGATTGCCTGGGTGTCATCCACGCCGCCGCCGAGCACGATATTGTAGCCGTCCACCGTGCCATCCCCGACCTTCACGCGGGTGCCCATCATCCCGATGTCACCGATGTAGTGCTGGGCGCAGGAGTGGTGGCAGCCGGTGAGGTGAATGTTCACCGGTTGGTCGAGGATCATCTTGCTGGCAAGGTGGTTGCCAAGGGTGATCGCGTTGCCCTTGGTATCGGCGGCGGCATACTTGCAACCGCGGCTACCGGTGCAGGCAATCAGGCCGCCGGTGATCGCGTTGTTGCGGTGGTCGAGACCGGTCGCCTGGATCGCGGTGATCGCGGCCTGCAGCTTCTCCTCCGGAATGCCGGGGATGATCAGGTTCTGCCACACGGTCAGGCGGATCTCGCCGCGGCCGAACTCGTCCGCCACATCCGCGAGGGCGAGCATCTGTGGCACCGTGATGCGGCCGACGGGAGTGAGCACGCCGATGTAGTGCTTGCCATCGCTCTGCTGGTGGATGCCGAGGTAGCCTTGCTTGGCCTTCGGGAGGGAAGGTTCGCAGCCTTCGAGCGGGAAGTAGCGCATCGGGAAGGCCAGCTTCTTCTGGGTTTCTTCCAGGGTCTTCTCGAAGCCCCAGTCATCCACCAGATACTTGAGGCGAGCCTTTTTGCGGTTGGTGCGGTCACCGTTCTCGATGAAGACGCGGATCAGCGCGGCAGCAACCGGGATGGTCTCCGCCGGGGTAAGCAGCACGCCGCAGTCGGTGGCGAATTGCTTGTGGCCGGTGATGCCGCAGAGCTGCATCCGGAAGTAGACGCCGGGAGCGATACCCTTGTCGTTCTCGCCGACCTTTACGGCGTAGAAGCCGATGTCGTTGGTGTCCGCGCAGACCGAGACACGGCCACCGGAGTCGTAGGAGATATTGAACTTCCGCGGCAGGCCGTAGAGGTCGCGGTTCTTGAGAATGTAGTGATGCATCGCCCGGGCGTAGGGCATCACGTCGATCAACTCATCGGGATCAAAGCCGGTGGTCGGCGTCGCGGTGATGTTGCGGATGTTGTCCGCGCCGGAGCCCTGTGAGGTCAGGCCCATGTCGGTCATTGCCATCAGCACGTTCGGCGCGTTCTCCGGCATGATCTCGCGGATCTGCACATTGGCCCGGGTGGTGAGGTCGACATTGCCCGGACCCCACTTGTCGGCCACGCCCGCGAGGCCGCGGAACTGCTCGCTGGTGAGGGACCCGCCGGCGATGCGGCAGCGCAGCATCAGGCTCTCCTGAGCGGGCGAGACGAAGAACAGGCCGTGAAACTTGTAGCGGAAGACATCGCCATCCTTCGGGAATTCGCCGGTGGCGGCATTGGCCAGGATCGCGTCGTAGCAGTCCAAGCCGTTCTGCTCATACTTGATCCGCTCCTCCTTGCAGAGGTCATCGAGCGGGGTGCCGAAGACACTCTGCTCGGGCTCGTGGGTGAAACGGCGTTCGCCGTCCTGACCGAGGAAGGGCAGCTCGCGTCCTTGCAGGATGCCGGACACGAAACCGGAGAGATAGGAGGTTTGTTCGGCGGTGAAGCCAGAGTCGCTGAGATTGACCATACGAGCTTTTGTTCAGCGGTTGAAAAAGCATCCGGCATGCGCAGCGTGCCAGAGCGGCGGGAAATGCGTGGATTTGCCGTCATCCGACCGATGAATCCCGTTCACTGGTCGACATTCGATCCATGAGTGGTTTTGCTGGCGGGCCCAGACAAGGCATGTCCTCCACCGGGTGTTGGGCGCCGAATGAAATCAGCAAGTTACTGATTTTCAGTCATTGGTTGGCGGCGGTGGCCCCGGCCGGTGTCTCGCGGACGGGGGCGGGAGCGGTAACCATCTCCGTCACAGGCGGGGTGATCCGGCTGGGGCGGATGTGGGAGCGCTCGTTGAGGAAAGTGAGCAAGTGATTCCGAATCTCCGGATAGCGGGGATCGGCCAGCACGCTGGCACGGTCGCGGGGGCGCTCGAAGGGGATCGGCAGGATGTCCCCGACCTCGGCTTCGGGGCCGTCGGTCATCATGACCACCCGGTCGGAGAGGAAGATCGCCTCGTCCACGTCGTGGGTGACCATCAGGGTGGTGAGCTTGTTGCGGCGCCAGAGTTCCAGGAGGACCTCTTGGAGTTCCATCTTGGTCAGGGCGTCGAGCATGCCGAAGGGCTCGTCGAGCAGCAGCATCTTCGGTTGCAGGGCGAAGGCCCGGGCGATGCCGACCCGCTGGCGCATGCCCTGCGAGAGCTCTCCGGGATACTTGTGCATCGCGTTGCCGAGGCCCACGACGGTTAGATAATATTCGGCCAGCTCGCGGCGCTCGGCCTTCGGCGCGGTGAAGTAGACTTGGTTCACGCCAAGCATCACGTTCTCGAAGGCGCTCATCCAGGGAAGCAGGCAGGGCGACTGGAAGACCACGCCTCGGTCCGGACCAGCTTCGTTGGTCTCGCGGCCGGAAAGGATCATCGCGCCATCGGTGGTATCGGTTAGACCGGCGACCATCGAAAGCACGGTGGACTTGCCGCAGCCGGAGTGGCCGATGAGGGTCACGAATTCACCGGCCGCGATGTTCAGGTTGAACTCCTTGACGATGACGGCCGGGCCCTTCGGGGTCGGATAGGCTTTGGAGAGCTTGAAGAGCTCGAGGACGGGAGCGTGGGCGGCTTGGGTCATGACACTTCGATTTGGAGTTCTTCGCGCTGGAGCTGGGACCTGCGGCGCGGCGCGGGCCGGTCGAAGATCGAGAAGCTGCGCTTCTTGCCGAGGTCCTCGGGAAGGATGTCCGGGGCGGCGAGTTTCTTGGTGAGCACCGGCGCGCTGTCCTTCTTCGCGCTGAGCAGGGTGTTCACCAGCTGGAGCTTCAGGTCCTTGAACTCTGGGTTGGCGAGCATCTGCTTGCGGTCGCGCGGGCGGAAGAGTTCCACCGGGATCTCGGCACCGAGGGTGGCTCCTTCGCGGCCCGGAAGTAGTGGGATCACGCGGTCAGCCACCAGCAGGGCCTCGTCGGGATCATTGGTGATCCAGATCACCGTGGTGCGGTTGGCTTGCCAGATCTCAGCAATCTCGTCCTGCAGGGTGGCGCGGGTGAGTGCATCAAGGGCGGAAAGCGGCTCATCGAGCAGGAGGATCCGGGGATTGGCTGCCAGGGTGCGGGCCACCGAGACCCGCTGGCGCATGCCGCCGGAGAGCTCGCGCGGCAGCTTGCCAGAGGCCGGCGTGAGCTTCACCATATCGATGTATCTGGCGGCGTGCTCGGCGCGTTCCTTCTCGCTGAGTTGCGGGAAGATCTGATCGACTGCGAGACGGACATTCTCCGTGACGGTCAGCCAAGGCAGCAGCGAGTAGTTCTGGAACACGATCCCGCGCTCCGGCCCCGGGCCCTTGATCTCGGCCCCGTCCATCTTCACCGCCCCGGTGTCCGGCTTCTGTAGGCCCGCGATCAGATTGATCAGCGTGCTTTTGCCGGTACCGGAGTAGCCGATGATGGAGACGAAGTCGCCCTCAGCGACACTCAGGTTGAGGTCGCGCAAGACGGTGCTGCGCGAGTAGCCGCGGCCGAAGCCTTTCGAGGCGGCATTGATTTCGAGAATTGGCGGCATGGCTCGATGCTTTCAGTTCTGAATCCAGAGAGGTGATGCAGTTGCCGTGCAGGATCCGCGAAGATCTTGTCCGGCAGTGCGCATTTCATTCACGCAGTGCGGAAGCGGCCTTCGATGATGCTCATCAATCGATCGAGCACGTAGCCGATCACGCCGATGGTCAGAATCGAGAGGATGATGTGGGCGAAGCTGTTCGCGTTGTATTGCTGCCAGAGGAAGCCACCGACGCCCGGCTTGCCGATCAGCATCTCCACCGCGACGATTACCAGCCAGGCGATCCCCAGCGAGAGTCGGAAGCCGGTGAACATGTAGGGCAGGGCGGAAGGGATCAGCACCTTGAAGAGGGTCTTGGTGCGGGAGAGCTTCAGCACCTTGGCGACGTTGAGGTAGTCCTGTGGCACTGCGCGCACGCCGACAGCGGTATTGAGCACCGTGGGCCACATCGCGCAGATCGCGATGGTGAAGAGGGCGGCGGCATCCGAGGTGCCGAAGCTGACGCGGCCATTCGCGTCGAGCACCTTCAAGCCGCTGAAGAGCACCATGCCCAATGGCAGCCAGGCGAGGGGTGAGACGGGCCGTAGGATCTGGATGATGGGGTCGAAGGCCTTGGTGAAATTCTTGGAGAGGCCGAGCAGGAAGCCGATCGGGGTGCCAATCAGCAGGGCGATGAAGTAGCCTTGGGCCACCAGCTTCAGCGAGAGCCAGGCGAAGCGCAGGATGCCCTGGTCGAGCTCGCCGCGCTTGGCCAAGGGCTCGGTGACGTAGGGCTTGCTGGCGATCCAGGTTTCGGACGGGGAGGGGAGGTTCTTGGCGATGCCCTGGCGCTCCTCCTTGGTCACGGGATCACCCCAATCATCCACCGAGGTGGTGACGGTGGACTTGCCGGCGATGATGGCCCAGCCGCCGAGGCAGAGCAGGATGCCGACCAGCGGCAGCAGCACGTAGTCGAGTTTGAGCGATTGGAAGAACTTCATGTCGATTTGTGATTTGGAAAAACCCGCGGACGGCCGGGGCGCGGCCGCCCGCGGGGAACCGATGTGCAACCAAGAAGAGGATTGTTAGCCCTTGAGGGTCTTGACGGCGAAGGAGGCGGCGTAGGCTTCCAGGTCGGCCTTCGGGTCGAACTTGCCGCCATCGAAGAAGGTCTCAGGAGCATTGCTCATGCCGTCGTGAGTGTAGCCGATCTCTTTCATCGCGGCCTCGTAGAGATCGGTGCGCATCACCTGCTTGGCCACGCCTTCGTAGTCCGGCGCGCCTTGGGTGAAGCCCCAGCGGCGGAGCTGGGTGAGCCACCACTTGCAGTACTTCGGCTGCGGGTAGTTGCAGTTGCGGCTGCTGAAGATCATGTAGTCCGGGTCGCGCAGCTTACGGCCGTCGCCCATGTCGTACTTGCCCTGCAAACGCTGGAGGATCGATTCCGGCGGGCAGTTGATGTAGGTCGCGGCGCTGACGATCTTGGCCTGCTCCGGGCGGTTCTCCATCTTGTCGAGCCAGACGCTGGCTTCATGAAGGGCCTTCAGGACGGCCTTCACCGTCTTAGGGTTCTTGTTCGCGAACTCTTCGGTGAAGGCGCAGACTTTCTCCGGGTGATCCTTCCAGATACCTTGGGTGTTGATGGCGGTGAAGCCGATGCCGTCTGCCACGCTCTTCCCGTTCCAAGGTTCGCCCACGCAGAAGCCGTCCATCTTGCCGACCTGCATGTTCGCCACCATCTGTGGTGGCGGGATGGTGATCAGGGAGATGTCGGCACTGGCGCCACCGGCATCGCCGGGATTGATACCACCGGCGGCAAGCCAGTAACGCAGCCACATGGCGTGGGTGCCGGGCGGGAAAGTCATCGCGAAGGTCATCGGCGTGCCTGCCGCCTTGGCCGAATCGACCAGGGGCTTGAGTGCCTTGGGATCGGCGGCAACCTTGCCCTTGAGGGCATTCGAGAGGGTGATCGACTGGCCATTGCGGTTGAGCAGCCACGGAATCACCATCGGCACCTTGGGCGCACCGCCGAGACCCATGGTCGAGGCGATCGGCATGCCGAGCAGCATGTGGGTGGCCTGGATGTCGCCATTGGCAAGCGAGTCGCGGATCGCGGCCCAGCTCGCACCTTTGGTCACCGTGGAGTTAATGCCGTATTTTTTGAAGAGCCCCTTCTCATGCGCGATGACGATAGGCGAACAGTCGGTCAGCGCGATGATGCCGAAGTTAACATTCGCGGTCTCAGGCGCGTCGGAAGCGGTCTGGGCGCCGACCCATCCGGTCGGCAGGCCTGCGGCAAGCAGGCCGAGTGCGGTGGCTTGAGTGGAGCGCGTGAGGAAGTCGCGGCGGGAGAAAGGGCGGTTTTGATTCATGGCTCGGATTCGGTGGAAGACCCGCTTGAAATAGCTTTGTGCGGGCCATTCCCGGGCATCCGCGGCCTTTCCCATGAGTTGAAATCTCATGTCCTGACTGAGGTTTGCTCATAAACGAGGCCTCAAAATTCACGGGATTCATTCGGGATTTACGGGCTCATGCGCCGGATGCATGATGGCGACAATATGGCGCGAAATGACGTCGAAGGACGCTTGTATTAGCGTGAATCATGGCACGCCGTGCAGCATACACGCGTGCCAACTTTCCGGGCGTGCCAACTCAGCCGCGGGTCGCGAGGCGGATCGCAAGATATAGTGCGATCGCCGCGAACAGAAAGGCCACGCACTTCCAGAACAAGACCGGATGGCGCTCGATCAGTGGCGCGCGGGCCGGATGCCAAGGGCGGACCGCCCGCGGATTGGAGAGATCGAAGAGCACCTCGCTGAAATGCGAGTAGCGCTCGTCCGCTTCGATCGCACAGGCCCGCAGGATCACCGCATCCAGCCAAGGGGGCACCAGCGGATTGAGCGTGCTGGGTGGCTTGGCATCGCGAAATACCGGGGTCTGGAAACGCTCGATCGCTCCGAAGGGCAGTTGCCCGGTGAGAGCCTCGTAGAGGGTAATACCAATCGAGAAGATCTCGGTGCGCTCGCTGATCGGCGCGTTGTGAAAGCGCTCGGGCGCAAGATAGCTCGCGGTGCCCGCCCGCGACTGGCGCGAGAAGA
Source organism: Haloferula sp. BvORR071 (assembly GCF_000739615.1). Lineage (GTDB taxonomy): Bacteria > Verrucomicrobiota > Verrucomicrobiia > Verrucomicrobiales > Akkermansiaceae > Haloferula. The sequence goes on from NZ_BATP01000062.1 coordinate 9,659, forward strand.
CCTCGCAACAGGAACCGAGATCGATCAGCTTGTAGAAGATCGAATCGTAGGCGGAGCCGATGAGGATGTTCTCCGGCTTAATATCCCCGTGGAGCAGATCGTGGCGCAGGAGGCGGATGCCCGCACCGGCAAGGAAGTGGCCGAGTTGGACCGCTTCGTCGACTTGCAAGCGGCGCTGTTTGAGAAGTGTGGCGAGCCCCGGGGCATCCACGAACTCTTGGTTATAATAGAGCGAAGACCGCCCAACCGGCTCCCAGGCCTTCACGAAGGGCGGCTCACTGGAGAAGCGGATCGCATTCCAGGTCTCCTTGAGAAAGGCCTCGATCAGGGCTGGCTGGTCGATTGCTTCCAGCGGTGCGAACTTCATCACCTGGCGGCAGCCCTCGCGCTCGGCCAGCCAGCAGCGGTCGTTCGCGCCAAAGGAGCGCAGCAAGGCCCAGCCGTCGTGCTTCTGGCCAGCGGCGAGCTTCTCAGGAATCGGAAGCTGGTGATCCTCGCGCCTTGCCGTCCATTCGAGCGAGTCGATATCGATGCGGATGGCGGCGCAATCATCACGCGTCTCATCGGGCGAAGCATCGCGAGCCTCCTTGGCGAGGTGCCGGGCGCTGGTGCCGGATTGCAATGCGAGCGTGATGGCCTCGTCTGTTAGATGGTGATGAATCCCATCCGAGCAGAGTAGCAGCACATCTCCGGGTTCGAGCGAGAGCTTGGCGGTGGTGGCGGTTAGCGCCTCGGTGGCGCCCAGTGCCCGCAAGAGGCGCAGGGGCTCCTCTGGATCGATATCGTCGCGGGTAAGCTGCTGGAGCTCGCCGCCACGCAGCAGATAGATCCGGGAGTCACCGATTCCGAGGTAGGTCAGGAAGCCCTCGTCATAAAGCGCGACGACCAGCGTGCAGACCATCTCGACCCGGCCGAAGCGGGCGTTCGATTCATTCCAGAGTGTGCGATGGATCAGCCGCACCGTCTCCCGCAGCGCCTTGCCCGCAGTCCAGCCGAGCGGGTGGCTGCGGTAGTGCGTGGCGATCTGCGAGACCGCATGCTCCGCCGCTTCGCGTGCGGCAGGGGCGGTGCCGGCACCATCGGCCAAGGCAGCGAGGAAGCCGCCGGTCCACGTCGTCACCGCCACCGCGTCCGACGAGGGCCGCCCGTCATCGCGAGGCAGGGCGTGGGAGGTGGAGCGGATCTTCATTCGGCCGGATCAATTGGCCAGCCATTCAACACACTCCATCCTTCATTCGGAAATTCGACATTCGTCATTTCCATCAAATCCGGGCATCTGCCATCGCACCCCAGGTCGTCCGCCAGCGGGTCTTCACCAGCGCTAGGCCGGAGACCGCGACGAAGCAGAGGACCGAGAAGATCATGAAGCCAGGAGCGCAGGTGCCGAAGTTCTGCTTCGCGAGGCCCAGCGAGCTCGCCAGGTAGAAGCCACCGAAGCCACCGCCGCAACCGACCAGGCCGGTCATCACGCCCATGTCCTTGCCGAAGCGCTGTGGCAGGAGCTGGAAGATCGAGCCATTGCACATGCCCAGAGCGGCACTTACGCCTAGGAAGAGACCGGTGTTGAGCCAGAAGGAATGGATTCCAGCGGCAACCATCAGCAGCACTCCTGCCGCGGAGTAGAGCACCAGCATCGAACGGATCCCACCGATGCGGTCGGAGATCGCGCCGCCGATCGGCCGGGCGAAGGCGCCCACGCAGGTGCAGATCGCCGCGAAGTCGCCGGCCTTTACCGCTGACAGGCCGAACTCCGAGCGGTAGTAGAGATTGTAGTAGCTCGCGAGACCCACGAAGCCACCGAAGGACACCGTGTAGTAGAAGCAAAACCAATGGGCATCCTTCTCCTTCAGCAAGCGGGCATAGTCGCTCAGCTTCTTCTTCACCACCGTCCCCGGCGCTTCCTTGGAAAAGATCGTGTAGACCGCGAAGGTCAGGATTGCGGGAATCAGCGCGAAGCCGAAGACCGCCTGCCAGCCATAGGCCGCTGCCAGTCGCGGCGCGATCAGGCTATCCAGCACCACCCCGATATTCCCCGCGCCGGCCAGACCCAGCACTACGCCCTGCATGTTCGGCGGATACCAGCGGCCCGCCTGCGGCAGCGCCACTGCGAAGGAGGCACCCGCGATCCCCAGGGTGAAGCCGAAGATCAGCGTGGCCTCGAAATTCTGCAGCCCGAAGATCCAGCCGCAGGCCAGCGAGGCCATCACCAACAACTGGGCGATGATCCCCGTGGTCTTCGCCCCAATCCGGTCGACCAGCAGGCCGAGGGCGAGCCGCAATACGGCACCGCCTAGAATCGGAACTGCCACCATCAGGCCCTTTTGCCCCGCCGTCAGCTTCAGCGTCTCCGCGATCTGTGGTCCCAGCGCTCCGAGGAGCGTCCAGACCATGAACGAGAAGTCGAAGTAAAGGAATGCGGTGAGCAGTGTCGGCCAGTGGCCCGAGGACTTGAGATTGCTAAGTTTCATCGAAAGCTGTCTCTCAAAGAGCAAGTGGCACGCCAGCGCCGTATTCTCACATGCAGGAACCTCATTGAATCGTCATGCATGCCATGAGTGACGTTCACGGTCTCAGCTCGGTAGCAACATCTTCTCCGAAGCCCGGAACAAATCCTGCCGATAAAGGCGGGTGAGGGGAGCTGCGGTGGTATCCGGGAGGAGGCCCGCTCCGCGCATTCCCGAAAGGAACCAGGAAGCCTTGTCGGCTGTGGGGCAATTGAGGTCCGCGCCGTAGAAGAGATGGAAGTCCGAGGCATCGATATTGCCACGACCGGAGTCGAAGACCGGGCCCAGGCTGTTCCGCAGGGTCGCGGTGGAAACGCCGGTGTAGCAGGGCTTGGACAGGATCGAGATCAGCTCGTTGCGGAAGGACGGATCCTGGCAGACGCGGCAGGCGTGCAGGAGCGCGGCTCCGAGGGCGATGCTGTCTTCACGGCGCTCATTGACGAATTCACCGGTCACCAGCAGAACCTTTTCCGGATGGCCGGTGGCAAGTTCCGCGGAAGTCGCCGGGCACCAGCCGTTGCCGCTGAGGATGCTCTCGGAATTCCAGGGTTCGCCCACGCAGTAGCCGTCGATATGGCCGGCATTAAGATTGCGCGGCATGAGTGGCGGCGGCAGGAAGACGATCTCCGCATCGCGGCCGGGAACGATCCCGTGACGGCGCAGCCAGCCGTGGAGTAATAGATGGTGCGAGGAAAAGCGGTGGGCGGCTGCTAGGGTGAAGGGTCGGCTCTTCTTCCAGCGGTGGCTGAGGTGGGCGGCCAGCCCCTCGCCGCTACGGATCGATTCCGGGGGTAGCTCGCGGGAGAGAGTGATCGCATTGCCATGGGCGCTCAGGACCAGTGGCACCGCGATCTCGCGGCGGGTCTTGCTCAGGCCGAGGGCAAGGAAGAAGGCGAGGCCGGCGATCGATTGGGCGGCATCCAGCTCGCCGTAGGAAAGCATGTCGCGAACCGTAGCCCAGCCAGGCTGGCGGGACAGCTTCACGTTCAGGCCGTAGCTCTTGAATAGGCCGAGTTCATGGGCCACCGCAACCGGAGCGCAATCATTCAACGGAACAAAACCCAAACGAATGGGTGAGCGCGACTCCACAGCTGCCTGATAATCCATGATGGAGGTAGGTAAGCGGAAAGGGTGCCAAGAACGCGGCCTTGGCATGTCCTCTGCTTTCTCCGGTCACGAATTTTGATGAGGTTTGTTCATGACTGATCTGCTGCCCGATTTACGCCAACTGCGGGCCTTCGTGGCCGTGGCCGACGAAGGCAGCTTCACTTTAGCTGCCAAGAAGCTCTTTCTCACCCAGTCCGCCATCAGTCACTCGATGAAGGCGCTGGAGGATAGTCTGGGCTGCCGCCTGCTCGACCGTCTCGGCAAGAAGACGGTCCTCACCGAGGAGGGCGAGGTCTTCCTGAAACGCTGCCGCCGGGTGCTCGGCGAGCTTGAGGACGCCGGCCGCGAGCTGGACGGCCTCAAACGCTGGGGTCAAGGCCGCATCCGCATCGGGGCCCCGCACTCGCTCTGCCAATTCCTGCTCCCGACGGTGCTGCGCGAGTTCCGCGACTGCTTCCCGCGCTGCGAACCGAGCATCGAGGCCGGTGATACATCGACCCTGCTGGAGCGCATCGATGAGCATGAACTCGATCTCGTCCTCGGCTTGCTGCCGCGCGGTGGCTCGGGCGAGGGTTATCGGCCGATTTTCCGCGATCGGATGACCTTTGCGGTTTCACCGATGCATCCATGGGCGGAGACGGGCCGGATCGATCACGATGAGATGGCGCGGGTCCAGTTCATCATCTACGCCCGTGCCACCGAGACTCACCGCCTGATCGAAGAACACTTCGAGAAGCTGGGGGTGCGTACCCGCCCGCCGCTGGTGCTGGGTGACATGGAGGCGATCAAGGGCATGGCCAAGATCGGCTTGGGCGTGGGGATTGTCGCTCCTTGGGTGGCGAAGCGCGAGTTTGACGACGGCTCGCTGATCGCGATCCCCATTGAGGGTGAGCCGATTGAACGCGAGTGGGGGCTCTTCCACAATACCGACCGGAAGCTCAGCCTGATTGAGGAAACCTTCGCCGGTATCGCCGAGATCGTGGGCCGGGATTTGGGGGGCTCGGAGGGGTAGTTTATAGGGCAATTTCGCGCTAATCGGGGTCAGGCACGGGGCTTGAATCCGTGGGGGCGCTTTGCTGCGATGGGACACCCCGCTGTTCCCATGAAGTTCCCGTTCCTTGTTTCGCTCGTCTGCGTCTTTCTGCCGATGGTCCGCGCTGCGGAGATCCGTAGCGCGGGTGACGGCCCGTGGTCTGCGGCCTCGACTTGGGAAAACGGCAAGGAGCCCGAGGCCGGAGACGTGGTCCTGATCCGCCCGGGACACCATGTGAAGTACGACGTCTCCCGTGACACGGTGATCCGCGCGGTCCACGTGGCGGGGACGCTCAGCTTTTCCCGCGATACGGATACCCTGCTCTGCACCGGCCTGATCCGGCTCGCCGCGGGCGAGGAGTGCAAGGAGGAGGGCTTCGAGTGCCACGCTCCCTCGCCGGATTATAAGATCGAGGGTGAGCGTCCGGCCTTGGAAGTGGGAACTTCGGAGGCACCCATTCCCGCAGGCCGCACCGCAGTGATTCGCTTGACCTACATACCCGGCATGGATGCGGAGAATTTTCCGGCGATCATGTCCTGCGGCGGGCGCATGGATTTCCACGGCGCGCCGCTGAATCGCTCTTGGGTGAAGCTCGGTAGCAGCGCAGGCCGCGGCTCCCGCGAGATCGAGCTGGCCGAACTGGTCGAGGGCTGGCGGGCAGGGGACAAGGTGCTCTTCCCAGCCACGGGCATGACCGATTTCTACCAGGTCGAAGGTGGACGGCGCGTGATTCCTTCCTTGCTCAAGGATTCTGAGACGGAAGAAGCGGAGATCCTCGGTATGGACAAGCGCGGTCTGCTGCTCAAGGAACCCCTGAAGTATAAGCATGAAGCTCTCGGCAAGTTCCGCGGGGAGGTCGCGAACCTCAGCCGCAATGTCATCGTCGAATCCGCCGATCCCAAAGGACCGCGTGGCCATACCGTTTATCATCGCGGCTCGGCCGGCTCGATCAGCTACGCGGAGTTCCGCCATCTAGGGAAGAAGGATGTGCTGGGCCGCTACCCGATCCACTTCCACCTTTGCGCGGATACCATGCGCGGCAGCTCGGTCATCGGCGCCAGCGTGTGGGACAGCGACAATCGCTGGGTCACCATCCACGGCTCGAACTACCTGTTAGTGAAGGATTGCGTGGGCTACCGCAGCACCGGCCACGGCTATTTCTTCGAGGATGGCACCGAGGTGAACAACGTGCTCGATCGCAACCTCGCGGTGCAGGCGCTGGCCGGCAAGCCGCTGCCGCTGCAGGTCCTCGGCTTCGATACCAATGATGCGGCGGGCTTCTGGTGGGCGAACTGCGCCAACGCCTTCACCCGCAACGTGGCCGCGGATTGCGGGAAGTTCGGCTATCGTTTTCAGATGGTGAAGACCCCGGAGTTCTCGCCGAATCTGATGGTGCTAATGCCGAACGGCAAACGTCGCGTCGTGGATGTGCGGACGCTGCCCTTCATCCGCTTCGATCAAAACGAGGCCCACAGCCAGCGCCGCTTCGCCTTCAATCTCGGCGGCTTCCATGGCCAGAGTGAGACCGAGGACCTGGACCGCGATGGCAACGTCATCGACCGGGCCGCTTACCTCGGCGGCGATGTGGGTGGTGTCGGGCCGGACTACAAGCATCCTTTCCGGATCAAGGACTTCCTGGTGTGGGCCTCCCACTGGGGCTTCCACACGACCGCTCCGAACGTCCAGATCCAGGGCTTCACCGCGCACGATGTGAACTATGTCTTCTGGCGCTCGAACTTTGCGGGACACGACTACAACGGCATCGATGCCACCGACATCCACGTCTCGACCTTCTTCAATGGCTTCGGCGTCGCGCCTACGCGTGAAGAGCAATTGCGCTACGTCGATCCCCAAGACGACAGCCCGCCGGTGACCTTGATCACCAGGACCGAGTGGCTCGACGACAAGCGCGTCCGCATCTCCGGCGTGGCGGTGGACGATGACCAGGTGCGCGAGGTTCGCATCAACGACGAGCCCGCGGTCTTACAGGCGGGGCCGGTCACGGAATGGTCTCAGATCTTGTCGGCGGGTGAGGGACGCCTTGAAGTCAGGGCCCTAGCTACGGATGCCAGCGGCAACCGCGAAGTGATCCCGCAGCGCGTGAGCCTTTCGCGTGGTGGTGCCACGCCCTTGCCGACAGCTCCTGCACCGGCAGCCGTAGCAGGAGCCACTCCGGCGATGAGGCCCGGCTACGGTGTAGCGCCCGTGGCAGAGACCCGCGAGGAAGTCATCGATCCGAAATCCCTGCCGTGGCCGCTGTGGGACGGCAAGGAAAGCGTGGCTGACTATGCCGCCCGCAATCATCTCGAAGCCACCCGGAGTGTTGACCTCGGTGGCCGGACTCTGGAGATGGAGCTCATACCCGCGGGCAGCTTTCTCATGGGCGCGGCACCCGGCGAGGCCGATGCGGAGGGCGATGAAACCCCGCGCCACCGCGTCGTGATCTCGCGGCCCTTCTACCTCGGCAAATACGAACTCACCCAAGCCCAGTATCAGGCGGTGGCTGGAAAGAACCCGAGCTACTTCCCTGCGCCTGACAAGCCGGTGGAGCAGGTCAGTTGGCTCGATACGCAGGCCTTCCTCGCCAAAGCAGGCCAAGGTCTGCGTCTGCCCAGCGAAGCCGAGTGGGAATTCGCCTGCCGCGCTGGCAGTGAAGGCGCCTATCAGAATGGCGATACCGCCGCCAAGCTCAGCGAGACCGGCTGGTGGGGCCACTCCTCGGGCGAAGGCCAATATGGAAATGCCCCCTCCGGCACCAGCGAGGTCGGCAAGCTCGCGCCGAACCGCTTCGGCCTGCACGACATGCACGGCAATGTCTACGAGTGGTGCGCTGACATCTACAGCCCGGAGTACTACCGCCAATCGCCAGCGCTGGATCCCACTGGCCCCACCACGGGCGATGAGCGGGTGCTTCGCGGCGGCTGCTGGGAGGCCGCTGCCACGAAATCCCGCTCCGCCAACCGCAATGGCTTCAGCCCCAAAAGCCGAGGTTATTTGCTCGGCTTCCGCGTAGCCATGCCGGTGCCCGCCCGATAAGGCAGGAAGGTTTTTCCTGTGAGTGAGTGAAAGCAAGCTGCCGCCAATCTGTGGGCTGGCGAAAATTTAGGCTAAGGAAAGCGCAGCTGATCCGTTAGACCGCGCTGAAGTCGGACCCGCAGGTTCCGAGGGCCCCTACTCGCCCTGTCGACCGGCTTCCATCCCGCCATGAAACCCGTTACCCGGCTCGTTCCACTCGCGCTCGCCCTCGCGACGCTTCCACCCCTCCAAGCCCAAGAGCAGGCGGCTTCCCCGCCGGACACGAACAAGAAGCCCGCTTCAAACGAAGCGCTCAAGGACGTTGTCGTCCGGGGTGAGTCCATCCAAGGGGCCTATGGCAATCCGCTTGAGACTGCAGTCACCGGCCTTCCGGCACCCATCAAGGAGCTGCCGGTAACGGTCAATACCCTCACCGAGCAATTCATTCAAGACACCTCGGCCCGCCGCATCCGCGATGTCGTAGGCTATGTCCCCGGGGTGAGCGCCTCCGATGACAGCGGTGCTACCGGTGACTTGCTGAAGATCCGCGGCTTCGACTTCATCTACCAGTCGTACATCAACGGCATGCGCAACCGGGTGTCCTACGATTCGTCGCGCCGTTTCTCGAACATCGAGCGCATCGAGATCTTCAAAGGCCCGGGTGGCGTGGAATTCGGCACTGGCGATCCGGGCGGCTTTGTGAACTACGTGACCAAGAAGCCGGAGGCTGTCCAATCCACCGAGATGGGGGTCGAGGTCGGCAGCTACGATTACGTCCACGCCTATGTCGATTCCACGGGTCCACTGACTCCCGGCAGCGGTAGCTTCGATGCGAAGAGCGGCGCGGCCATGAGCGACGGCCTCGGCGTCTTCTACCGCATGATCGTTTCCGGCGATTCCGCGAATTCCTTCCGCGATGCTTTCCACACCGATGGCTATCAGGTCGCGCCCTCGATCCTGTGGAAGTATGCGGAGGGCAGCTCCTTGCTCTTCGAGTTCGACTACCAGTACCGCGACCAGCCCTACGACCGCGGGATCATGTACATCGAGGGTGCGGGCTTTAAGGACAACTTCGCGCCGATCAATACCAGCTACCACGAGCCCACCGACTATTTCGACAACCACAATACCCGCTCCTCGCTCTACTGGACGCACAAGGTAAACGACAATGTCACCCTGCGCGTGTCCGGCGAAGTCGACACCAACCGCGGGATGGGCAACGGCGTGCGGAATCCTTCAACCTTCCTGCTCTATGGCAGCGGCAACGAGTGGAATGGCAATCCGACGATCCGCCGCACCACCCAGGACTTCGACTCCGAGATGTGGGCCTACAACCTGAAGCCGGAAGTGCTGCTGAACTTCGAGACCGGTTCAGTGAAGCACACCGGCCTCTTCGGCGTGAACTACGCCTACACGGACACCAAGCGCCGCTCGATGGACCGCTACGACCTGCGTCCGATCAGTTTCCCCGTGCCGGTCTACGGCCAGCCACCGATCTTGCATCCGCCGGGCCTCGTGCCGCGCAACTTCCGCTTGGAAGAGGAACTCGAGGAATTCGGAGTCTACTACCAGCACAAGGCTGACATTGGCGATAAGGTGCACCTCCTCGGTGGAGTCCGCTACGATTGGTATCAGGACGAGCTGGCCACCACCACGAATGTGCTGCTCCGCCCGCTGCCACCTCTGTCCGGCTATTCGGATCAGGATTGGAGCGGCCGCCTTGGCGCGGTGGTGGATATTACCCACAACGTCTCGCTCTTCGCTGGCGTGAGCACTTCCTTCCAGCCTCAGACCGGCCAACTCGCCAGCGGCGAAAGCCCGGACCCGCTGGAGGCGACCTCCATTGAGGGCGGCATCAAGGCAAACTTCTGCGACAACCGTCTGCAGACCACGCTCTCCGTCTATCGGACAGAGCGCGAGAACATGCTTGAGGCCGATCCAAACGACCCGAACGGCCCTTTTTTCGATCCCGATCGGCACGGTGACGATCAGTGGTGTCGAGTTCGAAGCTACCGGCAAGCTCACGGAGGATCTGGATATCCTCGGCGGCTTCTCCTTCATGGACAGCGAGATCTCGGATACCTTGGATCCGACTACCCTCGGCAAGAACTTCTACAACGTGCCCGACTTCCAGGCCGGGATGCGCCTGCGCTACGACACCAGCCGCTGGCTGCTGCAGGGCCTGAGCCTGGGTGCCGGTGTGGTTTACGTGGGTGAGCGCGATGGCGATGCGACCAACAGCTTCCAGCTCCCTGACTACGTCCGCTTCGACGCCGGTGTCTACTACGACTGGCGTAACTGGAGCTTCAAGGCCACTGTCGAAAACCTGGCCGACGAGACCTACTATCTCGCCAGCCAGGGCTTTGCGGACACCATCCAGCCGGGTTCCCCGCGTTTGTTCACGCTCGGTGCCTCGACCAGGTTCTAATACTTTCCCCTCCGGGGCCCGGTCGGTGCCTTGAGCGCCGGCCGGGCATCCCTTTTGTGAGGGTCAGAAGGTGTAGTCCAACTCGATGCTTGCGCGGGTGGTGGAGAGGTAGAGCGCGTCGTTCGTATCGAAGTAGCCGAGCTTGGCGATCGCGGTGAAGTGGTCGTCGAACTTCTTGGTCAGCACGGAGTCGAAGCCGAAGCCGAAGTTGTCCGAGATCGAGTTGTCGCCGAAGATGTGCGCCTGGTTCATCCACTTGATCCCGCAGAAGATCGGCACGGTGTAGGCGAGGTAGGTGTCCGTGAGACCGCCGTGCGTGCCATTGATGCGACGCGCATCCGTGGCATCGGCATAGCCATTGAAGGCATGCACCGTGGCCAGCGGGGTTTGCACGCCGGCATCCAGGTGCTCGATGCCCAAGGTGAAGCTGTGCGGGCCGAAGGCCTTGGTCGCATAGAAGTGGGCGTAGAGGCCTTCCTTGTCGTTCAGCGGGCCGGCGTCGTCCTGATAGGCGAGCTCCCCGTAGAGCTGGACAGTGGCGAGCGTGCCCTTGGCGCTGATGCCGAAGGTATTGTTATCCCAGCCGGTGGCGGCCGCGTCATCGAACTCCATCAGGTAGGCATAGGCCCCCAGAGTCAGACCCTTGATGCCTGCATAGGAGGCATTGAAGAGGTGGATCTCGCCGGGTGCGTTCTCGAAAATGCCGGTCGCATCCGTGCCGTAGATCCGGTTGACCTGATCGATGTAGGAGTAGCTAGCGGTCAGTCCTTCGATTGAGGTGTTGGTGATTGAGATCCCGTCGTAGGTCTGCTCGTTCTGGCGCCAGCCGACGTTGCCGATGAAGGCGGCATTGTCATAGATGATCCGCTGGCGGCCGAGCTTCACCGTGGTGTCGAAGCCCTTATACTGCAGGATCAGCTGGTTGAGCTCGTTGTTCTCCGGATCAGCGATGATGGAGTTGCGCGGATCGAAGGGGTTCACACCCGGAGCGCCGCCACTATAGTCATCGACCGCGGCTTGGGTGAACTCACCCTCGACGAAGGCCGAGAAGCCGTACCAGTCCTTGGTCTTCAGCCCCAGCCGTTCGCGGATGGTCAGGGCGTGGGAGGGATCGAAGTGATCCACGTCCGCGAATTCGTAGCGGGCGCGGATATCGAGCGTCGGCTTGATCCAAGGCTCTTCCGTGGCGGCCGTGATTTCGGGCGACGGGGAACCGGCGTGGAGGGCAACAGTGCTGGCAGCAAGGGCGAGCAGGGAGGCGTAGGTGTGGCTATTCATGGTCGGAAGTGCGTCCATGAATAGCCGCCGCCCTGCCAATCCGGGCCGATGGGCTTGTTAGAATGGTGCGAAATCCGCACCATTCCGATGAGTCGCATTCATCGCATCATGCAATGAAACTCATTCATCCAAAGTGGCTTCCGCGATGAACGGGATGTATTCCATCGCCTCCTCTCAACCCTCGCTCGGAGCGGTCAGGAATTCCACCAAGTCCTTGCGGCCCTTCGCGAGGTCGGGCGGGTTCAGGTAGAACATGTGGCCCGCTTCGTAGTCGGTGAAGTGGATGTTCTTCCGGGTGCTCTCGGGAAGGTCGAAGATGTGGCTGAAGGTGTAGGCAATCCCATCGGGCGGGGTGGCGAGGTCGGCATGGCCGCCCATCACCAGAACCTTCAGGTGCGGATTATCGCGTAGTGCGGAGGCGATCCGGTCAGCCATGTTGGTGTAGCCGTTGCCCCGGCCGCCCATGTTCCAGGGTTGCACCTTGCCGGTCAGAATCTCGTAGGGGGAATCCTCTTTCCAGCCGAGCTCATTCAAGTAGCTGAGCATGCTGGTGGAGTAGGCACCCAGCGCCAGCGAGAAGGAGGGATCGTAATCCGGGACCGGCATCGAGAGATCGCTGGAAGTCCATGCCACGCGGGCATCAAAGCGCCCCAGCACCTTGCCTTCCTTGTGCAATAGCTCCCCGCGGAAGCGCGAGGGATCCACCCGCAGGTTCGACTCCATGAAAAGCTGCGCGGGCAGAGAGGTCAGGGCGGAGAGCTTGTCGGCCAGCGCTTGCTTCTTGGCTGGGTCCAGCTTGCTGCCGGCATCGAGAGCCACGCCGTATTCGCCCCACGCAAATTCGCGGGACTCCTTCACCAGCGCGTCGCGGTCGCCCTTCAGCTTGCCGTGGAAGTGAGCGATGGCGGTGTAGTTCGGCAGGTAGACCTGATAGGCGAGGTCATTGCCTTGCGACGGGCTGAGGGTCCTGAAATCCACCACCGAGGACAGGAACACCACGCCATTGAGCGACATGCCGAAGCGGCTCTGCAAATTCTCCGCCAGACCGGCCACGCGGATGCCACCGTAGGACTCGCCGAGCAGGAACTTGGGCGAGCCCCAGCGCTTGTTCTCCGTGACCCAGCGGCGGATGAAGTCGCTCATCGATTCCACATCGCCTTCCACACCGTGGAATTCCTCCGGCTTGCCGTCCTTTTCCACCCGGCTGTAGCCGGTGGTCACGGGATCGACGAAGACGAGGTCCGCAACGTCGAGGATTGAAAATTCATTGTTGGCCAGGCGAGCTGGCGGGACCGGGGCCGTGGTGCCATCACCGGGCAGCACCACCCGCTTCGGGCCGAGGGTGCCGAGGTGCAGCCACACCGCCGAGGAGCCGGGGCCACCGTTGAAAGCGAAAAGGACCGGCCGCTTGCTCAGGTCGCCTGCGTCTTTCTTGAGGTAGCTAACGTGGAAGACCGAGGCTCGTGGCGAGCCGTCGTCCTTCTTGAGGGTCAGCTTGGCGGTGGTGACCGTGTATTTGATGTCCTGCCCGCCGATCTTCACGCTGCCTTCGGTGGTGACCGGCTCGGTGGACTTGTCGTCCTTGCCCTTGTCCTTGTCCTTCTTTTCCTCCTGCCCGTCCGGCTTCTTGTCCGGCGGCGCGGGTTTTTCCTGGGCGGTGGCAAGGCTGGTGAGCAGGGCGAGGAGAAGCAGGGTCGGGCGCATATTGATAGAAGGCTAGGGGGAGGGATTGACTTGTCGATGCCAAGAGCGCCGCTGAATGGCGGCTTTGCTTGGAAAACCGTGCTCTTCCGGAGTTCCGGGGACAGGTTTAGAGATTGCCCGCCAAGCTCCAGCGCTGCTTGGATCGTGCAATGTCGGGGAATCGCAAAATTCACTTCGGTCTGGGCGCGCTGCTGCTGGTTCTCGGTGTCGGCCTGTTCATGAAGCGAGCTCCTGCTACGGATCCCCGCTCCGTCAGCGGGAATGCAGGAGCCGCGGGGAGCCGCGCCTCGTTATCGCTGGAACCGGACGCGGCTCCGGCCCGCAGCGAAGACCGGAGGCGCACCGCGGCACAAAAGGATTGGTCGGTGGCGAAAGAAGTCCCGCAGTCGGATGGAGCGCCGGCTGCCGGCGAATCGCCGCTCTTCCTGAGCTTTCTGAAGTCGAACGCTGCCCGTACTACCCTGCGTGTCGGCTTCCGGCAGGATAAGCAGGAGGAGATCGCTCCAGAGGACTACGAGGTCAATGTCGAGCTACTCGACTCGGAGGGGAACAAGTTCGGGGAGGAGAATACCACCTCCGCCATGTGGTGGACCGCCCAGGAGGACTTTGGCAACGACGGCGCACCCATGCTCGAGGTGAAGTCGGCAAGTGCGGTCTCAGCGGTCGAACTCAAGCTCTCCTACAAGGGCAAGGAGGTCGAACGGCGGAAATACGAAGTGGCGGAGCGCTGAGACGCACTGGCATCACGAGACTCTTTCAATCGTTTCCTGTGTGAATATGCGCACCTCTATATGGATATTATTGTCTTCGTTTTGAAGCCGTGGACACAAAAAAGCGCCGACCCTCGGACAGGAGGGGCGGCGCTTGGAAAGTGATCGGCGAGCTTAGCGGCGAGCGCCGTTTTGCTGCGTGGAACCAGTGTTCACAGGAAAGGAGATGGCAGAAGGAACGGACATGGCTGTAGTAGGTTCGAGGTCTTTTTGGTGTGTGTTTCGGGAGGGACGCTCCCAACGGGTGACGTGAAAGTAACCCGAGACCGCTTGCCTTGCATTATGAAGACGGGAACCCGCCTTGCGATTTTGCGAACCTGCCGGAACGCTAGGTTCCCGTGGATTTACGGTATTCCCCGGGCGTCATTCCGGTCTGTCTGCGAAAAAGATGACTAAGTCGCTCCGCGTGCTCAAAGCCGAGCAGCTCCGCGATGTGGGCCAAGGTATAATCGGTTTGCGAAAGGAAGCGCTGGATCCCATCGACTAGGGTTTGGCTCAGCAACTGCCGTGGTGTCTTGCCGGTGGCCGACTTCACGCGCTGCTCTAACAGACGGCGCGAAACGTGGCAGTCGCGCGACAGTTCCTCAATGCTGAGCATGCCGGGCTTTTGCTGCCGCAGCAGCTCCAGGAAGCGTCTAACAACCGGGTCGTCGATCGCGTCAAGCGCGGTGGATTGCCGGATTACCAAGCCTTTCGGCGGCACCAGGCGCTCCAGCTTGATTTGCTTGAGAGCCTTGCCCTCCATCAGCTCCGCGAGCCACGAAGCTGTTAGAAAGCCCATCCGCACGATATCGGGGTCGATGCTGGAAAGCGGGATCCGCGAGGTGCTGGAGAAAACTGGATCATTGTCCACGCCCAGCACGGCCAGATCTTCGGGCACGGCGATGCCGCGTTCGATCGCCGACTGCACGGCGCGGAAAGCGACTTCATCCCAGCAGCAGAAGAGTGCACAGGGTTTCGGCAGGGATGCGATGAAGGCCTCATCGCCCCGGTGCAGGGTCTCGAAGGTGCGGGCCTTGCGCTCCGGGGTGTGGTGGCAGAGGGGTGTATGGCCGCGGGCGGCGAGTGCCTCCGTGAAGCCGATCTCACGCTCGCGGGAGACGCTGTGGTCGCTGTAGCCGAGGAAGGCGAAATGGCGGTGGCCCTTCTCGACAAAGTGCTCCGCGGCGAGCCGACCCACCGCGCGGTGATCACTGTCCACCAGCAGGTGCTCGCCGGCGGGATCGATCAAGGTGCCCTGCAAGTCGAGCACCGGCATGCCCTGCTTGCGCAGCGCCAGGGAGTGTTTCTGGTCCGGGCTGGTGGTGATCACGCCGTCGCCCTTGAAGTCCGCCAGCCAATCCGGCTCGGCGGCCGTCTTGCCGCGGTACTCGAAGTGGATCTGCCAATCGTGCAGGCGCCCGAAGCGGGCAATGCCCCGGATCAGGTTGCGCCCGTATTGGGTGGAAGTTTCGACGATGACCGCGACGTGCCGCACAGGGACTTGCCTAAGCCCGGGCCCCTGCGCATGCGAGGAATTTGCGCGCCCTCAGGGAAGGCGGCTGCCGACGATCTATCAGGGCCGCGGCACCACGATCGGCTTGAGCTTCATCTTCTCGAATTCGGGGCTTTCCGGAGGCGTGAGCGTGCGGGTGGACGGATTCCACCCGTAGGGAAGCCCATAGACGGGGTCGTTCGGGATCGGCTGCCCCTGCATGATGGCGAAGGCGGCTTGGGTCATCGCGGTGGTGGACTGCGCCCGCTGGAAGCCATTGCTCCATGCGTTGGCCCCGACAAAGAGGATCTCGATGAGCTCCCGGCTGGAGCGGGAGAGGTGATCCATGTCCGGAATTCCGGGGAACTTCGTCTTGGTCCAATCTGCGGGAGAGGTGCCCGCGAAAAGATCCTGGTATTGGGAGAAGTAGCTCGCTTGCACATCGATCAACGCATCCGGATCGACCGGGTATTTCGGGTCTTCCGCATCCGCGAGCATCGGCATCAGGAATTCGCGTGAACCCACGTGGAATTCGCCGGCCATGATTCGCGCGAATTCAGCGGGCGGCGCGACGGTCGGGTTCAAGGCTTCTTGCCAAGCCTGGACATCGAGTTGTCCCGTGGGGATCGACGGCATCACCTCTTTGAGTGCGTAAGCCTGGGTCTCAAGGCGGATGAGGATTTCGACTGTGATCGCCAGCAGGGAAGGGGTCTCCACCTTGCCGAAACGATCCGCCAGGCCATTTGCCGCGCGGATCGATTCCAAGGCTCGCGCGGCATCGCCCTCCTCTGCGGCCAGACGGGCATCCAGCAGCAGGATCTCCGTCGCGCTCTTCCCCAGTTGTGCCCCGATGAAGGACCAGCGCTCGATGTCGATGCCGGTAACCGATTGGTCCGGCATTAGGCCGATGGCGCGGATTTCATCCAGATTCGCTCGCTCGTGCTCAAGCCAAGCGCGGACAGCAGCGGCATCCCAAGGCTTCTCACCGGCCAAGTGCTTCCTAATGTCTTCCGGAACTTCGAAGGCTGCCTTGCCGGTCTTGGGATCCGCCTTGAAACGCTCGGAGAACTCCAACCAGCGGAGGAAGCCGTTGCGCTCCGTGGACACCTTTCTATCGGCCACCGCCAATTCCGGATAGCGGGCGAGCACCCGCTTGAATAACTCCTCACCCAGCCGCTTGATCTCCTTCACCTTGGCCTGGTCGGCCGGATCCTTCGATGCCTTGAGCTTGAAGTAATGACTGCCGAAAGTGAGTCGCTCGCTCCGCTTCCATGGATTGCGCTCCCAGGTCATCAGGTTCTCGAACTGCCCGTCCAGCCATTCCGTCGCCCAGTCCCAGACGCTCCGCGAGGAGTGGCGCGGCGTCGTCACTTGGCTGGCTACTGTCTCCTTGCTCACTCGCGGCGGGCGCTCGCTACGAAACACGACTTCACCTCGCACCAGTGGGCTTCCGCCATTGCCAGGCTCAGGCGTCAGCGCGCAATAAAGCGCTACCCCGAGGGGCACCATGCAGAGCATTGCCCGGGTGACACGCTTCGACGGCCGGTATTTCATTACACCGGACATTTAACCTAGAAGCTTGCCGTTAGACAAGCCTCAGATAGGGCGGGGAAAACGGGCTCAAGCTACCGCGACCCCAGCCCCGAGGAAATTCCCCAGCAGGCGTAAGCCTGCCTGTTGGCTCTTCTCCGGGTGGAACTGCGTTGCCACGATCGAGTCCGTGCGAACCGCGCTGGCGAAGTTTTCGCCGTATTCCGTCCGCATCGCCACCACGCCCGGATCCGCAGGGACCGGGAAGTAGGAGTGGACGAAGTAGAAGTAAGGCGCGGCTCCCAAGCCATCCCACATCGGGTCGGCGGGGTTCTGCGGGATGGCCGAGTTCCAGCCCATGTGCGGGATCTTGCGGCCGTCCTCGGTGAAGCGCTTGACGCGGCCCGGCAGCACGCCGAGGCCCTCGATGCCATTCTCTTCCTCGCTGCCTTCAAAGAGGATCTGATAGCCCAAGCAAATGCCGAAGTAGGGCTTGCCCGCGCGCACCCAGTCGCGCAGTGGCTCGATCAAGTCGCGCTTCCCCAGTTCACCCATGCAATCGCCGAAGGCGCCGACGCCAGGCAGGACCAGATGATCCACGCCGGCGAGATCCGCGGACTTCGAGATCAGGCGTGGCTCAATCCCCAGTGCATGCACGGCATTTGCCACGCTGCGCAGGTTGCCCGCTCCGTAATCGATGATGCCAATCACAATGCCTCCTTGGTGCTTGGAATTCCCTTCACCCGTGGATCCTTTTCACAGGCTTCCCGCAGGGCGCGGGCGAGGCCCTTGAAGATCGCTTCCGCGATGTGGTGACCGTCGCGGCCGTAGAGCAACTCCACGTGGATGTTCGCGCGCAGGTTGGATGCGAGCGCACGGCAGAACTCCTCCACCAGGGTGAAGGGGAAGTTCGGTGCGGAAGGCGTGTTCGGAGCCGCCCGGAACTCAAGGTGCGGGCGATTGCTCAGATCCACGACCACTCGTGCCAGCGTTTCATCCATCGGCAGATAGAAGCTGCCGTAGCGCTTGATGCCTTCCTTGGTCCCCAAGGCTTCCTTCATCGCCTCGCCGATGACGATGCCGGTGTCTTCCACGGTGTGGTGGAAGTCCACTTCCAGATCACCCTTGGCATCGACATTCAAATCGAACAGGCCATGCCGCGCGAAGAGCGTCAGCATGTGATCGAAGAACCCGATGCCCGTGGCGATTTTCGATTCACCGGAACCGTCCAGATCGATCGAAAGCTCGATCTTGGTTTCGGCAGTGTGGCGGGTGCGGTGGGAAGTGCGGGCGGACATGGAATATCGTTCAGTCGGGAAAAGTTACTTGGCCGGGGCTGCCGGCGTCGCCTTGGTCAGGATCTGGAGGTAGGCTTCGGGCATGCTCACGCCGCGGACCTTCGAGATGGCGGCATCGACTTCTTGCTTGGTCGCGCCTTCCTTCGTGATCGCCTGATAGGCGTCCTCGTAAGCCTCTTCAGTCTTCGGCATGGTGCTGGTGTCCAAGGTGCTCAAGCGGCGGCTCTCGGTGTCGAGGTTGCGCTTGGCATCATCCAGTTGCGGCTTGAAATAGGGATCGAGGCTCAGCCACTTGACGCCGTCCGCCTTCTCGCGTTCGACGCGGGCGGTGTAGGCTGCGGCTTCCTCGGCGATGGCCTCTTCGCTCCGGACACGGTCCGATGCGGACATCCGCGAGAGACCGCTCTTGCGCTTCTCGACGAGAGCCGGATAAGCGTTGATGCTGGTGGTCACGTTGGCGAGCTGGGTCTTCATCAGGGACGCCGCATAGGGGACGTTTTCCTTGTAGGCCTTGCTGCCCGGGAAGGACTTCTCGAGCTTGGACCATTCGCGCAGCGCGGAGATCAGATCGTTGCGATCAGCAGCCTTTTTCATGTTGCTGGCCACGATGCTCGCGTCCAAGCCATAGGCCTTCGGGGCCCGCTCCTCCGCGGAGATCATCTTGCCGCCGAACTTCACGCCGCCGGCCTTCACCACGGCGAGCTCGCTCTCAAGCGTGTCGTAGATCTTCTGAACTTCCTTCTTCCGCGCAGAGTCCTTGTGGGTCTTGAGAAAGGTAGCCGCCTTGGCACTCTGCGCCTGGTAGGCTTCCTCGCTCTGCAAATCCGGGGTCGGCAAGATCTTCGCGAGCTCGGCGAAGGCGGTCTCGTCCTTCTGTTCCGCGAATTGCCTCACCACATCCGCCTTGGGGATGCGGCGCTCGTCCTTGATCGACTTGGTCACTTGGACCGCGATGATGTAATCGGAGCCGTCCTCCTTCACGATCGTGCCCTCGATCTTCGAGCCGTCCTTCAATTCAAAGGTATCGGCCGGAGCGGACGCGGCGAGTAGCAGGGAGACGAGCGGCAGCAGGTGGCGGGTTTTCATTTCCCGAGACAATTCCAAGGGATCCGCCCGACGCGAGAGGAAAAATCGTGTCAGGGCACCACGGGGCGTGCGAGGGCCTCCAAAGCGGCCGGATTTTCCAGCTCGGTCTGGCTGCCATCCGGCCTCAGAAGCTTCGGAGCGGTGACCTTGCCGAGGCGGCGTCCGATGCGGTCCAAGGGCAGCTTGCAGGCGGCTTCCCGCCACTCTGGCGAGGCGTTTTCGGGCAATTCGACGATGACACGTGAGCGCGCGAAAGATGCGGCCAGGATTGAATCCGTGAAGACCACCGGGGCCTCCGCGAAGGGTGGCAGGGAGGTCAGCCAAGGGACAAGCGCGGGCGGCGGGCTCTGGCCAAGCGCCTGCAAGCGCGCCAAGTTCATCCGCATCAGCCCCGCGGTGGAGTCGTCGAAGAGCATCATGCGGTCCTCAAAGGGCGTGCTCAGCGGAGAAACCGCCTGACGGGCTTCCCGCAGCCGCCCGTCGTTGTCGACGAAAGCTTCCGCCACGCTGGTGCTGAGGTCGCCTGCCCAGATCCGCCAGTTCTCATCGAGCGTGATTTCCGCCAGATCGAGCGCGGCTTGGATCGCGAGGGCGTGGGTGAAGGCCCGCGCCTCGCAGGTTTCCGCCGGCTTTCCGGGATTTGCCTCCTTCAGCAAGGTGCCTTCCCCAAACGTCTTACGGGTCCGCTCGGCCAAGGCCAGCGCCTTGGTTCGCCACGCCGGGTCGGCGGTGGCGGTGAAGAGCGCGGCGTAGGCGGATACCATCCGGAAACTGGCACTCGCTGAAGCCGCTGGATTGGGCTGGCGATCCGGTTGGCGGGCGGTTCGCGCCTCCAGCAACTTCTTGCGGCCGGACTCGTAGAGCGCCGTGGCATCCGGGGTGCTCAGGCCGAGCTTCTTGGCCGCATCCGGTAGCGTGGACTTCGAAGCCAAGGAATTGAGACGGAAATACTCGCGTAGCGGGTCCGACTCCATCGCCAGGTTGCCCATGCTATTGATGCCACAGAGGGCCTTCCACAGGGCCGCTTCTTGGGGCGACAGGGCCTTCTCGACCTGTTCTTGGGTCCATAGCCAGTCCTTCAACGAGAGTGTCCCCGGCAAGCGCTGGGCCGCGAACAGCCCGTCTTGGCTGGCGTAGCGCTCCTCTGCGAATTTGACCGCCCCCAAGGCCACCTGCAGCGGGCGCTGGTCCCCGGTAGCCCGGTAAACGGTCGCCAAGGCGCGGGCAACCCGGGCTTGGGTGGCGCAGTTCCGGTAAATCATCGGCAGGTCCCAGCTCGGGCCGAAGCGGCTGGGGTAGACGCCGCCGTCCAGCGGATCGACGATGGCGCTGGACCAGAGCGAGGTGCCAAGCTCCGAAACGATGGTGCGACAGCGCTTGGCGAGGTCCGGCGCGGTCGCGGGATCGAGTGCGGCGGAAGCCAGGGTCTGGACGATCCCAAGCGGCAGCAAGCCACCAGCACCGGACATGCTGCTGGTGTCCTCGTCATAGAGGCTGACCAACTGGCGGATCGCCCGGGTCAGCTGCTGGTCGCGATCGGCGGCATCCGCCGGGCTCGGGTCCGAATGCAGGAGCCTTTCGACCCGCGCCTGGTGATCGACGCGGCTGTTCTTGATGACGTAATCCGGGGAGTCGGCCCACATTTTGGCCACCACATCCATCGCTCCAGAGAGCGATTCGCGGATTCCACCGGTCTCGGAACTGCCGGTAATCGTCCGCCAAGTCACCTCGTTGCCTTCAGGCGAGAGGAAGAGCAGGAAAGGGAAGGAGACCCCGGTGCGGATTTCCTGGCTAAGTACACCGGCTGCCAGGCCAGCCTCGGGACAGAGGTCAATGTCCACCAGCACCGGCACGAACTCAGAGTTCAAGCGCGCGACCAGCGCCGCGTCCTTGTCGATCAGGTTCAGCGACTCGACGGTGCTTGGATAGCGGGCTGAGCCGATGAAGACAAAGATCAGGCGGTTTGCCTCGGCGGCGTGGGCCAAAATCGCAGGATCCCATGGCTGCCAATGCACCGGGGAGGCCGCGCGGGAGCCCAGCAGGCCGGCGGGAGCGTCACCCAAGCGGTTCTCCACCAAAGCGGGGATCAGCGGGGGCGGATTGGTCGTGCGGTCGCTTTGCGCAAGATTCTTGCGGCAGGCAGGAAGCAGCGCGAGGGAGACCAGCAAGCAGGCACGGATTCCTGATTTGAACATGGGGTGAAGCACCGGGCGGGGCGCGCGCACCATGCAGAAAAGGCTTTCGTGCTTACAAGCCGAAGCTACGCTGCGGCAGCGATTTCCAGAGGCTTACCAGCGTGATCAGTATAGCGGTTTCCAGTCAAAAGGGAGGGGTGGGCAAGACCACGGCCTCAATCAACATGGCCCATGCCTTTGCCAGGGCCGGGCTCCGCACCCTGCTGGTGGATGCCGATCCTCAGGGCTCGGTCGGCCTCTCCCTGACCCGCCAGTCGCGCATGCTCTCGGGCTTCTACGACTATCTCGCGGACCCCGGGATTCCGCTGGACCGGATCCTCGTGCCCACGCGTTTGGAGACCTTCTCGCTGGTCGCCAGCGGTCAGGCCAGCGACTACGAGGTGGGCGGCTCGCCGACCGGAGCGAATCTCGCCCGGGTCCGCAGCTTCCTGCGCGCGGTCGAGGCCCGCGGTTTCGACCTCTGCCTGATGGACACCCCGGCCGGACTTTTCGGGCTGACCGCGGACATCATCGCTTCCTGTGACGCCGTCCTCGTCCCCCAGCAGGCGGAGCCGTTGGGGATCCGCTCGGTGCCGAAGATGCTGGAAGGCCTCAACCGCCTGCGCGTGATCCATCCGCGGCTGCTGGTGCTCGGGGTGCTGATGACCATGGTCCAGAACGACATGGCCGAGAGCCGTGAGTCGGTGGCCGCCCTGCGCCAGATCCTGCCTCCCGACTTGGTGCTTCGCACCATGATCCCGCGCGATCCGCTTTTTGTTCGGGCCAGTGCCCGCGGCTTGCCAGTCGGCGTGTTGGAAGATGGTGCCGGCGCCCTCGCGGTGTTTGATGCCCTGCGCTCCGAGATCGAGGCGAAACTCGAGCGAGCCGGTCACTTGCCCCAGCCCCGCTCCCATGGACCCGCTTGAACCATGGATCGATGCCTCCGCCGTGCGGCGGATGGCGGAAAGCCTGCTGGCCGACCCGCGCGGGTCGGTCGTAAACGCCGAGCCAGACGCTGGCTTCGGCCGGGATTTCGAGGGCTTTGCCGTGGAGCCTCGTCCCGCGACACCCTTTGCCGCGGCGACTCAAGCCTCGGCGGCTGCTCCTCTCGCTCCGCCTGAGCCGGCCACGCCCGCGGTGGCTCCGATGCAAAGCGTCATCCCAACGGAAGAGCCTTCAGCGCCAGCTCCGCCACCGGTGCCGCAACTCGCTCCCGAGGTCGAGTCAGTACCAGCTCCTGCTTCACCTGTGCCTCCACCTGAAGCTGTGGCTGAGCCAGTGCCCACGCCGACGCCATCGCCTGCGCCCACGCCGGTCCAAGAACGTCGTGGGCCCTTGCTGGAACGGCTCGCCCGTTTTCGTGATGCGCTGATCCGCCACACCGGTGCGCAAGGCGTCTTCATCCTCGATCGCGAGGGCAAGCCGGTGATGGAGGACCCCGCCTTCGGGAAACTCCATTTCTTGGCTCGCAGCCTCGCTCAAGCCTATCGCCCGGTCGCCGGGCAGGCGGGCAATGTCCACGTCAAGATTGGTTCAAATGCGGTGCTCGAAGTGGTGCCGGTGGAGACGCCTTTCGGCTGTCTGGTGCTCGGCACGGTCATGCCACGTCCGCTGACGGCATCGGCGGTTGCGGAGATCGCGGCGGCCTTGCGGCAGGCGGCGAAGCCTAGGGATTCAGGGCCGGCTTGAGACTGATCTGTCAGGGCGCAAAGATCCCAAGTCAGGCAAAGCTGATGCCCGCATAATGCGGAGTGGGGTAGAGGTATCGTTTCTTGTCTGGTGAAATAATACCAGCGGCCTGCGGAGTCTTACTAGCGAGGGGCTGGCATATTCAGCACGGCTCCTAACCCAAGCCGTGCATGCACGCTTTTTGCGCGGACTAACATTTTTCGAGCAGCTCCCGCGTTGAACCACGTTCAAGCGCCGGGAGCTCTTCGGAAGTGTGCTTATTCCGCGGTTCAAGTGCCGGAGTTTCCCAAGGACCCGACAACCCATGATGCCCACGCCCCCGCTTCGTCCTCGTCCGTATCGCAAGATTTTCTGCCGTCGCATTGCCGCGCTCCTGCTGGGCCTGTGCGGCAGCTTGGCCACTGCTCCCGCCGCCATGACCTGGAGCGGGGATGCCGGTCCATGGGGCCCGGGGCCGATGAACGATTGCATCAACACCTGGAACACCTACTCGAATTACGGTTATAACATTCCGGTCGTATACGGCTCCGGCACGCCGACGGCGGACTCGGGCTACATGGGGCAAATCCGCTTCGGCGGGCAGGGTAACTACCGCACGGCGATGCACGAATCCAGCCACTGGATGGGCACCGGCACAGTGGGCCAGTGGGACTTGCACCAGCGCTTCTCAATCTGGAACGGAACCTACGTTTTCAACCTCCGCAGTGCCTATGATGGTCCCGGCGAGCGGCAGTTCACCTATGGCGTGCACTACGGGCCGCAGGGGGCGAACTACGACAGCGAGGGGGTGCAGGCGCCCCAGATGGTCGGCATCATCGGCGCTTATCGCCGCGACATGAATCTCTCTGGCGGTGACCAGACCATCGGCATCGCCTCCGGCACCTACCGCCTGCGCAACCGCGTTTCGGTGAAGGTGCTCGATAACCTCGGTGCCACGGCTGATGGCGCGCAAGTCCGCCAGAACGAGAATGCCAACTATAACGGCGGCCAACTCTGGAACATCGCCCTGATCGGCGGCACGAGCTACTTCACGCTGCAGAATGTCGCGAGTGGCAAGTATCTCGACTCGCTGGGGACGACTGCCGATGGCGCGGCGGTCGGACTGACGGCGCTGGCTGGCGCGCCCACGGATTCCCAGCTCTGGCAGATCATCCAGACCGACTCTTTCTTCTTCAAGATCGTCAACAAAGCGAATGGCAAGGGCCTCGATGGCCAGGGCGCGACGGAGGATGGCGCGGGCATCGGGCAATGGAATGCCGCCAACAATTTCAGTTGGAACCAGCAGTGGACCATCCTGCACCAACTTGTGCAGCTTGCACCAGAGGAAGGCGTGGTCTCGCAAGGCCGTCCGGTCGCTTCCAGTTCCACCCAAGACAACAACTACGATTTCAAGGGCAACAATGGCGTGGCCGGTGATCGCTGGACTGCTTCCAGCGGTTCCTTCCCGCAGTGGTGGCGCGTTGATACCGGGACTGTGCAACCCATCACCAAGGTGGAAGTGGATTGGTATCCGAACGATGCGCGCACCTACCAATATCAGATCGAGGTCAGCAATGACGATGCGAACTGGAACGTAGCCGCGGACCGCACGGGCAACAATGTCACTGGCACCACCGTGGACAGCCTCGTCGGGGTCAGTGCGCGCTTCGTGAGAGTGAAGGTCACCGGCTCCAGCGCGGGCTACGCCGCCTTCATGGAATGTCGTGTCTACAACGAGGCACAGCCGATGCGGAATCTCTCGATGTTCCGCCCCTGCAATGCCAACGGCGAGCAGGACGGCAATCTGGCGGTGAATGCCAACAACGTGGATCCAGTTTACACCCGCTGGTGTTCGAATTCATCCGGCTATCCGGGCTGGTGGCAGGTCGATCTCGGTGCGGCCAAGCAGGTGAACAAGGCAGTGATCTCGTGGTTCGATGACGACGGGCGTTCTTACAAGTATCGCGTGGAAGGCAGCACCGATGGCGTGAATTACTTCACCTTGGCCGACCGCACTGACAATACCCAAGCCTACACGACCTCAGACAGCTTCTCCGGAGTCGCGCGCTGGGTGCGCATCTACATCACCGGTGGTTCGTCGAGCTATCCGAGCATCTACGATGCCCAGATCTACGGTTCGACCACGCCGCAGCCGCCGCCCGCGCCGGTGCTGGCTGCCACCACCACTGCCGGTCAGATCAACCTGAGCTGGGCCGCTGTCTCCGGAGCGGCTTCCTACACGGTGAAGCGTTCGCTCACGCCCGGCGGTCCTTACGCTACTCTTCTCACCTTGGCCGGAACCAGCTATGCGGATACGAATGTCAGCAGCGGTGTGGTTTATCACTATGTGGTTGCTGCAAGCAATGCGGCGGGGGCTGGAACCAACTCGGCGCAAGTTTCTGTCGCCACGGATGCGGAGCTGCTTGCCTACTTGCCCTTCGATGAGAACGCGGGCACGCTTGCAGCGGATGCCAGTGGCTTCGGCAGGAATGGCACGCTGCTCAACGGTGCCGTGTGGGGCGCTGGCAATGCCGCCAACGCGGTGGACCTCGACGGCACCGATGACTACGTGGCGCTGCCATCTGGCATCGTCAGCGGCCTGAATGATTTCACCATCGCCGCCTGGATCAATCCGGATGCGAATAGCAACTGGGCCCGTGCGTGGGACTTCGGAACCGGCACGACGAACTACATGTTCCTTGCACCCTCGAATGGTGCTGGGGTCCGTTTCGCGATCCGCACGGCCGCCGTGAATGAGCAGCAGCTCACCAGTGCCGCGGTCCTGCCGCCGAATACCTGGTCGCACGTCGCGGTCACGCTATCTGGCAACAACGCCACGCTCTACATCAACGGGGTGGTCGCCGCGACGAACAACGCGATGACCCTGCGCCCCTCCAGCCTCGGCGTCACCACGCAGAACTGGATTGGTCGCTCGCAGTTTGCGGACCCTTATTTCAACGGCCGAATCGATGAGTTCCGCATCTATAGCCGGGCGCTGAGCGCGGCGGACTTGGGCAAGCTCCGCAGTGTCACCGCTCCTTCTGTGCCGGTGTCCTTGGTAGCCCGGCCCGGAGACGCACGGAATTTCTTGAATTGGTCGCCGTCACTCGGCGCGACTTCTTACAAGGTGAAACGTGCCAGCGGCAGCGGTGGTCCCTTCAATCTCGTCGCGACGGTGAATGCCGCCGGCTACAGCGATCTTGGCTTGAGCAATGGCAGCGCTTACTACTACGTGGTCGTAGCGGTGAACGGGGCGGGGGACAGTCCCGATTCCGCATCGGCTTCCGCCACTCCATCCGCCTCCGCGACCCTTGCGCCCGAGCCGCCGGCTTACCTCTATCCTTACGAAGTCACCAGCCAGGTGAAGCTGTCTTGGGCCGCCTCCGCCGGGGCCAGCAGCTACAACGTGAAACGTGGTGCTTCCAGCAGTGGCCCATTCGCGCTTCTGGGTAATGTCGCCACCACCACTTTCGCGGATAGCACCGCAGCTCCTGGATCGACCTACTACTACGTCGTCTCCGCGCTCGGCGCGACCGGGGCGGAGAGTGCCGATTCCAGCCAGACGAGTGCACAGCCGACCGCTCCGCAGACCGTGCTCTCGCTGAAGATGGATGAACTCTCCGGAACCGCCGTCGTGGACGATTCCGGCAATGCTCTCAACGGGACGATGG
The DNA here is from genome assembly GCF_000739615.1 of Haloferula sp. BvORR071. Taxonomy (GTDB): domain Bacteria; phylum Verrucomicrobiota; class Verrucomicrobiia; order Verrucomicrobiales; family Akkermansiaceae; genus Haloferula. The sequence continues at coordinate 36,399 of NZ_BATP01000062.1, forward strand.
TCAATGGCTCGACACGAACCGCCGGCCGTCTTGACCGCGCGATCAACCTCGATGGAACCGATGACCACGTCACCCTGCCTTCTGGAGTGGTGAGCGGCGTGAACGATTGCACGATCTCCGGATGGGTGCGGGCTACCACGACAACCACTTGGTCGCGTATTTTTGATATCGGGACTGGCACCACGAACTACATGTTCCTCACGCCGAAGTCGCCGACGGGCAAGCCGCGCTTCGCGATCCGCACCCCGATCATCGGTGAGCAGGTGATCGAAAGCTCGATGGCTCTGCCGCTGAATGCATGGACCCACATCGCCATCACGATCTCCGGCGATACGGGCACTTTCTATCTGAACGGTGCGGTGGTCGGCGGCAATGGCTCGCTGAGTCTGAAGCCCTCCAGCTTGGGCGTCACCACTCAGAATTACTTGGGGCGCTCGCAGTTTCCCGACCCTTATTTCGGCGGCTTGGTCGATGAATTCCAGATCCGCAATCGCGCCCTCAGTGCCTCGGAAGTGGCCGAACTCGCCAGTCCACCGAACCCACCGGCGGGCTTCAATGCCACTCCGGGTTCGGGCAATGTGGCTCTGACATGGGGGACGATTGCCAATGCGACAGGTTATCGGGTCAAGCGTGCCACCAGCCCCGGCGGGCCTTATCTGACCCTTGCCGCGAATGTCACCGCTACCAGCTACAACGACAGCGCGGTCGCGACGGGCACGACCTACTACTACGTCGTCACAGCGCTCAAGGGCGTCGCGGAAAGCGCGAAGTCGACGGAACAGAATGCGGCACCGAATTCGGCGCTGACCCCGGAGGAAGCGTGGCGACAGAACTACTTCGGCACGACCGAGAACAGCGGCAACGCCGCCGATGCTGCGGATCCGGATGGCGATGGCTGGAGCAATGCCAACGAGTATGTGTCCGGAACGAATCCCACGGATCGAAGCAGCACGCTGGCGCTCTCAGCGGTGGAGAGCGGGCAGAACGACATCACCCTGAGCTTCGCCTCGGTGGCGGGGCGGCACTACACGGTGGAGTATTCGGACAGTCTCGCGGCGGGTGCTTGGCTGTCGGTAGCAAGCAATCTCACCGGTACCGGCAGCATCATGCAGGTCACGGATAGCGGGGGAGCCCATCGGGCGGGACGATTCTATCGGATCTTGGTGACACCTTGAGGTCTCTCACTGGGGGCTCCGACTTCAGTCGGCCTGAAGCAGCGTTTGAATTTCGGACATCGAATTTCGAGGCCAGTACCAGCCCGCACCACTCGTGCCGACTAAAGTCGGCGCACCCAGTGATGGCCGGTGTGGGCCGCTTGGCTACCTCGTCCTCCGGTTCTGAATTCCCAGCACCGCCGCAGTCGAAACCGCGCAGCTGGCCATCACGAAGAGCAGGATCAGTGCGTCGTAGTCGAGCGTGTCCATCCAATCGTCCCCGAAGGGCTTCTTCAGTCCGAGGAAGATGAGCCGCGGCTTCTCGGCATTGCGGTAGTCGAGACGGAAGGTTTCCGCCTCACGAATCAATAGATCGATGCGGTCGTTGACGAAGAACTCCGAGAGAGGCCGCGCTTTCGGGTCCGTGCTTTGGACCTTGATGGATTCCACTTCCAAGCGCGTTCCACCCCGGGCGAGGTCGGTGATCCGTTCTGCAAGCTCGCGGGCATCAGGCGCATTCGTCGCCTCGGCTGCCCCGAGCTTGAGCAGAGCCTCGAGCATCAGTTGCAGGCGCTCTTCCACCGCCGGCTGGAGGGTATGCTCCATCTCCTTGATCCCATCGATGCGGCGTTGGATGCGCATGCGCTCGATTTCGTAAGGATTGCGCGTGGCCTGGGTGACTACCATCGCTTCATAAGCGTGCCGCAAGGGCATGAAGCGGGATGGCACCGGGGTGCCGCCGCGCTCGCGCTCAAGCTCGCTGTTCTCGAAGAGCCCGCGGTTCATTTCGCGGAAGGGCACGAGGGCTCCGGCCAGCAACATCTGTGGCACCAGCAGCAGGGGCACCGCGGTCAATGCTGCACGCTCGGTCTTGACCAGCGAGGATACCAGCAAGGCGAGGCCCGTGCCGGTGCAAGCGGTTAGGGTCATCCACATCCACTGGCTCGGGATAGTACCGCGGATCTCCAGGATCCAGTGGCCGATGGCGGTGTAGGCGAGGCATTGCGCCGCGGCGACGACTCCCAGGGCGCTGAACTTGGCGGCGACGTAGAGCACGGGGTTCGGCCGGCAATTCCGCTCGCGCCGCAGGATCGGCCGGTCGCGCAGGATCTCGGTGGCCGAGTTGGTCAGGCCGAGGAACATCGCCACCGTCGCGGACAGGAAGAGATAGGCGGGGAGATGCAGCGCGGTGGGGAAGGCGTAGGGACCTTCCTTCGATGAACGCAGGGTGATGCCGATGAGCAAGGCCAGCAGGGGCGCTTCCAGCAGCGTGGAGTAGAGGGTGCCGCGATTGCGGAACTTCGAGAGGAAGGAGCGCAGGAACTGCGTGGAGAAGACCGCGAAGGAGCGCTTGATCCCGTGCGCGACACCAGCCTTGCCGCGCATCGAGGGCACGGGTGAATTCGCCAGCCGCTCCATCCGCGAGGGTGGGGCCACTTCACCGAGCGAGTTGACCAGCGACTCGCTCTCGAAGCGCTCTTGCCAATAGTTCGGCGGGAAGCGCCGTGCGGCGGTAGGGTTCTGGCCGCCGCCGATCTGGGCCAGCGGTGTTTCTAACACATCGAAGACGAAGTCCGCGCCGAGCGGGGCATTTTCCGCGACCGAAGGGTGGGAGATCCCAAGTTCCTCCGCGCGCTCGCGGAAGTAGGCGATCATCGCCTGCGGGGTGCCGTAAAAGGCCAGCTTGCCGCCGTTGTCTAACAGGAGGACCTTGTCGAAGAGTCCCATCACCTTCGCGCCGGGGCGGTGCAGGGAGGCGATTACGATCTTGTCGCGGGCGAGGGAACGCAGGGTTTCCGCGACGTGCTCGGAGTCCTTCGAGGAGAGTCCGGAGATCGGTTCGTCGAAAAGGAAGACTTCCGCCGGGCTGCCGAGATCCAAGCCGAGATTCAGGCGGCTGCGCTCACCACCGCTCAGGGTTTTTTCGCCGGGAGAACCGACCCGGCGGCGTGCGATGGCCTGCAGGCCAAGCTCCGCCATGATCCCGTGGGCGCGGCGCTCGACTTCCTCCGCGGAGAGGAAGGGACGGCGGATGGTGGTGGCGTGGCGCAGGTGCTCGACCACGGTGAGCTGCGGATTGAGCGCCTCCTCCTGCGGCATGTAGGTGATGAAGCGGATCAGCTCGAGACGGTTCTGATAGAGCGAGGATTCGTTCAGGCGCACCCGGCCGCGGCTCGGCTCGATCTGCCCGGCGAGGACGGAAAGCAGGGTGCTCTTGCCGCTGCCGCTGGGGCCGATGATGCAAAGCATCTCGCCGCGCCCGATCTCGAAGTTCACGTTGTCCAGGGCGCGCACGCCCGGCACGAACTCGTGGATGATGTCCTGCGCACGTAGGGACTCGATCAGGTTACGCTCCTCATCGATGATGCCTTCGCTGAAGCGACAGCGCAGGGCCTGAGTGCGGGAGAGACGGATGACCGAGCCTTCCCGCAGCGGCGCGGAAGTCTTCACCGGGACTCCGTCAGCCAGCACGGTATCTTCCGCCTCGCGGACGAAGAGATCCCCGGTGCGCCGCTCCAAGTCGAAGCGGACCCGCAGGACGACCCGCGGGGCCATGCCGGGGGCCAGCAGCAGGTCGCCGCGGTCGAGCACTGAAGGGTCGTTCGAAACCCGGAAGTCGCGCTGATCAGCCTCCAGACGGAAGCGCCCACCGGCCTCGACCCTCCGCCGCCGCAGGGCATCCACGGTGGTGGAGAAGCCGGAAGGGTCGGAGAGCCGCTGGTGGTTGCTACAGAAGAGCGGCCGGCCCGGCTTGAGCAGGCCGTAGCCCTCCATGACCATCTCGGTGGGCCGCAGGGCCTCCACCTCTGCCTCCAGACCGAAGCGGATCCGCACCGCGCTCTGGCGGCTGCGCGCACGCTCGCTTGTGAGACCCTCGTCGGTGGGGGCGAGGAAGATCGCCGGACGGTTGCCGGTGAGCTTCACATTCAGGAAGAAAACGAGGTCCTCGCAGGTCAGGGTCCAGCCGGGGACGACCAGTTGCTGGCGTTCCCGCATCCGCAGGAAGGCGCCGCTTTCCAAGGATCGGCCGCGGACCCAGAGGGGATTTTCGCCGGTATTCCGGACCAGCAGGAGGTCCGAAGCGCGGTAAACCCGGAAGGCATGTCCGGCGGCTTGCTCGGGGAGCCGGACTTCGGCCTCCTCGTCCGCCCCGAAAATCAGGCGCTCGAAGCCCGGATGGTCCGCCGCCTCACCGCTCATTTCCGCCAAGATCTGGCGCGCATGGTCGGGACGGCCGAGCCGTCGCAGGAAGATCTCGAAGGAAGCCCGGCTGCGTTCGGATCGGCCGACGGCGTCAACCAGGGTGTAGAGCTGGAGGCCGACCGCCATTTTCTGGCTGTCGTCCAGCAACTCCCTGAGATCCAATGCAGTGCGGGCGAGAGGCTTCTGGTCGCGGACCGCTTTTTGAACCCGCCGGGCGAGCCAGCTGTGGTCGGCCTCCGGGAAGGCGCTGCGCAGCAGGTCGAGGATCAGGTCGGCCTCCTCGGCATCCATCCGGCCATCAAGTGTAGCGAAGCCGGCGAAGGCATCCACCAGCAGCGCCAGGATCCGCGAGCCGGACGAGCTGCCACGCCGCCGTGTCCTCAAGGCCCGCCACCACGAACCCGCCCCGTTGCGCGATTCGTGGGCGTCGTCGGTCGGCGCATCTCGATCCATCCGGGCCATCCATGGCAAAGGCTCGGGTGGGGGGCAAGGCCGCCGGAAAAAATTGGGTTTTCTTTCGGATAAGTAGAGCTACCCTGTCGCGCCCTTTGCATGTCCTTCCGGTGATGCTATGATCCCCGCGAGTTCCGGCAGGAGCTGCTCCTACCTCAAATCATGTCTGACCCATCCCAGAATCGTCCGCAGCAGGGCCCCGGCTCGCGTGGACCCAATGACCCGCCTGGATTCAACTGGCGTCTCGCCATCCTCCTCGGTGCAGCATTCCTGATCCTCGGTCTGGCTTTCTTCAGCAATGCGGTGAGCCCCACGGCGCAGGCAATGACCTACGCGGAGTTCCGCAAGCACTGGGACCAGCAGAGCATCATCTTCGACGATCCGAAGCTGCCCTTCAAGGTTTCGACCAAGGACAGCCCGTACAACGCGGTGATCGACGGCTACATGCACGCCAAGCCGCCGCGTAAGGGCTACGAGAAGCCGGGCACCCCGAAGATCCAGATCCGTGCCAACGTCAATATCGCGGAACTTCCGTCCTTGCTGGGCAAGGACCGCTCCTTCCGGGTTCTCGACAAGCCGGTTCCGGAAGTCGTCGAGCAGGCGAATCCCGGGCCTGAACAGGCGCCGGTAGAGTATCTCTCGGGCGACGACTTCAAGCGCGTGGTCGCGCTGGGCGAATTGAAGGTGCCCGAGGGTGACCCTTCGCTGACCGTCTATTCCACCAACGGCGAGAACGGTACTTTGGTGGCTCTCCAAGAGATTAAGCCCGAGGCATTTGCCGAAAATAAGGCCACCCCGGTCCATTTCGAGGTCACGGCTCCGGTCCTGATGCTGGGAGACAAGGTGGGTGACCTGCTGGCTAAGCAAGGCTCCGTGAAGGTGGACGACGGCTTCCTGAAGAGCGCCATCTTCACCTTCCTGCCAGTGCTGCTGATCGTGCTGCTGCTGTTCTTCCTGTTCCGCCAGCAAATGAAGGCAGCGGGTCGTGGGGCGATGTCCTTCGGCAAGTCGAAGGCGCGCCTGCTGACGCGCGATCATAACAAGGTCACCTTCAAGGATGTAGCCGGCATTCAGGAGGCCAAGGAAGAGCTTTGGGAAATCGTCGATTTCCTGCGCGATCCGCGCAAGTTCCAGAAACTCGGTGGCTCGATTCCTAAGGGCGTGCTGATGGTTGGCCCTCCGGGCACCGGCAAGACCCTGCTGGCTCGTGCGATCGCCGGCGAGGCGGACGTACCCTTCTTCTCGATCTCCGGTTCGGATTTCGTCGAAATGTTCGTCGGCGTGGGCGCTTCCCGCGTCCGCGACATGTTCGAGCAGGGCAAGAAGCATGCGCCCTGCCTGATCTTCATCGATGAAATCGACGCTGTGGGCCGTCACCGCGGTCACGGCATGGGCGGTGGCCACGATGAGCGCGAGCAGACCCTCAACCAATTGCTGGTGGAGATGGATGGCTTCGACACTCAGGAGGGTGTGATCATCATCGCCGCCACCAACCGTCCGGACGTGCTTGACCCGGCGCTGCTGCGCCCCGGCCGTTTCGACCGTCAGGTGACTGTCTCGCTGCCGGACGTGAATGGCCGCGAGGAGATCCTGCGGGTTCACGTGAAGAAGATCAAACTGGCCCCGGGCACTGATCTCGGCGTCATCGCCCGCGGCACGCCCGGCTTCTCCGGTGCCGAACTGGCGAACCTGATCAACGAGGCGGCCCTTCTGGCGGCGCGGCGCGGTCTTTCGGCCGTGACGATCGCAGAGATGGAAGAAGCCCGGGACAAGGTCCGCTGGGGCCGCGAGCGCCGCAGCCTGGCGATGTCCGACAAGGAGCGTATCGGCACGGCGTGGCACGAAGCCGGCCACGCTTACCTGAACATGGTGCTGCCGCACACGCACCCGCTGCACAAGGTGACGATCATTCCGCGCGGACCTTACCTCGGCGCGACGATGTATCTGCCGGAGGGCGACAAGTATTCCACGCAGCGCAAGGAGGCGCTGGCCAACCTGGTGGTGACCATGGGCGGCCGGATTGCGGAGTCCTTTATTACCGATGACGTTTCGAACGGTGCCTCCGGCGACATCCGCCAAGCCACCTCGCTCGCTCGCCACATGGTCTGCGAATGGGGCATGAGCGAGAAGCTCGGCATGATCGAGTATGGCGATGGCGACAGCCCGGTCTTCTTGGCCCGCGACGTGTCCCGCAGCCGCAATTATTCCGAAGACACCGCCCGGGTCATCGATGCCGAGATCAAGCGCTTCATCGACGAGGCCTTCAATCACGCCACCGAGGTGCTCACCAAGAACAAGCACACCATTGAGCTGATCGCCAATGCGCTGCTTGAGTTCGAGACCCTTGATGCCACGCACATGAAGGACATCATCGACCACGGCGAAATGCGCAATCCGCCGAGCGCGCCCAAGCCGCCGCCGGTGCCGGAGGAATTCCGCAAGAAGCCCGTGGCCAAGCCGACGGAGGACAAGCCGGATGACGGCGGCCCTCTGCCCGGTGAGGTGGTCGGGGCTCCGGCCTAAGGGGGCAATCTCCGGATGTAATTTACGAGCGCGGCATGGGTTTCCATGCCGCGCTTTTGTTTGGAGCGTAGGAGGACGCTCAGGAGGCTCGCCGGTAGGCTGAGGAGCCTCTTAGGGTTTCAGGATGGGGGCGCGGCGACAGCAGGATCTGGAGGAAAGCGCGGCGATCCTGCGGCGGGCCCGGCGGATCAACGTGGTGGGGACCAGTGGCAGCGGTAAGACAAGCTTCAGCCGACTCTTGGCGGAGATCCTCGGCCTGCCCTGCATTGAGATGGACGCGCTGTTTTGGCTGCCCGGCTGGCAGCAGCCGGCGGAGGAGGACTTTCTTGCGAAAGTTGCCGCGGCGGTTTCGGGCCAGGAATGGGTTCTCGATGGGAACTATACTCGCACGCAGGCGATCAAATGGGCCGAGGTGGAGTGCGTGGTATGGTTGGACTACTCCTTTGCGCGGACGACGAGTCAGTCCCTCGGGCGGGTCATCAAAAGGTCTCTAGGAGGCCAGGAGATCTGGACGGGGACGGGCAACCGGGAGTCTTTCTGGCAGGCGTTCTTCAGCAAGAAGTCGATTTTGCTGTGGATGCTAAAGAGCTTCCGGAGGACTCGGGAGAAGTACCGGGCCCTGATGGAGGAGGGGGGTGGGAGGGCTTTTCCTGTGGTAAGAATTGGATCGAGGGAGGAGGCGGAGGAGCTCTTGCGTGGGTTGCGGAGGTAACTACTATAAATTTAGTAGTTATGAGCGATGTTGCCTGGTGGCTCGGTTTCCGCGGCTTTCTGTGCTAAAGTCTGTGCCCGGCTGTCGCGGGAGTCCTTGGTTGGAGTGTGGG
>NZ_BATP01000061.1 GCF_000739615.1 Haloferula sp. BvORR071
TAGGGCGCGCTGGCCTCAGCGCGCCGCGAGCGATGTGGGGATCATCCGAGAGCGTAGAAGAATGTTGAGGTCCCCGCGGATCGCCCGCGGCTTCTTGGGGCCAGGCAGCCCTACCGAAAGCCACCTCCGCGGGGTCCGGGCTTTCCAAGCCAGCGGAAGACCCGCGTTTACGGAAGCGTTTAGACCGGATGCGCCTTGTCCCCTTGGTCCGCCTCGCCGCCTTCATCTCCACCATATCCCTCGCCGCCGCCGAAGAACCCGCAGTCGCCTCCAACACCGCCTTCCTCGAAAACGGCAAAATCAAGCTAGGCGTCGACCTCGGCTCCGGCGGCTCGGTCTTCTGGTTCAGCAATCTCCCCGACGGCCCGAACCTCCTCAACCACGCCGACCGTGGCCGCTTCATCCAGCAGTCCTACTACGGCGCGCCGGATGGCTCGGTCTGGGGCGACAAGCCCTGGCGTTGGAACCCGGTCCAAGGCGGCCACTACCAAGGCAAGCCCGCCAAGCTCCTCGACCAGAAGAAGACCGACACCGAACTCTACACCAAGAGCATCCCCGTGAATTGGGCCGGCGGCCAGTTGTTAGAAGACTGCCGCATGGAAGAATGGATCACTCTAACCGATGACGTCGCCACCATCCGTTTCCGCTTCAGCTACGATGGCCAGCAAGAGCATCCGCCCATGCATCAGGAGCTACCGGCGGTCTTCATGGACTACGCCCTGCCCAAGCTCGTCTTCTACAAAGGCGACCAGCCCTGGACCGGCGCGGCCCTAACCGAGGAAATCCCCGGCTGGCCCAACCAATCCCGCACCTGCGATGAGGAATGGGCCGCCTACATCGGCCCCGATGGCCGCGGCCTCGGCGTCTATTTCCCCGGCAACAAGGAGATCACCTCCTACCGCTACGAAGGCCCGCCCGGCCCCCAAGGCATGGGTTGCTCCTACTTCGCGCCGATCCGCACCATGACGATCAAGCCCGGCTTCCGCCACGACTACTCCATCCACCTCAAGATCGGCACCCCCGAGGAAATCCGCACCGCCTTCACCAAACTCCACGCGGCAAGCGCTAAGAAAGAGTGATCGGTCGTGGAGGCGCTGTCGAAAAACGGCAGGGACCGTCGCTCCGCGCGGCCCGGCTTATCGCACCCCTCCTCAGAGCCCGGCTTGGAACTTTGGGTTGTAGGCATCCCCAGCCTGACCTTTCGCAGAAAGGTCCCTGCCATTCTGACCATCACACAGCCGCTCAGGAAAACTCCGCCTCTTCCAGACGCCGTTTGATCTCGCGCCAACCCGGCAGGAGGCTGGAAAGGAGTTGGTAGAAGCTGCGATTGTGCGCGGGATGCCGCAGGTGGCAAATCTCGTGAACGATCACATAGTCGATGCACGGGGACGGCACATGAATCAGTTCAGGATTCAGGGCGATCCTGCCTTGGCTTCCGGCACTGCCCCAGCGTTTGGGCATTTGGCGGATCTGGAGCTTGGGCTCTGGGAGGCCATGCTTCCGGCACCAATCGTTCCATGCGCTGATCCTTCGAGAGAACTGCTCCTTAGCCCGCTCGCGGAACCATCCGCCCAGCGCCGCTTCCACCTCCGCAGGAGATCGATGCGGGGTTGTCACATGGAAATAGCCGCCCTTCAGCCGCACGCTCGATGACTTCCCGCTCTCCAGCTTGAGACGGTATTGCCGCCCGAGATAGCGGTGGCTCGCCCCGTTCACATAGCGGCGCGGCACAGGCTCCGCGTTCATTCCCAGGAAGCTCCGGCGTTGGGTGGCAATCCAAGCGGCGCGCTTGGCGACCTTGGCAAGAATGTCATCCAAGGATGCCCCGAGCGGCGCGCTGAGCTCCAAACCGCCGTCCGGATGCACGCTGATGGCCAAAGTCCGGCGTGCCGTCCGCTTGAGCAGTGCCAGGCCGGACGTTGTCTGGACAGATTCCGCTTTAGACATCGTCGGTGCGATGAATCGCGATGCTGATCGCCGCCTCAATGATCGCATCCATCTGATCGTAGCTGATGCTGATCCCACGATCCTTCTGGAGCTTGAAAAGGAAGTCGTCCAGATCGTTGCGCATCCGGTTCTGGGCATCCACGTTCTCGCGCCACCGCACCACCGCGTGGCGGCGGATGATGTCCTCCATCGTGCAGGCCGCCTGGGCGAGGATCCGCTCCAGCGCAGCCTCCGGTCCGCCATGCGATTCCGCAGGCTCCTCGCGGAGGGTGGAGGAAAATGTATTCGCGCTTCTCGGGGCCGGCGCTGACATCTTCTCCTTGAGCGCTCCAAAGAGCGCCCGCGACAGGTCGCGCTCCTTCAGCATTTCGGGGGCCTCCTTGGCCCTTCCATCGCGGACTTGGATCATAATCTCCATCACTCGGCTCAGATATTCGGCATCGGAGATCCGCTCGGCGCGGTACTCATCGATCGCCTGTTGGAGCAGCTGAGAAAACTTCCGGTAGAAGAACGGGTCCTCATCCATCTTCTCGGTGATCGTCTTCTTGGTCCGGTTCGCGATCGTGTCGGCTTTGGCCCGGGTGCTCTGAGCCCGGTCCACCTCGGCTTGGAAGGCCTCCCGCTCGAAGATGTTCACCGGATCCACGATCTGGATGATCTCATCCGCTTGCACGTAGGTGTTCAGCATCTTCTGGATCTGCTTCTCGTAGTCGCGGTAGTCGATCTCCTCCGCATACCGCAGCTTCACGCTGGCCCTCAGCTTCTGGAAGAAAGCCGCGTCCCGCTTGTAGCGCTCCACCTTTTCCGGTGCCGTCTCCGTGATCCAGCGCAGGCTGGAGAGCGCCATCTTCAGCACCCGGGAGAAGCGGGATAGCCGCGTGTAGAAGTCATCGCGGACTTCCTTCGCCTCCAGCGCGATCTCGAAAGCCTCCTCGTCCTTCTTGTTGCCGACCGCCTTGAAGACCTCCCAAACGGCATCGTGCAGGGCCGGGAGCTTCTTCAGCTCGGCCTCGATATCGGTGAGAGTCCCGTTCAGATCCGCTGCCTCGAACTTCTCGCCCAGGCTGCCATAGAGCTCCAGTGCATCGTGGAGTTCGCCCACCACGCCGTAGTAGTCGATGATGTATCCGTAATCCTTGCCCGGATACAGCCGGTTCACCCGCGCGATCGCCTGGAGCAGGTTGTGCTCCTTCAGGCTGCGCGCAATGTAGAGCACCACATTGCGCGGCGCGTCGAAGCCGGTGAGCAGCTTGTCCACCACGATCAGCACTTCCGGTTCCTCTCCCTTCTTGAAGGACGAAATGATCTGCCGGTTGTACTCCTTCTCGGAGCCATACTTGGCCATCATGCCCTTCCAGAAGAGTTCCACGCTCTCGTCCTTCTCGGCTTCCTTGTGCTCCTCGGGGTTTTCGATCTCCCCCGGACCGGAAATGATCACCTCGCTGCTGATCTTGCCGAATTGATCCAGGAAGGATTTTAGCAGCAGCGCCTCTTTCTTGCCGGGTGCCGTGAGCTGCCCCTTGAAGCCGGTGCCCTTCCACTGCTTCGCGAAGTGCTGGGACACATCCCAGGCGATCAGATAAAGGCGGCTGTTCAGGCGGTTCAGCTCGTCGCGGGCCGCGAACTTCCGCTTGAGGTCGGACTTCTGCTCCTCATTCAGGCCCTCGCACATCGCCTCGAACATCGGGTCGATCGCCTTCCGGTTGACCTCCTGCAGCACGTGCCGCCCCTCGTAGAGCAGCGGCACCACCGCCTCGTCCTCCACGGCGTCGCGGATGGTATAGGCGGGCTCGATGAAGCCGCCGAATTTCCGCGCGGTGCTCTTCTCCTCCTTCATCAGCGGCGTGCCGGTGAAGCCGATGTAGCAGGCCTTCGGCAGCGCCTTCTGCATCAGGCTGTTCGCCTCGCCGTAGTGGCTGCGGTGGCTTTCGTCCACCAGCACGAAGAGGTTCTCGTCGTCCACCGTGAAGCTCTTCGCTTCCTTCGCCGCCGCCGCGAATTTCTGGATCAGGGTGGTGATCACGGGCACCCGCTCGTCCTTCAGGAGCTGGATCAGGTGGCTGCCGGTCTTCGCCTGCTGCGGGTCCTTGCCGCATTGGTGGAAGGTCTTCCAGATCTGCTCGTCCAGGTCGATCCGGTCGGTCACGATCACCACCCGCGCGTTCGGGATGCCCTTGTCCATCGCCAGCGCCTTGCCCAGCAGGACCATCGCCAGGGATTTGCCAGAGCCTTGGGTCTGCCAGATCACGCCACCCTTGCGGCGGCCCAGCACATCGCGCTGCCGCACCCGCTCTAGCGTGCTGCGGATCGCGAAGTACTGCTGGTAGCGCGCGATCTTCTTCACCGCGCCGCCCTCGTCATAGACGATGAAGCGCCCCGCGAGCTCGATCAGGCGCTCCGGCCGGCACAGTGACCACAGTAGGAAGTCCTGACCAGTGGGCTCGCGCCCGTGCAGGGCCTGTTCCTCAATCTCCTCCTTGGCAAAGGCGAAGAGACCCTTGAAGAGCTTCGCATGCTCGTCCGGGCGCAGCGGGGCGTTCACCGCGGCGCGGACTTCCTCGCGCACATCGTTCATCTCCCGCCACTTCGCCCAGAATTTCGGCGGCGTGCCGGTGGTCGCGTAGCTGCCCTCGTTCTTGTTCAGGGCCAGCAGCACTTGCGCGTGGATGAAGAGCTGGGGAATCTCATCGCTCTCCTGGTTGCGCCGGTTCTGGTTTACCGCCTGTTCCAGCGAGTGCTTCACATCCGGCCGCTTGCACTCGATCACCGCAAAGGGGATCCCGTTGACGAAGCAGACGATGTCCGGCCGCCGCGTTTCATGGCTGCCGCTGCGCGCGACCTCATACTCGGCGGCGATGTGGAAGCTGTTGTTCCAGGGATTCTCCCAATCGATGTAGCGCAGCGTGAAGCCCTTGGTCTCGCCATCGATTGCCTGGTCCAGGCTCTTGCCGAGCGTCAGCAGGTCGTAGATCTTCTCGCTGGTTCGCACCAGGCCCTCGAAGGGGATGTCCCGCAGCGCCTCGATCGCCTTGGCGATGTTCTCCTCGGAGAAGGCGACCTCGCGTCCCTTGAAGGAGATTCGGTTCAGGCGCCGGAGTTGGCGGGCCAGGGTGTCTTCCAGCAGCACCCGGCCCAGCTTGCCCCGGCGTTCCACCGCCACTTCCTCCGTGCTCAGGTAGCCGTAGCCCAGTTGCTGCAGGAAGCGCAGCGCCGGGATCTGGCTGATCGGAGCCTCTTTGAAATCGGGGATCATTGACGTGGCCTCCACTTCCCGTCGTCATCGTAGTTTATCGAGCCGCTTCTACCGCACGCGTTCCATACTTGGTCGAACAGAGGGCGAAGCAACGCTTCAACCGGCTCGTTGAGCGATTCGACCAGTACCTCTTCCGTGAGCAGGTGGTCGCGGTCGATTGCTACATTATCGTAGTGAACGAAATGTGATGGGTTGGCATACATCCAGAATCCTCGGACGTTCAGCAGGCTCAAGCTGAGGGAGTAGGGCAGTGGTATCCCGATTGAACCCAAGGATTTGAGGTAGCCGGGTAACGATTCGAGGATCTTTTGCTCCCAAGCGATCGATGGAATGATTTTGGCCTTAGGGCCATCGTTCCTCATCTGCCTAGGTTCGAGCAATTGCGTCTCGACGGCCTCAATGAACCCTTTCCTGAACAGCTGCACGTAGGACTTCGACTTGCCGTCGTGGTCCGAAGATTTGACCAGAAGCCCGTCGAAATTAAATGTTTGCCCCCATCCGCCTGCATTCATGGGTTTCAGCTGAAAATTTTGATCCGCTTTACGGAGTTCTTCGGTCTGCAAACGGCCCTCACGCCGCACTCCGTCAAGCGGAAGAATATGTAGCACCAAGAGGTGATCGCCCGACAATTGCACGGGCGCTTCACCGCTCACCAAGCGATTGATGCGATCTAGTCGGAAGGATCTCAGACGCTCGGCATAGGTTTCGCCGGCATTGAAGGCGAGGCGGAGCTCATGCACATCGAGGTCATACTTCCCGTTGGAGTTCCGTCCGCAAAAGCGACTCACCCCGCGATGGTTTACCATGTGAGGGGCCGAAAAACTCCGGGGCATGCGGATGATCAAGGCATGCTTTCCTAAGCTCAACGCGACTGCTCGCATCTGCACGCCAATAATTCGAGGTTCGACGAAATCCCTCAGCAGGTTCTCGATCTTCCCTTGAGCCTCGTCGGGGATCAGGTTGTTCAGGCCCACCAGTTCCCCGGCAGCCCCTTCGGTTTCGGAGATCCCGAGCACTAGGTCGCCTCCATCCGTGTTCGCGAACGCCGTCAGATCGCTGAGGAACTCTCGCTTTTGCTCGTCGGTGACATACAGAAGCGCCTGCTTGTATTCGATGTTTTTGCTCTCCGGAATGCGCTCGTCGACGAGTCGCTGGAGGTCTCCTTCGGAGATGGAATCGAGCGCGAGGTGCAGAAGAGACATTGGCAGCGTTAGCAGTTCGGGGTTTAGCTAGGGTCTGAAGTTCACGTTCCAGTTGTAGCGAATGGGATGCCTAGGGCGTGGAAGTAGGGCCTGAAGCTCTCCTTCACGATGTCGCTGATCAGGTCGAGGAAGGGCCCGGGATCGCCATGAACATGGTCGCGGTCCAGTGCGGCGTAGTAGTCCAGGCGACGCTCCACCGGCAGCACCGCAGCGGGATAGCCTGCCTTCAACAGTTCCAGATTCATCAGCAGCCGGGAGGTCCGCCCATTGCCATCGGCGAAGGGATGGATCTTCACGAAATCGCTGTGCACCCGCGCCGCGCGTTCCACCGGGTGGAGATCGGTGGCCTCGTCCTGATACCAGGCGATGAAGCGCTCCATCAGCTCCGGAACCACCACCTGGTCGGGCGGCAGATGCTCCGCGCCGGCGATGCGGACGTTCACGCTCCGGTACCGTCCGGCATTGTCGTCGTCGATGCCCTTCAGGATCAAATGATGCAGCGACTTGATCGTCCACTCGCTCAACGGTCCGGCCTCGCGCACCAGATCCTCCAGCAGCAGGATCGCGTCGCGGTGGTTCACCGCTTCGAGGTGTTCCCGCAGCGATTTGCCGCCGATGGTGATGCCCTCCAGCGCCACCTTGGTTTCGCGCAGGGTCAGGGTGTTGCCCTCGATCGCATTCGAGTGATAGGTCCATCGAACAATCAGGTCCTCCCGCAGATTGGCGACAATCGCCGGGTCCAAGGGCCGGTGTTGGTCGAGGGTTGCCTTGAGCTGGTCGATGGTTGCGTTCATGCCTTGACCCGGATCTTGCCGGTGAGGAGGCGCTGCATCAGGCCGCGCTTCTGTTCGTCGATGGCTTCGCGTTGGCGGCGGAGGAGGCGAATCTCCTCGTCGCAGGCATCCAGAATGTCGGCTATCTTACGTTGTTCTTCGATCGGCGGACAGGGGAATGTGAACTCGGCGAGGTCCGAGAAATAGATTCGGATGCGAACGCTTCCATTGCCGCCCTTAGTAACGAAGGATTCCCACATCCAGGACCTGCGAACGTGGTCGAGGTAAGCAGGCAAGAGCCGATCTTCGAAACAGCGGAAGACAACGTAGTCGCCGCTGACCATCACGGTTTTCTTTCCCTGCCACCGCGCGATAGATCCAATATTGATTCGCATTGGATTGTAGGCGAACCAGTCGTGTTCGAGCAGCTTGCAACGGTGGAAAGTCTCGCCCTTTACATGTTCCCTCATAGGTACAACTCCTTCCGCTTTGGTGACGCCGTGGAGGAGTTCGGTGCCTAGCTTGCTCTTGTTCTGCTCGGAGCAATTCTCGGCCAAGTCTCCCAGTCGCATCTTCTTCCACTTGCCTGCCGCGCCCTTCACCCGCTTTTTGCCGCTGAGGAGCTGTTGCATGAGCGCTTGTTTGCGGCGGTCCTTGGCTGCGGTGAGGGCGTCGTGCTTTTCGAAGGCCTCGTCCCAGATGCTGAGGATCTGGGCGATCTTACCTTGTTCCAGAAGTGGCGGAATATTGACGGCAAGAGTGGTAATGTGCCCTTGGAATAAATTGGTCTGCGCCGATTGGCCTGCCGCCAGGCGCATTTGTTCTTGAACCGCGTCTGACAAGAGTTCTTGGTACAAAAACTCTGCGAGCAGTTCCTCGTGGTTTGGTCTTACAATGGCGACGCTTCTCACCATCGAGAAACGCAGTCCTTCCGGAACAAGGCAAATTCGGCCGATCGATCCTGAGCACGAAATGAGAACATCTCCAGCTTGGGGAGTTATCCTTTTGGAAATTCGCTCGTATTCAGCTTCTGGAATGTAGTCGACTTCATCGAGGCGTAATTTGCCATTGGTAATGTTTCGTGCAGAAAGCAGCAGGACACCTGAGTCGGCGCGTTTTGGGGTCTGATGTTCTCCGTCCGTAATCTTCGAACAAATGTTCCCGAGCTTCGTGCGCCTCCATGAAGAAGGGAGCAAAATTGATTTTTTGCTGTTCACTTTAGATTCTTTCATGTCCCCAGTTCCTCCAAGTATCCCTGCATCTTGGCCCGCACTGCTGCGAGTTCCGTTTCCAATGTGCTGATCTCCTGCTCCACCGCGTCCAAATCGATCTCCGCCTCCTCCTCAAACGTATCCACGTAGCGCGGGATATTTAGATTGAAATCGTTGTCCGCGAGTTCCTGTGGGGTGGCGCGGTAGGCATACTTCTCCACGCTCTCGAAGGCGCGGTAAGTCCCGACGATCTTTGCGAGGTTTTCCTCGGTTAGAACATTCTGATTCTTCGCGTCCTTGAACTCCCGGGAAGCATCGACGAAGAGCACGTCGCCATGGGTCTTCCCCTTGTTGAAGAGCAAAATGGCGGCGGGGATGCCGGTACCGAAGAAGAGATTGGCGGGCAGGCCGATCACCGCTTCGAGCAGGTTGTCCTCGATCAGCTTCTTGCGGATCTTTCCCTCCGCCGCGCCGCGAAAGAGAACCCCGTGTGGGACGACCACACCGATCCGGCCGCTGCCCTCGCGGGCGGTCTCAATCATGTGGGTGATGAAGGCCCAGTCACCCTTCGACTTCGGCGGGATGCCGCGGTGGTAGCGCAGATAGGGATCGGCTTCCGCCGCGTCCTGACCCCACTTGTCGAGTGAGAAGGGTGGATTGGCGACGACGATATCGAACTTCATCAGGTGGTCACCCTCGATCAGTTGCGGGTTGCGCAAGACGTCGCCACGTTCTATCCGGAAATTGTCCATGCCGTGCAGGAACATGTTCATCCGGCACAACGCATGGGTGGTGCCATTCATCTCCTGGCCGAAGAGCGCGAAGTCCCGCTTGTCCGCCTGAAGGCCGACCTTGATCAGCAGCGAGCCGGAGCCGCAGGTGGGATCGCAGATGGTGTCACCCTTCTTCGGGGCCAGCAATAGGGCCAGCAGCTTGGAGACTTGGCCGGGGGTGTAGAACTCGCCGGCCTTCTTCCCGGCATCCGAGGCAAAGCGCTCCAGGAGATACTCGTAAACATTGCCGATCACGTCCTCCTCTCCGACGATCGAGGGCCGCAGGTCGAGCTTGGACGAGGCGAAGTCCTCCAGCAGGTGCTTGAGCTTGGGGTTGCGGTCGCGGGCGTGGCCGAGCTTGGATTCGGAATTGAAGTCCACCTCGCGGAACACGCCTTCCAGCTTGGCCTTGTTGGCCTCCTCGATCCCCGCGAGCGCCACGTTCATCCGCTCGCCGATGTCGGTCGTCGTGCGCTGGGAATAGATGCTGTAGAAGTCGCAGCCCTCCGGCATCTGGAAGCGCTCGCGGGCCATGCGCCGGGCGACCCGGGTTTCATCGCCATCGAACTCGCGCAGGTAGGCCTCGCGGTGGTCGCGCCAGACGTCGGACATGTATTTCCAGAACAGCATCACCAGGATGTAGTTCCGGTAGTTCTCGGCATCCACGACGCCGCGGAAGGTATCGCAGGCACGCCAAGCGACGTCATTGATCTCGGATTGGTTGATCTTGGCCATGGGAAATCGTTCTTATCGGGACTGCTTCTTGGCGAAGCGCTGAAGGGCGGTCTGGAGCAGCAGGCTCTGCTTTTTCTCAAGCAGCCGGGAGAGTTTTCGCTCTTGGAGGGCCAGCTGGTCGAGTTCGACAATGCGGGATTGATCGGGCAGGGGAGGGAGGGGGATCTCAAATTCCGCAAGTGACGCGGTCTGGAGGGTCTGAACCAAGGTGCCGCGGCGGCAGGTATGGAAGTATTGGGCCGCCTCCGTGCTGCGCAGGCACCACGCAAGGTAGGCGGGGTCGATCATCTTCTGGTTCGGCCGCAGAACGAAGAACTGGGCTCCGACAATCACGTTCTCCAGCGGAAGCTCGAAGGCGAGTGCCGTGGTGCGGGTGCCACGGTTCGGGAACAGCACGTCGCCGGGTCGCAGGAACTGGTCGGCGCTGACACTCCCGCCCGGCTCGAAGCGATGGAGTTCCTCCGCCACGAGCTCGCCATCGTCGGAGATGTCGCCAATCCGGATCATGAGGCAGGACCCTGCGGGGTCATGACGGCTCGCGTCACGACCCCGGAGGGTGACTCCATTGCGGATTCTGGCGATGGAGCCGGTTCTGATCACGGGCACTCGGGCAGGGAGAGCAGATTGTTCGGCTGCTCGCCGTCGTTCTCGGTCTTCAGGTACTTCCGGCCAGCGGCGCTCACCGCGACAATGACGCGGACTTTCCTCCCGGCCTCCATCACGTAGAAGTTCCACTTCTTGGCTTCGATGCCGGCGATGGCTTCGTCGACGCTCAGCTTCCAGCGGGTGCCGTTGTCGTTGATCCCCCCGACGTTCTGGATGCGCTCGTGCGCAGCCTGGCGGTGGGTCTTGTTGATGCAGCGGATTTGGACTTCGATGGACATGGTAACAATTGGTCTGTCCCGGCGCCCCGCCTGCCGGTCTCTGGTTTTGCTTGCTGCCAGCCCCTTCTGAGTTCACGGTCAAGTTGCTGAGGCCGCCGCTTTCTTCGGAAGGTGCCGGACGAAAAGGGCTCGGAGACTTGTTCTCCGGGCTCTCTTTTTCGACGGACGGCTGATTCATGCATTAGCTGTGTTCGCTAGACAAGGGGAAATATTGGATTTTTTTGCAAACATGCTAATCGTGCGTGAAGACGCGCGTGTGGAGAGAGAAGACTCAGCTGAGGGTCAAGTCGCTTGACCGCGGTCGCTCGGACCTAAAACTCCTGCCCGCCCTCCTGCTCTGGCGCATCCTCCTTGCCACTCGTCTGGTAGCTCTTGATGGCATCCACCATCCACTTGAATTCATCCGGGTGGACCTTCTGGTAGTTCTGGTAGCCAGCCCTGATCGAGTCCAAGCGCTGGGCCAGATTGTCCGCGGTGAGCTTCACGCCATAGTCCGCTCCGGGACCCTCGATCGGCCAGCCCATGATCCGGGCCTGCATCACGTCGCCCAAGGCCTTGCGGGCGTGGGTTCCGTCCAGGAACCAATGCATCCGCGCCTCGTTGGTGGTCGGCAGCGGCTCACAGTTCATCTCGTGATAGTCGTTGAAGTCCCAGATCTCGGCCGGCGGCGCGTCTGGATGCGCCTTGTTCGAGTCATCGACCAGCTTCACCAAGGTCTCGCGGTCGGTAGAGAAGACCGGATCAGGATCGCCGAAGTACTGATAGACGCTGATGTAGATCCCCAGATTCGGCGGGATCGCGATCTTGAGCGCCACGCCGTGCTTCTTGCAGTCCTCCAGGATCTGCTTGGTCAGGCGGGTCTTCTCCGGGTCGGCAGGGATGCGGCCATTGTTGTCCGCAGCGATCTTGTCGCGTCGGCGCACGCCCTTCATCGCGTGCGGAATCGCGTCGCGGCGGATTCCCGCGGCCACGTTCGGCTTGTCCTGGTGGCGCAGGCGATGGCCTTGCGGCGTGTATTCCGGCAGGACAAAGCCCGGCTTGTTCCGGCGGTTCCAGTAGCCGAGGGTCTTCACTGCGGTCTCGAAGGTCGAAACCCCCGCCACGTAGCGCAGCTCGCGCTCCACCGCATCACCCTTCGGGTTGAAGGGCGACTCCATGTAGCCGGTGCTCTTGATCCCGCTGCCGGAGCCGCTGATGTCACCCAGGTCGATCCCCACGATGGCGGTCTCCAGCGGGCAATGATCCAAGGTGTAGCGGACGATCCCGGCGGTCTCCGGCAAGGTGCCGGCGCTCACCGCCAAGTTCACGGCCTTCTTGCCCTGCCACTGCGGCAGCATCGGGTCATAGGCGATATCCACCCGCGAGGAGCCGAAGAAGCCCACTTGCCACGGCATTGAGCGGGCGATTCCCGCCTTGCCGGTGCGCTGCTGGCGGTAAATCGGCCGGTATTCGGCGAACTTGTCGTCCGTCCACGGGCTCTTGGACACCCACAGCGGGTTGATCCAAGTGTTGAAGGCGGTGAAGACCAGCAGCACGCCCGCCGCGAATCCGAGGATCACGCGGTTGAAGCGGCGGTAGGGCTTGGGGCTCAGGCCGGGCATCGGTTCAGTGCGTCAGAATTGGAAGTAGATGAACTCGCTGACCTTGTCGAACTGGTAGATCGAGCCCGCCACCAGCAGGATGATGAAGGTCGCCCATTGCCAGGTCGGGCGCCACTGCCAGAAGCGCCGCGGACCGGGCGAGCCGGTCTTCCCAGTCAGGCCGCGCAGGCCGAGGGCAGGGTGGTAGCGGCGCATGACCTCCTGTGAGTTTGGCAGGAGCCAGACGATGAGCAGGCACATGAAGGCCCGCTGCGACCACTCGATCTTGATCTCCTGCGAGGCGAGGTTCGGCCAGGATTGCCAGCCGTGGAAACCGAACATCGATGCCAGGATCGACTTGGTGGCCTCCAGCGCCCTCGCCGCCGAGCCATGCACTGGGTCGAGCTCCAGCCCGCCCGCCTTGAAAGGCACCCAAGCCGCGAACACCACGATGCACGTGAGCACGATCGCCACCGGTTTCGGGAGTGCTTTAATCGAGTGTTTCTTTCGAAAAGCGAACCAAGCATGGTTCACGCACAGGAACATCCCATGCATCCCGCCCCACAGAATGTAGGTCCAGCCAGCCCCGTGCCAGAGCCCACCCAGCAGCATCGTGATCAGCAGGTTTGAGTAGCGCAGGAATGGACCCTTCCGATTGCCGCCCAAGGAGAAATACACATAATCCCGCAAAAACCGGGAAAGGGTGATGTGCCACCGTCTCCAGAAGTCCACGATTGAAACACTCTTGTACGGACTATGAAAATTGACCGGCAGCTTGATCCCAAACAGCCGCGCCGCACCGATCGCCATGTCCGAGTAGCCGGAGAAGTCGAAGTAAAGCTGCAGGCCGAAGGAGATCGCCGCAGTCCACGCCTCAGCCATCGTCAGGTCGCGGTCACCACGGGCGGCGAGGATGAAAAGCGGGTTCGCGACCTTCGCCAGGTTGTCGGCGATGACCACCTTCTTGAAGAGGCCGATCGCGAACAGCGAGATCCCCGTCGACAGGTCCATTGAGCGCCGCGAGGGCGAGACCGTCCGCTGGATCTGCGGCATGATCTCGTTGTGGTGGACGATCGGTCCCGCGATGAGCTGCGGGAAGAAGGTGACGAAGAGCAGGAAGTCCAGGAAGTCGTACTGCTTGGTCTTGCCCCGGTAGGCATCGACGAGGAAGGCGATCTTCTGGAAGGTGAAGAAGGACAGGCCCAGCGGCAGGACCACATCCGGCAGATTGAAATGCCCGCCGGTGATCGCCTCGAAGGTCCGCTCGAAGAGGCCGATGTACTTGTAGTAAAACAGGACCCCGAGGTTCGCCGAGAGACCCAAGGCCAGAATCCCGCGCCCCTTGGCAGTGAAGGTATGGGCCGCCAGGTATCTGCCGATGAAGAAGTTGATGCAGCACGAGGTGCAGATCAGCAGCAGGTAGAAGGGCGTCCAGGCGCTGGCCTGATTGGGGTCCGGATTGGGATTCCACCAGCCGTAGTAGACTAGGCTCATGGCGACCAGCCAGACCATGGCCGCCCGCTGGCTGCTCTGGCGCAAGAGCTGGAAGACTACCAGCGTGAGCGGCAGGAATAGGACCAGGAAGGTGTAGCTATTGAAAAGCATCGGGCCGCCGCAAGTGCAGGAACTAGAACTGGAAGTAGATGAACTCGCTCACCTTGTCGAAGGCGCGACCCACCGCGTAGAGCACCCCGAGGGTGAAAAGCGCCCAAGGAACCGTCGGTCGCCAGTGCCACCAGCGGTGCGGGCCAGCCTTCATGTCGGAGAACTCCTTGAGATTCAGCGCCGGTAGGTAGCGCTTCATGAACTGCTGGGTATTCGGGAAGGCCCAGCACAGGACCAAGCCGCCGATGATGGGCTTCCAGGCGCGGTCGTCCTTGACCACGATCATTGAGTCCGGCGGCCAGCCGCTCCAGCCGTGCCCGCCGAACATGGCGTAGAGCATGTTCTGAGCGGCGCCGAAGTCCTTGGACTTGAAAAAGACCCAGCCGATCAGCACGGCGAAGAAGGTCATCCCGATCGCCAGCGGCTTGGGGATCGCGGGCAGGCTCATCTTCTTGCGGAAGGCGAACCAAGCGTGGTTCACGCAGAGCAGGGCGCCATGCAGGGCGCCCCAGATGATGAAGGTCCAGCCAGCCCCGTGCCAGAGGCCGCCCAGCAGCATGGTTACGAAGAGGTTGACGTAGCGGCGGCCTGGACCCTTCCGGTTGCCGCCCAGCGGGATATAGAGGTAGTCCCGCAGGAAGCGCGACAGGGTGATGTGCCATCTCCGCCAGAAATCGACGATCGAGACCGCTTTGTAGGGGCTGTGGAAGTTCAGCGGGAAGCGGATGCCGAAGATCCGCGCCGAGCCCAGCGCCATGTCCGAGTAGCCTGAGAAGTCGAAATAGAGCTGCAGCGTGTAGGACAGAGCCCCGGCCCAAGCCTCCAGCATGGTTGGGTCGCGGCCATCGCCAGCGGCCAGTTCGAAAATCGGACTGGAGGTACGCGCCAGATAGTCCGCCACGACCACCTTCTTGAACAGGCCCAGTGCCAGCAGGGTCAGGCCCACCGACATGTCGTTCGAGTGCAGGCCGCGGTTCTTGTTCTTCGCGAACTGCGGCATCATTTCCCGGTGATGGATCAGCGGGCCCGCGATCAAGTGCGGGAAGAAGGTCACGAAGAGCAGGTAATCCGTGAAGTGGTACTCCTCGGTCTTACCCTTCCAAGCATCCACCAGGTAGGCGATCTGGAGGAAGGTGAAGAAGGAGATCGCCAGCGGCAGGATGATGTGCGGCAACTCCGCCGGAAAACCGGTGAGATTCTGGGAAATCCCCGCCAGGAAAGTCGCATACTTGAAGTAGGCGAGGGTCGAAAGGTTGGCCGCAATTCCCAGTCCCAGTATCGCTTTGCCCGGGCCGGAGTGCTTGAGGGCGGATAAGCGTTTGCCCAGGAAGTAGTTGAAGGTGCAGGATCCGAGGATCATCAGCACGTATTTCGGGCTCCAGGGCTGGGTCGGATCCGGATTCCACCAGCCGTAGAAGGCCAGCGACATCAGCACCAGCCAGCCCAGCGAAAGCCTCAACTTGCTGTGCCGGAGCAGGTGAAACCCGATCGCCACCAACGGCAGGAAGAGCAGGAGGTAGGTGTAGGAATTGAAAAGCATGCCGCCTGTCGCGCCGGAGCCGCGCTTTTTCCAATCGGGGGGAGGCTTTGTCGAGAGTGAAGAGGGCAGGGTTACAGGGCTTCCTACAGGCAGCCCTGCTATCAGCTTGCCTTTCGGCCCGTGGCCGTGTTCCGTAGTTCTGCGGACCCCCTCAGTCCGCGCCCCGCCGTCCCCCCCCCGGTTCCTCCACCTTGGCGCTCCATCCCCGCCATCCCCCGTGAAAACTGCTGCATCCCCCCGTCCAACGATCTCGTTTGGCTTGGCCCTCTCGCTGGCCGCCTTGCTGTGCTGGCTTTTTTCCCACCGCAATCCGGTCCCGGCTGCCAGCCTGCCACTGATTCCGGTCTCCACCTCACCGGTGGTTTCGGAGGCTCCCTCGCTGGTCCAAGGCAAGGACTACACGCTGGTGCACAGTGACGGCAGTCCTGAACCGGCCCCAAAGCGGGAAGCGCCGCAGAAGGCCAAGACTTCCTCCTCGTTCTAGTCCGCTCGAGGAGGCGCTTATTTCTCCACCGAGCCGGACTTCAGGCCTTCCTTCCACTCGAGGTCCCGCTTGCCATCCTGGGTCAGGTAGCGCTGGTAACCGGCACCCACCTCGCTCAGGTAGGCTTCCAGGTTTCCCGCGTTCAGCTTCTTCCCGATCTCTTGCCATTCGGGGTGGGGGAGCTGCCAGCCCATCATCAGCGCCAGCATCTCGGTGCCCACCTCGGGGTGGAAGTGTCCGAGATCATTCCAGTGCTCGATCCGGCCTTCCTTCGGGTTGTCCAGCGGCAGCGGCTCGCAGTTCAGGGGGTGGTAGTTGCAGAAGTCCCAGAGGGTGATCTCCGGGAATTCCTCCTGTAGCTTCACCAGCTCGCGGCGCTCTTTCTCGAACGGAATCACTCCGCTGCCGATGTGCCCGGCCTCGGCGTGCATCAGCGCGTGGTTTGAGTGCAGGAAGAGGATCACCCGGCACTTCCTATCCCGGCATTCCTCTAACAGGGCCCTCAGCTTCTTCAGCTTGCCTTCGTTCAGGGGGCGGTCCGGGCCGGCGGCATCGGTGGTCTCCAGCTCGGTCCGGGTGGTGATGGTGCCTGCGATGAACTTGAGCTGGCTCTTGCCGTGCTCCTTCGGCACTTGGCGCATGCCCCGCGGCCCGTATTCGGCGAGTTGCTTGTGCCGCGAGCGGTCCAGCGTCTCCAGCGTGGCATCAAGCGTGGATAACCCGAAGACGTAGCGCAACTCGTTGTCTGTTCCCGCATCCGGCGAGAAGGGCGAGCTTTCGAAATCGAAGAGCGGTCGGGTGTCCACCTTCGAGGTCAGGTCGCCCGGATCGATCCCCATGATCAAGAGCTTCGCCGGTTCGTGCTCGACGAAGTATTTGGCGATGGCGGTGGTCTCATTGAGGAAGGCCGCATTGCAGCCAAGATTCACCACCGCATCACGGTTCGAGTCTCCGCTGCCCCATCCCTCCAGATTGGGATCGAAGGCATTGGCCACCCGTGAAGAACCGACCATGGCGACATTCCACTGGCCGCTGCGCAAGAGTCCGGCCTTGGTCGTCCGCAAATGCTCCGACTCACCGCGATAAGGGTCGTAAGCGGAGTTCTGCCACGGCACTGGCGTGATTCGCCAAGGATTCACCCGCGTGTTCGCCAAGCCCACCGCCACCAAGCACAGCCCCGCGATCCCGATTACGATCCGGGCATAGCGTTGGGTCTGTCGGCTCCGCGCTTTCATCCGCTCTATCGATCGTGCAGACCTAGCCAGGACACCGGCACCAGCTTCTCCGGCTCCTCGATGCTGTAGCCGAGCGCGTTCGCCCGTGCCTCGAACTTCTCGGGCATGTTGGAGAACGAGGGCTTGAGCTTGTTGAGCAGCGAGCCCTGCTCCTCGCGGAAGGTCTTGAAGTAGGCGCCATTCACATCCGGGCGCACCTCGTGCTTCAGCTCCACCCGCGGCATGCCAAGCCAATCGGTGATCGTATTCAGGATCGGCGCCGGCTCCTTCACGAACTCCTCGTAGCGGAAGATGGCCACGTGCTTGAGATGGCTCATGTCGCTGAGGAAGCGCTCGTAACAAATGATCGAGTGCTCTAACAACTCGGGGATGCTCGTCTTGCTCCACTTCCGCGTCGCGTAAGAAACCGCGAGCGGGTGGCGCAGGATCACGATGAACTTGGATCCCGGATAGAGTGCCTGGAAGTAGCGCAGCCGCACGATGTTCGGCGGGGACTTCTCCAGCAGGAACTTCTTCGACATGTCCCAGTGCTTCGACCACTCCTCGAAGAGCTTGTCGGCATTCGCCGGCGTCGCCAGCGGGTGGGTCTCGTCCATGTGCGAGGCCTTGTCGAAGCCGAAGCGTCCTGGTCCGCCGAACTCGCTGGCGCGCGGATAGACGGTCTGGAGGAACTGCCCCTCATCCTGCGGGAAGCCGGTCTGGATGAAGCCCGTGGCCTCCGGGCTGCCGCGCAGGATCTCATGGACCAGCGAGGTCCCGCTGCGGTGCAAGCCGCCGATGAATACCATTTGGTGCGCGATCATGGAGAAGCTGAGAGCGGAGGGCTGGGAGCGAAGAGAGTTAAGGTTTAGGCTTTAGGAGTGATTCCTTCCACGCCACATCCACGGCGCCGGGCCCGGCGAGATAGGTGCGATAGCCCTCGCGGACAAATGCCAAATACTCTTCGATATTGTCCCGGGTGATCTTGCGTCCCTGGTCGGCCCACTCGGGGTGCTGCAGCTCCCAGCCGAGTGCCCGGCCCAGCACGGATTCGCCCAGCTCTACGTCGTAGTGGCCGAGGTCGTTCCAGTGCTTCATGCGGTCGAGACCCTGCTTGTCCGCTGGCAACAGCTCGCAATTCACGGGGTGGAAATTGCAGAAGTCCCAGTAGCTGACAAAGCCACCCGGGCGCAGCGCGTTCGCTTCCTCGGTGATCTCCAGGATCTTCCGCCGTGTAACCTCGAAGACCGCCGGCGGATTGGCTGCATCCTCGGAGCGCGCATGCAGGAGCGCGTGGACCGGGTGCACAATTAGCACCACCTGATAGGAGCCCTTCGCGCAGTCCTTGAGGAAGCCGCGCAGTAGTTCGGCCTTGTCCTTGTCGATATTGCCGGTGGTGTCTTCCTTCTCGGTCTTGAGCTGGTCGCGGATGAATTTCATCTGCGAGCGCGACTTCGCCACTTCCGGCCGCAGCCGCAACCCGTGTGGGGTGTATTCCCCCGGGCTGTGCTTGCGTGCCCGGCCGAGGGTTTCCAGTGAGGCCTCGAAGGTCGAAAGCCCGACCACGTAGCGCAGCTCCCGGTCGAGGTCGTCCTTTTGCGCGTAGGGCGAGGTGTAGTAGTCCGACTTCGGCCGGGTGTCGTTGTCGTTGCTCATGTCACCGGGGTCGATCCCGATTACCAGCAACTCCGGCTGCTGCCGTTCCAAGAAGTAGCGCGCGGCACCGATCGTCTCGTAGATGAAGCCGCCGCTGCCGCCGAGATTCACCACCCGCTTGCCCTGCCAGCCCGCCGCGTCCGGATTCCAGGCATTGTCCACCCGCGAGGACCCGAAGAGCCCGACCTGCCACTGGCCGGAGCGGATCAACCCGGCCTTCCCGGTGCGGATC
This sequence comes from Haloferula sp. BvORR071, assembly GCF_000739615.1. Classification (GTDB taxonomy): domain Bacteria; phylum Verrucomicrobiota; class Verrucomicrobiia; order Verrucomicrobiales; family Akkermansiaceae; genus Haloferula. Next base: position 19,090 of record NZ_BATP01000061.1, read on the forward strand.
TGGCTGGAGAGGTCCTTGTAGGGCTCCAGATTCTTCATCTGCCAAGAGACCGGGGTCACCCGGAAGGGATCCACGAGGGTATTCACCGCCGCGCAGACGGCACAGGCCAGCAGCGCTCCCCCGATCACGAGGAAGGAGTAAAGTCGCTGGGGCCGCATGCGGGAGGGTCGCTTTTGCGGGGGCGGGAAGTCAATGGCCTATGGCGTGCGGCGGCACGACGCCGCTTTGGCTGCGGGTTGGTAATGCTGTGGCAGGCGGCCACGGATTGGCAGAAAGTGGCTATTTGGTTGACGCTTCGGTGATGCTGCAAGAAAGGACCACGAATCGGCAGAGTCTGGGCCACCCCCGGAGCCAGAGCGGCGCCGTGCCGCCGCACTCCATAGGACTTTCCCCTTGCGCATAGCCTTACCCGCCGCCCAAATCCCCTGCGGCGTGCCTGATACCCAGATCGTCTTCCTTCTTTCCATGCCGCGGGCAGGGTCCACCCTGCTGCAGCGCCTCCTGATGGGCAGCGGAGTCGTCAAGACGGTGGGCGAGCCGAGCTTCCTGCTGCGGCTGCTCGGCCTCGGAGGCGATCCGCTCCTGCGGGCCTCGACTTACTCTGAGGCCCTCGTCGAGACCGCCATGGATGACATGCGCAAGGCCTGGGGCGGCTTCGACGCCTGCTGGAAGAAGGGCGTCCATGATATGGCCGTCTCGATCTACAATGGCCTTGCCGGCGGCTTTCCCTACTTCCTCGACAAGACCCCGCGCTACAGCCTGATCGCAGAGGAACTGGTCGAGGTTTTCCCCGAGGCCAAGTTCATCGTCCTCTGGCGGCATCCGCTGGCGGTGATGAACTCGATGAGCACGACCTTCCGCGAGGGCTACTGGGAGCCGAACTCCTTCGATCTCGATCTTTACCATGGCATCGACCAGCTCCGGAAGATTTGTGCCAAGCACGGCGACCGGGTGCACCAGGTGAAGTACGAGGATCTCGCCGCGAACCCGCAGGAGGAGCTCGCCCGCCTCGGCGCCTACCTCGGGATGCCGAATCTGGCTGAAGTGGCCGACAAGGAGTTGGCCAAGGGCAACGAAGGCAAGCTCGGTGACCCGACCGGGGTGAAGAAATACTCGAAGGTCTCCGCCGCCAGTATCTCCGAATGGGAGGGCGGCATCCGCAATTGGTACCGCGAGGGCTGGGTGAAGAAATACTTCAGAGGCGAGCGCGCCGAGTTCTTCCGCTCGATGGGCTACGATCTTCCGCAGAGCATGAAGGAGGGCAAGGTCCCCTTGGGCCTGTTAGACGGCATCCGCGATTGGCTCTATGCGAACCGCGTCCTGAACCGGCGGATCCTTCGTCCGCTGGGGGCCAAGCGCCGCATCAACAAGCAGGCGAAGCGGCGGGGGTATCACGTGACTTTCCGCTGAGGGGGCGCGGCTCTGTCTTAACCGCGGAATCACGCGGAAGCGCGAAATTTGAAAGGCGGAAGACTCAAACTCACTTGCGGCGGCAGGTTAGCCGGCGACCTTGCTTTAGGTGGCTTCCCGGCTGTTCAAATTTCGCGGGTTTCGCGTCTTTTCGCGGTCCAAATCAAAGCCTCTTTAAGTTGCGCGGCGTCTTGCCACGTCATTGTCACACTCGCGGTTTCGTTCTAGTGGCGGCGCTCTCCTTCGATCGGCGCATGCAACGTACTTACTCCTTTGCCTTCTCCCTGATCTTGCTCGCCGTCGCGCATGCCGAGCGGAAGCCGAACATCCTGATCATTGTCGCGGACGACCTCGGTTATGGCGAACTCAGCTCGCAAGGCTTTACCAAGGAGATCCCCACACCGCACATCGATAGCATTGCGGCGAATGGGATCCGCTTCACCAGTGGCTATGTCAGTGGTCCCTACTGTAGCCCCACCCGCGCGGGTCTGCTGACAGGCCGCTATCAGGAACGCTTCGGCCATGAGTTCAACCCCGGCCTGCCTGCCGATCCCTCGAAACCGATGGGCCTGCCGGTGAGCGAGACCACCATCGGCGATCGCTTCAAGGCTGCAGGCTACGCGACCGGCTGGTTCGGGAAGTCCCATCTGGGCGTCGCCCCGGAGTTCCATCCTTTGAAGCGCGGCTTCGATGAGTTCTTCGGCTTCCTCGCACCGGGCTCGCACGACTACCTCACTGCTGGCAAGGGCCAAAACGCCTTGCTCCGTGGCACCGAGCCGGTGCCCTTCTCCGGTTACCTGACCGAGACACTCGCCAGCGAGGCGATCTCCTTTATTGAGCGCAAGAAGGACCAACCGTGGATGGTGTACCTGCCATTCAATGCGGTCCACAGTCCGCTGGAGGCCACCGCGAAGTACGAGGAGCGCTTTACTTCCATCACAGATCCCAAGCGCCGCAAGTTTGCCGCGATGCTCTCCGCGATGGATGATGCCGTGGGCAATGTGCTCGCCAAGCTCCGCGAGCTGAACCTGGAGGAAGACACGCTGGTCTTCTTCTTCAGCGACAATGGTGGTCCCACCGATTCGACCACTTCCCGCAATGGTCCGTTGCGTGGCTACAAGGCCTTCACCTCCGAGGGTGGTATCCGCATTCCCTTCATGGTGCAGTGGAAGGGCAAGCTTCCGGCGGCGAAGGTGGATGATCGCCCGGTGATCCAGCTCGACATCCTGCCGACCAGCCTGGCTGCGGCCGGTGTGGAAGTGGATCAGGCATGGAAGCTCGATGGGGTGAACCTGTTGCCCTACCTCAAGGGCGAGAACCAAGCCGCTCCGCACGAGGCCCTGTATTGGCGCTTCGGCCAGCAGCTCGCGATCCGCAAGGGCGACTGGAAACTGGTGAAGTCCGCCGCCGATGGTGTGATCGAGCGTGCCGAGCCCGGGACTGCCACCGTCGCAGGAGCGAAGCTCTATAATCTCTCCAAGGACATCGGTGAGTCCTCCGACCTCGCTGCGGCGAATCCGCTGAAGGTCGCCGAGCTTTCTGCAGATTGGAATGCGTGGAATGCCACGCTCGTCGCTCCGCTGTGGACCCCGCCGGGCTTTCATCCGCAGGGTGGCCGGATCAAGGGTAAGCAGAATACAGAGGAAGAGACGGAGAAGGTTCTCGTTTCGGCCAAGGGACCATGGCAATCCGGCGATGCCTTGAGCGGTGAACGCTCGCCACGCATCGCGGGCAAGGCCTTCGAAGTCTCCGCTCGCATTGAGCCGGAAGGTCTGGCGCAAGGCGTGATCATCGCCCTCGGCGGAGCGAGCCGCGGCTTTGCCCTACATGTCGCTTCCGGCAAGTTGGTCTTCTCGCTGCGCGAAGATGGTGAAGTCAGCAACATCGCTTCCACGGCTGTCTTGTCCGCAGGGCCGCACCAAGTCGAAGCCAGCCTTGATGCCCAGGGTGCGGTCACGCTCAAAGCTGATGGTGCGGTGGTAGGAGAGGGGAAGTTGAAGGGGCTACTCAAGCGGCAGCCCGCAGCCGGCCTCTCGGTGGGCAGCGACACCGGCTCACCGGTGGGTGACTACCCGGAAGGCAATCCCTTCAAGGGCAAAGTAAGCGATGTCTCTCTAGAGATCGCGGAGTAGCGCAGCTTTGAAAGTTGCGGATGGGGCGTGCGGGGCCTGATGAGCTCCGGGCCCGCCTTGGCCGGGGATGATCCCCCAGCACAACTTGCAAAGTCGTGCTACTTCGCCAGTCCCGTCTTCACCAGCTCTTCCTTCCACTTCACGTCCTCCGCGCCGGTCTCCTTGAGATAGGTCTGATAGTCAGCCCGCAGCTTCGCGATCCGCGCCTCGACGTTGCCGCTGGTGATCTTGTCGCCATAGGCGGCGAGATCAGGATTCTCCACCGGCCAGCCCATCATCTCGGCAAGCATGCCATCGCCCACGTCCTTGGTGAAGTGCTCGAGGTCGCGCCAATGCACCAGCACGGACGGCTCATTCTCCAGGGGGCGCACCCGCTCGCGGTTGTAGGGATGATAGGAATAAAAGTCCCACAGCTCGACCGCCGGGCCGCTGCCGCCTTCCGCATTCAAGCGCTCGACCATTTCCACGAGTGCCTTGCGGTCGGTCTCAAAGGGAACCCAGTCCTTGCCCAGATCCGCGGACTTCGCCTGCAAGAGCACGTGGTTCGGGTGGAAGAACATCACCAGCCGGATTCCCTTCTCGCGGCAGTGCCGGATCATGGTCTCCAGCTTCTCGGCTTTGTCCTTGTTGACCGTTGTGCCCGCACCGGGCTTTGCCGGAACCCGCGCGTCATCGACAAAGCGGTTCTTGATGAAGTTGAGCTGGCCCTTGCCCGGTGCGGCGCCACCGCCCCCGGAGTGTCCCGGCCGGTCGCGGAAGCCGTGGGCATTGTATTCGCCCGGCGTCTTCTTCGACTGCAGCACCAGGGTCTCCAGCGAGGTCTCGAAAGTGGAGACCCCAAAGACGAAGCGCAGCTTGCGGTCCAGCACTCCGTCCGGGTTCAGCGGCGAGGACATGTAGTCGACCATTGGCCGGGTATCGCGCGTGTCGGTTAGATCGCCCGGGTCGATCCCGAAGATCACCAGTTCCGCCGGTTGCCGCGCGATGAAGTACTCGGCCATGGCGATGCTCTCATACATCAGCGCTCCCGGCATCCCGAGGTTCACCGCCTTCTTGTCACCCCAGGCGGGCGACTGCGGGTCGAGCGAACTGATGACCCGCGAGGATCCGAAGATCCCGACCTGCCAGTCCTGGTGCGAAAGGATCAGGCCAGTCTTGCCGGTGCGGGTGCTGGCGGAGATATCGCGATAGGGATCGATCTTCTTGCTCGCCCATGTTGCGCCCGTCACGCGGAAGGGATCGACCCAAGTGTTCACCGCCGCGGTCACCACCGAGGCGAAGATCACCCCGGCGAGGAGGAGCCCCGCATAGCGTTGAGTCTGACGGTTCGTTCGCATCGGGAATGAGCTACTTGGTCTTCTGGATTCCGAAGAGCCCGCGCAGCCAGCGCTTGAAGGCCTTTTTCCGGTAGCGGGCCGCCTCGCCTAACATGTGGTCCGCATACAGGCGGTTCACGGCGGGGGACTCGGCCTTGGGCGGATACTTCAGCGGGAAGCTCATCGCCGCCGTTTTCGCGCGGGCCACAAAGCTGGTGGAATCCGTGGTGTGCGTGGCATCATCGCCGAAGCCGAGGTTCGAGATCTGGTTCACCGCCGGGGAGATGCAGAGGCCGCGGCGCTTCATCACCGCATACTGCCACTGGTAGTCCCACACGTCGTGGTGATGGTGCTCCAGGGTCGAGACCACGCGGTCGCGATGCGCCTCGCGCCGCAAGTTTTCCACGCCCGCCACATCGAAGTCCTGTGCCGTCGCCTCGCGGATGCCCCTCGCGTCGTAGTCGAAATTCTGCCAGGCCCGTGCCCAGGAAGCCCAGCCCCAGGCCTGGGCATAGCGACAGAAGCCGAAACTAGATCCATCGTAGATCTGCTCCGGCCGTGCGGGTGCGAAATTGTTGCCGTTGATGTGCATCACCTCCGCGTCATCGGCATAGCGCTCCAGCAACTCCGCGCAGAAGGGAAAGAAGCTCAGCTCTGGCAGGCAATCGTCCTCCAGGATAATCCCCGAATTCTCCTGCGAGAAGAACCACGAGATCGCATTGCTCGGTCCGCGGCCGCAGCCTTGGTTCACCTCGGAGAAGCGGGTCTTCAGCTCACAGGGCCAATCGACCTTTCCGGCCAGTGCCCGGCAAGCCGCAGTCAGGTCCGCATCGCTCGGCCGGTTCTCCCGCGCGCCATCCACGGCGATGTAGAGCCGTGGCGGCCGGGCATGACGCACCCGCTCGAGGACCTGAAGCGCCAGATCCGGGCGGTTGAAGAGGATCATCAGCACCGGCGGGCACGGGCGTCCCTCTGGGCCATTGGCCGTGGCGGGATGCGTGGTCGTGTCAGGCGGCATGCGGCACCCCCTTGGAATCCCGCATCGCGCCCCGGCGCAACGAAATTCTCCGCCCCGGCGCGTCTCAGGACTTCTTCCCGCGGGTCGAAGTCTGGCGAACGACCCGCTTCGCGGGCAAGGTCACGTCCTGGGCCTTCTGCCGGGACGCGGTCGCAATGCCTGCCGGAGTGGCCAAGCGATCCAGGATGTCCTTTCGCACGTCCGGATTGCATGACATCAGCGCATGGATCGGGCAGGATACGGTCACGTTCTCCGCGCGGGCCCAGTTGCAATTCTGCGAGGGCACGATCATCAGGTCCGCGCAGGTCCGGTAGGTCACCGCCGGCATCTTGCCGAGCTTGTATTCGGTCGAGGCCAGCTTGGTCAGCCAGTCGCTGCCCGGGCGCATCTGGTGGGCACCTTCGCCGTACCATAGCCAAGCGGTCCGGGTCCCGTAGTGGGGTGTGGCCACCGTGATGATCCCATCGCAGCGGCTCGCGCCGCCCAAGTCTTGCAGATAGCTGCGTCCGACCAAGCCGCCCATGCTGAAGCCAATCAGCACGAAGTGCTCGTTCGGCTTCCACTTGGCATCGACCGCCTGCTTCAACTGCTCCGCCAGCGCCGGAAGGCCGTTGCGTGCGTCTGCTGGTTTCAGCGAGGGGCAGATGCACTCGACCCCGCGGGCTTCGAGTTCCCGGCGCAGATGGCCAAAGCAGCGCCACTCGTTCTGGAAGATCCCATGCACCATCACCACCCGGCGCACCGGGATCGGCTGGCTCAGGGGGCTGCTCTCCGCACTGAAGGCGGATCCGGCAAGCGACAGGGCAGCGGCCAAGCAGGCCAAGGCTTTCTTCATCGCGCGCATGGAAGCAGATATTTCACCAACCGCAACCTAACTGAGTCCGCACTTGCTAGCCCGGAGGCCAGTCCAATTGTCGCCCGGCGAGGATGTGGATGTGCAGATGCGGCACCGTCTCACCGCCATTCGGGCCGTTGTTCACGACCAGGCGAAAGCCGGCTGCCGCGAGTCCTTGCTCGCGAGCAACTTTCCCCGCGGTCACGAACAAGTGACCCACCAGTGGCTCATCCGACTCCACCGTCTCCGCGATCCGCGGGATCGGCCGGCGCGGCACGAGGACGAGATGCACCGGTGCCTGCGGCGAGATATCGCGGAAGCACACGCACTGCTCGTCCTCGTAAACGATGTCCCCCGGGATCTCCCGGTCGCAGATCTTCTCGAAAAGGGTCTTCGACATGCAGGGAGCCTAGAGCGGAGGAGTTGGCCCTGGCACGAAGAAATGGCTAGCGCTCCGTATCGAGCTTGAAACGCATCGGCCTGCGCAGGGGATTCCGCTCGCGGTCCATCTCATCAAGAAAGTTCCGGATATCCGCCAGCAAGGCATCACAGCGGTGATCCCATTTTTCAACCGCGCACAGCACCAATGCGGCTTCCTTCAAGCCGGTGAAGCGGATCTCCTCCGCTCCCGCTGCTTGCAGTTCTGCGAGTTCCTCCTTCACCAACCGGAAGAAGGCCAGCTCGAAGCCATTTCCGGCCTCTCGGGCGAGTCGCACCAGCGACAGCGGCACCGGCGGTGCCAGCGCTTCGAGCTTCTCGGCAATATTCTCGCAGCCGATCCGCACCAGCATGTAGCGGACGCGCTCGAAGAGATCGTGCAGGGGCAGCAGGCTCAGCGGGCACTTCGTTTCGAGATAGCTCTCAATGCCCAAGCGGATTTCATCGACGAAGGGGAAGTCGTGACGCTCGGCTGCGGTCGCAGCGCGGCGGATCGCCACCGCCAGCCAGGCGGTGTCGTAGTTCATCACTTGATGACGCCCCACCTGGATGGCGGGACGGGAACCGATTAGGGAAATCACGTCGGAGTTTTTCGGATCAAGTTGAGGCGGGTGTGGGCAGGGTTGTGGGTGAAGCAGCAGTAGCGTGGGAAATGGCGGGAGTGGGGGGCATGGGGGAGTCGTTCAATCTTTGAAAAGGCGGCGTTGCATCGGATCACGCGAGGGCCGGCGCTCGAGCGCCTGGATCTCGCGGATGAATTCGCCCACGTCCTCGAACTGCCGGTAGACCGACACATAGCGGACGTAAGCCACCGGATCGATTTGATGGAGCTTCTCCATCACCTTCGCGCCGATGTTCGAGGAGGGCACTTCGGAGAGGTGATCCTGGTGCAGCTCGGTGAGGATTTCTTCCACCGCGCGGTCCAGCCGGTCCATCGAGACGGGGCGCTTCTCGCAGGCCTTGATCATGCCGCCGATGATCTTCTCGCGGTGAATCGCTTCGCGGGTTCCGTCGCGCTTCACGACGCGGAGCTCGGTCCGCTCGATCTGCTCGTAGGTGGTGTAGCGATAGGTGCAGCCCAGGCATTCCCGGCGGCGGCGGATCGTGGTGCCGTCCTTCGACATCCGAGAGTCGAGCACCTTGTCCTTGAATGAGCCACATTGCACGCACCGCATACACTTCCCCGAAAACGATGAGGTGGAGGGTGCCTACCATCCATGGCGGCGTCAACGTGAAAACTATGCCATATTTAGTAGAATGCTCCGATAGTCCGGATTTGTGGACCTAACTTTTTAAGGAAGGGTGTGAACTTGCCGGTAGGGTCTGCATCCTTATAAAACAAACGCGCCATCCTGGATTCAGGATGGCGCGCGATAAGTCTCAGGCGATGGTCACGCCGCTTACGTCACTTCAAGTCTGCCGGCTTCACGCCCTTCTTGTAGGCATTGTTGCCGAAGCCCGACGGCTCGTATTTGCCAACTGGCGTAGTATCCAGCTTGGCGGGAATCGCCAGCCCGGTGCCCCAGTAGACGGAGTTGGTCACGAAGCGAGCCAGCCCCGGTGAAACGAAATCGGTAGCCGCGCCCATGGTGGTGCAGATCACTTTTTGGGTGCGGCCCTTCTCGGTGGTTCGCTCACGCACCCAGGCCACCGGCATCATCGGCTCGTTCTTCTTGTCCTTGAGAATCTCGTCCTGCGGTTTCATCCCGGTGAGGATGGCACCGCGCAGCAGGACCTTGGCATCGTCGGGCAGCGTCTTCACCTCGTACACATCCGTGGTGCCCCAGACGTCTTCCACCCCGCTCAGCAGGACGTTGCTCTTGTTCGCCTCTTCAATCACCCCGCGGGTGCTCTGCTTGCCATGGGCGCCCCAGTGGTTGACCCAGGTTTCGCCCAGCACCTTCTTGCCGAAGCCGCCGTTGCTGTTGAAGGACCACGACGCATAAGGGCTTTGCTTGTTGTCCTCATAGCTGAAAGCGTGGGTGGAAGTGCGCATCCCTAGCAGTGGCTTACCGGCCTCCACGTAATCCACGAAGTGCTTCATCTCCGCGTCCGGCAGCTCGCGGAAGCGCAGGCTCATAATCAGGAAATCCGCAGAATCCAGCGCCGCCAGACCGGGGATGTTGGTCTGTTCATTCGGGCTGATCTCGCCGCTGTTCTTGTCGATCGCAAAGAGCACGGTGCATTTGAAGCCGTGCTTCTCGGCCAGCATTTTGCCCAGCATCGGAAGCGCTTCCTCGGAGCGGTATTCTTCATCACCGCTGATCAGCACCACGTGCTTGCCTTGGCCGGGACCGCTCTTGCCCTCGAAGACGAGCCATGGGTCATCGGCCATGGCGGTAAGGGTCAGCGTGAGCGGAAGGATGGTGCGGAGAAGTGCTTTCATGAATGGATTTGTGGAATACCGCGCAGCCAAGCGGCTTCTTGCTAGACAGGCAAGGACTCTGCGGAAAAACACAGAAAATCCATAAAAACCAAACACGTTCCGCGCCGCGGCCTAGGGCCAACTCACCCGCGCCCACACCGGGAAGTGATCCGAGGGCCGGTCCTCGACCTTGATTACCCGCTGGATCCCGGTGGCTTCCACTTTAGCCCCTTTGGACACAAGGATATGGTCGATCCGCGGCCAGCCCTCCACCAGCGGCCGCCACAGGTGGAGTGTCTGCTGGCTCTTGCCGCCCGGTGGCAGCATCACGCGAAAGACATCCGTCAGCGGACTTAGCAAGGGCTTCACCGCCGCGCCCGAGAGCTTGACCGCGCCGCCGGTGAAGTAGCTCACCGCCGCATTGTCGGTCCCTGCGTTGAAGTCGCCTAACAGAACCACCGGCTCGTCCTTGAATTGCCGCTGCTCGATCCGCTGGGCGATCAGCACCGCTGCCTTCTCGCGCGAGGGCTGGTTGCGATGATCCCAGTGCGTGTTGTAAACGTAGAGCCCCTTCTTGCTGGCGCGGTCGATCAGTCGCGTCCAAGTCACTACCCGCGGGAAATCGTTGCCCCAAGTCTTCGAGCCCGGCACTTCCGGCGTATCGGAGAGCCAAAAGATCCCTTGTTGGGTGATGTCGCGCTCAAAGCGATCGCGCCGATAGAAGATCCCCGCGTATTCGCCCGCTCGCTTCCCGTCGTCGCGGCCCGCGCCATAGAAGGCATAGTCAGGCATCGAGGCCCACAGATCAGCGCACTGGCCGTGCAGGGCCTCCTGCACACCGATCACGTCGGGATTCATGCCCCGGATCGTGGCGAGCACCCCGCGCATCCGCGTGGGCCAAGCCCGGTAGCCCGTCAGGTCATCGCCCTCGTACTTGATGTTGAAGCTCGCCAGCGTCAGGTGCAGCCGGCCGTCCGGTGACTTCGGTGCGGTATCCACGTAAGGATCACGCTCACGGCGGCAAGAGCATGCCAGTAGCAGACACAATGCTGCCGTGGCAACTCGCTGTAGCGCGTCCCGGCTCCTCATTCGCAGGAATAGCGTCACCCGGCGGGACTATTGTCCCCGCTGGACGGCAGCAACTCAGCGCAGCTCCACCGTAGCTCCTGGGCGGATCAGCGTCGGAATCCGGATCGCATCCCAGTTCGCGAGACGTACGCAACCCGCGCTCCGGGCTCGGCCGATCGTCTCCGGATCCGCAGTGCCGTGCAGGCCGATGCCCGGCTTGCTCAGACCGTTCCAGATGATCCCCACCGGGCTGTTCGGTCCCGACGGGATGTTCAGGGCGTCGTTGCTACGCTTGCCGGTTTCCAGCAGTGACTTGTCGAAGCGCCAGACCGGCAGCTCCACGCTGTTGTTCAGCTTCCAGACGCCGAGGTGAATGAATTGCGGCTTGCCTGGGGTGATCGGGAAGGAGGCCACCAATGCCGTGTTCGGCTCGTGCTTTGCCTTCACCAGCACCGGCTTGGTGCTGCCTTCTTCTTCCTCATCCACTATCAGGGCCGGCGGAGCACCTTCGAAGATCCGTACTTGGTTCTTCTTGGTATCCACCACCGCGTGGCGTTCGGACATCTTCGGATCCGCCTCGTAGCGCTTGCCGGTGATGCTTTCGATGACGAAGGGCTTCACGTTTGGCACAATCAGGCTGCCTTCGCCGGGCTTCACGCTCCAAGTGTTCTTGGCACCGTTGATCTCCAGCAGGAATTCGACGTCGGTATGAAAGCGCTCGGACATGAACTCCGCGACACTGCGGTAGCTCATCTGCTTGGCCTTGGCCTGCTCGGCGTGGTCGTGCGAGAGCCCGCTGTTTACCCACTTCGTGGCGAGTTTCGGGACCTGTGCCGTAGCGAAGGGGTGGGGGACTGTCTTCCTGGCAGCCTCCATTACTGGACCCAAGTCTCCGGGTGCATGGCCATGGACCTCGTTCCAGGAATCCACCGCTTGCACGGTGAAGCGGCCCGGCTTGCCGTCGATGATGCCGGGGCCGAAGTTCGATTGATCGAGGAAAATTTGCAGCCGCACCGCGTCCTCGCCCTTTGGCAGGTCCGCGATCTCCGGTGCATCCGTCTTCACCCCGGTCTTCGGCAGCGGGACTTTCACGCTGCCCACAGGCAGGGGAGTGATCTCAGCAGCGGGAGCCGGGGCCACCGCCGGGGCGGCTGGCACTGCGGAATTGGCCTTCCCCTCCGGAGTAATTTCAGAGGGGTCCACAGGCAGGGCACGCAAAGCGGCTTTGCTTTCTTCGGCAGCAAAGGCAGGGCAAGCGACGGCAGACGAGGCGACTAGGGCAAGGGCGAGCGATTTCCGGAACATCTTCGGCGATTCTGAAGGTCGGGACGCGGGAACTATTCCAGTTTTTCGTCGCTTGTCACGCCGCGAACCCTAACGGTTTTTGGAGCCATCGGGACTTTCGCGAAAGGGAGCCGGATGCGTGGGGTGAATGGAATTCGGAGCCCCTCTCCGGCCCCACCAAAAAACCGCTAAATTCCGCATTGCCAAACCAAATCCCGCACCCTAGCTTCCGCGCTCCGACGCCGAAGAGCCCCTTGGTGTAATGGTAACACTACGGATTTTGATTCCGTCTTTCCAGGTTCGAGTCCTGGGGGGGCTGCTCTTCGAAAAGCTCCGTCGGGTACCCTCAATGCAATCCTCCAAGATTGCCAAAGAAGGTCGATTCAACTAGCGTTCGCCTCGCGACGCCCAAGAGCCCCTTGGTGTAATGGTAACACTACGGATTCTGATTCCGTCTTTCCAGGTTCGAGTCCTGGGGGGGCTGCTCTTCTCCGAAGAACACGAGGTGGCCAAGAGTCCTATAGTGCAATGGTAGCACAACAGGTTCTGACTCTGTTCGTTTTGATTCGAATGTAGATAGGACTGCGCTTTGGTTGCGGCACGAATGGTCGGAAATGCCTGGCGTGAAGCTTGGGCGCCGCGAAGACGATCAACCATGGATCCTCAGGGAGGCGGCGGCTCAATCCGAGCTGACCACCATTGACCCGTGAATGGGGTCTGCGGATTGTCACCGCACTGATACTCCATATCCTCGTCGCTCCGGCTATAGAGTCCCTCATCATCACCGTGGACCTCCACTGCTTTCCACGGATCGAAGATGTGCTGCCGCCACCAAAACCAGCCGGTGCCGGGAGGTTTCGCCACCGCTTCAGGAGCAGCAGGAGATTCGGTCATCCCGAAGCATACACCATCTCCTCGCATTGCAATGATCGAAGAACCTGCTCGCGGTGTCTCCTAATATGTTCCTCGATACGGCTGGGTAGCGTGCGGAATTCTCAAGCCCGTTAACCTTCGCGTAGCGTCCGGAGAAAGCTGGATGGGGGCGTCCCAACCTGTTTCTTCGTGCAAAGCTCCGAATACTACCCCTTCTGAGTGTCATTTCGGAAAAGCAGCCGGAATACGTCGCAACCGCGGCAATATCGGTGACTCTCGATCTTCGGGAATACCCGATACATCCGATGAAACTGCCCGATCTTGATGAACCGCGCCGCGCCCTGATGACTGCAGCTTTGGAAGTCCTCCGTGGCGAAAGCTCCTCAGACCTTTCCATTGCTATACTGTTGGAGTCAGGCGAGCGGGTTCTCGTGGATGCCACCGTGCTCCCTCCACTGAACAACCAGCCGTCGCGCCCAGTCCTCAGGCCTTCGCGCGGCCGAGACGAAGCGACAAGCTACGTTCACCGCCGGATTATGATTTCCCCCCGCAGCAGCTGTTAGTCCTGCGCCACCTACCTTTAGGGAACGATTGCTCCTCCCTCCGGCGCTCCCACGCCGAAGAGCGGTCGGTTCCCGCGGCGTAGGGCTGATGGCCACCGTTTAGTATAGATCGCGGCCTAGGGAGAGATAGGACTGCCCCCTTAGAGCCGAGGCCTGGTTTCCGGGGCCATCGATCAATCTTCGCCAGCGCTTCCCTGTGGCGGCCGGACGGTTGTGGCCTTGAAGATGAGGGTCAGCCCTATAGCGGCAAACGCGATCCCGAGGCATTTACGGCCGATTGGCGGCCAGGGCGCAATACCAGCTCCCGGTATCAAGAGGGCCACACCAATAAAACCGAAGCGGATTCGACGGGGGGATCCTCTTGTGCGGTATGCTCGGCTCTATCTTTTGGCGCCATGTGGTGCAAAGAAAAAGCCCCGATGGTCTTCGCTGGGGTACAACTGCCGGAATCCCCGGGGTTTGTCGATCAGTCAGAAGGTGCAGCCTCAGAGTTGTGACGGCGGCACGCTGGACATACGGCTTTCTTCCTGGGGTTGATCCGCCAGCGGCGCTTGGATCTCTCGATTGGAGATCCGCAGAGGTCGCAGATCGCTGGCAGATCGATCAACGCGAGAGCGGCTGCGGGCAGCAGCAGGGTTGCAACAACTACGGCTAGGGGGGATATAGTCACGGGCTAGGGGGAGGGGTTACCCTTGCGCGGGGGCGTAATAACATCTTCCGAGACCTATTGTCACGATCGGCTTTGCCCCCGTTGCCTCCACCCGGCCTGTTTTTACAAAAGTCGCCCCCATTCCCAACGGTTCGTGCATGCTCCTTCGTACGGGGGACTGGTGTCTTGGGGCGCGGGGTGCTTCCATAGGGCCTGATGCCAGTGCAGCGCATTATCCTCGTTCTCGTTTTCTTCTTCGCCGCGGCCCTTTCCCGGGCCGAGCCGGTCCCGGCGCCCGCCAGAGAGTCGTTCGACATCTATCTCCTGATGGGCCAATCGAACATGGTGGGCCGGGATACGCAGGGGATGGAAGCTCAGGTGGAGAATCCCCAAGTGCTGAGTCTGGGTGCCGACGGGCAGTGGCGGATCGCGCGGGACCCGATTCATGAGAAGGTTGGCCGCATTGAGTGTGGAGTCGGGCCGGGGATCAGCTTCGCGTTGGAGATGCTGAAGGCGGAACCGAAGAAGAATATCGGTCTTGTTCCGTGTGCCGTAGGCGGCACGCCGCTAAAGCGCTGGGTGAAGGGCGGAGATCTCTATGAGCAAGCCGTCGCCAGGGCCAGGCTGGCAGCGAAGGATGGCGTGATCCGTGGCGTGTTGTGGCATCAAGGTGAATCGGATAGCGATGATGCGAAGCACGCCGAGTCTTATGAGGCCCGTCTAACGGGAATGTTCAGGGATCTGCGCGCGGACCTCGGTCAGCCAGATCTTCCGGTTGTCGTCGGCCAGTTGGGAGACTTCCTCGCCTTGCAGCCCGACAAGCATCCTTACGTCGAAACCGTCCGCGCGGCCATCCACCAAATCCCAGCGGTGCTGCCGCACAGTGCCTATGCGGACTCCGCGGGTCTCGCCGACAAGGGCGACAAGCTTCACTTCAGCGCGGGCGCCCAGAAGGAGTTCGGCATTCGCTTTGCCCATGCGATGCAGGCCTTGTTGGTAGGCGGGGACGAAGCTCAAACCAAGGGGGGGACCTTCGATCTCTGGCCGGAGGGCAAGATGCCGGGCAAGGGCAGCCGTGATCTGGAAGGCCCGCGCTCGCCGGAGCGCACTGATGCAACCCGCATCACCAATGTCAGTTGCCCGACGCTCACGCTCTTCCCCGCGCCCGGCAATGCAGTGGCTCCCGCGATGATCGTCTGTCCTGGCGGTGGCTATGGCTATGTGGTGATCGATAAGGAGGGCACGGAGATTGCCGCGTGGCTGAATTCCAAAGGTATCACCGCTCTGGTGCTTAAATACCGTGTGCCTAACAATCGCGACGGTGCCCTTCAAGATGCCCAGCGCGCTCTGAGCCTCACGCGTGCCCGCGCAGCCGAATGGAAGATCGATCCGAAGCGGCTCGGGATCATCGGTTTCTCCGCCGGTGGCCATCTCTCGGCGAAGGCCAGCACTTGCTTTGGCGAACCCAGCTATCCCGCGCTCGATGAGGTCGATCAGCAAAGCTGCCGCCCGGATTTCGCAGTGCTGGTTTATCCGGCCTACCTCGCCGACAAGCAGGGCGAAGTCGCCGCCGATCTCAATCTCAAGGCCGACATCCCACCCACCTTGATCGTCCACAGTGAGGACGACGCTAACTTCGTCCCCGGCAGCAAGGCCTACCACAAGGCGCTCGATGCTGCGCAGAAGCCTCACGAGTTCCTGCTCTACACAAGCGGCGGTCACGGTTACGGCCTGCGCAGCGACCGCGAAGCGAAAGCCTGGCCGGATGCAGCCGCGGAGTGGCTGCGGAAGAACGGCATCAGTAAGCAAGGGTAGCTACTCTAACAAGTGTGCCAGCGCCTGCTGATCCACCGCATGGCGGGTTGCCGTCTCCAGGTCGATCACGCCCTTGCGAACCAAGGTTGCGAGTGAACGCTCCAGCGTGATCATGCCGTCCTCGCCGCCGGTGAGCATGGCATTGCGCAGGTAGTGGTCGTGGCCTTCGCGGATGCCGGTGGCCACCGCCGGCGTGACGATGAGTTTCTCGATCGCCGGTATTACGCTCTTGTTGCGGGTGGGCACCAGGCGCTGCGAAACCACGGCACGCAGGGAAGACGCGAGTTGCACGCGGATGAGCTGCTGCTGGTGCCCTGGAAAGACATCGACGATCCGGTTCACCGCGGAGCTGGCGCTGCCGGAGTGCAGTGTGGCCAGCACGAGGTGGCCGGTCTCCGCCGCGGTCAGCGCCGCGGTGATCGTCGCAAGGTCGCGAAGCTCCCCTAACAGAATCACGTCCGGGTTCTCGCGCAACGCCGCGCGCAGGCCGGAACTGAAGCTTTCGACATCGCTCCCGACCTCGCGCTGGTGGATCAGGCACTGGATCTCGCGGTGCTGATACTCCACCGGGTCCTCGATGGTGATTACGTGCCGGGCCCGGGTGCGGTTGAGATGATCGATCAGTGCGGCCAAGGTGGTGGACTTGCCCGAACCCGAGGTCCCGGTCACCAGCACCAAGCCACCGGTGTAGGTGACTAGCTCCAGCAGAGACTCGGGCAGGTTGAGTTCGGCCAGCGGCGGTATGCGCTCGCGGATCGGCCGCAGCGCTGCTGCCACCCCATCGAGATGCCGGAAGACATTCACCCGGAAACGACAACTGCCGTGGGACAAATCCCAGCGCACAGCGAAGTCGGTGCTGCCGCTCGTTTCGAACTCCTGTCGCGACGCATCGTCGGGAATCAATTGGAGGATCTGCCCGGCATTGGGCGGGCTAGCGTCGATGCGGGATAGCATGCCCTTCCTCCTCACCCGCGGTGGCTTGCCGGATGAGAGGAAGATATCGGAGCTCTCTCCTGCTGCCGCCTGATCGATCGTGGCTAGCAGTTCCACGCTGCCTTGAGGGCTTGCCGGTTGAGCAGGTGCCGCTGGCTTTGCACCGAGGGCGGCGCCCAGATTGCGTTCTAACAGGGCATCCAACCCAGGATCCTCTGCTGTCGGTGGCGCGCCCATGGCATGGATCTCGATCCTGAAATCGCTCGCGCTTTCCTGAATCTTGTAACCGAACTCGGTCTTGTCCGCGGCCTGGAAAGTTCCCTCCTGGAGCCCGTCGCCCGGCTCGGCCCCCGAGCTGGCACCGCTGATTTCACCGGCCATCCGTTGCAGGATGTCGGCCCGGAGTGCGGGCATCGAAAGCCCGATCGTTTCGCCGCCCTTCAAGAGATAGGGGATCGCATCCGAAACCAGTACCAAGCGCTCGGCGTGCTTTTCTTCCATCAGCTTGAGGAATGTATCGATGAGCGCCATGCCGCGGGAGTGGGTGGGAGTGTGGGTGAGTGGTGCGTCGATTCTCAACGCCCCGCATCCAATGCCGCCGGAATCCCGATTTGTCTCTGGTTTAGAAGCTGATCCGCGCAGGGCCGGAGCGAACAAGGGGATCCGATCGATGAGACCTTGCGCTACTGCGATTCCGCCTTGATGGTTTACCATGACGCTCTCTCCTGAACTCCTCGACCACCTCCATGCCTCCGACCGTGGCAGCTTGGCCCGCGAGTGCGACGGGCACTTCTCGCTCTCCGAATTGGAAGAAGCAGCCCACAGCGGCGTCGCCTCCCTCGATCTCGCCGAATGGCTCGGCCGCCACCGCCAAATTACCCTGGCCGACGCCGATGGCCCTGAGCCGATAGCCCACCACACGATGCTCACCGCAGGCAGCCGCGAGGATGCACCCTCGCCCGGTACGGAGAGGAACTACCAAGACGGTCCTGCCGATCTCTAACTGCCCACTATTCCAGATCCCCTCCCCATTTGCGGCAAAGTCGCTTTTGTGCACCTTTTCCGCCGCAAATTTTCCCAGACATCATTCTCTCATCATTTTCCGGGATGTAGTATGGAGACAGCTCGAAGAATTCCTTCACGGCTGGCTTCAACCTGCACTCCTGATGAAAACACCGCTCCTGCTCCTGTCGGCCTTCGGGCTTGGCCTCATCCTTGCCGTGCTCGTGGAGCAGCAGCGGCATGCCGCGCAGATTGAGGTCCAGCGCTCGGCGTGGGCGTCGGAGCAGGCCCGGCTTGAGCTCGAGTCGAATCGTCGCGGGGCGAAACGGGAAACGGTGTCCCGGCCGAGCGCGGAATCGCTCCGACAAGCCTCCGATGCCACCGGTCCCAGCGCGCAGTCCTTGTTGAACGAGCTTGCGAACCTGCCGGTCAATGAGGGCGACAGCCGCGCGACGCGCCGGATGCTGGCGGCTCTGGAGCAGCTCTCCCGGATCGGTCCACAGTCGCTGCCGGCCATCCGCCAATTTCTCGCGACTGGATCTGATGTAACCTACATTCCTCCGGGCAATAAGATGCGCCGCAATGTGAAGGGCCTCGTCAACGCGCTGGTTCCTGCCTCGTTGCGGATGGGCTTGTTTGAGCTGCTGCACCAGACCGGCGGCAAGGATGCTGAGGCGATCCTTGTTGAAGCCCTTGGCCGTACCCGGAGTGGCTTGGAGGTGGCCTTCGTGACTCAGGTCCTCGAGGAAATGGCATCGGGGGATTACAAGAACGAGGCCCTGGCGGCCGCAGGAAGATTGCTTGATGACGGTGCCGCCGGCGACCGGGAGTTGCTCTTTGAAGTGATGAAGCGCTTCGGTGACACCTCCTACGTGGCGACGGTCCAGCGTCAGATCATCCAGTCCGATGGTCGCGTTGATGGGCCGGCCCTGCGCTATCTCCAGCAATCCCTCGGGGCCCAGAGCATGCCTTTCGTGAGCCGCTACTATCAGGACGCGCGCTTATCAGAACCGGGGAGCAAGGAACCGCTCGCGCGGGCGGCTCTTACCTACGTCGGAGCGAGCGAGCAGGCACTCGATCTGTTTCACACCGCTGTCTTCGACCCGTCACTGCTGCCCGACCAGAAGCGAAACTTGGTGGAAGATCTGAATGAAGATGGCCTGGCCAACCGGAAGAATCCGACTCCTGAGGATCTCCAGATCATCGCGAATCGCTACGCCCTGACTCAGTCCTACCTGCAGCAGGATTACGTGCGCAATGACCGCCTGCTCAACGATGCCTTCCGCGAAGCCGACAAGGACTTGCGCAACATGCTGGATCGGGCCGCCACCCAGGCTACGGCCAACCCTGCGAAATGAAGAAGGCGGAAGGTTGCCCTTCCGCCCGCTTCGGTGAACTTCATTCAAGGAGCGCTTAGGCCTCCTTGCCGCAGCACTGCTTGTACTTCTTGCCCGAGCCGCAGGGGCACGGAGCATTTCGGCCCAGTTGGTCGATGTCGAAGCTCGGCGGACGGCGCTTGGGCAGGTTCAGCTTGATGCCGCCTGCCTCTTGATCTTCCACGAACACACTTCCGGAGCTGCCGGTCTGAGCAATGTTCGAGCGGGTGATCTCCGGTTGCTCGGCACTGTGGAGCTCCTGCGGCGAGCCGTGGAGCTGGCGCAGGATCTGTTCAAGGTTGCCGGCGGAGCGGAAGAGGTTCTGCAGCGCTTCCTGCTCGATGTTCGCCATCAGCTGCGAGAACAGCTCGAAGGCTTCGTTCTTATACTCGATCAGCGGATCCTTCTGGCCTTGGGCGCGCAGGTGCACACCTTCGCGCAGGGCGTCCATGTTGTAGAGGTGTGCTTGCCACTGGCGGTCGATCGCCGCCAACATCATCCGTCGCTCTTCCATCTCCAGGATTTCCGGTGGCAGGCCGTCGACCCGCACCTGATAGGTCTCCTTCACCCGCTGCATCAGGAAACTGGCGATCTCCTCCGCAGACTTCGATTCGAAGTCGAGTTCCTCCGCGGTGATCCGGATCGGCAGGGTGGCGCTGATCCAGTGCAGCAGTTCGTTGTAGTCCGGATTGCCCTCGTCGCGGTCGGCCAGGAAGCTTTCGACCTTCTGCGGGATGACTTTCTCGATGATCTCGTTGACCAAATCGCGCGGGTCTTCGGTGCTAAGCACCTCGTTGCGGTAGCCATAGACCACCTCCCGCTGCTTGTTCATCACGTCGTCGAACTCCAGCACCCGCTTGCGCCAGGTGTAGTTGCGTTGCTCGACGCGCTTCTGCGCGGTTTCCACCGACTTGTTCAGCCAAGCGTGTTCGAGGGCTTCGCCTTCCTGCATCCCGAAGCGCTCCATCATCGCGGTCATGCGATCCGCGGCGGCGAAGTTGCGCATCAGGTCGTCTTCGAAAGAAATGTAGAACTGGCTCAGGCCCGGGTCGCCTTGGCGTGCGCAACGGCCGCGGAGCTGGCGGTCCACACGGCGGGACTCATAGCGCTCCGTGCCGATGACGAAGAGGCCACCGAGCTCGGACACGCCCTCGCCCAGCTTGATGTCAGTGCCGCGGCCCGCCATGTTGGTGGACACGGTGACTGCTCCGCGCTGGCCTGCCTTGGAGACGATCTCGGCCTCCTGCATGTGCATCTTCGCGTTCAGCACCGTGTGCGGGATCTTGCTGCGCTTCAGCATGCGTGAGACCGTCTCGGATGCATCCACCGAAGCCGTGCCGACTAGCACTGGCTGGCCCTTGGCATGGGCTTCCTCGATCTTCTTGATCACCGCGTTGTACTTTTCGCGGCGGGTCTTGAAGACTTGGTCGTTGAGGTCGTGGCGCTGGTTCGGCCGGTTCGCCGGGATCGGCAGCACATCCAGTTTGTAGATGTCGGAGAACTCGGCGGCTTCCGTTTCCGCGGTGCCGGTCATGCCGCCCAGCTTCTGATAGAGGCGGAAGTAGTTCTGGATGGTGATGGTGGCGAAGGTCTGGGTCTCCTTCTCGATCGCCACGTTTTCCTTGGCTTCCACCGCCTGGTGCAGGCCGTCCGACCAGCGGCGGCCCGGCATCTCACGGCCGGTGTTTTCATCGACGATGATGACCTTGCCGTCCTTCACCACATACTGAACGTCCTTTTCGTAGACGCAGTAGGCCTTCAGCAATTGGGAGATGTTGTGCATCTTCTCCGCCTGCGAATCCAGCCGCTGCTGTGCCTTGTCCTTGCCTTCGGCACGCTGCTCCTCGGTGAGCGAGAGATTGTTGTCGAGGTCGGCGAAAATCGTGCCGATGTCCGGCAAGGTGAAGGAATCGGGATCTTCCGGCGAGAGGAAGGCTCGGCCCTTCTCCATCAGGTCGGAG
This sequence comes from Haloferula sp. BvORR071, assembly GCF_000739615.1. Classification (GTDB taxonomy): domain Bacteria; phylum Verrucomicrobiota; class Verrucomicrobiia; order Verrucomicrobiales; family Akkermansiaceae; genus Haloferula. The sequence continues at coordinate 40,128 of NZ_BATP01000061.1, forward strand.
TCGTGGCTCTTCTCATCAATCGTAAAGAACAGCTCTTCCTTCAGCGCGAAGAGTTCCTTCTTCTGCGCGTCCTGGTAGAAGGACAACTCGGTCTTCTCCAGCAGGCGGCGGATGTCCGGCTCCTGCATCATGCGCATGAGCTGGCGGTTGCGCGGTTGGCCCAGCTTCACTTTGAAGAGTGAGCGGCCAGCCGCGACGATATCGCCTGCTTCCTGCTCCTTCTTGGCTTCGCTCATCAACTCGTTGCAGAGCGTGGTCTGTGCCCGCACGATTTGCTCCACCGCTGGCTTGTACTTGTCGAACTGGTGGCTGGAGACGGAGGACGGACCGGAAATGATCAGCGGCGTCCGCGCTTCGTCGATCAGGATCGAGTCCACTTCGTCGATCACGGCGAAGTAGTGGCCGCGCTGCACCTGCTCGTCACGGGTGGAGGCCATGCCGTTGTCGCGCAGATAGTCGAACCCGAATTCGGAGTTCGTTCCGTAGGTGATGTCGCACTGGTAGTGCTGGCGGCGATCCCACGGTGCCATCTGGTTCTGGATACAGCCGATGGTCAGGCCCAGGAACTTGAACAGCGAGCCCATCCACTCGGAGTCGCGTCGCGCCAAGTAGTCGTTGACCGTGATCACGTGCACCCCGAGGCCGGTCAGTGCATTCAGATAAGTCGGCAGGGTGGCCACCAGGGTCTTGCCCTCACCGGTCATCATTTCCGCGATCATCCCGCGGTGGATGGCGATACCGCCGACGAACTGCACGTCGAAGTGAACCATCTCCCAACCCAGCGGCTGGTCGCAGACCATGATGGTCTTGCCGCACATCCGGCGCGCGCCGTTCTTCACGACGGCGTAGGCCTCCGGCAGGATCTTCTCAAGATACTTGGCCCGCAGCGGGATGAACTCCATCTCCACTTCGTGGAAGGCGGCCTTGGCTGCCTCGATCGATTCCACGGTGGCGTCTACCTTGGCCGGGAAGGTCGGGAAATCCTCGCGCAGGCGGTTGAGGCGCTCGGTCATGTAGGCCGCAGCGTCGGCCAGACCGTCCTTCTCCATGCGCTCCAGTTGTGGCTTCGTGGCCACCTGTAGCTCATGATAGCGGGACAGGAACTCCTGCCACTTGGCGGTCATTTCCCGCAGCTTCTCCTCCGGCTCCCGCTGCAGCGCTTCCTCGATTTCCTTGATGCGCTCGATGGTCGGGCGGATCCGGCGGATTTCACGCTGGTTCTTTGAGCCGACGATTTTCTGGAGGATCCACTTGATCATGTGCTGGGCAGGTAGGGCACCGGAGTTGCAGCCGGGGCGCACGCAATACACGCGGAATCGCGATCATGCAAGCGGCACGGGAGAGAGCTTTTTAGGCCGATTGTAGCGAGGGTAGGGGATTGGACTACCGAGGGTTACCTGCGAAACTCGAATCGCCTCTCTGGAGTCTGAAAAAGGCCGGCAATATCCCGTCCAGGAACGCCGGAAGTCCCTCGCGTTCAGTAAGCGGTGATGCCCTTGCGACGCGAGGGTCCGAGGATGGAGCGGGAGAATCGCAGGCCAGAGCCAAGAGTCGGCGCCACGAGCCTTCTAAACCTCAGATCTTCATCGCGTTGAACCCGCCATCCACCACCATCTCGGAGCCGGTGATGAAGCCGCCAGCCTTGTTCGAGGCCAGCAGCAGGGTCGCGCCGATCAGGTCGTCCGGGCTGCCGAAGCGGCTCATCGGGGTCTGGCGCAGGATGTCGAGCACCCGGCTCTCGTCCAGCACCTTGCGGTTCTGCTCAGCCGGGAAGAAGCCGGGGACCAGCGTGTTCACGCGGATCGAATACTCGGCCCACTCGCGGGCCAGGTTCTTGGAAAGGTTGTGCACCGCCGCTTTGCTGGCGGAGTAGGTGAAGACCCGCGACAGCGGCACCAGCCCGGACATCGAGCCCAGATTGATGATCGAGGCGGGGATTCCCTCGTTGATGAAATACTTGCCGAAGACTTGGCAGGTCCGGAACACCGCCGTCAGGTTGGTGTCGATGATCCGCTGGAATTCCTCTTCCTCAATCTCCAGGAAGGGGGTGGGGGCATTGATGCCCGCGCCGTTGACCAGGATATTCACCTTGCCGGAGCGTTCGACCACCTGATTGACCAGCTCCTGCAGCGAATCCCGCGAAGTGACGTCCGCCGGCAGGAAGTAGCCCTTGCCACCGAATTCTTCCACCTCGGCCAGAAGGCGCTCCGCCTTCTCGCGGATGCGGCCGACCAGCACCACCTCCGCACCGGCGTGGGCCAGACCTTGGGCCATGCAGCCGCACAATTCGCCGGTTCCACCGATCACCACGGCGGTTTGTCCCTCGAGTCCGAAAAGGTCTTTGAAAAAGGCGGCGGTTTGCATGCGCCGGAGGTTCGGTGGATCGCCCTGTGGCGGCAAGCGGAATGAGCGTTAGCCTTGAAAATTCAACCGCTGAACTCAATTTGTCATACAGCTTGGATCGGCGTCCCTTTGGCTAGGCCTGTCCCCGTCGCCGCCCTAGAATCCCATACTTCGGCGCGAAGAACAGCGACCCGAAAAACAGCAGCCCCTGCACCAGCACGATGCACCCGCCGGTGGAGGCATCCATGTGGTAGCTCGCGAAGATCCCCACCACGGTCGAGCCGACTGCCGACAGCGTGGCAATCAACAGCATCCGGTCGAAACGATCCGTCCACAGCTGCCCGATGCTCCCGGGCGTCACCAGCATCGCTGCCACCAGGATGATCCCGACCGTCTGGATCGCCACTACGATCGCCCCTGCCAGCAAGGCCAGCAGCAGGTAGTTCAGGAAGCGGTCAGGCAGGGCCAGCACCCGGGCTTGGCCTGGATCGAAACAGATTAAGAGCAGGTCCCGGCGCAGCGCCAGAGTGATGCCCAGCACCGCTCCTCCGAGCACCAGGGTTTGGACGATCTGGGTGCGGGCGATGCCTAGGATGTTCCCGACCAGAATATGGTCCAAGTGCATGTCGGACTCAGTGCGGCTGAAAATCACCAGCCCGAAGGCAAAGAGCCCTGTGAAGACCACGCCCATCACCGTGTCCTCCTTGAGGCGGCTGTTGCGCTTGATGAAGCCGGTGCCCACGGCGCAGAGCAACCCAGCCGCGAAGGCTCCCAGCGCCAGCGGCAGCCCGGCGATGTAGGCCAGCACGATCCCGGGCAGCACCGCATGGGAAATCGCGTCGCCCATCAGCGACCAGCCCTTCAACACCAGAAAGCAGGACAGCACCGCGCACATCGCCGCCACCACCGTACCCATCAGCAGGGCATCGCGCATGAAGGCGTAGTTCAGGGGCTCGAAGAACTCGCTCATGCGCTTGTGGAAGTGTCGGCATTGGCAGCCCGGCGGCGGGCCGCGAGCATCCCGTGTTTCGGTCCAAAGACGAAGGCCGCCAGGAAGACCAGGGTTTGCAGCGTGACGATGCAGCCGCCGGTCGCCCCATTGAAATAGTAGCTGGCGTAGGCCCCCGCTAGGGAGGTGACGAGTCCCATGCCGGAGGACAGAAAGATCATCCGCCCGAAACGATCGGTGAGCAGGTAGGCCGTCGCCCCGGGAGTCACCAGCATGGCCACCACCAGGCAAGCACCTACCGCTTGCAGCGCCGCCACCGCCGTGGCCGCCAGCAGGGTCAGCAGCACGACATGCAGCAGTCCTGTCGGCAGGCCCATCGTGCGGGCTTGGTTGGCATCGAAGCAGAAGAGCATCAGATCCTTCCACTTGAGGCCCAGGATCAGCAACGTGATCGCGCTGATCACGATCACCTGAAGGATATCCGGATCGGAAATGCCGAGGATGTTCCCGAGGATGATCGTCTTCAAATCCACCCGCGCGGGGAAGAGCGTGATCAGCACCAGGCCAAGTGCGAAGTAGGTGGTGAAGACGATGCCGATGGTCGCGTCTTCACGGATCCGGCTCTGCGCCTTGATGAAGGCCATGGTTCCCGCGGCGAGCAGCCCGGCAACGAATGCTCCCAAAGTGAAAGGCAGCCCCAGGATGTAGGCCAGGGCCACTCCCGGCACCACCGCGTGCGAGAGCGCATCGCCCATCAGCGACCAGCCCTTGAGCGTTACGAAGGCGGAGAGGAAGCCGCACACCACGCCGATCAAGGCGCTCACGCCGATCGCCTTGAGCATATACTCGTAGTGGAAGGGCGTGAGCAGCGAATTGAGGATCTCAGTCATGCTCCTCCGATCGTTTTCTCAGCAGCTCTTCATGCTGGCCGCGGTCCTTGTATTCCAAGTGGCCGTCCTTGCCGAAGATCAGCGGCCGCTCGTCATCCGTGAGCACGCGCACAGCTCGGCCATCGTGATCCTGGATGGTCGATTCCTCGAAATGGAATTGCCGCAATACCCCACCGAAGGCCGCGGTCAGATTCTCCTCGGTGAAGACCTTTGAGGTCGGCCCGTAGGCCAATACCGTGCGGTTGATCAGCACCACTTGATCGCAGAATTCCGGCACGCTGCCGAGGTTGTGGGTGGAGACCAGGATGATGCAGCCCGTCATCCGCAACTCGCGCAGCAGGGCGATGATCTCCTCCTCGGTCTTCACGTCCACGCCCGTGAAAGGCTCGTCTAACAGAATCACCCGGCCGCCTTGTGCCAGAGCCCGAGCCAGGAAGACGCGCTTCTTCTGGCCGCCGCTCAGCTCTCCAATCTGACGGTCGCGAAAGTCCCACATCGAGACACGCTTGAGGCTTTCTTCCACCTTCACCTTGTCGATTGCCCTCGGGATCCGCAGGAAATTCATCGATCCGTAGCGGCCCATCATTACCACGTCCCACACGCTGACCGGGAACTGCCAGTCCACCTCCTCGGACTGCGGGACATAGGCGACCAGATTGCGCTTCAGCACCTCGCTCACCGGCATGCCGCTGATGCTCACGCGTCCCGCTTTGGGCTTGAGGAAGCCCATGATGCTCTTGAACAGGGTGGACTTGCCGCTGCCATTCACCCCCACCAGCGCGCAGATCGTTCCGCTGCTGAGGTGGAAGCTGGCATCGCGTAGGGCCAAGTGCCCGTTCGCATAGACCATGGTGACCCCCTCGACATCCAGGCGGGGCATGAACTCGGTCGTCTTTGGTTCGCGTGAACTCATCGGGTCGTTGCTTGGAAGCCCTTCAGGATTGTGTCGGCATTCGTCTCCAGCAGCTTCAGGTAAGACGGAGCCGGACCATCCGCTTCGGTAAGTGAATCGACGTAGAGCACTCCGCCGTAGCGGGCACCGGTCTCCTGCGCCACTTGCTGCGCCGGCTTGTCGCTCACCGTGCTTTCCGAGAACACCACCGGAATCTTGTGTTCACGAACGCCGTCGATGACCTTGCGCACCTGTTGTGGCGTGCCTTGGGCATCCGCATTGATCGGCCACAGGTAGAGCTGCTTCAGCCCGTAGTTCGCGCAGAGGTAGGAGAAGGCGCCCTCGCTGCTCACCAGCCAGCGCTGCGTCTCCGGGATCGTGGCGAGCTTCTCGCGCACCGGTTCGTCCAACGCCTTGATCTTCGCGGTGTAGGTCGCCGCGTTGGCGGTGTAGATGGCCTCATTGGCCGGATCCATTTTCACCAGCGCCTTGCGGATGTTCTCCACATACATCACCGCATTGGAGGGCGACATCCAGGCATGCGGATTCGGCTTCCCGCTATAGGGCCCCTCGGTGATTCCCATCGGCGCGATGCCCTCGGTCAGCACCGCGCTCGGCACGTTCTCGACGTTCTGGAAGAACTTCTCGAACCACAGCTCGAGGTTCATTCCATTCCACAGCACCAAGTCCGCCTTCTGGGCCTTCACGATGTCCTTCGGCGTCGGGTCATAGCCGTGGATCTCCGCCCCCGGCCGGGTAATCGACTCGACGATCGCCGCATCTCCGGCCACCTCCCGTGCCATGTCGGCGATAATGGTGAAGCTGGTCACCACCCGCTTCTTGCCGTCCGCGGCCTCCCTCTTGGCTCCCTTGCAGCCACACAGGACTAGGGCGGCCAAGCAAAGCAGGAACCAGGATCTCACGGGCGTTAAGCTGAGGCATTTCATTTTTGTTTCAATGTAGAATTTTAGATTAGGCTAAATTCGCAGTCAAAATTTGGTGCTCACGCCGAGGAATGGGGTGAAATCCGTGGCCGCGTCGGTGAGTCCCAGCCTCACCCCGCCATCGAGCTGCCAGGTCGGCGTGACCGCCCAAGTCATCCCGGTGTTGAAATAGGCCTCCCAATCGGCACCCGATTCCGCGCTCAGGATGCTCACCAGCTCCAAGAACACCGCGGTATTCTCGCTCAGGTCGTGGCTGGTCGTAGCGGAAGTCACAGCCGTGAAGTGATGGCCGCTACCATCCTCGTCTGCCTCGATATCGGCGACACCCATCACCGCGCAGGACCACCCGGCCGGGCCTTCAAAGCCGAAAGGTACGATCAGTCCGCCCTCGAACTCCCCATTGCCGAGATCGTCGTGCGCCGTGGGCAGCTTGACATAGGGCATCAGTGCTAGGGCGGTTGAGCCCTCGTCATTGCCCCACAGATTCCGCTTCAGGCGGATCTCAATGTCGCCGAAACCCTCGTCCCCACCGCGGACATGGCTGAAGAGGGGCAGCACCACTTGCAAATCCGTCGCCTTGTCCAAGCCAACTTTGGCGTTCAGCTCGCCCAGCGTCAGCTCCCGTTCCCGCCCGTCCTTAGCCCATGCGGCGATCTCCATCTCAAACTGAAAATGTCCCGCATCCACCGTGTAGGGGCTCTCAGTGGTATCGGGGCGGTCTGTGCTGAGTTCCCGGAGTTCCGCTCCAATAACGAGGGAGTTGGCAGCAAGAATGATGAGCAGCGAGGAAGCCAAAGGTGGTCGCAGTGGAGGCATGGGGGTTGAATTAGCCTGGGCTAAAATTAATTTTCAATGATAATTTTGATTCTTGCTTGTTCGCAGCCTCCCGGCTGGCCTGAGAGAGTCAGAAAGGCGCTGTCAGATTTACGAGCGCCTCTACGGCGAGCCGCTTCCGAAAGGCGTGCCTCGCTAAGGCGCAAAGGCGCGTCTCACCAAATGGAGTCGACCACCCGATCACTTTTTGCCAACAAGGCTCATGAGATCTCTTTTCGCATTCCTCTTGGGCTTTCTGGCACTGGGAGCCGGGTCACCGTCAACCGCATGCGATTGCATGGGTTCACCTCCACCGTTGAAAGCGCTCGCGAAATGCGATGTCGTCCTGAGCGGTGAAGTGCAATCGATTGGCGAAAGCCCTCAAGTCGGCCTCCATCGGGCGGGCATTGTTGCGAAGGTAGTGGTCAAGCAGTGCTTGAAGGGCGGAGTTGCTGGTGTGGTGGAAATTCACACTGGCTTTGGCGGAGGGGATTGCGGCTACCATTTCGAGGAAGGAAAGAGCTATCTCATCTACGCCAACCGGAGCGATGATGGACGTCTCAACACCGGCATCTGCTTGCGAACGGCTCTCTTGCAGAACGTGGGAGAGGAGGTGTTGGAACTCGAGGGTCGGCTTCCGGAGCCCCGCGATCCTGCGGCTCCTCCGGGCCTCTCATTGGCCGGAAAGATTGACGACGCGGGCTACAATGGACTGATCTTCACGCTGGAGAATCGCCTCCATGATCGGATCTTTTTCTTCAGCTCCGAAGGCACGAGGATCCAGATTTTCAAAGACGGCAAGTGGACCGACTATGCTCCAAATCAAGGAAGCGCTCCACGAGACGAACTCACGATGGAACAGGCCGAGGAGCAGTTCTTCAGGTGGAAGGAGACTTACCTATCCCTCGTAAGTCAGCGGAGTGCCAACTTCATGAACCGTCTCTCCGCGCGGCGAATCTTCGTGCGTATCCCCACCACCCGATTCGCTTGGCGGCTCGGCTTCGACTATCTAACCGAAGCTGAGGTCGACGCCGGGCAGGAGATATCGAGCGCGAAGTCAACGGTCTGGAGCGATGCGATCGTTACCACCACGCTTAAGGCACCTCCGCTGACCTTCTCGCAAGCCTTTCGGACTTCTGGCAATTAGAACGCCCCGTTCAGCTTCCGTCCTGTCCAGAACAAGCTCAGCAGCACGACTACCAGTACCACGCTGGCCCAGTGCGACCATAGCGGCAGGCGGTTTTCGATCGGCCGCGGCTCGGGCAGCGACTCGATCTCCTTGATCAGATCCGGCAGTTGCTCCGGTGAAATCATCCGGCCCTTCGCGATCCGCGCCATCTCCGCCAGCACCTCTGGCCGTGCCGGTTGGCCGGTTTGCTCCAGCTCCACGCCTTGGGCCAGCAGCTTGGTTTCGATTGGTGCCGCGCCCGCTTCATCGATCGAGGCTTTCAGTTTCCACTCGCCCGGCAGGCCGATCTTCATTCGCCCGGAGAATGCGCCCCATGCAGTATTATTCTTTTCTAGTGCGATCCGCTCTTTGGTGCCATCCGGCGCGGTCGCATCTACATACACCGTGCCTTGTTCCAGCGGTGCGCCCGCCGCGTTGAAGGCATTCGCATTGAAGGTCACGGTATCACCCGGCACCGGCCGCTCCGGCGTGAAGTAGAGTCGCACACGCTCACCAGCGGCCATGTTCCGCTGGTACGACATCCAGCGCGCGACCTGGCCCCAGAAGCGGTAGTGATACTTGTCTTCCACGCCGCGGCGCCAGCGCCACGCGGAGTCGATCCCCATGAACAGGACCTTGCCGTTGCCGGCGGCCTTGGTGACGATGAGGGGGATCGGACCGAAGCGTCCCTTACGGTTCTTGTGCACTGCCAGGACCTCGGTGCCGCCCTTCGACTTCACCACCGGCGCATGCCAGTGGAAGCCGGGCAGCGCCTCCCACACCTGTGGATTCGCTTCTTCGGAATCCGCAAGCATCGTCAGCAGGGAGCTGCGGCCTTCACCGGTCAGCATCATCGGCGAGGCCACAGGATCATGGATCCCGCCCTTGTTCTCTGCATCCAGGATCACCGGCATCAGGTCCCACAGCGCGGTATCCTGCAGGGTGAATTCATTGCCCTGCGGGCCCGGCATGAAAACAATCCCGCTCGCTTGGTTCTCCACCAAGCCGCGGATCAGCTCGCAATTCTCCTTCGTCAGTTGGTCTGGACCAACGCCCACGTCACCGATGAAGATGACGTCATACTTCGCGAGCTCCTCGGGCTTCGAGGGGAAATCCTGAATGTAATCCGGTCCGTCGCCCTTGCCGAGCTGCGGATGGAAGAGCAGGCAGGAAAGCTCCACTCCCGGGTCGCGCGCGAGCGCATTGCGCAGGTAGCGGTATTCCCAGCGCGGCAGGGTATCGATCACCAGCACCTTGATGGATTCCGGGCGGCCGGAGAGCGTGAACTTGCGCGAGTTGTTCGCTTCGATCCGCTCGCCATCCGCCATCGGCACGGACAGTTCCAGCGTCGCCGCGCCTTCCTTCTCGATCCGCCACAGGATCGCATCGTAGGTCGTCTGGCCCGGAGCCAGGATGATCTCCTTGGTCTTCTCCCTGCCACTGTCATCCTTCAGGCGCACGATCGTCCGCACTTCCCGCTCCAGCGACGAGCGGATGGAGAAGGGGATCTGTACGTTCTCGCCCACGATCCCGTAGGCGGGGGCCGTGACCGAAAGCATGTCGAGGTCCGGCAGACGCTTCTTGCTGCCCACTGGAATCGTGAACAGCGGCACGCCGCGCTGCAAAAGCTTCTGTGCAGCTACCACCGGCGGCTGGCCGGTGTTGTAGTCGCCGTCCGAGATTATCACCGCCGCGCGCAGGTTGGTCTCGTTTTCTAACAGATCCTCGATCGGTGCGCAGAGGTCGGTGCCGGCCAGTGCCAGTAAGGCGGGATCTTCCGGTGGCGCGGCGAAGGACCGGTCCACCAGTTCGTTCTTCTGACCATCGGCCAGAGGCTCCCACAATGGGTTATCAAGTGCCATCCGCGTCCATTCCGCGCGCGAGACCACCGGACGGTTGGAGGAGAAGAGCTGCGGCACCTCGGCATCCAGCGTCTCCATCGACTTGGACGCATCCCACAGGATCGCGATCCGCGGCTTGGTCTGCGGATGCAGCACCGTCAGCCACTCCGGCTTCCACAGGAGTAGCACGACAATCAGCGCGACGAGAAAGCGCAGGCTCTCCAGCACCGCCGTGCGGCGCGGATGCGGGCTGCGCTTCCACGACAGCACGCAGAGCAGCCCCACGATCACAAGCGCGGTGATCCCGATCGCGAGAGTCGCGGGGGTCGGGGTGAACTGGAGGTTATGGAGGTTGAAGGTCAAAACGGGAAATCAAACTTTGGAGGGTCGACCGGGCAGGGGCACCGCATCGGCCGCGGATTTCTTCGGCAGACACAGCAGGGCCTCCGAAATCAGGAAGAATAGCATGGCGACCAGGAAGCCACGCCAAATATCACTAGGGCCGCTGGAGCTCACCGAAAGGCTCTGGTCTTCGAACAAGCTGTAGCCGGTTCCTTGCAGGAGACCTTTCAGGGCATCGTTGGAGAGGATCTCGGGATCATCCTCCACGGCCGGGCGGTTGAGTGCCATCACCCGCTCGCCGAAGCGTTGGATGCCCGCTTCATAGGCCTCGTTGGATGGCACCGGAGCCCCGTAGTCGTCCAGACGCGCACGGCCTTCTCCCGCCCGGGGTGCCGCTGCCTTCGAACCGATGTCCGCCAGATACCCGGCATCGAATCGCTGTGCACCGTCGGCCACCGCCCGCTGGGCTCCGGGGAGCAGGATATCGGCATCACCAAGGTTCGACCATGTGTAATCCGGCTGGGATCCCACGAACCATGCCGTGCCACGCTCCACCACCCGGCGGGTGACGAAGGTCTTGCCGTCATCCCAGCGGGCAAGCGCGGTCGCTTCACCTTCAGGAAGGCGGCGCTTCACTGCCTTGAAGCGTTCGGCGGGGAGCGGAGTTCCATCCAGGCCGTCCCGCAGCAGGCCATCGTCGTGGTCCCAGGAATCGAGGATGAAATACTTGTCCTTCTCTGCCGTCGTGATCGCGGACCAGCTCAAGCCCAAAAAGCTCGCCGTGCTCTCACCTTGCGGCGCAAAGAAGACCACCACGCCACCATCGATCAGGAAGCGGTTGAGTGTCTCCGCCACTTGGCCGGTGGGTAGCGGTGCCGCCCAGAAGATCGAGGCGATACCATCGGTCTCGAGCCGTGAAAGCGCCGCAGGATCGATCCGCTCGATCGACTGGCTGGCATGACCGGCTGGAGCCGCGGCGATCGAGATGTAGTCGCCGGCTTCGCCCGGCGGAGCAATCAAGAGGCTCTTGATCGGCCGCGCCGGGCCGTAGGCGAAGAAGGCGGCATTGTCCCTCAGGTTGCCGTCGCCGGGGATCGAGAGCCAGCCGTAGCCGGACTCTTCATTCGGGGGTACGGGTATCACCTTGCGAAAGCGGAAATTCTGCCCGGCGACATTCACGTTGGTCGTGCTGCGTGCGCCGCCATTGAGCGTGGCCGTCAGCGGCAGGTTCACCGGTGCGGCGCTGTCGTCGCTGCGGCTGATCTCGATATCCAGCACCAGTTGCGGCCCGGCACGATGTGAGGACAGAAGACGGATCGACTGGTTCGGCGAGGGCTCGCCACCGAGCGACAGGATCCTCAGCTTGGGCGGCTGGGGTAGGGAGGACAGCGCGGCGCGCACAGAGGTCCAGCGATCATTCTCGGGCTTCCAGTTCGACTTCTGCAAATCGGAGGCGATCCACAGCTCCGCCCGTCCTGGCGACTCGGTCAGGAATTCCGCGGCCCTCCCCGCGAGCGTGGCGATATCCGCAGCCGTGTCCGTGGGCGCTGCCGAGGAAATCCGGTCCAGCACGTCCGGGCTGGGTACCTCCTGCGGCTGGCCGGAGGCGCTATCGATCAGCACCAGCCGTGTGCCTTGGAAGTCATTCAGGGCATTCTTTACGCGCTGCAGCGCCAGATCCCGGCGTGGCACGGTGCCGTTCTTCGGCGTCGCTTCCATGCTCGCCGAACGGTCGAGAATCAATACTACCAAGTCCGGCTTCCCGCCGCCCCAGCCGAGCATCCCGCTCAGCAGCGGCCGCGCCGCCGCCGTTGCCAGCGCGGCGATCCCCAGCGCCCGGCAGGTCAAAATAAGAATGTGCCGCAGCTTCTTCTTCCCCCGCGACTCCCGCGTCGCCTTCAGCAGGAACTGCATCGCCGCCCACATCACCGTCTTGTGCCGGCGGCGGTTCAGCAGGTGGATGATGATGGGGATCGAAGCAGCGAACAGCCCCCAGAGCATCCATGATTGAAGGAAGGTCATGATCTAGGAGTGGCCCTTTTTGGGCAGGCGGGCCGTCAGGAAATCTCTCAGCAAGGGTTCGAGCGGTGTGTTCGTGGGTACCAACTGATAATCAGCGGCGGCGTCGTGGCATTTTGCTCGAACCGTTGTCAGGAACTCACGCAACGCACTGTGATACTCGTCCGCGATCAAGTTCGGCTCCACCACCAGCGAGGTGCCGTCTTCCATATCGACGAAGCGGTGCGGCCGATCGAACTCGAAGCCTAGCTCTTGCGGGTCCATCAAGTGGAACACGCAGATGTCGTGCTTGCGGTAACGCAAATGCTGAAGCGCATCCGAGAAGGCCTGCGTATCCGTGAACAGGTCCGAGAGGATTACCACGAAAGCACGCTGGCTGATCTTCTCCGCAATTGTATGTAGAGCCGGGACCAAGCCCGTATCGCCGGATGGCTCGAGTTTCCCCAGCGTGTCGAAGATGTGCTGCAGGTGTGCCGGTCTCCGGCTCGGCGGAACCTCCAGATGTAGCTTGTCCGTGCACACGGAAAGTCCAGCGGCGTCGCCTTGGTTGACCAGCAGGTAAGCGAGCGAAGCGGCAATGCGGTTCGCGTAAGCGATCTTAGCTTCGCCCTGAGGCCCGTGAAACTTCATCGAGCCCGAGGCATCGACCACGAAGTAGGCCCGCAGGTTCGTATCTGCCTCGAATTCCTTGATGTAAAACCGGTCCGATCGCGCAAACGCCTTCCAGTCCAGGCGCCGCGTATCGTCACCCGCGACATACTTGCGATACTCCGCGAACTCCACCGACGACCCGCGATGCGGCGAACGGTGCCTTCCGGCCACATTGCCGATCATCGCCGAGCGCATCTCAACCGGGATCGCTCCAAGCCGCGCTAGCAAACTGCTATCGAGGAACTCGTATTTCATCAATCCTCCCTCATCTCTGCAATCAGCCGCTCAACCACTTTCTTGGACGTCATCCCCTGAGACTCGGCAGCGAAATTGGTGATCACCCGGTGCCCAAGCACAGCGATTGCCACTTCTTCCAAGTCTTCAATGCTGGCCATGTAGCTGCCGCGCAGGGCTGCCCGTGATTTTGCGCCGAGAATCAGATACTGCACGGCACGCGGACCTGCGCCCCATGCCACATAGTCCTTGATCCACGCAGGTGCCTCCGGGGTGCCCGGCCGGGTCTTGCGGACGATCGACACGGCGTAGTCGTAGATATGCTCCGGCACTGGCACCCGGCGGACCAATTGCTGGTAGGCCAGCACCGCATGCCCATCGAGCAGGTGATTGAGCGTCGCCCTCGCCGTTCCCGTCGTCTCGCGGGCGATCCGCTTCTCTTCCTCTGAACTCGGGTAATCCACCTCGATCAGGAACATGAAGCGGTCGAGCTGCGCTTCCGGCAGAGGGTAGGTGCCTTCCTGCTCCACCGGGTTCTGCGTCGCCAACACGAAGAACGGCGGCTGCAGGTCGTAGCTTCGGCCCAGCACCGTCACCTTGAGTTCCTGCATCGCCTCCAGCATCGCCGACTGCGTCTTGGCCGGGGCGCGGTTGATTTCGTCCGCCAGCACGATGTTTGCGAACACCGGACCGCGCACGAATTCAAATTCCCGCCGACCGCCTACCCCGGATTCCTGGATAATATCCGTGCCGGTAATATCCGCCGGCATCAGGTCCGGCGTGAACTGGATGCGGTTGAAGGTCAGGTCGAAGGTTCGCGCCACGGAGGACACCAGCAGAGTCTTTGCCAGCCCCGGGACCCCCATCAGCAGGGCGTGACCGCGGGCAAAGAGACAAATCGCAAGCTGCTCGATGACCTTTTCCTGGCCGATGATCGCCTTCCCGAGTTCCGCCTTTAGCGCCGCGTAGGTTTTCCCCAGTTGGTCGATCGCCGCTACATCATCGGGCGGGAGTTCGTGGTCGGTATGGGAAGGGGCAGCGGGCGGTGCCGTGGAGGAAGGGGTGACAGGATCCGTCGGGGAGGATGCGGAGGGGATGGTTTCTTCCATGAATCAAGCGGTTTGCGGAATTTCAACGAAACTAGAGTGAGCGGTGGCTTTGTCGAGGCGTACGTATGAAAGGAAAGCGGCTTGCGTGGGCTGGGGGAGCAGTCAAGTTGTCAGACATGCGCAAGCTCCTTATGCTGACGGCTCTTTTGGCCGGCTCCGCGATGGCGGAACCGGGTGCTCCAGTCTCGATTTTCAATGGCAAGGACCTCACCGGCTGGCAAAGCGCCACCGGCGGCGAGCCTGGCAAGGGCTGGAAGGTCGAAGACGGGGTCCTGCACCGGACCGAAAAGGCGGGTGATCTCATTTCGGACAAGGAATACGCCGACTTCGAGCTGGAATTTGACTGGAAGATATCGAAAGCGGGCAACAGTGGCGTGAAATACCGCGTCCGCAAGAGCACCGCCGGCTGGATCGGTGCCGAATACCAGGTGCTCGACGACATCGGCCACCCGAATGGCAAGGTCCCGGACACCACCGCCGGATCGCTCTACGAGGTGATCCCCGCCGCCAAGGACAAGGAACTCAAGCCCGTGGGCGAGTGGAACCACTCCAAGGTCGTCGCCAAGGGCAGCAGCCTCGAGCACTGGCTGAACGGCAAGCTGACGGTGAAAATCGACACCACCAGCAAGGAGTGGGAGGCCGGCAAGAAGGACAGCAAGTTCGCCAAAATCTCGGACTTCGCAGGCCCTGGCCCGGGTCATATTCTGCTTCAGGACCACGGCGATGAAGTCTGGTTCCGGGACATTAAAATCCACGAGCTCTGAACTTCGTCGGAAAATTTCGGTTTTCCACTTGCCAGAGGGGGGGCGTCTGCTAAACAGCCCGCCCGCTTCGGGAGGCTGGGCACGTTCACGTGTTTTCCTCCCGGGCTGGCTCTCCGCTTACCACAGCATCACATGGCACGCATTTTCGGTATCGAAATCCCCAACGAGAAGCGCATCGAGGCGTCGTTGCAGTATATGTACGGCGTTGGCTCGACCACCGCTTCCCGTATCCTCGAGCAAGCCGGTATTGACCCGGACATCCGCACCGGTCAGCTGACCGAAGACCAGCTCGTGAAGATCGCCACCGTGATCCAGAGCCAGGGCATCGTCATCGAAGGTGACCTTCGCCGTGAGAAGCAGTCCCAGCTCAAGCGTCTGACCTCGATCAACTGCTACCGCGGCATCCGCCACAAGCGCGGCCTGCCCGTCCGTGGCCAGCGCACCCGCACCAACGCCCGCACCCGCAAGGGCAAGCGCCGCACCGTCGGCGTGAAGAAGTAATCCGCTGGCGCTGAACCCTGAACCTTTTTCCCGAAATGGCTGACGAAGAAACCAACACACCGGCACCGGAAGCCGCCGCGGCTCCTGCTGCCGCTGCGACCCCGGCTGCTCCCGCCGCACCTGCAGCTGCTCCCGCAGCGCCGGCTGCCGAAGAAGCTGTCGCTCCCAAGAAGGACGACAAGAAGCGCGACATTTTCGCCGAGATCGCCGGCGCCGAGGAAACCCAGATCAAGGTTCACAAGGCCAAGGGTTCCAAGAACATCTCCCGCGGCATCGTCCACGTGACGGCCACCTTCAACAACACCATCGTCAGCGTGACCGACTCGAACGGCAACACGCTCGGCTGGTCCAGTGCTGGCAAGATGGGCTTCAAGGGCTCCCGCAAGAGCACCGCCTACGCCGCTCAGGTCGTCTCCCAAGACGCCTGCCGCCAAGCGATGGGCCACGGTCTCAAGGAAGCCGAAGTCCGCGTCAAGGGCCCGGGTTCCGGCCGCGAGTCCGCTGTCCGTGCCGTTCAGGCTCTCGGCATCGAGCTGCTGGCCATCAAGGACGTCACCCCGATCCCGCATAACGGTTGCCGTCCGAAGAAGGCGCGCCGGGTGTAATTGCTAATTTTACAAGATCATGGCTCGCTATACCGGTCCTACCACCAAGATCAGCCGCCGCTTCGGCGTGGCTCTCTTCGGTTCCTCGAAGTCGCTTGAGCGCCGCAATTTCCCGCCGGGCCAGCATGGCCTGCGCGCCGGCCGCAAGAAGAAGAGCGATTACTCCGTCGCCCTCGGCGAAAAGCAGAAGCTCCGCTTCCAATACGGTGTCCTCGAGAAGCAATTCCGCGGCTACTATGAGGAAGCCGCCCGCCGCCGTGGCGTGACCGGCGAGATCCTGCTCCAGCTTCTGGAACTGCGTCTCGACAACGTCTGCTACCGCCTCGGTTTCGCGAACAGCCGTCAGGCTGCCCGCCAGCTCGTCAACCACGGCCACGTGCTCGTGAATGGCAAGCGCGTGGACATCGCTTCCTACCAGGTGAAGCCGGGTGACAAGGTGAAGATCGGCCCGAAGCCGTCTGCCCAACAACTCGCTCTGCGCATGATGGACCTCACCCAATCCTCGCCGCTGGCTGATTGGTTGACCCTTGAGAAGGAAGCCCTCGAAGGCACCATCTCCCGCATCCCCGACAAGGCCGACATCAACCCGCTCGTCAACGAGCAGCTGATCGTCGAACTTTACTCGCGCTAATCGCACGAGCGGATTCCCGAACGATTTCAAAAAGGCCCGGAGGAAACTCCGGGCCTTTTTGTTTTGGGCTTTCGATCAAAGGAGATGGCGGATCGAGTTCCTCGGGAGCTAGCCTTGGTCACTTACTTCCGCCGCGAAGCGTATGATGGATGCCGCTTGTTGTGATGCACTGATAGAACGCGGATTCGATCTATAAGGACGCGGTAGCTCACAGAATAAGGAAAACGCTTCAACGCAGCCTTCCGACGATCATTCGTTGCGGGAGGGAATTTTGTCGGAGAGGTTTGGATGGCCAACAAGATGCGCTCCAGCTCCTAGAAGAACTCGTCGCCCAAGCCGCCCTTGCGCTCGTCATACCAAGCGCAAATATCATCGACCTCCTGCCCGACGGCATGGTGGTAAACGAGTCTCACGCCTACCTGCGGCCTTTGAAGTTCCATGAATAGCTCGTGGGAAATCTCCAAGCTGGGATCTGCCTCGAGCTCTGCCTCACGGCGGTCCAGCATGCCCTCAAGGTCGTCGTTGTAGGAGCCTGGCGGTGGAGAGCCGACCGACTCCCACAGCTCGGCAGCTACCCGAAACCGTTCTGCTGGTTCCAGTTCCATCGCCGCCTCGACAATTGACTCGTAGGACGCCTTCACGGGAAAGAAATACCTCAACCGACGGCGCACTTCAAGTCGCCGTCGGTGGCCTGTTCTCAACTCACTTCAGCTCCGCAGCCGTCCACGGCTTCGGCCCGCGGTCCTTCACCATCTCCCGCACCTTCTTCACCACGTCCGGCGTCACGGCGGGAGCCTTATTCTCCCACTCGTTGCGGACATAGGTCAGCACGTCGGCGATCTTGTCGTCGGTGAAGGTAGGATTGATTCCCAGGGCCGGCATCTCCGCGGTCGGATTGTAAGTCTCGCCTGCCACGGTGATCGGGCCGGTGATGCCGTGCAGCAGAATCTTGATGGTCGTCTCCGGCTTGCCGGTGACCCACTCCGAACCATTCAGCGGCGGCCCGAGCAAGGGCATGCCACCGCCATCCGGACCGTGGCAGGCGAAGCAGGCCGCCTCGCCGCCATAGAGCGCCTTGCCGCGGTCGTAGGAGGCCAGCTCCGCACCCTTCAGGGTAGGACCTTCAGCAGCTTTGGAGCCGCCCTTGGCACCTTGATCCAGCCAGCCGGTGAAGTCCTTGTCCTTGATCGAGGTTAGCTTCGCGAACTCCGCCTCATGGCCATGGAGGCCCGAGATCGCCGCCTCACGGATGAAGCGTGCCTTCGCTTGGTCCTTCAAGAGTGCATCTAGAGCCGCCAGTGCCTTCGGCGTGCCCACCGAGCCCAGCACCCGTGCCAGATAAGGCGCATCCTCTTCCGCAACTGGCTTCAAGGACACCAGCACCGGTTCGAGCTTGGAAAGTTCCCCGCTATCGAGGCGTGTGCTCGCCCACAGCGCGGAGGACTGCAGCTTCGCATCCTTGTCCTTCAGTGCAGCCACCAGATGCTCCGCCTTCAGAGCGCCCATGCCCTCGAGAGTCCAGATCGCATGCGCCCGAGCCACCATATCGCCGGCGTTGGCAAGTTTCACCAGAAAAGGAATCGTCGCCGGATCCTTGCGCTCCACCAGCACCCGCTGCGCCGTCTCGCGGTGCCACGAGTTCGGGTGCATCAGCATCTTCACCAGGTCCAGGCCCTGCAGCGCGGCGATGTCCACCTTCGGCTCCAGCTTCCCGGAAGTACTACGGATCCGGTAGATCCGGCCATTGCCCAGCGCTGGCTTGTCCAGCCCGCGGGAGAGGTGCTGCTCGCGCAGGTAGGTGGTTTGGAAAGTCTTGTGCTGGATGATCCCGTGATAGATGTCCACGATGTAGAGCGAGCCATCCGGCGCGGTGTATGCATTCACCGGGCGGAAACGCTCGTCGGTCGAGGCCAGGAATTCCTTCTCACCCGTCGGGTTCGTGCCCGATAGCTTGCCATCCTTCTCGCTGATCTTGATCGCCTTCACCAGCGCCACGCAGGACTCGGTGACGAATGCCGTGCCATACCAATCCTTCGGGAAATTCGTCCCGCGATAGACTGCGAATCCAGCGGCCGCAGTGCAGTTGATCAGCTTGTGGGTCTTCGGGTCCAGCGTCTGCTCGTTGTAGCCGTTCTCCTTCGCCATATAGCCGCGGTTTACGCCCGGCGTCACGCGGATCGGCCACACCCGGTTGCTGCCGAGCAGCGGGGTGTCGTTGTACTTCATCTTCACCGCCACATTGTCCTGCAGCAGGTTCGGCGCGAGGCTCTCCCCGAAGAGGAAGGCCGAGTTGTTATTGCTGTAAATCCGGCCCCAGTTGTCGCGGGCCACACCCCACTGGCCGCGGAAGGCCGTCGACTCGATGTCCCACTTGTCGCCCACCCGGCGGATCCGCTTGTCGGACTTCGCGAGGTAGAGGTAGTTGTCCAGGTTCGACATCAGCCCGTTCGGCTTGTGCTCCACATTGCCGCCGCTCGCGAATTTCGGATCGATCACTTGGATCTCGCCGCTGGGCTTTAGCCCCTCGCGCTTTTGCCAGCACAGCCGCTCTTGATCCATGAACAGCACTCCGTCGCCATACACGCTGATCGCACGGGGCAGCATCACCTTGTCGAGGAAGATGGTGCTCTTGTCCACCTTGCCATCACCGTCGCTGTCTTCCAGCACACTGATCCGGCCCTGCGGCACACTCTCGCCCTTGCCATCGATGTCCGGCATGTAGCCGCGCATCTCGCAGACCCACATCCGCCCGGCCGGGTCAAAGTCAAGGCACACCGGCTTCTCCACATAGGGCTCCGTCGCCACCGGCTCGATCACGAAGCCCGGCGCTACCTGGAAAGCCTTCAGCGCATCCGCAGGAGATAGCACCGGGGAAGGGGGGATGTCCTTTTCCGGGACAACCGGCTTCATGTTTTCGTGATCCTTCTTGTCACCCTGCTGGGCGGCGAGAGGGAAGGCACAGAGGAGAAAGGCGAGGGCGTGGCGCTTGCGCATGGGTTTGATCAATACGGGTGGGCTGCCCGCGATTTTCGACAACCAAGGCAAAAAGTCAAAATTTGTATGACAGAAACAACGACCTCTTTCGGGGGGCTTTGTCGAAAGCCAGATGGCGACTCCCTGAAGGCATCTGCATCATCCGGCTTCCGCCGATCCCCCTTGAGCGCGCCTCTCCAGGATGCTTCATTCTGCCCATGATCAAGCCCGTCCTTCGCCTGCTCCCGCTGGCTTTTCTAGTCGTGGCCTGCGACAGCAACAAAAAGGCTGCTTCGGCTGCTAAGCCACCCAAGGCGGAAATCGTCGAAGAGGAGGAAGACGCGGCTTCGACCACCGTCTTAGCGCCGACCACAGGCAGCCACGCTCCCGCGCCCAAAGCCATCGCAGTCCCGGAAGAAGGCGCACCAGCGCCTCGCGCCATCGCCGTCTCCGAGGACGAGCTGGCCGCCCCGGCGACCTCTCATCCGAGTCCCTCCCGGCAGCCGCGTTCTCGCACGGTCACGCCCGCTGACAAGACTGCCCAGGAACTCAAGACTGCCGGCCGCAAAACCGCGGAAGCTACCACCGTTGCGGAAGAGCACAGCAAGGACGCCATCGAGATCGCCAAGGAGAAAACCGAGACCGGTCTCCGCAATGCCGCCGGAGCCACCGGCCGTTTCTTCCAAAGGGCAGGGGAGAAGATCGAGGAAGCCGCCAAGGATGCTCAGAATCCCTGAGTGTCTTCTCCTTGAATGGTTCGCTCGCAGGGTTCGCTTCGGGCGGGGTCGGCGGCCTTGATTTGTATCAAGGTGCTTCTGCCGGATCACATCTGTCCGCACTACCGCAAGGGTCTTCCGGAAACAAGTAGAGGGCCTTTGCCAACTGCCTTCTCCGTTCGCGCCGGATGCTCCACACTGCCACTCCGACGGCCCCTGTGGCGATTAACGCTGCTACCCACGGAATCTCCGGGAGTCCGGGGCCGCTTGCGATGACCCAGCCTCCTGCCCAAGCTCCGATTGCGTTGCCGAGATTGAAGGCCCCGATGTTCAGACTCGAAGCCAGAGTCTGCCCGGCTTTGCCTGCGTGCTTGAGCACACTCAATTGGAGCGGTGCCACGGTACCGAATGCCGCTGCTCCCAGTAGCCCCACGAATACCACTGCGGTTGCCTTCTGATGCATCGCCAGACCCATCAAGCCCAGCACCGTTGCCAGCGACACCAGTGATCCCAGCAAGGCCACACCCAGCTTTCTGTCCGCCAATTTTCCTCCCAATAGGTTCCCCGCGATCATCCCCGCGCCGAACAGCAGCAGGATCCCCGACACGGCCTCATCGCTGAAACCCGCCAGCTTCGTCAGCATCGGCTGCACATAGGTGAACACTGCGAAAACACCCGCCCAGCTCAGCACGGTCATCAGCAGTGCCGTCAAAACCTGCTCGCTGAATACCTCCCGCAGCCCGCTTCCGCCACCGCTCTCCACGTGCTCCGCTTCCTGATCTGGCACCAGCACCGCGACTGCCAGCAGTCCTAAGAGTCCCAAGGCCGACACCGCCCAGAACGTCGATCTCCACCCGAGCTGAAGCCCCAGCCAAGCCCCGGCGGGCACGCCCACCAGCGTCGCGAAGGTCAACCCGGTGAACATCACCGAAATCGCCGACGCCTTCCTGTCTTCCCTCACCAATCCCGTCGCCACAACCGATCCCACGCCGAAGAAGGTTCCGTGCGTGAGGGATGTGATCACGCGTGCTACCATCAGCAGCGCATAGTTCGGGGCCAGTGCGCAGGCCACATTTCCCACGATGAAAATTGCCATCAGCGTGAGCAGCACCCGCTTTCTCGGCCAGCGCGCGCTCAGCAGCGTCAGCACTGGTGCCCCTAGGAAAACCCCCAGCGCATACCCGCTGACCAGCAGCCCCGCCGAAGCCACATTCACCTGGAAATCCGCTGCCACCTGCAAGAGCAGACCCATGATCACAAACTCCGTCGTGCCGATGCCGAAGGCTCCCACCGTCAGCGCATAAACCGCCGCAGGCATGTGGGTGCCTGGCGACCCCGAAGTCGAACTGGATGAAGAATGCATGCCCCAGCATGCACAGCCGCCCTTGATACTTCTAATCTCTTGATCTAATCGTAGCGATAGATGACAGCGATCAAAGAAGGGGTCACCGAACTGCGCCATCTCCGCTATTTCTTGGCCATTGCTTCGGAAGGCAGTTTTCGCGGTGCCGCCCGCAAGCTCTTCCTTTCCCAGCCGACTCTTTCCCATCAAATCCGGCAGCTCGAGATGCAGATGGGAGCCACGCTTTTCGAGCGTCTTCCCCGCAGCGCCCGCATGACCGCCGCTGGCCGTATCCTTCACGCCCGCGCGATCCGCATCCTGCGCGAGCTCGACGACGCCAAGCGCGAAATCGCCGACCTCCAGCAGCTCTCTGCCGGGGAACTCCGCATCGGCATCGTCTCTACCGTCAATGTCGCCGTTATCCCTGAGGCGGTCGGCAATTTTCGCAACGCCCACCCCAAGGTCACCGTCTCCGTCCGGGAACTGCCCATGGAGATGCTCGAGGCCGAACTTTTGGCCGGGCACCTTGATCTCGGGATCAGCTTCCTTCCCGGGAAAAGCGGTCACCGCCTCGAAGTCGAGCCGCTCTTCACCGAAAGTCTTGTCGCTGTGCTTCCTCCCAGCCACGTGCTGGCGCGCCGCCGCCGGATCACTCTCCCTGATGTTCTTGCCCATCCCTTGGTCCTGCTCAGCCACGGTTTCTGCACGCGTGAACTCGTCCTCGAGAGCGTGGCCCTCCAAGGACTCGAACACGTCCTCAAGCCTGCCATCGAAATGATCTCGATCGAAGGAGTTCTCTCCACCGTCCGCCAGACCGGGATGCTAACCCTCATGCCCGATGCCGCCGTGCGCTGGGAACTCCACTCCGATCTAGTGGTAAGGCCTCTCCGTGACGCCGAGGAAAAGCTCTCCTTCCGTCGTGTCGGCCTCATCTGGGTCGCAGGCGGCCACCGCTCTGCCGCCGCCCGTTCCTTTGCTGCCGGGGTGAAATCCGTGCTTAAGCTACGCGACTAGCGCGAATCGGGCCCGGCCTCCGTCTGGCGCGTTCTGCAAGTGGATTGGCGCGTGGTGCGAGTGACAGATCGGAGATCTCGGGTAGCTTGGAACCATCGCCTCGAGGCTCTGCAACGCCACGGTGAGAGCAATTTGAGGCACCCGCGAGCATGAACGACCGCTTCCGCATCTCCACTCTCCTTGCCGGCCGCTTGGCCGAGCATGGGCTGGTTCCGGCTGCCATCCTGCGTCTCGCCGGGCTGCCGGCGGCCTTCTTCCAGCAGGAAAAGATCTATGCCACCACAGCCGAACTCTTCGCCCTGTGGCGGGCGGTCGGCGAGCTGAGCGCAGATCCCGCCATCGGCTTGCAACTCGGGAATGAGCCGCGCATGGAGCGTTATCATCCGGCGGCAGTGGCTGCGGTCTGTAGCCGCTCTTATCACGATGCCCTCCAGCGCATGGCGCGCTATAAGCAGCTCACCTGTCCCGAGGAAGTCCGGATCAGCGTCGCGCGCGATGAAGCCATGGTCGAGTTCATCTATCACGAGGCGACCGACGATGAACCCGAAGTGCTGATCGACATGGCTCTCGCCTGGATCCTCTCCGTCGGCCGCCGCGGCACGAATGGCCAGATCATCCCTTTGCGCCTGGAGCTCAAGCGTCCCGCCCGTCACCGCGAGCTCTTGGAGTCTCACTTCGGTTGTCGTGTGAAGTTCAAGGCCGGCCGTAATGCCTTGCTCTTCCGCAAGGCCGATCTCGCGCGTCCCTTCGTGACCTACAATGAGGAGCTGCTGGCCTTGATCGGAGCGCAGCTGGAAACTGAACTCGAAGCGGAGCGAAGTACCGCGAATCTCGGCGAGCAGGTGAAGCGCACTCTCAAGCGATCCTTGGCCGGAAAGCGGCCGACGCTTCAGGAGGTCGCCCGGGAACTCGGCATGAGCACCCGCACACTCCAGCGCAAGCTCGGCGAGGCTGGGATTACCTTCCAGCACCTGGTGGAGGACACCCGACGCGAGCTGGCGCACCACTACTTGAAGCATAGTAGCGTCGAGCTCAACGAGACTGCCTTCCTGCTGGGCTACGAGGACGCCAACTCCTTCTTCCGTGCCTTCCAGCGCTGGGAGGACACCTCGCCCGGTGAATGGCGCACACGGCATCAATTGGCCGTAGGCAGGTCCTGAACCCACCACTAACGAAGCTTTCCCTCAAGCAACGCGGCCATCGCCGCGCTGCCAGTCATCTCCCGGCTTCGCGCCGGGATACCCCAAACCCCTCCAGCAACCCCAAGCAAGAAATCGGATATGGAAATCAAACGAATCGGCTCACAACCCTCCGGCAAAGGCCCGGCGGATTGGTTCACCGGCAACGTCCGCGTGGATCCCTTGTTCACGGCACCCGCTCCGGCCCGCGTTGTTGGTGCCAGTGTGACCTTTGAGCCCGGCGCACGCACTGCGTGGCACACTCATCCCTTGGGCCAGACCCTCATCGTTACCGCCGGCTTCGGGCGGGTGCAGCGCGAGGGCGGTCCCATCGAGGAGATCCGCCCCGGCGATGTCGTCTGGTTCCCGCCGGGACTGAAGCACTGGCACGGCGCCTCACCCACCACCGCCATGACCCACATCGCCATCCAGGAGCAGCTCGACGGCAAGGCCGTCGACTGGCTGGAGCAGGTCGGTGACGAACAATACCAACCCTGAACCACTTTCATTCCAATGACCCAATTATCTAACAGAATCAGCACGCGCAAACTCGGCAACAGCGGCCTTGAAGTCTCCTCCATCGGCCTGGGCTGCATGGGCATGAGCTTCTCCTATGGACCGCCAAAGGACACCAAGGAGATGATCTCCCTCCTGCACGCCGCAGTGGAGCGCGGCGTGACCTTCTTCGACACCGCGGAGGTCTACGGTCCCTTCAGCAACGAAGAATTGTTAGGCGAAGCGCTTGCGCCCTTCCGGGACCAAGTGGTGATCGCCACCAAGTTCGGCTTCGATTTGGTGGAAGGCTTTGATCCGCGCAAAGGCTCACCGGGCTTGAACAGCCGCCCGGAGCATATCAAGGCCGCTGTCGAGGGCTCGCTCAAGCGGCTCAAGGTCGATGTCATCGACCTGCTCTATCAGCATCGCGTCGATCCTGCGGTGCCGATCGAAGATGTCGCCGGAGCCGTGAAGGAGCTGATCGCGGCTGGCAAGGTGAAGCACTTCGGCCTCTCCGAGGCCGGTGCACAAACCATCCGCCGCGCCCATGCCGTTCAGCCGGTGGCAGCCCTTCAAAGCGAGTATTCGCTTTGGACCCGCAAGCCGGAGGACGAAGTGATCCCGACCCTTGAGGAGCTTGGCATCGGCTTTGTGCCCTACAGCCCCTTGGGCAAGGGCTTCCTCACCGGCAAGATGGATGGGAGCACCACCTTCGACAGCTCCGACTTCCGCAGTATGCTGCCTCGCTTCACCCCGGAAGCACTCAAGGCAAACCAAGTGCTGATCGACCTGCTCACAACCATTGCCGAGGACAAGCAGGCCACGCCTGCCCAGATCGCGCTCGCTTGGCTGCTTGCCCAGAAGCCATGGATCGTCCCGATTCCAGGCACCACCAAGCTCAATCGCCTGGAGGAAAACCTCGGTGCAGACTCGATCGTGCTATCCGCGGATGATCTCCGCGGCATTGATCGCGCTGCCGCCGCGATCACCGTGCAGGGAACCCGTTATCCCGAGCGGCTGGAGAAGATGACAGGCCTTTAAGGCGGATGCGAATCGGAGACGAACCCGCCCGAAAATGAAAAGGTCCGGCGCACGCCGGACCTTTTCCTAAATCTAGCTGGTAGTAAATCGCCTCAGCTCTCAGGTCGGATCTGCCCCAAACTCATTCGGGCCCACCGTGCCGCGCAGGCAGCCGCATTCAATGAGTGTCCAGACAGCACCAACGAAAGGGATCAAGTAGATCAGGATCCACACGGCAGGCTTCCCGCGGTCATGCCAGCGCTTGGCTAGCAGCGCGAGGACAATCCAAAACATTGGAATGGCCAGCAACCCGCAAACCCCCAAGACCGCCAGGAAAGCGGCGGGGAGCTCTTGCTGGCTGGGGTCGAACTCGACGGGAGTGGAGCTGGAGTCTGTGCTGGAGCTGGGAGCGGGAACCGCGCTGTCAGGACCGGGAAGTGCACTGGAACTCGCGCTAGGAGTGGCACTAGCGCTTTCCTTGCCAGTGGGCGGTTTAATGGTCAGCGAAGCAACGCCAATCAAGATGCCGCAGATCAAGCTGAAGGCGATAGAGCTGCCAAGATACCACAACCAGAAGGTTCTGCGCGGGATTCTCCCGTTGAAGGAGAACAATACGTCTTTGGCGGCCATCTGCGCCGCAGGATAGCCTGCCGTGGCCTGCGCCGGGCTCCGATAAGGACTTTGTGCACTCATATCGCCCGGTTAGATGACAGAGCCATCAAACCGGGGCAATACTTAAAGGCTGCCGCGCTCGTCACGCGTGCTGCAGATATCTCCGCTGTGCTTCCGTCTCCGGATTTTGCGGCACCTCCTCATTGGCAGGGTTGGTGTCCGCCAGCAGCTCGTCGCGGAACTTCGCGATGATCGCCTCAACCGGCCAGGACGACGCTTCGCCGAACG
This sequence comes from Haloferula sp. BvORR071, assembly GCF_000739615.1. Classification (GTDB taxonomy): domain Bacteria; phylum Verrucomicrobiota; class Verrucomicrobiia; order Verrucomicrobiales; family Akkermansiaceae; genus Haloferula. Next base: position 66,462 of record NZ_BATP01000061.1, read on the forward strand.
CGCAGATGGTCCGGCCGTCGATCTGATAGGCCACGCTTTCCAGCGTCGCGATATCCTTCGGGGCTGCCTCTCCGGCCACCAGGCGGTCGGAGATCTTCTTCATCCACATCGAACCTTCGCGGCAGGGTGTGCACTGGCCGCAGGACTCGTGGGCGTAGAAGGCATTGATGTTGTTCAGCACCCACGAGATCTTGCGGGTGTTGTCCAAAACAATCACTCCGCCGGAGCCTGCCATCGAGCCGCAAGCGGCGAGGGAATCGAAATCCATCGGGATGTCCCAGAAGCTCAGCTCGCGCGCGGAACCATCCGGGTTCTTCAAGTTGAACTTCTCTTCGCAGCGCAGGATCTTGGAAGAGGAACCGCCGGGGATCACGGCTTTGAACTCGCGCCCATCCTTCGGGCCGCCGCACATATCGTAGAGCAACTCGCGCATCGTGATCTTGCCGACCTCGACTTCGAAATAGCCCGGCTTCTTCACGTCGCCGGAGACACAAAGAATGCGGGTCCCGGTGTTGTTCTTCACGCCGAGCTTCGCATACTCGTCGCCGCTCATCCGCACGATGTGTTTCACGTGGCAGAGCGACTCGACGTTGTTCACGATCGTCGGGCACATGTAGAGGCCCAGCGCCGCGGGGAAGTAGGGCGGCTTGATCCGCGGATAGGCACGTTTGCCTTCCAGCGATTCGATCAGCCCTGTTTCCTCGCCGCAGATATAAGCGGCCGCACCGCGGTGGACGTAGATATCCACGTTGAAGCCGGAGCCGAGCACGTTGTTGCCGACGAAGTTCTTATCGCGGGCTTCCTGGATCGCCTTCTCAAGGATAAGCGCGGCTTCCGGGAACTCCTCGCGGATGTAGATGTAAGCCACCTTCGCGCCGACCGCGAAGCAGGAGATTACCATTCCCTCGATGAGCTGGTGGGGATCCTGATGGAGGATGTAGCGGTCCTTGAAGGTCCCTGGCTCAGATTCGTCCGCGTTGCAGATGAGATAGACTGGCTTGGTGTTGTTCGGCGGGATGAAGGTCCACTTCAGCCCCGTCGGGAAACCTGCACCGCCACGGCCGCGCAAGCCCGACTTCTTCACCTCCTCTGTGATCGCCTTGGGCTCCATGCCCATCGCCTTCTTCAGATCCTCGTAACCGCCATCGCGCAAGTAACAGTCGATCGAAGGATCCCAGCCCTCGCGGTCGACGTTCTTGAAGATGAGGCGATACTCGCGGGAATCAGGCTGCTTGCCGGCTTTGTAGGTGATCATCGGGCTGCGATCAGAAAAGGGTCGAGACAAGGGAAGGGGAGCTTAGTCCGGATACTTGGCCAGCAGCTCGGCAGCCTTCTCCGCTGCCACACCCTCGTGGAAATCGTCGTTCACCAGGCACACCGGTGCGGTCCCACAGGAAGCTAGGCACTCGGCGAATTCCACCGACCACTTGCCGCAGGGCGAGACGGTCACCGGATGATGATGTGAGTCCGCGCCTGTGCGGTCGATGCCCGTCAGCTCGCAGATCTTATCCATCAGTTCGTGTGAGCCACCCATCGCGCAGGACAGGGTGCGACACACGCGGACATGGAACTTCCCGGGCGCCGATTGCCGGAACCCAGGATAGAAGGTCACCACTTCAAGCACCTTGATCGGTGCGATGCTCAGTCGCTCCGCCACCCAGTCGATCGCCTCCGCGGAAATGAATCCGTGGTGATGCTGGATGAAGTGCAATATCGGCAGCACCGCCGAGCGCTTCTGGTCCTCGGGGAACTGCGCAAGCCGCTGGTCCGCCTCCGCTTCCAGTGCCGGTGTCGGCAGGAAGTCAGGGAAGAACTTCGATCCGGGCGTCTCGTGCGATGCGACGTTTTCTTCGAGCAGGGACTGGGACATTGACGGTGAAACTATTTGCCTACGAGGCTTTGGAGCTTGCCCAGCACGGTGCCTGCGTTGCCCTTTTCAACAACGGTGCCGTCGGGGTTGCAGATCGCGAGGAAGGGAATGCCATCGACGCCGTGGTTGATCTCCTTTTTGAACTTCTCGACCTTGCGGAAGCTCAGGACCGGCCAAGGCATCTTGGCTTCCGCCACATAGCCTTCCATCGCCTTCTCCTCCTGATCGGAAGTGATCAGGTAGATCTCAAACTGGGCGTTCTTGTTCTTGTTGTAGAACTCCACCAGCGAGGGCGTGAACTGGTGGCAGGGCTGGCACCAGGAAGCCGAATAATAGAAGACGTAATACTTCTCCGGATGAGCCAACTCCTTGACCTTGGAGAGTTTCTTGCCCTCCAGCTTTTCCAGGTTCCCGTCCAGGAGCTTGTCGAGCGCGCCTTGCGGCGCGGCTTCTTTCTTGGCCGCGCCGATGAGCGGCTTGAAATCGGCCGGCTTGTCGGCGGCGAAGGACAGTCCGGAGAGGAGGATGCCGAGTAGGATCGTCTTTTTCATAACGAATCGCATATACGCTTAACGGTCACACTCGCCCATCACGAAATCGAGAGAGCCGAGGACCGCCGGAATGTCAGACACCATGTGCCCTGGCAACAGGACAGACAAAGGAGACAGGTTGCAGAAGGAGGGGCTGCGGATCTTCAGGCGGTGGGGAACCCCGCCGCCGGTCGAGTGGATGTAGAAACCAAGCTCGCCCTTCGGGTTTTCAGCGCCGAAGTAGACCTCACCCGCCGGAGCATCAATGCCTTGCGTGGCGACGATGAAGTGGTGGATCAGCTCCTCCATCGACATCAGAACGCGCTCCTTGTCTGGCAGCATGCTCTTGCTGTCGGCCAGATTCACCGGGCCGGAGGGCATGCGGTCGAGGACCTGGCGGCAGATTTTGATCGATTGCTTCAGCTCTTCCATCCGGACCTGATAGCGCGCAAAGCAGTCGCCTTCCTCGGCGATGATTACGTCGAAATCGTACTTCTCGTAGCCGAGGTAGGGGCGGTCCTTGCGAAGGTCGCGGGACACGCCGGAGGCGCGCAGGTTCGGTCCGGTCAGGCCCCAAGCGATGGCGGAATCCTTGGAGATGACCCCGATGTCGCACATGCGATCTTGGTAGATCTTGTTCTTGTCCAACAACTTGGACACTTCTTCGAGGGTCACCTCACACTCTTCGAGGAACTTGCGGACGGCTTGGTCGAAGCCCGGCGGCATGTCGCGGACCTGGCCGCCGACGCGGGTGTAGGAGGTGGTGAAGCGGGCACCGGTGAGCTGCTCGCAGAGGTTGTAGATCTTTTCCCGCTCCGTGAAGGTGTAGAGGAAAACGGTCATGGCGCCGACGTCCATGGCGCAAACTCCGACTCCCAAGAGGTGGGAGGAGATCCGGGCCAGCTCGCAGCAGAGGACGCGGAGTGCTTGGCCGCGGGGCGGCAGTTCCCAGCCCATCAGCTTTTCGACGGCGCAGGCGTAGGCGACGTTGTTGGCCAGTGGGGCGAGGTAATCCAGCCGGTCCGTGTAGGGCACGAACTGGTTGTAATGCATGTTCTCCGCGATCTTCTCGTCGCCGCGGTGAAGGAAGCCCACATCCGGGTCAGCCTTCGTAATGATCTCACCATCAAGCTCCAAGATGAGCCGGAGCACGCCGTGGGTGGCGGGGTGGGAGGGTCCCATGTTGAGGACCATCTTCTCGCCCATCAGGTCGGTGGTCTCCTCGTGATACTCCGCGGCCTTGGCCGCGATGTCGGGGGCTTGGTATTCGGTCGTGGAGGTGCTGCTCATCGGAAGTCCCGGCCCCGGAATCAGGCCCCAAGAGCGCCCGACCCGCAAGGCAGTTTGTGAAAATTTTCACAAAGTCCCACGGAGGGCGAAAAAGGGGGAGGGCGGGGGTATAGAGGGGGCTCTTCAGGGTGATCCAGCCTCCTCGGCGACCCCTGTGAGCAGCTTGGCCGCGGCCTCGCGCTCGGATGGGCTGTGGAGGGCCGCGAGTGCGGTATCGACTAAAACCTGGCGCTGGTCTTTCGCCAAGCGGGCGCAAGCCTCCACCACTTGGGCCCGCAAGGCATCGCCGATGGCATCCTGGTTGCGGTAGGGATTGAAGTGACTGGAGCGGGCGAGCGCGAGGGAGAGCCACATGCGGTCGAGAGTCTCGGGATCGGTTTCGGACCAGAGCGCGGTGATCTCGCGGGCGACATGGTAGTGCTCGTCGGCGGGTCCCTTGAAGTTGCCGCCGGAGTAGTTTGCGCCGTCACCTTCCTGGACCGCGGGGCCTTCGCTGGCGAAGCCGGCGATCAGGGGCGCGAGCTCGCGGAGGTCGAGGGCGAGGCAGGCTAGGAAGACATCATCCATGAAGCCGGGGTGGGATTTGAAGGCGGGCTGGATGTAGGCTGCCAAGCGCTGCTTGCGGTCGGGTCGGTCGTGGGTGAGGCGTTCGAGGGCGGCGAGGCCGACTCGGAAGACGTTATACTCTTTGCCCCATGGGGTGGCTTGGATGGCATCGAGATGGGCGGTGGCGCCGGGCAGGTGCGAGAGTGCTTCCAATGCGGGGGCGAGAGTTGTCATGCCATATTCGCCCATCTGTGGATACTTGAGTTCATCGAGCAGGAGTCCGGCGGCGGTGGTGGCTTGTTCTCCGTCCAGATGGATTTCTGTTAGGAGATCCATGGCTTGGCCGCGGCGGATGTAGTCGGCCTTGTGGGCGCGGATGAGGTCCAGAAGTGCGGGCACGCGGGTCTCGGCGCGGGTGGGGTCGGCTTTGAGTTCGAACTTGGTGACTTCGATGATGAGCTCGTCGAGTTCCTTCGGGGTCAGGAGATCGACCAAGCCTTGGCCGCCTTGCGGGGCGGCGGCACCGAGGGTGCTGAGGAGATTGCGGCGGGTTTCGAGATCGCCTTCGCGGAAGCGGATGGTGAGGAGGTCCTGCCACTCCAGGGGGAAGTTCTTTCTCAGTCGGTCGAGTGCCCAGAGGGAGGTGGCATCGTTGGCATCGATCGCTCTCTTCAAGCGCTTGGCATCGCCGGCCATGTCGAGCTTGGCCAAGGCAGTGGTGATGGGTTCGCGGAGGACGGGGCCGGGGAGGAAGCGCCGCGCTTCCTCAAGCTCGTGATAGCGGTCGCGGTCTTTGCGTTCCTGCTCGGGCGAGTCGAAGTTGAAGTTCGCTCCGGGGCCGCAGCGCTTCTCCAGAGCTTCAAACTCGGCGTCTTGGGCTGCATCCGGCGGAGGGAGCGAGTCCCGCAGGCGGGCGAGCTCGGGACGCAGGTCGAGGATGGCTTCCTCGCTGACGGTCATGACCAGCTTGAGGAGTGCCTGGGGTGGCAAGGAATCCGCCCAGTGCCGGGTGAAGGCCTCGTTGAGGTTTGCGGTGAGTTGCTTGCGCGCGCCCTCATTCAGGCGCGGTGCGAGACGCGCCTCGACCGGTGTCATCAGGTTGCGGCGGTCGAGTTCCGGTGCGACGCGCCAACGATCGCCGAGGTGCTGGGGCAGGGCAGTGGCGAGGAACTCCGCGACGAGATTGATGCAGACCTCGGGGGAGTAATCTCCTTTCCAGCGGGAGCTGATCGAGGAGGCCCAGACGGTTTTGGAAGCGAGCTGCCGCGGTGGCTTGCCATCGGCGAGGAGGTCGAGGCTGCCAAAGCCATCGGCCGTGGAAGACATGATGCCAAGGTCTTCGCTGTCAGGCGTGAAGCTGTGGGAGCGGATGCGATCGAGCCAAAAGAGGGTCTCCGCGATGAAGCCGGCTTCCTCGCGAGAGAGGGGGATGACGCGGGCGGTGTAGCCGGGCTGGTCCGCGAGCGGATTGCCGCCGACCGCGCCGTTGCTGTTGTAGTCGGTGGCGAGCAGCCAGCAGCGGTCGGTGCCGAAGCGGAGGGCGAAGATGTTAGAGCTGAAGCTGTAGCAGCTGGAAGAGTCCCAGTCGTAGAGGAACCAGCCGGACTGCGGCGGGGTGATGCCGTTGCGGTCATCGATGGCGAGCTTCCACTGGTCGCGGTGAGCAGGCGTGCGATTGGCATCCGCGATGGCGAGGGCGGCTTGCTTGGGTGGCATCGACCAGACCTTGGCGGGGACTTCGCTGGCGGGAGAGTCATCGTCTTCACCGAAAGTGCCCGGGCGTTGCTTGCCTTGGAAAAAATGGAAGAGCCCGGCGTCGCTGAGGCCTTTGAGCGAGGCGAAGACGTAGGGCTTGATGGCCGTTGCGGGAGTTGTCGCTGGTCCGAGAGTATCTTCTTTCTCTCCTTGGCTTTCGCCTTCGTCTTTACCGGCGCGCAGCGGATAGCCGAGTCCGCCGGCGTCCGCGATTTGGTCGAGGCTTTCGTCGTCCCTCAATACACGGATGTGGGCGTGCTCCGGGATCGCGCCGGTGGAAAAGGCTTTCTGCTCCGGGTTCCAGAGGAAGGTGAAGCTCGGTTCGCGAGGCCCGGCATCGTGCTGGCTGCGGGGGCCAAAGGCGATTTCCGGAAAGCTATCGCCATCACGGTCATGACATTCGAAGGACCAGACATTGGCGGAACGCGCTTTCTCCGGATGCCAGTTGTAGATGACGCGCAGGAGGGTGCGCGGTTTGCGCTCGATGCTCTGGAGAGTGAACACGGTGATCTCCGTGTCCGGCGCGTTCTTCACCGCGTAATTGGAGGTGTTGGCGAGGTCGAGGATGCCATCGTGGTCGAAGTCGAAGAGGTAGCCGTCGCTGATCAAGTTGTTGCTGCCGAAGGGGCGGATTTCTTTTCCATCGGGAGCGAAGATGAAGAAGGGGCCGCTTTTGATCCGAGTGAGTTCAGGGGTGAGGATGCCGATGACTCCATCCCTGCCGCTGCCGCCGAAGAGTTCCTCGGGCTTTTCGACTTCATACTCGTTGCGGAGAGCGAGTGGCAGACTGGTTTTGAAATTGAAGCTGTAGCTGCCGGTGAGGACTTGGAGGACTTCGTGGCTGCCAGTTGTCGCGGAAGGATGCAGGCGATAGCTGCTGAGGATGGTCCTCTTGCCATCGCAGCCCACGAGGCGGGCGATCTGGGCCTGGCGCTGCGCGGGGTCGGCGAGTTTCGTGAGGTCGGTCTGCTGGAGATCGTCGCCGGCGAGGGCCTGGAGTGCGCAGAGAGCTGGCAGGGGGAGAAGACGGAGGAGCTTCATCGATCTGGATCGCGTGGTTTAGATAGTAGGTAAACACGCGACAAGGCTGCTTCTTGGAAGAAAGCTTCAGATTCGTGCAAGATGCGCTGAATGCGGTGTCCATTTCGTCCGTTGACAGGAGAGATGTTCGCTCCGTTGGTGCAGCGCCATGAAAGTACTATTCCTGAAAGCTATCGTAATCGCCGGCAGTGGATTCCTCGCCACTGGTGCGCTGAGTTCCTGTTCTGAAAAGGCCAAGCAGGAGCGGGCGGCGGAGAAGGCCGCGGAGACCGCGACCGATATCATGGAGGAGAACTGTAAACTCCTGGAGAGCATCAAGGACAAGGAGTCGGCTGGAAAGGCCATTGAGAAGATGGACAGCCTTGCGGATAAATACGGGAAGCTCGCCGAGCAGGCGAAGAAGGCGGGATCGACCCCGCCGGATGCTGCCGCCGAAGCGAAGATGAACGAAAAGTCGAAAGCTCTGGTGGACCGGATGACCAAGGCAACGGCGGCGGCGATGCCGATCATTCAGAGTGATCCGGCGCTGGCGAAGGCCTATATGGACAAGCAAATGCTGATCGCGAAGAAGATGACGGAGGCGCAGGCGAAGTGAGTCTGATTCCGGCGAGGGGTTGAGTCCCCGTTGAAGGCAGTGGGAACCACGGATGGACACGGATTGGCACGGATGAAGATCCGGGTTCCGGTTGTTCTTCGTGGTTCTTTCTGTGCTCCGGTAGAGCAAGGTAGAAAGCAAGAACCGCGGATGGCGCGGATGGCGCGGATGAAGAAGAAGGAAGCAGAGTCGGAGATCCGAACGGGTGGGATCTTCGCTGTTGCTGTTAGTTTGATGGGCCGTGGAGCGCGCTCGGCTTGACTCAGGGTGATCTGAGAGGCTGCCTGGAAATCCAGGTGACGGGAATCGCTCCCGGAAAGGTCGGACGAGAATGAAATGGAGGCCTTACTATGCGACTTGTGGCCGCCGAAGTGCGGCGGTCAGAGACGCGCCGCTACAGGTGAGGATCCGAGAAGGGGCACCCTAAGCCGGACCGTGCGGAGCGACGGTTCGAGCCTGTGGCCGCAGGGAAGCGGGATGGGCTGTGGCGCTCGAAGATCGGCAAGCCACGGGTGCTGTCCCTGCTGTTGGTGCTGCTCTGGTTTACGGTTTCGCTTGCGCGAAGGATCTCCTTTACGGGGCGGCGATCAGGTCGGCGCGTGGAAGAGGTGGCAGGCTGGGAGCCAGGTAGGGGATCGCCTGGTGGAATGAGAGGGAGATTTTGGGCAGCTTGGTGAGCGGAGGATTTCCGCGCACGAGCCGGCGGCGGCGATCGCGCTTGTTGCGGCGCGTGGGGGTGATCGGTCCGGTAACCGGCATGGTGGGCAATGCCGCGGAATGGTACGGGTCAGGGGAGGTGAAGTCCATGAGGATAGGGACTGGGTGTGTGTGTGCCCCATGCTTTGTTCAGGGAGAGGAAAGCGCAAAGCCCGCCGCTCTGCTGGGGATGAGTCGGCGGGCCTTGCTTAGGGCGATATCCTTATGGAGGATTCCGGGGTTTTGCGGAACTACGCGATCGCGTGGGGAGCGGAAGGCGGAAGGCGGAAGGCGGAAGGCGGAAGGCGGAAGGCGGAAGGCGGAAGGCGGAAGGCGGAAGGCGGAAGGCGGAAGGCGGAAGGCGGAAGGCGGGGCTGATCCCAGGTGATCTTCAAGCGCGGTGATCGCGCTGCGCGTGCAGGCAGCTACGATACACCCAGTAGATGAAGACGGCTTGGAAGGGTAGTCTGGCCCAGAGTGCCCATGGTGGGATCTGCATGCGGGGCCAGCCGTGTAGGGCCATGTGCAGATTCGCGGGGAACACCGCCAGCAGCAACGCGATCAATCCCCAGGCGGCAGGTCTTCTGAGGGCGGGGATCAGGACCCCGGCGCCGCCGAGGATTTCCGCGGCTCCGCTCACGGAGTTGAGCAATGCGGGCGAAGGGAAATAGGGCGGGATCATCGAGACGTAGATCCCGGGAACCCGGAAGTGGTTCAGTCCGGCGAGGATGAAGAGGATCCCGAGAAGCGTGCGCGAGACTGCCCTGGAGCGCGGGTCACTCATCCTGGATTTGGGAGTGAGAACGACGGAATCCACGGAACACACGGAAAGAAGAGGAGTTGGGTTTTGGCGGTTCCATGAGCGAACGCTGCATTTCTATTTCCCTGCAAGGCTTCATCTCCGGTGTATTTCGTGGTTTTCCATTTCCACCCGAGCTCATTGCTTCAAGTGTTGGTCGAGGAAAGCGATGGCGGCATCCATCGCCGTGCCGGGGAATAGGAATGCGCCGATATGGCCCTTTCCTTCGAGCCAGAATACTTGCGTGTCGAAGCCGTGCCTGCGGTAGGCTGCCTGCATACGGCGCGCGTGCTCCGGTGGGACCGTGGTGTCAGCGGTGCCCTGATAGATGAAAATCGGCGGACTGGCGGAGGTGACGTGACTCAGCGGCGATGCCTCGTGGACCCGCGCGGGGATGTCCGGGACTTTGGCTCCGAGGAAGGCGTCGACGTCTTCACTGTCGGGAAACAAGCTGAGGTCGAATGGCGCGCTGGCGGTAACGATCGCGCGCAGCTTCTCGGGATTCCCGTCCCTGAGTGCGACCTGTGCGGCGAGATGGCCTCCGGCCGAATATCCGAAGACGGCAATGCGTGTCGGATCGATTCCGTAACGGGTGGCATTTCTCCGCATCCAGTGAATCGCCTCGCGAAGGTCATCGATGGGGGCGGGGTAGCGGAAGCCCGGGGTGCCGCGGTAGCCGGCGTTGACCACCACATAGCCGCGTTTCGCCAGGGCCTTGGCGATCGGAGTCATGGTCCAGCGGTCATCGTCCGCCTTCCAGCTGCCGCCATGGATCAAAAGCACGGCTGGTGCGGGTGGCCGGAGCGGGTCACGAGGGTGATAGACATCGGCGAGGAGCGGGGCCGGCCAAGGGGAAGGGCTGAAGCGCAAGTCGCGCTCGCGCGCTACCCCCTGCGGCACGGGACCGACGAGGGGCATGGTGCAGGAGGCGAAGCTGGGAAGAAGGAGCGCGAGGAGGCCGAGCCATAGATGCCGGGGTGAGAGCGGGTTCATGGGGAGCAGCGGGGACCGATTGGGCGGCCCGCAGGCTCATGGCTCATATCAGGCTTGGGAAAAATCACGCACTACAATGATCCGGTCGGGTGGCCCCAAATTTGACCGCGGGGTATTGCAGGAATCCGACCAGACGATCGACTTCCCCGTATCGGCAAACAGCCAGCGGCGATGGCAAAACCCGTCGCGAGTCCATTCGTGCCGCTCAATGCGGCGGCGAAGCTCTTGCTCGACCCAATCGGCAGCGAAGGAGGCGAACAGCGCGGGTGTGCCTCCACTGTCGCGTCTGGCAAAAACGTCGGGCAGGGTTGGATCAAGATCGGTAACCAGCTGGCCGGTTTCGTCTTCGCCAAGGACCACGCCGGTGCCGTCGAATTCGATTCGAAGGGTACGCAAGCAGACCTTGCTTTCCTGATCGCTGATATCAAGGGCTAGAACCAGTCTATCGTCCCCGCCTCTGCCCACCAAGGTATGGTCAGGTGATGAGCCTGGGATCCGCCAGGCATGTGCGCGATCCCGCAGTGTCTCTGCGAATGCCTGCTCGGCAGCGCTTCGGTAGTGGCCGATTTCAAACCACTCTGATGGGTCTTGAGGCATGGTTGAAAACGGGTGTGACCGACCAGGTTAAGTTCGAGATGGTCTGTGGAGACGGGTGAATTCTCAAGCCTCCTCTTGCAGCCGCTGGAGGGGCTTTTCTTTTGCGCGGTGGATCGCCACGATGCTGCCGTGAAGCTTGCCTTGCTCCGCTCCATTACTTTCTGGTCCGGGATTGTGGTGATGGCATTCCTGTGCTGGGCGTGGCGGCATTCCCTCACGCATGGTGCCTTCGTCGCGCGGGGCAATTACCAGATCATTTCATTCTCCGGCGAGCTTTGCGTTTCTTATCCGAATGGGAAGAGTCTGGATGAGATCCAATTCGGGAGCATTCCTCAGGCGAAGGAGGAGGCAGCACCTCTCTTGACGCTGCCCTGCTTCGCGCGCGGTGTGGGGAAGGAGCCGATCGGGGATGAGGAACCGGTTTATCAGACTGCTCGTGCGGAGGCGCTGGATTATGTCGCGTCGCGAAGTCCGGATGCGTGGCTTCTCTACGTGCCGTACTGGTGCGTGTTGGTGGCGGTGGTGGTTCCTTGGCTTGAGCTGTTGGTGTGGCGGGCGCGGAGGAGGCGGAAGGGACCGGCAAAGGCGCTTGATCAGCTCCGCGAGCCACAGGAGGCAGGCGGGGATTGAGTGCTCTTGTAGGCTTATAGTCCCTGTTGCAGTTTGGCTGCTGCGGTGCGCCTGCTCGCTCGCCAGGAGAGCAAGCCGAGCCAAAGGACGGCGACGGCAAGAAGGATGAGCCAATGAGGGATGAATAGCATCCACGCTTCGCTGCGGAAGCGAGTCATCGATCTCAGGAGCTTGTTCCGCTCGGTCTTTGAAGTGAGGTCTTCGGACGGGAGTTGGTCGATCGGGGTGCCTTGGCCACGGACGAACGCGATCCGCGTGATGGGGAAGTCGGCGGTCCAGTAGGTTGGGTCCAACTCAGAGCGAAAGGTGGTTTTGGAAAAGCGGGTGTTGCTCTCACCAGCGAGAACTCCGACAAAGCCCCCGGAGTTCATCACCGTCATTCGCTGGACATGGATCCCGCTTCCCATCGTGGACGAATCGCGCCATGCCCAGACGATGAAGCCATCACGAGCAGGCCGGACCAGAAGGTGATGGAGCGGTGAAGGGCCAGTTTCATGGATTGATTGCAGCTTTGTTTCGCCTGCGTGCGCGCCAGAAGAGCAAGCCAAGCCAAAGGGTGGCGACTGCGAGGAGGATGAGCCAATAGGGGATGAAGATCACCTTCCAACTGGGAGGATAGGTCAGCGCATCCACCCATTGATCATGGTGATAGGACCGCTTCTGATGTCTCCCGGAGGGATCGTATACCTCGGTGCGAGGTCTCCCTCCTTCCATCAGAAAGGGGGAAGGGAAGGGTTCCGCCACCAAGTTTGACGAAGAGAGATAGGACCGCTCCCACAGCCAGTCCCCAACCGGGGCATTGGGGAGCCACTTCGCGGAAAAGCCGCCAGCGATGCTCGTGACCCAAGTCCCGCCTTGGTTCCAGCGATGATACAGCGTAGTGGCGCGAATCAGCGAATCCGACCAAGCCCAGCAAACAAAGCTCATGACCAGCAAGCCGAACCAAAATATCAAGGAACGATGCAGGGCCAGTTTCACCCCGCGAGCTTGGCGACCGGCGGCAAAAAAGCTATCAGGAAGCAGATATGGCGGGCATCTCTGGAGATGGAGGACGGTCTGGTCGGGTTGGTGGAGGATGAGTAGGAGGTGATTCGGACAGCGCAGCAACCCGCTTCGGGGAGGGATGGTCTTCTTGGGTGGTACTCTGGGCTATGGGATGGAACGGCGTTGCTGTCCCGGGAGGTTTGGGGTGGGTTGTTAGGGTGGCTCGCTGGAAAGGGTAAGTTCGCCCGCGAATGGCTCGTGATTGGGGCGATATCGCAGGGACGCAGAGCAAGCGGGAGCTGGTTTCCGCATGGATCGATCAGGTGATAGGCCAGAAGCATGAGGCGTCCCTTTGGGACGAAGCGAGGTCCACGAAATCGGGGCTAATCACGTGCCATTCGTCGCCGCTCTCCGTTGAGCGGATTTTGAGTGACGGCTCGCTCGACCGCCCAAGCCGGCTAAAGACCGGTGCACCCAGTAGGCTGTCCGTTGGGCGGGCTTTGCTGGACCTGATCGCCCTCGGCGCAAAAAAGAAGGAAGGGATCTTTCGATCCCTTCCTTGCTGTTTTGAAAGTGGTACCCCGACTTGGACTCGAACCAAGGACCAAAAGATTAAGAGTCTTCTGCTCTACCAACTGAGCTATCGAGGCTTTGTGTTTCCTGCCTTGCGGCGGGGCCGGAAGGATGCATTTCGATTCGGGCCGCGCAAGAGGAATTTTGACGGAAATGTGATTTTAGTTCGTCTGGTCCGCCGCTCCTTATTTCGCGGGGAGGAAGAGGATGCAGATGGGATTCGGGGCGGTGGCAGTGGCCTTGGGCTCGCTGAGTTTGCCGGTGGCGGGGTCGAGGGGGAGGGCGGCGATGGAGTTGGTGTCCTGGTGGGCGCAGAGGAGCCATTTACCATCGGGGGTGATGGCGAAGTGGCGGGGGACCTTGCCGCCGCAGGGGGCGATCTGGAGGGAGCTCAGTTTGCCGGAGGCGGCGTCGCGGGCGTAGACGGCGATGCTGTCGTGGCCGCGGTTCGAGGCGTAGACGAACTTGCCATTCGGGTGGACGGCGATCTCGGCGGTGGTGCTGCGGGTCTGGTCGCCCTCCGGAAGGGTGGTGATGGTCTGGAGGGTGGTGAACTTGCCAGCCTTCGCATCGTAGCTGCAGGCGGTGACGGTGTTATCGAGTTCATCGACGATGTAGGCGTGACGGCCGTCGGGCGAGAAGTCGAGGTGGCGTGGGCCAGCGCCTGGGGCTGAGGTCCAGGTGTCCGGGGTCTCAGAGACGGGCTTGGCGGTCTTGGGATCGATGGTCCAGGTGAGAATCTTATCGAGGCCGAGGTCGGTATCGTGGAGGAAGTCGCCGCGGAAGTAGACGCCGTGGGAGTGGGGGCCTTCCTGGCGGCCTTTGTTAGGGCCCATGCCTTCGGTGATTTTCTTGGCGAAGGCGGGCTCCTTCGGGATGCCATCGGCATCGAGGTGAAAGGTGGTGGTGGTGCCATCGCTGTAATTGGCGAGGGCGAGGACGCTGCCGCTTGCATTCAGCGCGAGGTGGCAGGGGTTGTTGCCGGCGGAGGTGGCTTCGGCGAGGAACTCGAGGGTGCTGCCCAACTTGAAGACGGCGACGCTGCCCTGCGGGAAAGCGGTGGATTTGCCGGCGGCGTAGAGGAGTGGCTTGCCGGGATGGAGGGCGAGGAAGCCGGGGCCATTGTATTTGGCGCCGAGTTTGACTTCGCCGAATTGGGCGGTGTCGGGATCGAAGCTGGAGAGGTAGATGCCTTCGCTCTTGCCGCTGCCCCCGGCATTGGTGCCGATGGCGAAGGGGAGGGGGGCGGCGGAGGAGAGGGAGATGGAGGCGAGGCCGAAGAGGAGAAGTCGGGGTTTCATGATTCGGGGATTACGGGGAGGCAAGGGTGGGGGCTTCCAATCGAGTTCGTCATCGGGAATCGAGATAAGATCGATGAGAGAAGAAAGGAAAGCGGAGGTGAGGGATGGACCTCATCTGGGCGAATGGCCGTTCCCCGCATAAGGCGTCCCTTCAGGACGCAATGATGCGCTGGCGCTTACCCGGCACTTCGTGCCGGGCTTTTATGAGTCGTCCCGATTGGGACGAAGCGGCTCAGAATCCGAAGTAGCGCTGGGCGTTGCCACTGCAGACGTCGGCGATGAGCTTGGAGAGGGCGCCGAAGTCATCGGGAAGTTCGCCGCGGTCGGCTTCGGTGCCGATGAGGTTGCAGAGGATGCGGCGGAAGTATTCGTGGCGCGGGAAGGAGAGGAAGGAGCGCGAGTCCGTGAGCATGCCGACGAAGCGGGAGAGAAGGCCGGTGGCGGAGAGTGCGTTGAGCTGGAGTTCCATGCCGTCCTTCTGGTCGGCGAACCACCAGCCGGAGCCGAACTGGATCTTGCCGGGGACAGTACCGTCCTGGAAGGCACCGGTCATGGCGGCGAAGAGGTAGTTGTCGCGCGGGTTGATGTTGTAGAGGATGACCTGCGGGAGTGCGCCGCGGTTGGCGAGGGTGCCGAGGTAGGTGACGAGGGCGGCGCCCTGGCGTTCATCGCCGATGGTATCGAAGCCGGCGTCCGGACCTAACAGGGCGGACATGCGCGGGTTGACATTGCGGAAGGGGCCGAGGTGCAGCTGCTTGGTCCAGCCCTTCGCCGCGTCTTGCTGGCCGAAGAAGACCATGAGGAAGAAGCAGAACTTTTCCTTCTCTTCGTAGCTCACGGGCAGGCCGCGGCGGGCCTTGTCGAAGATGATCGAGGCATCGGCATCATCGCAGGGGATGGCAGGACAGCGGTCGAGGCCGTGGTCGGAGAGGCGGCAGCCGAGGGCGTGGAAGTCGTCGTGGCGCTTCTGGAGGGCCTGGAGGAGATCCGAGACGTGGTGGATGCTGGTATCAGTGACTTCCTCGAGCTTCTCGATCCAGGTGTCGAAGGCCTTGGGTTGGTCGACTTGGAAGGCCTTGTCGGGCCGGAAGGTGGGCAGGACCTTGGTGGCGAGGTTACTGTTAGAGAGGGTCTCGTGATGGCGCAGCGGATCGGCGGGATCGTCGGTGGTGCCGACCATCTTGACCTTGAATTTATCGAGGATGCCGTGGACGCAGAAGTCGGGCTCGGCGAGGCGGGCATTGGCTTGCTCCCAGATCTCATCGGCGGTGTCCGGGCTGAGCAGGGTATTGATGCCGAAGTAGCGGCGCAGCTCGAGATGGGTCCAGTGGTGGATGGGATTGCGGAGCGTGTAGGGCACGGTCTCGGCCCATGCCTGGAACTTCTCGCGCGGGGAGGCGGAGCCGGTGATGTATTCCTCGTCGATGCCGTTGGCGCGGAGCAGGCGCCACTTGTAGTGATCGCCGCCAAGCCAGATGTCGGCGAGGTTGTCCCAGCGGTGATTGGTGGCGATCTCCGCGGGGGAGAGGTGGCAGTGGTAGTCGAAGATCGGCTGGTCCTTGGCGACTTCGTGGAAAAGCCGGCGGGCGGTGGGGGAAGTCAGCAGGAAGGATTCTTCGTCGAGGTACGGCATGGGCTTGGCGGGACGATGGGCGGGAAGGCGGGGGGAGGGCAAGTCCGGCATTGTAAAGTTGTCGGACAAATTTAACCTGCGCCTCAGCGCGCGGGATTCTTCGGTGTCAGCAGGTGGTCGAGACCGAGGAGGGCGAAGCCGCCGGTGAGGAATGCAGTGCCGATCGCGGCAGAGTTCAGGGCGACGCGGAGGGGGCCGAGGTGAGCAAGATCCAGGAAGGGATAGGGAGAATCGCCCCCGTGAGCGAGTGCCCAAATGAGGTAGCTGGCAGGCCAAGAAAGCCAGAGGAAGGGGTGGCTCCAAGTGAGCTTGGCCCTCTCGACATAGGCGACCCAGAGGAGGAGCTGCAGAAGTGGGGGCACGTGGTGGTGGAGGAGGTCTGCCCATAGCTGCTTGCCCTCGGGATTCCACAGTTTGGCGAGAAGGCTCATGTAGATGATCTTCACCATAAGGATGTAGAGCGTGAGGGCGGCTTGGATGGAGGGGCTGCGGAAGAAATTTCCGGGGCGGGATGAGGGCGCGACAAGGCAGATTGCCTGCGCGAGGACGAGCAGGGTATTGGTGAGGATGGTGAAATAGGAGGAGAGCTTCCAGAGGACCGCGGCAGTGCCGAGGCCGCGGGCGGCGAAGAGCTCCGCGGTGACTTGATATTGGAGAGTGAGACCTGCGATGCCGGTGAGGACGATGGCGAGGCGGAGGGGGCGTTCGAGCGTCATGATTGGCCGGGGCCGCGGGGTTCGAGGGTGCTGCCGGGCATGGCGCGGGTGCCGCGGCATTGGGCGAGGCCCCAGCGGGCGAGGGGGAGGAGGAAGTCCTTGGTGCTGCGGCCGCGCTCGGTGAGCTGGTAGATGACGCGGCGGCCGTCGTCGGGGTCGGCGGCGCGCTTGAGCAGGCCGTGGGTGGTCAGGGATTTCAGGCGGTCGGAGAGGATGTTGGTGGCGATGCCTTCGGGTGAGGCCAGGAATTCATCGTAGCGCTGCTTGCCGAGGAAGAGATCGCGGATCACCAGCAGGGTCCAGCGATCGCCGAAGAGATCGAGGGCGCAGGCGACGGGGCAGGGTGAGCGGCGGGCGGATGACTTCACGGCGGGATTTCACTTGCAAAGGACAAGTAAAGCAAGGATGGGTGGATTTACTTGCGAATCACAAGTGAAAGGGGCGGGCCATGAATGAGAGCATTGATGAGGCGGAGATCCAAAAGGGGCTGGAGAAGCCGGGGGCGGGGATTCCCTGGCTGGAGCAGAAGATCGGCGGACTGATGCTGCGGCGGGAGGCGCGCAAGGGTAGCCGCGAACAGTTGCTGGAGGCGTTCTGCGGGACAGCGGAGGAGGTACTGCAATTGGTCGATGGATTAGACGAGGGGCGCGGAAGGAAGCGGGTGCTCATCCCTCGCTTGCGGGGGATTGAGGATTCGAGCCGCTACTGGTCGCCGTACATGATCGTGGAGCACCTGTGCCGGGTGGACGGGCCGGTGCTTGGTTTGGTGCGTTTGCTTGCCGCGGGGAAGACGACGGACCGGAAGTCGGGGCCGGCGGATGTGAAGCCTTCAGTGGAGGCGGGGCCGGAGAGTCTGGAGAAGCTGCGGGGGATCGTGGCGGAGTGGAGGGAGCATCTGCCGGCGGCAGAGAAGCTGGTGGCATCGAAGCGGCACCGGCATTCTTGGTTCGGGAATTTGAACGCGCACCAGTGGCTTTGCATGGGGGTCATGCACCATCGTATCCATCGCAAGCAGCTTGAGGCGGTGCTGGCGGGGTAGTGCCTAACGAGGCCGCTCGAAGATGATAAAGTGCTGCCAGGGGAGGGGGCGCAGGTTCGAGACGAAGCGGAAGCCGAGGGACTCGAATTCGAGTCGGGCCTGGGCTTCGGTCATCTTGTGCAGGGCCTTGATGGGGACGTTGGGATCCTCGGCGCGGAACTCGAGGAGGAAGATTCGGCCGCCGGGTTTGAGTGCCTGGTATAGGGATGTGAGCATCTCGCGCGGGTGGGAGAACTCGTGGTAGGCATCGACCATCAGCGCGGCATCAAGGGTGGCAGCGGGGAGCTTGAGGTCGTCGATCGCGCCGAGATGGGGCTCGACGTTGGTGATCTTGAGCTCGACGGATTTGTTGCGGAGGAAGTCGAGCATCTCCTGCTGGATGTCGACGGCGACGACCTTGCCCTGCGGGACTTTCGGGGAAATACGGAAGCTATAGTAGCCGGAGCCTGCGCCGATATCGGCGATGACGTCGGTGGGCTTCAAGTCTATGGCGGCGATGGCCTTGCTGGGGGCTTCCTCCTGCTCGCGTTCGCCGCGCTCCAGCCAACCGATCGCCGGGTGGCCCATGACTTGGGCGATCTCGCGGCCGTGGAAGAACTTGCCGATGCCATCGCGGGTAGCCGGGGCGAAGGTGTAGGGGGGCGGCTCGGCGGGTGGTTTGGAAACCGTTGGAGCGGGTGGCGGGGTGTTGTCCTTTTGCGGGGCCTGTTCCTTTGCGAGCCATGTCCAGCCTGCGAGGGCGGAAGCGAGGGCCAGGACGAGGAAGAGGGCAACGCGGCTCATTCCGGGAGTGTGTCTGCTGCCACGGCGGAAAGACAACACCAAGTGACCGAAAGGTGCATTGCCGTTTGGAAGCCGGGAGGCTTGGATGGCAGACATGGATCTTACCCCAGACCGCATCTTGGAAACCGGCTTCTCCTTCTGGTCCTCGAAGACTCTTTTGGCAGCCGTGGAAATGGAAGTCTTCACCGTGCTGGCCCGGCAGCCGGCAGGAGTGGATGTCCTGGTGAGGGAACTCGGATTCCACGGGCGCGGGGCGCGTGATTTTTTCGACACCCTGGTGGCCCTGGGATTCCTGGCACGTGAGAACGGGGTCTATCGGAATGCACCGGAAACGGATCTGTTCCTGGACAAGGCGAAGCCGTCGTATGTCGGTGGGATACTGGAGATGTCGAGCCGTCGCCTCTACGGCTTCTGGGATCGACTGCCCCACGCGTTGCGCAGTGGTGAGCCGCAGAACGAAGCGCGGCAGGAAGGTGGAGAGCTGTTTGAGATGGTTTACTCGGATCCCGATCGCCTGCGCGGATTCCTGACCGCCATGACCGGGGTAAGTCGCGGAGCAAACATGACGATCGCGCAGAAGTTCCCGTGGGATAAATACAAGAGCTGTGCGGACGTGGGCACAGCGCAGGGCGACCTGGTGGCGCAGATCGCGCTGGCGCATCCGCATCTCACCGGGATCGGCTACGACCTTGCGGTGGTGAAGCCGATCTTCGAGGACTACATCGCGGGTCTCAGCTTGTCCGACCGTGTGAAGTTCGAGGACGGGGATTTCTTCACGCTGGAAATGCCGAAGGTGGATGTGATCCTGATGGGGCACATCCTCCACGACTGGGATCTGCCGACGAAGAAGATGCTCCTTGAGAAGGCCTACCGTGCCCTGCCGGAAGGTGGCGCGGTGGTGGTCTACGACGCGATCATCGACGACGCGCGGGAGAAGAACGCCTTCGGCCTGCTGATGAGCCTGAACATGCTGATCGAGACGCCAGGGGGCTTCGACTACACCGGAGCGGATTGCATCGGTTGGATGCAGGAAGCGGGCTTTAAGGACTGCCGCGTTGAGCACCTGATCGGCCCCGATTCGATGGTGGTTGGAATCAAATAAGCGTCTGGTGCCTGGAGCACGCTTTACGTTATGCCGGGACTGCTACACAGGGAGTCCTATGAAGATCGCAAGTGTGCTCCTGCTGGTGCTGGGTTTCTCCGTCGTGCATGCCGAGGATGATCTGCAAAAGATCATCGAAGAGCGTGAGGGAGTGCTCAAGCAATTGGTCGAGCTAACCGAGGCCCGTCACAAGGCGGGCGGTGCCTCGCAGGAGGATGTGTTCGAGGCTTCGATGAGGCTGCTCAAATTCAAGGTCAACGTGGTTGCCGATCCTGCCGAGAAGCTTTCGATCCAAGAACAGATCGTGAAGCTTGCGGAGGACAACCTGATGCACGTGAAGAAAATGTTCGAAGCGGGAGCTGCTGTGAAATTCGCGGTGCTCAAGGCGCAGGACAGGACCTTGGAAGAAAAACAAATCCTCTTCGCGCTCAAGGCGGCGAAACCGTGAAGCGCTGGATCGGCTAGAGCATTGGCGGGCCAAGGTGGAAGGGCGAGATGCCGTAACCTTGTGCCCGCCGCTTTTCCTCTTCCTCTTCGGCGGCCTCCTTGCGGCGCTTGGCGAGGTAGGCCTTGCTTTCCTCGATCTCGGCCTTGAGCGCTTCTTCCTGCGGGTCGGGGATCAGGTATTCAGCAGGCAAGGTCTCGCCGCAATGCTCGCAGCGAGGCCGACGGCTGTAGAGGGTGCGGTGGCAGTGCGGACAATTCATCCTCGCCGGACAGAATGGCTGTCCGCGGCGCAGGGGGCGAGTGGAAACCTGCGGCTAGATTACAGCCTCCAAGTCGGCTTCGACCGCGCGGATTTCTTCGGCGATGCTCTCTGCCAAGGTCATGCCCGAGTAAGAGAGCACACTGAGGCCGGAGCGATCTTTGTGCAGTAGCAGGCTGATCGCGCGGGTCATCGGGTGGCCGGAGATGTAGCGCTCGATTTCGGCACGGGTGGCGAAGGCGAAGAGGCCGGCGTAGAACAGAGGCTTCGGGTCGCGCAGAAGCACGGCCTTCTTGTGATGGACGAGATGGAGGGCCAGCTCGCAGGAACGCTGGAGGCGGACGGGATCAGTCTGCTCCAGGTGGGTGAGGTAGGCGGATGCGTTTTCACGGAGTTTGCCGTGGACGATCCAGCGCTGGTTGACCCTTTGCACCGTGGCAAGGGCCTTTTCTGCCTCAGCTACGGGAGCCGGGCAAGTGACTGGGTAGGGCATGGGGTGGGTGTGTGCAGGGTGTAGCGGGACAGCTAATCCCCGCCATCTTAGCACCTTGGGAGAATTGTTCAACCACTCTTGCGCGGGGGGCGGGGGCTCTCTAGGGTCGCCGCCCCGAATGTCCGCCACAACCGCCACCAAGATCCGCTTTACGTCCGCCGCCGCCACCCGTCTCGTGCTCGCCAAGATTGGGAATCCCCAGCGCGAGGAGCCCTTGCAGACCTCCAAGAAGGTCTTTGTTGTCGCGGATGAGGATACGGGCGCGCTGACGTCGCTGTTCGTGAAGCCTTTCAAGAGCCTGGCGGGCTATCGCTTCAGCCATCACTCGTCGCTGGACCAGCACGAAATGAACCAGTGCGCGAAGGCGATTTTCGAGACGCCGGAGGGGCTGCTAGAGAAGGGCTGCGACATCGCGAAGCGGCTCTACTCGAAATCCAACCACCCGAACATCAAGGCGGGGGACCTGTGCGTCGCCCTGGTCGATAACGTCGAGGTGAACGGCGACCTGGTGCAGGCGATCTGCATTCTGAAGTCCGAGAGCGTGGTGCCCTTCCTGAGCATCTCGACCAAGGACGGCGACCTGCATCTGCACACGGAGCAGGGGATCAATCCGGAGAAGATCGACAAGGGCTGCCTGATCCTGAACCACCAGTCGAAGAAGGGCTACTACGTGCTGACCTTCGATCGCTCTGGCAGCGACTCGCGCTTCTGGGTGCGGGATTTCCTGGGAGTGGTGGCGATCACCGACAGCCCTTTCCTGACGAACAAGTTTGCCAATATGGCAGTGGCCTTCACCAAGGAGGAGGAGAAGACCAAGAAGAAGGAGAAGGCCAAGCAAGCCCCCGAAGAGCGGGAGGAAGAGAGCGACGACGCGCCACCGCCGTGGGAATCTGCCAGCGTGGCGAAGGATGCGATGAGCTACTTCGAGGAGAAGGAGCAATTCAGCCTGCAGGAATTCGAGGAGCAGGTACTACGGACGCCGGAAGCGGTGGAGAAATTCCGCAAGCACAAGGAGAAGGTCGAGGAGGAGCAGGGCCAGCGCTTTGACGAGTCCTTCGAGATTTCGAAGAAGGATGTGAGCAAGGCGAAGAAGCGGATCAGCACGGTGGTGAAGCTGGATACCGGCGTGGAGATCCACGTGAAGCCGGGCTTCGCCGATCAGGAAGATCCGGTGCTGGAACGGGGCTTTGATGAAGACAAGGGGATGAAGTTCATCAAGGTGTTCTTCAATGGGGAGGTTTAGGGCACACCTCGTGTGACCTTGGTGCCGTCCTAAAATAGGATAGGTCGTATAGGAGCTATACGACCTATGATTCCGCAGAGTGAATCCCTTGTTAGCGGATCACTCTGCGGGAGCTGAGCGTTTGCGCTCCTGATTTACTTCTGCACGCGCTTGCCGGCCTTGATGGCTTCTTTCCACTCGGTGTTGAGTTCCGGGAGGGTTTTGCCGGTCCACTCTTTCCAGAGGCCTTCTTCGTATTTGCCCTCGCGGCCTGCGGCATTGAGCTTCTGCATCAGGTCCTTGTCCTTCGAGGTCACGACCCAATCGAGGAAGTTGCCGGTGGTGCGGTAGCTGTTGTCGTAGTTTACCTTCTCGGCGCGGTCGGGGCCGAGGCCAGCGCCGTGGCTCTGCGGTTCGTAGAGGAACCAGCGGATGTAGTCGCAAACGCCCTCGGTGACCCAACCAGGAGTGGGCTTTGGATTGCGGTTGGTCTGGGAGGCACGCCAGTAGTTTTGCACGACGTGGCCCATTTCGTGAACGGTGGCACCCTTGGCCTCGCGATTGAGTTCACCGGCAAACCATTTCGCGTTCAGGGTGATTTGGCCGCCTTGGGCAAAGGCCGGCGGGCCGATGGTTGGATCATAAAGGAAGGTCACCACGTCCGGAGCCTTGTAGCCTTGGCTTGGCATCAGCTCCACCAGCTTCGGATACCATTCCTGGATGACCGGCACGAGTTCCTTGTCGCTCCAATCGGTGAGCTCGGGGGCCTTGGTCGAGTTGATGATGTAGCGGAACTTGCCGTCCTTCGACTTGTATTCCTTCACGATCTTCTCGGCGACCTTGAGACGCTCGATTGCGGGACCGCGCGAGCTGATCACATCGATTTCACTGAAGAAGGTATTGCCGAAGGGATCGCTCTTGGAGGTCGGCTCCACGTCGAAGAGCAGATAGCGGTAGTCTCCGAGCACCTTGCCGCCCTGGTTGGTGACTTCGGCGGCATGCTGGCCACCGCCGTTGCCATCCTTCACTCGGGTGTCGACTTCAGCCACCAGGTCCCAGCCAACGGATTTCGGATCGGTGTCGCGCTTGGGAGCGGCGTTGAAGTCCTTGGCTTTGCCGCTGGCGGCGTAAAGCTTGTAGACCTGCGGACCGCGGCTGCCGTTGTGCCAGGAGTAGGTGTCCACGCTCTTGATCGGCGTCTCCTCGCCGAGGTCCACGGCGATGCGTCCGCCTTGGGAGCCTTGGGTGAAGAAGAAATTCGCGCGGGGCTGGTCATCGCCGGTCGGGACCTTGCCGTCGTTCAGCACCGAGAGCTCGGCGCTGCCGCGGTCCTTCTCGCCATCCACCAGGGTGAAGGTCGCCTTGGTCGCGGCGTCGTTGGTGGCCGGCGGGGCGATCGTGTCGAGCTTGAATTCGGCGTCCGCCTGGCCGTGACCTTTGGTCACATTGGCGGCGGCGTGGAGCGTGGAAGTGGCCGCGATCGAAGCGGCGGCGATCAGCAGAGATGCAGCGGAGGATGAGCGCATGCTTTTAACGTCGGGTTGGGATGCGGGTTTAGTCTGTCGTCCCTGTTTTTTGGGGAGATGGCAAGGGGGGCGATTGGAACCTTTCGCCCGATGGCCCGGAAGCTCCCTTTTTAGCTAGTAAAACGGGCAGCAGGCTTAGCCCGCGGAGGGAGGGATCGGGCGCCGGAAGTGGACCAAGGTTTCCAGAACCTCGAAGCCGAGGCGACGGTGGAAGGTGATGCTCTCCTGATTGTCGTATAGGCAGTTGGAGGCCATTTCGAAGCAACCCTGAGCTGCCGCCCAGCGTTCGATCGCGGCGACGAGAGCTCTTCCTACGCCAAGGTGGCGCTGATCCGGCGCCACGTAGATGCCCTCCAGAAAGCCGACCGGCGAGGTGCTGCAATCCTCCGCGTGGGAGCGCAGGCAGGCCTCGGCGAAGCCGCAGGGCTCTGAGCCGGAATCGGAATCGAAGGCCAGGAAGACTGCCAGACCCGGATCGCGAAGGTAGTGTTCCATCTCCGTCTCGTGCTCGGCGCGGCTGCCGTGCGGCCAGAGGGCAAGGCGGAGGACCAGCCATACTTCGTGGTCGGCAGGGGTGGCTTCGCGGATGGTGATCATGTTTCCTGGCACATCTTGCGAAGCGCCAACACTGAGCGCCAGTTGCGGGTGGTGGCCTTCACTTTCAGGGCGCGCTCGAACCAATTGTTGTTGAGCTTGGTGTTACCGTAACCGTGCGGACAGTGGAGGAGGATGGCGCCTTTCAGCCATGCGGCGCGCTCGCCTTCGGCGGCGGGGAGCTTGAGGGCCTCGAAGGCCTTCTCGGTCACGGGCTCGAAGAGGAAGGTGGCGTGGTAGTGGGTTTCCTCGATGTCGCCGGATTTCGGGAGCAGCGGGTTATCGGTGGCGATGGCGTCGAGGTCCTTGGCGGGGAGGACGAGGACCGGTGAATCGACGCCGTGATCTTTCTTGAGGCTAGCCTCGATCATTGAGGCGAGCTTGGCGGGCGTGGTCTTCTTGGCGTCGAAGACGGCATTGCCGCTCTGCAGATAGGTGCGGACATTCTCGCAGCCGAGGTCTGCGAGAAGCGCTTGGAGGGCGGGCATTCGGAGCATGTTCTTGCCCGACACATTGATGCCGCGGAGGAGTGCGAGGTAGGTGCTCATGGCCAATCAATCCGAATTCGGTGAGCATGATCTGAAGGATAAGCGGGCTGCGGTCAAGGTGGCGGCCTTTGTCCTTCCCTGGGATGCTGCGCGCGGCATCCTTCTGGCATGGCGACGCTGACCGAGTCCTTCACAGATCTGGAAACCAGCCGCGGGCTGATGCGGGTGCATAGCTTCACGCCGACGAGTGGCGGGAAGTTTCCGGCGGTCATCTTCTATTCGGAGATCTTTCAGGTAACGGGGCCGATCCGGCGGATGGCGGCGGCGCTGGCGGGGGAGGGATATCTGGTGGTCGTGCCTGAGGTATATCACGAGTTCGAGCCGCTCGGCACGGTGCTGGCCTACGACCAGGTGGGATCGGATCGAGGCAACGAGCTGAAATACACCAAGGAGCTGGCCTCTTACGATGAAGATGTGGACGTGACCGTAAAGTGGCTACAGGGACACGAATCCTGCACCGGCAAGGTGGCGAGCTATGGCGTGTGCCTTGGCGGGCACTTGGCCCTGCGCGCGGGATACCATGAAGGGATCTCGGCGGTGGCGGCTTTCTATCCGACCGATGTGCACTCGGCGACCTTGGGTGCGGGAAAATCAGACGATACGCTGAAGCGGATCGCGGCGATGAAGGCGGCCTTGCTGTTCGTGTGGGGGCGGCAGGATCCGCACATTCCGAAGGAGGGTCGTGAGCTAATCCACCGGACGCTGGAGGAGGCGGGTGTTGCCTTCGAATGGCATGAGTTTAATGCCGCGCATGCCTTCCTGCGGGATGAGGGGCCGAGGTATAATCCCGCACTGGCGCGGGTGTGCATGGGATTACTTGCTAGGTTTCTTGCGGAGAATCTGTCTTCGTAGGCCAGAAGCGCTTTACCTTGGAGCGGTGAATAGCCGTGCGGCTTCTTCAATCGCTGCATTCGCGCGCTTGACGTCATCGGCATGCGGGCCGGGCTTGCTGCCACGCTCCCAGGTGAAGTCCTTGAGGACGGTGTCGATTTTCGCCAAGGCCGCGGCTTGTTCGCTGGTGGGGGATTTGCCGGCCCATTCGTGAAGCAGGCGGAGCTTTTCGAAATCCTCCATGCCATCCCGCATCCGCTCGAAGCGCACCGAACTCCGGTTGCCGGGATAGACGAGGAAGCAATCCCCGGAGGGCCATGAGGTGAAGTCGGTGGACTTCAAGGGATCTTCCACCCAGGAATTGTAGGCCCAGCGCAGGAAGCCATCGAAGCCGCCGGCGTAGGCGAAGATGCCGAGCCACTCCGACTCCGCGGGTGGGGAGAAGGTGAAGGAATTCGGCACTGCCGGACTCGTGCAGACATAGTAGGTGGTTTTCTTTCCAAGCTTGCGGCGGGCTTCCAGTTCTTCAGGCGTGAACTCTCCGGAGGTCTGGATGCTGGGCGAGACGTCCTGAACCTCGCGGGTGGTCTGGCTGGGGTGATTGATCGCGGAGGCGATCGCGAGTTCCGGAGCATGTTTCTTTAGTGTGGCGATCGCTCCACGCATGAGAGCATCGGGGCGTTCGTCCATGCCGATGAGCGTGCGCTCCAGCCAACCCTTCGTGCGTAGGTGGCTGGTGAAGTCCTTGAGGAAACGTCCCCAGTGTTCGTCGTATTCGCGTGTGCCGGGTCGCAATTCCGCATCCACCTCCGCTTGCTTGGCCGCGTCGTAATAGCGGAATTTCAGCGACCACGGGATCATGGTGTAGCAATGGATGCGGGCATTTTTCATCGCGACCTCATCGCTCATGAAGCTCACCCAGGCGTCGAAGGCGTGGTAGTCGTAGCTCCAGCTTCCGTCCTTCTGCTTGGTCCATTTGATCATGGAGGGGAAGGCATCGTAGGTCTGCCCGCCCCATGCTTCATCGATCAGCGTGGTGGTGATGGTCTTCTGTCCTGCCTCTGCCAGTCGCTTCATCAGCGGCTTCATCAGGGCGAAGTGTTCCGGTGACCAGGCGGGCACATCATGCCAGCGGGCGACGGCTTCGGGATGCTGCCAGAGATCGAGATGCACCTGCCAATCGGCGGGGGAGGGGATGCCTGCTGCGAGCACTTCCACCGCCAGCGGGAAGTCCAGGGTGGCGGTATTGCTGCGGACGGTGATCTTGCCCTGATAAAGTCCGGGCTTCGCATTCACCGGGACCTGCACGGATAGCCAGATCGGGCGATTGGTGCCGGCGGCAAGGGGCAGACTCTCTGCGGTATCGATGACGTCGCCCTGCGGTTTGCCGTCGGCAAGCGTGTAGCGGATGAAATTGGAAGTGACTGCCAGCTGATCCGGGCCGTTCAGCACGGCGGGCTCCACTTGCAGGTTCTCATGAGCCGTGTCGGAGGAGATCACGATCTGGGTGCTCACTCTCTCTCCGCGCCAAGCAGTGAGCTTTTGCCCGGTGGCAGCGGGAGTGAGCTCCACCTTGCCAGCCGGTGGATAGCGCCGGTCGAGTGTGCCGACGCCGCCGGCGAGCCCGGTGGCGGGTTGGGACGCGTAGCCTTCGATCTCCACCAGGTGCCCGCCGTTCTTGGCACCCCTTGAGTTCTTCAGGAAGGTGGTGCGCACGTAGCGGACCTCGCGCGGTGCGAAGGAGAACAGGTCCCCCTCTGCGGAGGCGGTAATCGAGTTCGCCGTCTTGTCGCCGAGCATAATCCAGTCCTTGCCGTCGAGGGAGCCTTCGACCTTGTACTGGTAGACGCGCCCGTCGCCCCAGAAGGGGAAGGCGCGGATCGCGGAAAGTTGCTTCGGTGATTCGAGATCGATCTGATGCCAGACCGGGAGATTCTCGCAAGCCCAGTGGTCGGAGGTCTCCTTGTTGCCGTTCACCGCGCGTTCGGGCGTCTGTTTGTCCCAGTGGCCGCTGGCGGTGACCTTGGTGTTGAGGAAAAGATTGGCTTGGGCCTGCCCTGCGACTGCGCCGAGCGGAGGCTCGTAGGAAGAGTGGCGGGCAGGTGCGGCACTGAGCGGAAGGCTCAGCAGCGCGAGGAAGGCCGGGTTCAGGAAGAACAGCAGTCTGGACATTGGCGATTGGATCTTGAGTCAATACGCACGAATTTGAGGAATTAGTGCGATTAAATTCGGTCAATGCCGCTCGAATTCCAGATAGAGCGGGCTGCCGCTGGCTGTGACTTGAAGCTTGCTGCCCGTGGTTGGGCCCAAGGGATCGACACTCGTCGCGGCGAGCGGCATGCGGGTGCCGTGGAGCAGCTTGCCGGGAATATCCTCCAGGACTGCCTGGATTTCCTTCCCATCTGCATTCGGCGTCCACACTGCCCAGATGACTTTCTTTGGATCGGTGCCGTGCTGGTATTCCTGTATGCGGATCTTGCCGGCTTCGTTTCTAACAATCCGGGTGAAGCGGTAGTCGCCGAGCGTCTTTTGCAGATGGCTCACCGCGTGGAAGGATGGCTTCGGTTGCCAGTTCCGCGTGAGGCCGGAGCTGGCGTGGAGGCTGGCCTTGTCCTCGTCGTTGAAGAAGTAGATGTAGGCGCGCTCGACCGGCATGGCGGAGAAGACTAACAGCGAGCGGACGAGCCACTGGGCTTGTTGTTCATCGGTCACGCCGACCCATTGCTTGAAGTCACCGCTGGCCTCCTGCGGTTTGGTGGTGCTGTCGTAGCCAAATTCCGTGATCCACACTGGCTTGCCGGTGGCGTGCTGGTCGCGCCATTTGCAGAGCTCCTCGACGTCCTTGAGGTATTTCGGCAGGGCAGGGTCCTCGGGATAGCTGCGCTTCCAGGTCGGCCAGTTTTCGAGCTGGGCGTAGCTGTGGATGGTGAGCACATCGACGAAGGGAAGGAGCCCATCAAGACAAGTGACGCTCTTCTCGTAGTCACCGCTCTTGCCGGTGGTCAGGTTGCAGGTGGCGATCTTGAGCTTGGGGTCACCGGTGCGGATGCCCTCGGCCATGGACTTGAAGACCTTGGCGTAGTCGGGATCGCTCCACTTTCCGGGCTCGTTGCCGATCTCGATGGATTCGACGAGCTTACGCGAGCCGCCGGGGCCGAACTCCTTGGCGAAGGCGCTGCCGTAGGCCTTGAGGTCGGGCTCGAGATCCTTCCAATCCGCTTGGGGAATGGACTCGAACATCAGGCAGGCATCGGTGGTCCAGCCTTGCTTCTGCCAAGAACCGTAGACGCCGCTCCAGTCGACGCGGTTCTTCGCCTCGGGGAATTTCGGGAGCTGGTCGGTCTCCTTGGCGAGGTCCCACTCCACGGGATGGTAGTCGCGGACCAGTCCGGCGGCGGGGCGGTAGAGCTCCGGTTTGAATTGCACCGTGTGGCCATTGAGGCCGATGAAATCGCGCATCAAGGGGCGCGGCGCGGGGGCGCCGTGGAGCGGGGTGAGGAGCAGGGGAACAAGCAGCAGCAAGGGACGACGGCACATGGCCTCCCTGATACGGGCGGAGGGGCCGCGCATTTCTTCCAAGCGCGGATGATAAAATTCCGCTGGGGTGGCGCTGTCATGGGTGAGACTCGGTCTCCCCCATGGCATCCCACGACACGGAACAAGACTGGAACGATTGGCTGGCCGAGAATGCCAGCCGCTTCCTGCTCTTTGCCCGGCAGCAGACGCGCTGCGGGCACGACGCCGAGGACGTGCTGCAGGATTCCCTGGTGGAGGCTTGGAAACGGGCCGGTGGCAGGCCGGACAATGCACTGGTTTTCGCCACCATCCACCGGCGGGCGATCGATCTGGCCCGCAAGACCGACCGCCGGACCTTCCGTGAGCAGGCCAGCGAAACGCCGGACCTGTTCTGCGGGCCAGCGGACGACGCCGAAATGACCGCCCTGCTGGAGCGGGAAATTCAAAAGTTGCCCGAGGCGCAAAGGGAGGTGCTGACCCTGAAATTCTGGGGTGGCCTGACCTTCGCCGAGGTGGCGGTGGTGCTGGCAATCCCCCAGGGGACGGCAGCCTCGCGCTATCGGCTGGCCGTAGAATCCCTGCGCCAAACTTTGAGCATTTGCACCTTATGAAACATCCGGAGGACGAAATCGAAGCGCTGCTGACCCGGCTGCAGCCCGCCGCGCCGGACGAGGCGCTGATGGCGAGACTGCGCGCGGCCCGGCCCCAGCCCCAAGCCAACTTCAAGTCCAAGCGCAAGATCATCTACCTGTGGGCCCCCTTGGCGGCGGCTGCAGGCGTGGCTCTTGCGCTGCTTCCCAAGCAAGGGCCCGTGGCGGTGGGCACGCCCCCCGGCGTGGTAGGAAATGAGAATACCTCCGCGCCCGCCACGGACGAACTCCAGCCGGTGGGAAGCCTGCAGCATCTTGTGGACGTGGCGGATCTCGGAATCGTCCAGGACGACAACAACATGCCGGTGCGGCTGATCCGCACCCGCTGGATCGATGAGATTATCTACGTCGCGGGGACGGAAGGTACGGAGCCGGTGAAGGAAGGCCGGCTGCGCGAGGAGATCGTGCCGGTGTCACTGCCCATCTACTGACTGAAAAACCTTCAACAGAAATCGAGAACATGAAAACAAGCACAAGCAGCTATTGCCTGTTGGCCGCCCTCGCGGGCTTGGCCTCGGCCCAGGAACCCGCGGTGGAAGGAGCGAAAGCCGTTTCACGCGGCACTGCCATCATCGTGGAGAGCAAGGATGGCAAAACGGAAACAAGGACGATCGATCTTGCGGATGCGGAACCCGGCCAGCCGCGGGTGATTGCCGGCGCGACAATTGGCGCTGGACCCGGTGTGGCGATCGGCGGCGGTGGGGTGATCGGCGGGACTGCCACTCTGGATGGCGTGTCCGGTGACGTGATCGCTGGCGTGCCGACTTTCGAGGCGCGGGATCTGTCCGAGCCGATCCGCTTGGCCTTCCGCACTGCCGAGGATGCCTTTGACGTGCCGCTGCGGACCGGTCCGGTGACCTACCTCGGTGTATCGGCGATTCCGGTGCCGCATGAACTGGCCGTGCACCTGCCGATCGCCGAAGACACCGGCTTGGGCGTCGAAGTCATTGCTCCTGATAGTCCGGCGGAAAAATCGGGACTCCAGAAGAGCGACGTGCTGATGAAGCTGGACGACCAGATCCTGATCCATCCGCGCCAGCTATCGGTGCTTGTGGCAAATCACAAGGAAGGCGAGAGCATCAAGTTGACCTATCTGCGCAAGGGCGAGGTGAAGGAAGCCACGGTGACGCTCGGCCAGCGCGATGTCGCCGCGGCGAAGTCGATCGAGCATCTCGACTCATGGTCCGGCCCGGGCGTGAAGCAGCCTTTGCGGACCTTTTACCGCCACTTCGAGCTACCCGCGCCGCAGGGAGATGCGACCGAGCAGGGCAAGAAGGAGCGGGCCGAACTCGAGCGCCACGTGAATGAAATGCGCAAACTGGCCGAGGACCAGGCTGCTGATGCCAAGGCAAGGGTCAAAGACCTGCTTTCCGAACGGGTCAAGCAGGCTGCCGACGCCGCTTACTCCGCCGAAGTCCAACGGGCGGCCGAAGTGGAACTCAGGAAGGCAAAAGAAGCCCAGGGTGCCGCGGAAGCTGCGACCAAGGGCGAGCTCGACGAGTTGCGGACCAAGCTCGACGCGCTACAGAAGCTGCTTGAAGAGAGGAAGTGAATTCTCATTTCAGCGGGATCTCCAGGCGGACCGGCCAAGAGCCGGTCCGCCTTTTTTCTTCGCGCGGATCGATCAGATTACCGAGTGCATCCAGAAGAGCACCGAGTCGTCGACATTCGCGATCATCCGCACCTGGCTGTCCTGTGAGATGACGAAGCCGATGACGTCGGGCTCGACCGAGCAGAGACGGTAGACCGCGCGGTGGCGGGTGCCGTCTGCTTGCACGTTCCAGTCTGTTAGGGACTGGCCGTCGAGGTCGTGGGCTTGGCTGACTTGGAAGACGGTGCGGTCCACGCGGATTTCGCCACCGAAGCCGATCACGCGGACGCGCTGGTCCACGACCATGGCGCCATCGACCTGCATCAGGTCGGAGAAGAAACGGGCGAGCTCGTAGAAGCCTTCTTCCAGGCGATCGAGTTCGGCATCATGGCTGCCGCGGAAGATCCGGCGCGCATCCTCCAGCGTCGATCCCGGCGGGCAGAGCATGCCGATGCGGCGGATGATCGACTTCATGAGATGTGGGAAGCGCAATCCGGCGGCATCCTCCTCAGCGGTGTACTTGCAATCGATCCAGCGGGTGGCGGTCTCCACGCCCTTGGCTCCCTCCGGCAGGAAGACGACGCTGCCGCCGTGGCCGCTGGTGCGGACCAGGTTGATCACCCGCTTGATGAACTGCACCGAGATGAGGTGGGCCATCTGGGCGTAGTCATCGGTGCTGAGATTCGGCGGCAGGCAGCCATCGGCCAGCTCCGCGACCATGTTGCAGCGCATGGGCTCGAAGCGCTGGCTGAGCAAGGGCGACTCGAAGACGTCGAGCCTCGGACCGTGGAATTCGCGGCCGCGCCATTCGCCAATGAGCTGGTAGTTATCGTAGAAGATCAACCAGCCGGGATCGCGCACGTGGATGATAGGGTGGGGGATGCCTTCTCCCGCGGGCTTGCGGCCGCCGGCGACCATATTCATCCAGCGCGTGCCGGTGTTGATGATGCCCCAGATCCGGAAGCCGCGGCCCTTCGCAGGCCAGATCGCCACCGCGGAGTGGAAGAAGCTGGCGGCCGGGCTCAGGCGTTTGATTTCGTTTTGGTTGAAGGGATGGGCCGTCGAGAGGCGCATCGCGTGGACGCCATCGGGAGGGCCTCCGTCCGCGGTGAATGCCTCCGGCGGAGCGATCACCACGCGGGCGCGGACCGGGCGGCCCTCCTCCTTGAGCAGGCTGGAGGAATAGAGGGCATTGCAGGCCTCGCGGAGTTCCGCCTCCGTGGGCGCGCCGGGCTGATCCCGCAGCAGCTCGTGCAAGCGGGTGACCATGCTGGTGAGATCGAGCGGGGCGCTAGGGATGACGGACATGGGTGACGTGGTTCCGAAATAAAGCGGAGTTGGGCCGCGTTTCAACAAGTCCGGTGATTTTCCGCCGGACTGGACCACAGCCCATTACCCAAGAACCCTATGACCTCGACCTCCCTTTTCCGGCTGCTTCTCACGGCCGGTCTGATCCTCGGCTCCTCCTTTGCCCACGGGCAAGAGCGCAAGCGCGTGGTGGCCTACGTGCCGAACTGGATCGATCTGCCCGAATTTGCGAAGACGATCGACTACGACAAGGTCACGCACATCAACATCGCCTTCGAGAATCCGAAGGACGACAGCGGTGAGCTTTCCTTCAATCCCCGCAACGAGGAGCTGATCCGCCGGGCCAAGGCCGCGAAGGTCAAGGTGTTGATGTCGATCGGAGGTGGCTCGGCCTCGACCAATGAGGAGATGAAGGCGCGCTACGACAAGCTGATGGGCGAAGCCGGGCGGAAGCAGTTCGCGGAGAAGCTGGTGGCCTATCTTGAGGCGCACAAGCTGGACGGAATCGACGTGGACCTCGAAGGCCCTGCGATCACGGACAACTACGGCGGCTTCATGGCGGAACTCTCCGCGGCGACCAAGGCGAAGAAGTTGTTGCTGACTGCGGCGCTGTCGAAGGGCTACGGCGGTGACCACGTGCCTGACTCGGTTCTGGGACAACTCGATTTCCTGAACATCATGGCCTACGACGCGACCGGGACCTGGGATCCGAATCGCCACGGTCAACATTCGTCCATGGAGTTCGCCAAGGAGGCGACGAAGTATTGGACCGGACGCGGCTTGGAGAAGTCGAAGGCGGTGCTGGGCGTGCCCTTCTACGGCTACGGCTTCGGCAATGCCTTCAGGAAGTCAGGCTATTCCTATGCGGATGTGGTGGCGCAGTTCCCCGAAGGGCACACCGTGGACCAGTCGGGAGAGACCATCTGGTACAACGGCATCCCGACTATCCAGGCGAAGTCCAAGCTGGTGATGGACGAGGGCTACGGCGGCGTGATGATCTGGTCCCTCGATCAAGACGTGAAAGGGGAGAAGTCCCTGCTCGCGGCGATCGACGGGGTGCTGCAGCCGAAGAAGGATGGGGCGGCCCCCAAGGCCAAATAGTCCGCTTTGCCCTAGCTCAGTAGACTCCGCTAAAGCGGCCCGCGCGCTGGTTGTTCTCGGGTGTTAGATCGATCTGTCCATTGCCCAAGGCTACTGACACAGAGACATCTCCGGCGATGCTGTTGGCATTTGCGGGGACTGTGAACGATTGGCTTGCTCCGGGGGCGATGGTGGTGGCGTTGATCTTGGTCGAAATGCCGCTGCTGGTGATTTCCAACAGGCTATTGATCAAGATCTCGGTGCCGCGGTTCTGCACGGTGACCTCGATCTGCTGCGGGAGATTGGGCCCGGCGGCGGGTAGCAGGCGCAGGCAGGTGATCGCGGCGTCGTAGCGGCCGCGGACATTGCGGTTCATCAGGCGGGCGAGGTTGAGGACGCCGCTGCCATATTCGCTGTCGGGGCCGGGGGCGCCTTCGTCGTCGGCATTGGCGAGGACGAGCTTGGCGGCTTCGGTGGCGGAGACGCGGCGACCCGAGCCATCGGACATGGTGGCGGCGATGGCGGCGACCACCAGCGGCGCGCTGGCGGAGGTGCCACTGATGCTGACGTAGCCGCCATTGCTCCCGGCGGCATTCACGCCGTAGCCGGGAGCGGTGAGGCCGAGGCCGCTGCCGAGATTCGAGAAGGCCATGCGCTCGCCACTGGCATCGATGGCACCGACGCCGATCACTCCCGGATAGGCCGCGGGGTATTTTGCCTGCTGCACGCCTTCATTGCCGGAGGCAGCCACCACGATGATGCCTGAATCCAAGGCCATGCGGATGGCATCGCCCAAGAGCGGGCAGTCTTCCTGCTCGCCGAGCGAGAGATTAAGGATCTCCGCGCCAGCATCCATCGCCGCGGGGATGCCCGCGGCGACTACATAGG
>NZ_BATP01000060.1 GCF_000739615.1 Haloferula sp. BvORR071
GACCGGGGTCTCGGCGATGACCGGAGTCTCGGCGATGACCGGAGTCTCGGCGATGACCGGAGTCTCGGCGATGACCGGGGCCTCTGCGACGACCGGGGCCTCTGCGACGACCGGGGCCTCTGCGACGACCGGGGCCTCTGCGACGACCGGGGCCTCTGCGACGACCGGGGCCTCTGCGACGACCGGAGTCTCTGCGACGACCGGAGTCTGTGCCTTCTTCTCCAGTTCCTCGCGCATCACCTCCAAGGCGCGCTCGAAGTCGATCAGGCCGTCCTGATAGCGTAGAGCGATCGTTTCATTCGGGGCGGTGCGGACCAGCTCTGCGATGCGCCGGTTGGCGGCCTCGAGCTCTGCCATGTGCCCGCTTGGATCTTCCCCTTCGGCTAGTCCCAAGATGCGCCGTGCTTCCTCCAAAGTCATGCCGTGACGGCTTTAGCAGCAGCCGCCCGCGGGGGGAAGGGCCCATTACGGAAAAACCCTAACAATCCGGCCCCGGCGCTAGCGGAAACCCTGTGCAATTGGCACTCTTCGCCCCGTTCCAAAAGCCTTGCTGGTCACCCGGATTCCTGGCGCGGCCTGCTGGCGCTTCCACTCGTTGAGGTCCACCCGGCGCTGGACCCAGCGGACGGTGCTTTCCGGGTAGCCCTGTTCCACGATTTCCTCGGCGGAAAGCTGCTGTTCCACGTAGCGCTCCAAGATCGCGTCAAGCACCTCGTAGGGCGGCAGGGTGTCCTGATCTTTCTGCCCGGGGCGCAGCTCGGCGCTGGGAGCCTTCTCGATCGTGCTCCACGGAATGAATTCCTGATCGCGGTTCAGCCAGCGGGCGAGCTGGTAGACCTGGGTTTTTGGCAGGTCCGAGATCACCGCCAGGCCGCCGCACATGTCGCCATAGATGGTGCAATAGCCGACCGCCAACTCGCTCTTGTTGCCTGTGGTCAGCAGGAGGTGGCCGTGTTTGTTCGAAAGCGCCATCAGATAGAGTCCGCGGATCCTCGCCTGAAGATTCTCCTCGGTGGCATCTTCCGCCATGCCTTGAGAGAGCGGGGCCATGGCACTCTTTGCTGCGGCGAAGGTTTCCCCGATCGGCACGACGTCGCAGCGGATCCCAATGGTGCGCGCCAAGGCCAGTGCATCATTGATGCTGCCGGGGGATGAGTAGGGCCCGGGCATTGCCAAGGCATGCACGTTCCCGGGACCCAAGGCATTGGCGGCGATCAGCGCCGTGAGGGCGGAGTCGATCCCACCGCTCAATCCCAGACAGACGCTGCGGAATCCGCACTTCGCCGCGTAGTCCTGCAGGCCGGTGACTAGCGCGGCATACACTTGACCTTCATCACGCGGCTGCTCCAGGGGGGCTTCGCGTTCCGGCAGGGCTGCGAGATCCACCACTCGGCAAGACTCCTCAAAGCCCTCCATCTGCACCGCGATCCTGCCATCCGGTGCGGCCACCATCGAGTGGCCGTCAAAGAGCAATTCATCCTGCCCGCCGACGGCATTCGCATAGACCACCGGCACCCCGCTCTCCTTCGCAATCCGCCCGATCAGTTCCCGTCGCTGGGCCGGCTTGCCGAGATGGAAAGGGGAAGCGGAGAGATTCAACAGTACGTCGATCCCTTTGCCGCGGAGCTCCCGTACCGGATCACGGTCGTAGAGCGGGCGCTGCAGGAAGTCCTCCGTCCAGATGTCTTCACAGATCGTGATGCCCAGCCGCTGGCCTTTCCAGAGCACCGGCTCGCAGGCCTCGCCCGGCTCGAAGTAGCGCCCTTCATCGAATACGTCGTAGGCGGGCAGCAGCGTCTTCCAGAGCTTCGCCCGGATCTCCCCGCCGGCGAGCAGGGCCGCCGCGTTGCGGAAAGGCTTGCCGGGTTTCCCGCTTGTATTGTGATCGATGTAGCCCACCAGAAGCGGCACTTCCTTGATCTCGCTCGCCAGGTAGTCCAGCGCCTGTAGGCACTTCGGCACGAACTGAGACCTGAAGATCAGGTCGCGCGGCGGATATCCCACCAAGGACAGCTCCGGCGTGACCACCACATCTGCGCCGCCCTCCAGGCACTCCCGGTAGGCATGCAGCAGACGCTTCGCATTCCCCGGGAAATCCCCGATCGCCGCATTGAGTTGGGCGATGCCAATCTTCATTCGCGGCTAGCCAATCACGGAGCGGGGAAGGGGGCAAAGGTCAGCCCTTGAAAAGTTGAAAGGCGCGAATCGCAAGTCCCCCCGGAATCACAATTCGCGCCTTTTCTGAACTTTGAAAGCCCTTGCAGGAAGACTGGTCGAAATCCCCCCGGATCGAGAGCCAATCTTTGAGACCTGCCGGTCTTTCTCAGTTGTGGTGACGGCACCGAAGCGCCGCTGCACGTGAATGAAATTGCCAGATAATCAGGGATTGGAAAGAATTAAATTAGGTAAAAAGTCGCCACATGTTCCCAAAATCGGCCCCGGCTCCGCATTTATGGGGAAATTTCCTCACTCTTTCGCCGGAAACTCGAGGGTGAGGCCGCGGGACCTCCAATAGCGGCTCATTGCCTCCTGAATCTTCGGCCCATCGGCCGGGGTGATGAGGTCCGCAGGCTTCTCGTCCACTAGGGCCCTTCGGACGGCCTCCAGCCGGGCCTCTCCGCCATGCAGGTAGTAGTGCGCCAGTAGCAGCGCGGTGGCATAGGCTTGGTAGCGATCCTCTTGGGCGATGCCGGTGACGTGCTCCAGCCACTGGTGGCCATCCAGCGTCGCGAGATCCGCCACCGGCTGTAGCGGAATGCCGGGATCCTTCGGGCTCAGGCGGCTGCGCAAGTGATCGCGCAGGCTTTTGTCGATGTCGGTGAAGGAGTAACGCCCTCCACCGCTGTGTGCGCAGGAGAAGTATTCGGCGATGCCCTCCACCAGCCATTGCGGCAAGCGGCGGTTCACACGATGCATGCAGAGGTGCACCACCTCGTGGGCCATGATGTCCTCGTTGTAGTTCGGTGGCAGTCCCTTGCCGGCACCCTCCACAAAATACTCACCCTCCAGCAGTACCACCGCCCGTCGGGAGAAATAGAAGCCCGCCGTACCGGCGAAGCCACCGGCCGCGACGTAGTCCCGGCCCTCCTTGTAGATCGCGATCCGCGAGCGCAGACCCTCTGGCGGAGCGAAGAGGGGCAGGGGATAGTTCTTCACCACCATCGCCGTGCTATCCGCCACTTGTGAAAGCCGCGCGAGTTCGTTCGGCCGCAACTCCATGTCGGAGTCCAAACGGAAATAGCGCGTGTTCCAGACCTTGCGCCCACCATCGTCCGGCTGGGGCTCCAGCACCGCTGGCAGCGGCGTGAAGTCCTTCGGCAGCGGCTCGGCTGCCGCGGCGCTGATCAGGAGTAGGCAGCAGAGCAGCCGCATGACGCTCTCTTCTACACCTCATTCGTCATCCGGGAATTCTGAATTCGTCATTCGGCCCAGCGCTGTTACGCGTCTCCGCGTGGAAGCACCCGACTGGCTCGTCCCTCTTCATGCGCAGCTCCAAGAGCGTCGCGATCCCTGGATGCTGCTCGAAGGTCAGGCCATGATCGAAGCCGCGCTCGCCGGCTGGTGGGAAGTGCCTGGGGTCATCCAGGCGGAAGATCACCCGTGGGAGATTCCTCTGTGGAGTGGCTTGGAGGTGCAGCGTCTGCCGCAAGCGGAGCTGGCCGCGCTCGGAAATCCGGAGCGCCACGGCGGAGTGATCGCCTTGGCCAAGCAGCCCCAGGAAACCGCGGAGGTGGGAGCTTACGTGAAGAAGGTGCTGGCTGCCGATGCCCTGCTGGTCGTCTGCCCACGCGCTACTGATGCCGCGGGTGCCGGGGAACTGGTCCGCCTCGCTGCTGGTGCGGGAGCCGCGGCAGTGCTCTTCGGTGTGGAGGGAGCTTCACCCTTTGAGCCTGACGCCGTGGCAGCTTCCGCCGGGGATGTCTTCAAGCTGCCGGTGAAGGTCGCGGATGCCGGTCTGATCCTGCGCAGCCTGATGGCCGGGAAGGTGCATCTCGTCGGCTTGGGCGGAAGCGATGCCGCTCCGATTAAAGCCCCCGAAGGCCGCCGCGCCGTGGTCGTGCCCGGCCAAGAGGGACTGGACGCATTCTGGAAGCGGGTCTGCGACCAGTTGACTTCTGCTTCATTAGCTGTCGCCCTGGAGGCGTTGGTGGTGAAGGAAGACAAGTAAAGGAGTGCCGCTCTGCGAGCGCCCGTTCGTGGCCGAAGTAGCCGCCCGGGCCACTACATTTCCAAACGAAGCTTCCCCTTGCCCGTGCATTCGAAGCTGATATGCCATAGTCCACAGAGTCATGAAAACACTTCTTCTCCCCATCTGTCTGAGTGTAGGCCTGCTTGCATCCCTCTCGGCCCAAGAGACCCCGGCGAAACCGGCAGAGGGGCTGGACAAGGCGAAGCTGGCGGCAACGCGCACGGTGGCGATCAACAACCTGAAGCAGATCGGCGTGGCGCTGATCGAATTCGACAGTGAATACGGTGCCTATCCCAATGCGGAGACCGCCAAGGACGTGAAAGAAGCGACGGGGACGGAATTCAAGTTGGAAGGGAAAACCTCCAACGACTTCTTCCGCCAACTGCTTCTCGCAGGGCTGAAGAACGAGAAGCTCTTCCAATTCGGTGCTCCCGCCAAGCCTGCCGATAACAAGTTTACTACCGAGTCCGAAGCTTTCGCCCGAGGGGAATGCGAGTTCGCCTACTTCCCCGGTGCCTCCGCGTCCAACGACCCTAGCAGACCCTTGGTGGTGGCAGCACTGCTTCCCGGGAAGATGGAGTTCGATCCGGCGGTCTTCGACGGCAAGGCTGTGGTGCTGCGAAATGACCTCTCCGTGACAGTCCAGCCGATCAACGAGAAGGGCGAGGTGATCGTGAATGGCAAGAGCCTCCTCGATCCAAGCCAACCCTACTGGCAGGGCAAGAAGCCCGAGGTGGCCTGGCCGAAGTAGATGCCTTTTCTGTTAGGCCGGAATCCGTCTCAATGCGTCCGCACCTTGTAGAAGCGTTTCCGGTCTCCGCCCGCATCAAAATCTATGAAGAGGTAGCTTCCTGGTGCGGTTTGCCATGCAAAGCCCAGCTCATCCCATTCGGCGAGATCGGGAGAAGCAAGCACCGTGTAGTCGGAATCGGGCGTTCCTTGAAATTGGATATAGTTGCCCCAAATCGGGTCGATCGATGTCACTTGCACCGGATACGGCAGCATCGCTGCTTCTTCCACGCGGATGTAAACCCCGTGTTGTTTGTTCGCGGCGATCTGCTTCATGCCATCGGCGGATATGGCCACGGAATGCCACTCTGCAATCGG
Organism: Haloferula sp. BvORR071; assembly: GCF_000739615.1. Classification (GTDB taxonomy): domain Bacteria; phylum Verrucomicrobiota; class Verrucomicrobiia; order Verrucomicrobiales; family Akkermansiaceae; genus Haloferula. The sequence goes on from NZ_BATP01000060.1 coordinate 5,297, forward strand.
CGCAAGGGTGTTCCTCCAAGTGCCACCGGAAGTCCTCGAGATAAAGATTTCCCCGCTTACCCCTTCGATGAGTGCAGAAGCGAGGACGATGGTCGTCCCATCCGCTGACGATGCCGCCGCCATGTAGTTCCCGTACGGGGCGGGCATCTGCGTCCAGTTGGCACCGGAGTCCGCTGAACGGTAACACGGCCCATAGGGCGGCACATCGCTGGTGATGACGAGTTGGGTGCCGTCCGCAGAGCATGCCACCGCTGTCCAGGAATAAGGAAAGAGGGGCACCTGCTGCCAGGTCACACCCGCGTCCGTGGTCCGGAAGACCGGCCCGTCCGGAAATTCGGCACCATTGAGCAAGACCTTGTTGCCATCGGCGGACGCGGCAAGGCAGGTCCAGAGGTGTCCGCCGACGCCAGCAGGTGTCCAAGTTGCCCCGAAGTCGGTCGACATGAAAACGGGAGCCTTTGGATAGTCCTCGGAGGCAAGGATCAGCTTGCTGCCATCCGCGGAGGATGACGATTCCTGCCAGCCATGGGGCTCGATATTGGCTCGCTGCCAGCTAAGTCCCGAATCGTTGGAATGATAAACCGGGCCGTCGGGATAGTTGTTGCCAGCGACGACCAGCTTGGTTCCGTCCGCGGAGCAGGCAACGGTGGTCCATGCCCCCGGATCGATTTCAGCGGGGTTCCAAGTGCCCCCGGAGTCGGCTGAGAGATAGACGTATCCTGGATAATCATCGGAGACGGCCACCAGCTTGCTGCCGTCGGCGGAGATCGCCACATCGGTCCAGTTCAGATCCGGGAGGTCCGCAGGCACCCATGGCGTGGCCAAAGAAGAATGGAGCCCCGTGCCAACCACGATCAAGGCCGTCAGGAGGCGGATGCGTGGTGTGGCACGGGTGGAGAGGGAATGGTGGGAAGAGTTCATGGCGGTTCATCTTAAAGCGGGGGAAATCGAGCCCGAGGTTGTGAGCTTTTTTTGGAAGGCGGCCGCTTTGGTCGGAAGCTGGGGGTCGGGGAAGGCCTCGTTCCAAGCGATGTAGAGGCGCACCAAGCGTCTGATGGCAATCAGCCTGATTTCCGGTGGCGTGTCCGTGCTACGGTCCATCATCTCCACCGCGGAGAGCAGGAGCTTCTCCGCTTCGGCAAAGCGATCCTGCCGTTCTTTGTCGGGTGCTTGGGTTGCCGCGATATTGGCGGCTACGATCACTCCACCCAAGCCGCTGTGGATGCTGCCATGGATGCCAGGCGAGATGTCGGCCCGCGCATCGCAGATGACTTTGGCTTCGCGATAGTAGCGTTCGGCTTCCGCGAATTGCTGTCGTTCCCCGAAAGTCCTGCCGATGCTGCCGAGCAAGCCGACCGTGTCGCCATTGTCGGTGGGGTGGATCTCCCGCTGGTAGCGCAGGCCCTCGCGCAATACGGTCTCCGCCTCCGCGAAGCGTTTCTGCTCACCAATCACCCGGCCGAGGTGCTGGTAGATTTGGACCAGATCCGAGTTGCCCTTGCTTGCCACTTGGAGCGTGATCTCAAGCGCCTCCCTCGTGACGTGCTCGGATTCTTCAAGGTGGCCCAGCATGAAGTGGAGCTGCGCAAGGGACGAGAGCGAGCGGACGATTTCGGGATGATTGCGTGGCAGGACCTTGCGGCGCACGGCGAGCGCTTCCTCCTGGAGTTCCGCAGCTTCATCCATTTTTCCTTGGGCTGCCATGATGTTGCCAAGTTCGCTGATGGCGTAGGCGACGTAGCGGTCTTCGCTGCCGTAGCGTTTGCGGAGAATCGCCAGGGCGTCCCGGCACTTCGTCTCCGCCTCTTCGAGCTTGCCCTCCCAGGTCAGGGTAGTCGCCAGTTCGATCATGGACCTGGCGATTTCCGGATGAAGGGGATCCAGCACCTTTTGGAACATCGCCACCGCATCCCGCGCGGTCTTCTCCGCTTCCGGGAGCTTTCCTCCCTCTCTTAGCACCATCGCCAGGTTCCCGAGGGCAGTGGCCGTTTCGGGATCGTCCCTGCCATGGATTTTGCGGAACAAGTCAACCGCGGAACGGGCATAAGACTCCGCCCCCTCAAGCTTGCGATCACGCACCAGGATGATCGAGAGATTGATCTCACAGTAGCCGGTCTTCACATGATCATCGCCATGCAGCTTCCGGACGATCTCGAGGCTCTCGCGCTGCACGGCTTCCGCTTCCTCGAGCCTGCTGTTGTCACGATACACCACGCCGAGGTTATTGAGCGCACCCGCAAGGTCCTCGCTGGAATTCCTGCCTGCCTTCTTATAGGTGGCGATCGCTTCGAGGAACAGCTTCTCGGATTCCGGATAGTCGGCTTTTTCCGAGAGCACGAGGGCGAGGTTGTTTTTCGCGGTGGCCACCCTCTCGTCATCGTCACCATAGGCGCTGAGACTGAGTTCCAGCGCGCGGCGGTACATCAGCTCCGCGGTCCTCTGCTCCGCGATCGCCCGATAGACGTCGCCAAGCGTGGTCCGCAATTCCATTTCCACCTCGGGTTGCCCCTTCAAGTCCGTCGCGATCCTTTCCGCCGTCTTGTCCAGGATCTCTTTCAGCAAGGTGGTATCCTTGCCCAAGGCAACTGCGGGGCCTACGCCATTGAGCATGTCCTTCAGGAAGGTGGCCACCTCGCGGCTCTTCCGTTCCGAGGCCTCCGCGCGTTGATACGCGCGTGTCTTTTCGACCGCTTGCCAAAGCGAGACTCCCAGGCCGAGGACCAGTGCCGCGACGACAGCGGAGGCTGTCCCAAAGGCGAGCTTGTTGCGCTTCACGAATTTCTTGAAGCGGTAGGCGGCACTGGGCGGAGAGGCGCTGACCGGTTCACCGGTGAGGAAGCGCCGGATGTCCATCGCGAGGGCGTTCGCGGTTTCATAGCGCCGGGTGCGGTCCTTCTCGATCGACTTCATTACGATCCAGTCGAGATCAGGCTCCACGAGGCGGCTTAGCTTGGAGGGATCGATGTGGTGTGATCTCGCCAATGCCACGCGTTCTTCCCCGGCGACTGAGCTCAGCCGCAGGGATGGCTTCGGCGGTTCCACCTCGCGGATGATCCGCCGCATCTCCTCATAGCCGGCGGAGAGCAAGGACTTGGCATCGAAGGGAGGCTTTCCCGTCAGGAGTTCGTAGAGCAGGATTCCCAGGGCGTAGATGTCGCTGCGCGTGTCGATGTCCAAGCCGCTCAGGGCAGCCTGCTCCGGGCTCATGTAAGTCGGCGTGCCGATGATCTGCTCGAAGCGCGTGAAGAGGGTCTTGTCCGTCAGCTTGCCTTGGGTTGCCTTTGCGATCCCGAAGTCGATGACCTTGGCCACCGCCTTGTCGCCATGCAGCGTGACCATCACGTTGGATGGCTTGATGTCGCGATGGATCACGCCCTTCTGGTGGGCGTGGTTGATTGCCGAGCAAACGTCGCTGAAGAGGGTGAGCCGCTCGCGGGTGCCGAGATTGCAACCGTCGCAATAATCGGTAATCGGAATTCCCTTCACCAATTCCATCGCAAAGTAGGGACGACCTGAGGCCGTGGAACCCGTATCCAGTACCCGCGCGATATTGGGGTGGTCCATCATCGCGAGCGCCTGGCGCTCCGCTTCGAAGCGCGCCAGCACTTGGCGCGTGTCCATCCCGGCCTTGATCACCTTCAGCGCGACCATCCGGGAGATCGGAGCGAGTTGCTCGGCCATCCATACGACGCCGAAGCCACCCTGTCCGATCAGCTGGCGCAGTTTGTAAGGGCCGATCACGTCGCCTTCCTTCTCGGCGTATCGTTCTTTGAAGTTCTCTGCGTTGAAGTCTTCTGCACCTAGCGTGGCTCCGTCTGCTTCCGCGAAGTAGGCATCGGCCTTGCGGTATTCCACGAGCATGCGCTCCACTTGAAGCCTTAGCTCCGCATCGCCGCCACAAGCGGACTTGAGATAGTCGGCGCGTTCCGGATCTTCCAACTCCAAGGCCCGGGAGAAGATGGCGTCGGCGGGGAGATTCATTTCACCCCGACACGCGCAAAAGGCAGGAAAATGCGGACACTAAACTTCGCGGTTTTTTTCCATCGCGCGGTAGAGCCACAGCTTGGCCAGCGCCCAATGGCGGCGAATGGTCTTCTCGTTGACCCGCAGGAGAGCAGCGATCTCATCGTAGTTCATGCCGCTGAAGAATCGGAGTTTCACGATCTTTGCCTTGAGCTCATCATCTGCTTCGAGCTCATCCAGCACTTCGTGGATGCCGATCAAACGTTCGTCTGCCAACGGTGCGGGGAGTTGCACATCTTCCAAGGGCAGGCTGATCTCTCCACCACCGCGCTTCGCCGCCAGTCTGCGGCGGGCGGTTTCCACCAGGATCCGCCGCATCGCCTCTGCTGCGGCAGCGTAGAATTGGCCTCGGTCGCGCCACGATTCCGGCATCGATTTCTGCAAGCGCAGCCATGCTTCGTGAACCAACTCGGTCGCCTCAATCGCTTGGCCGCTCCGCTCGATCGCCATCCGCCCCAGTGCAATCTTCTTCAGCTCGGCATACAATTCGCCGAAGCGGGCGTCGTCGCAGGATCCGGTGCTGGCATTCAGCCATTGGGTGTGCTCACGCATGATGGGGGATGTGGATGGGGCGCTGAATTCCCTCGCGGTCTCGCGGTGCCGGCAGCGGATGGTGCTTGCTCGAGCGCGTAAACTTCGACCGTTTGGTCGCGTCCTTTCACATGGCGGGGGCCGAGGCAACGGCAGCAGTCGCGGCCCTCTTGCCAACCGGCCAGAAGCTCCGAACTGAGAAGCACGTTGTAACCCACTTCCCGGGTCAAGGCTTCTAGCCTGAAGGTCAGATTCACCGCGTCACCGATCAAGGTGAATTCGCCGGGGCCGATGGCTCCGTAGGCTGCGGTGCCCATGTGGACTCCCGTTCCGGAGTGGAAAGCCAATCCCGTGGATCTTAGCAGCGTGCGGTGCTGTTCCTGCACCGCGGCGCAGGCCTGTCCCATTTCATGCGCGGCCTTGAGGGCCGCTCCACGGGCTGCGAGGGAGGTCTCCTGCCAGTAGCCGAGAACGCAATCGCCGATGAATTTGTCCAGCGTCGCGCCGTAGTTTGCGAGGATTTGCTCCGTCAGATGATACCAGGATCCGATGACTGGTGCCAGTTGATCCGGAGATAGCTTTTCGGAGAGCCGGGTGAAGCCTTGGATGTCGCTGACCAACATCACGACATCTCCCGTGCGAATATCAATGATCGTCCGGTCGCTCATCGTGGTCTCTCCCGTGCCGTGGGGCATGTTCCGATTCCCATCGAAACGAAAATGCCGCTCGGCGATGCGGATCATGTCGCCTGGCAACAGGAGTTGCGAGGTGGTGACCCGCTTGCCGTTGATGTAGCTGCCATTGGTGCTACCGAGGTCGAGGAACCAGTAGCCGTCGTGCTGCTGGCGGATGATCGCGTGGCGGCGGGAGACTCTGGGGTCCTGGACCATGATGCCGGAGTCGCGGGTGCGGCCGATTACATTCAGGATATCGAGCGGGAATTCCTGCCCCAAGGCGTCATCGCACAGCTTTCCCGGTAATGAGGTCATGCCGAGTCGCGGGTTGGCGAATAGTCCTCATACTCCCATTCTGCCTCTCGGGATAGTCCGAAAAATGTACCCCCGCTCCCGGCAAAGAACCATTCGCCCCTCAACTCAGGGCGAATAGCCAAATGCCCGGCAATAGGTATCGAGCGCGGGGAGCAGCGGCTCCAGGTATTTGCGGTAGTTTTCCCAACGTCCGACGGCGCGCCGGTGCACCTTCTGTGTCACATCGTGATAGGTTGGTGCGTAGAGCAGTTTTTGGCTCGCGGTTTCGTGGAATTGCGATTGCCCCGCGTGCCAATCCAGATTGAGGAATTCGGTCACTCGTCTGCCTTCCTTGTCGAGATCCCCGACCAGATCTTCATAGCGCGACTCAATCCAATCGAAGCCCTCAAACTCGCGCAGACGCAGCCAGATATCCATGAGGTCGCGGTAGTGCTTCACCGTGCGCTCCAGGCTCAGGAAATTCACATTGGTGGAGTTGAGCATCACGTTCATGAAGAAGCAGCTCGTGATTACATCCCGCGGATCGCGCAGGGCGATGATCACCTTCATAGCTGGGAACACGCGCAGCCAGATGCCCAGGGATGCAGTGGGAGAGGGATTCTTGTCCAAGAGGACAGGGCTGCCCTCCAATTCTCCCGCCTCGCGGAGCAGGCTTTTCAAGTAGCGCTGCCGCATCTCCCCGAGCTTTGCCGGAGGGAGAAGATCGAGCTGACGGAACAGCGCATCCCCCTGCGTGGAGGCCAAGGGAATCCTGCTGGTGATCTCCTGGTTGAAGGCCACCGGCTCATCGAAGGCCAGCAAGTCGGGATTAGCATCCAGCACCTGCTCCAGCAGGGTAGTCCCGCTGCGCGGATGTCCTCCCAGGAATGCCAGCCGGGGCCCGTCTCCTTCCGGAGTTCCCTCACGCCAACGGCGGATGGCGTCCGGCTTGAAAGAATCCAAGAGCCGGTGCCGGAGCCGGACGCCCTCGTCGTAGCCGCGCTCAAGGACCTTGGTGTCGGTCAGGGTCCGGATCTCTTGTTTGGCTTCCAGCAGCCAGCGCATCGCCTCGTCGAAGTCGCCGAGCTGGTCGCAGACCACGCCGAGCAAATGGCGGCTGGCGTATTTGACGTAGGGATAGCGGGGGCCGCCCTTGATCAGGTTCCTCAGCTCCTCGGCAGCCTCTTCGTTCTGGTGCCGGCGGTGGAGCAGGAAGGCCTGGAAGTAGCGGGCCTGATCATCGCGGGGATCAATTTCGAGGGCGGCTTGGGTCTGGTCCCACGCCTCTTCCACGCGGCGTTCCTTTTCCAGCCACACGGCCAGATTGATCCGCGAGTCGATCGAGCGGGGAGCCACGCCGGCGGCCTGCTCGTAGCAGCGGCGGGCGTCATCGGCTTGCCGCAGGGTCTGGTATTGCTGGCCGAGCAGGGAGAGCAGCGCAGCGTTGTCCCCGGCCAGTTCGCGCGCCCGCGAATAAGCCTGATTCGCCGCCGGGAAATCCAATTCGCCCGCGGCCGAGTTGCCGAGCTCAAACCAAAGTTCGGCGACTCCCGGGTAGTCGCGGACGAGGCCGCGATACTGCTTCTGGGCCGCGGCGTGCCGGCCACGGAGCAAGTGCTCCTGTGCCTCCCGCCAGCGGGCGGCTTCACGGGGGGAAGACAGTAGTTTGGCTCGATCCGCACTCATGGCTGCTACCGCCGTGGCGCGACCGCGTGACCCCCGCGCTCAAAAATCCTCCGGTGGGTGGTGTGCCACCGGATAGAGCCTCTTGGAGGATCCGCTTCAAGTATTTCCTGAAAACTTCATTATAATGCACAAAATGGAACGGAATGTGATACCTGATGGCAACTTCTCCGTATTTGGAGGGTTGTATTGCAGTAATCCCGCAGAATTTCGGCTTATTCCCCTAATTGGGCTGAATCCGCGACGGGAAGTTCGACCTCGACCTCACTAACGCTCAAAGACCTCATGAAAAGAAAACGTCGCCCCATTCTCCACAAGACGCTCATGACTGTGCCCGTGGCGGCCATGATGCTGGGGGCCAGCCAGAGCCAAGCGCTCACCACCATCGGTATCAATTTTTGGGGAAGCTACGGCTCCGCGAATGACCCGAACAACGGCCGGGTGGTCTCGGGCCCCGCCTTTGGCGTGCCGGCCGCGAACTGGTCGACCTCCTACACCCCGGCCAGCAATGACGCGGCGACGTGGACCTACGATAGCTATGTGACGAGCGGGAGCTTCACCGCCGGCCCCCTGGCGGTAGCCTACACCGACGGGAACAATTTCTTCACCGGCACCAATCCGGGCAGAAGCCCCGACCTGCCGGCGGGCGAAACCGACGTACTGAATGGCGCGATCTATGGCGGTGCTACCGGCGGGGCGGGGGGCTCTCCCGGCTTCTCCGTTACCGTCAGCCACCTCGCCGCGACTTTCCCGAATGGCTACGTGATCCAGCCGGTGGTCGCTGGCAATGACAGTAGCAGCTTCGCGCCGCTGAGCGTGAGCGACGACGGCGGCAGCACGAGCCAGTCTCTGGACTATTTCACCATCAATACAACGGGGGGCTACTACTCCGCGCATTCCGCGAAATGGGCCTTGGGCTCCATGAGCACTCCCTTGGATGGTGATACCCTGACCTTGAGTGGCCCGAACAACACCGGCGGTGTGACCAGCGGGCTCGCTGGCGTGATCATCACGGACAAGCCCTTGATCACGCGGATCTCACCGAGCACCACCAGTGCGCCGGTGGGGGAGACTTTCACTCTCACTGCCAATGCGATCGGGATCGGTACGCTCAGCTACCAGTGGCGGCACAACGGGACGAATATCCCCGGTGCGAACTCCCTTGAGTATACCGTGTTCGGCGCGGCGACTTCTGACAGCGGCACCTACGATATGGTCGTCTCCAGCAGCGCCTTCCCCGGCAGCCCGGTGACCAGTCCCACGGTGTCCGTGAGCATTAGCGCCACGCAGTCCTGGACTGGGAGTGCCAGCAATCTCTGGAACGCCAGCGCGCTCAACTGGCTGCGCAACGGGAGCCCGAGCGCTTTCGGTAACGGCCTCATCACCCGTTTCACTGCCGACTCGACGGTGACCAATGTCTCACTCACCGCTGCGGTGACCCCGGCTTCCGTCGAGTTTCCCGATGACGACAGCGATTACACCATTTCGGGAGGCGGTTCCATCGGGGGCACCGGTGGCATCGTGAAGGGCGGCAACAGCTACGTCACGATCAGCACCGCGAATACCTTCACCGGGAATACGGTGGTGAGCGGCGGCATCCTTGAAATTTCCGGAGCGGGCACCTTGGGCGCTCCGACTTATCCCGGCGATATTGCGACCGGCGGGGACATCGTCTTCGGCAGCTCGGCCAGCCAGACCTTGGGCGGCGTGATCTCAGGGCCGGGATTCCTGACCAAGCTCGGCACCGGCACCATCACGACCACCGGCAACTCCACCTGGACCGGCACTGCCACCGTGGGCGAGGGGACCATGGAAGTGCAGAAGAAGGCGGCCGACAATGCATACGTCGTCCTGTCGGGGGCCACCCTGAAGATCGGCTATACGACCGGAGGCGGCTATGCGAATACCAAGATGGACGTCAGGGGCAACGCTGTTTCGGACACCAGCGGTCTCTATCTCAAGGGCGGCACCACCTACAATGTGAGCGGCGGCCTGAACCTGCTCGATGCTCCTTCCACCATCCGCCAATATGGCGACGGCTTGGCTGGCCTCGGCATCTTCGACATCAACAGCGTCGGTCTGACTTGCAGTTCACCCGCTTCCGGCTCGGTGATTGATTCCAATATCCAGCTCGTCCAGATGGGCTACGGCATGGCCATGCGGGTTGATGTTGGTGACAACAATGCGACCGGCGATCTCATCGTTAACGGGCCGCTCAATGTTCATAGCCAGGGGTACGGCCTGATCAAGCGTGGTGAGGGGTCGCTCCGCCTCAATGGCGCCGCGACTGCCGAGAATGAGGCTCTCCGGATTGAAGCCGGCAAGGTCATCACCGGCGTCAATCAGGCGATCGGAGCAGCAGCCGACCTGAGCCTGACCAGCGCCGGTGCTACTCTCGCGCTTGGCGGCACCAGCCAGAGCGTCAAGAAGCTCACCGGTTCGGGCCGGATCACCGGCGCGTCCGCGACGGCTTCGACGCTCACCGTCAGTCCGGCGATCGACGCCTTTGATACGGTGGCGGACGCCAGCTTCAGTGGCAGTCTCGGTGGCAGCGGCACGAATGAGAATAACCTCGCGCTGGTGAAGGCCGGGCCGAATACGCTCACGCTGAGCGGCACCGCCAGCTACAGCGGCGCGACCAGCGTCAACGGCGGCACCTTGGTCGCGGGATCGCTTCCTAACAGTGCGGTCTCCGTCGCGGCTTCGGCCTCCTTGGTCGCGAATGGCACGCTGGCTTCCCTCAATGTTGCGAGCGGTGGCACGGTTTCCCCGAGCGGCCCGCCCTCGGCGAATGACCAGTTGGTCCGCACTGCGGTATCCGGTGCCACCTCCACGGTGACCACGACCGGCGACTTCCAGGAATTACACAACACCAGCGGAGTGGTGATTCCGAATTCAACCACCTACATCTACTCAGGGGAGATCTACCTGCCGGGCACTGCTGGCACGGTCTATTACTTCGCTGAGAATTTCGATGACTCGATCGCGCTCAGCATTGGAGGTGCCACCGTGCTTTCGAATGGTGCTTGGGACGTGGCCACTTCGGGTTCCTTCACTTCGACGGGACCAGGCTGGTATCCTGTCAGTCTCTCGGCCGGCCAAGGGGCCGGTGGTGTTGGTCCCGTCTCCACCTCCAACTGGGGACCCGGGAAGGGCGTCGGATTCACCACCACCACACCGGCGGATCCGCTCGATGGCAATTCCTACACGGCCTTCACCTTGCCCAATCTGACCACTGCGGGGATTCAGATTCGTTCGGCCTCGGGTGCTCTGAATGCCACCGGCAATGTGAAGGTGGCAGGGGTTTACTCCTGTGACGTGACCAATACCGGATCGGACCGCATCGTCGCAGGCGGCAATCTGGACATCACCGGTGCCACGCTTGACGTGAATCCCGTGGGAGCAGGTGCCACGCTTGGAACCTATGTGATCGCCTCCTACACGGGGACGCTCACCGGGACCTTCGCTACCGTGTTGGATCTGCCTGCCGGTTACGCCGTGAATTACAACACGGCCGCGCACCAGATCGAGCTCGTGTCTTCTGGTACCCCGAGCGGCTACGCGGCATGGATTGCCACTTACTTCCCCGGTGAGACGAATCCTGCGATCGTCGGTGCGGGCGCGGACCCCGACCATGATGGCGATGCAAACTCCCTTGAGTTCGCCATGGGCGGCGCGCCTAACAGCGGCTCCAACAACGCGAAGTCCTATGTGCTGATCGCGGACAGCGGTGCCGATGCGGACACCGACAAGGAGCTGCTGCTCACCATCGCTGTGAGAGCAGGCACTCCCGTATTCACGGGAAGCCCGTCTCCGACTGCCACCAAGGACGGATACACCTACAAGATTGAAGGGAGTAACAACCTCGCTTCATTCCCCGCCACGGTCACGGTGGTCAGCCCGGTGATCACCGGCTTGCCCGCAGCGCCCGCGGGATATGAATACCGCAGCTTCAGCCTCAGCGGCTCGAATGGAACGCCTACCTCGATCAAGGGCTTCCTGAGGGCTGTGGTGACACCCTGAGGTCCCGCATGATGTTAGAATGAGAAGGCCCCGCGAGCGTCAGCTCGCGGGGCCTTCTTCGTTTTTTAATTTTGAAGAGGTCGGGCTCGTTCAGAGCAGTCCGGCCACCAGCTTCTCCAGCTTCACGATGTCCGCGGCGAAGGCGCGGATACCTTGGGCGGTCTTCTCGGTGGCCATCGCGTCTTCGTTCAGCGCGAAGCGGAAGGACTTCTCGTCGAATGTCGCCTTCTGGAGATCAGCCTTCGCGGATTCCTCCGGGGAGAGGCGGCGCTCGATCGGATCGCCGGAGGAAGCCAACTCGCCGAGCAGGCCAGGGCTGATGGTCAGCAGATCGCAACCGGCCAGCGCGAGGATCTCACCCTTGTTGCGGAAGGAGGCTCCCATCACCTGGGTCTTGTAGCCGAACTTCTTGTAGTAGGTGTAGATCTGCTTCACCGAGATCACGCCGGGATCTTCGTCGCCTTCGAAGGTCTTGCCGGTCGAGGCCTTGTACCAATCGAGGATACGGCCGACGAAGGGCGAGATGAGACGCACACCGGCTTCGGCGCAAGCGACGGCTTGGGCGAAGGAGAAGAGCAAGGTCAGGTTGCAGTGGATGCCTTCCTTCTCGAGGATCTCGGCGGCCTTGATACCTTCCCAAGTGGAGGCGATCTTGATCAGCACGCGCTCCTTGGCGATGCCTTCCTTCGCGTATTCGGCGATCAGGTGGCGGGCCTTGGCCACGGTGGCTTCGGTGTCGAAGGACAGGCGGGCATCGACTTCCGTCGAAACGCGGCCCGGGACGATCTTGAGGATCTCCAGACCGAAGAGGATCAGGATGCGGTCGAGCACGGCATCGATCTGCGCTTGGCCGGAGAGCGAGCCGCCCTTGAACTCGGCCACGGCTTTGTCGACGAGGTGCTTGTAAGCCGGTTTCTCCGATGCTTGGAGAATCAGCGACGGGTTGGTGGTCGCGTCCTGCGGCTGGTAGGCCTTCATCGACTCGAAGTCGCCGGTATCGGCAACGACGGTGGTGAACTGCTTCAGTTGATCGAGTTGCGTGGCGCTCATGGCGGGTGCGGGGTAGGCGGGAACGGCCTTAATGGCGAGGGCAAAAAGTGTCCGCCGAGGGGAATCATACCAAGGTGGCGCGTTCGTCAAAGGGGTTTCATGGACAGAACGAATTCCGCTCATCCCAGCGGCAGGCGCAGGGTCACGACGAACGTGGCCAAGCGGACTGTGAATTCCCGGAAGCAAAAAGATACCAAGGATCGGCTGCGTGCTTGGCTCATTCCACCCGCTTCCCGCTCGCTGGATCGATTGTAATCGGCCAGCCCTCGTAGGGCCTGTTGTCCGGAGCCGGCTTGCTTGGTGATGCCCATGAAGGCCAAGTCTCGACCCGCACTTTGCCGGACGGGTCCCATGTTGTCATGGTGTAGCCCGTTGCGCGCTTGCGGACGGTTTCCGGATCCCGGCTGCGGTCCTGCGGATTCGCCACCGCGTGAATGGTGAATGGATTGCCAAAGGCATCCGCAAAGGCACCGGTCCCCTTCGGGTCGCCATCACGGTGCTGCTTGCCTTCCTTGGCAGGCATCCAGCGGCGCGGCATGGAATTGTCGATCGCCGGGGAGCTGATCCACCACGGACCCTCCGCACCATTCTCCAGTCCATACTGGCCGGTCATGCCGAGCTGGCGATCGCCGCAGAGATGAACGGCGTGGGCCTCGCCGAGGAACTTCAGAGCCTTCAGGCGGGGTGCCTGCGGCCAGCCGTTGCTTTCGAAATCGGCCTTCGGTTCATCGTCGGGCGGGAATTGCCCGGTAGGATAGACCTGCAATTCGGCCAAGCGACGGTCATCGTTTTCCGCCTTGGGGAGGGTCTCTGCGGCGCAGAACGGGGCTTGGGAGAGGGCGATGCGGAATTTCGAGCCCTTCGCCGGAGCCTTGGCCCAGCGGCTCAGGAAGTTCTCCTGGCGGATGCCGAGCAAGTCGAGGTCAGCAGCCACTGAGGCCTTTGCTTGCGAGTCCGCAGCGGTAGCCCAGCCGGCCGCGATGCCCGCCGCCGGGAAGAGAGCCTTCGGTGCGGACTTGAACTGGCGGTCGGCCAGGATCGCGAAATCAAGCGGCCCCCAGGCGTGGCGGGTGAAATAAACGCTGATTCCGCTCCGGCAGGCCGAGGGATCGGCAGGGTCGGGTAGGTTGCCGGTCTGGCAGCGGTGCACCGCATTCACGAATTCCACGGACATCTTGTAGCCGCCGGAATCTTCACAGGCGGCTCCGTAGCCATCGCTGATATCGGCGGCCTTGCCGGCGGCTCCCCAAAGCGTGTGGTGGAAAACATCCTCATCATCCGGCAGGGTGATCGAAGGAGTATTGCGCAGCGTGTCCCGCCACGCCCAGCCGTGGACAGCATACTTGCGCAGGAAGCAGAGGATCGAGCGGTCGTTCGACCGGCGATCGAAGAGGCAGCCATAGCCGCCGCTGTCCGCACGGACCTGATCGCCCAAGAAGGCAATGAAATCGGGTGACTGGGCCTGGACGTTCGCCACCAGTTCACCGTGTAGTTCCGAGCCGCCGTCGCAGGAGAGCGAGGCGAGTTTCACCGGGCGGCCCGTCGGCGCTGCGCGTACCGTGCCCTTGTAGGAGTCGCCGGCGAGCAGCACTTCGTAAGCGTAGTCCTTCGCGGGATCGAGCTTGAGCATGCGGAAGCGGGCACTGCGCGAAACCGGATCCAAAGTGGCCGACACCGGTTCGCGGCCGGGCAGGCGCAGTTCCGCATCGAGCTTCTCGTTGCGGGCGAAGGGGGCTGCCTGCGCCAAGAGGCAGAGGTGCCGTCGTTGTCGAAGGTGTAGGTGGTCCAGAGGATCGGGCCGAAGGCTCGCTCCGGGTGACGCTCGAATTTGTCACCCACCAGTTCGAGCTTGGAGAAGGCGAAGCGGCCCTCACCCTCGCGCGCTTGTGCCGGGACCGGCAGGTTCGCTGGTCTGGCCGTAGCCAAAGCGGTTGTTGTTGGCGCTTGGGTGGACGCGGTCACGGCGATCAAGCCGCTGAGCCAGCTGGCATCGGCCTTGGTCCGTGCTGAGCCCAGGATCTTGCCGGTCTCATCCTGCACCAGCAGGCTAAGATCGTAGCTGCCTGCGCCCACCGGTTCGCCCTTGAGTTCGATTACCAGGCCGCGGAGGGGCAGGGGCAGCGGTGGCCCATCGCCTTTCACTTGGCCGATGAATGGTTGGCCTCTGAAATCGACGCCCGCAGCAAAGCCGCTGCCGGCGATCGCCGCTTCCCGGAAGTCACCGGAACGGGACTTCAACCCCACTTGGAAACCGACGTAGCCCTCGCCGAAGAGCTCGTAGGAGACCTGCTCAACATTCGTCCGGAGGGTGAAGCTGCTGGGCTTGGGGGCCAGTTCGGCAGTCAGCAGCACGATGCTGCGATTGCCCCCGGAGAAGGTGTTTTCGAAGCGGCCCTTCTCAAGCTGCCAGTCTTCCGCGGGATTGGCCCAGAAGTCTTTCCCGGGCCAAGGGCGGGTCGCATTCGCCGCCATGTCGGGGACGAAGATCTCAGCCCCGCGCGCCAGCGGCAGCATCAGGGCAAGCAGGAGCAGAGGGAGGTGGCGGGAGATCACGGCCGGTAAACTAGGGAGGAAAAGAACCGGGCGGCAATCGCGGAGTCAGAGGCGTCTCAGTGCCCGTTCTCCAATTGCGATTTTGTCTTCCGCTGATACTCTTCGTCGCGAACCCTGCGGAGATACTCCATGTAGGTCTGCTGGGCGTCCGCTTGGGCGCTGTTCGCCCGCGCGACATCCTGGCCATACTTCTTCCAAGGGCCGTAGGGGACTTGGCCCGCTTCGACAAAGCGCCAGTGGCACTTCTGGCCGGACTGGAGATCGAGGAAGTCGCGGATCGCAGGAGAAATATCGATGCCAGCGTCCTGATTGGAGTGGTTCTTGGGCGCTTTGCCTTGGAACACATACTCCCAGTCGTCCGTCATCCAGGGACCGCAGTCCTCCCACTGGGCGTAGCAACTGGTCTTGCCGTTGAAGATTTGAACCCAGCGGCCTTTCAGGACGGTCTTGCCCGGATCCGGATTCATCCGGGCGAACCACGGGATGACCTTGGAGGCTTCCGGCTTGTGGGCAGATGAACTGACCACATCGTTATAGGGCAGGGCGATGTAGAAAGGATTGAGGCGCGGGGTGAAGCCCTTTGGACGGTAGTCGCCACCACCCGCGATCCGGGCGGAGGGCTCGGGATTGTCGTAGCCACCAAAATTCTCCGACCATTGCTGGTCCCAGGAGGACTTGTTATTGGGCGTCGGGTTGTTCTGGGAGGGCGCTTCGCCGATCCAGAAAACGGTGGCGGTGATATTCAGCCGCCACGGATAAAGGATGCCCTGAGCCTGATTTCCCGGCCGGACCAGCGGTGCGGTCGGGCGGTTCGAGGTCGGGATCACGACCCGTGGCAGGGCGTTCGAAGTGGTGGCTGTCTGGCCGGTCGCGAACGGTGCCGCGGCCAAGGCCGAGAGGAAGAGAGGGAGGGCAAGTGCTCCGGTCCGCAGGCGGGCCGGGTAGGCGGTTCCAATCTTCGTCGCGGATCTTCCCATCTTTCGTTTGCTTTTTAAAACCGCCGGAGGACGGTATCTCTGAGAAATCTTTCGTCCGTGCCGGGGTAGTCCAAGGTGTGGTGCAGACCTCTGGACTCGCGGCGTCGTAGCGCGCAGTCGACGACTAGAGAAGCGACTGCGATGAGGTTGCGCAACTCAAGAATATCCGCGGTAACGCGGTGCCCCCAGTAAAACTCACGGACCTCCTTTTTCAAATTACGCAATCGCGTGGCCGCACGGCGCAGCCGATTGTCGGTCCGGACGATTGAAACGTAGTCCCACATCAGGCGCCGGAGTTCGTCCCAATTGTGGTAAATCACCACCAATTCGTCCGGCACGGCCACGTCCCCATGGTGCCATTCCGGGATTCCGGGTGCCTCGTCGGCGTGTTTGGCGACCCCGTAGTGGAGCAAAATGTCCTCCAAGGCCCGGCGGGCCATCACATTGCCTTCGAGTAAGGAATTGGAGGCCAAGCGGTTGGCTCCGTGCAGACCGGTGCAGGCGACCTCGCCGATGGCGTAGAGCCCCCGGATGGTGGTCTTCCCGTTTACGTCCGCCACCACGCCGCCGCACTGGTAGTGGGCCGCGGGGACGACCGGGATGGGTTGCTTTTCGCAATCCAGCCCGAAGCTCAGGAGCTTCTCGTAAATGAAGGGGAAACGCTCGCGCATGAAGCCCGGCGGCTTTTGGGTGACGTCCAGATACACGCAGGGCGCGCCGGTCCGCTTGATTTCGCGGTCGATCGCCCGGGCGACGATGTCGCGGGGGGCCAGTGAACCGCGGGGATCGGCCTTCTTGGTGAAATCCTCGCCGCGGGCGTTGATCAGGATCGCGCCTTCACCGCGCACCGCCTCGCTCACCAGGAAGGAGCGGGCTTCCGCGCCGACTGCCGCGGGATTGTAGAAGCAGGTCGGGTGGAACTGGATGAACTCCATGTTCGCCACGCTCGCGCCGGCCCGCCAGGCCATTGCCACGCCGTCACCGGTCGAGGAGTCGGGATTGGTGGTGTAAAGGTAAACCTTGCCGCAGCCGCCAGTGGCCAGCACTACCCGGTCCGAGCGGAAGATCCGCACTTCGCCGGTCTTTTTCTCCAGCACGTAGGCACCGATCACGCGGTCCTCGGTGACCATTCCGAGCTTGCCGGTGGTGATCAGGTCGATGGTGAAATGATCCTCCAGCAGGGTCAGGTTCGGGGTCTTGCGGGCGACCTCGACCAGCGATTCCGCGATCTCGCGGCCGGTTGTATCCCGGGCGTGAAGGATCCGGCGCTTCGAGTGGCCGCCTTCTTTGCCCAAGGCGAAGTGGCCGCCGCCGTTCTCCTTGTCGAAGTTTACCCCTTGGCTGGTCAGGTCGGAGATGGTTGCGGCGCCTTCGGTGATGATGGTGCGGACGGCATCCTCTTTACACAGGCCAGCGCCGGCATCGAGGGTATCGGCGATATGCAGCTCCACGGAGTCGCCCTCATCCCGGAAACCTTCGGGCAGCACGGAGGCGATCCCGCCTTGGGCCCATGCAGTATTGGAATCGAGTGCTTTCCCCTTGGTCAGCACAATCACCGAGCCATGGGCCGCAGCCCGGATCGCAAAGGTCAGACCGGCAATGCCTGCGCCGATCACCAGGAAGTCGCTCGTCATGGAGGAGGGGAGGATGGCGGCGTGCAAGGTGACGAAAAGTGCAAAAATCGTCAAAATCCCCACTGGCAGAGGAGGTGGCCGTCTGTGATCCTCCCGGCTCGATTTGATTGGGAAGAAAGCAATCCGGCCATGAGAAGCCTGCCCTACCTGACTCTGCGGCGTATTCAGGCCCTTGGGGCGATGGCTTTCATGCTGGCGTATTTCGGGTCCGATTTCATCGCGCCGGGAGTCTTGAGAACCATGTTCATCGTCCTGTTCGGGCTGATCGCCGGAGCTAGCGTGGTGTTTTTGGTGTGGGCCGGCGTCTTGGGGCGGCTCGGCCGCTTGGAGTTCAGTTATGCGGAGAAGGATTTCCGCAGCGCTTACTACAAGGCCGAGAAGCTCCACGAGCTGATGCAGGCTACCCGTCGTTCAAAGAAGGGCGGGTGAGGTGTGCTTCGACAAGCTCAGATTCGCTTCTCGTAGCCGTCGTGCTTGCCGATATAGAACCAGACGATTCGTCCGTCGTTCTCAACACCCAAGGCCCGATAATTTCGATCCACTCTCGCCGACCAATAGGAACCCACGCGCTTGAAGTGCAGGGAAGGGTGCCAGTGGTCCTCAAGCCATAGACGGAATTGCTTCCGGGCCAAACGACGCACTTCTGGAGGCAGCTCGCCGAACTGCTTACGGAAGCTCGCGCTGGTCGAGGACTTCATTCAGTGGGATCGTATTTTGCTGACGGTCTTCGAGCAGGGCTTGGGTGGCAAGTTCGTTGAAGGCTCCCGATTCGATCATGCTCTCGAAACGAAGATCGACGGCCCGGGCCGCTTCCTCGTCGATCTGTTCCGCCAAAGCGAGCAATTGGTCATCAGGAAGCTTCCGCACCTCCTGCATGATTTCAGCAATTCCCATAAGCAACCAATACCTTGAAACGACGCTGGTCGCAAGAGAACTGAATGGGGTCAGTGACCTAGAGATCGATGCCGTAGAGCGAGGCAATACTCGCCACGAACTCCCGGTGCTCCTCCGGCATCGTGCCAGCGTTTGAGGAAAGCTGCGAAGCTCGGCAGCTCTCCCGCTGGCCCGGCATTCAGCCACTTCACTGCTTCCCAGTGCTGCGGTTGTTTCTCGAAACAGGCGAGCATCACGATGGCCATGGCACCGTTCAGCTCGCGGTCGCAGGGCTCGGCTTCGAGTCGCTCGCGGTGTTGTTTGTAGAAAGCGGGCAGTCCGCTCTGGACAAGGGGCAGGTAGTGCTCGCGCTTGAGCATCACGTCCTTCGCATAGTCGCCCAACTTGGGCGCATAGCTCTGCCAGTTGGGGTAGGGGGCATTGCTGCGCCAGGTGCCTTCCATCTTCCGCAGGCAATAGAGCGAAGCGGTCTCGCACATCGTCTCCTCGAACCAGAGATGCTTGCGATCGCGTTTGTTGCCCGTCGCCATCACATGGCAGAGCTCATGGGCGAACTGATAGGAATACTGGCTCCAGTAGGTGCCTTGCGTGTCGAGTTTCACCACCGTCTCGCCTTGCTCGTTGCGTTGGTCGAGGGTGATCGGGCCCTCCTTGCCGCGCTCGACCACGACCTTTGTGCCGGGCAGATCCTTCCAAGTTCCGGTGAACTCAGCGGCCACCGACTCACAGATCTTCGTAATGTCCTTCTCCGCGCTGTCGAATCCGTCCGCATTGATCCGGGTGTCGAGTGGTTTTCCTTGGGCGATCCAAGGGAAGAACAGGAGAGAGCATAGAGTCCGGCGTAACACGATCAGGCGAAACGGTTGTGTGTGGAGCGGTTTATCATGGCAACACCACGGCGGCTAGAAGCTATCGTTGACCTTCCGGAAGAGACCTCTAGCTTGGAAGCCGCATGATCTCGCTGCGGCTCCCGGCGGTCCTGATTTGCCTCTTCGCTTTCCTGACTGGGCATGCGGCGGGCGTGATCAATGTCGGGAATTACGTCTGGAGCGACGCGGATTACGATGGTGTGCAGGATCCGGGTGAGGTCGGGGTGGCCGGAGTGACAGTGCAGTTGTGGAATTCCGCGAAGAACGACCTGATCGACTCCACGACGACGAACTCCAACGGCAACTACACCCTGGAGGCACCCGGCCCCGGAGACTACCGTGTGCGCTTCCTGCTTCCCGGCACCGCACTCGGCTTCTCCCCGATGGATGAAACGACCGATACCACGGACAGCGATGTCAATCCATCCGGCACCGATTTCGGATTCACGGATGTCTATACCTTTGGCCCGAACCTCATCAGCATCGTTTCGATCGATTGCGGCCTCCTCCCCGATCCCATGGGCTCCAACAATGTGGGTGACCGGGTCTTCAACGCGAATACCAGCGGCACCCAGACCGGTGCCTACGGCATCGGCGGGGTGACGGTGCAGTTGAGGAATTCCTCGGGGACCGTGCTGCAGACGACCATCACCGACACCTACGGTTACTATTCATTCCTGGCGAACCCCGGAAGCTACCGCCTGCACTTCGTGTTTCCGTCAGGCAGGCTGCCCACACCGCTCAAGGATGCCGGTGGCGACGATGCAAACGACAGCGACATTGACGACAACGGCGACACGGCCCTCTTCACCGTCACCAGCACTGCCGTGAAGATCCACAACCTGGATGCTGGATTCGTCTACTCCGCCACTGTGGGGAACCTCGTTTGGTCCGATGTGGATGAAGACGGCATCAAGGATACCAGCGAGCCGGGGATTCCCGGGACTACGGTGCAAATCTGGAACGACAGCCTGAACAAGCTGCTGGGAACAGACACCACCGATGCAAACGGCATCTATTCCCTGGAGGTGTTACCCGGGGCCTCCTACCGGGTGCGGGTCATCCCGCGCTACGCCGGGGACAGGCTCACGGTGAAGAATGCCGGGTCCGATGATCTCAAGGACAGTGACTTCAATCCCAGCGGAAGCTATGCGGGCTTCACCGACGTGCTGCCGATCGCCAGCAACGTGATTTCCATCACCAGCATCGACGCCGGGATCGTCGAGGATCCCATGAAGGATCATAACATCGGTGACCGGGCCTTCCGGGCCTCCGCGGGAGGGCTGCAGGAAACGGGCAATGTCTCCGGCGTGCAGGTCGAACTTTACAACACCAGCGGACTGGTGGCGACGACGACCACTGCCACGAACGGCTTCTATTCCTTCAAGGCGGCACCGGGCACCTATCGCCTGCACTTCACCGCGCCGGGGGGGATGATCCCGAGCCCGCATCCGAACCAAGGCTTCGACAACGATATCGACAGCGACATCAACGCGGACGGCTACACCTCGTGGTTCACTCTGGCAGCAGGCGCGGTGCGACGCGATCTCGATGCCGGCTTTGTCTACCTCATCGCCATGGGCAATCTCGTCTGGCACGACGTCGATGGGGACGGCATCAAGGATGCCAGCGAGGAGGGTGTTCCAAACGTGGAGCTCGAACTCTGGGACGAGGACAAGACCAGCATGCTCGCTTCCACCGTGAGCAACTCGAACGGCAACTACACCCTCCAAGCCCCCGGGCCGGGCAACTACCGCATCTGGGCCCTGCGACCGATGGGCACGGACGAGTTTTCGCCCAAGGATGCGGGCACCGACGACCTGGTGGATAGCGACGTGAACCCCAGCGGCGACGACTTCGGCTTCACTGCCCCGATCACGGTGGCGAGCAACGTGGTCTCCATCACCAGCATTGATGTGGGTATGACCTTCACCGGAAACGCCACAGCGCGGACGATCACGCCATTCCGGATCACAGGGCTGCGCCGCGATGCGGCCAATTGGCTGATCGACTACCAGGCACCGGTCTTCGGAACTTATGTGATCGAAGCCGCGACCGATCTGAAGAACTGGGAAGAGGTGGGGTCTTCCTTCCCGACCATCAGCTCCACCGGCACGCGGAGCGTCGCGCTCACGCCTTCGGTGCCGAAGAAGTGTTTCCGGATGCGGCGAACGAGGTGATCCGGTGGCCGGATGAACCGACTGCACCGGTCGCTTCCGGATGCGGCCCTTGTCAATGGAGCGGCTGGTAGCTATTTCTCGCTGCGATGTCCGAGAAGTTGGCGGCGAGCGACTGGCAAAGGAAAGCCCGGAGAGAGGATCTGGCGACAGGGCTTCCCTTTTCGGGCTTCATGCTCGCAGGGGCCATTTGGAATATTCCGTGGCTCTTTGTTCCCGGCTTGGGATTCTGGTTGGTGGGATTCGTCCTTCAGCGGTTCCGCATGCGCCGCTGCCGTTGCCAGAGATGTGGCAAAATGCTGCACCGCGAGATGAAAGACGATTCCCTCATCTCATTTGGTTGTGAGAGCTGCAGTGTCCTTTGGACCACGGGTGTCACTCAGGATGGGTAAGCTTGATTGAACAAGGCGCTCAGGGAAGCAGCGTCACGTGGTCGATCAGCCGGACCTCTCCATAAAACACCGCCGTGGCCAGCACCGCGGGTTTCCTGATCTGGCCGACGGGCTGGAGTGTCTCCGCGTCCACCAACTCCAGATAATCGATCTGGGCGAAAGGGGACTCCTCCAGGTGCTTCCGCGCAGCGGCGAGGAAGGGCGCGGCGGCGCGCTCGCCGAATTGGAGCAGGGAGCGGGCCCCTTCCAAGGCGCGGCGGATGCGCGGGGCATCGGCGCGGTGCTCGGGCGTCAGGCGGACATTGCGGGAGGACATCGCCAATCCGTCCGCCTCGCGGACGGTGGGGTAGCCGATGATTTCCACGGGCACGTCGAGGTCCCGGACCATGCGGCGGAGGATTGCGAGCTGCTGGACGTCCTTCTCCCCAAAAACCGCGGCGTCCGCTTGGAAGAGGTTGAAGAGCTTGAGGACCACGGTGCAGACCCCGTCGAAGTGGCCGGGGCGGGTCGCGCCGCAAAGGTGGGTGGAGAGCAACGATTCCGTCACTGTGATCGAGCGATCCGGGAAATACATCGCACCGGATTCCGGGGTGAAGGCCAGATCGACCCCAGCGTCACGGCACTTGGCGAGATCGTCCTCCAGCGGCTTCGGGTAGGCGGCGAGGTCGCCGGGGCGGTCGAATTGGATCGGATTGACAAAGATTGAGACGGCCACAGTGCCGGCGGGACCGGCTTTTTCCCGGGCCCGGCGGACCAGCGCGAGGTGCCCCTCGTGTAGGGCACCCATGGTCGGGACGAGGACGAGCGGGCGGGGTAGGGCGGCGATTTCGCGGCGGAGTTCCGGGGCAGTGGCGGCGATGCGCATGACGGGGCCAAAATGAGGCCGAAAAGTCCCGGCGCAAGGCCCGGATTCGGCCCGGATGGGGCGTTGACGCTCCGGAATTTTCGGTTCAAGGTCCGGCCCAATCCCAAGGGGAACCCCTTCCAATCAATGACCATCATCCGCCGTTTTATCGCCCTCGTGGCTGCAACCGCCTTCATCGGGACCGCCGCGGCCCAAGAGGGCAAGCTGAAGATCGCCACCGTCGATATGCAGCAGCTCTTCAAGGAATATCACCGCACCAACGAGGCGCAGAAGGAAATCAACGTCGAGCGGGCCAAGATCCAGAAGGACAACAACGAGCGTTTGGACCGTATCCGCCAGCTGGACACCGAGCTGCAGGGCATGCGCAAGCAGCTTGAGGATCCCTCGATTTCGGACGCGAAGAAGCAGTCGGTTTTCCAGGAGTGGAATATCAAGCAGCAGGAAGGCATCGCGCTTGACCGCGAGCGTCGCGAGTTCCTCCAGCGCCGCAACCAGGGCCTCAACGAGAAGATGGTCCAGCGGATGAAGGGCATCCTCGAAGAGATCCGCAAGCTGGTCGAAGAGAAGGCCAAGGCGGAAGACTTCGACTACGTCTTCGACAAGTCTGGCCTGAGCACCTCGCAGGTTCCCTTCTTCCTCTACACCAAGGACGCGACGGACATCACCGCGGTTCTGCTGAAGGAACTGAACAAGGATGCCCCGGCGGAGAGCAAGCCCACCCCGGATGACGGTAGCACCCCGCTGACGCCGACCCCGGCTCCCGGAGAGTAAGCGATTGGATTCAAGCTGCCAAACTGTGGTCCTGACTCTTTCCGAGCTCGCCCGTCTGGTCGATGGTGACGTCGTCCGGGGCGAGCTCGATCTTTTGATCGATGGCATCTCATCCTTGGATGAGGCCGCCTCCACGGAGCTGTCCTTCCTCGGCAACGAGAAGTATCGCAGCCAATATCTGGTGACGAAGGCTGGCGCGGTGATCGTGCCGCGTGGAACAGAGGATGGACCGGAGGGCTGTGCGCTGATCTCCGCAGACCATCCCTCACAAGCATTCAGCAAGGCGGTGGCGCATTTTGTGTCCGCCGTGGCGCGGCGCTTCACGCCGGGGATTCATCCGCGCGCGATTGTCGATGAGGCGGCCAAGCTGGATCCGGACAAGGTCCGGGTGCATGCCGGGGCGGTGATCATGGCGGGTGCTGTGATCGGCGATGGCAGCGAGATCGGGCCGAATTCGGTGATTTATGAGGGAGTGCGGATCGGCCACGATTGTTTTATCCAGGCAAACGTCACGGTCCGCGAACGCTGCATTTTGGGTGATCGGGTGACCCTCCAGCCCGGGGTGGTGATCGGCTCGGATGGTTACGGCTACGAGATGGTGGACGGCCGCCACAAGAAGGTCGACCAAGTCGGGATCGTGGTAATCGGGAACGACGTGGAGATCGGTGCCAATAGCACGGTGGACCGCGCGCGCTTCGGCCGCACGGTGATCGGGGAGGGGACCAAGATCGATAACCTCGTTCAGGTCGGCCACAACGTGCAGATCGGAAAGCACTGCCTGCTCATCGCCCTGACCGGGATTGCGGGTAGTTCCCATTTTGGCGATTACGTGGTGGCTGCGGCGCAGGTCGGCGTCGCAGGGCACGTGAAGATCGGCTCGAAGGCGATGCTCGGCGCGCGAACCGGGGTGACGGCGGATCTCGAGGGTGGGGTCACCTACGGTGGCAACCCGGCCCGGCCGATCATGGAGGAGCAGCGCTCACGGGCTCACTACAAGAATCTCCCGAAGCTGGCCGAGCGGGTGAAGGCACTGGAGAAGAAGTTGGGGGATCAGGACGGTGCCTGAGGAAAGGGTTGCGCTGGCTAACCGCGCTTCTTGAGCAGCTTGTCCCACCTTGCTGGATCGGACCGATTGTGGAAGAAGGCTGCAAAAACGACCTCATCGTTATGCAGCCGATAGAAGATTCCGTAGGGGAACTTCTTGAGGTTGCGACGTCGGTGGGAGGAGTCGAAAGGCGGATTTGCTGTCGGGTGATCCAAAATCCTGTGCAAGGCCTCGCCGAGTTCCCTCGTCATCTTGAAACCTAATCCACGAGATTGGTCTTCGTAGTAGTCGAAGGCCTTCGCGACGTCGGCCTCGGCAGACTCAAGGACGCGGAGCCTCATTGGCTCGGGGCCCTGGATTCGATGCGGTCCAAAAATTCAAAGCCCTGACTAGAGCCGAGTTCACCCTTCTGATAAGCTTCCCAGCGGGAATTGAGTTCTGTGGAGACCTTGGCTTCCCACTCTTGGTCCCGCTCCGCCTCCAGACTCGCGTAAAGAAGCTCGGCCAGCTGGATTCGCGCCAGTGGCGGCAGCTTCAAAGCCTCCTGTTCGAGAGTAAGCGCGTCCATGTTTACAGCGGGACGCTATCACGTTTACTGTGACTTGGAAAGTCGAAGTTCGGATCACGCGTAGGCTCTACCGATCAGGCGTAGCTGCGGATCGCGAGGTGGACGGCTTCGAAGGCGAGCGGTTCCTTGTGGAGTTCCGGAGCGGCACCGTCACCTTTGTATTCCCACGCGGAGACGTGGCAGAAGGTTTCGTCGTGGCGCTTGGCTTCGCCGGGCTGGGTCTTGCCAGCCTGGACTTCGGGATCGGCGTCGGTGAACTGGTGTTCAACGCGGAAGTGACCACCGCAGGATTCCTCGCGATCGCGGGCGTCGTAGCACATCATCTCCGCGAACTCGAGGAAGTCGGCGACGCGGCCGGCCTTTTCGAGTTCCATGTTGGTGATGTCGCCGGAGCCGGGGACACGGACGTTCTGCCAGAACTCTTCGCGGATCTTCGGGATCTCGGCGATGGCTTCAGTGAGACCTTCGCGAGAGCGGGCCATGCCGCACTTGTTCCACATCACCTCGCCGAGCTGCTTGTGGAAGCTGTCGACGCTGCGCTTGCCATTGATGGAAAGCAGCTTGTTGGTGCGGCCGGCGACTTCCTCCTCGACCTTCTTGAACTCCGGGTGATCGGTCTTGATTATCCCGGGCTTCTGGGTCGCGAGGAAGTTGGCGATGGTCGTTGGGATCACGAAGTAACCGTCGGCCAGACCCTGCATGAGGGCAGAGGCACCGAGGCGGTTGGCGCCGTGGTCGGAGAAGTTTGCTTCACCCAGGACGTGCAGGCCGGGGATGTTCGACATCAGGTTGTAGTCCACCCAGAGGCCGCCCATGGTGTAGTGCACCGCAGGGTAGATCATCATCGGCCGCTTGTAGGGATCCTCGCCGGCGATCTTCTCATACATCTGGAAGAGGTTGCCGTAGCGTGCGCGAATCGTTGGCTCGCCGAGGCGGGCGATGGCATCACGGAAATCGAGGTAAACGCCGAGGCCACTCTTCGCGACACCGCGACCGTCGTCGCAGGCTTCCTTCGCCGCGCGGGAAGAGATGTCGCGGGGGGCGAGGTTACCGAAGGAGGGATACTTGCGCTCGAGGTAATAGTCGCGCGCGTCTTCCGCGATATCGGCAGGGTTCAAGGTGCCGTTGCGGATCTTCTCCGCGATCTCTTGCGACTTTGGTGCCCAGACGCGGCCGTCGTTGCGGAGCGACTCCGACATCAGCGTGAGCTTCGACTGGTAGTCGCCGCTGACGGGGATGCAGGTCGGGTGGATCTGCGTGTAGCAGGGATTCGCGAAGAGGGCTCCACGCTTGGCGGCGCGCCACGTCGAGGTGACGTTGCAGCCCATCGCGTTGGTCGAAAGGAAGAAGACGTTGCCGTAGCCGCCGGTGGCGAGGATCACTGCATCGCCCGCGTGGGATTCGATTTTGCCGGTGGTCATGTCGCGCACGACGATGCCCTTGGCGTGGCCGTCCACGAGGACCACGTCGAGCATTTCGGTGCGCGGATACATCTTTACGCCACCCTTATGGATCTCCTTCTCCAGCGCTTGGTAGCAACCGATCAGGAGCTGCTGGCCGGTCTGGCCACGGGCATAGAAAGTGCGTGAAACCTGGGCGCCGCCGAAGGAGCGGTTGTCGAGCAGGCCGCCGTATTCACGGGCAAAGGGGACGCCTTGCGCCACGCATTGGTCGATGATGTTGACCGAGACTTCGGCGAGGCGATGGACGTTGGCCTCGCGGGCACGGAAGTCACCGCCTTTGACGGTGTCGTAGAAGAGACGCTGAACCGAGTCGCCGTCGTTCTGATAGTTCTTTGCGGCATTGATGCCACCTTGCGCGGCGATCGAGTGCGCGCGGCGCGGGCTATCCTGATAGCAGAAGCACTTCACCTGATAGCCAAGCTCCGCAAGCGTGGCCGCGGCGGCACCGCCTGCCAAACCCGAGCCGACCACGAGGATGGTGAACTTCCGCTTGTTCGCGGGGTTGATCAACTTCGAGTCCATCTTGTGCTTGGACCACTTTTGATCCATGGGACCCGAGGGGATCTTGCTATCGAGTGACATGACGAGCAGGGAAGGAGATTAGCGGCCGAAACGGAAGACGAGGATCGAGAGCGGGATCGAGATGAAGCCCGCCCAGATCAGGACTGCGTAACCCTTGGAGATGAGTTTCACCATGCAGGCTGACTTTTTGGAACGCAGACCGAGGGTCTGGAACATCGAGCCGACGCCGTGGCTGAGGTGTGAGCAAAGCAGGGTCATGGCGATGATGTAGAAGAGCACCACGAGCGGATTGCTGAAACCGTCGATAACCATCCGCCAGGCGTCGAAGCGCAGCTCGCCGAACTTGTCGTGGTCCACATAGCGATCCGCCGGGAAGCTCACCCGGACCGTGAAGTGGAGCAGGTGGAAGATCACGAAGGCGAGGATCGTGAGACCCGAATAGATCATGATCTTCGCGGACTTGGTGGTCTGGATGGTCGTCGGGTGCGCGTAGGCCTGGCGGGCAGCCCGGTTCTCACGGGTTAGCGAGATGGTGGCGGCGACGTGCAGGACTACTGCGGCAAGCAGGCCGGCCCGCGCGATCCAGACACCGGCTCCATGGAGCATATGGTGGAGGAACTGGGCGTAGTCATTGAAGGCCTCGCGGCCGACGTAAACCAGCAGGTTTCCGGCGAGGTGACCGGCAAGGAAACCGGTGAGGACCAAACCGGTGAGGGCGACAATCATTTTCCGTCCGATGGAGGACTTCCAAACACGGGAAACGATTGGGTATGAAGAAACTGCGGCAGCTTTCATGGGCGGCGATTCGGTATCAACGCGCGGAAGAAGTTAGATAGCTAGTATCTGCCATGCAAGGGGAGACTCCCCGAAGGGCAGGATCAGGCATGAAAAAAGCGTATCGGTTGCATCAAAACGGTTTGGCCATGGCCATGTAGGCCGCCACGGCGCCCAAGGCGACGCAGATGCCGAGTAGGGCAGCGGCGGGCAAGACCTTGCGCTTGGCGAGGGCCGGGGCAGCACCCAGGAAGAGCCAGAGCACCAGCTTCACCTGCCACCAGTGCTGGTCCATCGGCGGCTTCTTCAGCATCGCGAAGCCCAGAAGCAGCAGGAGCAGGAGAGAAATCCCGTGCAGCATGCCAGCCAGCTTGCGGTTCTTGTCATCCGCGGCGGCGGCGATCGCGCCGAGACCGGCGAAGACCCCGAGGGCTCCAGCGACGTGGAGCGTTTTGAGGAGGAAAGGATCCATGCGCCCCGAATCTCGCGCTGCCGGGTGGCCGCGGGCAAGCGAAACCTCCCGATACCTTGGTGCAATGGTCGCTTGCCCATCGCCGCAAGCCTGCTCCGTAAGGTGGAGCGGGATCAGGCGCTGGCCGAGAGCTTCGGAATCGCGGCCAGAAGCTTTTGGGTGTAAGCGTTCTGTGGGTTGTTGAAAAGGGCGTCGGCTTCGCCTTCCTCGACGATTTTGCCCTTGTACATCACCACGATGCGGTCGGCGAGGTAGCGGACGACGCCGAGGTCGTGGGTGATGAAGATCATGGTCAGGCCCAGCTCGGTGCGGAGCTTTTTGAGCAGATTGAGAATCTGGGACTGGATCGAGACGTCGAGCGCGGAGACCGGCTCGTCGGCGATGATCAGCTTAGGCTCTGGAGCCAAGGCGCGGGCGATGGCGATGCGCTGGCGCTGGCCGCCGGAGAATTCGTGGGGGTATTTCTTCTGGAAGCGGGGATCCAGGCCCACGGTTTCCATGAGATGGGCGACCCGGTCCTGCATCTGGCGCTTCGGGACCGAGCCGTGGCGTTGGCTGATGGCCTCGGCGAGAGTCGAGTAAACCGTCATCCGCGGATTGAGCGAGGCGTAAGGGTCTTGGAAGACCATCTGGAAATCCAGGCGGCGCTTGCGGACCTCCCACGGCGGCAGCAGGGCCAGATCCTCGTTGTTGAGGATGATTGATCCGGCGGTGGGCCGGATGAGCTGCATGACGGTGCGGGAGAGGGTGGACTTACCGCAGCCGGATTCGCCGACCAAGCCGAGGATCTCGCCACGCTCGATCGAGAGGCTGACCCCGTCCACCGCGCGGATGGTTTCGAGCGTCGGCGCGAAGATCGAGCCGGAGCGCTTCTTGAAATGGGTCTGGAGGTCGCGGATTTCGAGGTAAGCCACGCGGCTTTCAAAGCATGCAGAGTTCCGGGCGGCACGGAAAAAGTGGGTGAGGGGTGGGGCAGAGGGAAATTTTGGACCGGGATGGATAGGATGGATGGGATTTTGAGTTCAGGGCGGGAAGCTGACCGTGGGTTCGAATCCCACTCCTGAAGGGTCAAAATTCTTCATCCCATCCATCCCGGTCCTTGATCCGAAAACGTCTCTTTACCTAGGCCACGGACTTGGTTCAGGATGATCTGATAGGAAAGTGATCCGACTTGGCCCGAGCCCTGCTAATCCGATGCCGACCCCAAGAATACGCATGTTTGAGGCCTACGAGGCAGATGGATTTTTCGATGAGATGTTCGCCCCCGGCGGCGAGGTGCGGCCCCACTACCGCGCCCTTCTGAACCGCTTTTCGGCACTGCCGCCAGCGGATTTCGAAGCCCGCCGGGCCTCTTGCGACCAACACTTCCTGCGCCAGGGGGTGACCTTCAACGTCTATCATGACGACCGGGGGACCGAGCGCATCTTCCCCTTCGATCCGGTGCCGCGGGTAATTCCGGCGGACGAGTGGGAGCATCTGGAGGCGGGACTGACCCAGCGGATCATCGCGCTTAACCTGTTCCTCCACGACATCTATCACGAGCAGCACATCCTGCGTGACGGGATCATCCCGCGCTTCTACATCGAGGAGGCCAAGCACTACCGGCCTGAGTTCCGCGGCATGAATGTGCCGAAGGACATCTACATCCACATCTGCGGCAGTGACCTGATCCGCGGTGCGGATGGCACCTACTACGTGCTGGAGGACAACGGCCGCTGCCCCTCGGGTGCTTCCTACCTTTTGGAGAACCGGAATGCGTTGAAGCGCGCTTTCCCCTCGCTGTTCGAATCGCTGGGGGTGCGGCCGGTGGATGCCTATCCGCGGGAGTTGCTGGACATGCTGCACCACGTCTCGCCGCACCGGGAGGGTGAGCCGGTCTGCGTGCTTCTAACACCCGGGTGCTACAACAGCGCCTACTTCGAGCACTGCTACCTGGCCCGCGAGATGGGCATCGAGATCGTGGAAGGCCGCGACCTGGTGGTGATGGACGACTTCGTCTACATGCGCACCACCAAGGGGCTGGTGCGGGTGGATGTGATCTATCGCCGGATCGACGACGATTTCCTGGACCCGACCGTCTTCCGGAAGGACTCGGTGCTGGGCGTTCCCGGCATCATGCGCGCCTATCAGGCTGGCCATGTGGCGCTGGCGAATGCCGTGGGCACCGGCGTGGCGGACGACAAGGTCATCTACTATTTCGTTCCGAAGATCATCGAATACTACCTCGGCCAAGATCCGATCCTGCCGAACGTGCCGACCTTCCTTGCTTCCGAAGAGAGCGACCGGAAGTATATCCTGGAAAACCTGAAGGATCTTGTGGTGAAAGCCGCGAATGAATCTGGCGGCTACGGGATGCTGATGGGCCCCTCCGCGACGCAGGAGGAGATCGCCAAGTTCAAGGACAAGATCATCGAGGACCCCCGGAATTTCATCGCCCAGCCGGTGGTCAACCTGTCCCGCTCGCCCACATGGTGCGGCGACGACGGCATGGAGGGCCGCCATATCGACCTGCGGCCCTATATCATCTACGGCAACGACGTGAAGATCGTGCCGGGCGGCCTGACTCGCGTGGCCCTGCGCAAGGGCTCGCTGGTGGTCAATTCCTCCCAAGGCGGCGGCAGCAAGGACACCTGGGTCTTGAAATAACTTTCCATCTCCCATGCTCTCCCGCGTTGCCAGCAGCCTTTATTGGATGGTTCGTTACATTGAACGGGCCGATAACCTCGCCCGCCTGATCGATGTCAACGGCCAGCTCTTGCTCGATCATGAGCGGCTCGACAGCGAGCGCCTGCGGGCGTTCTGGAAGCCGATCATCCTGAGTACGGGCGATGAGACCCTCTTTGCTGATCTCTATAGCGAGGCCGGCAGTGCCGAGGTGATCCGTTTCCTAACAGACGATCGCAAGAATCCTAACAGCATCGTCTCGACCATTGCCCTGGCGCGTGAGAATGCGCGGATGGTGCGCGACCAGCTTTCCGAAGAGCTGTGGGAAGAGTTGAACGGGCTCTACCTCTTTATCAACTCACGTGATGGCGAGCTGCTGCTAAGTGCCGATCCCACGCGCTACTACGAGACGATCCGCCGGGCGACCTTCTCCTTTCACGGGATTGCTGCGGCCTCAATTGCGCGCAGTGAGGCGTGGGAATTCATGGATCTCGGGCGGCACCTGGAGCGGGCGGACAAGACCACTCGCTTCCTGGACATCACCAGCTTCCTGCCGGAAGGCGAGGTGCCGGGCAACGGCGCTGCGACCTTCCACTGGACGGCAATCCTGCGTTCCTGTGGTGCGCTCGGGGCATTCCGGGCGGCCCACCGCGGTGAGCCGAGCGCGGAGTCGGTGATCGGCTTCCTGATGTTCTCGCGCGACTTCCCGCGCTCGGTGCGCTTCTGCGTGGACCGGATCGACCGGAATCTCCACAGCATCTCCGGGGCGCCGCGGGGCACCTACACGAACGACGCCGAGCGGGTGTCGGGACGGCTGTTGTCCGAGCT
The DNA here is from genome assembly GCF_000739615.1 of Haloferula sp. BvORR071. Lineage (GTDB taxonomy): Bacteria > Verrucomicrobiota > Verrucomicrobiia > Verrucomicrobiales > Akkermansiaceae > Haloferula. Next base: position 37,043 of record NZ_BATP01000060.1, read on the forward strand.
GTCCTATGGCTCGACGGAAGAGGTGCTGGAGAATGGCCTCCACGCCTATCTGGATCTGACCCAGGCGAAGTTCAACGAGATCGGGGAGGAATTGTTCCGGACCTACGTGCTGCTGCCGGATGGGGCCGAGAAACGCCCGCCGATTCCTGCTGCCAATATGAGCGCAGTGGTCGCTTGGCAAATGGCCCAGCAACAGCAATAGCCAGCGCGGTCACCCCGAAATCCGCCCTGCGTGAATCTGGAATTTGCCGATCCCGGCCTACGAACTGCGTCCACACCCGGAACATTGATGGCCCAGCCCCTCGAGCCAGGACCTGTTTTCCGAGTCCTTCACCGCACCGTATTCGAATACGACGCGCCGGTGCGGGAGAGTAAGAATACGCTTCATTTGGAGCCTCGGACTTTTCCGTTCCAGAGGACCATCTCGGCACCGGTAAGAGTGCTGCCGGCCACGAGAGTCCGGCGCTTCCGGGATCTTTTCGACAATTTCACCCACTATTTCGAGTTGCCGGGAGATCACCGCCGGCTGGAGATCGAAAGCCGGATCAAGATTCAAAACCTGCCGCTGGTACTGCCGGAGCATGACCAGAAGGCAATGCTGCACGAGTACCGGGGTGGTGACATCTCGGAGCGAACCTGGGTGTATTTGCAGGATAGCCCTTTTGTGTCGCGGAATCCGCAGGTGTGGCGGCAAGCGATCGACATCACCAGTGGCATCGGACCGGTGTTCGAGCAGGCGGTGGCGATCATGCACTGGGTCCATGGGAATTTCCGCTACGAGACAGGCTCGACCAGCGTGAGCACGAAGATCGAGGAAGCCTTTGCGCTGCGGCGCGGGGTTTGCCAGGACTTCACGCACGTGATGCTGGGATTGTGTCGTTCTGTAGGGATTCCGGCGCGGTACGCCTCAGGCTACCTTTACAATGGTCCGCTCGATCATCTTGTGGGGGCTCAGGCCTCGCATGCTTGGGCGGAGGTCTTCTTTCCGGCAGTCGGTTGGATTGGCTTCGATCCGACCAACCAGACCTTGGCGGATGAGCGTTATATCAAGATCGCGGTGGGCCGGGACTACGACGACGTCGCTCCGATCAAAGGCACCTACCTCGGAAGCGGGCACTGCAAGATGAGTGTGCTGGTGGAGGTGGAGAAGGTGGAGTAATCCGTGATTGGGAAAGAACTCAATCCACCGGAATCAGCTTCACCGAGCGCAGGTTCATGAGGCCGATGCCCTTGATATTGAGGGGACGGACGTGCAGGGAAAGAAGACCGGGCTGGGAGATGGTGATGGTGCCGACTTTGGTCTCACGGAAGTCACGCCAGTGAGCCGTCGGGAGGACCCGGTAGTGCAAGGTCTGATCCAAGAGGCGGATCTCGACCTCGCCTCCCGACTCTTGGCCAACCGCCGCGTCGAGGATGACGTCGAAGCGGCCCGGGAGCTTTTCCTCGGCGCCATTCGTGCGGCGGATGGTGTAAGGGTAGCGCATCACGAAGGGGAACCAGACGCTCTCACCGGTATCCGACCAGAAGCCGATGTGGCTTTCCTCGTGACGCATGGGATTGGTGGCGGTGACGGAGGGAGCGAGCAGCGCTTGCGTGGCCAGGAGCGTGACCGAACGGTCAGGGGCTTGGCGCGGGTAAGGCGAGGAATCGAAGACCGCCGGTCCATTCAATCGCACGGCAACGACCGGCAGTGGATCCGATGGATCCGGGGGCGTGGCGGGCAGGCGGATGGCGGGCGGGCCGCCTTGCGACTGCTCCACATCGACAAAGCCGCTGCCTAACAGCGTCGCGGAACTACAATCCGTTTCCAAACCCTCAAGCGAAAGGAGGCCGCCCTCCGGCCATTCGCGGAGATGGCAAAACAAGGTGGGATCCCGCTCGTCCGCGGAGACGGTGATCCAGCCCTTGAAGGGCGGATAGGGCAGGGGCGAGCCGCTGGTGCCGTAGATGGATTCACCGTGGGTGCTCAGCCACTTGCCGACCTCGCGCAGGGTGCGGGCGGAGGGATCGGGAATGCGGCCATGGGCATCGGGCCCGACGTTCAGGAGAAGATTGCCGCCCTTGCTGGCGACCTCAGCGAGCAGTCGGATAATGTCGGCGGGACCCTTCCAAGCGTCGTCGTGATAGCTGAAGCCGAAGCTCTCATTGAGCGTGTGGCTGGCTTCGAAGAGGCGGCCATTGTAGCCGGCCGGCGGGACATACTTCTCCGGCGTGAGAAAGTCGCCATTGGGATTTTCCAAGCCGCTCCAGAAGCGGTTGTTGATGATGACGCCCGGCTGGTGGCTGCGCCAGATATCGAGGATCGAGCGCGTGCCCCAGCGGGGGCCCTCGTTCCCGGCGGATGAGTAATCCACCCAAAGGATGCCGAGCGGGCCATAGCTCGAGGCGAGCTCGGTGAGGTGCTGGTGAAGGTAGCGCTGGTAGCGCACCTTGTCTGGATACTGCCAGTCAACGAGCGAGTAGAAGGCGCCGGGGATCAAGCCCTCGCGGCGGAAGCTATCGGCGAACTCGCGGAAGAGATCGCGGCCCGCGGGAGAGATGTTGGTGGTGCCAGTGACCGGATTGTGGACCGAGTATTCCGCCTTGCTGTTGAATAGCGTGTAGCCTTCGTGGTGCTTGGCGGTGAAGACGGCGTATTTCATGCCGGCTTCCTTCGCCAGCTTGGCCCACTCGGTGGTGCAGCCGGGCTCGGGCTTGAAGAGTGGCTTGAGGGTATTGCCGTAGTCTGGTTCACCGACGGAAGCCCAAGTGCGGATGTGCTCCGCTTGCTGTTGCTCGTAGCGGGTTCCCTTGGCGGGATCGGGTGGCCAGTAGCCGCCTGCGGCGGAGTAGAGGCCGAGATGGATGAACATGCCGAAGCGGGCCTCGCGGAACCACTTCACGCGCTGGTCGTGGTCGGCTTTCCAGTCCTCGCTGCCGGCAAAGGCGGACATCTCCTGATCGGCGGGGCCGGGCGCAGATTCATCGGCCGCGGGTGCGGGCATATTTGCGGCCAGCAGTGCAAGGCAGATCCAGTATCGGCTCGAAGAGCGGCTCATCGCCGGAATGGTAGCGGAATTGCGGGGCGGAACGCAAAAAAAGTTCCGGCACCGCCGCCCACGCTGGCGGTGCCGGACTGTCTTTCAACGGGTGATCAGGGATTCACTCGCAAGCGGGCGAAGAACTTCTGGGTGCCGGCGGGCAGGGGAATGGTGACGGTCACGCGGTCGATGCCCGCGGCGATCGCATTGTCCTCCTGGAGGATGGTTACCCCGCCCACGCCGTTTTGAGCGGTGGTCCAGCCGGTGAGGGAGCTGCCATACTCGACGAAGGGATTGAGGCTTGCCGACTCGTCCGTGCGGCGGAAGACGAAGACGAGGTTCGTCGCGGTCTTGGTGATGGTGGGCAGCAGGGCGCTCGACTCGGAGCCGGGGCCGCTGGGATCACTGCCGATGACGAATTCGATGGCATTGCTGATGCCGTCGTTATCCGGGTCGGCATTGGCACCGGCTGCGGTGATGCCATTTGAGGTTTCCCAGAGCTGGTAGGGTGAGCCGACTGGGCCGGTGCTTACGGTCAGGCTGCCGGTGCCGGTGAAGCGTCCGCTGGCGTGGCCCGAGTTGTAGACTCCGGCTGGCTGCTGCACATCATTGATGAAGAGCGCGGAGACGGTATCCGTGCCGGCGAAGTTCAGGTTCAGGGTGCCAGCCGTGGCCACATTTACCGTGGAGCTGTCGGCCAAGCCGCTGGCCGTGAGAGACAGGGTGCCGCTGGAGACCGTGGTATTGCCGGTGTAGGCGGGAGCAAGGCCAAGGGTGACGGTGCCACTGTCGCCTTTCACCAGGGCTCCGGTTCCGGAGACCGCGCCATTCAGCGTGAGGGTCGAACCTCCTTGGGCGCTGATCGTGTTGCTGGCCGCGGTGAGCTGGACGGTGGAAGCGACGGTGGCGTTGCCGTCGCCGTCAGTCCAGGTGGTGTTGATCGCGCCGCCGTTGAGGACGATCGGCTTGGAACAGGTGATCGGATTGCTGAAGCTGCCGAAACCGAGGGTGCCCGCAAGCATCGTGATCGTGCCGGCGTTGGTGTTGTCCACATTCGCACCGTATTCAACCGAGAGCAGTCCGCCTTGGACCTCGATGTCTTTTACCGAGACGGCGGCTTGGACCAGGCTGATTTGGTTGTTGCCGATCTTGGTCAGCTTGAAGTTGCCGGCGACATAGGCACCGTCACCGCGGACGTCCCAGCGCCCGGTGCCGCCGATGGTGGAGTCGCTGCCGAGCGTGAGCTTCTTCACGCCGTTGAGTTGGCCCGCCACGCTGGTGTTGATGATGACGCCTTCGCCATTCACACCGGTGCCGTTGACGGTGATTGGCTCGCCGCCGAAGCCGCCGCTGTAGCAATCGAGCGAGGCACCCGCAGCGACTGTGGTTGCGCCGGTGTCGGAGCCGAGGCAAGAGGAATTGCCGGAAGCAATCATGCCGGCGGTCACGGTGGTGCTGCCATTGTAGCTGCTGCCGCCGGTCATAAGTGCGCGGCCATCGCCGAGCTTCTGGACGCTGCCTTCGCCGGAGATGTTGTTGGAGACCGTGACGTTGCCGCTGCGGTTGATGACCAAGTTGCCGTTCAAGCTCAGGCCGCCGCTGCCGAGCGAGCCGGTGCTGCCGCCATCGCCGATGCGGAGCGTGCCGCCATCGACGGTGATGAAGCCGCTCTGGGTGTTGTCGTTGGTCAAGGTCAGCATGCCAGCACCGATCTTTTCCAAAGTCCCGGATCCGCCGATGCCAGCGCCGCTGAAGGTGTAGTCTTCATCCGCGGTGATGGACACCGCCGATGGGGTGATCGTGCCAGCCAAGGTCACCGTGTTGGTGACCGCATTGTCGTCGAAGCGGACCGTGTCGCCTGAATAGAACTTGGTCGGCGTGCTGCCGCCGCTGAAGACCCAGTTTGCGTTAGCTTCCACGTTCCAAGTGCCGCTGCCATTGCCCTTCCAGGTGATGTCGCCGGCTTGTGAGCCGGTGATTTCCAGGTCGACCGAGGAGTTTGCGACGTTGTTGATCAGCGAACCGGCAATGCGACCGGGCAGAGGCGCGAGTTGGAGACCCGCGAAGCCGAGGCCGCCGATCGTGCCAGTGTAGTCGATCAGCGTGTAGGTGCCCGTGGGGATCTCGCCTTCCTGGGCGATGTTGATGATATGCTTGGGCGCAGTACCAGCCACCACGGTGAGGCCGCCGTCTTGATTCACGATCACCGAGTCTTGGATCGCACCACCGAGGCGGAAGGTAGAAGCTTGGTCCGTGGAGAGATTCGCGATGCGGAAATTGGCGCCGGTGCCGACATTGACGAAGGAGTTGGGGATAATTCCGCCCTGCAATGCGGCGAGGATGTTGGCAGTGGTTTCCCCCGGGGTGAAGGTCACGACGCGCGCTTCATCCAGTTGCCCGTCGAAGTAGGAGCCGCCGCCGGGCGAGACCGACATGTGCGGGGACGCGTGCGCTACCGAACCATTGTAGGTGCCGTGCGCCACGCCATCAATGTAGAAGGTGCTGACGCCACCGGTACGGATGATGGCGAGGTGCACCCAGACATTCGGCGTGAAGGAACCGGTGACACCTCCTGGCGGCGCGATCCAGTTGATGTTGTGGGCGCTGGCGCTCCAGCCGTTGTTCTCCAGCGAGATCTTGTGGGAGCCACCGACGTTGCCGAGTGTGAAGATGTCCGCTTGGTTGGCACTGGCATTTGCGGAGGCCCGAGCGAAGATACCGAAGGCGAAGTTCTCCGTGGGCAGCGTGCTGTACATGTTGCCCGAGTACCATCCATCGTTGATGCTGGTGTTCGAGGTATCCAAGTAGGCGGTGGAGCCAGTGGCATTCGGGTGGAAGTCGGTGGAGCCGACCGTGGCGGAGCCGCCGTTGATGTCGTCGGAGAAATTACGGTTATTGCCGGTGGCGTCCTGCGGTTTGTTGCTGGAGCCGAGGCTGCCGGCTTCGCCGAGATGATATTCGGCATAGGGGATGACTGCGGCGCGGGAGGCGGTAGCCAGCAGACAGGCGATGATGGAGGAGGAAAGAATGCGAGTGGGTTTCATGGGTTCGGTCTTGGGAAGGCGATCGGGTCCTTGGGCTTTTCTTTTCAGGAAATGCAGGTGGCGCCCCGGAATAGCCGGAGCGCCACCGCGACCTCCTGGAAATGGATCACACTTCCGCTTGAGGGGATGCAGAGGCCAGACCGCGAGGTGACGTGACGAAGCGATGCTTCGGTGAGAGGTCGGCGGTGCTGGCTGGGTTTGGCTGCATGACCTTGGGCGGATCAGTCAGTCCATGCGGGTTTTGGACTGATCGCATCCAAGACGATTGCAGCGGATTGCGGCAGTCGCATGCTTGGGTGACGCGTGGGGACAAGGCGCGTCCAGCCAGTGAAACGCGGTCTATAGGTGCCTCAAAAATAGGACCTATGGGACCTATAGGACTTATCGGTCCTATTGGGGTTCACCGCTTGTGACCCAAGTACTTCACCACGGCCTCGGTGCGAGTATGCACGTGCAGCTTCTCGTAGATCCGGCGCAAGTGGGTGCGCACGGTATCCAGGCTGATGCCGAGGTCGCCGGCGATCTCCTTGTAGAGGGCTCCATTGGCTAACAGACCGAGGATTTCCTGCTCGCGCGGCGAGAGGCGCGCACCTTCCGGATCGGGAAGGGTTGGAGCTTGGAAGGAGTCCACCACCTTGCGCGCGATGCTCGGCGACATCGGTGATCCACCGCGCTGGATTTGCCGCACGGCTTCGCAAATTTCCTCGCCCGCGGCGCGCTTGAGGAGGTAGCCGGAGGCTCCCGCCTTCAGTGCGTCGAAGATCAGGTCGCTCTCCTCGTACATCGTCAGCACCAGGATCGGTAGCTCGCGGAAGCGGGGCTTGAGGGTGGCGATAAGCTCCACACCGGACATGCCTGGCAGGCGGATGTCCACGACCAGCACGTCGGGCAGGCGCGCGGGCAGGGCATTGAGCGCTTCCTCCGCCGAAGGATAGGTGGCGAGGACAGTCATGTCCGGTTGGCTGTCGAAGAGCGCTTGCAGTTCTTCCGCCAAGGGACGGTTGTCTTCGACGATGCTGATGGAGCAGGGTTTCATGCGTGGGCGGTCCATGGGACCGAAAGGGTGACGCGGGTGCCGCCCGCGGGTGAACGGCCGATGACGCAGGTGCCACCGACCTCCGCGAGTCGGCCGCGCATGTTGTCGAGACCATCGCCATCGGTGGAGTTGCTGTCATTGGTGCGGGCGATGCCCTTCCCGTCATCGCTGACGTCGAGCTCAATGGCGTCGCCCTTCGACTGGAGCGAGATGGTGACGCGGCTGGCGCCCGCGTGCTTCACCACATTTTGCAGGGCTTCCTTCACTGCCATCAACAGGGGATGGCGGATGGCGAAGGGGAGCATCGCTTCGCGGCCGTCGGGTGGCGACTCAAAGTGGCAGGACAGCCCGGCATCGGCGAGATAGCCGGTGGCGTGATTGCAGAGGTAGTCGGAGAGGCTGCCCAAGGTGTCGTGCCGCGGATTGACCGCCCAGACGATCTGGTCGAGCGCATCGACCGTGCCGCGGGCCTGGCCGGCGAGTTTTGTTAGAAGCGATGGATCGTGGCCCGGCGAGCGCTTGAGGCGATCGGCGAGTAGGGCCATGTGGGTTAGACGCGCGCCGATGTCATCGTGCATGTCGCGGGCGATGCGCAGGCGGTCCTGCTCGATCGCGCGGGCGGCCTGGGCGAGTTGCAGCTTGTGCTGCAGGCGGCGCATCGAGAGCCACCAGGTCAGTCCGGCGGCGAGGACCAAGGCGCTGAGGGCGATGGCTCCGAGGCGAATCGGGCTGCGCCACCAGGCGGTGGGGACGATGAAGGTGTGGGCCTGGATCTGGCGGCTCCAGCGGCCGTCGGTGTGGCGGGCCTGGAATTCGATGGGGAAGGCTCCCGGCTTTTCGCAGGACACCTTCATCAACTCGCCCGCGTTGCACTCCGTCCACGAGCGGTTCTCGTCATTCGCGCGCCGCCAACGGAAGACCATGAGCTCCGGTGCGGGATCGTCCTTGCCCGCGGAAAGTGTGAAGCCGAGGGCGCGGGTTTCAGGGGGCAGATCTTCCGGTTGGCCGAGTTCGCGATCGTCTGCACTTACAGTCGCGATCCGTGGGTGTAGTTCGGGATAGACCTCCAGCTCGCCGACCTGTGGACGGCACATTGCGTCAGTGGGGTTGCAGATCCGCACGAAGCGGCCGGAGAAACTGGTGCCTGTGCCGTCTTCCGCCTGGACGACATCGCGTCCGCCTGGCGGGACATGAGAGCCGTCTTGGCGAAGGCGTGCGCGCCAGCGGATCTCGCCAGCTTGACCACTGCCGTCGTCGGCCAGCACCTGCACCTCGTAGTCGCCCAAGCGTTCCGGGGCAGTGCCATCGAGTCGGCTGCGCAGGACGATATAGTCAAGCGCGCGCGAGCTGCCGAGATCGACTTCGAAGTAGAAGTCGCGCGCCGGATGCCAGTCAGCGGGATGAGAGAAGGAGGCCGCGAAGCCATCGGTGAGGAAATGCGGGTAGAGTCCTTCATAGACCGGACCGGAGGCACGCACCGGGCGACCGAGCGCAACATTCGACGAGCGCAGGGGATCGGGCTGGACTTGGAACTCGTTGATCACGCAGTTGCCATTGCGGCTGCGGCCAATGACTTTCTGACCGCTGACATGGCTGGCATCCACCGGGATGAAACGCAGGCGGAAGCCGGTGACCCCGGTGAGCGGATTCGGAGCGCGAACGGTTAGCACGGTTTGATCCAGACCCTCCGAGAGGTAGATCGAGTCGCCCTCGGCCCGTACCAGCCCGGGATTGCGGGGGAAGGAGTCGGTCATCACCAAGTTCGGCTTCACCGGCTTCCAATTGGTGTTGCGATCGAGCTTTTCGTCGGAGGTGACGGCCAACTCCATTTGGGCGGGATAGGCCCCGCGTTCCTTGGAGATGTGCCAGGTGGTGAACTGGAAGACCTGCGCGGAAATCGGCTTCTCCGTGGCGAAGACGATCACCTGCTCTTGGAACTGGGCTCGGTCCATGTCCAGGCCGTTGCCCGGGTTCACATCGCCATCCAGAAGCTCGAAGAGCGGATGGCCGAAATTCATCTGCGTCGATTCCACGACCCGCAGCGGCAGCAGCGGCGCCGCGCCGAGGCTGCCAGCCAGAAGCAGGCTGAAAATCGCCAGTCGTGAAAACATCTCCTGTTCAAGCGGAGGGTTGCCGCCTGTCTCTCCAATCTGACAGGTGCGGGCGCTGGTTCAAGAGTCGCATGATGATGCGACGCGATTCAGGCGCCGGACTTCTGGAGATTCGCAGCTTTGCGCGCGGCGATCGCCTCGAACTGCTGGCGGAAGGCGGGGGATTGCTTGCGGGGCCCGGGAAGGGCATCGAGCAGGGCGAGGGCTGAATCGCAGGCATCCGCCGCGTCCTTGAAACGGCTGGCGTTTTCCAGAATGGCGGCGCGACGAAGGGATAGATCAACCGAGGGCCGGAAGCGGGCAGCGAGAGCATCCAAGCGGCGGAGCGCATCATCGTAGCGGCCAAGACTGAGCTCGATCTCGATCGCCTTGTGATGGAGTCCGCTCAGGCAGCCGATCTTGGCCAAGCCGAGGTCGAGCACGGCGACGGCGGCTTCCGCGTCGCCGGATTGGCCGCGAGCCTGGAGCCACGCGGCGCAGGTCAGCACCTCCGAAGGGCCGGGCTCCACGGCGTGTTCGAGGTAGGCGCGCATCGCGGCGATGGCGTGGTCCCGATGGCCTGCTGTGTCTTCCGCATGGGCGAGGAAGAGGAGTCCGTCCGTAAACTTTGGCTGGCGGGCGACGATCGCGCGGGCCTTGGCCACGGCGCTGTCGCGTTCATCCTTGGCCAAGGCAAGCCGGGCGTCCACCAGCTGGTTTTCCGGGCTGTCCGGGCCCAGTTGCAGGAGCTGGGTGCTGATGGTGGCGGCTTCCGCCAGCTGATTGATGGACAGGTATAGCGCCGCCTTCTGGCGCAGCAATTCCTGATCATTCGGGGCCTGCGCCAGGTGGGCGTTGAGTTCGTCGAGCGTGTGGCGAGGGTCCGGATGGGCGGAGAGCGCCAGTGGCAGCAGGGCGAGGAGCAGGCTGATTCTCATGGCGCGGCAGGCGAGGGGTCAGAGAATTGGGCGGGCGGTAGGAGGGTCGAGGAATCTTGGATGACGAAATTGCCCGTTTGGCCCCGGGCTGCGCTGGAGCCATGGAGGCATGGAATCGTCTTGCCACCCCATCGTCGGCGAAGCGCGTAATGGGCGCCATGAACGACGTCAACCTGACCCGCCTGCCCGCCGCCGATCCTTCCCGGGCCTATCGCTATCGAGACGGCCTCTATGCCGCGGATCTGGTGACCGCCGCGCTCGTGCACCTGGATTTCTTCACCTGGTTGGCGGCGCATCCTTCCGACCTTGCCGGGATCTGCCGTCACTTCTCCTTCGCGGAGCGTCCGGCGGATGTGATGATGACGCTTTTTACGGCGAATGGCTTCGTCGCCTGTGGGGAGGGAGTCTTCAGCGTCACCGAATCGGGGCGGGCCTACCTGGTGGCGGAGTCGGCCTGGTCGCTGGCACCCTACTACCGCTCGCTCAAGGATAGGCCGGTGACCAAGGACTACCTCAAGGTCCTCACTACGGGGAAGCCGGCGAACTGGGGTGGCTACGAGGAGGACGATGCCGCCGATTGGCACCGCTCGATGGAGGACGAGGGCTTTGCCCGCCAGTTCACCGCGGCGATGGATTGCCGGGGTGTGTTGTTAGGCCCCGCGATGGCGAAGGTGCTGGATCTCTCGCGCTGCTCGCGATTGCTGGATATTGGCGGCGGTTCGGGGATCTACGCTTGCTCGCTGGTGGCGAATCATCCGCATCTCAAGGCCACGGTCTTCGATCAGGCCTCAGTCGAGAAGATCGCCCGCGTCCGGGTCGCGGAACTTGGCTTCGCGGAGCAGGTGGACGTGAGGGTGGGGGACATGCTGAAGGGGGAGCTGCCCGGTGGCTATGACCTGCACCTGTATTCCAACGTCTTGCACGACTGGGACCTCCCGGAGGTCCGCCAGCTTCTGGCTACTTCCTTCCGGGCCCTCGAGCCGGGCGGCACCCTGATCATCCACGATGCCTTCATCAACGCGGACAAGAGCGGGCCGCTTCCGGTCGCGGAGTATTCGGCCCTGCTGATGCACTCGACCCAAGGGAAGTGCTACTCGACCAAGGAATACCAGGAATTGGCGATGGAAGCGGGCTTCCGCGGTTTTAGCTTCCAGACCACCGCGGCAGACCGCGGGGTGATGACCGCCGGGAAGCCATGAACGCCAAGGTCAAACGCTTACTTCTCATCGCGTTGGTTCCTGTATTTGCAGCGATCGGCGTGATGGTCTGGATCTCCCGAGAACGAGAAAGGCCCCGTGGTCCGGCGCTGCCGGCCTTCGATTCGGCGCAGCTCTCCCGCCATGACATTACCCCGAGAGAGATCGTGGAGCAGAAACTGCCTGCCGCTGACCTTGGGCGCTTGCGCTCGGAATTGGAGGCCGCCGTCTTCGACCGGGAGCCCATGAAATGGGTGTATCTGGGGCAACTCGAACTCCTCGTGGGTGGAGCAAAGGTCTTGGCGATCGACCTGTTCCGTGGAGCGGGCGATTTCCTGCCGGTCCGGATCGGCAAGCAGTACTACCGGCTTCGCTCGCCGGGGGTGCTTGGGGAGTTGTTGAAATCCAAAGATTTGCCACCGGATTGATTTCCCGGACAATTTTCTAGAGACAAGTTGCCTCGCGAGTGGTTTTACGGGACAAGACCGCCAGCCGAACGACCCAGCCCGAATGACCGACTTGTTGATCGACCCCGCCCGCCGTAGCGGCTGCCAAGACTTGGAAAAACTCGGTGAAGTGCTGGAGAGCGCGGCCCAACGGCAGCGTTCGCCCATCGATGATGTGCTGGACGCCGGCGTCGTGGACGAGGAACCCTACATGCGCGAACTTGCCGCCGAACTCGACATCGAGTGGCTGGAGAGCATCCCGCAGGCCGAGGCCCCGCTGCCGCTGCGTGAGGCCTGTGGCCCGCGCGTGGCCCTGCGCCACCGCCTCTTGCCGGTGGAGATCACCGGGAAGGGTGAGGGGGAGACCCCGCACCTGAAGCTGGCGACCTTCGATCCTTTCAATCTGGTCGCCCGCCAGGCCGTCGCCCAGGAAATCACGATGCCGGTGGAGTGGTGCATGGCCTCGCGCCGCCGCATTCACGAGTCCCTGCGCCGCCTCTACGGTGTGGGTGCCGATACCTTCGAGCAGATCCTCGAGGGCCGTGAGCTCGACTACGATCATCTCGAAGGCCACGACGAGGCGAACATCATCGACGCCGACGAGGACGAGGAGGCCAGCGTGGTGAAGTTCGTGAACCAGATCATCCGCGAGGCGCTGGACCAGCGTGCGACGGATATTCACGTCGAGCCCCTCGCGAGCAACCTGCGGATCCGCTACCGCATCGACGGCAAGCTGCTGGAGGTGACGGTGCCGGAAAATATCAAGGCGCTGCAAAGCGCGGTGATTGCCCGTCTCAAGATCATGTCGCGCCTCGACATCGCCGAGCGCCGCCTGCCGCAGGACGGACGTATCAATCTCCAGTTTGAAGGCCACACCATCGACGTCCGCGTTGCCACAGTGCCGACCGTGGAAGGCGAGAGCGTGGCGCTCCGCTTGCTGAACCAAGAGAAGTTCAACTTGGACAAGCTGGGCATGGAACACCACGTGCGCTCGAAGATCGAGAGCCTGCTGCACATTTCCAACGGCATCATCCTGATCACCGGTCCCACCGGTTCGGGTAAGTCGACGAGCCTTTATTCCTTCCTCAGCGAGATCAACCACCCGGACCGCCGCATCGTCACGATCGAGGATCCGGTGGAAAACAAGCTTTCCGGGGTGATGCAGATCGCGGTGAAGTCGGACATTGGCCTGACCTTCGCCGCCGGCCTGCGCTCGATCCTGCGTGCCGATCCGAACGTGGTGATGATCGGGGAAATCCGCGACCTTGAGACCGCGGAAATCGCCATCCGCGCCTCGCTCACCGGTCACTTGGTGTTCTCCACCCTTCACACCAACGATGCGCTCGGTGGTATCAGTCGTTTGATTGACATGGGTGTGGAGCCCTTCCTGGTTTCTGCCGCCGTTCGTGCCTTCTTGGCGCAACGCCTCGTCCGCCGTCTCTGCCCACACTGCAAGGTGCCGCGGGAGTTCACCATGGACGATCGCCGCGATCTGGGCATCCCGATGAATCTGGAAGGCCAGCCTTTCAAGGCGAAGGGTTGTGACCGCTGCCGCGGCACCGGCTTCCAAGGTCGTATCGCCATTTACGAAGTGGTCGTGCTTAGCCAAGCCATGCAGGACATGGTGGCCCACGGGGCGACCGTTCCAGAGATCCGCGCGCAGTCGGTCAAGGAAGGCTTCGTGCCGATGCGTGGCTACGGCTGGATGAAGGTGATGCAAGGTATGACCACGATCGAAGAGGTCATCTCCGTGACCTCGACCGATATCGCGACCGAGTGAGAATAGAATTTCCCGACTGACGTGCCCATCTTCGCATATAAAGCCTTGAGTGCCTCCGGCGGCGTCCAGACCGGCGAGGTGGATGCCGCGGACCGCCCGGAAGCACTGCGCGTGCTCGACCGCCGTGGCCTGCAACCGGTCAGCCTGAAGGAATCCGCTTCTGGAACCGTCTCTGCGGCGAAAAAGAAGTCGAAGAACGAGCCGGGGCCGAAGCCTGCGCCGAGATCCGCGGCGGCGAGGGACAACAAGGCCAAGGAGGCGGACAACACTCCCGAAGGTCCGCTCAAGATCAAGCGAGCCGAGGTGATCATGTTCACCGAGGAGCTCTCCGATATGCTCGGGGCTGGTCTCCAGCTTGAGCCGGCGCTCCAGTCGATGGAGAACCGCCAGGAACTCGGCGGCCTGAAGGAAGTCGCCAGCCGCATCCGCCAGTTGGTGCGCGACGGTATGAATTTCTCCACCGCGCTCAAGCGGGTGAGCCCGAGCTTCGGCCCGCTGTATTGCTCGCTGGCTGCTGCGGGTGAGGCATCCGGTGCCTTGGATACGATTCTCAAGCGCCAGGCCCACTACCTCAAGACACTCTCCGAACTGCAGGCGCGCCTGATCCTGGCGCTGATCTATCCGGCCTTCCTCGTGCTCGCCGGTATCGGTGTGGCGGTGGTCTTCGTGACGGTGCTGATCCCGCAGCTGACCAAGTTGATCGAGAGCACGCCGGGCGGCAAGCTGCCCGCACCGATCAAGTTCATGATGATGGCGGCGGATGGGGTGAAGGCGTATTGGTACGTCATCCTGATCCTGATCGTGGCCGCGGGTCTGTTCTTCAAGGCATGGAAGGACAATCCGGATAACCGGATGACCTGGGACAGCTTCAAGCTGCGTGCGCCCATGATCGGGCCGGTGGTGGCAAGCCGCTTCTACGTGCAGTTCCTCGAAACGATGGCGAACCTCGCGGGCAACGGTCTGCCGTTGCTGCGTGCGCTGGAGCTTTCGCGGGATGCCACCCAAAACCTGGCCTTGCGCGGCCAGCTCAACGTGGTGATCGACCAGGTCGGTGACGGTCGGGCCTTCTCGAAAGCACTGATCCGCACGGGTGCCTTCCCGCCGCTCTTGATCGACATGGTCTCGGTGGGTGAGCAGACCGGCAAGCTGGACATGTCCCTGCGCCGTGCCGCGGAGCGCTACGACAAGGAACTCGACAAGAGCTTGTCCCGCATCATGGCGCTGATCATGCCGACGATCCTCATCATCATGGCCAGCCTGATCGGCACCATGGCCTACCTGATGATCACGGCGATCTTCCAGACGATCAAGAACCTGCAGCACTGATCCGGCTACTAGCTCTCCGCCGCCCATGACCTCCAGGGGAGTCTTCAAGCAACTGGAGGCATGGGGCGACCCGAAGGCGAAGGCTATAATATGCCAGGCACGGGGCTTCAGTCCGGATCGATCTGCTGGTGAGGGGGAAGTGAGGGGCGTCTTACCGCACTTCCAATGCCTCCTTCACCGCCTGCGGAAGCTCATGCTTCTCCATCCACTCCTTTGCGGCGGTGGGATCCTGCCTCCGCCAGTTCCCCAGTAATTCCTGGTAGCGGGCATTCCGCTGCGACTCGTCGGTGAGGCGCGGCACAAGGTCGAGCGAAAGGAGCGGTGCGTCGTTGCGCGCTTCGCTGAGGAAGGAGTTCAGTTTCGCCTCGTCGAATTCCGGCATGGACCGTTCGAAATACTCCAGCGCTGCCTGCTCGTTTCCCCGGAGGAGATAGGCAGAATAGACTCCATGGTAGGCCCCGTTCCGCAGCGGTCCTTCCGCGACTTGGTCGATGGCAGTAGTGGCCGCTTTCTCGTCGGAAGTAAGCCATGCCCGGTAAATGTAGCTGTAATTGCTGGAATCCGCGAGCTGAGGATACTCTCGCATCCATTCCAGCTTCTCCGCGGTGCGAGAGCCCGGCAGGGCTGAGATTACGATTCCCGCGGCAGCTTGGCGGAGTTGCTCTGGCATGGCCTCGACCCATGCCCTGGCTTTGGCGGGCTCTTCGACGCCGAGGGTCTTCGGAACGATGTATTCCAATGCCCACTTTTGTTCTGAAGGCGTGAGTTTCTCCAGCATAGCCTGGGCGACTTTTGGATCTTTCTTCATCGCCATCTTGATCACCTGTCCCTCCATGGCGAGCTTCTCGGACAGATCGTGGCGTTGGATCCAATCCATGGCTGCGGCGGGGTCGCTCTCAGCCCAGACGCCGAGCAAGGGCGTCAATGCTGAGCTCGGTGCCTTGGCGAGTTGCTCCATGGCGATCGCCGGCTCCTTCTCCACCCACGCCGAGAGGACCATGCGGCACTCGGGTGAACCGGGCCCGAGGCCGAGGGTATTGAGAGCCTCGGCCGCCATGAGGTAGTCCTCCGAGCTGTAGTTCTCTAACAGTCTGGCAAGGCTGCGGCAGCGGTCAGCGACGTTGCCTGTGGCGCAGATTTGGAGAATCTGCTCGCGCGCCTGATTGATGTCTGCATGAACGCGGGTGGCTTTGGGCGAGCCGGCTGCTCCATCAGACACTCCCAACTTGCTGGAACTATTGTTCGAAGCGTGGGATTCCTTGAGTGGGGCCTTTGCGGAGAGGGCAGCTGGCTCCGCGGCGGCATGTTTGCGCACATGGGGTAGCGCCACCAGGCAGGCTGAGCCTGCCAGCAGGGAAACCGTGATCGCGATGGTAAGCGTCGTGGCTCTCATGGATTGAAGGATCCTTGTTGCATTCTACTCGGGCTTCGCAGGGATCTGGGCGAGTCTTTGGCGCACTTGGTCGGGGACGGGATTCCGTCTCATCCAGTCTTGAGCCGCTTCCTTGCTGGACTCTTGATAGCGCCTCAGTGCGGTGAAGAGAGCTTCGTCGCGCAAGGTGGTATCCCGGATCCCTTGGATCCGATCGAGCATGCCGGCCGGATCTAGGATGACCGCCATCGGAGCGAGTTTCGCCATGCTCTCCTCGGTCGCGGTCTCCGGATACTTCTCCAGCACCTCGAAGGCCTTCGCCGGGTCCTTGAGGAGCGTCTTTTCACAGACCGTCATCACCGATTGTTTGCGGATCTCTCCGGAAGGAAGATTCCCGAGTGCCGTGATGGCACTCCCCGGCGATTCACTCGCCCAGCTTTCGAAGACCTCGGCGATCTTCCTGGGACTGCCGACCGCTGGATGACGAAGCAGCAGCCTCACCACCTGGTCGGGGCGATCCTGCGAGCTAACCGTGGCAATCCGCTCAACCAATCGGTCTTCCAATGCGGGGTCGCTGACCTGGGGCAGCAAGCGGTTGATGGCATCCGCTTGCTCCCGCATGCTTGCCCAGATATTCAAAAGAGCTTGGGCTCGCTGCTCCTTGTCTGGCATGGCTTCGACCACCTCAAGGGCCTTCCCGGGATCCGTGGCGGCGATGCCACTCAGCACATAGCCGAGCGGCACATTGGACCTGTGCTTCTCTGCCCAAGCAATGGCCGCAGCAGGATCGAGGTCCGCCCAGCTCATGAGTACCCTGCCAAGATGATAGAAGTTGTTGCTGGCTTCCGCATATTCCAGCGCGGCGCGGGTGTCCACCTTGGTCCAGGCGGCGAGGAAGAGGTGATACTCTTCCACCGAGGTGTATTGCTCCTTGTTGCGGGCACCGAGGAATTCAGCGGCTTCCCGGAATTGGTCCGGCCGCAGCGCATCAATGAAGGCAAGCAGCTCGCGCTGGCGCTTGGCTTGGCTTTCAATCTCGAGGATCTGCTTCAGCCACTCCAGACGACCCGCGGTGCCCGCAGGCATCTTGCGCTCCGTGCGGCTGCGCTCGGGGCGGGTGGATGCGGTCGTGGCAAGAGAGGGTGAAGTGCTGTTAGATGGAGCGGTTCCGGTAGCCAATCCTCTGGTGGCGACCACGGAATAGCCTGCGGAGACCAGGAAGATCAGGGCGGCGGCGGCGATGGTGGATTTCTGCGTGGCATTCATGGCGAGAGCCGCCGCATGCAGCGGCGTGGGGGCGAGGGGCGCAATTCCTTGCGAGGCTTTGAGAACGGAGGCTGCCAGCGACGGCGGTACCGGTGCCGCTGCGTGGACAGGCAACAAGGTCGCGAGGGCGGTGGCGGTGGTGGCGATGCCGCGCTTGGCGAGCATCCCGCGCAGCCGCTCCAGCGCCCGGGAGGCGCGCTTCCTTGCGACTGCTTCCGTCACGCCGAGCTGGCTGGCGATCGCCGCATGAGGCTGATCGCAGTAGAAGCGCAGCACCAGCACGCTGCGCTCAGCAGCGGGGAGATCGTTCACCAATTGGTCCACGACCGGGGCGAGCGAGGACCATGTGGGTTCGGGGTCATTGCTCATGGGATGGGGGCTTGCGAGTTCGCGTTGCTTGCGGCGCTCCTCGGCGCGAACCAAGTCGATCGCCAGATGACGGCAGACACGGTGCAGCCACGCCGGCAGCGGCAGGTCGGTGGGAATCATGGCGGCGCGCGAGGCGAGCCGGATGAAGGTCTGCTGCGCTATGTCCTTCGCCAAATGCTCATTCCGCGTGACCCGCAGTGCCACCCCATGGACCAGTCCGAGGTGCCGCTCGACGAGAACACGGAAGGCCGTCTCGTCCCCACCGGCGGTGTAGCGGCTCAAGAGCTGGCGATCGCTTGCTTCCATGTTTCAGCCCGGATCCGGCACCGGTCCGGGAATGTGACCGGAAAAATCCGGAAAGGGAAAATTCGCAATTCATCTCTTTCACTTCCGGTGGCCCGCCGCTCCGCCCTAGACTGCGGCGTGCAAGCGTCCAGCGTTCTCAAAGGCCTGCTCTGTCTCTCCGGCTGGGGAGTGGCAGCTTGGCTCCTTTTCGCCCAGCCGCTGGAGCCGTTGCGGCTATCCGCGGCAGGTTCGTCTCAGGCGGCTGCCAAGACGATGTCGAGTCCGCTGGCAAAGACCTTTCAGGACTGGAGTGCTGATCCCGGGCTCTCCGGCGCCCTGCTCGGGCTGTGCGTGCTGAATGAGAAGGGCGAGCCGCTCTATGCCTCGCCACTGGCTGAGACCGCCCTCTGTCCTGCTTCTGCTTTCAAGACGGTTGCCACCGCGGCCGCGCTGGATTTGTTAGGCCCGGACTTCCGCTTCGAGACGACCTTGAATGCCACGGCGCCCTCCGGTGACGGCGGAGTGCTGCACGGCAATCTGGTCCTCGTCGGCAGCGGTGATCCCACCTTGTCTTCGGAAGATATCGAGAGCATGGCGAAGGAGGCCGCGCAGTCCGGCCTCAAGCAGGTGAATGGGATGGTACTGGTGGATGCCTCGGTCTTTCCACCGCGTCCCGCCAACGATCACTGGAATTGGGGCGATATCGGGAATGCCTACGGTGCGGGTGCCTTTGGCATCAATGTCGACCATAACCGAATGATCATCTCACTCCAGCCGGGAGCGGGGCAGGGAGATGCTGTTGCCGTCTCCGGGACTAGCCCATCAGTAGAGGGTTTGCAGTGGCTGAATTATCTCAGCACGGGTCCGGCGGGAAGCGGTGACCAGGTGGTGATCTACTCGGAACCCTATGGTAAGACGGTGACTCTCCATGGCACCGCGCCGGCTGGAGAAAAGGACTTCGAGGTTTCCGCGGCGATTCCTGACCCGCCGGCTCTCGCGCAATCGCTCCTCAAGGCGGCGCTCGCGAAGGCGGGGATCAAGGTGCTGGGTCAGAGCGTGAATCAGCGCGGTGATTTCATCCCGCTGGTGACGCATCGCTCCACTCCGCTGCCGGAAATCATCGATCACCTGCACTACGTGAGCGACAATCTGGAAGCGCAGTGCCTCTTTCTCACCATGGGCCGCGTGCGCCAAGGCGATCCGGCGGCGGTGCTCAAGGAATACTGGGAAAGCAAGGGTGTGAGCTTCTCCGGGTTGCGCTTGATCGATGGCAGCGGACTGGCCCGTGCGACGATGATCCGGCCGCTTGATCTGGCGAAGATCAATCACATCGCCCGTCACGGCTCGCAGGGTGAACGCTTCCGCGCCAGCCTCAAGAGCTACCTCGATGGCAAGGTGCGAGCCAAGCTCGGCGCGATGTCCGGCGTGAAGACCGAGGTGGGATTCCTCACCATGCCCGATGGCAGGGAGCTGACCTATGCGCTGATGGCGAATGGTCTCGATCCTTCTTTCGACTACGGGCCGCTGCGCGAACGGCTCCTCGAAGCCGTCCGCACGCAGCTCTAGTAGAGCTCGGGCTTACTCCTCCTTGTCGTCGTCGTCCTTCTGGTCCTCCACCTGCTTGCGCAGCTTGCGGAGTTCCTTGCGCAGGGCCTCGATCTCCTTGTCCTGGCGATCGAGGCGTCGCATCAGCTCGACGAAGGGACGCTGGGCTTGGTCGGGGCGGGCATCGCGCTTCTCTTCCTCCGGCTTGGGCCCGAGCGGGGAAACGACCAAGGTCCTGCGTTCCCCGCGATGGAGGAGTTCAAGTGCCACCGGTTTGCCCTGCTTGCCAGCCTTCTCAACGGAATCGCGCAGCGGCTCGAGGCCGGCAATCTTCTCGCCATCCGCGGCGATGATGATGTCGTCCACTTCGATTCCGGCCTGCGCGGCAGGTGAGCCCTCCTCCACGTGATTGACCCGGGCGCCGGCATTTTCGCCGAGGCCGAGGTGCATCCGCACGAAGGGATCGATCGGCTCGACCGCGACTCCGATCCGCCACTGCGGCAAAGCTTGGGCTTCCTGGAAATCCGGCTGGGTGAGCTCTCCGAGGCTCATCTGTCGGCGCAGGCGCTCCATCCGCCCGCGTTCGGGTGCGCGCTCACCAGGTCGGGCTTCCTCGGGAACCATCATGCCTCCGCGCTGGACGCGGTCATGGATCTCGTCGCGCCGCGCTTCGGGGTGGTTCTCCTCGGCTGGCCGATCAGCGTCGCGGAGCCGCTCCAGATCGCGGAACTCTTGGGCATGAGTGACAAGAGAGAGCGAAACAAGGGCCAGGACGGCAGCTGGAATCTTGGGAATTGTGTTCATGATGCTATCCTGAAAAGCGCCTCACCGGGGGCTTTCTTGTCTGCCCGAAATGTAAAAAGGGGGACAAGGCGGATTTTACGGGAGCTTGACGGACGCGGGCTGCTCCGCGAGCAAGGGTAAGTCCATGAAAGCCTGTCCACTGCTCCTCCTCGCATTCGCGCTAGCCTTGCCATTGCATGCCGCACCCTCGGATGAGGATTTGCTGAAGTTCGTGAAGGAGCGGGCGAAGCTGGAGCGCCTGACTCCGCAGCCGGTGGACATGGCGGCGAGGGTGGCGCTGCTTTGCGGAGAACCTGGGAAGAGATCTCTCAAGGAAGGCCCTCACGAAGGCGCAAAGTTCGTGATCTATTCCAATGACGCGGCGGCACTGCCGGTCTTCGATCCTTGGGGTAAGTTCCCGGAGGGCAGCCTGCTGTTGAAGGAGAAACAGGGCAGGGAGGACGACAAGACCAAGCTCTACACCGGCATGTTGAAGCGCGAGGCGGGATACTTTCCCGAGTGCGGGGATTGGGAGTTTTTCACTGTGGATGCCGAAGCCGCGAAGATCACCGAGCGCGGCAAGCTTGCGAACTGTGCCACCTGTCACGAAGAGTATCAGAAAGGCGACTTTGTGACGAAGGTCTACGCTGCACCGGTGCAGTTGAGTGGCGGTCGTATTGTCCTGCACTCCAGCAAGGCTCAGGTTCAGGGCGAGAAACTCCAATACGAGGAAAAGCAAGAGAAGAACACTTTGGGCTTCTGGGTGAATCCTGCGGACTGGGCCTCCTGGCATTTTCAGGTCGCGAAACCGGGAACCTACACGATCCACGTTTGGCAAGGTTGCGGCAAGGGAAGTGGCGGCAGTGAGGTGGAACTGAAGTGCGCCGGGCAGAGCGCGAAGTTCACCGTGGAGGACACGGGGGGCTTCCAGAACTTCAAGGAGCGGGAGGTGGGCCAGGTGACTTTCGACACGGCAGGGCCGCAGGCACTGGAGGTGCATGCTCTTTCGAAGCCCGGTGCCGCGGTGATGGATCTGCGGCAGGTGACTCTGGTGCCGGTGAAGTAGGCGTGATCACCTCACCATCTTGCGGAAGGTCAGATTGATCCGGGGCGTGGTGATCTTCGCGGCCTTCGGCAACTGGTGTTGCCAGTGTCGCTGGGTCTCGCCCTTCATCACCAGGAGGCTGCCATTCTCTAGCGTCAGCTCGACCTTCTCCTTCGTCTCCTTGTGCCGGAAGGCGAAGCGCCGCTTCGCCCCGAAACTCAGCGAGGCAATCGCGGAATCGCGAGCGATCTCCTTTTCATCATCGCTGTGCCAGCCCATGCTTTCGCTGCCGTCGTGGTAGAGGTT
The DNA here is from genome assembly GCF_000739615.1 of Haloferula sp. BvORR071. GTDB lineage: Bacteria > Verrucomicrobiota > Verrucomicrobiia > Verrucomicrobiales > Akkermansiaceae > Haloferula. The sequence continues at coordinate 58,890 of NZ_BATP01000060.1, forward strand.
GAGCAGGCAGGAGTTGAAGCTCTCCCCGGATATTCGCTCCGCTGCTGACTTCAATTCTAACAGCTTAGTGTTCCACGGCAGCGCCTGCTTGGTGGTGCCGGAGTAAGTGTAGTCGCAGCCAGCATCCCCATACCATGCCACCTTGCGCGCGGTCACGATCCGCTTGCCGAAGATCACCACCTCATCATTCTTCCACGGCACGCCATCCATGAGGCTGCTGAAATAACGGGATGCTTCCTCTTCCGGAAAAATCCTGCCGTAATAAATCACCGTGCCATCACAGGGCAGAAGGTTGGTCCCGCTGGCGTGAAAGAGATCCATATTCGCTTCAGGTTGCGGACTCAACCTTCCAGCATCGCATCCAGCTTTTGCATCTCCGCGACTTGCCACTTCATCGCGCCGACTTGCTCCGTGGCGTCGTCGATCTCCAGCGGGGAAGCGTCCAGGGTGAGGTGGGCGAGCTGGTTCCGGGTGGTTTCCGTGTTCCGCGCGAGATCTTCCAGCTGGGTGATCACGCCGGACATCTTCGCCGCGACCGCTTCGGCTCCGACCTTCGAGCGCGCTACTAGCGCCAGCTTGTGGCACAGTGGCCAGAGCGAGTAGAGGGAGTCGCGCGTCCGGCGCGCGAGTTCCTCCCGTAGTTCCGCAGGAAGATAGGGGTTGGCCTCATCCTTCGCCGCGTTCTGCAGGGCTAGCAATTCTCGGACCGCCTTGAGGAATGCTTCCTTCACCGCGTTGTCGGGGAAGGGCACCTTGAAGCGCAAGGTGCTGATCAATTGATCCTGCTCGCCCGTGTCCTGAAGAAGCTTTAGAGCCGCCGCGTAGTCATGCTTCTCCACTGCAGCACCCGCCCTGCCTGATTTCGACAGCAGCCGGTAAGCCAGCCAGCCGAGGATGCCCAAGAGCAGCAATCCACCGCCGATAACGAGGGTGGCTTTCCAGAAGTAGATCGCTACGGCCAGCACGGCTAGACCGATCAGCCAACCGATAACGCCTGCGCCTGAGGAATCCTGGGCCATGGGCTGGAATGCTATCCCCGGCCTCAGCCTCCTGCCAGTAGAATGCACCGCGAAAATCGCAAGCGGCCAGCCGTCTAATCCCCAAATTCCTTCCGCAACTCTCCCGGCAATTCATTCCGCCCGAGCCATTCCCGCGCCGCGGCCTGGTCCTCCACCAGCCATCCCGAGATGAGGTGACGGTAGAGCCGCACCTGCAATTCCTCCGACTGGATGCGCGGGACCTCCGCCAGAGCGATCACAGCATTCCTGGTGGCGGGGCGTGGAGTCTCCGGCTTCTCAAGCTCATCGGGAATGAAGAGTGATCCGGAGCGATTGTTTTCATTGGGCACGGCACCCGCGATCAGGCCCGCCGCCCTCTTTTCGGGGATCTCGTCAGTGAAGCGGCGCAGGGTCGAAAACAGCATCGAGAGATCGTCCTCGCGCGCCAATCCAGCGAGCACGCCATCGAGAGCCGCCTCGCGCGGTTTTCCCGGCTCCATATGACTCACCGATTGGAGTGCTCCGGCTAGGTCGGACTTCACCCATTCCTTATAGACCGGGTGATAGGACCACGGCTGAACCAACTCGGGGAATTCGTGCAACAATGTCAGCCGGGCCTCGTAGCCAGGCAGGCCTCCTAACAGGAGGTGGAAGCCTTGGGTCTTGAGGGGCGGTTCGAGCGAGTCCACGAAGGACCTCATCTCGGCCATCGTCAGGTTCTTGAATTTCGGCTGGGCGTGCAGGGTTGCTATGTCCTGCCACTCTTCGGGGATTTCCCGGATGGCGCGGGCGATGCGGGGAAGGTCATCGCCCAAGGCCTCGATGGCCTTGCCAACCATATGCGTGACGTTGCCGTTGTTGTCGTTTTTGAAGGTCTTCTTGAAGTAGTCCAAGGTGGCATCCGGGTCTTTGCCGATCCAGGCAGCGGTCACCATGAAGCCGCGGAATCCCGCCGCGTGGGCCCATGCCATCGCGGCTTCCGGATCCACTTCGGTCCAAGCGGCGACGATCAGATCCTGGATGCCCCCGGCTTCGGGAGCGCCGGGCTTGCTCACAATCTGGAGCGCTTCCCTCGATAGAGCCCGTTTCCAGTCCTCCGGCTTGAAGCGCGATACCAACTCAAGGACAGCCAGGGTGCGGTCCGCTTCATTCCCGATGGCCGCCAGCGCCCGAAGCTGCTTGAACAAGCCATCGCCTTCGAGAGGCAGGGTGTTTGTTTTTTCAGGCAGTGGCGTGGGAAGTACGGCGGACTGTAGCTGCGGAGACTTTGCTTGGGCTGGCGGATTGGAATCCTTTCCTGCGGTCTTGGCATCCATGTAGCGACGGGTGCCGATGCTCAGCGCGGACATGCCCAGCAGGAGGGAGACGGTGGCAATCGTGGTGGTGCGGGCTTTCATCGATTCTCGGGTGGTTGGGTTTCGAGGGCTTCGCGGACGCTTTGCGGGATCTCGTGTTGCCCCATCCATTCGCGGCATTTGCGGGCGGAAGATTCCCTGCTCCCCAGCCACTCCTGGAGGTTGCGGGTCAGGGTTCTTTCCCGGAGCTCGCGGTCCTGCATGCGCAGGCTCAACTCTGCTCCGAGCTGCGGTCCGCAACGATCGCCCACCAGCAGCATCAGAGGATCGCTGGTCCACTCAGGGTGCCGGTCAAGGAACTCGACGGCATCGGCGGACTCATAGTTGCCGAGCCGTGTGAGGATACCTGCCTTGGCCTGCTCGCGCGCCTTGGCCTCCGGGAGCTTTTCGATCGCGGCGATGGCGCTTTTCAGATCCGGGTCACTATCCCAATCGGCGAAGAAGCTTTCGATGTCGGCGCGCTGTCTTGCATCCTTGTCGGAGAGCAGAAGCTCGAAGGCCTTTGCGTGTTGGTTGTAGTCACCGAAGGTCTTGAGGCTCGCCGCGATGATTGCACTGCGCTGCGGGCCTTCGCCCAGGACGGCGAGCACCCGCTCCAGATCATCCAGCCCGAACTTGGCCACGATCGACCTGAGCGCGACGATCCGGTCATTCTCTCCAGGGATCACATCCAGTGCCTTCACCGCGGCGGCGGGATCCTTGAGCGCAAGGCTGGCCAGCACTTGCACGAGGGGCTGGCGTGCCTGTGCGTCGTGGCCGGTAGCGCCCGGGAGATTCCGGGTCACCCAGTCGATCGCCGCGGCTGGATCATTCTCGCCCCAAGTCTTGAGGATCGTTTGGGGAATTTCTCCGCCCAAGGTCTTCTTCGCCCATCCCGCCGCGCCCAGAGGATGGCGCTTGGTCCAGGCCGAGAGGAAGAGTCGGAAGTTGTTCGAATCCGTTTTGACACCGAGCACCTGGAGTTGTCCCGCAGTTTCCTCGAACTGGTCGGGTGCGAGTTCCCCGATGAAGATCAGCATCTGGCGGGGCTGCTCGACGCGGCTGGTAATGGCGAGGATGCTGCGGAGGCGCTCGAGCCGCTCCGCGGAGCTGGCAGGGTTTCGCCTTTCGTTGCGGGTGCGGGCGGATGAGCGATCCTCATGGTTCTCCAAGGCGGCGACTGAATGACTTCCATCTGCTTCCGGATCCTCAGAACTACTGCGGAAGGCGTAGCCGAGCGAACTCATGAAAACCAAGGCGGCGACAGCGATGGCGGACTTCTGGGCGGTGCTCATGGCGAGATGGAGGTTCAGGATTTGGGGCGCGATCGGTATGGTGTTTTTGGCCGCTGCAGTCACAATCAGGACCAGAGAACCCGGGATCGGCGGTGCTGCTTGGGCGGGTAGCAAGGTGGCGAGGGCCACGGCAGAGGTCGCGATCCCTTGCTTGGCCAGAAGGGCGCGAAGTTTTTCCAATGCGCGCGCGGCCCGCTTCTTCGCCGCCTCTTCGTTCAGCCCGAGCTGTCGCGCCACCGCGGCATGCGGCTCATTCCGGTAATAGCGCAGCAGCAGCACTTCGCGGTCCGCGGCGGGCAAGCGGTTGACCAGGGCGTCGACCACCGGAGCCATGGCCGACCAATCGGGTTCAGGCGTGTTGTCCATGGCATGGGGATCATGGTTGGCGAGTTCGCGCTTCCTGCGACGTTCCTCGGAACGCACCAAGTCGATTGCCAGATGTTGGGTGACGCGGTGCAGCCAAGCACTCAGGGTGAGCTTCTCCGGGATCAACGCAGCGCGCTCTGCCAGACGCACAAAGGCATTCTGAGCCACATCGCGCGCCAAGTCTTCATTCGCGGTGACCCGCCGCGCGACGCCCAGCACCATCGCCAGATAACGCTCCACCAGCACGCGGAAGGCCGCTTCATCGCGGCCCGCGGCGAATCGTTCGAGCAGTTCCCGGTCGGAGGCTTGCATGCTTGGTTCAAGCCATATCCGGCACGGGGGCGGGGACGGGACAGGAAAACTGCTTCTTTGTTTCGTGAACCGATGGGGTCCGACTCCTCCCCTTATTTCTCAATCTCTTTGCCGGATGCCGGTTGGGGCCTTCCAGGAAAGAATCCGCATCGGCAGAGAAGGTGCCGTCTTCCCCTTTGGTAAGACCGAAAGCACGGCCGCCACCCTTGCCGTAGTCCAAGGACACGCTGGGATCGCCTCGCCCATGTCCCTGATCCAAGCCCCCCCGGCCAAGGCTTCCCGTTTACAGTCATGCGGAAGCGTGGATCTTTCAGTAGCTCGGGCGCGGGATGGGCGATGCCAGCCTCTGTTAGAATCTTCGAAGCTCGTGTCTTTGTGCCATTGGTCTTGGCGTTAAGCGCTCGTTGGGCGAGCGGCACCAGCCATTTTCCGGATCCCCTCGTCATGCGGGCAAGTCAGTATTCCGGTGGCTGGAGTTTGCAGCCTTGGTTCTCCAGAAAGCTCGCGATCTTGCGTTTGGTGTCGTCGCTTGCGCTGCTGTCATCTCCAAGAAATACCATGAAGCCTTCCAAGGGGTAAAAAGGCTCGTCCTCGTTTTTCCAACACGTTGTGGCCGAGGTCTCGCCTGCGGCCTGCCAGCGTAGTTCCACCCATTTCAATAGCATAGTCGCGGCCTTGTCGCCGGAGGAGGGCGGAAAATCATGCTGGGTGAGCTTGCGGTGCAACCACGCTCCGACAATGAATTCATCCGGATCCACCCCATGGGCACGTAGTAAGCTTTCGAGGGCCGGGCTCCATCGTCGCTCAGCGAGCATCTGCAGGGCAGGGAAATACTCGCCCTTCCGGAGTGTGGCCAAAGCTTTTCCGAAGTGCTGCGTCGCCCAGAATGCGATCGCCGGGGTGGCGCACCAACCATCGCTTTGATAGACGAATTCATCGTACTCGGCAGGGTCAGGAGGTACTAGGTTCCCAAAGGTCCTCGCCAGCAGATCTTGAAACTTTGCCCAGTCTTCCTTCGTGGCATTGACGGGTCTCTCTGGCCTTGCCTCTGCTGGGGGCTTCTGCGGCTGGGGCCGGTGAAGCGTGACGGCGCGATAGGTCCGCCACGCCTTCACATATTCGTCTCCGGCTTGTCGGATGATCTCCGGCGGTTTCTCCTTGGCCAGCTCCGGGGGAAGCGGAGGCAGCTCGAGCTCGGCCTTCGCGGCAAGCTCAGTGGCCAGGAGTTCGGCCGCCGTTGCCAGTTGCTTGTCAATTTCCTCATCCTGCCCGAAAGCGACCGGGAAGGTGAAGATAAGTGCAGCGGTAAGGATGGGGGAGAGCCAGCCAAGCGTCATGCCTAGCATGAGTAGCACCCTTTGGCGAAATCAGGAAGAAATTCTCAACTCAGCATCAGCGGACCGCCCTGTCCGAAGTCCTTGTGGCCGAAGCTCGGGATGAAGTGCCCGAAGGCATGGGCAAGGGAGACCCACAGCCGGTTGTGAGTCACATTTCCGAAGTCCATCGCCTGGCCGGTCTTAAAACCGAGGCCGCCACCGACCAAGACGAACGGGATATTGTCCAGCGAGTGGCTGTTGCCCTTGCCGAGCTCGTTGGTCCACACGATCGTCGTGTTGTCGAGCATGCTGCCTTGGCCGCCGGGCTCGGGGATGGAATCGAGCTTCTTCGCCAGATAGGCGAGCTGCTCGGCGAGCCAGATGTTGATTTTGATCAGCTTCTCCTGCGCATCGGCATTGCTGTCCGGTTCGTGGGAGAGGCCGTGGTGGTCCTCGTGAATGTTCAGCCAGCGCATCCGGGCCTGGCCCACGCTGTTGGTGTATTGCAGGGTGGCCACGCGGGCCATGCCGTTGGCGAAGGCATTCACCAGCAGATCCGCCTGCATGGTGCTGATCTTCGGGATGCCGTCGTTGTCCAGCGCGACGCCCTGCTCTAGGGCAGGTGGCGGGAACATCAGGTTCTGAGTATTCGCACTCTGGAGATCCTGCTCCATCTCGCGGACGAAGGTCGCATGCTTGTCTAACAGCTCGCGCTCCTCCGGATCGATGTTCGAGGAGATCTTCTTCAAGTCATCACGCACCTCGTCCAGCACGCTGCCGAGGTTCTCGCGGTCCTTGGACTGGCCATAGAACTTGTCGAAGGCCGCATAGGGATCGCTCAGCGGCGCGAGCGGTTGGTTTGGGCCGGCATAGGATTCGCGGGTCCATGGGTCCGCGCGATTCGGCACCGCCACGCCCAGCTCCAGCGAACCGAAGCGTGTGGCCGTCTCCGGCCGGGCCTGCAGGAAGTTTTTGATCTCCTGGTCGATCGAGATGTTCCGTGCCCAGCCGGCCGGCTTGTCGCTGCCGCCCTGGATATTCCCCGGCAGCAGCTCATCCGCGGTCAGCAGGCAAGAGATCCCGCGCATGTGCCCATCGCCATCGCCGCGGATCTTGTTGTGCACACCCTTCAGCGTTATCATCCGGCTCTTGAAGGACTCCAGTGGCGCGAGGATCCGCTTGAGCTGGAAGTCCGGCCCGGTCTGGTCCGGCCAGAATTCCGGTGGGATCGTCCCGTTCGGCGTGAAGAGGAAGATGATCCGCTGCATCTTCGCGGCACCATTGCCCTGTGCCAGCGAGGGCAGGGCAGGGAGGAAGGGCAAGGCTGCGGCGGAGAGACCGAGCTGGCGGAGGAAGTTGCGGCGGGTTGAGAGGTTCATCGGCTTGCTTGGTCGGGGTTCTTCACGCCGTGGCTGGCGGCGAGACTGTTCATTTCGATGAGGAGTTGCCGGATGTTTTCGCCGGACGCGTTGAAAGTTGCATCGAGCTTCACCAGGGTATCCAACCCGTAGGCCGGGGGATTCTGCTTCAACTCGTATTGGAAAAGCTGGCGGATGAAACCGCGACGCGCGGCCTCCGAAGCCACCGCATGCTCCGCCAGTTCGCGCGGCCCGTGAAGCTTCAGTTGCTCGCCATCCTGCGAGATGTAATCCACCACCGGATCGATCGGGCGATCCTTCTCCATGGTGCGGAAACGGCCAACCGCATCGAAATTCTCCAACGAGAAGCCGAGCGGATTGATCGTCTCGTGGCAGGTCATGCAGTTCGCGTTGCGGGTCATCTCCGCGATCTTCTCCCGCATCGTCATCTTCGGGTCGAACTTATGGTCCTCGAAGGCGATCGCTTCCGGCGGCGGCTTGAGCAAGCCGCCCAATACGTTCCGCGTCAGGAAGACCCCGCGATGGATCGGCGAGGTGGTATCATGATGCGCGAGGCGGGCCAGCAGGTAGGGATGCGTCACCACGCCGGAGCGCTGCGCAGGATCGCACTTCACCGCCTGGAAGCCGCCGCCCTCAGGCACCGGCAGCCCATAGAACTTTGCGATACGCTCGTTGCACAACAGATAGTCCGCTTCTAGCAGCTCGCGGTAGTCCGACTTTTCGCTCCACACCACCTGCTCCACGAAGAGCTCCAGCGAGCGCCGCAGATCCGCCACCAGTGCGGCATCGAAGCCCGGGTAATCTTCCGCATCCTTCTGCAGCAAGTCCGACTCCGCATCCAGCTTCAGCCATCGCTGGAAGAACTCATTGGTCTTCGCCCGTGTACGCGGATCGGCGGCCATCCGCTGCGCCTGCGCCTTCACCTGCTCCGGTGTGCGCAGCTGTCCAGCCTTCGCCGCGTCCACCAGTGCCTTGTCCGGCAGTGAATCCCACAAGCCCAGCGCCAGCCGGGAAGCCACTGTGAATTCATCCTTCTCCTTGCCGAGCTCCGGATAGAGGAAGCGCGGTGAAGTCAGCACCAGGATCACCGAGCGCTTTACGGCTTGGTCCGGCGAGACACCTTCCGCAAAGGCCTTCTCGACATACATCTGCCGCAGCTCATCGGTCAGCGGCCGGCGGAAGGCCCGTTCCGCGAAGCTCGCGCAAAAATCTTTCAGCTTTGGCAGCCGGTCCGCGTCCTCATCCTTCGCGCCGCTCAGGCGTCTCAAGCGCGCGACCACACCATTGGAAATTTCCACCGCCGAAGAGGTCACCGCCTCATGCCATGCCTTCGAGACCTCGGTGCCGCGCTCATAGCCCTCGCTCGCATCATCCGGCGGGAAGGCCTTGTCGGCGATGGTCACATAGGCGGCCTCGGCGGGGGAGAGATAGGGTGTGCTCAGCACGGTCCAATCCGCGCGCGGCTGCTTCCATTCCAGCTTCACACTGCCACGCGCTTCCTTGAACTTGAAGTAATCCAGGCGGAAGGGATAGCTGCGACCGCCGAGCAGGAAGATCCGCGCGGTCTCCACGCGCATCTCCGGGCCCGAGCTGACCCATGAGTCAATCAGCGCCGTTTGCCGCTTCGCCCCGCTGTCGTCGCGGAAGTTGCCGTCACCTTCCTGGCGCTCGCCATTCACATAGACCCGCGCACCGTTCGGCGTGCTCAGGCGGAACTCATACCAGCCCGAGGCCGGTGCGATCAGCGAGCCATCCCAGGCAATCGAAAATTGCTCCGGGGAGATACCCTCCGCCGGCGGCCCTTCCGCGAAGTCGAACTCCAGCCGCGTGTCCTCGCGATCGAGCGCCTTGCGCGCCTTCTTGTTCATTCCGTCGGACTGGAAGTACTGCGCCTTCAGACCCTTGCCTTCGCCGGGCACCGTGGTCTTGCCGAAGCTGCCGAGCAGATCGGCGATCGATTCGCGGTATTGGCGGTTTGTCAGCCGTGCCACTGCCATCTTCGGCGGGGCGCTGTTCTTCGCCCGCGCTTCCGGCGAATAGAAGGCTCCCATGATATACTCGGCCACCCGTTGCGACTCCTCCGCATTCAGGATCTCCGGTTCGTCCTCCGGCATCCGCTTGTCGATGTACTTTGCCAGCGAGACCAGCGAGCGCTCGCCCTGCAGCGGCTCATCGACCTCATCTTTCACGCCTTCGCCATTCTTGCCGTGGCAGGAGGCACAGTGCTTCGAGTAGATCGCCTCCCCGGACAGCGGCGCAGGCACGTCCTGCGCGAGCAGGCAGCCTGTCAGTCCCAGGAAGATGGAGATCCGCAACACTTCCCGGATACGCCAAAGACCTGCGGGATTTTTCGGTGGAAAGTTCATGGATTGCGAAGAATCGCGATCTCTGGTGTCGGCGGACTCCGCAATACTGCCACTGGCAGCGGGTTGACGGCCTTTCGCCAACATGGATGCTTCGCACCGTTTCAAAGCAGCACAAATACCATGAATCCCCAGAGCAAGGTTTGGTTGGTCACGGGCACTTCGTCCGGTTTCGGAAGGCGGATCGCCGAGGAGCTCATTGCGCGCGGCGAGCAGGTCGTCGCCACCGCCCGCGATCCGCGAGCGGTGGAAGATCTGGTGGCCTTGGCTCCGGAGCGCGTGCAGGCATTGCGCTTGGATGTCACGAAGCCGGACGAGGTCCGCGAGGCGGTCGCCGCGGCGATCGCACGCTTCGGCAAGATCGACGTGCTCGTGAACAACGCCGGCTACAGCGTGGTGGGGGCGGTGGAGGAGACCAGCGATGAGGAACTCCGCCGGATCTTTGAGGCGATGTTCTTCGGCGCGGTGGCCATGACCCAAGCAGTTCTCCCCGGCATGCGCGAGCGTGGCGCGGGGAGCATCGTGCAGATTAGCAGTGTTGGTGGATTCATCACCGCTCCCGGCTTCGGTCCCTATTGTGCGGCGAAGCATGCGCTTGAGGCGCTTTCCGAGGCCTTGGCGGCGGAGGTGCAGCCTTTCGGCATGCGGGTGCTGATCGTGGAGCCGGGGGCATTCCGCACCGATCTCTTCGGCTCCGCCTTCCGCAGCATGCCGGAGATGGAAGCCTATGCCGCGACCGTCGGCGGGACCCGGCAATATGCCGCGCAATCCGCAGGCACCCAGCCCGGTGATCCGGTGAAGGCGGCCAAGGCAATCATCGATGCCGTCGAAGTCGGCTGTCCTTCGCTGCGCTTGCCGCTGGGAGCGGATGCGGTCCAAGGCATGCGCGTGAAATTGGCCCAGGTGACGGCGGATGTGGATGGCAATGAGGCGCTTGCCGCCGCCACGGCCTATTGAAAGGACGGTTGGAGGCGGGAAAAGCGGGAGGGAAATTAAAGTGTTCAATTGAACATTTTAAAATTCCTGCCTACTTTTCCGCCGGATGGCCGCTCCGGTGATTGAGGACCTACGCAGGCAACTGCGGGAGAAATTCCCGCAGGCGCACGCGGCGTCCCTGATGACTCCTGCCGGGAAAACGGACGCGGGCCAGTCCTTTGATCCCGCATTTTTTCCTCCCGGGGCGATTTCCGAGGCGCTCGGCAGTGGGCTGAGTTTGCTCATTGCCGGGCTACTGGGCGAGCCGGAGGAAGTCGCGCCGCTACCGGACTTCATCCTCGTCGATGGCGGTGACCAATTCGATCCGGCCTCCTTTACGCCGGAGGCCTGCTCGCGACTCGTGTGGGTCCGCTGCGGTACGGCCATGGAGATGCTCAAGACCACCGACCTGCTGGTGCGGGATGCGAACATCCCCTTCGTCCTGTTGGATACCTGCGGCATCAGCCGGCGGGAACTGAGCGGCATTCCGGCCTCCGCCTGGTGGCGTCTGAAGCTGGCAGCGGGCGCTTCGAGCTGCCGGCTGGTGGTGATGTCGCCGGTGGCCCAAGTGCCTTGTGCGGCGGTGCGAGTTTCCCTGAATGGGAAGCTGGGCATGGAGGACTTCGCGGTGCCGCGGCGCGATCTTGTCGCACGCCTGCGGATGGTGTCGGAACGGATGAAACGCGCGAATTGAAGCATCATGTTCGCAGCACTCCATCTTCCGGATCTGACGATTTCAGCGGCGCTGCGGAACTCTCCCGCCTTGCGCCGGAAGCCCTGCGCCATCTTGGAGGCGGATGTCGATCCGGACGCGATCCTGGAGAAGGTTAAGCTGACGCTGCAGGCGGTGAATGATGCGGCACGTGATACCGGCATCGCTGCTGGCTGGCCGCTCAACCGCGCCCTCGTCCGTTGCCCGGACCTGCAGGTCCTGACCCCCGATCCGCAAGGGGAGGCGAAGTTGCTGCAGGAGCTGATCGCGCAGGCAGAGAGCATCACGCCGGATCTGGAGATCGCGGGGAAGGATACGCTTCTGTTAGATTTGTCGCGGACTTCCTCGAAGCACGCGGCGCGCTTGGGGGATCTGGAAGTGGCGGATGTTTGGCCGCTGCATGCGCGCGCCGCCACGCCGGATCTCGCGCGGCTCGCGGTGCGGCATGAGAACTGCCATGAACGCATGGTCACGCCGGAGGAGATCGGCAAGCTGCCTTTGTCGCTGCTACACTTCTTGCCGGGGGGAGCTGAGTTCTTGCCGCTGCTGAAGGATTGGGGGCTCGCGACGCTGGGGGCTTTTATGCAGCTGCCGCGGCAGGAATTGACCGCGCGGCTCGGTCCGCAGGCGGGTGCGTGGCACGATGTCCTGAATGGCAAGACCTGTCGCCTGCTGCGCTTGCACCGCCCGCCGGAGAGCTTGGCGCAGACGATGGACTTCGAGGAGCCGGTGGCAGGAACGGAGCCACTGGTCTTTGCCTTCAAGCGGCTCTTGCACGCGCTTTCCGCCCGCTTGGCCGCGCGGCACATGGCGGTGAAGAGCTTGAAGATTACCTTCCACTTGGAGCGCGGCGGGGTGATGTATCGCGAGATCCGCCTGCCCGAACCGCGGGTGGAGGAAGGGGAGTTGCTACGACCGGTATCGGTACTGTTGGATTCGATCCAGACCGGGAGTGGCATCGCCTGTCTCACCCTGGATGTCGAAACCACGTTGCCCACCGCCGCGCAGCGCGATTGGTTCATCCGCCAACTTCCCCAGCCGGAGCGCTGGACGGATACTCTGGCGCAACTCGAAGCGATGCTGGGCCCCGGCAAAGTTGGCATCCCCGTGCCACCGGCCAGTCATCGGCCGGATGACTTCAAGCTCCGCTCTGCGGATGGCCTGGCTCCTTCCGTGACGGGTACATCCCTGCCATCCTGTCCGCTGCCCTTGCGCCGCTTGCGTCCGGCCGCACCGGTGATGGTCGCGGCTGATGCCGATCCCCGCCAACCGCGGCCACTCGCGGTGCTCACCGGGCCCTATCGCGGACAAGTCATGGATGCCCGCGGGCCTTTCCGCCATTCCGGCCACTGGTGGGATCCGGACGCCGCTTGGCAAAGGATCGAATGGGACGTCCGCCTCGCCGGCGATCAGCTCCTGCGCCTCGCTTTCACACCACCAGACCGATGGTTGATCGATGGTTTCTACCAATGATCAAAATGCAAACCACGGAATACACGGACCACACGGAAATGAAGAAGGGACTGCTCATGACACCGCGGCTTTCCACGGACTTCCGTGTGGTCCGTGTATTCCGTGGTTTGCTTTCTTTTCTGTCTGCAATGGAATGAAAGCCCGCCTTCCATTCCACGAATTCCACGCCCGCTCGGCCTTCTCCTTCCTGCGTGGTGCGAGTGATCCGGAGACCCTGATGGAACGCGCAGCCAACATCGGCCTGACGACTGTGGCCATCACCGATCACGAAGGTTACTATGGTTCGGCGCGCGCTTATCATGAAGCGCAGAAGCGCGGCATTCGCGCCATCACCGGGGCCACTTTGGAGATCGATGACGCGCATGTGCCGGTGCTTTGCGCCACCCGTGATGGCTATCGCACACTCTCCCGCCACCTTACCAATCGCCACTTGAAGGAAGCCGTCGCCCATGACGAAATGAACCGCGGCGACCTGATCGCTCTGACTGGTGACCGCGAAGGGCCTGTGATCCGTCAGCTCCTCCGCGATAACCGGGAGGCGGCCCTGCTGGCGGCGCGCAGCCTCATCCACACCTTCGGTTACGGGAATGTTTATGTGGAAATCCTTCGCCATGGCCTGCGCGACGATGCCAAGCTGAACCGTTGTCTCATCGATCTTGCCCGCCAGCTGCGTCTGCCGCTTCTGGCGAGCAATGCCCCCCTGTATGCGGTCCGCGAAAACCGCCTGCTCGCGGATGCCTTCACCTGTTTGCGACATCACACTTCGCTTGATGCCGCCGGCCTCTTGTTAGAACCGAATGGCGAGCGTCATCTGAAATCGCCAGCCCAGATGGCCCAGCTCTTCGCCGATCTACCGGAAGCCTTGGAGAACACGCAGGCACTCTCGGATCGGATCGACTTCACCTTGGAGAAGCTGGGCTACGAGTTTCCTGCTTTCGCTGATGAGAGCGGACGTCTCATGACCCTTCCGGAGCAGACGGAATACTTGAAATGGAAATGTGAGGAAGGGCTTCACCGGCGCTATACGGATATTACTCCCGAGATCCGCGCCACACTGAAGAAGGAGATCTCCTTGATCGGGAAGCTGGAGCTCTCCGGCTACTTCCTCATCGTCCAGGATATCGTGAGATATGCCCGTGACGAAGGCATCCTCTGCCAGGGCCGGGGTTCCGCGGCGAATTCGGTGGTCTGCTACGTCTTGGGCATCACCAGCATTGATGCGGTTGCCCAAAAGTTGGTTTTTGAACGCTTTCTCTCCGAAGGGCCGACCAAGAAGGAATACAAGTCTTGGCCGGACATCGACATCGACTTCCCCTCCGGCGACCAACGCGAGAAGGTCATCCAATACGTCTTCAAGAAGTATGGCGCGCGCGGGGCTGCCATGACGGCCAATGTGATCACCTATCGCGGCAAATCGGCATTCCGAGAAATGTCCAAGGTTCTGGGTTTTCCTCCATCCATTGCCGATCGCTTTTCCTCCTTGGGTAGCACTCCTTACCATTGGAAACGCTCGGATGATGCGCCTCCTCCAACTGCTGAAGAAATTGAAGCCGAGCGGCAGGATGCCTTCGAGGGACAGATGGCCAACCTGCTACCTCCGTCTCATCCCCGGCTGATGGCTCTGAATAAACTCTATCATGCCGTTCTCGGGCTGCCGCGGCATCTTGGCCAGCACTCCGGCGGCATGGTAATCTGCAATCAAGGCTTGGATGAGGTTGTGCCCATTCAGCCTGCCAGTATGCTTGGCCGTACCATTGTGCAGTGGGACAAGGACGACTGCGAGGACTTGGGCTTGGTGAAGATCGATCTGCTAGGTCTTGGCATGCTCGCGGCAATGGAAAACATGATTGAGGTCCGCCGCCGAAAGGAGCCGGATTTCGAGTTGGCTGGAATCAACCTTGAAGACAAGAGCGTCTATGACCTCATGCAACGGTCCGACACTGTCGGCACCTTCCAAGTCGAGTCACGGGCCCAGATGGCCACGCTTTCGATTTTGCAGCCAGCCTCCTTCTATGAAGTGGCCATCCAAGTGGCGATCGTTCGTCCGGGTCCGATTGTCGGCGGACTGTTGCATCCTTATTTGAGGCGAAGAAAGGGTGTCGAGAAAGCGGACTGGATTCACCCCTCATTCGAGCCGGTTCTGAAGCGCACCTTGGGCGTGCCTTTATTCCAAGAGCAGGTTCTCAAGATGGCTGAGATCATTGCGGGTTTCACTGGCAATGAAGCCGCCCAATTGCGGAAGGCGATGTCCTTCAACCGCTCGGACAAGCGGATGCGCGAAGTCACTGACAAGCTCCGCGAGCGGATGAAAGAACGAGCTGTTTCCAAGGAAGTGCAGGACAAAGTCGTCGATGCCGTCGGCAACTTCGCCCTCTACGGCTTCCCTGAAAGCCACGCCCTTTCCTTCGCCTCCATCGCCTACTGGTCCTGTTGGTTCAAGGTCCACGAACCCGCGGCCTTCTACACTGGCTTGCTCAATAACCAGCCGATGGGTTTCTACTCTGCGCACTCCTTGATCCAGGATGCGAAGCGTCACGGAGTCCAAGTCCTTCCGGCCTCCTGTCTCCACAGTCTCGTCACGACCGAGGTCGTGGAGAAGATGAGCATCCGCCTCGGTCTGCATCGCCTGCGCGGGATCTCTAATGAGACCCAGGAAAAGATCGTCGTGGAGAGAAACAAGAGCCAATTCGATTCCCTGCAGGACTTTCTCTTCCGCGTCGCGCCGAACGCCAAGGAACGCCGTATTCTCGCCAAGTCCGGAGCCCTGAACGAACTCCCCAAGGTCGAGCATCGTCGCAAGGCAATGTGGCAAGTCGAACTGCCACTCTACGGTGATCTGTTAGAGAGCTCGGCGCGGATCGCGGAAGGAGACCGCGAAGTGCTCTCCGCCATGAGCATGCCAGAGCGCCTCGCCTCCGACCTCGCGATCCAAGGTGCCTCCACCGGCCCGCATCCCATGAAACTCTGGCGCCCCAGTCATCCTGAGCTGAAGCTGGTGAATGCCCGCGATCTTCAAAACCTGGCTCACGGCATGTCCGTGAGGGTAGGGGGCTTGGTCATCTGCCGCCAACGCCCCAGCACTGCCAAAGGCCATTGCTTCATCTCCCTCGAAGACGAGACCGGCATCTCCAATCTCTTCGTCAAAAAAGAGAACTTCCAGCGTCAGCGCCTTACCATCGTCAGCGAGCCCTTCCTGATGGCTGCCGGCCGCGTGCAAGTCTCCGAAGGCGGCCAACGCACCATCTTCGTCGACGAAGTTTTCCCCCTGCCCGGAGCTGAACCGGTCCATGCTACAGACTCCCACGACTTCCACTAAAGCACCCTCTTGCAATTTCTAAAGATCGATTTACATTCAATAATGACGAATGAACAGCTCCTCTTGCCGGGAATGGATTTTCGTGAGACCGCGTCATCCATCGACAATCTCTTCATCGGCTTTTTCCCCGATGGGCTTCACGCCAAGAGGACGGCGGACCTCGGCGTTGAATTGGGGAAACTGCAGGGCCTTCACGGCAAGTTCCGCCGTGCCGATCTTCTGCACATCACGCTCTGCAAAATCGGCACCTACCGCAACGGCCTGCGTGAAGACCACCTGAACGCGGCCAAGCAGGTTTGTGGAAACGTGGCCGCCGTTTCGTGTCCCATTGAGATCCACTTCGACCGCGTGATGACCTTCCAAGGAGGAGAGGGTCGGCATCCCTTTGTGCTCTGTGGTCACGACCACGATCCCGAGCTACACGCCATCCACGATTTGCTACTCCGTGGCTTGGTGAAGTTGGGCCTCCCCATCGGAGCGAACTCCAACTTCAACCCTCACCTCACCTTGGCCTATGCCAAGGAGCGGATGCATGAAGTGCCCGTCAAACCCATCCGCTGGACCGCGGGCGAACTTTGCCTCGTCCACAGTCTGGTGGGAAAAAGCCAATACCGCATCCTCGGCCGTTGGCCGCTTTTCGGCTGAGCCTGGCGGAGGCGGAGAGCTCGACTCATGGCGAAATCGCTGGAAGCGGTCGCCAAGTCTGATATGCATGCGGTTTGCTTGGGATAACTCCGCTTGGGGTGTCCCGCGCATTCAGGGTGACCCCCTCGAGTCTCATGCTTTCTGTTAGAAGCCTTCAGGTTCTGATCGTCGTGCAGTTCGGTGTGATCGCCTTTCTACTGCTCCGGCCTGCGCCCGCGGCATCGGCGGAGCCCCAGGGCTCGTGGGTTGGGACGCTTGCAAAATCCGCCAACTCAACCGCCGAAGCGCAAGCGAGCGGCAAAAAGACGCCTGCACCCGATCCGGACGAACGCGGCGCAAAGCAGACACGTCGTCTTTCTCACGCCGCGCAACTACAACAGGAAGAGCGCGACCTCTACCTCGGGAAAGCCGAGGCTCCCGATGCGGCCCCCTTTCGTCTCTTGGGCTCGGGGAAGGAAGTGCCCACTGCTGCCCTCGTTTTCGCCGGGCTGACGGAGAAGGACCGGCCCGCGCTTGAAAAAGCGGTCCGCAAGCTTTGGTCCACCATGGACCAAGGCCTCGCCGCCCAGGCCGTTCAGGACCAGAATGCCGCTGCAGAAGGCAAGGTGGTTTTCACCATCCCGGCCGACGATGTCGGTGGAAACGCGGCGATCGCCAGCTTCCGCGATGAGATGAGCGCGCAGTTCGGGGCGGAAGCTGCGGAGAAGCTTTTGAAGGGTCTGCACCATCGCGCGTACTTCGGATCATTCGGCCGGGCCAATATTCGCATTGAGCTCTCTGAGGCGCCGGGATCTGGCAATGGAATCCAGACCATGATCATTTACAAAACGACCGATCCTGAAACCGGTGACCTTGTAAACGGAGGCGGGGGGCCTTTGAAGGAACAAGAGTCTTTCAGCAAGGCAATGGGCAAGGCGACCTACGACAGGATTCTCGCTGCACAGGCCGCAATCTCAGTCTCGAAATAGCAGGCAGCCATGTCGAACGCTAACAAACTTCTGGTCGTGGCGATCCTTCAGTTTGGCGTGATCGTTTTCCTGTTGCTGCGTCCCGCGGTGACAGGGGCCACACAGCCCCAAGTCTCGCAGGCCCGCATGCCGCCCAAATCGATGCGTCCCGCCGAAGTCCTCGGCGAGCCGATCTCCGAGGCGGAAGCCGAGCGGCTTGCTGATGAAGTCAGGGAAAAAAACATGCTTGCCTACCGAGCCCAACAGGCACGGAGAGCCCAGCGGGACCGCTATCTCGGAAGGTCCAGAGATCCCGAAGCCGCTCGCTTCGATTTGCTCTGGGCCGAGGCCGGGCCGACTGAGGCCCTGAAGGCTGTTGGCCTAAGTGACAACGATCGTCCTGCCCTTGAGAAGAGCATCCGTAATCTCCGGGACAAGATGGATACCGCCTTCGCAGCCCGAGCCGTCCTCGACGAAGAGGCTGCGGCCAAGGGCAAGGTGGTTTACAGGGTTCCCGCAGACGACGCCGCAGGCACCGCCGCCATCTCTCAATTCCGCGATGAGCTTACCGCCCAATTCGGAAAGGAAGCTGCGGAGAAGCTGCTGAAGGGATTCCATCCGACTCGCTACTTCGGCGGATTCGGCCGGATGGACCTCCGAATGGAGCTTTCCGAAGGCCCGGCTGCCACTGGCGGTATCACTGCGAAGATCATCTATCAAAACTCGGATCCCGAAACCGGCGAGGAATTCCGCGGCGGCAGCGGCCCGGCTGAAAGCTTTGCTTTCGCCAACGGCAAGGCAATCGTCGACAAGATGCTGGCCAAGAAAGCAGAACTCTCGGGCTCAAGGTAGCGGATCGATCTCGCTGCTGGGTGGCAGCGCGGCATACCAAGACACTCTGCTGAAATTTCCGCTAGTCGCCAAAATTGAAGCATTGATGTGATCCGCCATCGCAACCGCAGGGTGACATTCCGGTTTCACCTTGAAGTCCCGGATTCCCGCGCAAGCCTTACCCTTTCTCCTCATGGCTACGATCACCCGACTCCACATCAATGGCCGTGACGCCGCGCTTCAGGCGGATGGCGAGCGGATCCTGCTCAGTGTCCTCCGCGATGACCTCGGGCTCACCGGCTGCAAGCCGGGTTGCGGCGAAGGCCAGTGCGGGGCTTGCACGGTTTTAATCGATGGTCTGCCGATCCGCTCCTGCCAGATGCCCGCAGGCGCGGTGGGTGAAGCCAAGATCCGCACGGTCGAAGGTTTGGAAAAGGATGGGCACCTGCATCCCGTCCAGCAGGCCTTCCTCGATGCCGATGCGCTGCAATGCGGCTACTGCACCTGCGGCATGCTGATGTCCGCGGTGGCCTTGTTGGAGGCCCACCCGCAACCAACTGAAGAACAATTCCTCTCCGCCATGGATGGCAATATCTGCCGCTGTGGTGTCTATAACCGCATTCGCGATGCTGTCCGGATCGCTTCCGAAACCCTCGCCAAGAAGGACTGAGCGATGAAGACCCTTGAGCCGCTCGCATTCGACCGCCGCTATTTCTTCAAGCTGTTGGGCGGCGGCATTTTCGTTGCCTTTTGCTCGCCCGCGCTCCGCGCCCAAGAGAGCGGGAGGGGTGGCGGTGGCCGTCGGGGAGGCCCGCAGAGGCCGATGGAAGTCAGCGCCTGGCTGCACATCGGTGAGGATGGTGCGGTGCAGGTCTTCACCGGCAAGACCGAGGTCGGGCAGAACATCCGCACTTCCCTGAGCCAAGCCGTGGCCGAGGAGTTGCAGGTGCCGATTTCCGCGATCCGCATGTTGATGGCAGATACCGATCTGGTGCCCTTTGACATGGGCACCTTCGGTAGTCGCACCACGCCGGATATGGCGTTGCACCTGCGTAAGGTCGCCGCCGCGGCGCGGGAGGCATTGATCGATCTCGCCGTGAAGGAGTGGGGCTTCACCGACAGGCACGTTCGCGCCGTGGATGGCCGCGTGATCTATGAGCGCATTCCTGGTCAAGTGGAGAAGAGCACCGGCTATGGCGAACTCCTCAAGGGCCAGAAGCTCGCGGCCACGGTCACAGAGCAGACCAAGCTCAAACCCGCCAGCGAATGGAAAGTCGCCGGCACCCCGGTGCCAAAGGTCGATGGCCGTGAATTCGTCACCGGCAGGCACCACTACACCACCGACATGTCCTTGCCCGGCATGCTGCATGGCAAGGTGCTCCGGGCCCCCGCCTACGGCGCGAAGCTTAAGTCGCTGGATGACTCGCAGGCCAAGGCCATGGAAGGGGTCAGCATCGTAAGCGATGGCGATTTCGTCGGCGTGACTGCACCCAATCCCGCCACCGCAACCAAGGCCATCGAGGCCCTGGTTGCGGAGTGGGAAGGCGGCGGCGGTCCGTCTAACAAGGAACTCTGGGACATCCTCAAGAACGACATCGACCGCGGCGAACAAGGCGCGAAAATCGATGAAGCCTTGGCTGCCGCCGGGCATAAGCTGGAGCAGACCTGCCACATCAACTACATCGCCCACTGTCCGCTGGAGACGCGAGCTGGCCTTGCGGAGTGGAAGGATGGCAAGCTCACCGTCTGGACCGGCACGCAGCGGCCCTTCGGCGTGAAGGATGAATTGGTGAGTGCCTTCTCACTTCCCCCGGACAAGGTCCGCGTGATCGTCCCCGACACCGGTTCCGGCTACGGCGGCAAGCACAGCGGTGAGGCGGCAGTGGAGGCCGCACGCTTGGCGAAAGCCGTCGGCAAGCCGGTGAAGCTGGCCTGGACTCGCGAGGAGGAGTTTCGCTGGGCTTACCTCCGGCCTGCCGCGTTGATTGAGGTGAAAGCCGCCATCGATGACCAGGGCAAGCTCAGCGCATGGGAATTCCACAGCCACAACCCCGGCGGCGCGGCGCTCGAAACACCCTACGCGGTGCCGGTGAAGCTCGTGCGTAGCCACGGCAGCAAGTCACCCCTTCGTCAGGGCTCGTACCGCGGACTCGCCGCTTCCGCGAATAACTTCGCCCGCGAGACCGCCATGGACGAACTCGCCGCGATAGCCGGACTTGATTCCCTCGAATTTCGCCTGCGGAACCTGGAAGATGAACGCCTGAGCGCCGTCTTGAAGGCCGTTGCGGAGCGCTTCGGCTGGAAGGATCGCAAGGGGCACTGCGGGATCGCCTGCGGCATCGATAAGGGTGGCTATGTCGCAAACTGCGTGGAACTCGAGGTAAAGGGCGGGGATGTGCAGTTGAAGCGTATCGTCGCGGCCTTCGAGTGCGGCGCGGTCGTGAATCCGTTGCACCTTAAGAACCAGATCGAGGGCAGTATCGTCATGGGCCTTGGCGGTGCGCTCTCCGAAGCGATCCAGTTTGCGGACGGCAAGATCCTGAACCCGAGGTTTTCCCAATACAGGGTCCCGCGCTTCTCCGATGTGCCGCCGATCGAGATCATCCTTCTCGACCGCAAGGACCTGCCCTCCGCCGGGGCTGGGGAGTGCCCGATCATGGCCATCGCCCCGGCCATTGCCGGCGCGATCCATGCCGCGACCGGCGAACGCCGCCGGGCGATGCCGATGCTATAGACCGGAGCCAAGGCTCGCTGAGGGAACGCTTTCCGTCTTTCCAAGGGGCAGCCGACTTGCTTGACCTTGTTGCGTGAATCTTTGCCTTCGCTGGGCTTTACTGTCCGTTCTAATCCTTTGTGGCGGGATTGCCTGCCGGTCGAAGGAGCTGAGCGAATCCATTTCCGGTTCGACGCGGGCGAGTGGCTACTATTCCTGCGAGGTCTACGCTTTTGGAGGGCGCCCTCCTTGTGTGGCCGTGATTTCCCGCACGAACCATGCGGATGGCATGTTGCAAACGGTGCTAACAGTGGGGGAGTTGCGGGTCGACGGGATGAAAGTGACCGACGACGGCAAGCTGACCGTTCACTGGAAGCAGGGTAAGATTCATCGGCAGACGGTGCTTGAAAGTGGGTCTTTGTATGATGCGCTGAGATCCTCCGGCAAATCGGCTGGAAAAGCGCTGGGACCGATCGATACAGGCCTGCTGGATGCCTTTTTTGCGGAGCACGCGAAGTAGCCGGGTCCCCGCTACGGGAAGGTTCCTGCCGCGGGTTGGCCGTTTCCGGGAATCACTTGAGCCGCGAGACCGCGATGGAGGAGCCGGCCGCTTCAAGGCGCGGCGATCGCGGCTTCCAGTTGCTTCCTGATCCCGGTCCCTTGCACGGAGGGAAGGATTTCGCGCAGAAGATCCTTTCTCCCTGCAAGCGCCTTGAGGCATTGCGTGCCAAGCCTGACACTGCGCTTGCCCGCCTCCGGAATCCTCTCCCAGGCGGAGATCATGGCATCCCTTAGCACCAGCACTTCTTCATCGCTGAGGGGAGGAGTGAGAGCGGCCACCGCGTCTAACAGACGCTGGAGATTGTTTGGTCCCAGGAAGCTCCCTACTCCCGGTCGTGGCCCGGTGGTAGCCCATTCGAAGCGACCGCTATGGTTCGGATAAAGGGCAAGCAGCTTCAGTTCGAAGGCCCGGCCAGTTCCCGGAGCAAGCAGCAGGGGCGCAGCCTGCTTTCCCCAGTCGTCGTCCTCCCAGCCTCCCGGCTCTGCCAGCCATTTGCGCAGGATGCCGATGAGCTTCCTGGCATCGGCATCGAAGGACTGCTCCGGGTAGTCCGCGATGCGGATCTCCGCGGCGGCCACCTCTTGTTGGAACTGGGCCGGAGTCATGTCCCCGAAGATCTCCGGGTCCGGCTGAAAGTTTGCGTGGATCTGCCGGAAGTTGTCCAAGGCGATCGTCCGGAAGCGCTCGATCAGGCGGCGGGTGGGATCGGCGAGCAGGGACTTGTCCACCTTCGAGCGTCCGATGGAGTTGACCACGGCGAGGGCCGGGTAGGGGAAGCGGATCGTGATCGTATCCTGGATGTGGCGGTCCGCCATCTGGTTCAACTGGTCCAGGACCGCATTCGCCGACTCGGGATCCCAACGGTCCTCCTTCCCACGCGCGGCGCCCTGAAGCACCGGAGTGAGACGGTGGTCCATGGCATGGGTCCCGCCACCTGTGGCTGCTGCGGCGACCGGCGCAGCCTCGATGGCGCGCAAGCATTCCAGGATCACCCGGGGAGCGGGCAGCTTTGAAAGTTCCACTCCGCTGGCTGCTTTCAGCCAAGCCGGCAGCGGGAGGAGGCCAAAGGCGGCCATTTCGGCGGCGAAGGCGGCGAGAAGCTCTTGGATTTGGGAATCGGTCACGGGTGTTGGAGGATGAATGAGCGATCGGCCGGACTCCTGCTCACTGGCAGTTTTCCGGAAACTTGTCGACCCTGTGACAGCCTCAGAAGGGAGGCTTGCCGGACGCCGTGAATCCGCTTCAATCGCGCCAACCAAGAATCTTTCATTTATGGGACGCGCCTTCGAATGCCGCCGCCGTGCCAAGGAAGCCCGCTGGGACACGATGTCCCGGGTCTTCCCGAAGCTTGCCAAAGCCATCACCATGGCCGCCAAGAACGGCGGACCGGAACCTGCGGCCAATGCCCCGCTACGTCTGGCGATCGCCAACGCCAAGGGCCAGAACCTGCCCAAGGACAAAATCGATGCCGCGATCAAGCGCGCCGCCGGCAAGGACGCCGCCGACATCGTCGAAGTGGCCTACGAGGCCAAGGGCCCGCACGGCTCGCTCTTCTACATCGAGTGCGCCACCGACAACACCAATCGCTCGGTGGTCAACATCAAGACCATCTTCAACAAGAACGGCGGCCAGGTCGTGAACAGCGGCCAGCTCGACTTCATGTTCACCCGCAAATCGGTGGTCGAATTCGAGGTCACCCCGGAGACCAATCTGGAAGAGCTCGAACTCGAACTCATTGATGCGGGCCTTGAAGAGTTGGAAGTCGAGGACGGCATCGCCCGTGCGATCGGCGAATACGCCAGCTTCTCCAGCCTGACCGCCGGTTTCGAAAGGCTCGGCATCCCGGTGAAGAAGGCCGGCCTGGAGCGCATCCCCACCCAGCCGATCGAGCTCACCGAAGAGCAGATGGCCGAAGTCGAAGTGATCCTCGAAAAGATCGAGGAAGACGACGACGTCCAGGTGGTCTTCACCAACCTGGCCTGAAAGGTAGTCCGCAGAGAGGTAGTCCGAACAGTCCCCTGTGCGGACGAAGCAGTTCTAGCGGCCGATCGAGACCAAGTGCCCCCCGGGGTCGCTTCGGATCGTCTTCTCGGTGCGGCCTCCCTCAATCAGGAGGCCCGCTCGAAGAGCCGTGAGAAATGCGGCACGAAGGCCTCGGCAAACTCCTCGACCGTCACGCTACGCTTCGCCTCCTGCGCCACGCAGCTCATCACCACGCCGTCGATCCCGCACGGAGTGATCGCGAAGAAGGGCAGCAGGGATTCCGGCGTGATATTGATCGCGAAGCCGTGCATCGAGATCCACTTCCTCACGCCCACGCCGATCGATGCCAGCTTGCGGTTCTCCACCCACACGCCAGTGAGTCCCTCACGGCGCGTGGCGGGGATTCCAAAGTCTTGGCAGGTCAGGATCAGCGCCTCCTCCAGATTCCGCAGGTGCGCATGCAAGTCGCGGTTCCTCTCTCTTAGATCGAGAATCGGATAGCCGACCAATTGCCCCGGCCCGTGGTAGGTGGCTTGGCCGCCGCGGTTGGTCTCATGGACCGGTGCCGGCAGCATCGCCGCATCCCGCAGCGAGGAGTGGTCCCGCAACCTCCCGATCGTATAAACCGCTGCATGCTCCAGAAGGAAAAGCGTCTCGCCACCGCTGCCATCTAACAGCGCATCCACCGCTGCGTCCTGCTGCCTCAGTCCCTCTTCATAGGGAATGCCGGAACCCAGTAGAATCGTATTCATTCATTTAGCGCTTTCGGAACACGTGAGGAATCATACCTGTCTCCTCTCCAGCATTTTCGCCTTCAGAGGATCCGATGCCTGCAGGTGCGCCAGTCCGATCGCCAGCGCATCCGCCGCATCATGTGGCGGCGTTTCAGCCAGACCTAATAGCGCACGCACCATGAAGGCCACCTGCTGCTTGTCCGCCTTGCCCTTGCCGACCACCGCCATCTTCACCTTCGTCGGCGCGTACTCGTACACGCACAAGCCTGCGTCCGCCGCAGCGATCAAGGCTGCGGCCCGCGCCGCGCCCATTGAGATCGCAGTGCGGTGCGACTGCACGTAGATGATTCCTTCCACTGCCACCTCGTCCGGCTGGTGCTTCTCGATGACGTTGCGCAAGTGCGCCCGCACTGCTGCCAAGGCCGCCGATTGTGGTAGCCGGTCGGGGATCGAAATCACATCGTAGGCCAGCACTCTCGCCTCACGGCCGATGCCTTCCACCACGGCATAGCCGGTGTTGCGGACAGCGGGGTCGATGGCGAGCACGCGCATGGTTTGCTGAGTTAAGCCAAGCCCCTCAACTTCCGGGCAATCCATTTCGGGTCGCGGCGGAGGTCCAACACGGCCCGGACCCTCACTTCGCCTTCAGCGACTTGGTAATAGGCGGCGTAAGGAAATCGCTTCGCCAAGAGCCGGTGAAAACGCCCGAAGCGGAGCGGGTGGATTCCAGCGTAAAGTTCGAGCGAATTGATGTCCAAGAACAGGGAATCCAAGAAATAGGAGCCGAGCCCGGCCTCTTGCCATTCGTAGAACAGAAAGCCCTCCCGCAAGTCGCGGAGAGCAGAGGGCTGAATGGAGATTCTCACGACAATTCCTCGCGAAGCTGCTTTTTCGCAACTTCCCAGTCGATGAACTTCTCCTCGCCGGAACTTGTCAGGCGCTCCCTCTCATTGAGCACTTCGCCGTGCCAAGCGGGCGAGGCGACTTCGGCCTCCTCTGTGGAGAGATCCTGCCAGAGGTCTTCCATGAGCTGCAGCTTCTCAGCAGTGCTCATTTTTCCAAGATCGACCGCTATCGCCATGCGGCTAGTTTCGCGCAACCGGCACCGGGAAGCAATGCCGCTTTTCTGCGGGTTTCATCAATTGCCTTGGTTTCCGCCCCGTCTCTCGTTCTGCCTTACGAAGAGCGGATTCCGCGCAAGCAGCACCCCGTTGGCAAGCAAGTCCACATAGAAGGTCCCAGGCATCGGAAGGGGAAGGCCGCGGATGTGCCACAGGTGATTGTGCAGCCGCGAGCCGCCCTCAAGGCGGTTGCTTACCGGCGGAATCACATCCTTCCCGTCGGGGTCAATGATGTGCATCTCGATATCCACCGGCTCATGGTCCTCCGGCGTGGTCCGCATCTTGCAGGCGACCACGCAATCGGTGTGCTGGGCAGGGAAGGACTCGGCCGAAAGCGTATCGAAGGAACCGAGGATGTTCATCTTCCCGGCGTGCACCGTAGCCGCGTCACAGAGCGTGAAGATCTCCAGGATCATGGCTGCTTCCTCGCGGCCAGCCCAAGCTCCTGCAACTTCTTGAAGGCCTTCAGCGTGCGGATGTCAGCTTGGGCCGCGAGCGCAGTTCCGGTTTGTTGAATTGCTCCAATGGCCATGGTAATGGCCACGGCGATAGTCGCCGAAGGTGGCATCTTGGGATCTCTCAGCGAGATCCAAAGGGTCACGAAGATATTGAGGAAACAAACAGCAGTCGTGAACAGAGCCAGCCTGAAGCTGTTACGCCGCAGGTTCTCCAGCTTCGCAAGGTGTTTCTCCAGTGCCTCGGGGCGGGCGAGGGCTTCCTCGAAATCCTTGTCGCTGGTAAACATCGCCGGTTCTTACCTCCGCTTCTTCTTCCCGCCCATCGGCTTCTTGCGGATCGGCTTCGAAGGGGAGTCGTCCAGCAGGGCGGTGTAGATATAGTCGAAGCCATCCAGCTTGCGGCGCGGGATCTTCTGGTCGACGAAGATCTCCACTGACTTGGCATACTCCAGTTCGTCCGCCGTCAGCAGCGTGAAAGCATCGCCCTCAGCTTCCGCGCGGCCGGTCCGGCCGATACGGTGAACGTAGTCCTCGGCATTCTCCGGGACCCGGTAGTTGATCACGTGCGACACGCCCGAGATATCGATTCCGCGCGCCGCCACATCCGTGGCCACCAGCACCTCATAGTCGCCGCTCTTGAATCCGGCCAAGGCCTTCATCCGGTCCACCTGATTGATGTCGGAGTGCATCGCCGCGACCTTCTCCTGGCCCTCGCGCTTGATCAGCGCGCAAACTTGATCCGCCTCCTTGCGGGTGCGGGTGAAGATCATCACCGAGTGATACTCGGTCTTGTCCAGCAGCGCCAGCAGCAGCTCATCGCGCTGATCCATCGAGACGGGATAGAATGCGTGGGTCACCGTGGAGGCCACCGCGCGGCGGGCAATCTCCACGCTAATCGGATCGGTGAGGCACCACTGCGCGAAAGTCTGGATCGCCGGCGGCATCGTCGCCGAGAAGAAGAGCGTCTGGCGGCCTTCCCAAGGGCAGAAGTTCACAATCTTTCGAACCTGCGGCAGGAAGCCCATGTCGAGCATCCGGTCCACCTCGTCGAGGATGAGGATCTTCACCTCGCCGAAGCGCATCGTCGCGCGGAAGAAGTGGTCCACCAGTCGACCGGGGGTTGCCACCACGATGTCAGCGCCGGCTTGGAGTGCCTTTTGCTGTTCACCATAGCCCACGCCACCGTAGAGGAGTGCCACCTTCAGGCCGGTATGCTTGCCGTATTTCTCAAACTGCTCGGCCACCTGGTGGGCCAGCTCGCGGGTCGGCTCCAGCACTAGGATCTGCGGCTTGCCCATGGGGGTGAGCTTGCTCAGCGTGGGCAGCGCGAAGGCCGCCGTTTTGCCGGTACCGGTCTGGGATGCTCCGATCACGTCCCGGCCTCCTAGGATCAGCGGGATCGCCTGAGCCTGGATCGGGGTGGGGTTTTCGTAGCCCGACTCCGTAACGGCTTCGAGGACGGCTTCCGAAAGACCTAGTGTGTCAAATCCCATGTGCGGGGGGAGGCGTAGGGATCGCAAGCCCCATGGTCAAGGGATCAGTGGTCTTTGAGACAACTCAAGTTCCAGCGGGCGGCGCGGGGGAGTGGATTAGCAGGCACTCCTCCAGCAGCGGCTGGAGTTCCTTGAGCAGCGGCAGCCCCTGCACGAAGGGCGTCCGGTAGCGGGTCTCGATCCGCTTCAGCGCGAAGTCCAGGTCTGACTTCATCAGGTCGTTGATCTCGCCCCGGATGACGGCCACCATGTAACAGAATCGCCCGGCGCGGACAAAGGTCCGGCGCCCCTCGCCGAGCTCGAAACCGAGCTGGAGGGCTCCGCTCTCGTCGCGCAGGCGCAGGGCGAGTTGGCGGGCAAAGGAGCCCACATTGCGGGCATTGGCATGGCGCACCGGGTCGGAGCTGGCGTAGGACACCAATGAGAGCCGGTCGCGGTCCAACAGGTAGACCTCCTCTACGTGGAAGCGGCGGATCTTGTCGGCCAGCACCTCCTCGTAGCTGCGGCTGCTGAAGAGGGCTTGCATGCGCCACAGGGTCTTGTGATGCCAGTCTGGCTGCTGGAAGGGGCCGTGCTGGTGTTCGGCCAGCGCCCGGCGGAAGGTTGACCGCAGGATCGCCTCGAAGGACGGGTCATCGTGCAACTGAAGCCCGCTTCCGGATACCGCTCCGGCCATCAAGGGCAGGAGGGCGGCGGTCAGATCGGCATCGGTGAAATCTGCCGCGGGGGTAGGCAGCGGCTCTGGCTTCCGAAGCGGCGTCGGCTCTGGATTCCCGGTTGACTTCGGCTCTGGCCCACCGGCTGGCGGCGGCGTTTCCGGGTCGAAGCCGGGACCACCGGTGGACGGCCAGATTTCGAGCGCGGGCAGGGAAAAAGGCACGCGGCTGCGCGGGACATCGCTTTCCGGAACCGGAAAGGACTCCACCGACAGACGGCCGCGTCCCCCCTCGGCCTGCATCGAGGAGGAGGGAAAGGGGAGGGGAAGAGGAGGAAATGTGGCGGTCATGGCTGCTTTTTCTCGCCGTCTGGTTTCAGAACCGGGACCCCGGCAGCCTCGGCAATCGCCCGGGCCGCCTCCGCCAACTGGGCGAACGAGGCCCGCATTCGGCCCACTCTCCCTGAATCTTCGTCCAAAAGCTGCGACTTCACCCACTCGCGGGTTTGCTCCAGTTCCGAACGCATTTCCGCAATCAGATGCTGGTCGCGCTTCTGCAAATACTGGCTGAACCCTTGGTTCCAGTGCTCCAGCCAGCGGGTAATCCGTTGTTCCAGCTCGACTTGCGCTTCCAAACCGGAGGCTTCGCGGCTGCGAGCTGCGGCTTGGATCTGGCCGGCCAAGCGGTGGGTCTCTTCGACCCGGCGCGCCTTTTCGGCATCGATCTCATCGCGTAACTCTTGCAGTTTCAACTCGTGATGCTGCTGGAAGCTTGCCAGCCGGATCTCGAACACGTCGGAGCTGCCGTCCGTGGGCATCGCGGGCATCGGGCGCAAATTCGCCTCGAGCCGCTCCAGGCGGCGTTCTACGCTTTCCATCTGTCGGCCCACGAGAATCTCGCGGATCCGTTCGACTTGGCGCGACGGATTAATGTCGGGGGGGGCGGGGGGCATGGGGGGACTCGCTCCGTGGGTGGTACCGGCGGGGGGACGCCGGAAGGAGAAAGTGGGTAAACAAACAGCAGGAGAGGCTATGCCGCTTCAAGGCCCCGTGTAAATCTGAAGATCAGTCCTTCGTATTTCCTAACTATCCGCTTTTCCGTATGATCCTCTGAACCGAAAGAACTGCCGGAATCGGTGAAAGACAGGCCGGGGGCGCTATGGTAAGGGGGAGCCGATGTCCGACCAAGAGTACGACAAAGAGCGCGACCAAGCGCTCGCCGCAGCCTACGAGAAGACCCGCAAGAGCCTGATCGCCCGGCTGGACAATTGGGAGGACCAAAAGACTTGGGACGAATTCTACCAGACCTACTGGCGGCTGATCTACGCTGTGGCGATCAAGGCCGGCCTCCGCCCGGACGAGGCCCACGACTGCGTGCAGGAGACCGTCCTTTCCATCGCCAAGCAGAGCAAAAAGAAGCTCTACGACCCCGAGCAGGGGTCCTTCAAGACCTGGCTGATGAACATGACCCGCTGGCGGATCAACGACCAGTTCCGCAAGCGCAAGAAGGACACCGCCATGGCTGGCGGGGAGTGGGAGGATGACCGCAAAACCGCGGTGATCGACCGTTTCGAGGACCCGAAAGGCGACCTGCTGGCCCGGCTTTGGGACGTGGAATGGAAAAAGAACGTCGCCGACGCCGCTTTAGCCCGTGTGAAGGCTCAGGTTTCCCCGAAGCAGTACCAGATCTTCGACTGTTACGTCGTGCGCCAGTGGGATGCAAAGAAGGTGCAGGATCACTTGAATGTGAGCATGGCTCAGGTTTATCTCGCCAAGCATCGCGTGGGAGCCGTCTTGAAGAAGGAACTCGCGCGCTTGGAAGAGGAAGTCGATGAATAGCCCGCGCCCTGATCCGATTATTCCCGACCACGAGGTCTTGCGGAAGATCGGGGGCGGTGCGTACGGGGAGGTCTGGCTGGCGCGGGGCGTCACCGGGGCCCTGCGGGCGGTGAAAGTCCTGTGGCGGGAGGACTTCGAGGATGAGCGCAGTTTCGAGCGCGAGTTCGAGGGAATCCTGAAGTTCGAGCCGATTTCGCGCGACCACCCGGGGATGGTGAACATCCTCCACGTCGGCCGCAGCCCGGATGGCAAGGCCTTCTACTATTATGTGATGGAACTCGGCGACGACGTGATCGCCGGCCGCGACATCAACCCGGTGGAATACGAGGCGCGGACCCTGCGCAGCGATACCAAGCGTTCGCCAAACCGGCCGCTTGATACCAGCTTCTGCATTGATGTCGGCGTGCGCCTCGCCGAGGCGCTGCGCCACTTGCACGACAACGGCTTGGCGCACCGCGACGTGAAGCCGGCCAACGTGATCTTTGTCGCCGGCCGGGCCAAGCTCGCGGACATCGGCTTGGTGGCGGCCCGTGGCCAACGGACCTTCGTGGGCACCGAGGGCTTCGTTCCGCCCGAAGGCCCTGGCTCCGCCCAGGCGGATGTCTACAGCCTCGGCAAGGTCCTTTATGAGATTGCCACCGGCAAGGACCGCATGGAGTTCCCCGAGCTCCCGGATGAACTTCCGGTGGGCTCGGAGCGCAAGCGCTGGCTGCAGCTCAACCAGATCATCTGCGACATTTGCGAGCCGCACCTTTCCAAGCGCCGCATCTCGAGTGCTGGCGATCTGGCGGATGCCCTGCGGCGTCTCCAGGAAGGCAAACGCCGCCGCCGTCGTCGGCCGGTGGGGGCCTTCATCGCAATGCTGATGGTGCTCGGTCTCGCCGTCTACGGCGGTTGGGACATGATCAAGGAGCATTTCGACAAGCCGCAGGTGCCCGTGGTGATGGTGCGCGAAGGCCGGATCCGCATCACCAGCGATCCGGCGGAAGCGAATGTTTTCTCAGAATCCGGCGAGCTGATCGGCACCACTCCCACTGAGCCGATCGTCGCCCGCGTGGGCGAAGAGCGGGTCTTTACCCTGAAGAAGGACGGCTTCCGGGACGTCGAGCTACCGGTCAAGGTGCCTGCGTCCGCTGCAGAAGAGACCCTGCTGATTTCCCAGAAGATGGAGGTCTATTCGCCTCCGGGCTTCGAGCTGGAATGGACTGACCAGCTTGGCCAGCGCTACCGCTGGCTGGTCGATGGCCATGAGGCCGTCGCGCCCGTGGGTGAGAAGGAGTGGCTCAAGTTCAAGGAAGAGAAGCCCGCGGCCAACGGCGAGATCATGGAGGTCCCGGACGGCAAAGGCAAACGCCGCATCGTTCTAACAACCCGTGGTGATGCGCGGGATTTCTGCTGGTGGCTGGCGCGTACCGGTCGTGAAGCCGGCTATCTGACCGACCGGCATCAGGTCACGGTGCACATGGACGAGAGCTTCGATGCTCCGGGCATCAGCGAGCGCGCGAAGAAAGAAGGGCTCAAGCCATTCAAACCCTTTGTCGGTGTAATTCCTTTCGGCCGCCTGGTGATCACCACCCAGCCCGACGGGGCCACCGTGACGATCCGCCCCAAGGACGACATCGAGCGCGAGCGGACCTTCTCCGGTGAAGATACCTTGGGACCGCTGCGAGTGGAGGAAATCAAGCCGGGCGAGGTGGACGTGATCGTCTGGATGGAGGGTTACAAGCGGATCGAGAAGAAGATCACGCTCAAGGAGAACGAGCTACAGGAGCTGCATTTCAATCTGGAACTCTTCAACCAGAGTGTGGTGATGGAGAAGGATTGGACCAATGGCTTGGGCATGAAATTCGTGCCCTTGTCCATCCCTCCGGCAGTGGGGAGTGTGAAGAAGATGGAACTCCTTGCCAGCATCTGGGAAACCCGGGTGAAGGACTTTGACGCCTACCTGCGTGCCAATCCGGCTGCGAATCAGAACGCCCGGCCGACCTTCTTCCAGGGACCGAATCCAGAGGATCATCCGGTGGTGAACATCAAGCGCGAGGAAGCCCAGGACTTCTGCCGCTGGTTGACCGAAGAGGAACGCAGGCAAGGGCGGTTGACCGACCTCCACCGCTATCGCCTGCCGACCGACTATGAATGGAGTATCATGGCGGGTCTCATTGGGGAGATCCCCGAGGTCTCTCCGGCCAAGCGCGA
The DNA here is from genome assembly GCF_000739615.1 of Haloferula sp. BvORR071. Classification (GTDB taxonomy): domain Bacteria; phylum Verrucomicrobiota; class Verrucomicrobiia; order Verrucomicrobiales; family Akkermansiaceae; genus Haloferula. The sequence continues at coordinate 90,906 of NZ_BATP01000060.1, forward strand.
TTTGGGGGTTCCTGTCTTTCCCTGGGGCACCCAGTTCCCGCCGGTCTTCAATGGCAAAAATGTCGGGAACTTTGCGGATCAGTCTGCCGTGGCTGCGCCGGGGGTGATCCCGGCGCGCACCATCACGGACTACAACGATGGCTTCGTTACTACGGCACCGGTAGGTTCCTTTGAGCCGAACGCGCAAAGGATCTATGATCTCTCTGGCAACGTCCAAGAGTGGGTCGACGACAACTACGCTTCCAACCAGAACTACGGCGTTTTGCGAGGCGGGAGTTGGAAGAGCTACCTGCCCAGCACCCTTTATACGGGCTACCGCTTCACCCAACAGATGCCGGAACCCTTGATCGATGGGCCGAAGCCGGATGAGCCATTCGACAATACTTTTGGATTCCGTATCGTGCTTGCCAAGGAGTCTCCGCCCAAGCAGGAAACGCCTCCTACTAACAGCATCGACGACAATGGTTGAAATCAAGCTCGATTACCAAGGCGACCTTCACACCCGCGCCATCCACGGACCCTCCGGCAAAGTACTCGAAACCGATGCCCCGGTGGACAACAACGGCCGCGGCGAATCCTTCTCTCCAACTGATCTCATCGCCACCGCCCTCGGCGCTTGCATGGCCACGGTCATGGGCATCGTCGCCAAGCGCAAGGAGATCCCCTTGGAAGGCATGAAGGTGGAAGTGAAGAAGCACATGTCCACCGATACCCCGCGCCGCATCGCGAAGCTGGAAGTGGACATCCACGTGCCGCTGCCTGCCGACCACCCCGAGCGCAAGCTGTTAGAAGCCACCGGCAATGGTTGCCCGGTGCACCAGAGCCTGCATCCGGATGTGGTGCAGGAGATCCGCTGGCATTGGCAGTGAAGAAAGTGCCGAGTGTTCGGTGAGCAGTGATCAGTGGAAAGGCAGCGATCCTTCGCTGCCTTTTTGCATTTGACCGATCATCCGGCACTCTTGCCGGATCGTTGAGCGACGAATGTATACTGCGCAGGGGATGTTATAAACCCCTGCGTTGCCTTGCGGGGTAGGGCGGCCCTAACATCCACCCAAGTTCTTTGAGAACGATACCGTCAGCCGAGTGCACTGGACGCGTTGTCCAGAGCAGCGGGGGAACCAATCCCGACCGTTTCGCGATGGCTTTGCGCCATGGCCGCGGTCTTTGGGGCATACGGTGCCTGCGGCACCGGGAGCACGTGGTGGCTCCAGCCCGACAGCTAACCCCGTAGGCATCACCGCGGGGCGCGGATCGTTCGGTTGTCTCTCCAGACAAAAGGGGCACGCCGAAGCCGCCGCCGCTTCGCCCAGCAGACCCCAGAAAATCGCTGGCCCCTGCCCCCCGCAGGCGGGCATGACCGGCATCGAAATAGAGAAATGGAGAACAACATGATTGCTGACCAAATGTTCAGCGTGGGTATCGCCGTGGTTGCCGTGTATGCAGTCGCGGTGGGCATCGCTCTGGTCCTTGGCATGGGCAAGACCCCGCGCCGGGAGCTGGGAATGATCCTTGTGAATGCGGCCAAACGCTCGGCTGAGCCAGCCAAGCCCGGTGGCTTCGTCAGCCGTAGGGGGAAGATGCAGTCCTTCGGGGATGTGGTCTATGCCCTCGCCGCAGCCAGGCGCCGCGCGAAGACGGCTCGGGGCTGTCGCTGCACTTCCACCGCGGATCGATCCTAAGGTGTTAGAATCATGGCGGGTGCCGGCATGACCGGCACCCCGCTGTCGATTCTGCCACCGCCCGCGGCGATTCTGCCTGTTGTCGCCATCGCCGTGATGCGGCGGAATGGCGACGCCATGATCAAAACCCTTGCTTATGGGATCTTGGGCGCCATGGCGCTCCTCGTCCCCCTCACCGCAGCGCCGAAGTCAATCACGCTTGATGCGTCTTCCTATCCGGCGGGCAGCCCCATCACCGCGACCTTCAAGGGCGGCCCGGGGAATAACAACGACTGGATCGGCATCTTCCCGGCCAGCATTACCACTCCGAGTACCGGCACTTACCTCGATTGGCTCTACACCAACGGCACGCAGACCCTCGGCGGAAATTTGAAGGACGGCAGCGTGACCTTTGCCAATCCCACTCTGCTCCCCGGCAACTACAAGGTCTGGTTCCTCGCGGCGAACGGCTACACCAAGATCGCCGGACCGGCCCAGTTCAGCGTGACGCCCACCGGCGGCCCCGCCCAGCCGAAGTGGGTGGTGCCAAGTTTCATCCAGCGCCACGCGGTCTCCGGCCAAGCCTATACGGGCAAGGTCCAGGCCTACGCCTATGACCCGGATCCGGGCGACAGCTTGAGCTTTTCGAAGGTCTCCGGTCCCGCCTGGTTGCAGGTCGCGGCCTCCGGCGCGATCTCCGGGACCCCGGCGAGCGGTGATGCGGGCAACAACAGCTTCGTGCTACGCGCCACTGATTTGTTAGGAAATTCCCAGACCGCGACGATGTCGCTGGAGGTCTTCCAGCCAGGGCAGGAGCAGGTGAGCGAATTACGGGTAATGTCGTACAATCTCTGGCACGGCTGGGGACAGGTTGACCAAGGCGCCACAAAGGGGATCCGTTCGATCATCGAGGCGGACGTCGATATCATCGGCACCCAGGAGACGGTGGACAATGCCTCCGGCTCGAATGCCTATCGCGTGCAGACCATTGCCGACGAGCTTGGCTGGTACTACAGTCCGACCGGTGCCGGTGATAGCGGTATCGCGAGCCGCTACCCGATCGTGGCGACCTACACCGCGGCGAATGGCGTGGCGAAAGGTGCCCGTGTGCGGCTCTGCAACAACCCGCTGCGCGAGGTGGTCATCTTCAATACCCATCTCGACTACCTCCACTACGGCCCCTACGAGGCGAAGCGCGCCGGCTCGACCAATGCTAGCGTGCTAACGGAGGAGCTTGCTTCGCAGCGTGACGAGCAGATCGCCTCGATCCTCAGCGACATGTCGAGCCATCTGGCGGCAGCGAATGCTGCGCCGGTCTTCCTCACCGGGGACTTCAATTGTCCCTCTCACCTCGACTGGACCGCCGCGAACTCTGCCGCCCACTATGGCAAGGTGGTTCAGTGGCCGGCGACGGTGGCCGTGGCGAATGCCGGGCTCACCGATTCCTTCCGCCAGTTGTTCCCGAATCCCGTTGCACAGCCGGCTACCACCTGGTCAGCGATCTACACCAGCCCGAACGAGCCGCAGGACCGCATCGACTTCGTCTTCCACAAGGGCAGTCCCGCCACTCCCGTGAGCGCGGAGATCTTCACCAATACGGTCGAGCACCGCGGCTATGTCTATGGCGACGACGTGAGCGCCACACGGGCCAATACCTGGCCCAGTGACCACGCCTCGGTGGTGGTCAGCTTCCAGCTCACGTGGCCTTGAGTAATGTCGAACGACGAATTCCCGAATGACGAATGAAGTATCGTCTGGAGGATGGGAAAGACTTCTTCACCACACTCCATTCGACATTCGAAAATCCTGCATTCGTCATTTTCTTTCCGAGGGTTCGAAACGAAAAAGCCGCCACCGGAAGGGTCCCGGTGGCGGCTTGCGATAGAAGCGGGATGGATCAGGGCGTCACCGGAACCGTCACGCGCAGGCGGGCGAAGAGCTTGGTGCCCGGAGCCGCCAGCGAGGCTGGCAGGGTCGCGGTCACCGTCGCCACGCCATCCACCACCGGACCGGCAACGCCGGGGCCGAAGGTCGTCCAGGCCGGATTCAGCGTGGTGCTGTATTCGACCACCGGGTTCAGGTAAACCGAACGCTCGGTGCGCGGGAAGGTGAAGACCAGATCACCATTCGCATTGCGGGTCATGGTCGGCAGCTTGCTGAGCGACTGCACCGACGGATCGGAGCCGGTCACGAACTCGATCGCATTCTGGATGCCATCCTTGTCGTTGTCGGCATCGGGTCCCGGTTCAGCGAGGCTGGCTGCCCACTGCTCGTAGGTCTCGGTGGCACCGGCTTGCTTGAGCTCGATCTGCTTGGCCGCCGTGTTCACGAAGAGCGTGTAGCCCGCCGGAAGGGTGGTGGAAGCGAAGCTGCCCGTGAGCGTGCCGGCGTAGCTGGCAATCACATAGGTGGCCTCGGTCGGTGCCGTGGCAGTCACCGCGAGGGTGCCACCGGTGAGGTTCAGGTCGCCGTTCACCACCAGCTTGTCGCTGGCTGCGCCGTCGATCTGGCAAGCGTAGGTGCCGGTGATGGCGGTGACAGGTGTCGGCGGGGTGACGGCGGGCGGAGTCGCGGGCGGCGGGGTGCTGCCCAGAGACAAGGTGCCAATGCTGCCCGCCGCTCCGGGAGCCACGGTGCCTGCAATGGTGAAGGCGCCCGTCGCGCTGCCCGTGCCCTGCAAGGTCGCGCCTGGGGAGATGATCACCGCCGAGGTGCCGGTCGCACTGCCCGCGGTATTCGCGAGGGTCAGGGTGCCCGCCTTGATCTTGGTGTCCATGTTGGAGCCAGCCACGTTATTGAGCAGGCCGGTGCCGGAGTAGGTGTTGGAGCCGCCGGAGATCATCAACTCGCCCGGGCCTTCCTTGGAGATGCCGTAGCCGCCGCTGACCGTGCGCGAGATATCCAGGACCGCGCCAGCATCGGTGATGATCCACAGGTTGCCGGGATTCAGGGCGAGGGTGCCCGTGCCGGAGATCTGCGAAGTCGTGCTGCTGGCCAGCGCGCTGATCGTGGACTGCTCGGTGTCGTTGCCCACCATCGGCTCGAAGGTGCCGGCGCCGTTCAAGATGCCGCCCTGCAGGGCAATGCGGCCTTGGCCACCAGTGCGACCAGTCGCCATGTAGGTGAGGTTGGCATTGACGCTGATTTGGCCGCCATCCACTGCCTTGAGCTGGTCGTAGGCCAGCGTGGTGTAGGTATGGAAGCCGCCGAAGGGCGAGCTCGCGCTCATCAACAAGGTGCCCTGCGAATTGACCGTCGCGCGGAAGGTGTTAGATGCGAAGGGGATGATGCCGGTCGCATAGTAGTTGTGACCGAAGTCCACCGTGCCGGCGTCGATCACGAGATCCTCCGCCGCCGGGGCGACCGAACCATTGTAACCTTCGAGACGGAGCGTGCCCGCGCCGGTCTTGTGAAGGGTGCCGTAGAAGTCGAAGGTGCCCACCTTGGTGAAGGTGGCTCCGCCCGCAACCTTGATGGTGGCGCCGCTATCCAGCACCAGCGCGCGGCGCTGCGTGGAAAGCGAAGACTGTGCATCAAGGGTGGAACCATTGGACAGCTCGAGGCGGTTGTTCGTATCGCGCGAGCCCAGCGCGGTGCTGCTGCCAAGCGCGAGCGAACCGCCGGTGTTGTAGATCGGCCCGCTGAAGCTGTTCGTGTTCAGGATCAGCAGTTCACCACTGCCGCGCTTCACCAGACCACCCAATCCGCTGATCTGTTCGCTGCCAAGGAAGGTGTAGTTGTTGCTGGAATCCACCTCGATGAAGGAGGGGGCCACGGGAGTATCGATGAAGATATCCTGGTTCCCGGCAAGAGTCCCGAAGATCACCGGTTCGTTGTTACGGTAGGTGGTCGGAGTCGCGGTGCCCGGAGGTGCCCAGTCGGCGGTGATGGTGTCCCAGTTGCCGTTCTGCGAGGCATTGGTCCATTGAACTGCCGTCCCCGAGAGTGGCAGCTTGCCGGTCAAGGTGCGGCGCTCATTCGGAGCGGGGTAGTTGTTGGCCGCATCGAGCAACTTCCAGTTCACGCCGTCGTCGCTGCTTTCCAGGATCCAGCGCACGGGATCGCGGTCGGTGGCGTCGTTGCCGGTGGTCCACTGGTAGGCATCGAAGGTGGCAGGCGTGCCGAAGTCGAAGATGACCGGACGGTTGTTGAAGTTGAGCCACTTGGTGACGTAGTTGCCGTCGTTGATGCTGGCGACGGTTTCGGCGGCGTTGCCACCGCTGTCACCACCCGGATTGGTCACCGCGGTGACGGGCACCTTGGTGCCGTTGTTGAAGAACTCGAATTCGGCGACCTGAGTGAGGACGCCGTTGCCGCGCAGGGTGGTGCCGGTGTAGCGGACGTAGCGGGCGGTCTTCGTCGTGCCCGGGACAGCGCGCAGCTTGTGCGAGGCGCTGGTGCTGCCGCTGGCGTTGACTGCTTCGAGCGTGAAGTAGGTGTCCGCGTTGGAAGGCGGCACGATCGGCGTCAGCGTGTCTGCGGCCAGCACGGTGTTGCCCGGAGGCGTCAGCGTGATATTCGTGGTGGTGCCGGTCACGTTCCACTTCAGGGCAGTGGACAGCGAGTTCTTCACGATCGAAGGCTGGGCTTCGAGGATCGGGCCGGTCGCATTGATCTGCGTGGTCGGCGTGCCGTAGCTGGCAATGGCGGGCAGGGGCGTGCCGCCGCCGACGAAGACGATACCACGGTAGGTGTAGAGGGTGTTGGGCACCGCGTTGTCACCGAGGTTGCGGTTGTCGACCGTCACCCAGGTCGCGCCGTCGTTGCTGCCTTCGAAGAGCCAGCGGTTCGGGGTGCGGTCGAGCGCGTCATTCGCCGTCGCGAAATTGTAGGAGTCGATCGTGGTCGGCGCTCCGAAATTGAAGATCACCGCTTCGCGCGTGCCGCTGAACCACTTGGTGGTCAGCTGTCCGTCGACGAGTTTGCCAGCACCTTCCCCGGACTCCGGGGTGTTGGCACCGCCACCGGTGACCACCACTGAGGAGCGGTCGATGGGGAGACCACGGCGATAGAAGAGGAACTCCGAGACCTGCGTCTGGGTCTGCGTCGTCGGATTGTTCTGTGTGGGGGTAAAGCGGTAGTACTGGTAGGTAACTTCCACTGCTTGGCATACGGCGCTGCCGGTCACGGCGAGGGCGAACACTGCAGGAAGAAGCCGCACGCGCGGGGTGGCGCTGCGGCTTGGGGTGAGGTCGGTCGTTTGTCTCGTCATCGGGGTCGTAGAGTGGGGGAACGTAGTGCCTGTTAGATGATGCGGCATTCGTGCATTTACGAAGTCTGCCGTACCTTGGTCCTAACAAGCAGGCGCTACCCTCCCGCCAAAGAAGCTCGTAACGCGCGAAACGGCCCCGCGGGTTTAGTGCCGCAAGGCGTTTAATAAAATTGTTAGAGAGCGCTTCCGTTTGAAGCGGCTAACAGTCACTCAGTATCAATGCTCCCTCGGCCGCGAGCTGGCCGGTGGCAAAGCATCCTTGCATGAGATAACCACCGGTCGGCGCCTCCCAATCGATCATCTCTCCGGCGACAAAAATGCCCGGCAATTTGCGGAGCATCAGCTTGTCATCGATCTCACTCCAACACACGCCGCCGGCAGATGAAATCGCTTCATCAATCGGCCTCGGACCACTCAAGCGGATCGGGCAAGCCTTGGCTCGGCTGCAAAGTATTTCGAGGGGCGTTTCAATCGACATTCCATTTGTTAGAATGGCATGCGCTGCCTTGGTGAGTTTCCAGCGCTCACGGCAGGCGGTGATGATATCGCCCCTCACGCTCTCCATCTTGCGTGCCAAATCTTCCGCCGTGGCCTCCGGTTTGAAATCGATCTCGATTGCGGGCTGATCCATCGCGCGCAAGACGCTGCCGAGCTGATAGATTGTCCCGCCTTCCAAGCCATAGGAGGTGACCATGAGTTCACCCTTTACCTTCACGCCACCAGCGCGCACGCGGAGGTTCTTGAGAGGGGAGCCCTCTGCCGCGTCCAGTACTTCCTGCGGCCACGTAGTCTCCCAGCCACAGTTGGCAGGTCGCAGGGGATTCACTTCGATGCCCAGTTCCTGCAGCATCGTGACCCAAGTGCCGTCGGATCCGGTGATTGACCACGAGCCGCCACCCAGGGCGAGGATCACGGCATCCGCGCTTACCTCATCGGCCTGAGCCTCGAAGCGCAGGCGCAAGGGTGAGCTCGGCAGGATCTGGATCAAGCGGTGCTTGCTGTGGAAGCTGACGCCCATGGCCTTCAAGCGCTCGACCCAGCGGCGGAGCAGGGGAGCAGCCTTCATCTCGCGCGGGTAGACGCGCCCGGTGCGTTGTTGGAAAGTTTCGATGCCGAGTCCTGCGGCCCACTCGCGCAACTGCTCCGGGCTGAGTTTCTCCAGGGCTCGGTTCCAGAATCCCTCCGGCTGTCCCGGTCCCGAGTAGCGCGCGATGAATCCTTCGATCGCCTCGCCATGGGTGAGGTTCAAACCGCCGCGGCCGGCGACCAGCAGCTTGCGGCCCACCGAGGGCTTGGCCTCGTAGAGGTCCACGGTGGCACCCTGCGCCGCTGCCACCTCCGCCGCCCGCAATCCCGCGGGTCCACCACCGACCACCGCGATCTTCATGCGGGGTCTTGAACGGTGAGGCTGGTCAGCGGCGGATTCATGGCGCAGTTTCCGGCATGAGGCTGCAGCAGAACCAAGTGTGGAAAAAGGGCAAGGAATACCTGCGCATTGTCCGGCTCGAGCGTTTTGAAGTCGCCTATAAGCAGATGAGCGATCTGGAGACCAAAGAAGGGGCTCACCATGTGCTCACCAAAAAGGAATTCTGCCGCTTGCTCCACGGTGCGAAGTTGGTGGAACCGCCCGCCCCGGATCCCGAGGCCGCGGAGACGGAATAGGCCGGCTTCCTCGGAGTAGCGCAAAATCCCGTCTTGTTTTGCCGGCGGGGAGATGATATCCGCGAATTTGATATCTCTCCCCTTGATCATGAAAGAGAACCACGAGAAGACCGGCTACTCCGCTTTCATCCTTTCGCTGCTGGGCTTCCTGACGCTCGGTCTCACGGTCGCTCCCGCCTTGGCCTGCGCGCTGATTTCGAAGCGCCAGTCGCTCGCTGCGGGGAAGCCGACCGATGGCTTCGCGACCTCCGCGGTGGTGATCAGCCTCTTCTTGATGGGATTGATCATGACGGCCCTGATTGGCGGGGCCGCGATCTGGGCGGGGGCTGACTTCGGTTTCGAGGTCCTCACCATGGAGGTGCTCCAAGCGCTGATGCTGGCCACCATCACGATGGCCGTGGTCTGTGCTGTCCTGATGCTGGCCCGCACCAAGAACCAACATGAGGACGAACGGATCCGCCTGCGCAAGCTGGCCGGCCGGGGTGGCGGTAGTTCAGCGGGGCCTTCGCGCCGCTGGCACCGCCGCCGGGTCACCGCCACGGCCCCGGGCCGTTACTGAATCTGGGCGCGGTCGAGCGATGCCTTCACGAAGCCGGCGAACAGCGGATGCGGCTTGTTCGGCTTCGACTGGAATTCCGGGTGGAATTGCGCCCCCACGAAGAAGGGGTGCTGCGGCAGTTCGATGATCTCGACCAAGCCTTCTTTCGCGGAGACCGATGAGATCACCAGACCGGACTCCTGGAGCTTGTCCTGGAAATCGGAGTTGAACTCGTAGCGGTGACGGTGGCGTTCGTGGATGCGATCCGCGCCGTTATAGAGGTCGGAGGCTTTGGTTCCGGCCAAGAGAATGCTCTCGCAAGAGCCTAGACGCATCGTCGCGCCCATGTCCTCCACGCCCTTCTGCTCTTCCTGCAGGCAGATCACCGGGAAGGGTGTGCTCTTGTCGAACTCGGTGGAGTTCGCGTTCTTCAGTTTGCAGACATTGCGCGCGAATTCGATGGTCGCGATCTGCATGCCGAGACAGATGCCGAAGTAAGGGATGTTGTTTTCGCGGGCGTACTGCGCGGCTTGGATCTTGCCCTCGATGCCGCGGTCGCCGAAGCCACCCGGAACGAGGATGCCGTCGACTTCGCCGATCACTGCCTTCGCGCCGTGGTCTTCAATAGCCTCGGCTTCCACGCGCACGATGTTCACCTTGGTGTCGTGATGCGCGCCGGCGTGGATCAGGGACTCGTAGATCGACTTGTAGGCGTCCTGCAGCTCGATGTACTTGCCCGCCACCGCGATCGTCACCTTGTGCTTCGGATGGATCACCCGGCGCACGAAAGTTTCCCAATCTTCCAGCGCGGGAGCCGGCGTATGGCCGAGGCCGAGACGGTCGACCACCAGGCGGTCGATCTTGTCGCGGCGCAGGTCGAGCGGGCACTCGTAGATGGTGTGCGCGACGTCGCGGAAGGCCACCACGTTCTTCTTCTCGACGTTGCAGAACATCGCGATCTTGCGGCGGTTGTCCTCGTCGAGGTCGGCCTCCGTGCGGCAGATGATGATGTCCGGCTGGATGCCGAGCTCGCGCAGCTTCGCCACCGATTGCTGGGTCGGCTTGGTCTTCACTTCGCCCGCCGCCTTGATGTAGGGCAGCAGGGTCACGTGGATGAAGCAGACATTGTCCTTGCCGACTTCCAGCGCGAACTGGCGCAGCGCCTCGATGAAGAGCAGGCCCTCCATGTCGCCGACCGTGCCGCCGATCTCGGTGATCAGCACGTCCACGGACGGGTTGTCCTCGGAGACCTTGTGGATGCGCGATTTGATCTCATCCGTGACGTGCGGGATGAACTGCACCGTCTTGCCGAGGTAGTCGCCGCGGCGCTCCTTCTTGATCACCGCGTCGAAGACCTGGCCGGAGGTCATGTTGTTCATGCGCGACATCACCCCGGAGGTGAAGCGCTCGTAGTGGCCTAGGTCCAGGTCGGTCTCCGCGCCGTCGTCCAGCACATACACCTCACCGTGCTGGTAGGGGGACATGGTGCCGGGGTCGACGTTCAGATAGGGGTCGAACTTCTGCATCAGCGTCTTGAGGCCGCGATGCTCGAGCAGAGCGCCGATTGAGGCTGCGGCAAGACCCTTGCCGAGAGAGGAGACGACGCCGCCGGTGACGAAAATGTATTTCATGGGACTAGAGAATGGCTGGTGAGGAGTGCTTCGACGTAGGCGGCTTGTTCGGGAGTGTCGACACCGGGGGAGGTGTCGCTGGTAGGTAAAACCTTGATCGACGCGCCGTTTTCCAGCGCGCGGAGTTGTTCGAGCGATTCGGCCCGCTCCAGCGGAGATGGCGGCCAGGTCACGAAGCGCTCAAGGAAAGTGCGGCGATATGCGTAGATCCCCTTGTGCCGGTAGACCGGCAGCCCGTCCACTGCATTGCGGAAATAGGGCAGGGGAGAGCGGGAGAAATACAGCGCCCGGCCGTCCAGCGCGGTGACCACCTTGACCACATTCGGGTCTTGGACCGCCGGATCGTTAGGATCGAGCGGATTTGCCGCGGTTGCCATGTCTAGCGTCGGATCGGCAGCCATCGTGGCCGCCAGCTCATCCACCAGCGTCGGATCGATCAGCGGCTCGTCGCCCTGAATGTTCACGATATGCGTCGCCGCCGGGATCGCCCTCATCGCCTCCGCGATCCGGTCGGTGCCGGTCGGATGGTCCGGCGAGGTCATCACCGCCTTCGCCCCGAAGGCCTCCGCCGCGGCGAAAATCCGCTCGTCATCGGTCGCGATGAAGAGGTCATCGAGTCGCGTGCACTTCCGGCATTGCTCCCAGACGTGCTGCACTAGCGGCTTCCCGGCGATGAGATGAAGCGGCTTTCCGGGGAAGCGGGAGGAACCCCAGCGCGCTGGGAGTATACCGATAATGTGGATGGCGCTCGCTTCGGAACTCACGGAAAATGCTCTGCCCGCGACAGTAAGGCCCCGCTCTCCCGAACCGCAAGAGCTGTGTCAAAATTCCCTGCAGAGCCTTGCGGGAGCGAGGCTGTTCATCCGCTTCAACGTTCGTTTGAGCCCGCGGCTCGTCCTCCAGACCCAGAATTTCAAATCTCAAATTCGAGGTTGAAGACCTCAATGCCCCTTCCAAGTCCCCTCGGATTCCAAATACACCAAAGCCTTGTCGAAGGACGCATTCGTCAGGAAGTGCCCCAACCGCGCATCGATCTCCGCTGCATGCGCCACCTGCCAAGCTGCGATGGCCTCGGACACCTCCTTGAGCGCCTCCAAGTGCCCCAGCGTGTCCCGGTCGCGGAATTCGTGGTCTGAAATGATGTCGCGGCGGCGGCAGAGAAGATCGGCGAGGTCGTCGTGCATGGATTGGGTTTAGAGGGTTTGGGGAACGTAGGCGGCACCCTTGCGCGGGAAGCAGAGGCCGACCAGCACGGTTGTCAGCGTGCCGAACATGATCCGCCACGGGAATTCAATCACCGGCATCCAGTCAGGAAGCTTGTAGGCGGGCAGGGCCGCCATCTTTTGGGTTCCGTCGGGAAGCGTGATCAAGCCCTGGTGGTTGACCACCATTTTCCACACATCGTTCGGCAGGTCCGTCAGCACCGCCACCACTAGGAAACCGGCCAACATTGCGATCATGTTGCCGGTGCAATTGCCCCGCGTCTTGGTGAGCATCCCGATCAGGAAGACCCCCAGCAGCGAGCCATAGGTGTAGCCAAAGCTGCCCAACACGATCGGGATGATCCGCAGATCCGGGTTCTTCAGCTTGATCCACGCGGTGGCGATCCCGATCAGGGCCAGGAAAATCGCGAAACCGATGGTGGATAGGCGCGCCACCCGAAATTGCTCGTTGGAGGTCGCCGCCGGCCGGAAGTAGCCCACGTACCAGTCCTTGGTGAAGGTCGTGGCCAAGGCATTCAGCGCCGTGCTCAGCGAGCCCATCGCGGTGGCAAAGAGGCCCGCGGCCAGCAAGCCGCGCAAGCCCGGTGCCAGATCGTGCACCATGAACCACGCGAAGATCCCCGGGTCGTGTTCGGGCCGCCGGTCGACGTGAATATCGTAGTAACGGAACAGCAGGATCCCGATCGCGAGGAAGCCGAGCACCACCGGGAGGTCGATCAGTCCGGAAAGGATCACCGCCTTCTGCCCGCGCTTGTGGTCCTTCGAGGTCAGCATCCGCTGCACCATGTCCTGGTCGGTGCCGTGGGTCGCCAGGGTGGTGAAGACTGATCCCAGCAATGCTGCCCAGAGCGTGTATTCCTGTTCCAGCACGCTTTTGACGTTCTGTCCCACCGACTTGGCCGCGTCGGTGCCGGAACTGATGAAGGCCGGTTGGGTGACCGAGGAGACGAAGCCATCCCAGCCGCCGGTCTTCCCCAGCAACCAGAAGAAAACGTAGGCCGCGGAGCCGAACATCAGCGTCACCTGGATCAGATCCGTCCACACCACCGCCTTGATGCCGCCGAAGGTGGTGTAGAGGGCGGTCATGAAGGTGAGGACGATCACCGCGCCGATGTAGATCGTCAGTTCTTGCTGGAAGCGCGCCGCGGGCTCCAAGGTCAGGAATTCGGGGTGCATCACCTCCCAAGCCAGAACCAGAAGGATTGCAGCCACATAGATCCGCGAGCCGCTGGCCAATGATCGGGTCAGGAGGAAGACGAAGGATGCCAGGCGCCGGGTGATCTTGCCGAAGCGGATTTCCAGGAACTCGTAGATGCTCACCACCTTCAGGTCGTAGAAGGGCTTGATGAAGATCCCGGCCACGAGCAGGCGTGCTATGATCGTGCCGATCACCAGCTGCGCGTAGAGGAAGTTCCGGCTCGAATAGCCTTCGCTCGGAGTTCCCAAAAAGGTCCCGGCGGAAATCTCCGAGGCCAGTATCGAGGCCAGCACCGCCCACCACGGCATCGAGCGGTTGCCCAGCGCGTAGGTCTCCATCGTCTTCTGGCCCCGCGACGCGTAGAGGCCGATCCCGATGATCACCACGAAGTAAATGACGATAATGGCGAGGTCGAGGCCGGCTCCGGACATGTGGGCGAGTGTTTCCCGCTGAGTTCCCGCCGACAAGAGAAAGGCTTGCCCCGGAGGGAAGCAAAATGAGCGCGGTGTCCTGCAATTTTTTACAATTGAAAGACCCACCATGGAGGGGGCGTTCAGTTGCAAGGATTTGCAAAAACTTCACGCGCTCTTCACGGAAGTTCAAGTGTTAGCCTAAAACTGAAATCCATTGATTTTGAGTGCTTTAAAGGTATTTTCGTAACCTTGATGACCCCGGTTACTTCAGGGAATTTAACTTCCTAGGTGGTCAAGCGTGAAGTTTTTAAAATCGTGGAACGCCTGTGGAAAAGGGCCGTCCGCCGATGAGCTGTTAGAGCCTTTAAAAAAACAGTCCCCAGACTCACCGGATCACGTTACCTCTTGCCTCCGTCCGCGCCCACTCCCTGGGGCAGACGCGGGACGGAAAACCTTTACGCGAGAAACGTGAGAATCATGGAATTGGAGGAGGAGATCGAGGTGGCTGCTGAGGAAGGATCGATCACCGTGGTGGCGCAGTGGGAAGAAGTGTGTGAAGCGCTGGGGCGCTTGGTGAGCAAGGATGCCCTGCAACGTTGGTTCGGCTCGTCTCGTTTGGTTGCGGTGGAGGATTCCCGCGCGGTGGTGGCGGTCCCGAACGAGATCCATCTGGTGTGGATCGAGACCAACTACATGCCGGAACTGGCCTCCGCCGTGACGGAGTCCATCGAGGGCGTGCTGGGGGTGAAGCTGGTGGTGGAAGACGACCTGCCGGCAGTGAAGGAAGCGAGCCCGGCTGGCGACGATGCCGACTTGGCGATCGAGGCCGCGCCCGCGGCATCCTCACCGGTGGGTGGCGATGTCAGCTTCGAGAAGCGCCTCAAGGCCGCTGGCCTCAACCACAACTACACCTTTGAATCCTTCGTCGTCGGGGCCAACAGCCAGTTCGCGCAGGCGGCCTGCGAGGCCGTCGCCAAGCGCAAGGGCCCGGGCTACAACCCGCTTTTCATTCATGGCGGCTCGGGCCTCGGCAAGACCCACTTGATGCAGGCCATTGGCCACCATTGGCTCAAGGGTGTGCCTGCTTCCCGCGTGGTCTACCTGACCTGCGAGAAGTTCACCAACGAGTTCATTGATGCCGTCCGCAAGGGCGACCTGGAGCGCTTCCGCAAGCGCTACCGCAACGCCGAGTTGATGCTGCTGGACGACGTCCAGTTCCTCGGCGGCAAGGAGCGTTCGCAAGAAGAGTTCTTCCACACCTTCAACACGTTGCTCGACGGGCGCTGCCAAGTCGTGCTGACAAGCGACAAGCCCGCAAGCGAGATCAAGAACCTCGAACCGCGCCTGATCTCGCGCTTCGAGTGTGGCCTCACGGTGGAGCTCCAGCCGCCGGTCTTCGAGACCCGCCTCGCCATTCTCGGCAAGAAGCGCGACGAGTGGAAGGTCAAGGTCGACGAAGGCATCATCCGTTTCCTCGCGGAGCGGATCAAGAGCAACGTCCGCCGCCTCGAAGGCGCGCTCATGCGCGTCGCCACCTACGCCTCGCTGGCCGGCGAGCGGGTCACTGAGGAGCGCGTTGAGCACCTTCTCCGCGACCTCCTCCGGGAGGAGGCTGGCAAGCAGATCACGATCGACACGATCCAGCGGGCCGTGGCCGACCATTTCGACATCCGCCTGGCCGACATGACCAGCAAGCGGCGCCCTGCCAGCATCGCCTACCCGCGCCAGATTGCCATGTATCTGAGCCGGACCATGACCAAGAACTCGCTGATGGAAATTGGCGAGGCCTTCGGCGGCCGGGACCACGGCACGGTCATCCACGCCTGCAAGAAGATCCAGGGCCACCTGGAGACCGACAGCTCGGCGCGGGACGCCATCGGAGTCATCGAAAGCGGCCTCAAACGCTAAGGGGAAACCGCCGGGAAATTTTAAAAATTTCCCGGCCGGGGCAGATCCTTGGCATTCCCGCTAGAATGGCTTGCCAAGGGTCGGACAAAGCGGAGAGCATCCACGCCAGCCAACGCGTTCTCCGTTTCCCCATGAAGTTCAGTATCTCCAAAGAAGCCCTGCTGGAAGGTCTCCAGAAGGTCCAGCACGTGGTCAGCACCCGGACCACCCTGCCCATCCTTTCGAACGTGTTGCTGGTGGCAAAAGACGGTCGCTTGACCTTCACCACCACCGACCTTGACGTGGGCATCACCGGTTCGGTGGAAGCCACGGTGCAGAAGGAAGGGGCGACCACCCTCCCGGCCAAGCGTCTGGTCAATATCGTCCGGGAGCTTCCCGCCAGCGAGGTCCAGATCACGGTGGATGCGAAGAACATCGCCTCGATCGAAAGCGGCCCGTCCTTCTTCAAGATCATCGGCCTCGGCCAAGATGACTTCCCGCCGCTCCCGGACTTCGAAGGTGCCAAGGAATTCCGCATGCCGCAGCAGCTCCTGCGCGACGGCCTGAAGAAGACCTCCTACGCGATCTCGACCGACGAGACTCGCTACGTCCTCAACGGCATCTACACCTCTTTCCGCGAAGGCAAGCTGACGCTCGTCGCCACCGACGGCCGCCGCCTCGCAATGGTCGAGAACGACCTCGACTTCCCGGCCAGCCACGAGACCGACGTCATCGTGCCGACCAAGGCCGTGCAGGAGCTCCAGCGCCTGCTGGGTGACACCGGCGAAGTCCTGATCCGCCTCAGCGACAGCCAGATCTCCTTCTCGATCGGCGACCACCTGCTGATCAGCAAGCTGATTGAAGGCAACTACCCGAACTACCGCCAGGTGATCCCGGGTGACTCGACCGAGCGCGTCGAGCTGCCGCGCGAGTCGGTCTTCGATACCGTGCGCCGCGTCTCCCTTCTGTCCTCGGACAAGTCGAACTCGGTGAAGCTGGTCTTCGGCGCGAACAGCGTGGAAGTCACCGCCAACTCACCGGACGTCGGTGAAGCCCGCGAAACCATGGAGGTCCAGTATTCCGGCAAGGCGATGCAGATTGCCTTCAACCCGGAGTTCCTCATGGCCCCGCTCCGCAACCTTGAAAGCGAGACCGTCTACCTCGACCTCATCGACGAGATGAGCCCGGGTGTCATCCGCATCGACGGCAGCTTCCTCTACGTCATCATGCCGATGCGTGTGACGGGCTGAGCCTGACTCCACAAATCTTTCCAACAAGGGAGGCGCTGCTTTGCGGTGCTTCCCTTGTTCGTTTTTGGAGGAGAGTGGCGCAGCTGTTCCGACTTGGAGCGACCACGCCAGAGGAAGCGTCATTGCTTTTTTGTTCGGGGACTTCCCCGGCCGGAATGGCGCAGCCATTCCGCTACGGCTCGCCGCGCCAGCGAGCTAAACGCTGGGCCAGTTGATCCAAGCCCGGCCCGTTTTCAAGCAGGGGAGGGAAGTCCCTCAATATGTCCTCGAGCGTTGGCACCGCACCCCAAGCCGTGATCCGGAAGACCTCTGTCGCTCTTCCGCCCGGTAGCCCCAGCTCCCGGTTCTTCCTCTCAAACCGCTCTCTCAGTGCAGCACTCCATTCCTCCAAATCCGCCGGCGGACTCAAGTGATGTCTTCCTACCCAGGGCAGCCACTCGCGGATCTGCGATTGATGGCACCACGCCAGCCGCGCGACCGTGTCGAAGACCTCCTCGACATCTACCGCCAGATCACACGCGTTGGCCCCGGACATGTAGGAGTCGTGCACATTCACGATCACCGGCACCTTGCAGGGGACTGACGCCGTCTCATCCTCCGGATATTCCGGCGTGAAGGCGTGCGGCACATTGATCATGTAGGCCACGCGTCGCACCGCCTCGGCCACGGTCTGGTGGTCGTTGTGAATCCCCACCAGCGGATCTGTCGCCAAGGGTGGACAGAACAGATAGTCCGGCTCGAAATCCCGGACCGCCCTCCACAAGGCGGCATAGAGCTCCAGGGTCCCCTGCAAGCAGGCCTCGCGCGGGATCATGCCATTCGGGAGCCGCAGCGGCTTGAACTCGTAGCCACCGAGCCGTGCCGATTCCACCTGCTCCGCCAGCCGGATCCGCCCGGTCTCCTCTCGCGTGTGGAAGTGGTGCCCCGCGCAGCCATCCGTGCAAACCACCACCCGCCCACGGAAGTCCGCGTCCCGCTGCCGCCAGAGTTCAAAGGTGCCAGCGGCCGTGAACTCGTAGTCGTCGTAGTGCGCGTGGACGAACATCGCCTTCATGGCGACAGCGTAAACGCGTTCGAGAGAACGCGGAAGCTAGCAGTGAGGCCCACCACCAAGGACGGTTCCCTGCTGTCACCAGCACGCCTCAATCGAGCCTAGCTCACCGGGCCAGACATCCGGGGCAATCCTGCACGAAGTGTTCATGCCCCTGATCCGCCAACTGCGGCCGGCGATCGGTCAGGCACAGCTCGGACTTGCCCAGAGTATTCCGCGGCCGGAAGGCACAGCCCGCCGGTGGGTTTGCCAGATCCGGAGGTAGCCCGGGAATCGTGTAAAGCTCTTCGCCCTTCTTGTGGATCGCCGGGATGCTCTTCAGTAGCGAGCGGGTGTAGGCATGCAGCGGCCGCGAGAACAGCTCGCCCTTCGGTGCGCTCTCCACGATCCGGCCCGCGTACATCACATTCACGTGATCGCAGACTTCCGACACCACCGCGAGGTCGTGGGTGATGAAGATCACCGCGGTGCCGAGTGTGCGCTGACGCTCGCGGATCAGGTCCAGGACCTGCTTCTGCACCGTCACGTCCAGGGCGGTCGTCGGCTCATCGCAGATCAGAAGCTCAGGGCGGGTGATCAGCGACATCGCGATCATCACGCGCTGGCGCATGCCGCCGGAGAACTCGTGCGGGTAAGACTCGATCCGCCGCTCCGGCTCCGGAATGCCGACCTCCGCCAGCGATTGGATCGCGCGATCGAGAGCCTTGTTGCCTTTCAGCCCCTCGTGCAGCTCCAGCGGCTCGATGAGCTGGTCGCGGATCTTCATGTAGGGATTCAGCGAGGTCATCGGATCCTGGAAGATCATCGCGATCCGCTTGCCGCGGATCTTCCGCAGCTCGCGCTCGCTGGCCTTCAAAAGATCCACCCCGCCGAACATCGCCGAACCGCCCTCGATCCGCCCCGGCGGCTGCGGGATCAGGCCCAGCAGCGAATAGCAGGTCACCGACTTGCCGGAGCCCGACTCGCCCACGATCCCTAGGGTCTGTCCGGCTTCCACCGAGAAGGAAACGTCTTCCACCGCGTGGACGACTCCGTTGCGGGTGTGGAAGCGGGTGGTCAGATGGCGGACGTCAAGGAGCGGCATGTGAACTGCCAAACTCAAAACACGCCAAGTTCCTCCCCGCGATACATTTTTCGCCACCCGAATTGAGTTCCCGTGCGGCTTGGCCAGACCTCCTGCCGCCGCCAACAGGATCGGTCAAGCGATGAGCCAATCGGCTGCGCGATCTCGCATGGATGAGTGAGCTCCAATCGGAGACACCAACATGAAAACCAAACATTCCCCTTCAGCAGTGGGCGGACGGGGAGGCCATCCATCTCCTATCCGGGACCTCTCACCCAAGCGGGATGTCCTGAGTCACGCGCTGCTGACGGCTGCCATTGCAGTCGCCTTGTCCGCTTGCAGTTCCTCCACCGGCAGCCGCGCTCCGGCCGGGCTTGCGGTGCTCGATGCCACCCCGGATCGCGGTAAGCGCGACCGCATCAAGGGCATCCATGTGGTCTCAGTGAACCGGATTCCGGTTCGCAAGGATGAGGTGGTATTGAGGCCCGGGCGCAATTCCGTGAGGATTGGTTACAATTGGCCCCAAGGAGGCGGGCAGGAGGTGGACCTGGTTTTTCATGCCCGGCCGGATAGCTCCTACGTCGTCCAGTATGAGCCTACCCCCGCCTACGCGAATCGACTGCAGGAACCGAACCAGTGGGATGAGGCGTCCCTCGAGATGGTGAGCACGGCGGCTGGGATGGGGGAGGGGGTGGTATTCCTCCTGCCGCCGGCTGTGGCGCTGCTTGGGCTTGGCTTCACCCAGCGCGTGGGGAGCGAGATCGCCGAAAGCCGGAAACCTGCAACCTACATGGATGTGATGGTCGTCTCCAAGAACAACGGGGAGGGGATTGTCCGGCGGGTCAGGGCCTTCCCGGATGGCCGGGTGGATTCTGCGACTTGGTCGGCCTATGCCCAAATGTCCTTCCAATCCCGCCTGTGGCGCTAGCTTTACAAATCCTTACAAGTTGCTCGCGCTCTTGCTCTTGGTCGGTTGAGCGGAAGCGGACATTTCTCGACACTGCGCGAAATTCGGGCATAATGCCCGGTTGTGAAATTCGGAATTCAGCCGCGGAGTCGGAAAGCGCCCAAGCCTCCCAGCTCGCCACCGTCCCGACGGCTCCGCGTATGAGCGAGCCGTCATCAGCCGCGAGGGAGGGCAAACCGGCTGAGACCGGGACGGACCTGCATGGCGCGGAGCAACTGGTCCCGCTGGTCTATGATGAATTGCGCCGTCTGGCCGGCTGGCGCTTGGGCAATGAAGCCTCGCCTGGCACGCTCCAAGCGACCGCCCTGGTGCATGAGGCCTACCTGAGGCTATCACCGGGTGAGAGTCGCTGGGATGGCAAGGCCCACTTCTTCTCGGCGGCGGCCGAGACCATGCGCCGCATCCTGGTGGACCGGGCGCGGCGCCGGCAATGCGTCAAACACGGTGGAGAACTGGCACGTACCGATTGGGTGGAAGACGCCATCGTCTCGCCAGTGGAAGATTCCGATGAAGTGCTCGCGGTGCATGAAATCCTGGATCGCTTCTCCGTGCTGGAACCGCGCAAGGCCGAACTGGTGAAGCTGCGCTACTTCGTGGGCATGACCATTGAGGATGCCGGCGACGTTCTCGGCATCTCGCCTGCAACCGCAAAACGCGATTGGGTCTATGCGCGGGCCTGGCTCTATCGCGAGCTCAAGGACGCCACCACCTTGGAGGCAATCCAGCCACCCGATCACCCGTCATCGTCATGACTTCTTCGACATCGCTGGAACAGGTGCTCTGTCAGGCCCTCGAGATCGGCGACCCGGGAGAACGTTCGGCCTTCCTTGATCAAGCCTGTGCCGGGAATTCCGGACTGCGGCAGGAGATCGAGTCGCTGATCTCTGCCCATCTGGCGGCAGAGTCCTTTCTCGAGCCGCGGATCATCCCGGAGAA
The DNA here is from genome assembly GCF_000739615.1 of Haloferula sp. BvORR071. Taxonomy (GTDB): domain Bacteria; phylum Verrucomicrobiota; class Verrucomicrobiia; order Verrucomicrobiales; family Akkermansiaceae; genus Haloferula. The sequence continues at coordinate 111,595 of NZ_BATP01000060.1, forward strand.
TGAATCTCCCGCTGAGCAACCCGGGGATCGTATCGACCGCTACCGCCTCTGCGAGATGATCGGTGAGGGCGGCTTCGGCCGGGTCTGGCTGGCGGAGCAACTGGAGCCCGTGAAGCGCAAGGTGGCGCTCAAGATCGTGAAGCTCGGAATGGATACCCGCGAGGTGCTGGCCCGCTTCAAGGTCGAGCGCCAGGCGCTGGCCCTGATGGACCACCCGCACATCGCGCGGGTCTATGATGGTGGGGCCACTGACAGCGGGCGTCCCTACTTCGTGATGGAACTGGTGGATGGCATGCCGATCACCCGATACTGCGCCGAGCACGAGCTCGACCGGAGACGGCGCCTGGAGCTCTTCATCGATGTGGCTGCCGCGGTCCAGCACGCCCATCAGAAGGGCGTGATCCACCGTGATCTGAAACCATCTAACATCTTGGTTGGCACCCGTGATGGCAGGCCGGCGGTCAAGGTGATCGACTTCGGGATTGCGGAGGCGATGTCGATGGAGTTGACCGGCGCCACGGTGATGACGGTATGCGGTCGCATGATCGGGACGCCGGAGTACATGAGTCCGGAACAGGCAGAGCTGAACGTGTTGGATGTGGATACGCGCAGCGATATCTATTCGCTGGGGGTCCTGCTCTATGAGTTGCTCACCGGTTCCACGCCGCTGGATCCGGCGACCTTACGCAGGACCGGCTTCGCCGACATGCAGCGGATGATCCGCGAGGAGAAGCCGCTCAAGCCGAGTTCGCGGGTGGCACAGCGCCGCCAGCAGGAGGCAGCCGCTCCGTGGTGCCGTGAGGAAGCGGTGAGCCGAGAGATCGATTGGGTGGTGATGCAAGCGCTCGAAAAGGATCGCACCCGCCGCTATCAGACTGCGAATGGCCTCGCGCTGGATGTGCGCCGCTTTCTCGACGATGAGCCGGTATCGGCCTCGCCTCCCTCCGCGACTTACCGGATTGCGAAGTTCGCCAAGCGCCATCGCTTTGCCGCGGCGTGGACGATTGTCTTCGTCGCGGTGTTCTTCGTGGCGGCGATCGGTATGACCTTGCTGTATCTTGACGCTGCGAACAAGGAGAAGGCAGCCCGTGAGCGCCGGATCGAAGCGGAAAGGCGCACCTGGCAATCGCTCATGGAAGAGGCCAACGCGCTGCGCTGGAGCCCTAAATTCGGTCGCCGCTTTGCTGCCCTGGATGCCCTGCAGAAGGCCTTTGCGATCACGACGGAAAGCAATTCGCCGGCAAATATGAAGCGCTTGAGGGACTCCACCATAGCGTGCCTCGCGATTGCGGACATGCGTGCGGTGAACGAGTGGAAAGCGGATCCGGAGTCCACTGAGATGGTGGCGGTGGCTCCGGCTTTCTCCTGCTATGCGACCACTTTTCCGGATGGGCGGATCTCCATTCACGGCTATCCCGATCACCAGTTGCAGCGTGAGCTTCCCGGACAGGGCCTGCCGGTCAGCCGCATCCTGCTCTTCAGTGGGGATGGCACCCGCCTGGCTGCCGCGTATGGCTCCGGGCCGGAGTGGCAAGCGAGGCTGTGGGACTGCTCCGGTAATCTGCCGCCATGTGACTTGGGGCCGGGTGTGAACCGCGCCTTGGCCTTTTTTCCCGGCGGCCGCCGTTGCGCCATCGCTCGCCCGGATGGCACTCTCGTCGTGGCGGATCAGGCTACGGGAAAGCAACTCCAACAGATTCCCCTCGGGAGCCTTCCCCAAGCTTTGGCCGTGAGCAGGGACGGCAGATGGATCGCAGCTTGCTTCGCCACCACGCCGAAGGCAGCGGGAGCTGTCCGGATCCTGGATGTCGCCAGTGGGGCGCAGGTTGTCTCCCTGGCTTATTCCGCCTTGTCGGTCGCATGGAGTTCCAAGGAAGATTCACTGGTGGTGGGATGCACGGATCGTGCGCTGCGAGTTTGGCATGATCTTGATTGGTCCTCGCCGCCGCTGGAGCTGGCGGGGGTTTTGGGTCACACGGCTGCGGTGGATTCCGTGGCGTGGAGTCCGGATGGGCGATTGCTCTTGTCCCAGGCTGGCGACGGCACCATGCGCTTGTGGGACCCCTTCCAAGGAACCCACTTGGGCATGTATCTCGGCAGGGGCTGCAATCTAGAGTTAGTTGAGAAGGACTCGCGTGTGTTCGTGCTGACCCGGGGTGGCGGCGTATTCAAGGTCATGGAAGCGGTCGGTGGCGATGTGTGCTATCGCGGGCGCAGACATTCCGGGGACCGTGGCGTCGCGGATGGAGCCTGGAATCCCAAGGGCGACCTCTTGGCGACCTCCGGTGATGATGGTGTCCGCTTCTGGAACCGCGAGGGACGCCAGCTTGCTCACCTGAAGGTGGATCATGCCCGCGGTCTCGCCTTCTCGGATGATTCGCTGTTCGTGGGCTCCGCCAGCGGGGTGCATCGTTACCGGATGATTGAGGAGGAGGCTTACGGCGAATCCGTGATCCGCTTTCTGGCTCCGGATGCGATCGGGGCGCTGGAGTCTTGTGAGCAGCTTGCCCTACGGAAGGACGGCGCGCAGCTCGCTGTCGCTGCAAGCGGCCGCGGGCGCAGCGAGCCTGCGGGAATCTGGATCCTGGATTTGAAGGGCGGCGGAGAAGCCAAGCGTCTTCCGTCACCGGCGGAGGTGGCCCACTGCGCTTTCAGTCCGGATGGTCGGTGGGTGGCAGCAGGAACCGCCCAGGGTGATGGCGTGCGTGTTTGGCCGATGGACCATACCGCTGCTCCCATTGACCTGCGGGTCCGTGGCGCGGCGCGAGTCGCCTTCTCTCCCCACAGCCCGCATCTGGTGACCTGTGATAGCGACGCCTATCGCTTCTGGAAAACCGGCACCTGGGAGCAGGAGCGCGAAATCCCGAGCCAGATGGGAGGCACCAGCGGGATCGTTTGCTTCAGCCCGCGTCCCACCGTGTTGATCATCGCTTATCACCGGGCCGAGCTCAAGGTGATCGATGTCGCTTCCCTCCAAGAGGTTTGCAGTCCCGACTTCGACCGTGAGACGCCGCTCTGCTTCGATCCCGATGGACGGCTGATGATTACGGTGAGCCCATCCGGAGGGGTCTTCTTCTGGAAGCTTGATGCCGTGCGGGCCAACTTGCTCAAGATGGGATTGGATTGGTCTACGATGCGGTCCTTCCCGCCCTTCAATCTCCCGCTCCTTCAGCGGGTGGCCTTGCCGGCATCCGAGTCGTGAAAAGTTGCGCCCGTCGTCGTCACGGACAGCGCACCATTTTCCCCACTTTCGACCGCCTGATCCTGCGGCTCCACGGTGATCACCGGTGCTGCAGTGGCTAGGACAGCGTTAGCCTTTCAGCGGCTCGGCAGGAATTCTCCCGTCTTCTTCCCCTGCAGCCAAGCCAGCTCTGCCTTGATCGCAGCGAGCTCCTCCTCGCTGAACTTGTGCGACGACAGAACCAGTGCCTTGCCGTCTGCACCCGGGATCTCCACTCCGGGCTTCACGCTCATGCCGGTGCGAATTTGCTCTTCCATCACTGCGATCCGCTGAAGCGTGATCTCCTTCTCATACTCCACTGCCGCCGCGCCATCGGCCTCGCGCCCCTTGGCAAATTCCTCCGGTGTCACCGTCAGCCCGCCGACGATCTTTCCGCCGTTCGCCTTCGCTTGCACGTACACCACCTGTCGGGGTCCAAGCAGCATCGTCGCATTCCGCGAACTCACCTCATCGGCCGGCGCACCGGCGGGAATGTCACCATAAACGGCATCCGGCTTCACGACCAACTCGCCGTGCCCCGTGAAGTCCGCTTGGCACTCGATGCCCCAGTCGGTCCGGAAGCCCACCTTCGGTCCCTTCGCCGGGCGATTCTTCTCGCCCGGCACCGCCTCGCCGAAAGTCGCCTCTACCAGGAAGCTCTTCCCGCTGAGCGCTTGCGGCTCCAGCATCAGCACCGCCCACGCGGTCGCTTCATTCATCGCCTTGCGCTCCACTTGTGCCTTTGCCCAGGCGCCGAGCTTTGCTTGCAAGTAAGCGGCCTCTGCCAGACAGGCATCGGTCAGCTTGGCCATCGGGATGGCCACGATCTTCTTGTCCTTGCCGCGCACATAGACCTTGCCCGGACGGATCGCCAGGAAGTCACCGGTAAAGGTCTGCCCATCGCGGCTCTCCCACACCTGCGGCTCATCGCCAAAAGCGGTGGTAACCAGCGTCAGCAACAGCAGTGGCAGCAGTCGTCTCATTGCGGTTCCTTCATGAATTTCTCCACTTCGCTGCGCGATGCCGCGGGGAAGGATGAAAGCCAGCGTTGCACCCCATCAGGATCATACTGCGCCCAGTTCGCCGCCAAGTTTTTCTGCGCCCAAAGCTTGGCATTGCCCTCCGGCAAGCCTTGCACCCACTGGCTCGCAGCCTCGGGATCCTTGATGCCCCACTGAACTGCGAGACTGGAGGCATAGTGAGTTGCATTCTGCGGTCTGGAGGCGAAGGGATCATTCGCCTGCGCTTCCTCCGGCTTGGCCGGCGCTTCGTTCAAGATCAGGTATCGGATCGCCTCGCCCCGCAGCGAGGGATCCCCGCGCGAGTTGTTGTCGTCTCCGGCCAGGATCGTCGCGACTCCCATCTTCTTGTCCGCTGGCAGTGTGCGGAATCCAGAGGCGACCTCGGCCAGCTTGTCCTTGTCCCATTGAGCAAGGATGCTCATGTAGCGATAGCTGTTTCCCTTGGCCGGATCGTAGTTCTGAATCTGTTCCAGCCACTCCGAGGGAGTCTCCGCTTTGACCTCCTCCGAGCGACCGGAGGATCGATCGAGCCACTTTTGGGCAGTCTCCCGCTCCGCATCGCTGCTGAGCAAGGCCAGCATCTTCTCGTTCTTCTCCGCATCGTGCCCGTAGGAGAAAAGATTCCTCAGCATGTTCTCGCGGACCTTCGGGTCGAGTTCCATCTCTCCCATCAGCTTCAGCGCCTGCTCGGGATTCTGATAGCTGAGATTGCGGATGGCCGTCTGCTTCAAGTTCTTGACCTGGTCCTCCGTGAAGCCCGCCGCGGCGAAGTCGCTGCGGAACCACTTCTCGGCGTTGTCGGGATTGATCAGGTTGTCCGCGATCCGGCCGAGCTGCCCGCGCCACTGCTCCGGCAGTGCGGTGAGATCGGACAGGATCACGTCGCTGATCTTCCCCGGATCACCACTGGTGTTGAAGGCCCGCTCCAGCGCCGTCAAGCCATCGGGCCGCTGCATGAGGGCGCGGAGTTCTCCCGTGGGATCGGACTCCAGCCGCTTGCCAAGGAGCATCCCCTCGGCCTGCAGGCGCAGGTTCTTGGGTAGGCCATTCAGTGCGGCTGCGAGTGCTTCCGGGGCCTTGGCCGCGATCTCGCGCAGCGCCTCGTTTCCGTAGTAGCCGGAGTTGTCGGGACTGCCGCTGGCGATCAGCTCGCGCAGTCGGGTGAGTGCCAATGTCGGGTTCGCCTTCGCGATCGCTTGCAGTGATTGATACTCCAGATTGGGATTCGGGTTCTCCTTGAAGTAGGCGAGCAAGGCCGCCGGATCCTGCTTGGCCCAAGACTCGACGGCTCCCATCGAGTAGCCTTCACCCGCCTCCATCGCCAGCTTGAGCTTGCCCTGCGGATCTTCCGTCTGCCAGCGCTGGTTCACGATCTTGTTGAACAGCGTGAGGTCGAAACCCGGCTCGGATTGAAACCAGCGCCGGTCGATCCAGTCGCCCAGCTCTGAAGCGGGCAGGCTATAGGCGAGCGCGATCGTCGCCTGCATTCGTTCCTTGGATGAACTGATGCCGCGGATCGCCGCGATCTGGCGGCGCGCCTGGGGTGGGGGACCAGACTCCCTCACGCTGCGCTCCGTGCGGGAGGCCGCCTTGGAACTCCTGGCCTCGGTGCCGCTGTTAGACGTCGTTGCACTGGCGGCCGATGATCCTCCGGCCAGTTGCCAGCCGGCACAGGCAGCGCCGATGAAGCCGGCACAGGCCAGCAAGCGGAATGGTGTGCGCGGGTTCGCTTTCATCGGTTGGGGCGGTTCAGATAGCCTTCGAGAGCTTGGCGGACTTGATCCGACAATTGCGCGCTGCCCATCCAGGCCCGCGCGGCTTCGGGATCGCGCTGGGCCCAGTTCGCGACCACATTGATGATCTGGTTGTCCCCGTGATGACTCATGCTGCCAGCCCATTCCGCAGCCTCGGCGTAGCTCTCTTCATTCATCAGCTGATAGACCAGGATTGCAGTCCCTTGGTCTTTCTTCGCTGGAGAGCTTTGCCCTTCGACCCAGTTGGCATAGGCTTCTGGATCCCGCTGTGCCCAGAGTGATGCTGTCCGTCCGAATAGCGTTTGGGTTTCAGGGCCGGCGCCAAGTTCCATCGCCCGCTGCGGATCTGCCGTGACCAGAGCCCCGAGCAGAGCGTCTGCCTGCTGGCTCTCGCCGGAACCCCAACGGGTGTAGCCCCCGCCGGGGCTGACTAGCCGTGCTCCCAGCTCCCATGGATTCGGGCAGACCTCGAACAGGCGCTTGGCGAGTCCGAAGGCCCGCTCGGGATCCGTCCTTGCCACGGCGGCACCGACATCCGCCAAGCGCTGCGCTGCCACTGCCGGTCCCTTGGTTTCTTCGGCCTGCGTGATCGCGGCTTCCAGATCCACCTTGAGCAAGCTGCTGAAGGCCTTGTCCTCCATCTTCCGCCGCATCTCCCCGGGTGGTGTGGTCTCGGCGATCCGGGCCAGTACGTCGGGGTGATACAGCGCCAGTGAGCTCACGAAGGAAGTCATCAAGGAGTCGCTACTCCCACGATAGCCTTCGTCGTCGCCGCCCTGGTTTTTCTGAAGCCAATCGTAGGCCGCCCATGGATCGCGCACGCTCAGCACCTTGAAGAGACGGCTGTGGAAGCCGTAGCCCTTCTCCTTCAGGAAATTCATGATCTCCTCCGGATGCTCGCGGTCATCCCACTTTGCCATGCCTTGCAGTGCATTGTCGCGGCCGCCCTCCGGTAGCTCGTCGAAGTGCTTCAGCACCCAGTCCGGATGAAATTCGCCGATGCCCCAGGTCACGTTGTTGATCCGGTCGGGATTGGTCGCGATCGCGGCATCCAGCGCGGCCTTGGGGTCATGGCAGGACCATGCCCACCACGCGTAGTGTTCGTCGGGAGTGCCTTTCGCCGCCGCCGTCGCTGCCAATGGATCGATCCGCGCCCAGTTGATGAAGATCACATCATTGATGTCATTGCTGCGGTCCTTTTGGTTGCGATAGAATTGCCAGTAGGCGGCGATGTCTTCCTGGCTTGCATCCACCATCCATAGCGCCAGCCGGGCATAGAGATCCGTGTTGTCCGCCTTGAGCGACTCCAGGGTTTCCGTGGAGCGCAAACTGGTGGCGTTAGGGATTTCCTTGGCGAGATCCACCTGGCTTGGCGCGGCGGGTTTGTCGGAGCCTCGCTCCTTGCTGCCGCTTTTACTCGCAGAGGAATCCGCTGCACTTGGCGGCGAAGCGTCACCGCTCCCACCGCTGAACTTCTTCGCACCATAACCCAGTGCGAGACCGGTGATGCAACATCTTGCAAACAGGGCAATGGGTTTGCTTTTCACGGCAAGGAGGAAAGGGGACGAGACAGGGCGAGTCAGGTTCTCGCATAACAGGCCCGAGGCCTGCTCGGGCTGTCAATTTCATTCACAATGAACGATTGTCCCTCACGGATTATTCACCGGGACTTCTTGTCCATCATGCAGACAAGCGGGAGTTCTGCCTCCTTCTCACTCCAAACTGTTCCAATGGCTCGCCTCGTCCCAAGCTCTGCAGAAACGGCAATATCCTCCGATAAGGGCGGCGCAGGTCCCTAATATGAAAAGACCCAAGGTTGACGCAGGAGCGTCTACCTTGGGTTCGGCCACAGGCGGAAAGGAACCCCCAAGAGGGTTCCCGTGATGAGTCACCGGTCTATCCGCCCACTTGGCTCACGCGATCGGCTCCAATGCCGCAATCGGCTCCAACGCCGCGACTCCGAGCTCTGCCGCCAGCTCATTGAACTCCGCGAGTTCAGCCGCCGTGAAGTGCAAGCCACCGGCCTCATCCGAACGCTTCCGCGCCTCGGCTTCAAACTGTCCCGGAAGGATACAGTCCTCATTGCCGTGCCCGAAGACATCCTTCAGCACCTCGGCCAGGTTCTCCATCTGGTCGCGGCCCTCGGCGAAGGCATTGCCGGAGATCGCATCCGGGTGGATCACCTGGAAATAGAAAGCGGTGGTCGTCTTCTCGCCCTTCGGCGCGATCGTCGGGCGACCGCGCAGGGTCGGTAGCGAGCCCCCGATCATGCCGGCATAGAGCTCATTGATCAGGCACATCGCATAACCCTTGTGAGCGCCGAAGGGTAGCAGCGCCGCCACCTCATTCGGATCGAGCGTCGGCTTGCCGTCCTTGTCCACGGCCGCGCCGGGAGGCAGCATCTTGCCCTCGCGCTTGAGCGCCTGCACGCGGCCCATCGCCACGGTAGAGGTCGCCCAGTCGCTCACGATCGGGAAGCCTAGGGCGGCGGTGGTCGGGAAACCCCAAGAGTGAGGATTGGTGCCAAGCGTCGGATACTTGCCACCGAAGGGAACCACCTCCGCGAGCGAGGAAGTGCAGTTCGTGTAGGCGATGTAGCCGCGCTCCGCAGCCTCCATCACGTAGCCGCCGCCCCACAGGTAGTGGAAGGCATTGTCCACGCTTACCTGGCCGATGCCATATTTGTCGGCCAGCTCGATGCAGCGCTCGATCGCACGGTAGGCCACGCTCTGGCCCAGCTTGCGGTTGGCATTCCAGATCTCGGAGCCCGCGAAGCGGCTCTTCACCACCTCGATCTCCGCGCCGGGCGTGCAGCCGCCGACCGCGCTGCCGAGCAGGTGGTCCAGATGCAGGGCCTTGAGGGCGTGGTGGGTGCGGATCCCATGTCGTGCCGCTTCCGCCGCCAGCTTGGCTCCCTCTCCGGCTTCATCCGCAGTGTAGCCGCGGGAGCGGTAGGCAGCTTCGACGAGACGATCGTGGGCAGAACGGGAAACCGTGAGGAAATCGGACATAGTGCAGGTGTGAAGGGTATGAAACCCCTTGCTGTCCGACAACTCAAGCGTGGATTCCGTTTCCAGCTAACCCTTTCGAGTAGGTGTCGGGGCTTTTCTGGAGGCGGCCAGCTTGCGCAGTCTGCAAAATGGTTTACTTTCCTTAAAGTTCACAAAACTCCACAGGTGGTATTGTTTTTTAACTGGTCATACCACATGTAGTGCAGGCTGCTGCAACGGCTTTGTCACCGGACTTTCCGGGGTAAGCTGTGCTTTGTCCGGATTCCCTCTCGGACTGAACCTCTAACCCGCTTCTGTCGCATGTATCTAAAATCGCTCGATATCCACGGCTTCAAGTCCTTCGCGGACAAGACCCGCATCGAATTCCACAAGGGCGTGACCGGCATCGTCGGCCCGAATGGTTGCGGCAAGTCGAACGTGGTGGACGCGATCCGCTGGGTGCTGGGCGAGACCTCGGCCAAGGCCCTGCGCGGCGGTGAAATGGCGGACGTCATCTTCAACGGCACCGAGAAGCGCAAGCCGCTCGGCATGGCCGAAGTGACCATGACCATGGCCGATTGCGAGGCGGCGCTGAAGGTCGACTACAATGAGGTCTCCCTGACCCGCCGGGTCTTCCGCGATGGCAAGTCGGAGTACCGCATCAACGGCACGCTCTGCCGCCTGAAGGACATCCATGACCTGCTCATGGACACTGGGATCGGCCGCACCGCCTATTCGATCATGGCACAGGGCCAGATCGACCAGATCCTTTCGTCCAAGCCGGAAGAGCGCCGCGCGGTCTTCGAGGAAGCCGCGGGCATCACCAAGTACAAGCGCGAGAAGAAGGAAGCCCTGCGCAAGCTGGAGTTCACCGAGGCCAATCTGCTGCGCGTCTCCGACGTGCTGGCGGAGCAGGAGCGCCGCATGAACTCGCTCAAGCGCCAAGTCGCCAAGGCCCGCCGCTACCAGGCGCTGGCCGGTGATGTGCGGGTGCTCGACACCCACCTCGCGCACAAGAAGTTCGTCGAGTTCACCGCCGAGCGCGATGAGCTCAAGACCTCGATCCGCTCGCTTGAAGCAACCGAGTCCGAGCTTGAGCGCCTGATGGCCCCGAAGGAAGAAGCCGTGGCCGATGCCCGCTTCAATGCCCGCAATTTCGAAGGCGAGCTGGCCGACCTGCGGCAGCAACTGAACTCGCACCGCAACCAATTGTCCGCCGCGCAAGGCCGCGTCGCCTTCAACGAAGAGCGGAAGGCCGAGCTTGAAGGCCGCATCTCCCAGAACCGCGAGGAGATCGCGAGCACCCACGAGAAGCTGGCCCAGCAGGAGTTCGACGTCGTCGCCGCCAACGAAGCGCTGGAGCAGCTCGCCCGCCGCATCGCCGAGCAGGAAATCCAATTGGGTGACCACGAAGAGCGCACCCGCATGGCCCGCGGTGAACGCGAGCAGATCGAAGCCCAGCTTCGTGAAGCCCGCGCCGAGGCCAACCGCGCGCAGACGATCATCGCCGCCATGCAGGCGAAGATCGAAAGCTCGCTGGCCCAGCTTGAGACCAGCCGCGAGCGTGCCCGCATGCTCGCCGATGAAGAGCAGCGCTTGAACCTCGAGAGCGAGGAAACGAGCGAGATGCGCAACCAGATCGCCACGGAGCTCGACGAGCATTCGGCCCGCACCACCGAGCTGGAGGAAGCTTTCCAACGGGCCGAGCGCGGCTACCAGCACACCCGCGGCGATCTCGATGCCGCCCGCACCGCTGCCGCCGAAGCTCACAAGACTCTCTCCCAGCGTGCCTCGCGCCTGCAGGTGGTAAAGCAACTTGTCGCCAGCGGTGAAGGCTTTGAGAAGGGAACCCGCAAGGTGCTCGATGGCCTCGACGATGCGGAGCGCTTCAAGCCTGGCATCCACGGCGTGCTTGCTGGCTTCATCGAAGCGGACCGCGCCTGCGCCCGCGCGATCGAAACTGCTCTTGGCAAGAACCTGCAAGCGGTGCTCGTGGCCGATGAGAAACTTGCCGATGCGATCATTTCGCGTCTCACCGAGAAGCGTCTGGGTGTGGCGGCGATCCTGCCGGAAACCTTCGTCGGCTACTCCACTGGCACCCAGATGGAAGCGGTGCCGGAAGGCGCGATTGGCTGGGCCTTGGATAAGGTGAAGTCGGATCCGCGCGTGGCCCGGGTGATGGAGCGCCTGTTAGAGAAGGTGCTGATCGTCCCGAACTATGCTACCGCCATGCGCCTGCGCGGCTCGTTGGCGGATGTGACCATGGTCACCCAAGCCGGGGAGTTGGTCGGTGCGGAAGGTGTGATCAACGGCGGCGATGCCGGTGAGGGCAACGTCTCCGTCCTCGAGCTTGGCAACGAAGTCCGCGACCTGGAGAAGGAAGTCGATGGCCTGACTGAAGCCGAGGCCGCCGCCCGCCAGCGCGTCACGGATCTCGAGGCTGGCCTGGCCCAGCTTCAGGAAGAGATGGAAGTCTGCCGCGAGCGCATCCAGCGCCACAAGGTCGAGCTCTCCACCCTGCAAGGCCAGCTCACCCTCGCCGCCCGCGAAGTGGAGAGCGTCCAGACCAAGCTCGACAACGTCCGCTGGGAGCGCGGCGAACTCGACGCTCGCGAGCAAGCGGCACACGACAGCCGCAGCGGCCTCGAAAGCGAGCTACAGATGGCCCGCGAGCGTCTGGAAGGCCACGAGGAAGACCAGCGCCGCCTGCAATCGCAGGTCGAAGGTTCACAGCGCGACGAAGCCGAGTTTGCCCAAGCCCTCAACGAGCTGCGCACCTCGCTCGCGGTCGAGCGCCAGGCCAAGCATGCTGCGGAAGCGCAGCAGCAGCCGATGGAGGCCCGCCTCAGCGAACTCCGTGAACTTTCCATCCGCCGCGAGACCGAGATCGAGGCCTTTGTGCAGCGCATCGACTCCGCCGCGGCGGAGAACGCCCGCCTCGCCGAAGAGGTGGAGACCCACCAGTTGGAAGCGGAGGACCTCGCAGTGGAGATCGAGTCGCGCTCGGCCCGCCGCAATGAGCTGATCGAGGCGATCGACAAGGCTGAGTCCGAACTTTCCGAAGGCCGCCGCAAGCACGCCAAGGCTGCCGAGCAGCGCGGCCGTGAAGAGGTCGCTATCACCAAGATCGAGCTCCGTCTCGAAAGTCTCGTCACCACCATCCTCGAGCGTCACCAGGTCGAGCTGGCCGCCTTCGAGCCGGACGCCCACGCGCTGCTCGTCTGCATCGCTTCCCAGAAGTCGCAGCAAGCCCGCGGCGGTCGCCAGACCTTCGTGGAGAGCGAGGACTCGGAGGACGAAGAGCCAGCGATCATCGTGGTCGATGCTTCGAAGTCCAGCAGTGAAGACGAACTGGAACTGCCGCCGATGATGACCGGCGAGCCGGACTGGCACTTCGTCGAAGCGGTCGTCAGCGATCTCAAGCGCCGCCTCGACTCGATGGGCCCGGTCAACGTCGACGCCATCGAGGAATACGAAGAGCTTGAAGAGCGCTACAATGAAGTTCGCTCGAACTACGATGATCTCGTCAGCTCGAAGGCCAACCTCATCGAGGTGATCGAGAAGATCAACGAGGAGACCCAGCGCCGCTTCTCCGAGACCTTCGCCCAGGTGAAGATCAACTTCCGCGACATGTTCAAGGAGCTCTTCGGCGAGAAGGGCCAAGCCGACCTGATGCTCGTCGACGAGAGCGATCCGCTCGAGTCCGGCATCGAGGTCATCGCCAAGCCGCCCGGCAAGAAGCTGCAGAGCATCACCTTGCTCTCCGGTGGTGAGCGCTCGATGACCGCGGTCGCGCTGCTCTTCTCGATCTACATGATCAAGCCGAGCCCCTTCTGCGTGTTGGACGAACTCGACGCCCCGCTCGACGAGTCGAACATCAACCGCTTCGTCAAGGTCCTCGACCGTTTCATCGATAACAGCCAGTTCATCATCGTCACCCACTCCAAACGCACCATGGCCCGCGCCGACGTGATGTATGGTGTGACCATGGAAGAGTTCGGCGTCTCCAAGCCGGTGGGCATGCGCCTCACCAACTCCGACGACGTCGCCAGCAAGGGCGAAGCCAAGACCGCCGCCCAGAAAGCCGCCCTGCGTCTCGACGCCTGAGCCAGCGGCAAAACTACAACGATTCTTCCGACAGAAGAGGGATGAGGGACGGAGGGCAACCCGGGTGGGTCTGCTTTCCGTCCCTCAAGTTTTTTAATTGGACTGCTGCGGCTTGCCGACAGCACAGCACCTCGGCGTCAGGCCATTGCCTCCTTCATTCGCGCCTCATTTCTTCGCCGCGAACTCCTTCTCGGTTGCCTCAGCGATCTCTCCCATCGGGCGTCCCTTGTGGTCGGTCGCGTCCTTGTATTTCGTCTTGAGCTCCCCGAGCACCTTCTGCGCCTTCTCCTTCTCGCCGGACTCCCAGAGCGTGAGCGCGAGCACGAATCGCCCGTAGCCACCCACCTGGCAGCCATCGTAGTAGTAGCAATCGCTGAACTTCTCGACCGCCTTCGTCAGATACTCGATCCGCTCCTTGCCCTCGCTCATCTGCCCCATGTAGAGCGTCGCACAGCCGGTGCGGTTCGCCTTGTCGTATTTGTCGATCAGCTTCTTGAGGCTCGTCTTGGCCTCATCGCTGCGCCAGTTCTTGTTGGCGACTTGGTAGAGTGACTCGATCTCCTGAAGCTCCTCCGGCTTGTAAGCGCTCTTGTCCTCTGAACCGCGTTTCTTCGCCTTGGCGACGTTCTCCTCGCGGAGTTTTTCGAGCTTCTTCTCGTTGGCGGCTTTGCCCTCGAGTTCGGACAGGCGCTTCTCCAATTCGGCGACCCGCGCCTTCAGCGCGGCGGGATCCTCGTCCGCGGCAAGCAGGGAGGAGAAGGGGGCAAAGGCGATCAGGGAACCGCAAATTGCTACGGCAAGTTTGGATTTCATGGGCTCAATGGAATGGTTTTGAATGCAACAAAACGGTGGACTGGGAGAGCTCCGCAAAAATTCAAATGATTTACCCCAGTCCATCCCGCCCGATAGCAGATCACCCGCGGCGCGGAAAGATGGATTTGAGTTCGGCCGCCGCCGCCCTAGGGATGGGGCATGGCCACTGAAATCGAGCGCAAGTTCCTGGTGAAATCCGACGCCTGGCGGGAGGGCGGCCCGCCGGGGGAGAAGATCTGCCAGGGATACCTGGCGAGCGACCGCCAGCGCGCAGTCCGGGTGCGGCTGAAGGGCACGAAGGCCTTCCTGACAGTGAAGGGCGCGGGCGAGGGGATTGCCCGCGCCGAGTTCGAATATCCCATTCCGGTGGCGGACGCCCAGGAGATGCTGGCGCTCTGCCTGCCCTCTCCGGTCGAGAAAATCCGCCACGAACGCCATTGCGGCAGCAGCCTCTGGGAGGTGGATGAATTCCGCGGCGAGAACGCCGGCCTGGTGGTCGCCGAGATCGAGCTGGAGGCCGAGGACAGCGACTTCGAGAGACCGGACTGGCTCGGCGAGGAGGTCACCCACGACCCCCGCTACCTGAACACCAGCCTGGCAAAGCACCCGTGGCGGAAATGGGACGAAAATGAGGATCTTGGATGACTCTCGCCGCGATAGACGGCCCAAAATTCCGGTGTAGTAGTGCTTCCGCACCATGAAAAAGATTCTGACAGCATTCGCCGCCTGTGCCGCGCTTACCTTCTCCGCCTCCGCCGCGGACGAGAAAAAGGACGACGAAAAGGGCTTCGTCTCCCTCTTCGACGGCAAAACCCTCGAAGGCTGGAAGGTCGGCGACAAGCCGGAGGCCTTCAAGGTCGAGGACGGCGCCATCGTCGCCAACGCTTCTTGTGCCCACCTTTTCTACCAGGGCAAGGAGCACGGCGCGAAGTGGGAGAACTACGAAGTGCGCTTGGACGTGATGACCAAGCCGAACTCCAACGGCGGCTTCTTCATCAGCTCGGTTTACCAGGACAAGGGCTGGCCGTCCCACGGCTATGAAGTGCAGGTGAACAACACCCAGAGCGATGTCCAGAAGTCCGGCGGCCTCTACAACACCGTGCCGAACAAGGAGCCCTTCAAGGACAACGAGTGGATGAAGTATGTGATCAACGTCAACAAGGGCGTGATCAACATCAGCGTGAACGGCAAGGAACTGGTGAAGGACTTCAAGGCGGAAGCAGGCAAGGACAAGCTTGAGCCGGGCGGTGGCACCTTCGCCATCCAGGCCCACGACCCGGGCAGCACGACCCTCTACAAGAACATCCGCGTGAAGGCTCTCGATTGAGTCTCCTGTTGTAGATTCGTTTTTTCCAAGAAGCCGTGCCGGGATTTCCGGCGCGGCTTTTTGTTGGCTGGCTGGCTTGCGCTTGCGGCTGCGCTTCGTGAATGCTCGTCGGCGTGGAGGAAAATCCCTACGCCCCTTCTAAAGCTGATCCGATCATGGAGGCGCCTGCAGCCCATGGTTGGGAGCTGCACGAGGGCCAACTCCGGGTGGAATCCGGGGCCATCTTGCCGATGGTGGATCTCTACTCAGGCGAGATCGCGGAGACGATGACCCTCATGCGGATCGCGGTGCGGCGGCGGAGCCGTTGGCCCCTCTACCTGCTCATCGTTGGCTTCGCGATGCTGGCCATCCCGGGTGGCTCGGAAAACGCAACGGTGTTCTTTTCTCTCGGGGTCGTCGGGCTTGTTGCCCGCTCCGTCGGGATGGTCTTCTCGCCGGCGGCCTACATCCAAATCTTCCTGACGAAGGGGACGCGGCGCCGCCAATTGAGACATCGCTTGCGTGTTCTGATACTGGCAGGGGGCGCGTTTGGTGTTGCGATTGCAGCTGGCTTTCTCGACAGAACGGCACCCGCGGCGCGCGGGGTAGCTCCCGTGATGCTGGGAGTATTCAGCCTGCTGCTACTGGCTGCGCTGGTCATGTGGCTGCGGCGAGAGGTGCTCTACTACGGCGAGCGTAGTAGAGGGTTCTTTAGGGTCCGCGGTATTCATCCGGAGGCGCTGCGGGCCTTGGAGGAAATCATGGGGCGCTCTTCCAAAGCCTAGTTCAGCTTCGCGCGGAAGTAGGCGCTGCCAGGCTCCGGGATGATGCGGTAGGTGACAATCACGTAGCCCGGCATCTCCGGATGCGGCACTTGGCCGAGCAGTGTGAGCGAAGCGTTTTGCCAAGCCACGAGGTCCGTGGAGCTCTGGATGGTGAAGACAAGCGCGGGGTCATCGCCGCGGTGGACAAAGCTCCATTCGAATTCCTCGCTGCTCGGAGCGATCACCGGCGGTGGCGGCACATCAGCGATGCCGGGATTCCCGCCGAAGGCATACTCGCTGCGGTTGTCGCGGCCATCGCCATCGGGATCGGCGGTCGGCAGGGCGGCGCTCGTCCAGAGATCATTGGCGGCAGCCCAGATGTCATAGGGCTGGGTAAAGGTGGACGGATCCTGCGCGGCGAAGCCGGGAGAGGCGAGATCGCTCGGGCTGGCGAGTGAGTTCAGTGTGGCATACTTGCCGGGAGCTGCATAGCCACCGGGGACCGCGACTCCATTGCGGAACCACATGCGCGAGCGGCCAGCAAGCTGGGCAGGATAGTCCGCACGGGCTGCTTCGGTGCCATCGGGACGGTAGACGATCACGGAGTCGCCGTTGCCCAGGCCGCGCAGGCTGTCCAAGCCGAAGTCATCGCGGGTGAGGATCTTCTGGGTTGAGGGCAAGTTCCAAGCGCTACGGAAAAGCGCGGCCTCGTCGTCGTCATCCTCATCGAGGATGATGGCGGTCTCACCGGCGGCTAAGGTCAGGTTGCCGAAGACGGCTTGACCGGACTGGCCGCGGTTGTCGTCCCAGGAGAAACCGGCGAGTTCGACGGCGTCGCTGCCGGTGTTGGTGAGCTCCCACCAGTCGCCGTTGATGGTGTTGTCCGTGTGGACGCTGCTGGACATGATTTCAGTCACGGCGAGCGAGACCGGAGGAGCGGTGGGATCTGGAGCAACGGTTGTTTGGGCGATCTGCACTTCGTTGGCGTCGAAGAGCCGCAAGATCTCACCGTAGCGCGAGAGGTGGCCGGGGTAGGGCCCTACGACGAAACGGTTCTCGTTGGCCTTGGGTGTGGTGGTCCGGGCGCGGAAGGCCACGACATTCGGCGAAACATAGATCGAGCTGACAGCCGGGATGACCGTGCCACCGGCGAACTTGAAGGAGCCACTGGCACCGCGGAGCACCCAGTCGCTGACATCGACGGCGTCCGTGCTGGAGTTGCGCAGCTCGATGTATTCCTGGTCTTGGTTGCCGCTCGTGGGATGGGCGAGGACCGAGTTGAAGATGACCGGTGGTGTGGCGGATTGAGCGTTCGGGATGCCGGCGCTGGAGGAGTTGGTGATGCCGATTAGCTTGCCGGTATTGTTCACCGAGTGGGTCACATACAGGTGATTGCGCCGCGGCGTAAGGAAGCTCGACTTGAGGGTGGCGAGGCCTTGGGCGGGATAGATGTTCGGGCCGAGGCCGTAGGCACCGGAGTTTGTCGGCCAGCCCCAGCGGGCACGGTCGACATCGCCAAAGGGTTTGATCAAGGCACCAAGTTCATCAAAGCGCGCTTCCAGCGGAGAGTCGATGGCGAGGGTTCCGGGTTCCTTGAGGTAGCGGTCGATAAGCGAGCGCTCACGGCGCAGCAGCATCGAGCGGGTGATCGAATTCTGGATCACCACGTCGTAGAGGCGGTTCCACTGGCCGATGTTGCCGGTGTTCGAGAGGCAGGAAGATGAGCCGTAGAGCGGGTGGCTCTTGTTGGAGTCGTTGGTCGCCTGAATCACCGTATTGGCCGACTCGCCATTGTAGAAGAGCTGGCCGAAGGAGAGGTTGAGGTCGAAGGGGATGGGGCGCCATTCCTTGGTGCCGTCGCTGTCGCGGTAAACCACCATGTTCGCCCAGACGTCGTCGGCCTCCTGCGCGATGCGGGTGACCGCGAGGTAATTGATCACCGCAGGCAGATTGAAGTTGTCGAACATATAGGCCGTCTTGGACGAGGCGCTGGCACCGGAGGCGATGCCATTGCGCAGGGCCACAAAGTCGTCGTTGTTCTCCCAGCGCCGGGTCTTCTTCTCGGGGGTGCTGGAAGTATTGAGCGTGCCGACCTGTTTGTAGAGCGCGCCGCGCGGATTGAGGCCAAGCACCTCGGTCAACTCGCTATCCGCGGAATAGGTGTGGAAGGCGAGCTGCCAGGTCATGCCATTCATGACCAGGCTCACCGGGAAGTGGGGAGCGCCTGCATTGCCTGAGTCATGGTGCATCCAGTGCTGAAGATTCTGCCGCAGATAGCTCGGGTCGTTGTATTCGGAATTGAGGTTCAGCTCGCGCTGGGGCGGGTATTCGTCGGACCACTCGAAGTCGCGCCCGGGATTGAAATCCACGCGGTGCGAGCGCTTGAAGAGATTGCGCGAGGTGGTGCCCTTGATGCGGATCAGCACGTTGTCGTAGAGCTTGCCCTTGCCGAAGAATGCGCCGCGGCCGCCGCCATCCGAATCAATGCCGCTCTGGGTGGTCGTGGTCGGGAAGACGTAGCTCTGGACGAAGAACTGATAGACCGGTAGTGCCGAGCCGGCAGGCTCGCCGCCGATCACGGTGCCTTCGTAAACCGGCAGGGAGTTCGCGGTGCTAGTATTCACCGGCCACTGGGAAACGGTGCCATTGCTGGTCAGATTGATCCGCCAGCGCAGCAAGGTCCCGGCCGGCTGGCCGGTGGTCGGGATGGTTGCACCGTAGAGCCGGTCGCCCGCCGCGCCGTCGCCATGCAGGCCGTCATCGGCAAAGTTGAGTAGGGTCTCGCCGCCGAATGCCCAGCGGTAGCGGAGCTGCGGCTGGGTGCTCATGACGGCATCCGGAGAGACGCGGACGGTCACGTTGACGGGTGCACCAACTGCCGGCACCGCGGGGCTGAAGGCCGTCTCCATGATCGCCGCGCCCGAGAAGATGGAGCCCAAGGGCGAGGCCGCCGGGGTCGGTGTGAGATAGCGCCATCCAGCGCGGCCATCGGCAGGCTTGCCGCCAGCCAGCAGGCCAAAGGAGACATTCGCTTCCTGCCGCGGGTATTTGTCGAAGATGTGGACCGGATTGCCGGCAGGATCGAAGAGTCCCAGATAGCCTCCACCCGCGGACAACTTGAAATCGGTGTGCAATTGCCCGGTCGTAAGGGCGCGGTTCTTGCCAGAGGCATAGACGATCTTGCGCTCGGAGGGGCGCAGGGTGACGGCGGGGAATACCCAGCGGCGAGGGCGTGCCGGGTCGTCGGTCAGGGAGTAGCCGGCGAGGTTCAAATCGGCGCTTCCCGGATTGGTCAGCTCGATCCAGTCGGGCGTGTCAAAATCGGAGTCGTAGAGGCCGCCGGAATTCTGGGTGAGGAATTCCGCGATGGCGACCTGCGGGGCGGGCAGCACTGGTGAGAAACGCGAGGACCAGCCCTGAAGCTGGGCAGTGATGCCATTGGTGCCGGTGATGCCGTGATCGGCTGCCCAGGTGAAATGGACATCGCCCTGAGGTGGAGTTGGGAAGATGAAGCGGTAGGTCTTGGCGTCGGTCACTTGGAGGCCCGTGGCCGGGCTGCCATTGATGATGAAGTCCCCGGCATCCACTCCGTTGACCGGGAAGGAGAAGATGACATCGGCGGAGGTCATGGCGGTGACACTCTGGCCGGGCAGGGGGACCGAGTCCGCGACGTAGGGGAAGCTGATCGACTCGACGCCCGCGGAGAAGATGGAAGCGATCTCACCAGCGGCGAGGGCGTTGTTGAAGATCGCGACTTCGTCGATCGCACCGGTGAAGGTGTGGTAGGCACCGTTCATGCGGGTGCCGATATTGAGCGGGGCAAGCAAGCCATTGGCGATATTTCCGCCGAGGTTGTCGATGCCCGCGGTGGCATTCGCATCGACGCCATCGATGTAGATCTTCAGGCCGGCAGCGGTACTGGATCCATCGTAGGTGAAGGCGACGTGGTGCCACAGGTCGTCGAGGACCGGGACCGAGGCATTCACTTGGAGGGCGTCGGAGGGGTAGTCGTGGATCAGCCAGACGGTGACGCTCTGGGTATTGGCGCCGTTCACGTCGGTGCCGACGTGGAGTTCCCAGCCTTGGAAGTCGTCGGACTGAACCATGTCGCCGACGATGGCACTATCCTGCGGTCCGCCCTTGATCCATGCCGAGGCGGAGAAAGCTTGGTAACGCTCGAAGTTGAAGTTCGTGCCAGCCCCGAGCCATGCGCCATTCGCGAAATTCCCGGCCGCCGTGCTCAGCGGCGCGGCGGTGCTGGTGGTGTAGTCCGCGGCAGCGGACCAGCCGGCCGGATTGGAGGCGACTTCATCCGCAGTGGATGAGTCGAGCTTCCAATGGGCGAGCAGGTCGGCAGGCGACGGTGAGATCAGGGCGCACATCAGCGCGCCGAGGAGCAGACGGGGGTTCATCCGTTGTGGAACAGGCAGGAGCTTGGGTTAGCTTGGGCGCAGGAACTTATAGGCGAAGTTCCACAGGTGAAACACTAATTAGGATCCGGGAATATGCGTAGGATGATTGCGACCACTTGGTCGAAAGATACACGCGAAGGTCGGTGATTCGGGCTTTCCGTGCCGATACCGGTGTGTAAGCCAGCGGTGTGGAAGTGAATCCCTATGCTCCACCCTTGGACGCCGATCCAGTGGACGAGGAGCCGGAGGCCTGCAGCTGGGAGATGCGGGAGGGGACGCTGTGGGTGAAGTCCAAGGCGACTCTGCCGATGGTCGATCTCTACTCAGGGGAGAGTGCCGAGAGGATGATCTTGATGCGGATCCAACTGCTGCGCGCGGCTGTGCTGTGGATGCGGCGCCTGCAGCTCTACTATCGCGATCGCAGCGGGGATGCCTTCGGGGTCTGCGGGGTTCATCCGGAGGCGCTCAAGGAATTGGAGCAGCTCAAGGGACGACGATAGACACTGTGATTCCTTCGGGATCGGGAGATGGTAACGTCGGCACCCAGCCCGTTAGGCCCACCGGGAGACGGCGGCCTGCAGCGCCGGGGAGAAGAGCGGGCGCTCCTGCAGGGCGGTGGCGCGATCGGGGATGCCGGCGCGACCGCCGAGTTTCATGGCGACGCGGGAGGCTGCCCAAGCGCCGAACTCCATGCGCAGGGCGAGGGGCCAGCCTTCTAACAGGCCGACGCCGTAGCCGCCGTGGTAGGCGTCGCCGCAGCCATTCGTATCGAGAGCGGGGACGAGGAAGGCGGGTTGATGGTGGATGCCATCGGGGGTGGTTGCCCAACTGCCGTTGGCACCATCGGTGACGATCATTTGACCGCTGCCGAGACTTGTTAGGCCGGCGAGGATCTCTTCTGGGCTGTCCTTGCCGGTGGCGGCACGGGCGGTGTGGAGGGGCAGGATGACCTCGGTGGCGAGGGAGATGCACTTCAGGAGGAAGTCCTGATCGCCGTGCTCCAGATCCACGATGCTGCGGCAAGGAGTGCCATGGGCGGCTTCGAGGATCATCAGGGTCGCGGCGGAGTCGTAGCCATCGACGATGACCAGCTTGGCCTTGACGATGGCGTCGCGGGGGATGTCTTGCGGCTGCAACCAGCCGTAATTCTTCAGGCTGTAGCAGACGGTCCGCTCCCCGCTGGCACGGTCAATCTGCACCACGGAGACCCCGGCGCGTTGCTCGGGTGAATCGATCAGGAACTCATCCGAGACCCCGGCTTCCTTGAACTGGGCGCGGGACAGGGTGCTGATCGCGTCATGGCCCAAGCGCGCGATGAAAGCCGTGCGGTGCCCGAAGGCAGCAGTCATGCAGCAAGCCGAGGAAGCGGGGCCGCCGCCTTGGATCTCCAGTTCATCGGTGGCGTATTTGCCACCGGGTACCACGCCCTCCGGAAGGCGGGTGAGGATGTCCACCACGTTGATTCCCGCGGCGATGACTTCGGCTTGGGTTTCCTGCATCTCAGGCATCAATGAGCTGGCTCGCGGATCCACGCAAGATTGAAGCGATAGTGGAGCCTGCTGGAGAGCAGGTGGATGGTGCCATCCTCGGATTGGGTAGAGGCGAGGTAGCCGGCGTGCTCAGCATTATCGGGGGCCGCGGTGAAGTTCTTGGTCCAGGCACCGCCATCGAAATCGCCGCTGCCCGGAGTGACCAGCTTCCTAACAGGCCAAGTCTTGCCCTCGTCTTCCGAGATCGCGACGTAGAGGCCATAGCCGGTGAAGCTGCCGCCATTGGCCTTGGGGAAGTCCATGCCGCGCGAGCGCGGGAAGCGGCGATCTGTATTGGTGAAGGAGGCGAGCAGTAGCGGTCCTTCCTTCAGTCGCATCAGCACCAGCCGTTGCCCTCCAGCGATCGGGGTGAAGGGGCTGGCTGAGTAGGCCCAGGTCTTGCCTCCATCCTCGGAGGTGCTCATTGGCATGTGCCCGTCGATGTTGTTGCCGCGGCCCATGGCGAGCAGGCGGCCGTCATTCAACTCGACCACGCCGGCATGGATTCCAGCGATAATGCCGTGCCCGGGTTCATCGGGACGGAAGCCGGGCGGAGTTTGGTTGGCACCGGGGTCGCGCCAATTGGCACCGCGGTCGCGACTGAGATGGAGCGCGGTGCCGCCCTCGGATCCCGGAACGGCGTCGCAGGCCTGGATAAGGGTTCCGTCGTGCGTGAGGCGGGTGCCGGAGATGACCTGGTTGCGGCCTTGGTAGGCGGGATCGATGGCGCGCGGCGCGGTCCAAGTCACGCCATTGTCGAAGCTGGTCCGCAGCAGCAGGGCGAGATTGTCCCAGCCCTTTGCCCCCGCGGGGGCCATGCCATTGAAGTGATAGAGAGTGCCGTGGCCATCGTGGAAGATGGAGGAGCCATGCATGTTCCGGCCCTCGGCCTTGAAGAACTCGCTGGATGGATCCCACTCCGCGGCTCCAGCACGGAGGCGGCTGGCGAGCACGGTGAGCTCTGGGCCCTTCTCATCGCGGGTGCTGTACCAGATCGCGAAGAGATCACCATTCGGAAGCGAGGTGACCGAGGGCTGGTGATTGTGGGGATAGAAGGGCTCACCCGCGTCTTCCGGCGGGCGCACGAAAGGGATCGGGCCTTCGAAGTAGGGCACGCGATGATCCTTCTTCCACTCGGGAGCAGGCCCTTGGGAAACCTCGCGGGCCCAACGCGGCGGCTGAGCCTCTGGAATCGGAACAAGTGCGCTCACCTTGGTATCCGCATCCGCCACGCTGAACCTGCGGTAGCTGGTGGCGGAGAGGTCAGCCATGGCGATGTCGTCCTTGCGGGTGAGTTGGCGGAAGTTCTGCCAGCGGTGGAAGGTGAGGAAGTTCGCGTCGTGGTTATTGTGGGCACCGCCCTCGTCGTCCTCCCATGCGGTGCGGCAAAGGGCGATGAGATCTTCGCCGTCAAATTGCCAGTCCACATACTGGAAGCCGTGCTTCGCCACATCCGGGTGGCGGAGTAGAATGCAGCGGGTGTCCCAGCTGCGCAGATCGCGGCTGTGAACGAGGGCGAGGGTATTGCGGATGCTGGCGGGGCGGCCGGGCAATGCGGTCTCCACGATGCTGGCAAGAGACCAGTAGCCCCCTGCGGCATCGCGGCGGATGGTGAATTTTTTAGCTCCGCCGGGGAAGTCGATGAAGTCCTTCGCCGGATCGAAGCTGGCTTCCGTGCCATTCTGGTTGATGCGGACGATAGCGGCTTTTTCGGGGAGCTGAGAGTTATCCACCCGCAGGATGTCCACGACCTTGCCCTCCGGATCGATCACGGCATTGCCCTCCAGCCATGCCGCGAAGTCGCCGCCGAGCCATGCCGGATCGCGGGGCAGGGGATTGGTGAAGCTCCAGCTCTTCGGGTCTAAGAGGTCGGCATCCGCCGGCGCGCTCATCATGCGGGCACGATAACGCTCGCCCCACTTGGTGCCGCCCATGGCGTCCTCCACGGCTCGCCAGATGCGGCCTTGATACTCGACCACGGGCATGGGCGCGGTGTGCCATTCGCCTTCGGCGAGGACGACCGGGGCGCTCCAGTTCAAGCCATCGGGGGAACGGCGGATGACCACGCGGCCGTGGTGCTTGTCCATGCCCAGGGCATAGGCGGCACCGCGGTGGACGAAGAGACTCTGCCAGAAGAAGCCCTCGAAGTCGGTGATGTGCTGCCAGGTGGCCCCCTTGTCGGTCGAGCGGTAGAGGCGGCCTCTGGCGAGTTGATGTTCTCCGCTCGCGGGGCCGAAGAGATCGTGGCTGGCGAGGTAGCTGCCATCGGGCAGGACGCAGAGGGAAGGCGAGCCGATGTAGAGGCCGTCCTTGGCCGCGGAGTGGTGGACGATGGTTCCGGGCGGGGGCGGAGCAGCGCTTGCGAGCGCTGCGGAGAGAAGGAGGATGATGGCTTGGAGAAAGCGGAGCATGGGGCGTCCAGTGGTTGGGTTTGGACGCTGGGTGGTATAGGTGGCGTCCATCTGGCACCTAACTGTTCGGGCCGGCTCAAGCCAGTGCACCCAGTAGGCATCCGGTGGAATATAGGCGCGGGGTTTCGCGTTTCTTTCTTACTATACTGTCACGGAGTTCTCCAGGTGGTCCAAGGTGAGCTGGAGCGAGGTGCGGATGTGCAGGCGCATGGCCTCGGAGGCGGCGATGCCATCGTGCGCCTCCAAGGCGGCCAGGATGGTGGCGTGCTGCTCACAGGCCTTCGAGAGGCGCTTCTCCTCGTGGATGCCGCGGTCGGCGAAGAAGATGCGGGTCTGCACCTGGCTTTCCTCGACGGTGCGGGCCAGAGCGCCATTGCGCGCGGCGAGGAGGACGGTGCGGTGAAAGGCGAGGTCGGCATCGAGAAATTGGTCCAACTCTGCCGCTTCAAGACGATCGCGGCCGGATGTTTTGAACTCCTCGAAGACCCGGAGCATGGTGGCGTGCTGCTGCTGGAGCAATTCAAGGTGGCGGGCCGAGAGTCGCTCGGCGGCTTTCAAGGCGGCGAAGGTCTCGATGGCCTCGCGGACCTCGTAGAGTTCGGCCGCCGTGTTCTGGTTCATCGAGCGCACCACGGCACCGAGGCGCGGGACCAGTTCGACGAAGCCCTCGCTGGCGAGCTGGGTGACGGCCTCGCGGACCGGTGTGGTCGAGACCCCGAGTTCCGTGGCGAGCTGCTTGTAGTCGAGACGGGTGCCGGGCGGCAGGGTGCCATCGAGCAATCTCGAGCGGAGCGTGGCGTGAACTTGACGGGGAAGCGGCTGTTTCACTTTCCGCAGACTAGGAAGACGAGCCGTGGGGACAAGAAGCATCTGAAGAGCTCAATGACGATTCTCATGCGAAATTCCCGATGCAGGAAACGCAATGAAGGAACTACGCATGGTCAGGATTGAAGAACGCAAAAGACCCGCCCGGAATGCCGGGCGGGCCTTTGAGATGGATTGGGCGCTGTGGAGCTTGTGCTACTTCGCGATGGTCTCGTCCATGATCCCGGCGTCGATGTATTGGCCGCCTTCGGTCTGCTTGACTTGGATCGCCAGGACATTCTTGCCGGGCTTCAGGGCGGAGGCATCGAAGTCGACGAGGACGTAGCCCGGGGTGTGGCCGCCCAGCTTGGCGATCTCCGTGCCATTGAGGAAGACGGTGGCGTCTTCGTCGTGGAAGATCCGGAGCACCGGCTTGCCCTTGGGCGCAGCGGTGTCGAATTCCCGGCGGATCCAGATCGAGTTGGTATTCCACTCGGTGCCGATCTTGGTATTCGGGGTGTTGCGCGTGCCGAAGCCGCCCTTGCCTTCCTTCCAGGCCTTGTCGTCGAAGCTAACAGCTTCCCAACCTGCACCCGGGGTCTCGGTGCTGTACTTCCACTCCTGCGCCTGCTGCTCCGAAGTGGCGGCGAGCGGGGCGTAGGTGGCGGCATCCGGGGTAGCGAGCAGCTTGTCGGACAGGGTCTTGAGCCAAGAGGCCGGAACCTTGTCGATGCGGTCGTAGGTGCGCAGGCCGTTGATCTCGCCTTCCACGTCGGTGGTCTGGGTGTAGACCCCGGCGGAGATGCCCTGGCGGCGCAGGCCGCAAAGAACGTCGATGGACTTGGAGTAACGCGCCTTCCACTCGTCGAGCGACTGCGGCAAGCCACCGTAGCCCCAGTTGTCCTTGGAGTTGTCCCAGAGGTGATCCTTCACCGGCCAACCGTGACCGCCGAACTCGCCGACGACCTTGACGTAGTCGTCGAAGCGCTTGTCCGAAAGCGGGAAGGCCGGGTCAGGGTAGGCGTGCTCGTCGGCGACATCGCCGACCGGCCAGAAGTTGCCGCCGGAAGCGATGTTGATCGGCCGGGTCTTGTCGTAGTCCACGGCCATCTTGCCGACTTCCATCGTGCGGTGCTGGCCCCAGGCTTCGTTGAAGGGCTGCCAGGAAACGATGCAGGGTTCGTCGCGCAGGTGGTCGACCATGCGCTTGTATTCGGTGACGAACTGCTCGTGGGCTTCCTTGGTCCACTCGCCTTCCTTCGGATTCGGAGCCATGCGGGTCCATGGCGGGTTCGAGCCCTTCGGCTCGGTCTGCGGTCCGTAGCCCATGCTGACTTGGTCCTGCCACATCATCATGCCGACCTTGTCGCAGTGGTAGTAGTAGCGGCGCGGCTCGACCTTGATGTGCTTGCGGATCATGTTGAAGCCCGCAGCCTTCAAGAAATCGATGTCTGAGATCATCGCTTCTTCTGAGGGCGGGGTGAGCAGGCCATCCGGCCACCAGCCCTGGTCGAGCGGGCCCCAGTGGAAGATCGACTTGCCGTTCAGGGTGAAGCGCCAGTTGCCGTTCTTGTCCTTGGCTTTGCCCAATTCGCGCAGCGCGGTGTAGGAAGTGGCGCTGTCGATGACCTTGCCGCTGCCGTCCAACAATTCGACCTTGAGGTCGTAGAGGTTCGGAGCATCGGGCGACCAGAGCTGCGGGTCGCTGACCTTGATCGCGAGATTGCCCGTGCCTTCGGCGCTGCCGGCGGCCTGGCCCTTGAGGGTGGCGGTGACCTTCAGCTTCTCGCCTTGGACCGCGGGGCCGCTGAGCTTCGCACGGACGAAGATGGTGCCGCTCTTGATGTCGCTTGCGAAGTCGAGGTCATCGATCGCGCGGGCGTTCACTTCCTCCATCCACACGCTCTGCCAGATGCCGGAGACGCGGGTGTACCAGATGCCTTCGGGATTGAGCTTCTGCTTGCCGAGGAGCTGGAAGCCGCTGGTGGCATCGAGCACCTTCACGCGTAGGGTGTTCTTGCCACCTTCGAGCGCCGCGGTGGCATCGAAGGAGAAGGGCGTGTGGGCGCCGGTGTGCTTGCCGAGTTCCTTGCCATTCAGCCAGACCGTGCAGTCGTAGTCGACGGCCTCGAAGTGGATGATGGTGCGCTTGCCTTCGTCCTTCTTGGTGGTGAAGCTGCGCTCATACCACAGCGCCTGACTCGGCTCGAGCTGCTTGCCGACGCCGGAGAGTGCGGACTCCGGGGAGAAGGGGACGAGGATCTCGCCCGCGAAGGCGCCCGGCTCGGAGGCCTCTTTCGGAGTGATGGCGTAATTCCAGAGGCCGTTCAGGCGGGTCCAGTTTTCACGCTGGAGCTGCGGGCGCGGGTATTCGTCCCAGGCATTGTCCGGGGTCACGTCCTTGGCCCACTGGGTCATGATCTTGTTGCCGGCGGGCTTCCATTCAGCATGGACCGTCGGCAGCGCGAGCAAGAGGGCGAGCAGAGGTGTCGTTTTCATAAAGCTGTCGTATTTGTTAGAAGCGGCTCAGGGCTTGCCGGTGAGCTTCTTGTAGAGGGCGGTCTCTTCGGGATCGTAGGCCTTGCCGTCCTTGTGGAAGAGTTCGTGGAACCAGACCGGAGGCTCGGCCGTGTAGTCCACCTTCCAGGAATCCCATGGATACTGGGTCTGGGTCTTGCCGGCGACGAGGCCCCACTGGTAGGCCCAGACGCCCTTCTCCTTGAAGTAAGGGAGGATCTCCTGGAGCTTGCTGCCGGCGGGCCGGGCCATGTACTCGGTGCAGATGACCGGGCGCTTGTATTCGAAGAGCGGCTCGGTGGCGGCCTTGGTCTTTGCGAGGTCGCTGTAGGCGTGGAAGGTGATCACATCGGAGTGATCGAGCTGGTAGGCGTTGAGCGCGTCGCGCTTGTCCTTGGTGGACCAATCGTTGGTCCACACGCCGACGGTGAGCGGCTGGGAAGGCCGGACTTCCTGGCCCCACTTGAAGACCTTCTTCACGAGGTCGAGGGAAAGTTCGGCCTTGTTCTCGGCCTCGACGGAGCCGTAGGCGCTCTTGTTCGGATTGCCGGGCTCGTTGTAGAGGTCCCAGACGATCACGCGCTTGTCGTCCTTGAAGCGGGTGAGCACGCCCTTGACGTAGGGTTCGAGAGCGGCGCGCTTCTTCTCATCTAGCAGGACTGCCTTGCCGGGGCTCTGGACCCAGCCGGAGTTGTGGACGTGTGGCTTTGGATCGCGTTGCTTGCCGAGCTGGGGATTCGGATCCCAGACGTCATCGAGGAGGACGAACATGATCCCGATCTTGTGCTTGTCGGCGATGGCCAGGAACTGGTCCATGCGCTTGAGCAGGCCCTCCGAATCTTGCTCCCAGAGAAGATTGTGGAGGAACACGCGCATGGTGCTCATGCCCACGTCGGCGGCCCAGCCGAGTTCGCGGTCGATGGTGGCGGGGTCGAAGCTGTCTGCCTGCCACATCTCAAGTTGGTTGATCGCGGTGCTAGGCGCGAAGTTCGCACCGGCGCGCCAAGGCTGGGTCTTGCCCCAGGCTTGGGCCTGTTCCGGGGTCCACTGCTGCGCGCTGAGGAGACCGGGAAGGGCGAGGACTAGGAGGGGGAGGAGCCGTGCGGCCCGAAGAGTGGGTTTCATTTGGCAAACAGGTTTGAAATACCGTCGGTGTGAGCAAGGAGCTTAAGGCGCGGTGCGGCGGGGCGTCAAACTTGGGGTGCCGGGCTGACACAGGGGTCGCTGCCGCAGGGATTGGTTGTGCGTTAAAAGTCAAATATCGTGATTAAAAGTGGCATATTGTTGTGTAGGAGAGCCACGCGCATGTTCCGCTTCCTCTCGATCTTTATCTTCTCCTCGGCCACCGCTCTCGCTGCCACGGAGTCTCTTTCTTCCGGCGATTTGACCCGTGAGTTCGCCTTCGACGGGAAGGTGTGGCGGACCAGCGCTCTGATGGCCAAGGACGGCACGAAACTGCCGGTGACGAGCGATGAGTTTCACATCCGCAGCATGGATGACCGCGAGTGGACGGTGAGCGATTTCCAGTCGTTGGGTGAGCCGGAGCACGGGCAGGGCACGCTGGCCTTCCGATACGGATGGGCGGGGGCAAGCCGCCGGAGGGCGCGCCCTCCACGGTGACGGTGAGCTTCAAGGCCACGGGGATGAGCTGGATCCGCAAGGAGTTGCTGCTGGAGTTTCCGGCTGCGGCTACGGTGGATCGGCTGGAGGTGGAGCGGTTTACGACAGAGGGGAAGGCGAGCCGAGGTGGGCGGGGTGAGCCGGTGTTTGTGGGGGATCGTTGGTTCTTCGGTCTGGAGTATCCGGCGGGGCAGTCGCGGCACACGGATGGCAACCAGCCGCTGCCGGATGCGCATCGGTTTGAGAAGGTAGGCAACTATTCCTTCGTGGACTTGGAGGGGCGGGATCGTGAGGCGAAGCCACGGGCGGGATTGCTCCGCCTATTCCATTTCCCGGGATTCGCGAAGGAGGAGGGCGGGCACTACGTGATCCGTAGTAAGAGCGCGGTGGCAGGGCTGATTGCGGCAGGGGATACAGTCGAGAACTGCTTTGGGCGCTATCTGGCCAGCATCGCGAAACCGGATCGTTCCTTCACTCACTACAACAACTGGTTCGACCCTGCGGGGAAATCGCTGAAGGGCGACAACTTCGTGCAGATCCACCGCGATTTCAAAAAGGCGCTGGAGCCATACGACATCAAGATTGATGCGATGGTGCCGGACGACGGCTGGCAGAATCGTTCGTCGGTGTGGGAGCCGGCGGCAGGACATTTCCCCAATGGCTTCAAGGACCTGGCGGCGCTGAGCGAGGAGTTGCGCAAGGATGGCACGAGCCTGGGCCTGTGGCTGGCCTTGGACGGAACGAATACGAACGTCGGCTGGGGCGAGGGCCAAGGCTACAAGAAGGCGAAGGCGAACAAGTATTTCAGCCAATACTTCGCGCACTACTCGCTGAGTGCTGACGGCTACCGGCAGCAGTTGGAGGCACAGCTCCGCAAGCTCGCGGGCGAGGCGAAGGTGGCCTATTTCAAGCACGACTTCAATCACCTCTCTGACACGGGCGAGGGCTGCAATCACCCACCGACCGACCGCCATGGCCATGAGGCGAATGTGGATGCGATGATCGAATTGCTGGCGGCGACGCGTGAGGCAAATCCCGCGGTGTATCAGAACCTGACCAACTGGGTATGGTTCTCCCCTTGGTGGCTGATGCACGGCGATGCGCTGTGGATGCTGGCGGGTGATGATGGCTTCAACGGCAACTGGCCCGAACTCTCGACGCGGGCAATGGCGACGACGGATCGCGATGCCTACATCTGGCGGATGTGGGGTGAGGCAGCCGATCGTCCGCTGGTGCCGATCTCGCGCCTGATGACCCACGGCATCATCCGCAATCCGCGCGGGCAGATGGAGAGCAAGGAGGACACCCTGCGCGACTGGGCCGACCACGCGATGATGTACTATGGACGTGGTATCCAAATGAAGGAGTGGTACCTGACGCCCGCTGCGATGAGCCCGGAGCAGTGGAAGTCGCTCGCAACGATCCACCGCTGGAGCCAGCGCAACTTCAAGGCGCTCGCGAACAACCGCTGGGTCGGCGGTCGCCCGGACGAGGGGCATGCCTACGGCTATGCGGGCTGGGATGGCGAGCGCGGGGTGCTGGTGGCGCGGAATCCCGGAGCGGCGCCGCAGGTGCTGAAGGTGCCCTTTGATTCGGTGGCTGGCTTCGCGGGTACGAGCGGCAAGCCTTACCTGGGCCGGGTGGTATATCCCTATCACGCGACTTGGCCGCAGGGCTTCGTTTCGGGACAGACGATGGAGATTGAGATTCCGGGCTATGAGACCCTGGCCTTTGAGTTTGAGCCTGGCACGCCGAAGGCTGCGGTGGCTCCGGCATTGATGGTCGAGAGCACGGTGAAGACCACGGCTTCGCGTGCATTGGCTACGGTTGAGGTGCCGGCGGCCCTGAAGGGCAGGGGAGAGATTCTGGTGATCGGCTATCCTGAACTGCCGACGGTGCTGATCGATGGCAAGGCGGCGACTCCGCTGCGGAGTTCGAAGGCAGCGATCAATCATTTCGCAGGCTATGCCCGGGCGGGAATGCCGAGCGAAAATGTAAGGCCATGGCAGATGGCCTCTTATGAGGTGAAGGGCTCAGCGGGCAAGAAGGTGACCCTTCAACTCGATGGCGGCGAGAACGTGGTCCGCGCTGAAGCGTGGTGCCTGGCGGAGACTGGAGCGAGCGATGAGGCTTTCAATCCGAAGGACCTGCCTTGGGCGATAGCTGCGGATACCCGCCGCGTGACAAAGCAGATCGTGCCGGAGTGCGGGCTGGAGGGCAATCCCGTGACGGCGCGGCAGTTGAGTGCCACGGAGCTGCGGGATGTCCGGAAGGCTTGGCTGGTAATGGACCAGTTCGGCGTGAGCGAAGGCCACGGGACCAAGTCGCTGTTTCTCAACGGCACCAAGGTGGCGGATCTGCCGGGAGGCGGGGACGAATGGAAGACCAGCCGTTTTGCCCTGTCGGAGGATCAGGTCAGGCAGCTGAAGCCGAGCAATTCCGTGGAGCTGCGCAGCGACAAGAATGACGACAAATACAAGGTCCGCGGTTTCAGCCTGCTGGTGGAGTTGGCGGATGGAAGCCGGGTGCGTTCGACCACCTCGGTGAAGGTTCAGACGAACCTGCGGGATTGGGCCTTCTTTGAGGGCGAGGCGTTTCCGAGTGCGGAAGCGGCGGTTCCAGTGCTGCTGGAGTTTAAAAAGGAGTAGTTTAGGGGAAATTCGGAAAAGTTCTGAAACCGTCCTCCCGCCCTTGCCGGATAAGGCGGTGATGAAGGGAGTTTGGGCTGGAATCACCTTGGGAACCGCATTGGCGCGCGCTGCCAATCCGGGGGCTGTGGATTCCGGCTTCGTCCCGGAATTGCGGGCTCCGGCGGTGCCAGCTTGGACGATTTTGGGACCGGACGGCCGCTCTTGGGTCGGTGGTGGCTTTGACCGTGCCGATGGCGGCAGCACCGGCGATCTGCTGGTGCTGGGTGAGAACGGCGGCGTGGCCCGCGAGCCGGCTCCGGGTTACTTGGCTCCCGATGGCTTGGAAGCCCGGGCGCCGTTTCCTTTGGCCGATGGATCTTTCCTGCTTCCGGCGGCTTCGGGCGAATGGCTGCGCCTGAATGCCAACGGCACCCCGGCCGGACCGGCATTTCCCGGTCTGGCCGCGGGGGAGTCGCTGACCCCGCAATTCGAGCGCGAGGGGAAGCTCTGGTGCATCCGTGCGTCAGCCAGCGGACGGGCTCGGCTTGAGCGGCGCGAGAGCGCGGACGGAAGCATCGATCCCACATTTTCACCCGGAACAGATTGGCCGGACGACGTGCTTGAAGCAGTGCCCGAAGCGTTGGGAGGCGCCTGGGTACTGACAGGAGATCAACGTGCGTCGTCCGGCTTACTGCTTCCTGGGACCGAGCCGAAGGATCAGCACATTTTCTTGGTACATGGGTCAGGGGCGGTAACCGGGGAGATGAGGGTCCTATCCGGTTACCGTCCCGCTATGTTAGCGCCGCGTGCGGATAGCGGGGTTACCGTTGTTCTGGGCGACGATCGTTCCCGCTGGAATTTCTGGCCTGCGCCGACGGCCATGGCATGGACAATCGAATGGCGTTCGGCGGAAGGCCTGGTTCAACGAAGCAGGAACTTTGGCACTCCATTCAACCAGAGCTTCGCGTGGGCGGAGGGCCAGGATGGCTCACTCTTGGTGACCGGCCCGGGTGGCGCTTTGATCCGTTACGACGCCGCTGGCTTGGCCGATGCGAGTTTCCAAAGTCCCGGCAAAGTCCGGCATGTTGCGGCCTTGCCCGGTGGCAAGTGGCTGGTTGATGGCGTGCGGCGCTTGAATGCGGACGGGAGCGCCGATGCCTCGTGGGCCATTCCGGATCTCGACCGCCCGGGCACGGTGAATCTGTTAGAGAAGCTGCCGGATGACCGCGTGCTGGTGGCGGGGGATTTTGATGAGGTGGCGGGAGCTTCGCGCAAGGGGCTCGCGCTCTTCGAGGCCGATGGGAGCTTGGACACGAGCTTCAGCGCCGATGGCCGGGTGGGTGCCTTGATTTCAGCTGCTGCCACGGCGGATGGGATTTATGTGGCTACCGCCGAAACAGTATCGCTGGGAAATCAGCTCGCATCGAACCTGCTGAAACTGAATTTCGACGGCAGTATCGACGAGGACTACGGTCCGGCAACTTACGGTGGACCTTGGATCGTCAATCCCGCCGATACTGTTTCGCTGGGGATTGGTGATGTCAGGCAGCTTGATGCATTGAAGAGCGGCGATCTGATGGTGAGCAGCTATGGCGGCTCCGAGGTCGCAAGCGCCCGGATCGCGCGGCTCCTGCCGGATGGCTCAGGCAAGGCCGATTTCAGGCGCAGCAGTCAATTTGCCAGCCCGGAGGAGTTGGTTCCAGTCAGCAAGGGCGGCTATGCGAGCGGTGGTGTCTTCTTCAAGGAGGACGGCAGCGTGAGCCGCGACATCCGCCGGGAAGGCTTCAAGCTCGATCCTCTCGCGGAGTGGCAGGGTGGCATGCTGTTCCTGGACCGCGATGAGAACTCCGTTTCCGGCCGCCTGCGCTTGTGGAAGGGCAAGGGCTGGGTGGGCACCTTCACTTCGCAGAGGGTGATGGCGCTGCCCGTGGCCGAGGTGGGCGAAAAGAGCCTGCTCTATGTGGCCGGGACCTTCGGCGGAGCCTCGGATATGTCGCTGCGGCGGCTGACGCCGAACGGCAAGCTGGACCCGCAATTCCGCTCGGCAGTCTTCGGCAAGCGATACCGCCGCGAGGCCGGGGAGTGGTGGACGGCGGGCCCCGGTGGTAAAGTGCCTTTCAATCCCGCGAGCTACGAAGAGCGGGCCGCCGTGAGTGCCATGCTGTGGAATAGCGGTAGCGGCAAGCTCTGGGTGGCGGGAGATTTCAACGTCGTCGATGGCCAGAACCGGGACGGTATTGCCTGGATCACGGGTGGGACGAAGGTTCCTCCGACCCGTGCCCGCCCATGAAAAACTGCGGGAATCCCCTGAAACCACGCCTTCCCCCCGGCCGAATCCCATGAGAGAAAGCGACACGCCGATGGCAGAAGCTTCCAAAGCCATTCACCCAGCCGGACAGGCCGATGCCTGGGACGGCTCGTGGCTGCTTGGGCGGATCGCCCGGCGCGATAGCGACGCCCTCGCCGAGCTCTACCGGATGTGGGGCGACCGCCTCTACAGCATGGCCCTGCACTGGGTCAGGGATGAAGGGGCGGCCAAGGAAGCTCTGCAAGATTGCTTCCTGCGGATCTGGAAGCGGGCGGGCGATTTCGAGGCGGAGAAGAGCAAAGGCTTCACCTGGTGCGCGATGATCCTGCGCGGCCTGTGCCTCGATCACCTGCGCAAGAAGCGCCGCCGCGCCGCGGTGTGGCAGGACTGGGAGCGCATGCCCGCGCTGGAAGTGCCATCCCGCAGCGGGGTGGAAGATTTGTTTTTCCGCGATACCGTTTCGCGCGTCCACGCGGCCTTGTCGAAGCTCGACGAGACCGAGGCGGAAAGCGTGCGGGTCGCCTTGTTTGACCCCGGCACCTTGCAGGACCACGCCTCGCGTTGGGGCGTCCCCCTGGGCACCGCGAAGATCCGGGTGCACCGCGCGATGCTGAAACTGCGCGAACTTTTGAAGAAAGGAGGAGTCGATGAACCGACCTGACCGGGAGGACGCGACCGCGCGTGCCTTGGACATCCTGCCGTCCGGCGATCCCGCGGCGAGCGATCCGCGGCTGGTGCGCGATGCGGCGCTGGCCGAGGAGGCCCGCGCCACGCGCGAGGCGGTGGCGGATGTGTGGCTGGCGGTATCCCCGCTACGGGCAGCACCGCCGGAGGTGCTGAACTCCGTGATGGATAAGATCGGCCTCCCGCCAGCGGCGGAGAAGCCAACGAAGAAGAGTGGCCGTCTCGCGCCGCTCCTTGCGGCCAGCGGTTGGGCGGCTGCGGCGGCGGTGACGATTTGCCTGTGGCCGCATCGTGGCGGCGAGGGTACGCAGTCTCAAGTCGCGGAAGGTGGGGCCAAATCCGTGTCGGCCAAGGTTGGTGAACGCGGCATACTCGGCAACGATCTTCCCGTGGACGCCAGCCATCCCGCCTACGACGCAAGCGTCGAGCGTTTGCGCCGGGAATACTCGAATCTGCTGAAGACGGTGGAGATGCTGCGCCGCAACGAGCTGGCCTCTCTGCCACGGGTGATGAGCCTGACGACTCCCGATGCGCCGCGGCGCAGTCCGGAGGAATCGCGGCAGCAGATGTTCCAGAAGATGTTCCAGCTCGTGACGAGTTCGCTGCGCGATCAACTGGAGGTCCATAGCAGCTCGCCGGATGACTCTGTCGCCGCCTTCGTGATTGAGCACGGCTACATTCAGCCGGGCATGGATCTGGCCGATAACAGTATCGTCCTGAGGCACCGCAATTTCCCCGAGGACTCATGGAAGGAACTGGGCTTGTACTACTCCGAGGCGACGGGGAACTACTTTGACCGTGAGCGGCAGTTGCTATGGACTCCGGATCCCCAAGGCGGAGGCTTCGTCGGTCGCAAGACTCCGGAGGCGATGGATCTCAGCGACTACAAGGCGCCCGTCGCCGCTCCTTCCGTCGCGAAGAACGACACTTCGAAGAACCAACCCGAAGGCTTCGTGCTTGAGGATCCGGTGACCAAGAAGGCGGAGGTGGTGATCGATCAAGTGCCGCCACTGCGGGATGGCTACGAGCAAAGGATCCTGTGGACGGACGCCTCTGGCGCGAGCGGGATGATCCCGGTGCTGGTAGCCTCCAATGCGGTGAGCTCTGGCGGCGTGGGCAATAGCGCGGTCTCCTTCACCAATGGTAGCCGCTATCCCTTCCTGCCAGGCCCCTTTGTCTTTGTTGACGGGAATGCAGGGGGCAACGGCTTGGTCGTCGCGGGAGGCGCATCCACGGTGATGGCCAGTTTCTCGACGACTTCCAGTGTGACTTCCTTCAGGCTGGTGCAAGTGCCCGTGGCTGTGGCGGGACAAGTGACGGCTGGCGTCCAAGAGCAGGTGATCGTCGCGGGCGGGCATTAGGCGGATGCAAGGGCATCAGCCGATGTCGTCCAGCTCGCGGAACATCACGTGAGCATCCACGTAGCCGAGTGAGGCATGGCGGAAGGCTTCGGGGAGTGTGCCGACGATGCGGAAGCCGTGCTTTTGCCAGAGGGCTACGGCCACTTCATTGGTCGCGACGACGATGTTGAACTGCATGGCGCGGAAGCCGAGTGACTTCGCGAGCTGGAGCGAGTGCTGGCACATCTTGCCCGCGATGCCTTGGCCACGTGCGGCACTGGCGGTCATGTAGCTGGCATTCGCGATGTGCGAGCCGCGGCCGGGTTGATTCGGCTTCACGATGTAGCTGCCCAGCACTTCATTATCTAACAGCGCGATGTGAGGGTGACAGCTTGGTGCGAACCAGTAGGCGATGAATTCATCCCGTGTGGTGCCGGCCTCGAAGACGTAGGCATCTCCGGCGTCGGTGACTTTCTGGAAGATCCGCCAGATGGCTTCGAGGTGGTCTGGCGTGGCGGGGATGATCTCAAGAGAGGGTATAGCCATAAGAGCGGAAGCGCCACTGGGTGCGGCGACTTTAGTCGGCTTGAATGGTAGGTGATCAAGTGGGGAAGGCTGCTCCCATGGCTAGTCCCGAGTGGCATATCGGGCCGACTGAAGTCGGCGCACCCAGTGGCATCAAGTGTCGCAGGCGGCCAGGGTGGTAGATCACTTGAAGGACTCGGCGTGCTCGATGGCGTAGCGGTCGAGCGCGAGATCGCAGCTGCTTTCGAGTTTATGCCGCTGCTCGTCGAATTCCATGAGGGCCGCGATATTCCTCGGGCTCATGTAGCGTTTTTGCCGTGCCTCCGGATCGGGGGAATTGGCTTCTTCACCGAAGGCCCCGGCGGCTCCTTCCAAGGCAGAAGCCATCTCATCTTGCTTCATGGCCCTTAGTCCAGCCAGTGTGGTCTGCCAATGCTCGCCCTCACTGCTGGCAAAATAATGGGCGATGTTCATCGTGGAGGATGCGAATTCATCCACGGCGAAGTGGAAGCGCTGGGCTTCGTCCAATGCTGCAAATCCCTTCTTATCTTCCAAGATTTCCAAGCGCCTGCGATAACCTTCCAGCCCGTGCCAAGCGAGCAGACCGGACATCGCGGAGCGGGCGAGATCGTTATCTGTTTTGGTCATTTGCTGGAGCAACCCTAGGTCATCCGGATGGTGTCGGCGTCCGAGCAAGAGGAAGGCGGCCGTAGGAGCGGGGTTGGCATCTGCCGCTTGTCCACCCATGATCAGATTCAGCAAGTGCTGCCGGGGGATCTCCACGTTTAGATCGCAGAAGGTATTCAGGATGGTCTCAGAATCCCGGGTGTTTTGACGGAGGACCTCGTCACTCAGGAAGAAGGCCATCGCCTTTTCGCGGTCAAGGCCAAGGAGCACCTTGACCCAGCGCGGAGTGTCCTCGCTATCGGGTTCGAGCTTCCGCACATCGTCGAAGAGCTGTGCCTTGACCTCGGGGTGGAGCGGGCCGCGATTGCTTGCTGCCAGCAGCCCTTCCAGCGCGCTGATGCCGGTATATTCAGAAGGATCGGCCAAGGCCTTGCGGACCAGCGGGATGATTTCCGCTGCACCGGTTTTGGCGATAGTCTCCGCAGCATCGCAGCGCACGGAGTCCTCCTGCTCGTCAAGAAATCCGGCCAACAATGGGACTACGGCGGCGGGCGGAGCATCGCCGAAGAGGTCGCAGAGCCAGTGGAAGGGCCGCTTCGAAAACGGATCGGAGGGGTCGGCTTTTGTTAGCCACTCGGCACGTCGGCCCTTGTCGGCGAGATAGGCGAGCAGAAAGGGGTGGGTGCGTTCGCCCACCCCCTGAAGCAGCTCCGTGCGATCATGCACTTCCCGAGGGGATGTGTCGGGCTTGCGGAAGATGCACTCGTCGAGGGCGGCCTTGAGCTTGGCATCGGGCCATTTGCGGGCGAGTGCGGTGAAGTGAGCGTTTGCCTCATCAAGATCCTTGAAGACCGGCAGGCCGAGTTCGGGCATGAGCTTGGCGAGCGCTTCCCGGTCCCAATGGAGGGTGTTGGCGCCGGCCGGTTCTTCGACGACGACTTCACATAGAAAACAGATCGAAATGTCCGCTACCGGCTTGCCGTTTTGGTCGTAGAAGACGATGCCGTGATGAGGAAGAAAGCAGCCGGATCCGGATCGATCAGGTTTGCTATGGTAGATCGCCTTGAGCAGCTGGGCGACTTGCCCGGCGGTAAGCTTGATTCCCTCCGGATTCACAACCTCGGGATGGAGCTTGCCTTTTTGCAGGATCAGGTTTTTCCGGTTGTCTCCGGGGTTGTAGAGGTAGGCGCGGACTTCCGAGTATTCCACGCTTGGCCAAGCGACGGGAGCGGATGCGGGTGGTTCAGGCTCATGATTCAGGGACCCTGGAGCCAGAACGCTTGGTGCTGCCGGCATTGGCGCGAGAGGAGGAACAGGGGCGGGAGGTGGAATCAGCGGGGGCGGGTCTTGCGCCGCGACTGATCTGATCAAGATCACGCCGAACGCGAGGATGAGCCACCGTTTCATTCCTCACCCTTAGACAGAGTGGCCGGAAATGTCACTGAGAGTTCAATGGCGCAGTCCTTACTCGCGGGCCGCGAGAAGCATGAGGCGTCCCTGTAGGACGCGGTGATGACGGCGGGGCTTTCCCGGCACTTCGTTCCTCGTGCCGGGCTGGTATAAGCCGTCCCTTTGGGACGAAGAGGGCGACGGGCGCTGGATCCCGCGTGGGATGGCAACTACCCGATCACCCGGCACCACAGCAGCTTGAGGTAGCGCGATTCCGGATAGTTCGAGAGTGTGGGATGATCCGGGCCCGCGCCGGTGCGGTCGAAGATCTGCAGGCGCTTGTTCTGGCGGTGCGCGGCGGAGACGACGATCTTCTCAAACTCATCCGCGGAGAGCATGCCCGAGCAGGAGCAGGTGACGAAGAGCCCGCCGGGCTTCACCATCTGCAGCGCGAGCTTGTTCAGGTCATGATACTTGTTGTGGCCGAGCTGGTCTTCGCGGCCGTGGATGAACTTCGGCGGGTCGGCGATGACAAGGTCCCACTGGCGGTTGTTCTCGATCATCGTGCGCGACCAGGTGAAGGCGTCGGCATGGGTGATCTTGATGCGTTGCTGGTTGAGGTTGGCATTGCGCTTGGCCATCTCGATCGCGTTTTCGTCGAGGTCCACCGCCGTCACCTCGGTGGCACCGGCGAGCGCGGCACTGACGGAGAAGCCGCCGGTGTAGCAGCAGAGATCGAGCACGCTGCGGCCCGCGGCCATGGCGGCGAACTGCTTGCGGTTGTCGCGTTGGTCGCAGAAGAAGCCGGTCTTGTGGCCGCCCGCGGGATCGATCTCAAAGGTCACGCCATGCTCGCGGATCTTGAGCGGACGGATCTTTTCGGAAAGCGGATGCGTGAGCGAAGGAATCCCTTCGATGCGCGCGAGGTCGGGGTCGACGCGGATGTGCGCCTTCTCCGTGCCGAAGGCTTCGTGGATCGCGGGCACCCATGCGTCGAGTCGTTGCCAGGCGGCGAGGTTGGTGACCTCCAAGGACATCACCTTGCCGAACTTGTCCGCGACCAAGCCGGGGAGTTGGTCGGCATCGGCGTGGATCGCGCGGTAGGCTTCCGTCTCGGCATCCAGCTTGAAGACTTCGCGGCGCAGGGCGGCGGCGCGCTGGATCGCGCTGATGAAGAAATCCTCGCCCACCACCTCGTCACCGTGGTCGAAGACCCGCAGCGGCATGCCGGCCTTGGGATTCCAAAAGGCACTGCCGAAGGGTTTGCCCTCCTTGTCAATGACTTGGACCAAGGATCCCGCCTTGGCGTCGCGGGAGACCTCGCCGATCATGCGGGGCCAGATCGCGGGGTGGTAGCTGAAGTATTTGAGGCGGACCGTCGGCACAGGGGGAGGGTGAGACTCCCGGGACGGAATGTTCAATCAAAAGGTGGCGTTCCTTCTGGGGGCGCCGGTCTTTAGCTAGGCTCACAGGTAGGGAAGCTAAAGGGTAGATCCGCCAAACTCTGGCAGCTCGGGCTAGCGCCGGCGGCGCAGAAGGAGCAAGCCGGCCAGACCGCTGACGCCCACGAGCGCCGCGGAGGGCTCGGGGACCGTGGCGATGCTGAGATTGTCGTAGCCGACGATCCGGTCGGCCGCGAAGCCGATGTAGCCTTGCCCGGCGGTGAGCTGGGTGATGTTAAGTGTGCCGAGGAGAACGCCATTGGCGTAGTAGTCCATCCGGCTGCCGCCGCTCCCGAAGGCGGAGCCGGTGCCCGCGGTATCCGAGAGGATGATCTTGTAGTCCGTCCACACGTCGAAGCCGGGGGCTGTATAGGTTCCACCGGGAGCATTGGCACCGTGGTTCCAGACTTCGGTGCCGCCGTTCGCACGGAACAAGACGGAGGAGACGTTGCCGCCGTTCACAAAGGGCACGCCTGTCGCATCGCCGACCGTGACGGAGACCCAACTGGTCGGGCCGGTATTTGCAATGCTGGAGATCAGCCCCAGAAAGCTGATTTCGAGGGGCAGGGTTTGGGTCGAGAAGTCGTAGTTGACGTAGGCTGTTCCTCCAAAGGCGGCCAGAAACTCATCGCCGAGGCCACTGCCTGGGCTCGGGGGCAGGGTGGCGGTATTGCCGATCTGGACGTTGTTGGCCTGGAGGTAGC
The DNA here is from genome assembly GCF_000739615.1 of Haloferula sp. BvORR071. Classification (GTDB taxonomy): domain Bacteria; phylum Verrucomicrobiota; class Verrucomicrobiia; order Verrucomicrobiales; family Akkermansiaceae; genus Haloferula. The sequence goes on from NZ_BATP01000060.1 coordinate 152,513, forward strand.
CCAGAGTGGCCAAGGAGCCGCCCTGGCGTCCCGGATTGTTGATCTGGTCGTTCGGCGTTTGGTTCGAGGTCGCGTCGAAGTTGTCCGTGAAAAGGACGACAGCGTTTGAGGAGGACGCAGCGCCAGCCAGCAATGCGAGGGCGAGCAGGAAGGGTTTGGTGGAAGCGGTCATGAGGGAGGTGCCGGGCATGGGCTTGCCCGGACCACATCATGGGTGTCGCTCAATGGAGAGCGATGGAATCCGATCCCAAGTTCCTGCCAAAATCCGGCGGGAAAACCCTACTTGAGGAGCTTTTGCGCCTTCAGCCAGTCGTCGAAACGGACGATCCACTGGCTCTCCGGAGTATTGGCCTTGCTCGGCCGGTAGCCGAAGCCATGGCCGCCGCTGGAGTAGAGATGCAGCTCGACCGGGACCTTGGCGGCCTTGAAGTCGAGGTAGACCTTGGTCAGGCCTTCGGAGATGTCCGGGCGGTCATTCGCCGAGGCTGCGAGGAAGGCCGGCGGCGATTCCGCGAAAGGAACGATGCGATTGGAGCGCCCGGGATAGATCAGGGCCTGGAAGTCGGGGCGATCGCTGAGGCGGTCCAGCGGCTCCGCGGCATCCGCGCTGGCGGGGTGGAATTTCATGCTGGAGATCGCGCAGACCTCGCCGCCGGCGGAGAAGCCCATCACGCCGACCGCATCGGGCCGGATGTGCCATTCGGAGGCGCGGCTGCGGACGAGGCGGAGGGCACGCTGCATGTCGGGCACCGCGTGGTCGTCCACGGTGTAGGTCGAGCCTTCTTCCTTCGCGAGGCGGTACTTCAAGACGAAGGCAGCGATGCCATGCTCCGCGAGCCATTCGGCGACGTTGCTGCCTTCATGCGTCACGCAGAGGATCGAGTGCCCGCCACCCGGCGCCACGATCACCGCCACGCCGGTCGCCTTGTCCGCGGCAGGCAGATAGGGAGTGATGGTGGGCTTGTGGACGTTCGACACGGTGAGCTCGCCGTTGTCAGACTTCTTCACGATCTCCTCACCGGTCTTGCCTTCGCTACCGGGAGCGCCGTTGGGCCAGAGGAGGACTTCCTCCGCGTGGAGGGGGAGGAGCAGGGCGAGGGAGAGGAGGAGGGTTTTCATGAGAAGGGCTGCAGTGAAGGACGAATTCCGAATATGGTGGTACGTAGTCCCGCCTTTAGGCGGATGAAGCTAGGGTGGATCATGCTGCCGGGATGGCTTCGTCCGCCTAAAGGCGGGACTACGTACCACGTATGGCGCGCTTTGAAGGGAGGCTTCCGACAATCACTCACACACTGGCCAGCCTTCCAGTGCTATCCCCGAAGCGCTCCATCTGCGGCACGCCCATGGCATCGAGCATGTTCAGGTAGAGGTTGCACATCGGAGTCGGGGAATTGCTGCGGTAAGCCCCGGGATTCAAGGCACCGCCGCCATTGCCGGCTAGGACCACGGGCAGGTTCGCGTGGGTGTGGCGGTTGCCGTCGGAGTTGCCGCAGCCATAGACGATCATCGAATTGTGCAAGACCGATTGGCCGTCGGCGTCGTGCTTGGCTTCGAGCAAGGTCAGGAACTCGGCGAGGCGCTCGGCGTAGAAACGGTCGATCATCTTGACCTTCTCGATCATGTCCTTGTCCTCGCGGTGGTGGGACAGCGAGTGATGACCTTCGGGGACATTGATTTCCGGAAAGGAGCGGTTGCTGCCATCGCGGGCCAGTAGCACAGAGGCCACGCGGGTGGCATCGGTCTCGAAGGCCAAGGCCGTCATCTGGAACATCAGCTTGATGTACTCGTCGTAGGCAGTGGGAATGCCATCGGGCGTGATGATGTCGGGATCGGGGATGTTCTTGAAGCTCTCCGCGGTTTCGATCTGCTGCTCGATCTCGCGGATGCCGGTGAGATACTCATCCATCTTCGCCTTGTCGCGATTGGTCAGCTGGCTCTCGAACTCCTTAGCGTCCTCCATCACGAAGTCGAGGATCGAGCGCTGCTGGGCGCGGCGGCGGGCGAGACTACTGCCGCGCTCACCGGGACTGCCCGAGCCGAAGAGACGCTCGAAGACCAGGCGCGGGTTCGATTCCGGAGCGAGCGGTGAGGTCGGCGTGCGCCAAGCGAGGTTCGACTCGTAGGCGCAAGAGTAGCCGGAGTCGCAGCCGCCAGACTTGCGGTGCGGGTCACAGGAGAGCTCCAGCGAGGAGAAGCGGGTATTCGTGCCGATATGCTGGGCGGCAATCTGATCGACCGAGATGCCGGCGTGGATGTCACTGCCGGCGGTCTTCTTAACGCGGACGCCGGTGAGGAAGGTGCCATTGGCGCGTGCGTGGTCGCCCGCTCCATCATTGCCCGGATCGGCATTGAGATGCTCCAGGCCCTGGAGCACCTGGACGCGGTGCTTCAGCGGTGAGAGCGGGGCCAAGGTGTTATCCAAGCGGAAGTCCGCACCGCTGCCAGCGGCGGTCCAAGTGCTCTGAATCGCACCATTCGGGAAGTACAGGAAGGCCATGCGCAGGGGGGCACCGCTGGCGGTGGTACCAAAGCGGACAGGGCCGCCTGACACAGCGGCGGCCATGGCGCGCGGCATGAAGGCTTCGAGCGAAGGCAGGGCCAGGCAGGTTCCCAAGCCACGGAGGAAGCGGCGGCGGTTGGTGACGGCGTTCATGTCGAGGGTCGGTGACGTTTTTGGAAAGGGGCGGATTCGATGATGCCCATGATCACGGTGGAAAACTTGCCCTTGTCGGCTTCCAGCTTGTCCACGATCGCATCGATCGTGGTGATGTCGCCGGGCTCCGGTCCGCGGCCGATGGCGTAGGTGAGGAGCTTCTCCGTCAGGCAGCGATAGTAGTCGGCACGGCGGGTGGTGACGAGCAGGTGCTTCAGCTCCCGGACATCGGCGAATTTCTCGCCGGTGATGAGCTGCCCCTCTGGAGAGGCGAGCGGTTGGCCGCGCTCCTTGTCGCGCCACAGGCCCATTGCATTGAAGTTCTCCAGCGCGAGGCCGAGTGGGTCCATGCGGTTGTGGCAGGAGGAGCAGAGCGGTTTTTCACGGTGGATCGCCAGCGCTTCGCGGAGGGTCAGCTCGTGGCCGTCGGAGGCCTTTTCAGAAGCTTCCAGCGCCGGGATGTTCGGCGGTGGTGGCGGGGGCGGGGTGCCCAGGATATTATCGAGGATGAAGAGCCCGCGCTTCACCGGTGAGGTGCGGGTCGGGTTCGAGGTCACCGCAAGTACGGTGCCCATCGTAATAATCCCGCCGCGCGGGCTGTCCGGTGGCAGCTTGACCAGGCGCATGTCGCCGCCTTCCACGCCGAGGATGCCGTAATGATTGGCCAACTCGCCATTCAGGAATGTGGAGTCGCTCTCGATCAGCTCCAGCACGCTGCGGTCTTCCCGGAGCAGGTAGCGGAAATACATCTCGGCCTCGCGGCGCATGGCAGTGCGCAGGGATCCGCTGAACTCGACGCGCTTGCCGTTGCCGCGGAATTTCGCGCGGATTTCCTTCAGTTCTTCGCGCAGCGCGGTGACCTTGGCGTCGTCGCCGGCCTTCTGGGCCTCGTCGATTTCCTGGTTCAGTCGGCGGAAGGTCTCGAAGCGCTCCTTGTTCGCCTGCTCGGTGCCGGCATCGCGGGCGAGAACCACGCGGGCATCGATGCTGACACCTTCCACGTCGCGGGTTTGCAGCCATTGGCCGGCGAAGTTTTCGACAAACTGGTCGGAGCGCTTATCTTTGAGCATCCGCTGGACCTGCTCGTTCAGGTTCTTGCGTAGTTCACCACGCGAGGCGAGGTCCAGCAGTGTCTCATCCGGCATGGTGGACCAGAGGAAGTAGGAGAGCCGCGAGGCCAGGGAGTATTCGTCCAGCAGTGGATGGGCCTGCGGGTTTTCCTCCGGCAGTGTGCGCTCCATGCGGAAGAGGAAGCGCGGCGAAGCCAGCACGGCTGAGATCGCGCGGCCGATGCCCTTCTCGAAGGTCCCGCCGGGTGCTTCCGCGGACTGCTTGGCAATCGCGACCAGCTTCGTGACCGTGCCATCGTCCACCGGACGGCGGAAGGCGCGGCTGGCAAAGCGCTGGAGGATCTCCGTGGCGTATTCCTCACGCTCGCCCGGGTCGGAGGGGACGCTATCGCGGGTGAAGAAGCGCTCGTAGTTCGGCGGATGAACGAAGTGCTCCGGCTCCATCGGGCCGATCAGCGTGACGCCATTGAGGGAGAGATTCACGCTCGGCGGACCGTCACCGAGGTCCGGCGGTTGCTGCGACTTGTCGACCAGAGGTTCGAGCGTCAGGTGCAGCGGATAGGTGCCAGCCTCCCACTTCACTTCCACGCTCGACTCCATCTTCTTGCCGGAACTCCACTTGAGCTCTTCTTCCAGCAACTGCTTGCCATCCACGCTCCAAGTCGCCTTTGCCCGGCCGGGGTCGTAGGAGAAGGAGCCGCGGGTGGTCGCGTTGAGAATCACGCGGTAGGTGCCGGGCCTCTCGATCGTGACCTGGGCGGTGAGATCGGCAGGATCGTAGAGAGAGAGGCGATACTCGCCATCGTCCCTTCCTCGCTCGCCTCGACCGCGGAAAATTCCGGCCGGGAAAGGCCACTGCCGCGTCACCCGGTTCTCCAGCGGCACCGCCTTTTCGACGATCGTCTCGGCGGCCTGCATGTATTTCTCCAGCAGCATGGGCGAGGTGCTGAGCACGTCTCCGATGTTGTCGAAGCCATAGCCGGTGTCGTCGGCGGGAAATTCCTCGTCGGTGCGGAAATCGAAGCCGGTCAGATCGCGGACCGTGTTGCGGTATTCGACGCGGTTGAGACGGCGCAGGGTCACGCGGCCGGGATCCGGGTTCGCGGGGTCTAGTTTCAGGGGCCCGCGCTTGATCCAGTCCTGAAGGGCTGCCACCTCTTCCGCGGCGGGCCGCTTCTTCTTGGCCGGAGGCATCATCCCGGAGCGCACGTTGTTCAGCACGTGGACCCACAGGTCGGTTTGCTTCATCAGCTCCTCCGTGTTGGCAAAGGTATCGAAGCTCACTTTTCCTTTGTCTTCGCCGTCACCATGGCAATCGAAGCAGTGGTCTTCGAGAAACGGGTGTATCTTTGCGTCGTAGATGGCGGAAAAATCATCACCCTTGGCCACTGTGCCGAAACACAGAGCCCATAAGGCCGGTCGTAGGAGGAGTATGCGGGATCGCACTGGGATGGAACTCTGGAAAGCGGGATTGGTCGCCCGCATCAAGAACGTGAGCCAAGGGGCAGATCACGCAGGATGACACGGTCAGGTTGGGAGGTTTACGACGGAATCAGATTCCGGATTTCGTCAAATCCACACCCGATTGAGTAACCCCCAAACGGGGGAGACGCCGCAAGCACGCAAAAAAGCCGGGCACCAGTCGTGAACTGGTGCCCGGCGGGTCTTCTGAAAATGGTTTTCAAGGCCGCGGCCAATCGCCGGAAACCAGCCATGGAGGGCGTCGCGGACGTGGCCTTGAAAACAGGACCGCAGCATCCAATCTGCGGAACAGCTAGGAAAACGAATCGAGCGAAGCCGGTCTCAATGGACGGCTTCGCTTACTGAGGCATCGATGCCAGGGCTGAAGTCAGCGATGCGGTTGGCGCGGGCCTTCAAGGCGCCGCCGATTTCCTCTACGATGATCGAGTGAGGAAAGAAACCGTAGGCGCTCTGGTGCCATTCCGACCAAGCGATCATCGGGGCATCCCAGATGCGGTGGGCTTCGCATTGCAGGTGGGCGAAGTAGCGGCGGGAGATTCCGGCTTGGCGGTCGGTGTCGCTGAGCGGAGCCTTGACGATCTCGCGGACGGAGAGGCCCTTGAATTCAATGCGGGTGTGGAAGTCGCCGATCCGGTGGGTGGTGCGGGCGCAGCCATCGGGACGGAACGCGACCGAGGCCTTGATGAACTCCGAGCTGACGGCCAGCACTTCCTCCGCTTCGGTAGCCCTCATCGGCGTGGTCGCCGTGATGGCTTCCGCGACCTCGGGGCCTGCGGGGACTTGCGTCTGTGCCGTCAGGGGGAGGATGGCGGTGAAGAGGAGAAACAGGGCGGGCTTCATGTGTGTGGCGTGAGCATGCCGTCCAAGTGTGGTCCTCGCCATTCCGGGATCGCGCTTACGCGATCACGCAGCAACGAAAACGGGGGCAAGAAAATGCCCGCCAACGCAGGCCGGTGGCGGGCTTTTCTGGTGCCGTCGGAATCCGGGAAAATGCGGATCATTCCGACACGGCGATGTCAGCTCATCGGCCTTCAGACGCCACTGCGGAGGATCTCCAAGGGCGGGTGGTTGCAGACCCCGCGGCTGAGAAGCAGGCCGCCGACGACGGAAAGGCCGGTCGCGGTGGCGAAGGCGGCAGCCAGAAGCCCGGCCGGTGGCCATGGGTCCGCCTTGAAGACGAAGGTGGCCAAGGCGGCATTGGCACCGGCGGCGAGGATGATGCCGGTCAGGGCCGAAAGCAGGCCGAGGGTGGCGTACTCGATGACGAGGATCGCGCGGACTTGGCGGGCGGAGGCTCCGAGGGTCCGCAGCAGCACGCTCTCGCGCAGGCGCAGGTCGCGGCCGTTGAGCAGGGTGCCAATCAAGATCGGCAAGCCTGCCAGCACGGTAAAGCCAGCCAGCACCGAGATCACGCCGGAGATCTTGCCGAGGATGTCGCGGACCGTTTTCAAGATCAGGGTGAGATCCACCGTCGAGACATTCGGGAACTTGTCCACCACCACGCGCTGGAGTTCGCCGGTGGCCGCGGGTGTGGCGGTCTTGGTGGTGATCACGTGGAAGCCGGGAGCGTCCTCTAACACCCCGGGCGGGAAGACCATGAAGAAGTTCAGGTTGAAGCGGCTCCAGTCCACCTTGCGGAGGCTGGTGAGCTTGGCCTTCACGGGAACGCCTTGGACGTCGAGTGTCAGTTCATCGCCGAGCTTGAGGCCGATCTCACCGGCGATCTGCTCTTCCATGGAGAGGGGAACAGGTCCGCCGGGTGGCACGCTCTTGTGCCATTCGCCGGCGACGAGGGTCTCGGTCGGATTCAGGGAGTCGCGGTAAGTGGAGCGGAATTCGCGGCGGCCCATGCGCCCCTGGGGTGCTTCGTCGCCACGGATCGACTGGATCCGCATGGTGACCATGGGGGTGTCCTCGAGGATGGGCAGCTTCTGATCTGTTAGGATCTGGCGAACGCCGTCGACTTGGTCCGGCTGCACGTCGATCAAGTAGATGCTCGGGCTGTTCGCTGTCTGGGTGACATCCAGGCGCTGCTGGATCAGGCGGCCGGCGAGCAGGATGGTGACCAGCAGGAAGGTGCCCAAGCCGAGCGAGAGCAGGAAGAGCAGGGTCTGGTTGTGCGGGCGGTGGAGATTCGAAATGCCTTGGCGTAGCAGATAGGGCCAGCGCGGGCGGACGATGCGGCGGGTGATGAAGATCAGGCTGCGCGCCACCAGTGCCAGCACCGCGAAGGCAGCAGCGAGGCCGCCGACCATCGCGAGCGAGCGTTTCCAATCGCGGTCCTGATTCAGCGCGAGCAGCACTAGCAGACCGCCTAGCAGAAGGTAGATTGGCAGGGCACGCAGCGGCTGGCCTTCGAGGCTGGCTCCGCCGCGCAAGGTGACAGCGGGGGAGATGCGGCGGATCTTGAGCAGTGGCAGCAGGGCGAAGCCGCAGCAGACGGCGAAGCCTGAGGCGGCAGTTTGCGCCACGACCTTCCATTCCGGAGTGGGCGCGATCTCCAGTGGCAGTTCGCCGCGGAAGAGCCAGAGTACGCCGGTCTGCAAGCCGATGCCGAGTGCCGCCCCGATGAGAGCACCCAATAGGCCCAACGCGCCGGCTTGGGCAAAGTAGATCGCACAGGCGAGATGACGCGGGCAGCCGAGGCAGCGCAGGATTGCGATGACCGGCACACGGCGGCTGACATGAGCATGGACTGCACCAGCCACACCGATGGCCCCGAGCACCAGCGAGGCGAGCGCGATGATGCCGAGGAACTGCTGCAGGTTGTCGACCGCGTCGCCGATCGTTTCGCGGCGGTCGTCCGGGCTTTCGGTGCGGAAGGAGCGGTTCACCTCGTCTTTGATCCGGTCCTTCTCCGCCTTTGCTGAAACGCCCGGCTTGAACTTCAGGTGGACCACGGAGGAGCTCATGCTGTTGCTGCCGAGCAGTCCTGAGTCGGCTACATCCGCCAGGCGGACGTAGGCCTCGGGGGCGAAGCCGCTGAAGCGCCCGGAGCGTGGAGCGGGCTTGGTGATCGCGCCGAGGATCGGCAGCTTGAGTTTTCCGAGCTCCACCAGATCTCCCGGCTTGGCTTGGAATTGATCAAGGAGGGCCTGTTCTAACAGAATTCCGGGCTCTTGTTGCAGGCGCTTCCATGCATCCGGTGGCTGCGTATCAACCGTGCCGTAGAAGGGGTAGGGGCCCCCGATGCCGCGGATCTGGAAGAGCCGCACCGCACCGGCGGGGAACTTCAACATCGAGGGAAAGGTGACCTCGCGGCTGGTGTCTTCGGACATCGCGGCCAGCTTCGCGAATTCCTCATCCGTGATCGCGCGGCGCGAGGTGATCTGGAGGTCGGAGCCTAACAGCGCCTTGGCTTGGGTGGCCACGCCCTTCTCGATGCTGGCCTTGAGCGAATGGATGGCGACCAGCGCGGCGATGCCGGAGACGATCGCCAATGAGAAGATCACGAGCCGCAGGCGCTGCGAACGGCTGTCGCGCCAGGCCATTTTCCAGGTCCAGGGATGGAAGAGGGCGACGAGCAGATTGCCTGGCAGTGGCTTGGGATCACTCGCCATGGCTCTGGACTTCCTCCGCGATGATGGTTCCGCCGCTCATCTTCACCACCCGGCGGGCCTTCGCCGCCAGAGCGGGGTCGTGCGTCACCAGCACCAGCGAGGTGCCCGCCTCGCGGTTGAGGCGGAAGAGCATCTCGACGATCGGGCCGGCGGTATCGGCATCCAAATTACCGGTCGGCTCATCGGCAAAGAGGATCTTGGGCCGGTGGATGAAGGCGCGGGCGAGTGCGACGCGCTGCTGCTCGCCGCCGGAGAGCTGAAGCGGGTAGTGGTCGATCCGGTCGCCGAGGCCGACCTGTTTGAGAAGCTCCGCCGCCTCCTTGTCGCGGCCGGACTCGCCGCGCAGCTCGAGCGGGACCAGCACGTTCTCGATTGCGGTGAGGGTGGGGATCAGTTGGAAACTCTGGAACACGAAGCCGACCAAGCGGTTGCGCAGGGCGGCCCGCTGATCCTGGCTGAGGTCCTCCAGCGGCTGCCCATCCAGCAGGACACTGCCGCTGGTCGCATTGTCGAGACCCGCGCAGAGACCCAACAGGGTGGTCTTGCCACTGCCGGAAGGCCCGATGATCGCGCAGCTATCGCCCTCCTGGAGGGCGAAATTCACGTCGCGCAGGACCGTGACCTCGTGGGTGTGGGTGCGGTGAACCTTCCTGAGATCCCGCACTTCCAGGATGGGTCGTTTGACAGGTTTCGGCTCGTGGTTCAGGCTCGTCGTGGGAGAAACAGATGACATCGGGAAAAAGCTTCGCGTTCTGTGCCGGGATCTTATGGATGCTTGGAGTCTGCGCACTATTCCCCGCGCGTGCCGAGAATGCAAACGGCGGGGCGGTGAAGACACGGATCATGGTCTTGGGCGACAGCATTACAGCGGGTTACGGACTGGACGATCCGCAGGAAGCCTACCCGGCGCTGCTGCAAAAGAAAATCGATGCTGTCGGGCTGCCTTACACAGTGGCGAATGCCGGGGTGAGCGGGGATACGACCGCCGGCGGTCTGCGACGGATCGCTTGGGCGCTGGGCCAGCAAGGCGCGGACGTGCTGGTGGTGGCGCTGGGTGGCAACGATGGCCTGCGCGGGATCTCACCGGAGCAGACCGAGCAGAACCTCGCGGGAATCATCGACAAGGCGCGCGAGAAAAAACCGGAGCTCAAGGTGATCGTGGCCGGCATGCAGATGCCTGAGAACATGGGCGCGGACTACATCACGAAGTTCAAGGAAGCCTTCCCGAAGGTGGCAAAGGACAAGAAGGCGGAACTGGTGCCCTTCTTGTTAGAGGGGGTCGGCGGCGTGGAGAATCTGAACCAGGACGACCGGATTCACCCGAACGTGGAAGGCCAGAAGAAGGTGGCGGACAACGTGTGGAAGGTGCTCGAGCCGCTTCTGAAGAAAGCGGAGAAGGTGCCCTGAGCCTACTCGTTCCAGCCTTCAGGAAACCGCGCCGCTGGGAAGATCCCGCGCGCCTCGGCGAGGAGTTCCGCCCGCTCTTCACGGAGATAGCGGCTGGAGACATGAAAAAGAACAAGATCTTCCACTCCGGCCTCGCTGGCCAAGGTGGCGACTTGGGCGGCGGTCATGTGGTAGTTCTTCTGCGCTAGCTCCAGATCGGCGGCGCGATATTGCGACTCACACACCACGTGGCGGCAACCGCTGATCCATGGGCGCAACTTCGCCAAGGCGGTTTCGTCTAACAGGAAGTCGGTCAGGTAAGCCACAGAGTCACCCGGAGTCGGGACCAGCAGCTCCGCACGCAAGTCGCCCGCGCGGCGGCCTTCTACCATGGCATCATCGGGCATCGCGTTGTGGTCCTTGAATGACTTCAGCCAAGGCCCCGGTCTGAGGCCCAGCGCAGCGAGCCGCTGGGAATCGATGTTCCAACGCGTCTTCTCCGTGACCTTATAGGCCATGCTGGCAGTCAGGTGATCGAGTTCCATCGCCTCCACGGTGAAGTCCTCTTCGTCCAGGATCAGCAGTCCATCACGAAAGATGGCCGGTTCCTCATGGGCGGTCTCGAAGGCCTCCGGCAACTCGTAGCGCCAAGTCTTGATCTCAGTCTCGCCGATGTCCGAGACCCGCCAGGTCGAGCCGAGGTTTTCGTGGAGGTTCCACAAGTAGCTGCGGAAGCGATGGTGGAGGATCTTCCCGGTTCCCGGTGGTCCCCAGATCCGGTTGTTGTCGCCATCGCGGGCGAAGTTCATCCGGAAGAAGCCATCGAAGCCCGCGATGTGATCCATGTGGAAGTGAGAGAAGAATACATGGTCGATCGCCATGACATCCGCTGGCGAGAGATCGGCCAAGCAGCCCTCGCCACAATCGAAGAGCAGGCGGCGCACGGCGTGGCCGCTATCGATCTCCACGTGGAGCGCGTTGTCCCGCCCGGCTGCGCCGAGCACCCGGAAGCGGATAGCCATACGGGAGGCAAGGAAGGCGAAGGTGAGATGTCAATCAAGGAGGGTGGGCTACTTCTTCCCGGCCTTGGCTGGCATTCCGCTGGGCTCAAGACCGGCGAGGCTGAAGATCTGGGCAAGCAGCTTTTGCACGGATTCCAAGCCGCGCTTGCCGGTATCGTAGTCCGGAGACCAGAGGGAGACGGTTTTGGTAGCGTAGGTCAGCGTGACCTTGGTGCCATCCTTTCCGCTGACTTGATCGGCCTTGGCCTTCGCCCAATCGACGCCGGGGAGCTCTTTCTTCAGGGCCGCGAGTTGAGCGGGCGTGATCTGGAGTTTGGAGGCCCGGGGCGATTTTTGATCTGCCGCTTTGGTTTCGAGCGCGAGCGCGCCGGAATCGTCGATCTGGATTTTCACCACTTGGTTCGGGATGCGCCGGGAGTGCTCGTAATCGAGTGAAACCAGCGGCTCAGCGGCGGTGGCGGTGGCGATGGCGGTTGCGGCGAGAAGGATGAGGCCGAGGAGTTTGTTCATGGAATGGGAGAGGTACGGAGTGCGGATGTGGTCACTTGCTGCCCCAACGGGGCAAACGTCAATAGCCCCGGGCAAGCATAGCGCAGCCCGGGGTATGGTGCGCGGGACAGATATGTGCCCTGAAGGGGCACCCGTAGTTCGGCTCAATCCCACACATATCGCTCGTCCCATTCCACTCCACAGCGTTTGAGGAGTCGGCGATATTCGTCCTGGAATGTCGTGACGCGATGATGCTCGGCTTGGTTGTTGATGTAATGTTCGACTTTCTCGCGATGGGTGGCGCTGATGGAGAATATGCCGTAGCCGTTTTGCCAGTGGAAGGAGAGCAGGCGTTTGTCGCGTTCCTTGAGCCACTTGGAGGAGCCGGCCTTGATCTCCTTTACCAACTCCGCGGGCGCAATCGTGCGGGGAAGGGAGATCAGGAGATGAATGTGGTCCGGCATGGAGCCAGCGGCTAACAGTACTCCATTGCGCTGGGAGATAATGCCGCCGATGTAGGAGTACAGGTCCTCGCGGAGATGATCCGGGATGATTGGCGCGCGGTCCTTGGTGGAGAAGACGAGATGAACGAGAAGGGAGGAGAGGGATTGCGGCATTGTCCCGAGAATGGTAGATCGGGGACGTGGGATCAAGAGAGGGCTACGGGTGCCCTTTCAGGGCACCTTTCCTCTACCGGTGAAAACCCCGGGCTGCGCGGTGCTTGCCCGGGGCTATTGGCGTTTGCCCCCTTGGGGCATAGAGGCAGGAGGTGACCCGGTGCCGTCTCCCGTTGGACGCCTGTGTTAGGCCCCAAGAAAACGACCGGAGCCGCTGATCAGGGCCACCTGTCGCGTACCGCTCACCTCACCAACTCCCGCTCCCTCTTCTGCTTCGGCTGGAAGGGGACCACGAAGGCGTCGTCGAAGTCGTAGACGTGGGCGAAGTCTTCGCGGGTGTCGCTGTCCTGCTTGCCGAACATCTGCTCCTCGATGAGGTGGAAGACCATCTCGCCGACGTCGGAGGTCCCGCGCAGGCCCCACTCGATCATGAGAGTGCCGGACATAGGGCCAAACTGCTGGAGGGCGAGGTCGCGGAAACCCTGGCAAAGTTCCACGCCGGTGACGTGGCGGCCTTCGCCGTCGTTGCTATCGGCCGCCCGCTTGAGGGTAAAGTCGAGCGACTCTTTCAAGAAGAGGTAGGCAAGGGGATCATAGCGCTTGTCGCGCTTGAAGATCGATTCGACGGCTTGTTCGAATTGCAGGGCCTTCATCCGGCGCGGAGAATGCCTGTAAGGCCGCCGCGAGTCAAAGCTGTTAGCGTGGATGACAGCCGCTGTTAGTAGCTTGGCGGCTACGTAATTTCCCCCCGCCTCAGTTGCCGAGGCGCTTGGCGATGTCCCCGAGCACCTCGTCCAACTGGGCGGGCGAGCTGATCTTCTGCGGCTGATCGAAGCCGACCCAGATGGCGGTGGAGCCCTTCGGGCCGAGCCGCGCGAGCCAGGCATCCCGTCCCGAGCCGGTCGCCCCACCGTAAACCCGGGTGCCAGCGGTGCTTTCCAACAGGGCCGCGGCCTCCTTCGCCGCCGGGGCGCCGATGGCCGGGCTGAGGTTGGGCTTGGCTTGGTAGAGGACCTTGCCGTCGGTGGTGGTGATCGATTGGATCAGGAAGGGCTTGGGGCGGTTGCCGCTGTTACCCAGCGTGGCGAGACCGGTGGCCAACTCCATCGGCGTGGCGGCGGCGATGCCGCGGAAAACGTCTTCCGATTCCTGGAAGGGGCCGGTGATGCCGCAGCGCTTGGCGATGCGGACAGTCTCCCGCGGGCCAATCTGGCGGCCGGTTTGCACCGGCTTGCCCGGCAGCACCAGCTTGCCGCGCTCGGAGGCGGCGGCGGCGATCCATGGCTCGAAGGCGGCCCCTAGGTCGCGGCGGGCACCGGTGCTGCGGTCGAAGCGGGAGTGCGCGTAGTCGCGGCCACCGACCAAGCCGAGGATACCGCCCGATTTGGTTTCCAGGGTGACGGCCGCACACTGGAGGTAGGTGGGCTCCTCGCCCGCCTGATAGCTCGCAAACACCGGATATTTCCAGTCCTTCGATTGCTCGATCTTGAGCAGGGAAGCTGCGAGATCGGCCTCCAGTCGTGCCTGCCAGCCGCTGTCCAGGGTGCTGTGGACGATCAGGCCGCCATCGCGGATGTCCTCGTCGTCGATGATCTCCTGGAGTTCCTTCTGCACCGCCTCCTGCACATAGGAGAGTTCGGTGGTGCGCTTCTCCTGCGGGACCAGCTTGATCGGGATCTTGCTGATGCGCTCGATGTCGGCATCGGTGACGAATTTCATCGTCTTCATCCGCGCCAGCACCTGCGACTCCTGTTCCTTGGCGGCGTCCAGATTGCGGAAGGGCGAGAAGATGTGCGGGCCGCGGATGATGCCGACGATCATCGCGCACTCGGCCTCGTTCAGAGCGGAGACCGGCTTGCCGAAGTAGGTCCGCGCCGCTTGGTCCACGCCATGGCAACCGGCCCCGAAGTAGATGCGGTTCAGGTAATTCGCGAGGATCTCGTCCTTCGAATACCTCGATTCGATCCGCAGGGTCAGGGCGATCTCCAGCAGCTTGCGGTGGATCGACTTTTCCTTCAGCTGCTTGTGCTCCTCGCCGTAGGTGTTGCGGGCCAGCTGCATGGAGAGGGTGGAAGCCCCCTGCGTGAACTTCCCGTCTCCAACGTTGCGGAAGGTGGCTCGCGCCAGACCGATGGGATCGACCCCCCAGTGGGTGTAGAAGTCCTTGTCCTCGCGGGCGCAGAGGGCATGCACCAGGAAATCCGGAAGATCCTTGCGGGTGATCAGGCTGCGGTTATTGCCGCCGGCACTGCCGATATGGGTGCCATTGCGGTCGAGGATCAGGGTCCGGGCCGGCATCTTGCCGACTTCCGCGAGATCGAAGCGCGAAGCCTCGGAAAAGAAGTAGAGAGCGACGATCAGACCGACGAGCGCCAGGAAGAAGCCTCCCCACAAGCTCCAGCGGATCAGCGTGCGCAGCCACTCCGGCATCCAGACCTGCCAGGCCGGAATTTTGCGGGTGCTACGCCAGGAAGACATATGGGGTTAGATCGGTGTTTTGTGGGTTTCCCTCTTACTCCTCTTCAACCGGGATGGCTTTCAGGGGCAGGGGAGCCTCTTCCTCGTCCTTGATCGGGCCGAGATCTATCGGCTCGGCCTTGAGGGCGGCCTCGTCCACGGTTTCGGCCTTGGGCGCGCCATCGACGGCCAAGTCGGCTTCGCTCACGGCGAGAGCCTTGGCCGGATGGATCGGGCAGAGTGCGTTTTCGGGCGGCAGCTCTTCCTTGGAAACGCTGTCGGTGTAGGCCTCGCCGGCGGCCTCGCAGCCGGGCGTGGCGCGCTTGCCGGAGGCGCGGCAGAGGCGGCACTCAACAAAGGAGAGCTGGGATTTGATGCCCTCCGCCTTGTAGTCGAGCTTATCGGCGGTCTTCATGATCTCCACCCATACCGGCAAGGCGAGGGTCGAACCGTAGCCCTTCTCGATGGTCTTCTTCGGGGTATCGAGGCCGACCCACACGGCGCAGGTGATGCTGGAGGTGTAGCCCGCGAACCACGCATCGCGATACTCGTTGGTGGTGCCGGTCTTGCCGCCGCAGGGCTTGAGGAAGCCCAGGGACTTCACGGCTGCCGCAGTGCCGCGCTCGGTGACTTCGCGGAGGATGTTGTTCACCGCCCAGGCCGAGCCGGGGCGGGTCGCCTCGTAGGATTTCGGCAGGTTCTGGAAGAGGATGTTCCCGTCGCGGTCGCGGATCTCGGAAATCAGCCGCGGCTGATAGCGCACTCCGACATTCGGGAAGATGGTGTAGGCGGAGGCGACCTCGTAGGTGCTCGCTTCCCAAGAGCCGAGGAAGGAGATCGGGCTCTTCGGCATCTTCGTCTTGAAGCCGACCGACTCCGCGACTTCGCCCACGGCGTCGATTCCCGCGCGGTTGCCGACACGCACGGACATGGTGTTGCGCGAGCGGATCAGGCCGACCGAGGCGGGCATGTAGCCGCCATATTTGCCGTCGGAGTTGTCGGGTGACCAGCCGCGGGCACCCTTGATCTCGCCACGGATCAGACGGCCGTCGTTGATCAGCGTGTCCGGGCGCAGGCCGGCATCGAAGCCAGCGACATAGACGAAGGGCTTGAAGACCGAGCCGATCTGGCGCTTGCCCTGCATCGCGCGGTTGAAACGCGATTCATCCGCATTCCGTCCGCCGACGACGGCGAGCACGGCACCGGTGAGGTTCTCGATCGCGACCACGCTGCCCTGGAGATACTGGGGCGGGGGCTTGTTCTCACCCGGCAGTTCCTTCCACGCCGCGCGCGTCTGGTGCTGGTAGCCGGGCGAGCGCTCGACTTGGCGGAGCTTGGCGTCGAGGGCGTCCTCGGCCTTCTTCTGCAGCAGGCTGTCGATGGTGGTGGTGATCTTCAGGCCACCCATCTCGATATTCTCACTCTCCAGGATCCGCTCGAGTTCCTGGCCGACGGCGTCCATCGCGTAGCTGTCGTGGAAAGACCGACGCCATTCCGGGCGGATATTGATCGGCTCCTTCTTGGCCGCCTCTGCCTGTTCCAGGGTGATGAATTGCTCCCGCACCATGCTGTCTAGAGTGGTGTCCCGCTCGTGGCGTGCGCCATCGATGGTCTTGAAGGGGGAGAAGGCATTCGGACCGCGGATGATCCCCGCGAGCAGAGCGGATTCGGAGAGGGTGAGCTCCTTGGCGCTCTTCTCGAAATAGGTCCGGGAGGCTTCTTCCAGACCGCGGATATTGTGCCCCAGGAAGACGCGGTTCAGGTAGTGCTGCATGATCTGCTGCTTGTCCGGATAAGCAGCTTCGAGGCGGTAGGAGACGGCGACTTCCAGGAGCTTGCGGTCCAGTTCCTGGATTTTCGGCGAGAAATTGAGCAGCTGGCTCTTGAGCGGGAAGGTATTGCGGGCGAGCTGCATGGTCAGGGTGGAGGCCCCTTGGGCCATGCCGCGGCGTTTGAAATTCTCGACCACCGAGCGTCCCACGCCGACCCAGTCCACGCCGCCGTGCTTGTAGAAGCGCTTATCCTCGCGGGCCAGGATCGCGAAAATGAAGTCCTGCGAGACATTGGCGATGTCGATGACGTCGCGTTTTTCGCCGTGGATCCGGCCGAGTTCCACGCCCTTGCGGTCGTAGACGATCGTGCGCTGGGGCATCTCCGCGACCTTGTTCATGTCGTAGGGCCGGGCGCGGACGTAGTAGATGACGCCCAGGGAGAAAGCCACGTAGAGCCCGGCGATGCAGAGGTCTCCGCCCAGGCGCAGCGGGATCCGGAGGAACTTCGGCAGCGGCCTGAGGAGCGCGTGGAAAATCAGGAAGGGCCAGAAAAGGATGATCGAGCCGAGTGCGGGCGGCCTGAATTCCGGCGTTTTCTTGCGGTTGGAAGCGCGTGGGTCGGCGGATTTACCGGAATTTTTGCCCGGGTCCTTCGAGGATGGATTCGGCATGGACTTGGTGAAATTACAGCGGATGATCCGCCGAGGCGATGGCGATGTGCCGGATCAGACGAAGACGGCGCGCGGTATCGCTTCGGTGTGTGACGAAGCGATGAAGCACAAAAGATTTTTCCATGGATTGGCCGGTGCCGCCCTCGGGGCGGCGTTGCTATGTCCGGCGTGGGCGCGAGATCCCGTGACCACGCTTGAGGACGTGCGCAAGCTCGAACAGAAAATCTCGGCCGTGGCAACCAAAGCCATGCCCGCGACCGTGGCGCTGATCTCCGAGGCCTCCGGCGCGTCCGGATCCGGCGTGATCACCTCCGCGGACGGGCTGATCCTGACCGCTGCCCACGTGATCGAGGGCGCGGAGACGGTCCAGGTGGTTTTCCCGGACGGCAGGCAGGCCACCGGCGAGGTTCTGGGCGCCAATTTGTCCAAGGACATCGGAATGGTCAAAATCAAGGAACCGGGTCCTTGGCCCTTCATTGAACGCGGCGAATCCAAGCCGCTTGAAGCGGGGGACTGGGTGATCGCAATGGGCCATTCCGCGGGATTTGACGCCGCGCGGACGCCGCCGGTGCGCTTCGGCCGGGTGGTTTCGGATGGCCCGGGGAATTTCCTGACCACGGATTGCACGCTGATCGGCGGGGATTCCGGCGGCCCGCTGTTCAATCTGGAAGGCAAGGTCGTGGGGATCAATTCCTCGATCGGCAAGGACCTGAAGAACAACAACCACGCGGGCGTGGACGGCTTCAAGGAAGACTGGGACCGCCTGATGGCCAAGGAAGTCTGGGGTGAACTCCAGATGAACCCGATGGCCAATCCCGAGCGTGCGAGCCTCGGCATTGCGATCGGCAATCCGGTCCGCGGTGGCGGTGTGATCGTCGAAGGTGTGTCCGCTCACGCCTCGAAGGCCGGACTGCGGCCGGGAGACGTGATCGTGACGATCGACGAAACGAAGGTCTCCGACGGAGGATTCTTGCAAAGGTTCCTCGCGAAGAAGCAGGCCGGAGACAAGGTCAAGCTCGTGATCAAGCGCGGCGGTGACTCGAAGGAATTGGAAGTGGAACTGATCAAGAAGGGAGAAATCAAGTGAGCTCTTTTCCGAAAATGAAAACGACTTTGATGGCGGTCCTGCTGACTGCGGCCATGCTCGGAACGAGCCACGCGCAGCGCCAGCGGCAAGCACGCGAGAGCGAGCCGGAGGTGCCGATGATGCGGCCGGAGGAGGCCCGCGCGATCCAGGCCCAGCGCTCGGAATTCTTTGACGCGATCCGCCCGGTGACCCAGACGGCCCGCCTGTCCACGGTGTGGATTTGGGCGGATACCGGCCGCGGCCGCAAGCCGGTCGGCTTCGGCACGGTGGTGGGGGATGGCAGCAAGGTGCTGACCAAGTGGAGCGAGATCGCGATGGCGGAAGGCACGATCCTGGTGGTCGGCCACGACAGCGCCTCCGCGAAGGCGACGGTGGCCGGCGTCTATCAAGAGGATGATCTGGCGATGCTGACCTTGGATGGCGCGAAGTTCCAACCGGTCACGCTGGCGAAGGGTGATGCCCCGAAGCTCGGCAAGATGCTGGTGGCGGCTTCCCCGGAAGACTCGCCGGCCGGATTCGGCGTGGTGGCGGTGGAGTCCCGTTCGCTGCGGGATTCGGACCAAGCCTTTCTCGGTGTCGGTCTTGAACCGAAATACAAGGGCAGCGGCGTGAAAATCGGTGAGATCCAGAAGGGCAGTGCTGCCTTGGATGCCGGACTTTCTGAGGGCGATGTGATCTTGGCTCTGGGCGGACGTTCCGTGAACAGCTCCTTCGAGCTGCGCAATGCGCTGACCGGCCATCGCCCCGGAGAGCGGGTCGAGGTCCGCTATCAGCGCGGCGGCAAGGATGCCGTGGCCAATGTCTTGCTCAAGGAGAAGAAGGAATACGAAGGCGTACCGAACGGCCGCCTGCGGATGATGGAGCGGATGGGAACCAATCCCAGCTTGGTGCGCAGCGGCTTCCCCGCGGCGCTCCAGACCGACATGCCGCTGGAGCGTGATCGCTGCGGTGGCCCGGTCGTGGATCTGGACGGCAAGGTGATCGGTATCGCCATCGCCCGCGCCGACCGCACCCGGAGCTTCATCATTCCATCAGCGCACCTGACGCAGATTTTGGCCACCGATCCGAGCAGCGTGGACGCCGCCCGCCTCGCGATGGAGAAGGAAGAACAAGACCGCCAGGCCGTGGCGCAGAATCAACAGGACGACGAGGACGGCGGCGGCCGTCCGGCTCCCCGGATGGTGCCGATGAAGCGCCAGTCCGCCGAAGCCCTGCGCCGTCACCTCACCGACATGGAGCGCCTGATGGAGCGCATGCGCGAGGAGATGGAAGGAATGGATGAAGGGGAGTGAAGAAGGAAATCACCAATCACTGAACCTCCGATCATCCATCGGAATGTTTTGAAGAGAAAAGGGCGCAAGCATCAGCTTGCGCCCTTTTGATTGGAAGGCTGGTGATTTGTCTGCCCCTCAGAGGCAGACGCGGCGGAACAGCTCGTCGAGCGGCAATTGCATGCCGATGTAGAAGTCGCCGAACTCGGCGAAGCGGGCGGAGACTTCGTCGAAGCGCATCTCGTAGACGATCGACTTGATGTCGATGGTGTCCTTGGCGAGCAGGGTGACGCCCCACTCGTGTTCATCGAGGCCGGTGGAACCGGTGATGAGCTGGAGGATGCGGCCGGAGTAGGTGCGGCCGACGCGGGCGTGGCCGGCCATGAATTCGCGGCGAGCCTCGTAGTCGAGGGAATACCAGTTGTCGCTGCCGCTGCGGCGCTTGGACATGGGGTAGAAGCAGACCACCGGCCAATCCGGCAGCACCGGATAAAGGCGGTGCTGGAGGTAGTGGGCCATGCGGTCGTCGAACTCCTTCAGCGCCTGCTCGAACTCCGGCGTGCCTTCGCTGAGCCCCTTTTCACCGATCAGGGTCTCCTTGGCGTATTGCTCGGAGCTGGTGGTGTATTCGGAGCGCTCGGTCTGCGAGAGGTAGGAGTAGGCCGGGCTGAGGATCTCCGGCCCGAGGGAAAGCGTGAGCTGCTTCTCGAAGGCATTCGCGACCTGCAGGTCAGGCGTGAGCAGCATGAAGCCGAGGTCCGCCTTTGGGGTGGCAATGGCGAAGGTCAGCAGGTGGGTGTCCTTGGTGGCGCGGATTTCCTGCACCAGTTCGGCGAGGCGGGTCTTGGCAACACGCTTCTCGTCGTCGCCCAGGATCGACCACTGTGCGTGGTCCACATGATAGAAGAGATGCATCACGTGCCAGCCTTCGCGCGGCACCAGGGGCGAGATGGAGGTTTCTGACATGGCTGAAAATGAAAACTAACGGCGCGAGCGCTTGATGGGGAGGACGGCGAGGGGCTTGAAGCTGGAAGATCCGCCGTCGATGGAGCTGCCTTCGCGGACCTCGATCGTCCACGGCGCGGTTTCGCTGGTCAGGTAAGCGTTGAAGTCACCGTCGCTGGGGAAGCCGTCGGTGGCGGTGACGGTGATCTTGGTGTTGCCGTTGGCCGAGAACTTGCCGCCCTGGAAGCCACGGGTGATCACGTCACCAATCTTCTCGCCGGTCTGGTTGCGGAACTCGAAGCGCAGTGCGCCTTGGGAAGAGGCGGGATCGAGGGCGACCTCGACCACCGGGATCATCGCCGCCTCGCGCTTGACCTTCTCGGCATCCGGGCCGTCACGGATGGGTGCACGCCAGAAGGTATCCGCGGAGACGACCGCCGAGTGCTCGCCTTTGAGCGGGAAATCCGGAGTCTTGGCGTGCGGGCTCTGGAAGGAGAGCTGGGTGAAGAAGCGGGAAAGCACCCAAATGGCGCCGAGCAGGAGCAGGAAGGCGACGGCGGCGAGGCCGATCAGTTCCTTCGGCTTGGGCTTGGGGAGAGTCAGGGTTCCGGCGGGAGCGGAGGGCTCGGAACGCGGGCGATTTTCGCGGCGCGGGGCTTCCTCTGCCGGGGCTGCTTGAGTTTCCGCAGGGATTTTAGCAACCGCCGGAGCGGTGGGTGCAGGCTCTTCCTCCTCGTCGGGCAAGACCAGCAGCACGGCGTCGCTCTCCTCCTCTTCCTCGTCCTGCTCCTCCAGTTCGCCGATCTCGTCATAGGGCGAGGCCGAAGACTGGGGATTGAGGATGGCCTTGCGCTCGACCGGGGCCGGGGCGGGGGACTTGCCGCGCTGGACCGCCTTTTTCGACGGATCGTCGGGGTTGATCTCGGTGGGTGGCTTCGGTGCCGATGGCGGCGCACTGGGGCGCTTGATCGTCATTTCGACCGGATCCTCATCCAAGTTCCAGAGATCGCTCTCGGTGGTCTCCTTATTGAGTTCGGAGGCCGCGGGTCGACTACGGTCCGGCGAACCGGTATTGCTGGGTGGATCCGCGGGCATGGGTGAAAGCGCGCCCGGTTTAGGAATCTCCCGCGTTCTTGGCCAGTGGAATTCTCGCCTGCGGGAAAGCGGCCGGGCACCATCTGTGCTACCCTAGGCAGGAAGCCACCATGCTCCACCGCAAAAAGGGTTGCATGCGCGCCCCGCTGGCGCGATGCAATCGCCAGCAAGTAGCATTTCTTTCCTCCTTTTCCCCGATGGCCGACCGCGAAGACAAGAATCCGGAGAACGTGACAGGCAAGTTCTATGTCGATAGCCAGTGCATCGACTGCGACCTGTGCCGCGAGACCGCTCCGAACAATTTCACCCGCTCCGACGACGAGGGCTACTCATACGTGTATAAGCAGCCGGTTAACGACGAGGAGAAGGCTCAGTGCCGGGAAGCCATGGAGGGCTGCCCGGTGGAAGCGATCGGCGAAGACGGCGAAGAATAAGCCTTTTCCATTCATGGCCAAGGAATCCCGGCTGGAGGCGATGCGACGCGCGATCCTCCGGGAATGGCGGGGAGGCGACGAGCCGGCCCGTTTTGACGCCTCGGTGCATCTCCCCAAGGAGTTCCTTGCGGGAATCCTGCGCCAGGCCGGGGCTACGGAGGGAATCGACGAAGAGCGCCTGCGGGCGATGTGGAAGGAAGTGGCGGGGGACTTCGTGTCACGCCACGCCACTCCTGTGTCGCTCAAGGGTGGCTGCCTGACACTGCATGTGCTGCAGCCGGCTATCCGCTTCCAGTTAGAGCAGACGCGCGGGGTCCTGTTGAAGAATATTCAGGAAGCGGCGGGGGCGGGCTTGGTGAAGAGCATCCGCTTTATGGTGGGTTGAGGGAACGGTTGCATGGATGTGCGCAGGTTCCCCTTGTTCAATGGCTTAGGGGGTTTTTTCGGCACTTTTGGCACGCCAGCGAGTTATGAGGCCAATAAGTAGAAGGTCCCGGCGGCTTCTTGTTTAAGTCCCACGAATATAGGAGGCTCATAGCGATCAAGTTCCCTGAAGTCCCTTCGGGCGCTTGAGCCATCCAACCCGCTTTCAGGTCGAGTCCCACCTCTTCCGGAAGCGCAGCACCCCCGCAGAATCTCTGCGGAAAAATCCCCCGAACCCCCTTACAGTTAACCAGCCATGGATCCGCGGACTCTCCTCCGTGCGAGTGCTCTGTGCCTCGCGCTCTGTAGCCTAGTGCCTTGCGCCCAAGCGCAGGTGGAATGCTGGGCTCCCGGCATGAACGGCTCGGTCACCCTCACTGAGGGCAATCGTTCGCGCCTCGTCTCGCTCGGCAAACCCTATCGCTATGATGTCTTTGGCGTGGCGGGAAAACTTACCCTCGGTAATAGCGCGGCCAGTACCGTGCTGCTCAGCAATCAGTTTCGTGAGAAATTGCTGGGGTTGATTCCCACCGGCGCGGTGGTGAACTCGACGGCCTACGTGACCCTGCAGACGGGGCTGCTGAACCTCTATCCCGAGAGGCTCTCCGTGAGCGGCAGCACGCCCGGGACCTCGGTGGGGCCGCGTTACCAGTATGGTCCGCTGTGGACCCTGAGCGACCCCCAACACAAGGCGGACGTGAACCTGAATTTCCACTTGGTGGGGTCCGGGCTCTTGGGTGCCCTGCTGTCTGTGCCGTCATACTACAACCTGAATCCCAGCGGCTACTTCTACGTGCTGGGTGAGTATCACGCCGCGCCACCGGTGATGACGGGGACCATGACGATCTCCTCGAACTCGGTGCTGAATGGCAGTGCGGTTCCGATCTCCTTCCAAATCAACCGCAAGGAGCTTCCACCGGTCTATCGCCCGCCCTTCCTCGGCCTGGACCTGGGGGATCTGAATCTGACGGTGCTCGGCACGCCGCCCTCATCCTCCCAATCCGGCAACGGGGGCCTGCTCAATCTACCCGCTATCCAGGCACCGGACCTCCTCAGTCTGACCATCGACCTCAGCGGCCTCCAAGGCCAAGGCTGGAAAAAAGTTTCCCGGACACCATGAAACTGCTGCTGAAGATCATCGCGGCATTGATCGTGTTCCAAGCCATCGTGGCGCATGCGGAAGAAGAGCCGGAAGCACGGCGCTCCGGGACCGGACCGGAATATCTGCCCGAGCATCCCACGGGGCCTTCCCAAGACTTGACTGGAGACGAGGAGTTGGCCGCGAAGCGCGCGGAAGCAGGCCAGCCGAAGGTGCTGCCGAAGACTCCGAAACCCTTCTCGCTGGCGGAGCTCTCGCAATTCCTTGGGGAAGGTGAAAGCAGCGTGATCCTGCCGAAGGGCTCGGTTCTCTACTGTCCGGAGACGCTGGCTGCGCGAATTCTGAAAGCGCCCCACGGTACGCTGGTCACTTGGACCGACTTCCTGATTGCCCACCGCAGCTGGGTCTGCACGCGCGAAGTGAGCATGGAGCAGATCCGCGGCGATGCTGGCTTCACCGATGCGGACCGCGCCGTCTTCACCGGTGGCGGGAAAGTCGTGATCGCCACCTTCCGCGGCAATCCCGTGACCGTTCTGTCTCCGCCTGTTCCTGCCTCGACCGCCTCCTCCCACAAGCCATGAAACCCCTCCTCCTTTGCAGTGCCTTGATTGTGGCCGCCGGCCTGCCTGCCCGGGCAGTCGACTTCGTGCGGCAGATCCAGCTCATCCGCGGCCAATCCGTGGTCTATGACATCCCATTGACGGGAACGACCGGCGAGGTTCTCTCCAAACCCCTGGAGGGTGATGGGGCGATCCTGCAGCTCTACGCCTTTGAGGACGAGCAGTACAATCCCTGGAGCCTGCTGGACCTGAATGCGGGAACCTTGGCGCATGCGAATGTCTCGCTCGACTCGCACCTGCTCGATCTGGATTTGCTGGGCATCCATCTGGACATCATCCTTGGAGGATCCGGTGACCCAGACCCAGTGGCCAAGCTGCTCGATGAAAAGGCGGTGGGCACCTACCTGCCGGAAGCGACGGTGACGCTGCGCTCGGAGGATCCCTACCAGCCGCCGCGGACGCGGGCCGACCGGCCCTATGGCTTCGGCATTTCCGTGCGCAAGCTGGCCGATCCCAGCGACCCGCGTGGCGGCATCACCAAGACCCGCGTGGACCGGGATTTCAAAATCTACCATCCACAGCTCTATGTGCCCTACCCGAACGGAGCGGGACAGGGGAGCTACGACGAGTCCTTCGAATTCAGTCGCAACGGTGACTTCACCGACAGCACCGTCTATCAGATGCTGCCCTTCGGGAGGCCGACCAAGGCGGTGGGCGAGGAAACTTTCACGGCGAAGGTGCCCTTGGGCAGCTCGGGCAGCCAAGTGGCGATCGGCTCGGCGACGATTCAGATCTGGCCGGTGTCCGAAGCGGTGGTGGAGAATATTGAGGCTGGCAAGCGCTACACCGCGGTGCCATCGGCGGCCCGCGTGGTCTGCACCGATCTGTATCCGGACAGCGTGACCTATGCGCAGATTTATCCCGGGGCCCCGGTGCTGGGGAAGGTTGGCAGGGTGATCGCTTCCTCGGTCGTGTCCTTCAATACCTACGCGCCGCAGAATGCGGTGGTGCCACTGAGCGTGACTGATGCGGACGTAGGGCCGGACGGGACCTATACCATCGAGGTGCTGACGACGACGCCCTTCAACAACCGCCAGCCGGAACGAGTGAGCTACGTGAGCTTCGATCTCGACCGGACGATCGAGGTCCACGGGAACCTGGTAAATTCGGAGGGGAACTAGGCGGCGAGTCCCTGGAGCGAGGTGATCCCCTCGGTCCTGTGGGCGGCTGTGTGGTTCCCGGTGATGGTCCGGTCTGCGGGAGCGGGCCTTGATTGGTGGAAGTTTCCCCCCTTTCCATCGGTCGCACCGGGAGCCATTCCTCCGCTCAGAGGATCGGGGAGATCATCCCGCTTGATTTCGTTTCGTTGGGTTTCGTGATTGGAAGATTGGCGGGAGCTGGTTTCCTGTGTGGAAACCTTCCCATAATGTTCCGCAATTTCATTTTCGATTGGTCCGGCACCTTGGTCGATGACCTGCCGCCAGTGCTGGAGGCCACCAATGCCGTGCTGGCGATCTACGGAAAGCCGGCGCTGGACCGGGAGGAGTTCCGGCGGGTCTTCCGGTTGCCGTACCGGGAGTTTTACGAGGAGATGCTGCCCGGGGTCCCGCTGGAGGAGCTGGAGGTGCACTTCCGTAAGGCCTTCAATGAGAGCAAGGCGGCGGTGACCGTCCTGCCGCACGCGCGGGAAAAGCTGGAGTGGTGCCGGCAGCACGGGGTCCGTGCCTTCGTGCTGACCAGCATGGACAGCGAGGCCTTCAAGCGGCAGCTGGCGGATCTGGGGCTGGCGGGATATTTTGAGGCGACCTACTCGGGGGTCCTGGACAAGCGCGAGCTGATCCACGAGATCCTGACCAAGCACCGGCTGGTGGCGGAGGAGACTGCCTTTATTGGGGATATGACCCATGACGTGGACACGGCACGGCACGGCAAGCTGACCTCCATCGCGGTGCTCACGGGGTATACCTTGGCGGGGCCTCTGTCCGAGGCTCGGCCGGATCTAACAGTGCCCGACCTTGATGCGCTGCGGCGCTTTGTGGGCCGTCCCGGATTCCGGCCACGGCCGGTGGCAACGGTAGGGGCGCTGCTGCACAACGGGCAGGGCAAGCTGCTGATGCTGCGTACGCACAAGTGGGGCCACCGCTGGGGCATCCCGGGTGGGAAGATTCGACGCGGCGAGAGCACGGAGGATGCGCTGCGCCGCGAGGTGAAGGAGGAGACGGGCCTCGATATCGATCGCATCCGCTTCGTGATCGTGCAGGATTGCATCGACTCGCATGAGTTCCTACGGCCGGAGCACTTCCTGCTGCTGAACTACGTGGCACGGGTGAAGGCCGGGGAAGTGACCCTGAACGAGGAAGCGCAGGACTATCGCTGGGTCACTCCAGCGGAGGCGATGGGGCTGGATCTGAACCGGCCGACGCGGACGCTGTTAGTCGAGGCGCTGAATCAAGGGATTATTGAGCATCCGGTGTGAGGGGGCAGTGGTTGGCGTTTGAGCCCGCGTGATCCGGAGGACGAGTGAGATGCCGGTGGCCAAGAGGATCCAGCTTAGGGTGGAGGCGATCTTTCCGAATAGTATGAATAGGGGGGGATCGCCCGGGATAGGGAAAACCCGGTCAACGAACAGACTCGCGTAACCCGGGATGATGTAACGGATCACGACCAAGGCCCACCACGCGATGACCAAGCCGTCGGCACTCTTGCCGAGCGAGACTCGCGCGATGCCTCGCATGGCGCGATAAGGGATCACGAAATTGGCCAGGGGAATGAAGTACCCGCCAGCGGCTTTGCCGGGAGTGACGGGCATCTGGGAGGGATCGATTTTCCGGGCATTCCATGCGGCGCGATATTTCCAACAGAGGAAGAGGATGCCAGTGGTCAAACAGAGGGTGATATAGGTCAGGTAGTGCGTTCTTGGTGTGGCTATATGGGGAAAGAATTTGCCCACGGCCCAAGTGCCGAAGACCGTCATGAAGTAAAAGAAACAGGAAAGATAGGCGAGATGCCGGGGATTCTTGATGCCCTCCAAGTCCAAGGCAGGCGAGGTGTCGATGTCCGCTGGTCCTTCTCGAGGGGCGGCATAAGGATTTGTGTCCGGTGAGGGCATTTGTCGGGGTTGCTAGGGAAGGAGGCTGCAAACGTCCAACTGTCACGCCGCGCGTGTCACTTCAGCTGCTGATATCGACTCGGTCCTAATGATGCGCGGCTTCGTTTGGGGAGTATTTCTCCAAGCCGCGGGTAATCCGGATCACCAGAGCGATGCCCAGGATCGCATCCAGAGTGCGCAGCACGAGGTAAGCTGTGCTCTGCACATAGTTTGCGGTGAAGCTGGCGTCTTGACTGTGGATCAACGCGTCGATCACGGCGACGTAGATGGGGGCGATGTAAGTGAGGACAGCAATGACCCACCAGCCGACGACATGGGCGTGGCCCGAGGGCGCGAGGGCGATCCGGGCGATGCGGTTCATGGCCTGGTAGGGTAGCACCAGATTCAAAATGGGCAGGAAGTAGCTGCCGACCGCACGGCGGGGAGGAAAGGCTGTGGCGGGGGCGATGGCCTGGGCGCAGGCGGCGGCCTGATAGACCCAGAGCAGGAAGAGCACCCAAGAGCCCATGTGCAGGATGGAGAAGACCGTGCGGTAGGGAAGGGCGATATGCTGGGGGATGCGGAAGCCAAGCGCGGCTGCCAAGACGAAAAGCAGGGACATCAGGATGGCCACGCCATGGGGCACGCAGGCGAGCCATGCGAGGAGGCGAGGGGATTCCCTAGGGACGGAGGGGCCGGGCTGGTCGGCATCGGCTCGTGGGGTCTCATAGGGATTTTCCGAGGGGGGGACGGACATTCGCGGGGAGACTAGCGGAGCCGGCGGCGCTGTCGATACGAGCGTGCGAATGGGGGAATCGTTCCGCCACGCGAGCTTGATTTGCCGGGCGCAGAGGCGATGATGCAGCTGTTGTGCCTGAAGTGATGTCCATGCCGATTGCGATGGCGCCCTGCCTGCTCGCGGCCACCGCCATCAATTCCGGGCATGCCCTGATCGTGGCGATGATCGCCACGGTGGTGGGCATCCTGAGTACGCTGGGTTGGCGGGCTGGGCGTGCGATGATGAAGGATCCAGGGGGCTACCGCCGCGCACTGCTGGCGAAGGGCAGCGGGCATCCGCTGGCCATGCTCTGGACCCGCCGGGATGGCGAGCGGGATCTGCGCCGCTGGGGAGTGTGGTTTTCCCGGCTGGCTCTTTACTATGCGGTCTTTTCTTTCGGCCTCGCGGGAACGCTGCTCACGCTCGCGGTGATGGAGCGTGCGGGGATGACGCACGCGGTTAAGCCCATCGCCGAGTTCCTCTCGAAGCTCGAAGCGGGCTTGTCGAAGGGGGCGAGGGGCTGAGCGGTCAGCTCTCCAGCAGGCTCTTGGCGAGGCGGTAGGCCTCGGCGTCGGGTGATTTTGCGGCGTCGCTGAAGAGAGTTGCGATCCGGCGCTTGCCGCGGTGGCAGATGAAGCGGGCGGTTTTGATCGAGGCTTCGTCCTTCAGCGAGTGGGCGTAGGCGATGGCGGCGCTCATCGCGAAGAGCTCGGTGCCGATATCGACAAGGCGGCCTAACAGAAGCTGGCGGCGTTCGAGCTTGGGGCCGTTCTTCGCCATCGAGTGGAAGAGGGTGCGGGCCAGTTTGCGGCTGAGCTTGGCGACATCGTGGAGGCCATGCTTAAGGGGCCGGTCGAGGGCGTGGGGGATGTGGCCGGAGCCCGGGAGCCAGCGGGCGGGATACCACTTGGCGTAGAACACGCCGGCCTTGGCAGCGGCGGAGAGGCGTTCGCCGGCGGCCTTGCGGGTATCGAGCGCGGCGGCACCACGGCGCAGGTGCGGGTCGAGCGCCTCACGGGCGATGAAGAGATGCATGATCTCGGTGGAGCCTTCGAAGATGGTGTTGATGCGGCTGTCGCGCAGCAGGCGCTCGATCGGATCTGGCTTGTCGCCGCGATTGCGCAGGGAGTCGGCGGTCTCGTAGCCACGGCCACCCTTGATCTGCATGGTGCTATCGGCACCGTGCCAGCCGGCCTCGGTGCCCCAGAGCTTGGCCATTGCGGCTTCCAAGCGAATGTCGGCGTGCTTGTCGACATCGACTAAGGCAGAGGTGTAGCGGACCATCGCCTCGGTGGCGAAGGCATCCGCGGCAAGGTCGGCGAGCTTGCCGGCGATGGCCTCGTGCTTGCCGATGGCCTGGCCCCATTGCTCGCGGTCGCGCGACCAGGAGACCGCGATATCGAGGCAGCGGCGGAGCAGGCCAACGCATGCGGCGGGGAGGGTGAGCCGCCCGGTGTTCAGCGTTGTCAGAGCTACCTTGAGACCCTTGCCCTCGCCCGCGACCACGTTCTCGCGGGGGATCTTCACATTGGTGAAGCGGATCACGCCATTGTAGAGCGCGCGCAGGCCCATGAAGCGGCAGCGGGTCACGATCTCCACGCCCGGCCATGCGGTCTCGACGATGAAGGCGGTAATGGCGTTCGGCTTGCCCGGCATGGGGGTGCGGGCCATCACGATGAGATGCTTGGCCTTGAGGCCATTCGTGCACCAGAGCTTCTCGCCATCGAGGATCCAGTGACTGCCATCCTCGGAGAGCTTGGCGCTGGTCTTCATGCGCGCGGGATCGGAGCCGACTTCGGTTTCCGTTAGAGCAAAGGCGGAGATGCCACCGGCGGCGCATTGCGGGAGATACTTCTTCTTCTGCTCATCCGTGCCGAAGGCGAGCAGGGGCTGCGGGATGCCGATCGACTGGTGGGCGGAGAGCAGGGCGGTTAGATTACCGCAGTGGCCACCCAGGAGCATTGCGGCGCGCGAGTAGTTGGTCTGCGAGAGTCCGAGGCCGCCGAGATCCTTCGGGATCTTGATGCCGAAGGCACCGAGGGTGGCGAGGCCCTGGATGACGTCATCGGGGATCTCGCCGTCGCGGTCAATGGCATCGGGATCGGTGCGCTCGCGGAGGAAGGTCCCGAGCTTCTGGAGGAATGCGTCGCCCTCGGCGCGATCGTCTTGCGTCTGTTCCGGGAAGGGGAAGAGCACGCTGAAGTCCGGGGTTCCATCGAAGATCGAGGCCGCGAATCCGCTGAGTTCGCGGCTATCGCGAGAAGATTCGGCGAGCTCGAGAGCGGCACGCTGGCCCGCCGACATTTTCGTGGTGTCGATGATCGAGGCTTCGGCCGGCTTCGCGGGCTTCTTCTCCGGATCAGGAGTGGCGGTGGGTGGCGTGAGTGAAGCTTTCATGGGATCTCGGGGTGCTAGGTTGAGCCGTGGCCTTGGGCCGCATGGCTTGGTCGATCTGGTATTGGAGGGGGCCGCCGCGGAAGGGCGCGTAGCCGGTGCCGAGAACCATCGCGAGGTCGATGTCATCGGCGGTGTCCGCGACGTGTTCGTTGAGGCAGAGACGGGCTTCGTCGCTCATGCTGCGGGCGAGGAGCGCCGCGGTATCGGCGGGTGCCGCTTGATTGCCGGTGCGGAGATTGAGAGCGGCGGGATTTGGTGTGGTACGATGACCCTCGTAGCTGTAGAAGCCGGATCCGGACTTGCGGCCGAGATGACCGCCGGCGATGAGCTTGTCGAGCAAGGCGGGCACGCTCATGCGCTCGGGGAAGGCCTCGGCGAGGGTGCGGGCGACATGGGCGGCGACATCGAGGCCGACTTCATCGAGCAGGCGCAGCGGGCCCATCGGCATGCCGAAGTCGAGCATCGCGTCGTCGATAGCCTTGGGATCGCCGCCGCGTTCGAAGAGCTTCGCGGCCTCCACGAGGTAGGGCATCAGGATGCGGTTGACGAGGAAGCCCGGGGCGTCCTGGACCACCACCGGCAGCTTGCCGATCGAGCGGACGAAGGCGACGGCGGTGGCGAGGGTGGCGTCCGAGGTCTGCGGGGTGCGGACCACCTCCACCAGTTGCATGCGGTGCACTGGATTGAAGAAGTGCAGCCCGACAAGGCGTTCGGGATTGCCAACCACCTCGGCGAGTTCGTGCACCGGCAGGGCCGAGGTATTGGTGGCGAGGATGGTGTCCGGACGGGTGCGGGCGGCGAGATCGGCGAAGACCTTCTTCTTGATGTCCAGTCGCTCGACCGCTGCTTCGATGACCAAATCGCAGCGGTCGAGCGGGACTGGGACAGCAGAGGGAAGAATCCGATCGAGCCCGCGCTGGGTCTCGGTAGGGGTGAAGACCCGGCGATTACGGGCTTCATCGTAGTTCTTTGCGATGGCCCTGATACCCTTGGCGATGGCCTCGTCATTGATGTCGCGCAGGACCACCTCATGGCCGCGGGCACTGAGCCAATAAGCGATGCCCGCCCCCATGACCCCGGCACCAATGACGGCGCAGCGGCCGACCTTATGCGGTTCGGCCTGCACGATGCGGTGCTTCTTGGCGCGTTCCTGCAGGAGGAAGAGGCGCATGAGCTGGTGGGTCTCGGGGCGCGGGGCGAGTTGCAAGATGGCATCGCGCTCGCGCTTGAAGCCTTCCTCGAGCGGGCCGTGGCAGGATTGGATGGCCACCTCGAGAGCGGCTTCGGGCCCCGGGTAGAGGCCGCGGGTCTTTTCTAGCAGAGCCTTGCGGGCCTTCTTGCCGATCAGCGGTGCGACGATGCCATTGTGAAGGAGCGGGCGATGGGGCAGGCGGCGTTTGCCGCGTTTGAAGAAGGTCAGCGCGTAGGCTTCAAGGTTCTCCTGCGGGACCACGGCATCGACGATGCCCTTCGACTTTGCGGCCTTCGCGACCATGATCTTGCCGCCGAGGATGAGGGGCAGCGCCGTGGGCAGGCCGATGAGGCGGGGCAATCGCGTGGTGCCGCCCCAGGCGGGCAGGATGCCGAGGTTGGTCTCCGGCAGGCCGATCTTGGTGGCGGACGCATCGCTGGCCACGCGCCAATCGCAGGCGAGGGCGAGCTCAAGTCCGCCGCCGACGCAGGCACCGTGGATCGCGGCAACGGTCGGGAAGGGGAGCTTGGCGAGCTTCTGGAAGGTGGCTTGGCCGAGTTCGATCAGGTCGCGGAGATCTGAACCTTGGGCAGAACTGAGTGCCTTGAGGTCGGCGCCAGCGATGAAGATGGTCGGCTTGGCCGAGCGGATCAGCAGGCCTTGCAACTCGGGATGGGCGGAGAGCGCATCGAGCTTCGCGGAGAGTTCCACGAGCGCGTCGCGGTCGAAGATGTTCGCCGAGGAGCCTTCGCGGTCGAAGGTCAGGACGCCGTGGCGGTCTTGGATCTGGAAGTGGAGATGGTTCATGGCAATGGTCAGTTGTGTTCGAGCCAGAGGGCGGCTCCTTGGCCGCCACCGACGCAGGCGCTGATCAAGGCGCGCTTGCCGCCGGTTTCGCGGAGTTGATGAAGAGCGGTTAGCGCAAGGCGGGCACCGGTGGCGCCGACCGGGTGGCCGAGGGCGATCGAGCCGCCGCGGCGGTTGAGCTTTTCGGGCGGGATCTCGACCGGGTGGAGGTTGTGGCCGGACTTCGCGGGCTCCTTGAGTGCGGCGAGCACGGCGAGAACCTGCGCGGCGAAAGCTTCGTTGATCTCCACGAGATCGGCATCCTCGGGAGAAAGACCGGTGAGCTGGCGGGCAAGGGCGATGGCGTGCACGGGGCCGAGGCCCATACGCTTGGGATCGCAGCCGCTGTAGGCGTAGCCGGTGAGGCGGCCCAGCGGTTCAATGCCGAGGCGTTTGACTGCAGACTCGCTGCCGACCAAGAGGGCAACCGCGCCATCGGTGATCTGCGAGCTATTGCCCGCGGTGACGCTACCGGTCTGGCGGTCGAAGATCGGCTTGAGCTTGGCCAGCTTTTCGGGAGTCGAGTCCTCGCGGATGCCGTTGTCCTGCATCACGGCGTGGCCGGGCAGATGCACGGGGGCAATTTCTTCCGCGAGCTTGTCGCGGGCGGCGATGGCCTTGCGGTGAGACTCTGCGGCGAAGGCATCCTGCATCTCACGGGTCAGGTGATATTCGCGGGCAAGGATCTCAGCGGTGTCGCCCATGATCATGCCACTGTAGGGATCGGTGAGGCCAAGTTGCAGGCCGACGCGGGGCTTAAAGTCACTGGGGCGGAAGCCGGCGATGGCGGTGATCTTCTGGCCGGTCTGCTTGGCCTTCGCGAGTTCTCCGAACTTCAGCGCGCTGGCGTGCGAGAACATCATTGGCACGCTCGACATGCTCTCGGTGCCGCCGACGAGGAAGAGATCGCCCATGCCGGCCGCCATGCGCTGGTGGGCGGCGGTGATCGCTTCCATGCCGGAGGCGCAGTTGCGGTGCACGGTGGCGGCTGGGATGTGCTGCGGGATGCCGGAGCGCAGGGCGATGATGCGCGCGACGTTGGCAGCATCTGCAGGCTGGGCGACGCAGCCGAAGATGACTTCATCAATCAAGGCGGGGTCGATGCCGGTGCGTAGCAGCAGCGAGGTACAGGCGTGGCGGCCGAGGTCGTCCGCGCTCAGTCCATCGAAGTCCGAGCCCAAGCGGCAGAAGGGCGTCCGGAGTCCGGCAATGATATGGAGATCACTCATGGCAGGGTTCAGTTAGTTTTCGAGGGTCGGCCGGTGATCGACCAGTTTCTGCTCCTTGAGTTCCTTGCCCACGCCCTGCAGTTGGCGGATCTCGTCCCAGGAGTGGAAGACGATGTCATTCGGCGTGAACTCGACCGCTTGGCCGAAGCGGTTGCTGATGCGCTGCTTGAGGACATTGCGATCGCAGCCGTTGGAAGGCGCGGCGTGGACCAGCACGAGGTCGCTTTCGAGCGGGTCGTCGTTGCGCTTCTTGAGCTCGATCTGCCAGGCGCCGAGGCCTTCGGTATCGTCGAGCAAGTTCTCCAGCGCGTTGAAGTCGACCATGGTGCCCTTGAGCTTGCCGATGTTCAGGCGACGGATGTCGGAGACGCGGGAGATCTTGCCTAACAAGCGCGGACAGGTTCGGCCGCAGCAGGGGCACTTCTCCCAAGTGAGGCCACCCTCCACGAGATCGCCGGTGCGGTAGCGGATGACCACGGTGCCGCGTGCATCCAGCGGCGTGCAGACGATCTCACCGGGATGGCCGTCGGGCACACGCTCGCCGGTCTCAGGATCGATGATCTCGATGAAGGTCATGTCCGGATAGATGTGGTAGCCGGTGGGCTTGCCACCCTTCTCCGGCATGCATTCGATCCAGGCCATCTTTGCTTCGGTGAAGCCGTAGGTGGCCATGATCGCGACATCGGGTGCGCCGAGTTCCGCACAGAGCGCGGCGAGCTTCTTGCGCATGCCATTCGGGACCTTCTCGCCGCCGAGCACCACGCGCTTGAGATTCGGCCACTGGATCTTCTCCGCTGCCGATTGTTGGAGCAGGTGATAGAAGAAGGTCGGCATCGCGATGATCGCGTCCGGCTGGACCTTGCCGATCAGGCGCAGGTTGCCATCGGTACCCATGGTCTTGCCCCCGCCGGTGGAGAGCATGAAGGTATTGAATCCGGTGCCCGCATGGTGGGCCAACCAGAAGGCGAGGTGCGGCGCGAAGGGGAAGGCATTGATGTGCCGCCAGGAAGGATCGGAATTGGCGAGCTCCATCATGCGGCGGCCGCCTTCCTCCAGGTTCGCGATGTCGTGCTTCGTGTAGAGGAAAGGCACCGGTGCGGCGCTGCGGCCGGTGGTGCTGGTCATCAGGATCGGCCTGAGTTCTTCCTCCAGCATTTGCTTGGTGGCGGCGGGGCCGTGCGTGAGAGCATGGCGGATGCTCGACCACTGGTGCCTGAGGGCGGACTCGTCCGGGATGATGACGAAGTCCTTGGGGTTCTCTAACAGCCGCTTCGAGGTGAAGGGCAACTTTGCCAGGTCGTCGGTGCCGCGAATGTCACCGGCTTCGATGCCGTGCTCGCGGAAGAGCTTCGAGTAATAGGCCGTGAATGGCACCACACGGTCGTGCAGGAGGCGCCTCAAGAGCACGTCCTGGCGGAAGTGGGTTTCGTCACGCGACGTCGTGGCCCACCATGGATATGTAGGGCGAGGTTTCATGGGTCTGACGGAAATCGGGGCGCAGCAGGGCGCGGATCTCATCGAGGTTCTCGGTCGCGACCTTGCGGCCGGCATCGATGAAGCGCCGGAACCCGGCATAGTCATGCCAGGGCGCGAAGAAATGCTCAGGGCGCAGGCAGAGGTCGGCGCGCTTGCAAGACTCGTGGGCCAGGCGGATCTGTGCGGCGCGGATGCCCTGGCGGAAGGTGTCGATCATGTTGCCCTTGGCGAGGAGGTTGACGTTGCCGTTGAGGGTGCGGCCGAAGCGCTTGAGCCAGCTTGGTGGTGGCTCGTCATCGTTGCGGCAGAGGCCTTCATCCACGTCTTGGAAGGTCGGCACCACGGAGACGGCGAGGACTCGGTCGACGTCGGCGAACTTGTGCAACGCTCCTACCGGAACGGGATCGATCACTCCGCCATCGACGCAGCGATGGCCGTTGATCAGCACGGGGGCGATGATGCCGGGCATGGCGCAGGAGGCGTGCACAGCATCGGCAATGCGGCCCCTGCGGAAGACGATGCGCTCCTTGGTATCGATGTCCACGGAGACGGCGAGAACCTTGCGTTCGAGGTCCTCGAAGCAGAGGTCGCCCAGAGAGCGTTCGAGATGGGCGCGGGCCTTGAGGCCATGGAAGAGCCCCTTCATCGGTGGGAAGATCGGATCGGCCAGTCGCCAAAGCTGACGGCGGTCGTGCATCTCCTCTGCGAGTTCTTCTAACGCCTTGCCCGAGAAACCGGCGGCCCAAAGGGCACCGATGTAGGCTCCCATGCTGGAGCCCGCGATGGCATGGACCTCGATCTGGTTCTCCTCCAGCACTTGGAGGACTCCCACATGAGCGAGGCCGCGGGCACCACCCGAGGAAAGGGCCAGTCCCAGCTTCGGCAGAGGAGCGTCATCCAGCGGTCTTTCCCTTCGCTGATGGCGAGGGTCGCCGCGGAAGAAACGCAGGATATTGCCAAGCATAGGACGGGGTCCTTTCCTGTTGGATGGACCGGTTCATCCCGATCCACCTTCTACCTAACAGTAGCTGGCGTTCGACGGAAAGCAAACCTTCCGTGGAAGATTTCGGGCGAGGCAATTTCAAACGGAGCGGAGTCGAACCGCGAAAGGACGCGAAACTCCGCGGAATTCAAACAGCGGGGAGAATCAAACCACGGAATACGCAGAACACACGGAAGTGAATGTGTTCGTTCCCTTGGGAGGGCAGCCGCTAGAGCTGCTTCGTCCGCTCAGGGGACTGAGCGGACTACCTTTCACAAGGTGATCTGCGCGCCGAGCTCGACCACGCGGCCCGGGGGCAGGCGGAAGTAGGCGGTGGCGGGCGATGCATTTCGCGCCATGACGGCAAAGAGGGCGAGGCGGATGCGGTCGAGGGCGCTGGCGTTCTTGCCGACGCCGTAGCTCTCGCGGCCGAGGAAGTAGGTGGCCTTGCCGGGATTGAACTTCACTTCGTCCGGCAGGCGGTTCTTCAGCGCGTCCGGCACATCAGGCGTGTCCGCGAAGCCGAAGTTGAGATTCACGCGATGCATACCTTCCCCGAGGTCGAAGTGTTCGGCGGCCTCGCGGGGATTCACGTAGGGCTGGTCGAGGGTGTGGACGTGGAGCAGCACGACCTTCTCGTGGAGCACCTGGTTGTGCTTCAGGTTGTGGAGTAGGGCGGTGGGTACGGTGTCGCCGCGACCGCTCATATAGACGGCGGTGCCGTGCACGCGGTGGATCGAGCCGCGCTTGAGATCCGTGAGCAGGGCGGCGACCGGCAGGGCCTCGCGGGAGAGGCGGGCGTAGAGGCGGGCACGGCCCCAGAGCCAGGTCATCATAATGGCGAAGATCGCGCCACCGGCCACCAGCGGAAGCCAGCCGCCGTCGACGATCTTGTGGGTATTCGCCGCGAGGAAGGCACCATCCACGGCCATGAAAGCCGAGGTCATGGCCAAGGCCTTCACCTTGCTCCAGCCCCAGACCGCGATGGCGGCGGAGTAAAAGAGCAGCGAGGTGATGGCCATGGTCAGGGCAATGGCGATGCCGTAGGCGGCTTCCAGCTTGGTGGACTCCTTCTTCCAGAGCACCAGCAGGATGCAGGCGATGGCGAGCAGCTTGTTCACAGAGGGCACGTAGACCTGTCCGGCGGAGTGCTCGGAGGTGTAGCGGATGCGCACGCGCGGCAGCACGCCGAGCTGCACGGCCTGGGTGGTCAGGGAGAATGCGCCGGAAATAAGCGCTTGGCTGGCAATCACCGCGGCACAGGTGGCGAGGATGGTCAGCGGGAGCCGCAGGGCCTCCGGAGCGAGCTTGAAAAAGGGATTCTCAATCGCGGCCGGGTCCTCGGTGAGCAGGGCGGCTTGGCCGAGGTAATTCAGCGCGAGTCCGGGGAAGACCACGGTGAACCAAGCGGCGCGGATCGGCTTCACGCCGAAGTGACCGAGGTCCGCATACAAGGCTTCACCCCCAGTGACGGCCAGGAAGACTGATGCCAGCAGGGGGAAGGCATGATGCCACTCGTGGATCATGAACATCAGGGCCGCATGCGGACTGATCGCGCCAAAGATCGCAGGGTGCTTGAGCGCCATCCGCAGGCCTAGGGCACCAATGACGAAGAACCACAGCAGGAGCACCGGGCCGAAGATCACGCCGACACGGCCAGTTCCAAAGCGCTGGATTGCGAAAAGCCCGATCAGGACGCCCACACAGATGGGCAGGATCCAATCCGATACCACCGGGGCGCTGACGGACAGGCCCTCCACGGCGCTGAGCACGGAGATGGCGGGGGTGAGCATGCCATCCGCATAAATCAGGGCGGCACCGGCGAGGCCGAGGAAGAGCACGGTCTTCGGGTCGCTGCCGCCTAGGCGGCGGGCACCGGAGCGGATCAGGGCGGAGAGAGCCAGGATCCCACCTTCCCCGCGGTTGTCCAAGCGCAGGATGATAAAGAGGTACTTGAGCGAGACGACCAGGATCAGGGACCAGATGACCAGGGAGGCTGCCCCCACGAGGTTTTCCGCGCTGATCGGGGCGCCATGCTGCTCGGCATTGAAGCAGGCACGGAAGGCGTAGATCGGGCTGGTGCCGATGTCCCCGAAAACAATGCCGAGGGCCGCCAAAGAGGCGGCGGCGAGGGCGGGCTGGCGGCCGCAATGGCCGTCGGAATGATTCTTCATCGTGGCGACCAGCTCGGCCGCCCCGCTTTCCAATCACCCCGGATGCCCGGTGGCTAGCGAAAAGCCCCGCCCTGGCTGTCTAAAAAGTCGGCGATTTTGTGCTTGGCGGGGGAGGAAGAAGCCTGAGGAGCACGTGGGGCAGGGCATTACGGGCGGGCGGCGGGTCATCCTTCCGGTGGGGAAACAGGTCTTGTGGGACCCATGGGACCGATGGGCTCATGTCGGGGACTTCCCGCTGTGGCGGAATCCCCGCTGGACGCTGGCCGCGCAGGCCGTTAAACGCGGCCCCGAAATGGCCAAGAAACCGGTGGTGCTTATCATTCGCGACGGCTGGGGTGTGAACCCCGGAGGACAGAAGACTGCCAAGAAGGATGGCAATGCCACCTTGCTGGCCAAGACGCCGTTCCACGATGCGATGTTCGAGAAGTACCCGAAGGGCTTCCTGAGCGCCTCCGGCCTGGACGTGGGCCTGCCGGCGGGGCAGATGGGGAATTCCGAGGTGGGCCACCTGAATCTGGGCGCCGGGCGGATCGTCTACCAGGACCTGACCCGCATCAACAAGGCGATCGAGGACGGCACCCTGGCCAAGAACAAGGTTTTCAAGAAAGCACTGGCGACCGCCGCGGAGAAGGGCAAGCGCCTGCACTTCATCGGGCTGCTGTCCGATGGCGGGGTGCACTCGCATCAGGACCACCTCTGCGCGATGGTGGCACTGGCGAAGGCGGCAGGCGTGAGCGACATGTATGTCCACGCCATCACCGATGGCCGCGATACCTCGCCGACCGGCGGGGCGGGCTATGTCTCGAAGGTGGAGGATGAAATCGCCAAATACGGTGCCCGCATCGCCACGGTGACCGGCCGCTACTATGCGATGGACCGCGACAAGCGCTGGGACCGCACCAAGCTGGCCTGGGACGCGATCGTCCACGGCATCGGCGAGGCGAAGGACGTGCTGCCATCCGAGGCGATCCAGGAGAAGTATGAGGAAGGCAAGACCGATGAGTTCCTGCTGCCGATGGTCTTCGTAACGCCGGGCAAGAAGCTGGTGCGCGATGGCGACGTGGTGCTGTTCTTCAACTTCCGCGCGGACCGGGTGCGCCAGATCTCCGAGACCTTCCTTACGGAGGGCGAGTTCAAGCACTTCAAGGCCGGTCGCCGCCCGAAGGTCACCTATGTGACGCTCACGGAGTACGACAAGAACTACAAGTGCGAGGTGATCTTCCGCCCGCAGACCCTGAAGATGGGCCTGGGCGAGGCCGCCGCGAAGGCGAAGAAGACCCAGCTCCGGATCGCGGAGACGGAGAAGTATCCGCACGTGACCTACTTCTTCAACGGCGGCATCGAAAAGCCGAACAAGGGCGAGGACCGCGGCATCATCCCATCGCCCAAGGACGTGGCGACCTATGACCTGAAGCCGGAGATGAGCGCCGATGAGGTGACGGCCTTCGTGCTCTCCAAGATCAAGGACTACGACCTGGTCATCATCAACTTCGCCAATCCCGACATGGTCGGCCACACCGGCGTGGTGGAAGCCGCGATCAAGGCCTGCCAGAAGATCGACGCCTGCTGCGAGAAGGTGGTGGATGCCACCCTCAAGCTCGGCGGCAAGCTCCTGCTCACCGCGGACCACGGGAACTGCGAGTATATGATCAATCCGGACGGCTCCCCTCACACCGCGCATACGACGAATCTCGTACATCTGATCTACGTGGCTGCGGATGCGGACAAGTATCAGGTGAAGGACGGCATCCTCGCGGACGTCGCGCCGACCCTGCTGGAGATGATGGGTCTGGAGAAGCCGAAGGAAATGACGGGGGCTTCCTTGCTGGCGAAGAAAAAGTGAAGTGCGGCGAGGGGAGGGCTGCGCAGCTGTTAGCAGCGGCGCAGCCACCTTGGAGTAAGCCAGCCATCAATGGTGGTGGGCTATCTCAGTGGTGCCCTTCGAGGCTCTGGATTCCTGGCGTCGGGAAGCGGGGATGGGGGCCTGTTAGGCGAGGTAGTGAGGACTTTGGTCTCGCTCTGCTTTACATCCTAGATATCTCCAAAGCCATGACTGAAGTCGCGGCCTTGGGCGAACATGAGGAAAGAGCGATCGGAGCTGCGTGTTTCGCCGCCCTCGATCTGCTGGGGCTTCCCGAGGATGCGGCTCCCGGAATCATCCATCAGGAGATCCACGAGTTCCTTTGCCGTCAGAATACGAGGGCCGGGCTGTTCCGGAGGAAGCCGCCGATGCCATTGGGAGAGGATTGCCCGATGGCCTTGGGCTCTCTGTGGGGCAGGGCGGTTTGCCGCGAATTTGGTTGGGAGTGGATCGTCGCCAAGCGTGGTGACTGGACAGGCTTGGGAATCGTGGACCCGCGGAGGAAGCACCTCGCACTAGCCCTGAGTTACTTTGATGGCCTGATCAAGGTGCATCCGGAGAGTGCAAATCTTCCCGCCCTGCAACTCTCCAACTGCATCAAGGCCGGCAATCTCCCCGTGGCGGAGGATGGCGCTCTGGTGCTGATTGCCCACTCCGGCAGTTGAGCCTCGGGGCTCTAGAGGCCCGACGGGACGAAGCGGGGAAAGCCGACGCGGGCCAGCCCTTTCCATTTGTCCTTCCTCCCGAATTCGGGAAGAAATGCGGGCAGCGATGAACTTTTCCCCCGAGCAGGTCATCGAGATCTTCAACCAGGCCTTGGAGCGTCCCGTCACGGAGCGCTCGGATTGCCTGGATCGCGCCTGTGCGGGCGATACCGGCTTGCGCGATCAGGTGGAGGGCTTGCTACGGGCTCACGATAGCGCCGGGGAATTCCTGGAAGAAGGGATGAATCTGATTCCCAGCGGAAAGGGCCAGACGATCGGTGAGCGCCCGGGCCAGCGGGTTGGCAGATACACGCTGCTGGAGCAGATCGGAGAGGGCGGCTGCGGCGTGGTCTATCGCGCCGAGCAGCACGCGCCGGTGCGGCGGGAGGTCGCGCTGAAGGTGGTGAAGCCCGGCATGGACAGCAACAGCGTGATCGCGCGCTTCGAGTCGGAGCGGCAGGCGCTGGCGATGATGGAGCACCCGCACATCGCGCAGGTCTACGACGCCGGGGCGACGGCAAGCGGCCGGCCTTACTTCGTGATGGAGTTGGTCCGCGGCGAGAAGATCACCAGCTATTGCGATGGGCACTCGCTGACGGTCCGCGCGCGGCTGGAGCTCTTCGTGCAGGTCTGTCACGCGATCCAGCACGCGCACCAGAAGGGGATCATCCACCGCGATATCAAGCCTTCGAACCTGCTGGTGAGCACCACGGGTGAAGGCTCTCCGCTGCCGAAGGTGATCGACTTCGGCATCGCCAAGGCCATGAGCGGCGAGCAGCTGACGGACAAGACCCTCTTCACCGCGCAGGAGATGCTGATGGGCACGCCGAACTACATGAGCCCGGAACAGGCGGCGATGAAGAGCTCGGACCTGGATACCCGCACGGACATCTACAGCCTGGGCGTGCTGCTCTACGAGCTTCTAACAGGTGTGCCACCCTTCGGCTTGAGGGATCCCTTCAAGAGCGGGCTGGATGAGGTGCGACGGGACATTCTGGACAAGGTGCCGCTGCGTCCGTCCGCGCGCTTGAAGGCGATGCCTGCCGCCGATCTCGGCAAGGTCGCGGAGCTTCGGCAGTCGGAGCCGCTGAAGCTGGTGCGGATGCTGCGCCACGATCTCGACTGGATCGTGATGAAGGCCATGGAGAAGGACCGGACGCGGCGCTACCCGACGGCCAATGCCCTGGCGATGGAAGTGCAGCGCTACCTGGCGGATGAACCGGTTGCGGCCCGGCCGCCGAGCCTGCTCTATCAGCTCGGCAAGCTGGCGGCGCGCAACCGCCTGCTGGTGGGCGGCATTGCGGTGATCGCGCTCTTGCTGGTGGGCAGCCTGGCCGTGGTTTCCGTGTTGCTGGCCAGGGAAAAAGCGGCGCACCAGCAAGCCGAGATCGAGAAAGACAAGGCCCGCAAGGAAACCGCGAAGAACATCCAGGTGAGCGGCTTCCTGGGCAAGATGCTCACTGGGGATGCGCTGGCAGTGGCGCCGGGGCGTGACCTCGCGATCGTGCGGGACCTGCTCGCCCGGACCGACCAGGCGATCGGCAAGGAGCTGGCGGATCAGCCCGAGGTGGAAGCCAAGCTACGCTCGGTGATGGGGGAATCCTACAGCCAGATGGGTGACCACGCCTCGGCCGAGCGAATGTTCCGCAGGACCTTGGAGCTCTGCAAGGCAAGCTTTCCTCCCGATGGTGCCGGAGTCGCCGTCGCCCGGACCCAACTCGGCCAGATCGTGCTGATGGAAGGCCGCTACGATGAGGCTGAAGACTCCTTGGAGTCGGCACGCGCCCTGTGGATTGAGCTTGGTGAAGAGGAAGGGGCGCAAGGGATGC
This sequence comes from Haloferula sp. BvORR071, assembly GCF_000739615.1. Lineage (GTDB taxonomy): Bacteria > Verrucomicrobiota > Verrucomicrobiia > Verrucomicrobiales > Akkermansiaceae > Haloferula. Next base: position 195,162 of record NZ_BATP01000060.1, read on the forward strand.
TGACGATCGAAAGGCTCGCCATCTTGCGCTCTCGCCAGAAGCGGCACGAGGAGGCCGAGGCGCTGATGCGCCGGGTGCTTGCCTGGCGCGAAAAGAACCTCGGACCGGATCATCCGGATGTGGTCAACGGGATGAGCAACCTGGCCGTGGTCATCCATGATTCGAAGAGATACAAGGAATCCGAGCCCATGTTCCGTGAGGTGCTAGCGGCGCGCCAGCACTTGGGGGAGGAGGACTCTCCGGAAGAGGCGCGGACATTGAGCAATCTATCCGCCGCACTGCTGGGGCAGGGACGCAGCGACGAGGGACGGGAGTGCCTTGCTCGTGCCGTGGCGGCGTTCCGGAAAGGCTTCCACGTGGAGCATCCCGAACGCTTGGATGCGACCTTCCGACTGGCTGAACTGTATCGCAACGCGGGTGTATTCGCCGAGGCGGAGCCCCTGTATCGCGAATACGTGGCGCACAGCCTCGTCCAGGGTGGCGACTATAGCAACATGGCCGACGTCGCGATCGGCTGCCTGGTGGTCACCTTGCAAGAGCAGAAGAAGTTCGCGGAAGCGGATGCCGTGTTCGATCAATTGCTGGCGCCGGAGTTCGCGGGATCGCCGCAGTTCGTGCCCGTGCTGGAGATGCGCACGGAGTTCCGCTCACGGACCGGCCGATGGCGGGAAGCGGCGGAGGATGCCGCTCGCTTGGTCGCGATCAAGCCGGACAAGCAGGATTACTATCACCGGCTGGCACCGGCGCTGGCGGCCAGTGGCGATGAGGAGGCCTACCGGAAGCTGTGTGCGGAGATCCTCACGCGATTTGCGGCAACGACCGACCGCGTGACTGCCCACCGCATGGCGAAGTGTTGTCTCATGCGCCCGGCTTCGGCAGGTGATCTGGAAGCGGTGGCCCGCATGCTGGACCTGCCGCGGGAGGAGGGAGCGGATGATGTCTCCGCGCCGTCCCTGCAAGTTTGCAAGGCGCTGGCCGAGCTTCGTCGGGGGGATTTCACTGCGGCGGCGGAACTTGCCGCCGGGGTGGGGGATTCCATGCCGCAGCCGGAGGCCGCGGCGCTGGCGGTGCGGGCGATCGCCTTGCAGGCGATGAAGCGGCCGGAGGATGCGGCGGCGGCGCTTGGGCGAGCAAGTGCGGTCTTTGAAGGCAAGCTGCCAAAGATCGAGACAATGAACCTGGGCAGGGATTGGCGGGACTGGATCATCGCCCGGGACTTGCTGGCGGAGGCACGGGCGATGGTGGTGGATGGCAAAACGAGCAGGTGATTGCTTCCCGCCGCTGGTATGACTTATGCAGTGGCCACTCCTCCGCCATGAACGATTTCACCGTGATCCTGACCGCCGTCCAGGAAGGGCGACCACAAGCCGCGGAGGAATTGCTCCAGATGGTCTATGACGAGCTGCGCAAGCTCGCTGCCTACCGGATGTCCCAACAGCCCGCAGGCCAGACCCTGCAGCCGACCGCCTTGGTGCACGAGGCCTGGCTGAAGCTGGCGGGCTCGGACAAGACGAGCTTCGCAGACCGCGGGCACTTCTTTGCGGCGGCGGCCGAGGCGATGCGCCACATCCTGATCGACCGCGCACGGCGCAAGCTTACTCCCAAGCACGGCGGTGATCTGGAGCGGCTTCAGATCGAGGAATTCGAATTGGTTGCCCCGATCACCGATCAGCAGATGCTGGATCTCCACGAGGCTCTCGACCGCTTCTCCCAAGAGCATCCGCTCCAGGCGAAGGTGGTGAAGCTCCGCTTCTTCGTGGGCATGACCCATGAGGAGATCGCGGAGCTTCTAGCCATCTCGGTATCCACGGTGAAGAACTACTGGAACTTCTCCCGCGCCTGGCTCTTCCGCGAGATGGAGGAGGGGATGTAGGCGCGGCTACTTGCTGGTCCCCAAGGGAGGGATAGCAGTGAAGAGCGGGATCAATCCTTCGGGCAATGTCGGGTGGACGAAGACCGCATCCCGCAGCACCGTATAGGGCAGACCTGCCAGAATGGCGACTTGGACCACGGCCATGATCTCACCGGCTCCGACTCCGAAAACGGTAATGCCGAGGATGCGGTCGCTGTCCGCCGCGACCAGCACTTTCATGAAGCCGCGGGTCTCGGACAGGGTGCGGGTGCGCAGCGCGGCGGCCATCGGGACTGTGGCCTTGCGATAGGCGACGCCTTCCTTCTTCGCCTCGGTTTCGCTCAAGCCGACCCGGGCGAACTCGGGATCGGTGAATAGACAGAAGGGCAACTGCCGGTGGGTGGTGACCCGATTCCCTCCGAGGATGTTATCCCGGACGATCCGGAAGTCGTCGAAGGCGATGTGCGTGAAATGCGGGCTGCCGGCACAGTCTCCCACTGCAAACACATCCGGAGCCGTGGTCTCCAGGCGTTCGTTCACCTGGATGTGGCCGCGCTCGGTGACCTCCACCCCGGCAAGATCCAGGCCAATTCCGGAGGTATTCGGGAGGCGTCCGCTGGCAACCAGAAGATGTGTTCCTTGCTGGAGGTCTTCCGTGCTCCCGTTTGTCACGGTCAGCTTCACGGCATCGCCCGATCTTCCCTCGACCCGTGTCACGACCGACTTCAAGACCAGCGGGATACCTTCGTCCGCGCATAGTTGCTGGAGTGCTGCGGAGACATCCTCGTCTTCGCTTGGGGCAAGTCGTGGATTTCGGTCGATGATGGTAACCCGGCTGCCGAAGCGCCGCATCGCCTGGGCAAGCTCCAGACCGACAAAGCCACCACCCAGAACGACCAGATGTTCCGGGACGGTGTCGAGCTCCAGCAGCTCGATGTGGGTGAGCGGCGCGGCCTCCACCATGCCTGGCAGGGGCTCCACGCGGGCGCGGCTGCCGGTGCTGATGATGATCTTCTTGCCGCGCAGGAGCCGGATGCTCCCGTCGGCAGATGTCACTTGGATGACCTTAGGCTCCACGAATTGTCCCGACCCGAAGATCAGCTCGGTGCCGCTCGTCTCGAAGTTCTTCAGATGCATTTCAACCAAGCCGGTCACCATCTTGCGCTTCCTCTCGCGGACCGCTGACATATCGATGACCGGATCGCTGGTCATGACCCCGAACTCCTCTCCGCGCCCTAGAAGCGACGCCACCTTGGCGCTGTGAATGACATTCTTGCTCGGGAGGCAGGCAATGTTCGGGCAGGAGCCGCCGATGTATTTGCGCTCGATCACCGCGACCCGCTGGCCAGCTCGTGCCAAGGACCACGCGGCAAACTTCCCGCCCTCTCCACAGCCGAGCACTAGCACGTCGTAGTCTTCGTGGATTCCGGGAACTTGTGCGGCTGGGGTATTCATGGGGTGGGAATGTTGCTCGTGATCCTTGGCGGCCATTCATCAATGTCACGCCACTTCGTGGGAGTTACTTGCCGGTCTGCTTGTCGAGGAAGCTCCGGATCAGCGTGGTAATCTCGGTTCCATCCTCCTCCAGCGCGAAGTGGCCGGTATCGAACAAGTGGAAGTCCAGGTTCTTCAGGTCACGCTTGTAGGGATAGGCGCCAGCCGCGGGGAAGATCGCATCGTTCTTGCCCCACACGATCAGTGTTGGTGGTTGGTATTTGCGGAAGTATTCCTGCCACTGCGGGTAGAGCGGAGGATTGCTGCCGTAACTGTAGAAGAGCGAGAGCTGGATCTCCTGGTTGCCCGGGCGATCCAGATGCGGTTGCACGTGCTCCCAAGTATCGGGGCTGATCGTCTCGGGATTTCGCACGCCGTTGAGGTACTGCCATTTGGTGGCGTCGATCGTCAGTACCGAGCGCAGCTTGTCGCCGTTCTCCTTGCTGCGGTCTTTCCAGTAGACTTTGACCGGCTTCCAGAAATCGTTGTCGAGGCCCTCTTCATAGGCATTGCCGTTCTGGATGATCAGGGTCTGCACCCGCTCCGGATGCTTGGCCGCGATGCGGAATCCGATCGGGGCGCCGAAGTCCATCAGGTAGATGGAATACTTGTTCAGGCTGATCTGCTCGGTGAGCTTCTCGACGACCTTCGCAAGGTTATCGAAGCTGTAGTCAAACTCGCCGACGGACGGAGAGGAGCTACTGCCGTAGCCGGGATAGTCCGGGGCGATGAGGTGGTATTTGTCGGCCAGTTTCGGGATCAGATCACGGAACATGTGCGAGGAGGTAGGGAAGCCGTGCAGCAGCAAAACTACGGGTGCATCCTTGGGGCCGGCTTCACGGTAGAAGATGTCCAGTCCATCGATCTTTGCCGTCCGATAGAAGACTTGGCTGGTCTTCGAATCTGCCTTGGCTGCTGGTCCCATCACTGCGAGAAGCGTGACGGCCAGTGCGATTGAAATGTTCTTTATCATGGCGATTATTTGTTAGGGTGGTGGTGATTCTCACTTGGCTTCCAGCAGGCCGATCATCTTCTCCGCGACCCCTTTGGCGGAGGCGGGGTTCTGGCCGGTGACGAGCTTGCCGTCGGCGATGCTGTAGGCCTCCCAGGGGCCGGTCTTGTGGAAGATTGCGCCCTGTTTCGTCAGCGCGCTTTCCAGCTCGAAGGGCACGTCGGCGAGCGCATAGTTCTCCTCCTCTTCGTTGGTAAATGAGGAGACATTCTTCCCGTTGAGCAGGTAGCTGCCATTGCTCAGCTTCACGTTCAGCAGGGACACCGGACCGTGACAGACGGCACCGACCACGGCATCGCGCTCCCAGGTCTCCTTGATGACCTTCTTGAGCAGCGGGTCTTCCGGCATGTCGACCATCGGGGCGAGGCCACCAGGCATGAAGATGGCATCGTACCCGCTGACATCGACCTCTGAGAGCTTCTTGGCTTTTTGCATGTCGGCCCAGCCTTTGCCGACCAGGAACGCGAGGTTGTCCGGGTCGCCAGCCAGGTTGAGCGCGTCGAGATATGGCGTGTCACCGCTCAGGCTCGCGAAATCGATCTGGTAGTGGGCTCGGTCGAACTCGGCATATGGATGGGCCACCTCAGGGAGGAAGTTGCCGGTCCTTCGCTTGTGAGGGCCGATCGCGTTGGCGTTCGACACGATGATGAGGATTTTCTTGGACATGGTAGGAGTGGTGATTGGGGTTGATGAATGGGGTTCAAAGCAGCTTTCGAACTGCCATCACTTCGCGTTGCTCCAGATGGGGGGCGATCTGGGCCGCGACGATCTGCTGATAGTGGTCCGATTGCCGGTGGGCCTCCGCGGCCTCGGCATCGACGTATTGCTCGTGGAGCACGAGCTCTCCGGGATCGGTTTCCGATTGGTAGATCCGGTAGAAGATATTACCGTCCTCGTTCTTGGTCTTGTCCGCCAGTTCCGGCAGCAAGGCGAGGATCCGCGGGATCTCCGCTTCCTTGATCTTCCACTTCACGATGAGTTCCTTGCTCATGGAGGCTAGGGGCAAAGGTGGGTCTAGTTCCCGGCGTTTTTCGCAGCCTCAAGGATCACCTCCAGCACCTCCTTCGGCTTGGAGACCATCGCCACGTGGCTGGCGTCGAGGACCGTGGTCTTGGCCTTGGCCCGCTTGGCCATCCATTCCTCAAGCTGCGGGTTGATGGTCTTGTCTTTCGCGGCGACCACGTACCAGGACGGCTTGGTCTTCCACGCGGCATGCTTGCCGACTCCCGCGAAGACCTTCGGGGAGGCTGGCTGCTGCACGGCGTAGATTACTTCCTGCTCCTGCTTCGGGAGATCGCCCGCGAAGGCTTCCGCCACGCCTTCCTTGGAAACGGTGAGAAGCCCCTTGGTCTCCTTCAGGAAATCCGAGAGCTTGGTAGGCGGGGCGTTCTCACTCAGCTTCGGCACCGTCTCGCCGGTGTCCGGAGCGAATGCCGCGACATAGACCAAGCCCTTGACCCGCGGGTGGGCGCCAGCCTCGGTAATGACGAAGCCACCCCAGGAATGCCCGACCAGGATCACCTCGCCTTCCGTCCGCTCGATCGCCGCGTTGGTAGCCGCGACATCGTCTTCCAAGGAGGTGGTCGGATTCTGAACCGCGATGACTTTGAAACCTTGGTCGACCAGGGGAGTGATAACTTTGCTCCAAGAGGAACCGTCCGCCCACAAGCCGTGGACGAGCACAATCGTGGGCTTTGCATTCATGGCGGATGGGGTTTGGCCGAGGGCGGTCGATGCCAAGGCGAAGAGGCTGCTAGAGAGAAGTAGTGGTAACATTTTCATGGCGATGGAGGGGTGGGGGAAGGCTTAGAGGCGGATCAGCCAGTCCTTCACGGCGACCGAGAAGTCCGCGACATCGATGGGGTGCCGGCTGGTGATCAGGTTGCCGTCCACCACGACGGCCTTCTCGAGCACCGTGCCGCCCGCGTTCGCGAGGTCGCTCTGGATGTTCCAGTAGCCGGTCAGCTTCTTGCCCTTCAGGATCTCCGCGGAGGCGAGCACCACCGGGCCGTGGCAGATGGCGGCGATCAGTTTGCCGGATTGGTTGAAGTCCTTGACGAAGCGGATCGTGTCCTTGTCGTAGCGCAGGTTGTCAGGATTCCACGCGCCGCCGGGGATGAAGACCGCGTCGTATTCGGCCACTTTGACCTCATCCGCGCGGCGATCGACCTTCACCCAGCCGACCGGATTGAGATACTGGATCGCCATGATGTGATCCTTCGCCATCTCCGGAGTACTCAGGCCGTAGCGCGCCGGTGCCGGATTGAATTTCGGCGCCACCACGTCCACCTGGGCGCCGCGGGATTTGAAATACCAAACGGGCCCCGTCAGTTCGATCTCCTCGAATCCATCCGCGGCCAGCACCGCGATGCGCCTGCCCTTCAGCAGGGCTTTTTCTTCCTCTTTCACCGGCGTGAAGAAGAAAGCCTTCAGTGCCTCGTTCCCCGGCGCGTTCAGCAGCTGGGAGACCGGCATGGAGGAGACGGCGGCCTTGGAGGAGAGCTGGTTGATTACCTCCAGCTCGTGCGTGCTATTCCCTTGGGCCGCTGCCGGCAGGATCGTGAGGATGCTAGACGTGCCAGCGAGGATAAGTTGGCTGAGGAGTTTCATGGTTGGGGTTGGTTCGTGGCTTCGGGGAAACAGCAGCTCCGACCAGCCCAACGAGATCCGGGGGAGAAAAGGACAAGCGGCAGCGGATTTTTTTCGCGGCCGGTCACGGGGAACGCAGCCGGAGTCCATCTGCTACGAGGGGCCAGAAACGCGGCGACAGCACTCCAATCTCCAGCTAGCAGCTTAGGATTCGGCACTTGCGACCCGGCCTATCCGTAAATCCCCCTACAAAACCGCCTCCAAGGTTTTTGTTGCCCCTTTTGGAAAGCGGGGTCTATCGTCGCGGCCCGCCGTCGCGTGCGTTCTGTTGCAAGGTGCCAGAAGGATGCGAAGGCGGGTAGCCACGATTCCATTCATTCCCGCCAGCGATGAATCCCGACAGAGCGACCCTGAATTTCCTGAACAGTTTCCCCGAAGATGCCCGCAAACGCGGTGAGAAGCTGCAGAAGGAAGGCACGGTAACGCAGATTTTCGGCAATCACCTCTTCATTCAGGGCCGGGTGGAGGATGAAACCGGCACTTTCCGCACCAGCCTGCGCCTCCAGGGCAACCGCTGGTTCGGCTCCTGCACGGCGGAGGACGAGCTGGTCTCCGGCGCCTGCCAGTATGCGACCATGATGGAGCGCATGCACCGCGGCGAGGACCTGCCGGAGTCGCCGAATGAATTCGACGATACCCCGGTGCTCGACATCATCGAGGACAAGCTGGGCCGCGAGCTGGACGACAAGGAGGCCGACTTCGTCTCCAAGATCGAGAAGCGCTACCGCCGCTACGTGATCGAGGGTGAGCTGCACGACCACGACATGGTCCGCATCACGCCGCGCTGGGAAATCACCACCTACGAGCCGCTGGAACTGTGGCCGATGCCGCCGGGCGACATCCTCGAGTTCTGGAACTACCTGGCCTACGCCTTCTACAAGAAGAAGCTCCCTTACCCGGAGTTCATGAACGTGATCACCGATCTGGCGCACGTTCAGAAGAAGATGGCGGATTGGGAGCAGGAGCGTGAGGTCGCTTCCTGGTATGACCGCATTGAGCAGGTCAACGAGCGTCCGCCGCAGGATCCGCCGGTGGATGTCGCCTTCCGTCTGGTGGCCACGATCAATGAGGCCCGCCTGGAGGTGAAGGAAGGAGCCAATGGCCTGTGGTCGCAGATCCGCGAAAAGAACGAGATCGAGCGCCTGGTCACCATGCACCACCAGGCCGCGCTGCGGATGGATGCCCCCAGCCAGGTGCTGTGGGAGCACTTCCTGTCCTACTTCCGCGAGCACAACGAGACGACCTTCGACTTCGACCAAGAGGAAGCTTGCCGCTTCATGAACCGCGTCTTCCGCCAGCCGGCGCTGAAGGGCTACCTCGTCAACCTCGACGAGCGCGAGTTCAAGGTGGTGACCGAGGCCCTGAAGTGGGTCTGCGAGGACGATCCGTACGATCCGAATAGCTTCGCGCTGCAACTTGTCACCGAGTCCGGCGAGAATGTCTCGCACTCGGTCCGCATGCTGCCAGGCCGCAAGGAGCTCTATCAATCCGACGAAACCGTCTTCCCCGGCCCGCCACGCTGGCTGGAGGAAACGGAAGTGATGCCGCGCTACCTGATCCCGAAGCGGGTGATCGACTCACTGGAAGGTGTGGAGTTCCTGCGCAAGATCGGCGCGAGCCTTCCAGAGTCGCTGAAGAAGCGGGTCGTCGATCTCGAGCTGAAGCCGAAGTTCGAGCTCAAGCTCGTGGCCGGCCTGACCGCTGCCGAGACCGAGCACTTGGTCATCGACGTCACCGCGATCGAGTCGAAGGAGCGCCGCACCGAGCGCCTGACCAAGGAAGGCTGGGAGCTCGTGGAGCAGCAGGCTCTCAAGGGCAAGCAGCTCCTGCGCTTCGCGCGTGAAGACCTCTACCCCGTCCCCGGCTTGCTGGATGAGATGGGCCTGACCTACGATGAGAAGCTGCTGGCTTTCAAATCGCGGATCACCAAGCAATTCCCGGAAAAGTTCGCGGAGTGGATCAAGGCGATGCCGGAAGCGGTCACGCTGGACATCGACCTGCGCCTGAAGTCGATCCTCAACGACCCGGTCACTGCCGCGGTCCGCTTCGAGGTGATCAACCAGGAGATCGACTGGTTCGACCTGCGCATCGTCATCGATGTGGAAGGCGTCAATCTTTCCAAGGCACAGATCCGCCAGCTCGTGGCCGCCCGTGGTGGCTATGTGCGGATGGACGATGGCTCGTGGATGCGGCTTGAGATCAAGCTCGACGCCGACCAGCGAGAGGCCGTCACGCGCCTCGGTCTGGATCCCTTCGACCTCTCCGGCGAGACGCACCGCATGCACGCGCTGCAGCTGGCCGATCCGAAGGCCGCCGATGTCTTCGACCCGAAGGCATGGAAGCGGATCAAGGACCGGGCAGGGGACATCCAAGTGGAAGTGCTGCCGCCCGTGCCGGACAAGCTCAATGCGACGCTGCGGCCCTATCAGGTCGATGGCTTCCGTTTCCTCGCTTACCTCTCGACCAACGGCTTCGGCGGCATTCTGGCGGACGACATGGGTCTCGGTAAGACGATCCAGTCTCTCACCTACATTCTCTGGCTGATGGAAGAGGCGGAGAAGGCCAAGGAGGACCACCGCCCCGTGCTCGTGGTCTGTCCGAAGTCGGTCTTGGACGTCTGGGCCAGTGAGGCCCAGAAGTTCGCCCCGAACGTCCGCGTGAAGGTTCTTCGCAACCGCGAGGACCTCAACGTGAAGGAGACCCAGGAAGACATCGACATGCTGGTGCTGAACTACGCCCAGCTGCGTGTCTGCGGTGACCTGCTCAATGAGATCAAGTGGCTGACCACGATCCTCGACGAAGGCCAGCAGATTAAGAACCCGGACTCGAAGGCCGCCAAGTGCGCCCGCGAGCTGGACTCTGCGAACCGCCTGGTCCTCACCGGTACGCCGATCGAAAACCGCCTGCTCGACATGTGGTCGCTCATGGCCTTCGCCATGCCGGGCGTGCTCGGTAGCCGGGCCTACTTCAAGAAGCGCTTCGACAAGCGCAAGGATCCGCTTTCGCAGAACCGTTTGGCCGCCCGCTTGAGGCCCTTCCTGCTCCGCCGCACCAAGCTGCAGGTGGCACAGGATCTGCCGCCGCGGACGGAAGAGGAGGTCTACTCCAAGATGGAGAACATCCAGCAGGAGCTCTACAAGGCCGAGCTCAAGCGCATCCAGAAGGCGCTGCTGGGTCTCGACTCCGACGAGGCGGTGAAGAAGAACTCCTTCGCGATTCTGCAAGGCCTCATGCGCCTGCGCCAGATCTGCTGTCACCCGGGCCTGATCGATCCGAAGTACCTGAAGGAAGAGTCCGCCAAGATGGAGTCGCTCTTCTACCTCTTGGACCAGCTCCACGAGGAAGGCCACAAGGTGCTCGTCTTCTCGCAGTTCGTCTCGATGCTGGACCTCATCAAGGCCCGCCTCGAACTCGAAGCGCGTCCCTTCCACTACCTCACCGGTCAGACGAAGGACCGTAAGGGTGAGATCGAGCGCTTCCAGACCACCAAGGACCCGTCCGTCTTCATGCTCTCGCTGAAGGCCGGTGGCGCCGGTCTGAACCTGACCTCTGCGTCTTACGTCATTCTCTACGATCCGTGGTGGAACCCGGCCGTGGAAAACCAGGCCATCGACCGAACCCACCGTATCGGTCAGAAGAACAAGGTTATCGCCTACCGCCTGCTCACCCGCGACACCGTGGAAGAGAAGATCCGCATTCTCCAGCACCAGAAGACCCAGCTCGTGACGAACGTGCTCGGCGACGAAGGCTTTGCCTCGAACCTGGGACTGGAAGACCTGCAGTTCATCCTCAATCACGGCGGCGAGGACGAAGAGATGAGCTGACCTGGGTCAATTGAGCTTTCCAGCAAGATAACGCACCTAATAAGGCGGCTGCTTCCCAAGGGCAGCCGCCTTTGTTTTGCAGTGGCGTATCCAGAGAGTCCGATCTGTTAGCCCCCGTAACATAATCCACGGTCCTCAATTTCGGAATGATCTATCGCCTCGAATGCTCTAGCGGGAACATCCACGGACTGGACGAATACGTCTCTTACTCCGAGATCGGCGCTGATGGCTATTGGTTACGCTATTTGGAGTTCCGGGCCGATGGCTCCGCACTCCGTTACACCACTCAGCATCCGGCCGACCATCTCGGTATCCTGCCTGAGGGAGTATGGGATGAAGTGGAAGCCTCCAAGGCAGAGTATGGCACGGTCACCCCGATCTCCCGTGCTCTCTTTGAGTCGGTCTGGTCCGCATCGCATTGCATGAACGACAAGCCGCCGCACTGAGAGGATGAGAGATGGCCTTTGTTAGCTGGCTTGCTCTCTCCGCCCGCTCCGTGACATTGCCGTCACCTGGGGTCTCCGGAAGCAAAACCGCTTTGACTTTCGCCGTGCCCTGATAGGCGTGGCGCCGTCCCTCGATCGCGCCCCCACAACTTCTCCTTCTCCTATGATCAATCCGAATTTAATCACGCCGAAGGGTCTCATGGCTATGGCCATCCTGGGTTTCGGTGGCATGTCCGCTGTCACCTGCCATTGGCTGACCGAGCCCATCCTGACCCCGGCGGATGTCACGCTGATCACCGGAACGGTCAAGGACGCCCACGAGACCACGGGCAAGAACCGCCATTTGGAAATCACCCTAGCGGAGCAAGCTCATCCCTTCCGCTGCTTCTCCTCCACCTATCCGAATGAGTTCAAGTTCGATCTGGATGGACGCTTGGGCCGTGGTGACACGATCACCCTTGGCGTGCCCAATACCGAGGTGGCCTCGCCGCGGCACAACCTCTTCAAGACCGAAACCTTCTACGAGATCGTCAGCATCTCGGTTGGTGGCGAGGTGGCACTGGCGCTCGGCTCCCACAACAAGCAGACCGAGATGAACCGGAAGATCGGTCCGTGGTTTCTGGGCGGGGTTGGATTGATTTGCCTTCCGCTCTTCTGGCTGGGCTTCCGTCACCGCAAGTCGCCGGGGTCACTCAGCGAAGTTCTCAAGGCGAAGAAAGAGACCCGGCAGGCCGCCTGAGGGGATAGACGCAGGCTGATCTTGCGTGCCACGATCCTCGGTGGAGAATTCATGTCGCAATGGATATACCATCTATCGAAGACATTGTCGTTGCGGATAAGGATGCGGATTTCGACAAGTTGCTGCGTAGGTCGGCCTTGATCACCGTGTTTTTGACTGCACGGGATAGCGACCGCCTCTGGGCAAAATCCGACCGGCTCAGGCAACAAATTGAGGATGCTTGCCGGGGCGTTTTCGGGGTCCAAGACATGGAGCCCCATGTATACATTAGCGACAACTGGTGGCCCGACCACACGCGGCACATCGAAGTATCTGCCGAATCGTTTCAGCAGCCCCTCTTTGAAGCTTTGCGTGCCTTGCTGGTCGCTGAGTTCGGCGAGTGGAGGATCCAGGTCGTGGTTTATCGCGATCCAATGGCTGGCACTACCATGATTGGTTCTGTGCTGATCTGGAGCGACAAGCTGATTATTGACCGCGCGCTCTACGACTGGATGTACGATGGTCGGTTCGAGCTTCCACCGGGGGTTGAACCACGGTTTTTCAGTCTTGAACGCGACGATCTCGAATCCCCCCGCTACAATCTCATGAACGATCCGGTGTGATTCCCGGGTGTCCCCTGCGATCGGAACGCTCTCCGAATTCACAGTCGCAATCTTGCGTCCCTTGTCCGGAGTATCATGTTTCCCGCTATGAAACACCTCAGGTTTGTAGCGGCGCTGCTTCTGCTGTGGGCCATTTCCTTTAGTCCTTGCCAAGCGCGGCCGGTGCAGTCGAAGGACATGAAGCAGCTGATGCAGCAATCGGCATTGGTCCTCGTCGGCAAGATCCTGACCGTCGCTCCGTCAGGGCTGACCACCGATCTCAGCTACCCGACCTGGAATGGCGTGGTCTTCGAGTGGTTGAAGGTGGAGGTCGAGGTGGTCGAACCGATCAAGGCCACCACCAAGGGCGAGAAGGTGCGGACCCTGATGCTCTCGACCCGCGGCGATGGTCCCATGATCAATCCGCCCGGCATGGTCGATCCCAAGGTCGGCCAGCATCATCTGCTGTGCTTGCTGCCCACCACCACCGACGGCGTGTATGCCTCGCTCACCGCGCCCTTCGACGATGACCAGTCGATCATCCTCCTCGACCGCAAGGATTGGGCGCGCGCCACTTACTATGATGACAAGGGCAAGGAGGTCGCCTTCCAGGATCAGAACGACAAAAACCGGGCCCTCTGGAGCCTCGTCGATGCGAAGGGATCGATCCTCCCCGACGGAGCCGCGGCGATCCGCAAGCAATACAAGGCCGAGATCGCGACTCCGGTGGCCAAGGACCAGGTGATCCATCTCAAGTGGAAAACGCAGACCGGCAAGGGCGGCTGGCAATGGAACGTGCCGGACGAGGAAGCGCGGAAGAAGAAATGAAGCTGCCGCGGAAAAATGGATTGGTCACCTCAGGAGGTGGCAATTCGCCAAGCCCGCCCTAGCTTGGGGGATGATGCCTCCGGAAAAGAATATTGATCTCACCGCCGCCTCCGATCGCGCCCTGCAAATCCGCGAACTCTACACGAAGCTGGAGCAGCGGATGCATGGTGGCGCTTGGTCGCCGCAGGAACTCATGATCGGCTACCTCTACGACCTCGGGGAGCTTGGCCGTTTGATCATGGCGAAGGAGGACCGCTGGGTGCACCAGGGCGATCTCCCGAGGGAGTTGGAAGACAAGCTGTCTGAATGCCTGTGGTGGGTTCTGGTCCTTGCTGAACGAACCGGTGTCGATATCAGCAAGGCCTTTACCGCGAAGATGAACGAACTGTCGGCGGATTTGACCAAGAGTGTGGAGAAAGGAGCCTCCTAGGGTTTTCTTGGGGCTGCTTCCCATTCGCGGTATCTCAGTATTGGGTTCCTATAGCGCGTCGCAGGTGCTAGGGGATGATCGAGCAAGGGCTCATCAAGAGCGCTTGAAAACCATGTGCCCCTCCGAGAAACCACTGCCCAATCTCGCCTGTCCTGCATGCGGCTTTCCCAATCAATGTGCCGTCGCGGCATCCGGGGATTTCAATGCGCCGTGCTGGTGTCGGGATGTGGCCTTTCCCGACGGGCTGCTAGCGTCGCTATCGAAACACAGCGAAACGAGCGCTTGCATTTGTCGAGCATGCGTCGATGCGGCAAAGGAAGCTCTACCGATCTCGCGTTGAAGACTCGAGACTCACGACTGCCGGAGATTGTAGCGCTGCTCGCGCTGTGCGTCTTCGCTTTTGCGAGTCCTGCTCGCGCCGGTCTCTCGGCTCCCATTCCGTCCGCCAGATTCAGCGAGGACAAGACGCGCATCCTCGTGATCCGCGACGGAGGCCCTAAGTTCACCGATTCGCAAGTCGACAAGCCGCGCCTGCCGGACGGCTCCAGGCTAGACTTCCTGAAGGAATTCCCCCGCTCGGGGGTCTACGGATTTCCAAGGAAGGAGCTGATCTACGAGCTCGATTGGTTCTGCCTCGAAGGCGATCTACTGGCGAGCCCGGATCTGGAGCATCTCGTGCGGGTGAATCGCTTTGGTGAGCCATGGGCATTGAAGTTCTACGCCCATGGTCGCGAGACGGCCTCCTACAACCTGAGCCAGATGCTCCGCGGCTTTGCCGATAGGCGCTACCGGCCCTTCAGCACTTGGGATTATTACGATGAGTGGCTTGGGGACATCGATCTAAAGGGAAACGAGGTCACCGTGAAAACGATTCCGCGCCAGTGGGGAGGCCAGGCCTTTGGATATCACGAAACCCACCGCTTCGATCTTGCCAGCGGAGCCCTGCGAAGCACTCGCATCTTCAATGCTCCCTTGTACGGGTTCGTCCTCTTGTTGGTAGGCTTGGGCTTCCTTCTGTTTCGGACCTGCAGGAAACGGAAGGCCCCGCCCGACGCGGCTTGGGACCGCGCCCGCTCCTACAGTTCCTCCGACTCAATCACCTTCCTCCCCGGCACGCCCGCCAGCGCCCGGTCTAACAGCGCCTTCGCGATCCTCGCCGCCGGCACCACCCGATACCTCCGCGGCACCACCGGCTTCAGCGCCGTGAGCGCGAAGATCGCGACGCTCTCCCCGAGCCGGACTTCCTGCCGCTCGCCCCAGATCACGGAGGGCCGCACGATGGTGTAGGAGCAATAGCCCAGCTCATCCAGATCGCGCTCCACCTCGCCCTTGGTCCGCAGGTAGAAGCTCTTCGATCCCGCATCCGCACCCACGGAGGAATTCAGCGCATAGCTCCGCGCCCCATTCAGCAGGGCATGCCGGGCGACGAGGAGCGGATACTCATGATCGACCTTGCGGAAGGCCGCCTGCGAACCCACCTTCTTGATGGTGGTCCCCAGCGCGCAGATCACCGCATCCACGTGCCACCACGGCTCGCTGCCGGCAATGGATTCGTATTCGACCAGCGGATTCTCCAGGCGCGGGTGAGGGGGAAGCGCGCGGCGCGTCGGTGCCACCACATGCCCCACTCTCTTCTCATCGGCAAGCGCGAGCCGCAGAACCTCGCGGCCCACCGCCCCCGTTGCCCCTGCGATCAAGATGCTCGCCATGTCTCCGGATGAACAAAGCGAGCCCAAGGCTCCCGGCAACTGGGAACTTGATCGGAATGCTCAATCCCGGATTATCCTCAGGCAATGACATCCTGAAATTAGCTTTTAGCCCAGATCCCATGCCCCTCCCCGAAGAAACTCTCAAGCGCCATTGGCTCACGGCTGGCAGCAGCGAGCTGTGGGGTACCCGCCGAAGCTACTCCGCCATCGAATATGAGCGGCTGCCGCCCTTGGACTCCTCCTTGCGCGCCGCCTTCGAGTGGTTGTCCGATCTCCCGGATCGCGACTATTTTTGGACGCTGGAGAATGAGGAAAACCGCATCGACGGGCTGAAGGAGGTCGAAGAGCAAATCGATGACCTCGGCCTCCTGCTACCCTTGGATTTCCTGCTCTTCTTCACTCAAGCGGAGCTGCGGAACCGGGTGCCCTCCTGCACGGGTTGCTTCCTGGGATTGTCGGAGGAGATCGTTCCTTTTCCCGATGCCCCCGGCTGCCATGCGCTGCGCTTCATGAATGACTCGCAGCACTGCGTGATGTGGTATCTGCTCTTCCAGCCCGACCTGCCACCGCGGGTGATCAGCAGCGAATACTTCATCGAGCCGGACCTCTTCGAGGAGATGGACTACGAATGGGAGGGCGAATTCGATGAGGACGACGACGAAATCGAACCGCTTCCCTACGAGGAAATCCTTTCGGACATCTACATTTGTGCCGAGTCCTTCGGTGAGTTCATCCACCGCTTCTGCATCGAGAATACGATTTGGTATGCGCTGCACGACGAGCTTCCCTTGGCCCAAGCCGAGCTGGACTACATCAACGCAGCCAAGGCCAGCAAGGACGGAACACCATGAATCCATGGCTCTTCGATCAGTCCCGCAACTGTGCCACCATCACCATTCGCCAAGTGATGGAGGGCAGGGAGCCCATCCTGTTGATGCCATGAAGATCGAAGACATCCCCACCGCGACCTTCAACCTCATCTCGGACGAGCTGGTCGCCGCGGGCTGGAAAGTCATCGAGGAATACGACGGCTTCGATGCCTGGATCGACTACGGCCTGCTGGTGCTCAGCAAGGACGGCGTCAACATCCGCATGGAGTGGGACAATTGGATGGAAGGCATCATCGAAGGGCCTGATCATCTGGTGGGACCGATCCGGCTCTGGCACGGCCTGAAATAGGCGGTCGTCTGCCTTTCCTCCCTGTACCAGGCATGCTACCCCACCTGCACCCGATGCACAAAAGCCTGCGGCCCTCCACCTATTTCCTGCTGCTCCCCGTCGCTGCCGCAATTGTCGTCGCGGCCCTCGTGCTCGCGGTAGCTCCCATGCAACTGCTTCGCGGCATCGGGACGGGTGCAGTGCTAGGAGTCGTCTTGGGCGCTCTGCAGCTGCGCGCCATCTCTGATGCGGCCGAACAGTTGCTGGCGAGCGGGTCCGCGCTCGAGGTCCGCCGCGCCCTGATGAGTTGCAAAGCCGGTCGTTTCTCGATCTACGGATTATGGGGCGTCGCCGGGATATTGGCGGTGGTCTCCAGCGTCGGCGGGCGGATCTCGCCGCTCGGCTTTGTTGCCAGCTATGCCGCGCTGGTTTTCGCCAGGGATCTGGTTGCGCTCAAAGGCTGCTTCATGCTCCAGCGCAGGAGTGAGCAGGGAAAGGCACCTAGGAAGTGACCTGAGGTCTGAGCTCGGAACAATCGCCTCGCCATCCGGCCCCGCTCCTGCGAAGGATGGCGACATGAGGGCCATCCTAGTATCGGGTGGATACGATCGGCCGCTGCTCGATCGCATCAATCTGTCCCCGCGCGTGAAGATCGCGCTGGTGGCAGGCGGCTACCTCCTTGCCATTGGCAGCGCCTTCGCCGTCGTGGTCTGCCGTCTGCTTGCGATGAGTGCCTTGGGCATTGCCCGGGTGGATAGCGGGATGGCAGCCTTCAGCGACTTCCTGCTTTTCCTCGCGGTCTTCGGGATTGCTGCGGTGCTACCGACGGCGGCGGCCCTTTGGTTCCTGAGGCCCTATCCGGCATTCTGGCGCGGCTATTCCATTGTGGGTCTGGCCTTTGCCTCCGTGGCCTTGATTGCCTTCGTCACTTGGTTCTTCGGGGATTCCACCACCGCGATTGCAGCCATCGCCTTCTTCCGGATTCTCTTCGCGCCCTTGTTCACCTTGGCCTTCCTGCTCTCCGGGGTTTTCGCCCCGCAGCGTCGCGCCCGCCTGTGCTTCCTGGCTGCCACTGTCATGGAACTCACGGCCATCGGCGGCTGGATAATCACTTGTCTGATCCGGAATGTTTAAGGCTGCGGCTCCGTGCTGCACCTCAACTGTTTGCGTAACCCGATGGACTTTCAGCTTGTCCACATTTGTGCACAGGTCTAGGTGACAGCTGCGTTTTGCAATTTCCCGGGAATCCCCGATTCCTGCTGTTCCCGGGACTTTGCGCTGCCCCCTCCGGTTATGACCGCCCCTTCCTCGGTCGTTCAACTTATCAACGGAACCATATCCGGTTCCGGGGTCGCCCCGTGTGTGGATTCCTCCGCCAGCCCGTCACGGACATGAAATGTCGCTCCGCTTTTCTCTCAGCATGTGTCGCCGCGGCCTCCAGTGCCGCTGCTCAGGACGCGAAGGTCCTTGAGATCGAGAACATCGTCCAGGCTTCTAAAGGTGGCCAAGGAGACTGGGCCGCCGCCGCCAAAGAGCAGTCGCTGGCGATCGGCGACCGCATCCGCACCCGCCAGCGCAGCCGTGCCACGCTGCGCTTGACGGATCTTTACACCATGCGACTCGAGCAATTCACCACGGTGGAAATCGCGCCCGGGCTCTTCAGTGAAAACAAGCCGCGCCTCGATGTCGGCAGCGGTGCGGCCTTCATCTTCAGCCGTGAAAAGGAAGGGGAGATTGATATCAAGACTCCCGCGGCCAACGGTGCCATGCGCGGCACCCAGCTCTATGTCAAAGTGGCCGCTGACGGTACCTCGCGATTCCAAGTGCTCGAAGGTCAGGTTGAACTCTCCAATGGTCAGGGCAAGCTGACCCTCGGGGCGGGGGAGGCCGGTGAAGCCGCACCGGGTCGTGCGCCGAAGCGCACCGCCGTGATCATGGCGAACAATCTCCTGCAGTGGGCGCTCTACTATCCCGCTGTGCTCGATCCCGGCGAACTCGGTATGGGCGGCGGCGAAGAGAAGGCGGTGTCCAAGTCGCTGGCGGCCTATCGCTCCGGTGACCTATTGGAAGCATTGGAGAGCTATCCCAACCGCGGCCCGCAGGGCAATGGCGGCCGGCTCTATCGTGCCTCCGTGCTGCTCGCGGTCGGTCGCTTGGATGAAGCAGACAAGGACATCCGTGGCGTGCCAGCGGATAACCCCGGTCGCCGCGCGATCCAGCGTATGCTCGCTGCGGTGAAGAATGAGGAGAAGGAACCGTGGCCGGATGGAAGCCTCACCACTGCCAGCGAGGCCATCGCCGAGAGCTACTACCGTCAATCGCGCGCGGATTTGAATGGTGCCCGCGAGGCCGCGACCATCGCCACCCGCATCTCGCCGAACAATGGCTATGCTTGGACCCGTCTGGCCGAGCTGGAGTTCTCCTTCGGCCGGACCAAGCAAGCGCGTGAAGCCTTGGCCAAGGGGCTGGAATTGACGCCCCGCAATGCCCGTGCCCATGCCTTGCAGGGCTTCGTGCTCGCCGCGGACAACAATATCCCGGAGGCCCGCAAGTCCTTCGAGAATGCCGTCGCCCTCGATGGTTCCCTCGGCAATGCCTGGCTCGGTCTAGGTCTCACCAAGACCAAGGGCGGCGACCTCGCCGGCGGCCGTGCCGACATGCAGACGGCCACCACGGTCGAGCCCACCGTCTCCATTTATCACAGCTATCTCGGCAAAGCCCTGAGCCAGGAGCGCAAGCCGGTCGAAGCCCGCAAGGATCTCGATCTCGCGAAGCAGTTGGATGCGAACGATCCCACGCCCTGGCTTTACTCCGCGCTGGAGATGCAGATGCACAATCGCCCGAACGAGGCGATCGACGAGCTCAACCAATCGATCCTGCTCAACGACAACCGCCGGATCTACCGCTCGCAACTCTTGCTCGACCAGGACCGCGCGGTGCGGAATGCGAACATGGCCTGCATCTACCAGAATGCCGGCATGCAGGATGTCGCGGTGCGCGAAGCCACCCGCGGTGTGGAGGCAGATTACACCAACCCCTCCGCCCACCTTTTTCTGGCAAACTCCTTTGACGCCCTGCGCGATCCGGACCGCGTGTTGCTGCGCTACGAGACGCCCTGGTTCAATGAACTGCTCCTCGCCAACATGCTGGCTCCGGTCGGCGGCGGCCACCTCTCGCAATACGTGTCGCAGCAAGAGTTCTCCAAGCTGCTGGAGTCGGATGGCATCGGTGGCAGCCTGCTCAGCGAAGTGCGCAGCGACGGCGAGACCCGCAGCGTGGCCTCGATCTTCGGCACGGCGGGTGATTTCAGCTTCGGCCTCGATGCTGTTTACCGCGACAACAACGGCGGCGACCGCTTCAACGATGGCAACATCCGCAGCGAGTTCTACGGCCAGCTCAAGTGGCAGCCCACGCCGGATGACATTTTCTACTTCCTCGGCAAGTGGCAGGACCAGAACGGCGGGGACAACTTCGATACTTACGACAACCGTCCGCTCGAGCCCTACCTGAGCTTCCAGGAGAAGCAGGAGCCGGGCATGCTCCTGGCGGGCTGGAATCACCGCTGGGCCCCGGGCTCAAATACTCTCTTCCTGGGCGGGCACCTGAGCGCCGAGCAGCTCGCGATCAATCCTCGCTCCACCCAGCTCCTGGTGCAACGCGATGCGGACGGCCTGCGCCCAAGCTTCATCCAGAATGTGAATGGCGTCGACCAATTCACGAATCCCAATCTCCAGAATGCCAATCCGCCTGCCGTGGGCTTGGGGCCGGATGGCGAGTCCCTGATCTACTCCGGTGATCTGCTCCGTGCAATCCGTCCCTACCTCGGTCGTGGTGCCGTGCTCGGTGTGACCGGAGCTCCCTTCGATTTCCGCTCGGAGGTCAATTTCGACATCGATACCGCCGAGCTGCAGCACATCTGGCAGACCGAGTGCAATCTCCTGATCGCCGGCGCACGCTATCAATCTGGCGAGTTCGAGACCAACACCTACCTCGCTGCGGAGCGACCGAACTTCGTCGGTGGCTTCGAGACTCCGGCCGTGCGGCAGCACTCGGTGGTCGATTTCGAGCGCAGCAGCATCTACGCCTACGACTACTGGAAGGTGCTGCCTTGCCTGACCCTGATTGGTGGCGCTTCCTGGGATCGCGTCGAACACCCTGACAACTTCCGCAATCCACCGGTGAACAACCTGCAGCGCGAGGACGAGGAGTTCTCCGGCAAGTTCGGCTTCACCTATGCGCCCTCCCACTGGATCACCCTGCGCGGCATGTATGCCGGTGGCCTCGGTGGCGTGAGCTTCGATGAGAACGTGCGCTTGGAACCATCGCAGATCGCGGGCTTCAACCAAGCCTACCGCACCGTGCTCTCCGAATCGATCGCCGGTTCGGTCGAGGCACCGGTCTACGACATCTGGGGCCTGAGCGCGGAAGGAAGTCTGCCCACGCGGACCTGGTGGGGTATTTCAGCGAATGTGATCGAGCAGGATGTCGATCGCACTCGCGGTATCTTCACCGGCTACGAGTCGGGCGTCTTCCCCTCGAACCCGGCCTACTTCGCCGATGGTACCTCGGAGTACCTCGAATACAAGGAGCAGTCAATCTCGCTCACCCTGAACCAATTGGTCGGCGAACAGTTCTCCTTTGGCGCTGGTCTGCGCGTCACGAAGTCCGAGCTGAACTCCGCACTGCCGGAGATTCCGGTATCGATCGCACCCTTTGCCCGCACGGACGATGAGGCCACGCTTACCGAGGTCATGCTCAGTGCTAACTGGAACTCGCCCACCGGGCTTTTCGCGAGGCTGGAAGCGAACTACTTTAGCCAAGATCTCGATGATGACCTCTCGCGGCCTTACCGCTCCGGCGACAGCTTCTGGCAGTTCAACGCGCTGGCCGGCTACCGCTTCTATCAGAACCAGTGCGAGATCAGCGCCGGCGTCCTGAATATCGGCGATACCGACTATAGCCTCAGCGCCCTCAACCCGCGCCAGGAAATCGTCCGCGACCGCACCGCCGTGGTCCGCTGCCGCTTCACGTTCTAACAAGCGCGCCGCAGATGCCGCCAGTGGGGATGTCCAATAGCGAGCGCATCGTGCGCCTGTTCGTGACTAT
Organism: Haloferula sp. BvORR071; assembly: GCF_000739615.1. GTDB lineage: Bacteria > Verrucomicrobiota > Verrucomicrobiia > Verrucomicrobiales > Akkermansiaceae > Haloferula. Next base: position 216,990 of record NZ_BATP01000060.1, read on the forward strand.
TGTCGGTATGGTGCTGGCGGTGGCCGCAGGTTACCTCGGCTTGATCCGACCGGGAGGGCCGGTTCGCACCTTGAGCTACGACCTGCCCTTCTTGTTTTATCAGCCATCGCGGAAGGTTCCGCCGGAGCTGCGCACGGATGTGCGCATCGTCTATATCGACGAGATGGACAACCTCCTCATCAACCGCGGCTCGCAGGCGAAGCTGCTGGATATCCTGAATCAGGCCGGGGTGAAGGCGGTGCTCTATGACTTGATCATGGACTCGCCCTCGAAGGATCCCGCGGTGGACCGCGAGTTTGCCGCTGCTATGCTGCGCTTTCGTGGTGTGAATGAAGCTGGCGAGCCGGTGCCCGGGCAGTCACGGCGCCAGATCTTCCTCGCCTGCGGTCGCGAGAGCACGACGCAGACCGGCGCTACCATCGAGCGCCTGACGCCACCCACGGATGAACTGCTCGCAGCGGCCGATGACTTCGGCCTCGTGCCCTTGGTCCACGATAACAAATTTACGGTCCGGGAGCTGACCACCGGAACGCGCGATGAGCCGTCGATGACCTGGAAGGCGGCGGTTGCCTTGGGCACTCCGCTTGAAGAAAAATCCCGCTTGGCGGAGCGCTGGTTGAATTATGTCGGGCCGCCGCCCGATCCCGATTTACCCATCAACGATCCGCGGGCGCATCCCGCGATTCCCTACTTCAATGCTTCCGATCTACTCAACGGCAACATCTCGAAGGACTTTGCCGGCAAGACCGTGGTGATTGGTGCCAAGCCCGGAATGGTGGGTGCCGCTCTTGGTGTCGATCTCTTCAGCACGGCCTACCATCGTTTTAGCCGCGACCGCTTTCCATGGACCAGCGGGGTGGAGCTACAGGCGACCATCCTCGCCAACCTGAAGCAGCAAAGCTGGCTGACGCGCTCGGACAAGAAGTACGACCTCTGGATGGTCATTGCCGTCGGTATCGCCGCCGGATTTGGGTTTGCCCGTTTGCGACCCTTTCCGGCTTTGATTGCCGCAGTCCTGTGCGCTCTTCTGCTGGGTGCGCTGGGAACCTTTGTGGTGCACTATCAGAAGACTTGGCTCCTCTGGAGTGTGCCCGCCTTCCTGCAGATTCCGGTTGCGGCACTTTGGGGCGGGCTGGCGAATTTCTACATCGAGCGCCACTTCCGAGTGAAGCTCAGCGAGGAGCAGCGCCAGCTCCGCGAGGCCTTTGCGAAGTACGTATCGCCGCAAATGCTCGACCGTCTGACCGCGGAAGGCTTCCGCATGAAGGTTGGCGGCGAGAAGATCCACGGTGCGATGATGTTCACCGACCTCGAGAACTTCACCAACATGTGCGAGCGGGTAGGGGACCCGGAGCGCATCGTGGCCACGCTCAACGACTACTTCGAGCGTACCACCTGCCATATTTTCGATGACGATGGCGTGGTGATCAAATTCATCGGTGATGCGATCTTCGCCGCGTGGGGCGCACCGCTGCCGGAACCGAACTCCGCGCTCAAGGCTGTCCGTGCGGCATGGAAACTCGGACACAGCGCCAAGCTGGTGATCGACGGTGTGGAGCTCCAGACCCGCATCGGCGTCCACTATGGCGAAGTGGTCGCAGGCAACATCGGCAGCGCCCGCCGCGTCGATTACACCATGATCGGCGACGCTGTGAACCTCGCCTCGCGTCTGGAGTCCCTGAACAAGACCTGGGGTACGAACATTTTGATCAGCGAGGAGGTGAAGGTTCAGGTGAGTGAAGAATTCCGCACCCGCCTCGTCGGTAAACTCAAGGTCAAGGGCCGGAAGGAGATCACCGTAGTCCACGAGCTTCTCGGGCCCGTCAGCGATTCTCATGAGTCGTCGTCATGGTTGGAGCCCTACGATCAAGCCCTCGCGGCGCTCCAGTCCAACCAGCCGGATGAGGCGCGCAAATACTTCTTGGCGACGAACGAGGCGAAGGGGCTGCCCGATGGGCCATCCTCCTATTATCTCAAACGTTTGGAAGAGGGAGATTCGCTTAAGGATGGCGTGGTCCTGATGACTGAAAAGTAACAACTTGTCACAGTCAGAAAGAGCTCGCGAATAGAGTGCGTTATGCAATAAAATGGAACCGCCCTGCGGTTTTGATCTTGTAAGATCCGCCTATTGCGAAAGAGTCACGTGGTTTGCATGGACGGCCCCCTCCGTCATGCATCACACGGCTGCCGCCTGCTGAACTGCACCCCCAGGCCTGCGAACTCCCTCGCCGCCTTGCCCTACCGTTGCCTGCCCGGTCATTCGCCGGGCCTGCTTCGGGACACCCTCGCCCCCTCCATGCGCTTCTCCAAAACCGCTTTGGTTGCATTGGCCCTGCTTGCCACGGGTCTGTCTGGGATTTGGCTCTGGAGGTCCAATCGTGGCCAAACGAGCGGCGAGACTGGTTCGACGCGCAGTCCTGTCTCCAAGTCGGCTAGCCAGTTACCTGCGGCTGCCGATCCCTTCTCGCCGGCACTTGATTCGCTGCGCGGCAAGCCCGCAGAGGAACAGACCCGACGCACCTTGTCCGAGACGCGCCTCGCCTTGGCGGCCATGCCGAAAGATGAGGCGGTCGCGTATATTCGCGATTTCCTCGCCAAGGGTCAGGACCACGGCACTGGCTTGGATTTCGCGATCGGTCGCGATGGCAAGCTCAGTGGCTGGCCCAGCTTCCGGACCTTCTTGCTTGATGCTCTGCTCGGCATCGACCCCGCCGCTGCCGCCGCGCTGAGCCGCGAGATTCTCTCCAAGCCGACCACCGCGGACGAATGGGCGCTGGCCCTCCGCAATGTGGCCAAGGGTGAAGAGCGGCAGGACCGTGGCTTCCTGCTGGCCAAGACCACCGAGCTGATTTCGAACTCCGGCTGGCAGGCGGATCCCTCGATCGGCTACCTCAACGCCTTCGACGTGTTGGTTCATGTCGAGGCAGTCGAGGCCACGCCACTGCTCTCGGACTTGATCCAGCGCAAGGATCGCAAGGACCTGGCCCACGCTGGTTTCCTGACTCTCGATCGCCTCGTGCAGCGGCAGCCGGCGGACGAACTGGGGCACCTCGCCGCGGACCGAGCGCTGCAGCAGAGCCGCCCGGAGATGGTCGCCCAGGAATTCGCCCGCGCGGATCTCCGTGATCCAGCTCAACAGGCCATCGTGCGCAGTTGGCTGCTCGATTCCGCGCGCACTGCCACCGAGCTGCATTCCTTCGCCAGTGTCTTCCCGAACAACAACCGCTTCATCTCAAACAATCTGCTCACCACCGAGAGCGCTCCCTCCAGTGCGGAACTCGCCGTCCATGATCGCGAGGTCTTGGGCGTGGTCTCGGCTTGGGCGGCAGACCCGGCATTTACGGCGGTCAAGGACCACTTGAATGCGATGATCTCCCGTCTCGACGGTTTCGTCGGGTCTAACAAAGGCAGCGTTCCAGCCCCCGAATAGTGCCATGTTCCCCTCCTGCCTCGCCCGAATCCGCCACGCGCTGCGAAGTAGTGCGCTGCTGCTCATGGTGTCGTCCGCCGCTGCGGTCGATCCCGTGCACTTCACTTGGACTGATGCCGTCGCTGGCAATTGGAGCGACGCCACCAAGTGGACCGACAACCTGGCGAGCGGTGCCGCCCTTACCGCCGCAGGGCAGCCCGCCTACACCCTGCAATTCAGCGTAGCGGGCAGCTATACCGTCACTCAGGACCTCAATGCTGGCTTCCAGCTCAATCGCCTGGTCCTCGGCGGGTCCGAACTGACCTTGGAGGGGCACGGTATTCAGTTCGTCGCGAACGCAGCCACCGCGCCGGAGATCCAGCGGAAAGGCGCGGCCCCGGTTCTGATCCATGCGCCCGTTATCCTTGGCGCGGAGTTGAACTTCGGCGGTACTGGTTCGGGCACGGTTACGCTGGCAGGCGGAGTCTCGGGAACTGGTAGCTTGGTGAAGTCCGGCGCGGGCGTCCTCGCCTTGACCGGCAGCACCGCCTATTCTGGAAACACCACCGTCAACGCTGGCACCCTGCAGCTCGCGCAGGCAAATGCGGCCAACGATTCCACTACCGTGACCATCGCGGCAGGGGCCAAGCTGCAACTCGACTTCACCGGCAACGACACCGTACTCTCGCTGGTGCTCGGCGGCGTGGTGCAGCCGGACGGCATCTATGACGCTTCTAACAGCGGTGGGGCCATCACCGGCACGGGTGCGATCAAGGTCTTCACCCCGCCGCCGGTCCTATCCTCGAACGCTAATCTCTCCGGACTGTTGGTCTCCGGTGCGACGCTTTCGCCCGCCTTCAATTCTTCCACGAGTGTCTATTCCACCACGGTCGGCACCAATATCACTAGCGTCATCGTGACGCCGACAGCCGCCTTCGCAGGCGCGACCATCCGGGTTAATGGAAACCCCGTCCTTTCCGGCGTGGCCAGCCTGCCCATCAATCTCAATGTCGGCAATAACCTGATCAGCACCGTGGTAACCGCGGAGAATGGCCTGACTACCAAGACTTACACGTTGGCGGTGAATCGAGCCGCCCCGGCCACCGTGGCCACTGTCCCGGCGGTGGTGATCGATGCCTCCCGCGCAACGCTGAACGGCACGGTGAACCCGAATGGCGTGGCGACCGTTTACTTCGAGTATGGCCTGAGCGAGGCCTACGGCAATCGCACGCCAGAGCGCGATGTCTCCGGCACCGGTTCGCGTCCCTTTGCCGCTAGCCTCACCGGCCTGCAGGGCGCTACGACTTATTACTTCCGTGCCGTGGTGGTGAGCCCGGCGGGCACGGTTTACGGGAATGGCTTGAGCTTCCTGACTCCACCGCAGCCACCGGTGGCCGCTACCGGGACGCCGTCTACCATCACTTCCAACAGCGCCACGCTGGTCGGCGCGGTGAATCCCGGCGGGGTGAAGGCCTCCGCCTATTTCGAATACGGCCTGACCACCGCCTACGGGCGCGGCACACCGGTGCAAGATATCCCCGCGGGCACCGTCGCGGTGGGGGTGCAGGCTGCGAACGTGGCCCTGATTCCAGGGGCCACCTATCACTACCGCCTCGTGGCCAGCAATTCCGCGGGCACTGCCTTCGGGGATGACGTGATCTTCACCGTGACCGCCGGTGGTGGTGGCGGGAATCCCACCGCCGCGCCGACCGTGACGACGGCCAGCGAACTTGGCGTGACCGCAGAGTCAGCCATCCTGCGTGGCACGGTCAATCCGAACAAGGGCACTACCCTGGTCCGCTTCGAGTACGGCCCTACTACCAATTACGGGCAGTTCAGCCCCTGGCAGGGTATCGGCAATGGCGATGGCGAAGTGGATGTCGCCCGCAACCTGCAAGGGCTCCTGCCGGGCTCGACCTATCACTACCGCTTGATCGGGTCTAACAACCTGGGCACCGGCACCGGTGCGGATGAAGAATTCACCACCGCCTTCCCGGCACCAACCGCGGTCACCGGTGCGTCTACCATTCTCACTACTACCAGCGTGAAGCTGGACGGCACCATCCGCGCCCGCGGTGCCACCGTGGAGGCTTGGATTGAATACGGCACCGATGGCGTCAGCTTCCCGAACAGCTTTCGCGCGGTCCCCGGCGATGTCTCCGGGGATGTGAACACGGATGTCAGCTACGAAGTGCTCAACCTCCAGGCAGGGGTCACCTACTACTACCGCGTGCGGGCCAGCGGTCCGAATGGCGAGGGCTTGGGTGAGACCAAGAGCTTCGACGTGGCATCGCTCTCCGGCCTGATCCAGCAGTTCCCTCCCGGTGTAGCGGAGGCGGATCGCCAGGGGTCCGTGAACATCACCTTGAGCCCACCGGACATCGGCGGCGGCTGGCGCTTCGCGGGCGAACAGTTCTGGCGCGAGTCCGGCGTGCCCGCCACCGGCCTGACCGCGGGCGACCGCATCGTGGAATACCGCCCGGCACCGGGCTACGTGAAGCCGGGGAATGAAACGGTCGCGGTGGCCAGCGGTGCATCGCCCGTCACGCTGTCGCGGGCCTACACGGCGACTGCGGACCCCGCGAATGGCAGTCTCACGGTTGTCCTCAAGCCGCAGGATCTGACCGAAGGCACCGCACCTGCACGCTGGGAATTCTTCGGCGAGGGTGATGCGGACTGGAAGGAGAGCGGCTTCACCGCCACCGGTCTGGTCCCCGGGAACTACGTGATCCTCTGCAAGGAGGTGGAGGGCCGAAGCACCCCGCAGCCGGTGACCGCCAGCGTGGCGGATGGCCAGGCCACGAACCTCACCATCACCTATTTCATCAAGGAAGAGCCGGTCGGCACGCCGCCGGATGTATTGAGCTTCGAGGCCGTCTCGAATGACGAGACCCTGCCGAATGCCTACGTCGGCCAGTTGCGTGGTGATGCGGGTTCCGGCAGTGGCTTCGTGGTTTCGCCGCGGGTGGTCGTCACCGCCGGCCATGTGATCTTCGATGATGGCACGCTGGCCGCAACCACCGGCTTGCAGTGGCTCTTCCAGCATGACCGCAATGTGCACGACCCGGTGCCGCAGACGCCGCGCGGCTTCTTTCTCATGAGCGGCTACGCGGCGCAACGCGCGGTGGACAACTCACCGGGTGTTTCTTCTCCCGCTTCCCAGAACCTCGATGCGGGCACCTTGTTCTTCTTCGAGAATGCGGGCCGCGGCGGTTTCAGCGGCTACCTCGCCAGCGACACGCTATCAAACAATTTCCTGCTCTCGGACTCGCTCAAGACCTTCACGGGCTATCCCATTGATGGCATCCCGGAGGCGAATCTCGACCGCATGCACGCCACGGCAGCGGCGAACGTCCCATTCACCAAGTCCTTCGGGCGCACCTACATCACCAGTGCCATCCGGGGGAGCGGGGGGGCTTCCGGCGGACCGCTCTGCGTGCTGAATGAAAACGGGGCCTATTATCCCGCTGCTATCTATCTCGGCGGCACCAACCAAACTGTGGTGCGTGCCTTGGACAGCGACGTGGTCAGCATGATCAAGTTCGCTGAGACCAGCTCCGGTGCCGCTGCGGGTGCCACCGGCGGCAGTATCGGCGAGCCGGTGCAGGAGACTTACGACGAGACCACCCTAGGCGCTCTCAAGGTGATCATCGAGCCCGTCGCAGCCCGCGCCGCCGGTGCCGGCTGGAAGCTCAACGGCCAGCCGTCCTACCTGCTTTCCGGCGCGCAATTGGATGATCTCAACCCGGACATCCTCAATATCAGCTTCGCCACGGTGGATGGCTTCGTGCCGCCGGCCCCACAGGTCGCCACTGTCACCGCGGGTTTGCTCACGACGATCACCTTCACCTACGAAGGCATCTTCGACCGCCCGTCGATCACCTCGGCGGGCGCCGTGGTCGGCACCAAGGGCCAGGAACTTTCCTATCAGATCGTCGCGGACCACTCGGCGCTGCTCTACACGCTGCTCGGGCTCTTGCCCTCAGGGTTGGAATTCAATCCGGTCACGGGCGTAATTTCCGGCACGCTGCATGAAGCCGGGGTATTCCCAGTCACTATCGGCGCCAGCAACTCCGGGGGCGCGGGCAACCGCCAGTTGGTGATCACCTCACTGCCGGTGATGGCGGACCAGACCTTCATCGCGCCCTACCACGCCCTGATGAGCTTCCAGCCGCTCTCCAGCGAGATGGGAGTCGGCGGCCTGGCTTGGACTGCCAGTGGGCTGCCGCAGGGTGTCCAGATCAATCCCGCCGCCGGCTTGCTCAGCGGCGTGCCCGCGGAGCCCGGCGTCTATCAGGTGAATCTCTCTGTGAGCAACCGCGGGGCCACCGCGGCAGCCAAGCTGGAGCTGACCATCACCGGCACTCCGCCGCAGATCACCACGAACCCCGCTGCCACCCGCAGCCTCCAGTATGGCACAAGTACGACACTCTCCGTAGCTGCCAGCGGCTCGCCAGAGCCCACCTACCAGTGGTATGAGGGACCGAGCGGCGATACCAGCACCCCGGTGGCCGGCGCGACCGCCACGCTCTTCACCACACCGCCGCTCACCGGGAATACCAGCTACTGGGCCAGGGCCTCCAGCATCAGCGGCTCTGCCGATAGCACGGCCACCCAGATCAGTATCCTACCTTCCGCAAATGCCAATCTCACCGGCCTGTCCACCAGCGAGGGACCGGTCTTGCCCTTCAACCCCGCCACCACCAGCTACACGCTGAATGTCCCGAACGAAGTGCCATCCATCCTCATCACCCCGGTGGTGGAGGTCAGCCAGTCGGTGGTGAAAGTGAAGAACATAGTGGTGCCGACCGATGCCGCCAGCGATCCCATCGCTCTCGTCCTCGGTTCGAATGCCATCTTCATCGACGTGAAGTCCGGGGACGACAGCACCACCAAGCGCTACACGCTGACAGTGGTCCGCGCCCAGCCGTCCTCGGTGACCACCGGCACAGCCACCCCGGTGGCGGACACCACTGCCACCCTGCGCGGCACTTCCACCCCGAATGGTGCAGGCACGGTCTTCTTCCAATACGGCGCGACCACCGCCTACGGCAATGCCACGCCGGGCGTGGATATTTCCGGTAGCACCTCGCAGGCCGTCGTCGCCGCGGTCACCGGCCTTAGCTCCAAGACCACCTATCATTTCCGCATCGGCATCACCACCGGCGCAGGCACCATCTTCGGTGCGGACAAGACCTTCGTAACCGCCTCGGCACCTCCCTACGTAGCCACCGGCCAAGCCAGTGATGTGGAGGCGACCAAGGTCAAGCTAATCGGTGCCGTGGATACCAATGGCACTACCACAAGCGTCCACTTCGAGTGGGGCGAGACCACCTCCTACGGGCAATCCACGCCCGTGCAAGTGGTGCCCGGCGGAACCACCGTGGTGGACATCAGTTACCTGTTGGAAGGCCTGACGCCGGACACGATCTATCACTACCGCCTGACCGGAACCAGCAGCGCGGGGAATACCTTCGGCGAGGACCTCGTCTTCATCCCGAACCAAGCGGGAAGTGGCACCGGCACGCCCCAGCTCATCCCTGCTGTCACTACGGTGGGCTCGCTGGATGTGACCACTTCAGGTGCCACCCTGCAGGGCGCCGCGAATCCCATGGGTGGCACTACCTTTGCGCGCTTCGAGTATGGCCTGACCACCGCCTACGGGAATTCGAGCCCGGTGCGCGGCATCGGTAGCGGCAGCGATCCCGCGACCGTGGTAGCGCCCATCACCGGCCTTGCCCCGGGCAAGACCTACCACTACCGCCTGAATGCCACCAATAGCTTGGGCACCGGCTACGGCCAGGATCTCACCTTTCAGACCGGCTTCTCGGCACCCCAGGCCAAGACCACCGGCGCTACCCCAATCAGTTCCACCAGCGTGCGCCTCCTCGGGACGGTGAATCCACGTGGCACCGCTGCCCAAGCCTTCTTCGAATACGGCACCGATGGCATCAGCTTCCCGAACCGCATCGCGGCAGCGCCAGCCACTCTCAATGGCGACACGGATCTCCCGGTACACCTTGACTTGGCCGATCTGCAGCCCGGCGTGAACTATCGCTTCCGCACCGTCGCCGCGCGTGCCGGGGATCCCCTCGCCACCACCACCGGCGAGACCAAGAGCTTCAAGAGCGACGGCTTGGTGGGCCTCTTGCAGATCTTCCCGCGCGAATTGGATGCCTCCGAGCATCAGGGTCAGTTGAAGGTGAATCTACTCCCGGCTGGTACCGGTTCTTGGCGCTTTGTCGGGGAGATCGCCTGGCGTGCTTCCGGGACCACTGCCACCGGCTTGGCCACAGGCGATCGCGAGATCGAGTTCTTGCCGGTCACCGGCTACAACCAGCCCGGCCGTGAATTGGTCGGCGTGATCAGCGGTGCTCCAATCGTGGTCCTGAATCGCGAATACTTCGTCTCCGCCACGCCACCGAATGCCGGCCTGAAGGTCAACCTGCTGCCCGCCGACCGCACTGGCCCCGCCGTATCCCTGACCAATCGCGTCCAGTGGCGGCTCTTCGGCTACACCGGCCTGCCGTGGCGCGAGTCCGGCGAGGTGCTCACCGGCCTCACGCCCGGCACCTACCTGATTGAATTCAAGGCTGCACTCGACCTCCACTCGCCGCCGCCTTGCAAGTTGGTCATCGCCGCTGGCCAGACTCGCACTGCCACCTTTGCCTACAACGCGGACCAGGATGCGGATGCCAGCTCGATCCGCGTGCTCGATTACACGGAAGTCTCCACGCGCCACAACCAGCCCTATGGTTTCGTTGGCCAGATCCGCAACGACACCGGCTCGCACAGTGGCTTCGCGGTGAAGACCCGGGTCGTGGCCACTACCGCCCAGGCCCTGTTCGATGAAGTCACGCTCTCGCAGATTCCCGGTGTGGAGTGGCTCTTCCAGCAGGATAAGGCTGTCAATGAGCCCAAGCCCCAGACTCCGCGCGGCTTCTATGCCTTTGATGGCTACGCCGCCCAGCGCGGGTTGGAGAATACGCCCGGCAAGCTCTCCACCGCAGCTGAGGATCTCAATGTCGCGGCGCTCTACTTCCTGGAGGATGCAGGCCGCGGCGGATACTCCGGCTTCATCGCCAGCGACGATAACACCAAGCCCTTGCTGAACTCGACCGATCTCAAGACCCTGGTCGGCTATCCGGTGCGCGGTGGCGGGTCCACGTCCAACCATGGGCGCATGCAGGCCAGCCGGGTGAATGCCAGCGCCTACACCGCGCTGTCCTCGGTCACCTACGATTCGACGAAGATCAAGGGCCTCAGCGGCATGGATGGCGGCCCGCTTTGTATTCAGGTGAGTGGCGGCAGCTACTTCCCGGCGGGCATCTTCACCGGCGGTGGCAATCCGCGGAGCTTGGTCCGAGCGATCGATGCCGGCGTGATCGATCTCTTCAACCGTGCCGAGCTGACCGCAAACACCGGCAACAACAACAGCAGTGGCGGAGTCTTCCACACCAGCTACACGGCGGTCTCCACCAGTGCTGGTAAGGGCTCTCTGCAGGTGGTGCTCGAGCCGCTTGAGGCCCGGCTCGCCGGTGCCCTCTGGAAGCTGGGCAGTGACTCCGCGTTCCTGAGCTCTGGCATCCGTAAGAACAATCTCTCCGCAGGCGACTACATCCTCCAGCTCAAGGCGGTTCCCGGCTTCCAGACTCCACCGCAGGGGACCACCACGGTGCAGGCCAATAACCTGACCGTCGTGACCTTCACCTACCAACCGGAGATCTCGGGCGTCTCCGCATGGCGGATCACGAACTTCGGCTCGGCGACGAATTCCGGCAGCGCCGCGGACGGCCAAGACCCCGACGGCGACGGCAGCTTAAACATCGACGAATACACCGCAGGCACCGATCCGAACGATCCGCACGATGTCTTCCAAGTCACTAACGGTGGCCGTCAGGGCGATACCTTCGCGCTGACAGTACCGGTCAAGACCGGGCGGATCTACACCCTCCAGCGCCGTACCAGCCTGGAGTCGGAGGATTGGTCGGACGTGATCGTCCAAGGCCCGGTGACGGTGGATGGCACCATGATCCTCAGTGACCCCGCAGCCACTGCGGCCGCCGGTTTCTACCGCGTGAAGGTCGAGTCGCTGGTGCCATGACGGGAATATTCGCCGGAATGCCACGTTTTTTCAGGGGTAAAAAGCGATTGGGTATTAGTGCTGCTATTAGCGGCCGCCTTCTCGCATGAAATCCCCTGTATCTCACGTCCTCAAGGTCCTTCACGAACGCTATGCCACCCTCCGCGAAGGCAAGGTGGCGGACTACATCCCGGAGCTTTCCAAGGCCAATCCCGATTGGTTCGGCATCTGCATCGCGACCCGTGACGGGCATCTCTACGAGGTAGGGGACACGCGCCAGAAGTTCACCATCCAGTCGATCTCCAAGGCGCTTTCCTATGGCCTGGCGCTAGAGGACCGGGGCGAGGACCACGTGCTCAAGCGGATCGGGGTGGAGCCATCGGGGGATGCCTTCAATGCGATCAGCCTGAAGCCCGGGTCGGGAGCACCCTTCAACCCGATGATCAATGCCGGGGCGATTGCCACCTGCGGACAGATCCTCAAGATCGACGGGGAATCACGGATCGAGCGCATCGCCAAATACCTCTCGCGCTGCGCTGGCGGGCAACTGGAGATCGATGAGGAGATCTACCGCTCCGAAAGCATGACCGGTCACCGCAACCGTGCGATCGGCTGGATGCTGCGAAACTTCGACATCATCGAGGAAGAGCCCCGCGAAATTCTGGAGACTTACTTCCAGCAGTGCTCGCTCAAGGTGACCTGTGCCGATCTCGCGGTGATGGGCGCGACCTTGGCCAATCAAGGCTTCAACCCGATCACCGGCGAGCGCGCAATCGCCCATGAGTATGTGGACAACGTCTTGGGAGTGATGGCCAGTTGCGGGATGTATGATTGGTCGGGCGAGTGGATCTATCGCGTCGGCCTGCCAGCGAAGAGTGGGGTAGGGGGCGGCATCCTCGCCGTATTGCCAGGCCAGCTCGGCATCGGCGTTTTCTCGCCACCGCTGGATGAGCAGGGGAATAGCGTCCGCGGCATCCGCGTCTGCATGGATCTCGCCCGCGAACTCTCGCTGCACATGTTCAACCCCAGCGCCGTGCCCCAGCCCGCGCTGCGCCGCAGCTACAATGCCTCGCAGGTGAATTCCCGACGTCGCCTGCCCGCCATCACCTTTCGCGAGCTGCGCCGCTACGGCGACCGCATTCGGGTGCTGGAGCTGCAGGGGCCGCTGCTCTTCTCGACCTTCGAGCCGGTGATCCGCGAGCTGGTCAAGCAAGCGGCCTACTGCCAGCACATCATCCTGAACTTCACCTACGTCTTCTCGGTCGATGCCGTCTCGCTGCGGATGCTCCATCAGGTCTGGCAGCAGCTTGCGGAGGCCGGGGTGCGCTTGATCTGCTGCCACGCCGGGCGTCACGGTCACCCAATCGCCGCCGCCGGCTTAGGTGAAGAAAGCCTTTTCACCACTGAGGATGCGGCGCTGGAGTCCTGTGAAAACGAGGTGCTGGCAGGGATCCTGCCGCACCACGAGATGGTCCCACCGCCGGTCGGACTCTTGGATTGCACGCTTTTCTCCCGCTGCGATGCCGCGGAACTCGAGCTCCTCGGCAGCCGCATGGAAAGCGCCAGCTATGCCGCGGGCGACACCATCATCCAAAGCGGCAGCCGGGCGGACGAGCTCTTTGTCCTCACTTCCGGCAGCGTCGAGGTCCGGCTCAACCTCGGTAACAAGCGCTACCAGCGGCTCGACGTCTTCTCTTCGGGGATGAGTTTCGGCGAGCTGGCCTTCCTCGACGCCTCGCCCCGCTCGGCTGATGTCGTGGCCACCGCCGGAGTGGAATGCCGGATTATCACGCGTGCCCTCTTCGAGGAAATCGGCCACGCGCACCCGGCTCTGAAGGCCAAGATCCTGAACGAAATCGCACTCCAGCTCTGCGACCGGCTGCGGCAGGCCAATATCGAGATCTCGGCGCTCAGGAACTGATCTCTGTCCGCGGATGATTTCCGGCTAGCAGTCGGCGGCTTGGCCAGTCATGTTAGGGCTATCCCACCATGAGTTCGTCATCCCCTCTCGCTGAGCTCCCCGCCATCGGTTTCCTCGCCGACGTGGACGCCTCCCACCGTGAATTCCTCGCCTCCTTTGGTTCCTTCGTCCGCCCCCATAGTGGCGAGGCCCTGATCGAGGAAGGCAAGGAGCAGGAAAACCTCTACCTGATCATCTCCGGGGTCCTGCATGTGGTCCACGAGGGAGAACGGAATCTCCTCATCGCCACCCTTGGCGCGGGAGATTCCTTGGGCGAGGTTAATGTTTTCGATCCCGCCACCGCCAGCGCCTCGGTCCTTGCCCGCAGCGAATGCCTGATTTGGCGGATTTCAGCTTCGGAACTGGAAGGCTTCTTCGAGAGCGATCCAGTGGCGGGCGTTGCCTTCATGAAGGGCCTGCTCCGCTTGGTGGGGCATCGCATTCGCGCCATGAATTCCAAGCTCGCCGAGTCGGAAGAGAAATCGACCGCGCTGCATAGCTTCTGGAAGCCCCACGCGTGAGCATCTTTCTCCAGCACGGCCCGCTTGGCCTGTTCTTCGCATTCGCGATTGCACATGCCTTGGCGGACTTCCCACTTCAGGGGGATTACTTGGCTCGGACCAAGCAGCGCAAAAATGCGTCCACGACCTTCGAGTGGATCGCCGCCCTCAGCGCCCACTCGCTGATCCATGCGGGGGCCATGTGGATCGTCTCGGGAAGCATGGTCATCGGTGCGATCGAGTTGGTCTTGCATTGGCTGATCGATCTCGGAAAGGGCGAGGGGAGATACGGCTACGCCACGGATCAAGCTCTCCATCTCTCTTGCAAGGTTGTCTACACCATCGCGTTCGCGATGCGGATTGATGGACTGTATTGAAGGCCGCCCTGCTATTCTTCCCGTGCTGGCCTCCGGCCTGCTGCACCCGATGGTGAACCTCCCGCGCTTCTCGCCATGAATCCCTTTCTTGAGATCGTTGCAGGACATCCAGTCCGCGAGTTCGCCGCGGGGGATTACATCCTGCGACAGGATGGTCCCTGCGACGAACTTTACGTTTTGCTTGAAGGCGAGGTGGAAGTAATGCGGGACGACGTCCGGGTGGCGAAGATCTCGGAATCGGGTTCGGTTTTCGGCGAGATGTCGCTGCTGCTGGGTGGGCCCTGCACCGCCAGTGTGCGTGCCTTGGGGGCCGCCCGTGTCACCACGGTCTATGAACCACGCGCCTTCCTCGCTTCATCACCGGTGGCCAGTCTGCACATCGCGGAACTGCTCGCTCACCGGATTGATGCCCTCAACCGCTATCTGGTGGACGTGAAGCACCAGTATGAAGGCCACGATCACATCGGCATGGTGGATGATGTGCTCAGCACCCTCATGCACCGCCAACGGAAAAAGAAGCACTGAGGGGCGCCAGACCTCAGGCGCTCAAGCTCTTCTGCTCCACCCCGGTATCGGAATACCAGGTGACCTCCTGCTCATCGAAATCGAAGAGCAGCGCGGTCGGGCTGCTTCCGATCTGCCGCCCAGGATTGAAGGCCCACGTCTGGCCGAGGCGATCAACCCAAGCACCCTTGTCATAGAAGGGCGCGTTGTGGATGTGACCGGAAAGGACGATCCGCGGGGAGAAGCGATCGATCCACCCGGTGAGCGTGGCATCTCCGGCGAACTGCTTGCCAGTCCAGCTTAGGGGGCCTTCCGGTGCTGCATGATAGACCCACAGCCACGGTGTGCCCTCTGGCGGAATGGCGGCGCTCAGTTGCTCTTCGACCTCGGCACATGAGACCGGGCCATCCCACCACGGACAGATGGTGATGCGCATGCCCGCGAAGTCGATCGACTCGCCATCCACGTGAAGGCGCTCGTTCTTCACATCGCCCAGCCAGCGGGCCCGCGACTCGCCGGCAGCATCGCGATGATCCCCGTCATGATTGCCCGAGCTGACGATCACCAGGGTCAGCTCGCGCAGCCGCCGCAAATACTTTTCGATCACCACGATCTGGATGTCGATCTCCAGTGCGCTGCCGAGGTCGAGCAGATCCCCGCCGATGATGATCGCATCGCAGCCGCTCGCCTGGGCGGTGAGCCAGTCGAACTGCTTGAGCGTATAGTGCAGGTCGGCGACGAAGAGCAGCTTCATGCGAGCGAGGGGAGCACTCCGAAGCTGGAGTGTTCCGCGCCAAGTTTCAAGGAATCACCTCGCGGCGCTCCTCGAGCCGGGCCAATTGCTCGCCGCGCTTTTGGCCGGTCAGGTCCTTGTCAATGGCGTCGAGAAGACCGAGCAGGTCACCGGCCTCCAGCAGGCGCGGGGTGATCACGTAACTGGCCCCATCGGCATACAGGGCGTGAACATCGCTGATCTTGTCCGCGTGGACGACGACTTCCGCGTCCGGATTGAGGGCGCGGAGTTGGAGCAGCATTTTGCGGTTGGTGGAGCCGCGCAGCACGCCGTCGCCCAGCGAGCAGATGATCACCTTGGCGTGGGAGATCCCCGCGTGTTCCAGGACATCCGGACGGCTGATGTCGCCATACATAACCTGGATGTCGCGGTCGCGCAGCTTGTTCGCAGTCTCCGGGTTGAAGTCCACCACCATCAGGCGCGGCAGCAAGGTCGGCTTCTCCCGGGTGATCTCTTCCAGTAGCGAGCTGGCCGTCCAACAGAAGCCGAGGATGAAGACATCCGGCGCCTCCTCACCGTGGCCCGCATCGTGGGTGCCCGCCGGTAGGTCGGGGAAGCCCAGTTTGTCCAAGATCGGACCCGCGCGGCGCACCACAGAATCGCTGCGCAGGATGCCATAGGTCGAGAGCACCGCGAGGAAGGCGAAGGCAAACGCAGTGATGCTGATCGTCTTGTCCGAGACATCACCGGCCGTCTTGCCAATCGCAAGCAGCACCAGCGAGAGCTCGCTGAGCTGCCCGAGATTGACCGCTGGAAGCAGGCTCATTCGTTGGCCCAGTCCCATGCGGAAGAGGGTGGGAAAGACCGTGATGAAGCGGGTCAGCAGTAGCACCGCGCTGACGACCAGCATCCAAAAGAGGTAATCCCAAGTTGGCATCGGGATGATCATTCCCAGCGACACAAAGAACAGCGTGACGAAGAAATCCCGGATACTCGTGACCCGCGCCACCACGTCCAGAGTATAGGGGAAGGTGGATACCATCACCCCGGCGAGCAGTGCGCCCATCTCCCGCGACAGGCCCAGATAGCTGGCGAAGCCCGCCATCGCGAAACACCAGGCCAGTGCGCCCACCAGCACCAGTTCCGGCCGACGAGCGACCAACTTGAACACTGGCGGCAGGATGAAGCGGCCAGCGAAATAGGCGGCACCCACCAATTGGAGCACCCGGCCAAGCGCCTCCACCAGCGGTCCAAGGGCAGGCTCCTTGAGGGTGGGTTGGATCGCTAGAAAGAGAATCGCCGCCACGTCCTGGATCACCAGGATGCCCATGGTGACCCGGCCGGCCAAGGTCTCGAGCTCGCGCTTCTCGTGCAGCAGCTTCACGATGATGACCGTGCTGCTCATCGCCGCGGCCACCGCGAGATAAAGCGCTTCCAAGCTGCCACCGGCGGGCCCCACCGAGCGGAAGATCAACCAGCCTAAAGCAATGCCGCCGCTGATCTGGACCAAGGCCGTGACCGTAATCGCTCCGCCCGACCCGAGCATCTTCTTCAGGTCCATTTCCAGACCGATCATGAAGAGCAGCAGGGCCAGCCCGATCTCGGACATGGTCCGGATCGAGTCCGCATTCGTTACGACTTCAAAGCCTTGCGGCCCGATCGCGAAGCCCGCCACCAGATAGGCGATCAGCAGCGGTTGTCGCGCCACCTGGCACACAACTCCGACCACCCACGCGGCGATGATGCACCATGCGATGTCCGTGACGATTCCATGATCCACGCGTGCGGAACCTATCAGCCCGGACCTCGGCGTCGATGCGGGAGTGATGGCGCGGTGGCGGAATTGTCACCTCTTCCCCTTGGCTTGACCCGTCAAGGCCAGCTTGCTAAGGCGAGGTCAATTCCGCCCCCTTTTTCATGAAGTTGCCGAATCTCTTTACCGATCCCTCACGTCTGCGAACCTTCAAGGTCGGAGATACTATCTTCAAAGCCGGCGATCCGGGTAACGAAATGTTCATCGTCGACGAGGGCGAGGTGGATATCGTTATCAACGGGACAGTTGTCGAAACGGTCGGCCCGGAGCACTTCTTCGGCGAGCTCGCGCTGATCGATGAGGCGCCGCGCAGCGCCGATGCCGTGGCCCGCACGGACTGTAAGCTTGCAGCGCTCGATCAACGCCAGTTCACCTTCCTGGTGGACGAGATTCCATTCTTCGCGCTGCGGGTCATGAAGGTGCTGGCCGACCGCTTGCGGCGCGCCGACCGGGCTAGCAAATAGGGACCTGTCTCACGGCATTCCTGTATTCGCCCCCGGCACCCGGAACGAGACTTTATAGAATCCCTTCTCCGCGGCAGCAGCGACATAAAGGCTAAGGCTGCCCTCCGCGGTCGCCACGTGCTTGTGACGGTCGATGCTGCCGGTCTGGCTCAGCGAGAAGGGCAGCGCCTTCCACTCCAAGTCTGCCATGGTCGGATTACCATAGATCTCGTAGCAGTAGTTCGCGTAGGCCGGGATGGTCAGCTTGTAGCGCACCGTGCCATTCGGCCCGGCCACCGGTTCGCCCTGTGCCAGGAAGCCACCGGGGGCAGGGTAAGTAGGTTCGACTGGGGTGTAGCCGCTGACGAAGTCCCAGTTCGCTGCGACCTCACCCGTGGTGGTGCCAGCGACGGGCGTGAAGTCCAGCAGGATGGACGCCTTCTGTGCCGCAGAGAGCGGGGAGAAGACGTTGTCGTTCGAGTTCTGCGTGGCCCACACCGCACCGTTGTTCCCGTAGGCGACTTCATTCCAGCCGGTCTGTGTGCAGGTACGCGTGGTTTTCCCGGGAATCGTCACGCCCCAGTGGAAGTGCCGCGTCCGTCCGGTATAGAGTCCGGCCTTGATGGTGCGGAAGCGGAAGGCTCCCGTGGATCCTGTTAGAAACTGGCCGAAGCCCGCGAAGTTCGCGTCGCAGGCGCTGTTGCGCCCGGTGCCGGTGGAGTAAAGGTAGTCGCCTTCATTGTCAGCATGCCAGCACTCGACCAGCGCGTTCCTGATCGGATTGCCGCTGCTATCCAGCACGCGTCCCGTGATGTAGGTCACGATCCCGGTGGCCGCGGTGAGATTGTCGCCGAGTTGGACCAGGTCATTGTCCTTGTCCAAGGGGATGTCATCGGACAGCGGATAGTAGGGACCTTGGGTGACCACGGGTGATGCGGTCAGGGTCAGGGCTTCGGCCAGGAATCCCGGCAGCGTGAAGCCTGCGGAAGCCGCGGCCATGCTCTTGAAGAAGCGGCGGCGGTTCACCGGTATGTAGACCGGCAGCGGTTTGGACTCTTTCATGTTGGCAAGAGAGGCGGGTTGATGCCTCCGGAAAAGAGCTTCCGGACTCTAACAGATCCTGTGCGGGGCAGGCTGTCGGTCGCGTCGTTGGGGAAAAGGGGAGCCCGCCTGTTCCTCCGCCGTCCGTATCCTCACGTCCGGCCAGGCGGGCCCCATGGTTCCTGGAAATCTATCAGTGGGAGAACCTGCTACTCGGGCGGCGGGCTCCCGGGTGGACGGCCTCCCGGCGGTGGGGGAGGAGATCCGCCTGCTCCTCTGCCGGGGCTAGGGCCCCGGCCAGGCGGACCTCCGAATCCACGGGCACCGGACTTGCCGATGCCGCCTAAAAGCTTGTGATCGTCGCCCTCTTCCAAGGTGCGGCCGATGATCAGGTCGAACTTCGCGGTCAGCTCACCGAGCGGCGAGCCCGGGACCGGCAGGAAGTCGACCAGGATGGTGTTCCGTTCCGCTGCGTCCTCGATCTCGCCGAGGACATGGTCGCGGGTGTTGTCGGCATGACCCTTCACCATCATCTGGGTGGTGAAGATCCGGCGGCCATTGCGGCTCACCGCGAAGTGAATGTGCGGCGCGCGGAACATGCCATTCAGTTCGTAAGACACCGGCTTGATGGTGCGGAACTGGTAGCGCCCGGTAGAATCCGTCTGGTAGCGGCCGTAACCTTGGAAGTTACCGTCCAGGCCATTCTCATTGCGGCCGCGGCTGTGGATGTAGGACGACTTGCTGTCGCACTGCCAGATCTCTACCGTCGCGTTGCGGATCGGTTGGCCGGAGGCATTCATCACGCAGCCGCTCACCCAGGAGATCTCGCCCACGGCGGGAGTGATCGCATCATTGATGATCAGAAGATCGTTGTCCGTATCCAGCGGCATCTTGTCGGGGTAGTAGGGCCCCTCGGTCATTTCCGGGGTCAGGATGCGCTTGGTGTCGGCGAGCTGCTCGGCCATCAGACCCCGCACGCTGAAGAGCGAGGCACTCAGGCCTAGGCCCGTGAGAAAACCGCGGCGGCCGGTGGATGCTGGATGGATGATGCGGCTCATGGATTGCTGGATCGACTTTCGATGGGGGCACCTTAGCCCGCGGTCGATTAAGCCCGCGTTAAGCCGGGGAAAATCCGTGGGAAATTTCGCAGCCCTGCTTTCATGTTCGCTTAATCTAGGCTCTGCTAACCTCGTCTCCGGGCACCGCGCGCGCCCGTGAACCCTCATGAGATTGCTGATCGTCGAAGATGAACCCCGGCTCCTGCGCTCGCTGGCGAAAGCCCTGCGCGAGGAAGGCTACGCCGTGGATACCGCAGAAGAAGGCGAGGATGGTCTCTTCAAGGCCACGACCTGCGACTACGATGCGGTGGTGCTCGATGTGATGCTGCCGAATCTCGATGGTTGGCAGATACTCAGCAAGCTGCGCGAAAGCAAGAGCACGCCGGTGCTAATGCTTACTGCCCGCGATGCCACCAGTGACCGCGTGAAGGGCCTTGATGGCGGGGCGGATGACTATCTGGTAAAGCCCTTCGAACTCGATGAACTCTTCGCCCGCATCCGCGCCATCATTCGCCGCCACGCTGGCAAGTCCCATCCCACCGTGGTGGTGGGTGACGTGGAGATCGATACCCGTGCGCGCCGCGTGACCATGGGTGGCAAGGCGGTGACCCTTACCGCCCGCGAATTCTCGATCCTCGAATACCTCGCACTGCACCGTGGCGAAGTCATCAGTCGCACGGAACTCTACGAGCACCTCTTCGATGAAAATGAGGACACCCTTTCCAATCTCCTAGACGTCCACGTCCATGGCATTCGCCGCAAGCTCCGCGCGGATCTGATCGCAACGCGGCGCGGCGAAGGCTACATTATCCAGTAAGAAATCATGTTCACGGACTCCATCCGCTGGCGCATGCAACTGTGGCTGGGCATCCTGCTGCTGGGGCTGCTCGTGGCCTTCGGCGGAACCTCGTGGCAGTTGGAGAAGACCCAGCGGATCCGGCGCTTGGACGATGAGCTGGCCAAGCGCGCTGCAGCCCTCGGGGTGGGAGTGCGTGGTGGTTCACAGCCCTTCGAGCCGGGACGGATGAATCGCCCGGACGGGGGACCCGGCGGTGGGCCGGATGACCTCGCCCCCTTTGTCGATTTTGGCCCAGGTTCGGATTCCGGGCCAGGACCAGGGCCAGGCCCGGGCAGTGGCCGTGGTGGCCCGAACAGCAAGCGCCCGCCGCGGCCGCCGGAGATGGACGATGAATATCGCGGCGAGTTCTCCGAGGACTTCGGCGATAGCGGTCGGCGCGGCCCATCGCGGAGCTCAGGGAAGAAGATCCCTACAGAAGTGGAAGCGATGTTCCCGGCTGACGGAGCGGAGGGGTATTACTATGCTGTGTGGATCGGAAGGTCGGGCACGCAGAAGAATTCCGCCAATGCCCCGGCGGGCATCCCTTTGCCAGCCTCGGACGGACGCAACACTCAGACCCAGTTCCGCGACCGCGCTGGCGTGCGCGAGGCCTTTCACTTCACCGAGCGTGGTGAATGCGTGCTCGCGGGACGGCCGGTTCACAGTGACTTGGCCGGAATGAAGGCCTACGGGCTGAGGCTCTCAATTACGGGGCTCGCCGTACTTGTGGTAGGTTTGGGCGGGGGCTGGATCTTGACCAGCCGCTCGATGCGGCCGATCCAGCGGATCTCCGCTTCCGCTCGCAGGATCTCGGAGGGCAATCTTTCCGAGCGCATCCCGGTAGGGAGTTCGGGCAACGAATTGAACCAACTCGCCGGGGTGCTCAATTCTACCTTCTCTCGCTTGGAGGATAGCTTCGCTCAGCAGAAGCGCTTCACCGCGGATGCCTCCCACGAACTGCGCACGCCGTTGGCAGTGCTCATCACCGAGACCCAGTCAGCCTTGTCGCGCGAGCGCAGCGCGGAGGACTACCGCGAGGTGCTCACGGGAAACCTCGAGACCGCGCGCCAGATGAAACGGCTGGCAGAGGCCCTGTTAGAGCTGGCGCGCGTCGATGCCGGCAGCGATCCCTCCGGCGGCCTTCCCTTCGATCTCTCGGAAGTTGCCACGAGTGTGGTGACCAAGCTCAAACCCCTGGCCGAGGCGCGGGCGACCAAGCTCTCCACCAGCCTGAAGGCTGCCAACACGAGCGGCAGCCCCGAGCGCCTCACCTTGGTCGCGTCCAACCTGATCGAGAACGCCATCCACCACGGCAAGCACGGCGGCCACATCGATGTCGCTACTTTTGAAGAAGATGGCCGCGTGATCCTCAAGGTGAGCGACGACGGTCCCGGAATCTCCGCGGAGGACCTGCCGCATCTCTTCGAGCGCTTCTACCGCGCGGACAAATCGCGCACCGGTGCGAACGGCCGCTATGGCCTGGGCCTCGCGATCTGCAAGGGCTTGGTCGAAGCGGAAGGGGGAACGATCTCGGTAGAGAGCCGGAAGGGCGAGGGTGCCAGCTTCACCGTGAGCCTGCCGCTCGCTTCATAGGTCCTATAGGATTTATAGGACCTATGACTTTGAGGGCGGCTCGAAGCGGTTCCTCACGGCTGCAGCACCACGCCAGCCTCTTCCAAAGCCATCGCTGCTGCTCCCACCATCCCAGCCTCGTTGCCGAAGCGGGCGGGCAAGATCATCAGGTGCTCCTTGAAGGGCGCGGAAAGTTGCGCGTAGAGGTGCGCGGTTAGCGGATTGAAGAGGATGTCGCCGGCCTTCGCCACACCGCCACCGATGATGATGGCCTGCGGGTTGAGCAGCCAGCAGCAGTTCATGATCGCCGTCGCCAGCTTCGCGCCGATGCTGTCCCAGATGCCAAGGGCGATCTCGTCGCCCAGCATGGCCGACTTTGCCAAGGCTGCGGGGGTGCACTCCGCCAGGTGGCGCTCGATTCCAGCATCCAGATAGACCTGTCGGGCATCCGCCGCGATCTCGTTGTTGCCGGTGTAATCTTCCAGCGCACCGAGGTTGCCGTAGGCACCGCGTCGGCCCTGCCAGTCGATCGACATCTGGCCGACCTCGCCGGCACCGAATTGGGCGCCCCGGACCATCTTGCCATTCGCCACCACGCCGCCGCCGACGCCGGTGCCGAGGGTCAGGGCCACCAGGTGATTCAGCCCGCGGCCCGCGCCGCGCTTCCACTCGGCGTAGGCCATGCAGTTCGCGTCATTCTCCACCACCACCGGCAGGCCGGTCGCGTCCGCCAGCTTCTTCTTCAGCGGAATAGCCACCCAGCCGGGGACATTTGTCAGGTTATGGACAATGCCCTTTTCGAAGTGGACGAAGCCGGGGACGCCGACACCGATGGCTTCGATTCGGGGGTGTCGCTCTCGAAGATCCTCGATGACCCGCAGCATCGCATCGATCAAGGCATCCGGACCATCAAAGTCCGGTGTCGAGACCGGCGGTGCCTGGTCAATGATGTTGCTCCGATAGAGAACGCCGAATTTGACGGAGGTTCCGCCGAAATCGACACCAATTGCGAGAGGGGTATCTGCCATGGCTTAGCAACTACTTTGTATCCACTTCAAACGGTCTTGGCACGTACTTTTATGCAAGATTTCTTAAAGCTACGAGTCTCAAGCCTTCCAAGGTGAGGTCTGGATCGACCGTAGCGATCTCCGGAAGGCCCCTCGCGATCAGCGCCGCATCGCCGCCCGTTGCTACAATGGCGGGCTTTCCGGCCATCTCGTCAGACAACTTTGCGAGGATCTCCCGGACCAGTCCGCGATACCCGTAGACCGCTCCGGCGCGCATCGCCTCCACGGTCGATTTTCCGATCGCCGAGACTGGTTCCTCCAGCTCGATCTGGGGTAGGAGAGCTGTTCGCTTTCCCAAATAATCCTGCATCGCTCCGAGGCCGGGGGCAATCACCCCGCCACAGTAGGCTGGGCCGGCGGCCACCACGTCGAAAGTCACCGCCGTGCCGAAATCAATCACGATCGCCGGGGCTCCGTGGCGGGCACTCACGCCCACCGCATTGGCCAGACGATCGGCGCCAATCTGCTCGGGATTCGGGTAGTCGATGGTCAGCCCCATGTCGCTGCGCCAGGAGAGGGGATGCAGCGGCCCGCGGGTCACCAGATGATCGCGCAGGATCCGCGCCTTCTCCGGCACCACCGAGCAGAGCAAGGTGCCCTCAAACTCGAAACCCGCCAGCACCCGGTCCAGCGCCGCGGGGGAGATCTCTGCGGTCGGTAGCCAGGCGCGCTGCTCTAACAGAGACGCCGCATCGCCCAGCGCGAACTTCGTGCGGGTGTTGGAGTTATCGACCAGCAGCCAAGCCATCGGAATGTGTTTTACCAGTTCGTGGAATTGAAGACCCGCACGCCGCCGTCGGCCACTTGGGGAAGAGTATTGTTGCTGCGGATCTGCAGCGTGCCGCCATTGAGTTCCAGCTTGAAAGGTCCTCCGAAATCCGAGGTTTCCAGCCAGAAGCTGAGGACCACGGCATCGACCGGTCCGGGTCCGGCCTTGTTAGGATCGGTTTGGCCCGGGGCATCGCTGTCCGCATTGTCTCGGCCCATCTGGTCCATCTGCGCGGGCTCGAGCTGCCTGCCTGAGCCCGTGGTCAGGCGGATCGGCTTGAGGTAGTCCATCTCCTGGCCGTCGCGCGGCTTGAGGAAGACGCGCAGCCAGAGGTTGGCATGGTCGCGTTCCACCATGCATTCCGTGACCCTGTAGCGGGCCGCCGGATCCGGGCTCCACTCGTAGGGCCGGAACCACTGCCACCCCGCAAACAGCACCGACACCCCGAGGGCAAGGAGGAGAAGCTTCATGCGGCGCGTCACGGCCGCAGGCTGTAGCGGACCTCTACCTGTGGGCAAACGAAAACGGGCGGACCCTTCCGGATCCGCCCGCTGTGAGATGTTGTTGGGAATCTTTCGGTGATTAGTGCTCGTAGCCCGCTTCGCCGTGGTCGGCGAGGTCGAGGCCGGCGGTTTCGGTCTCCACATCCGGACGGAGGCCGAAGATCACCTTCACGATCGTCGCGATCACCGCGGTGGCCACCACGCTCCAGACGATGGTCAGGCCGACTGCCTTGAGCTGGTTCATCACCAGGCCATCCATCAGGTTCATGCCCTTGTCGCCGAGCACCGGGTTCACGTTCGGATCGGCGAAGACGCCGGTCAGGATCGCACCCATGGTGCCGCC
Organism: Haloferula sp. BvORR071; assembly: GCF_000739615.1. Lineage (GTDB taxonomy): Bacteria > Verrucomicrobiota > Verrucomicrobiia > Verrucomicrobiales > Akkermansiaceae > Haloferula. Next base: position 242,003 of record NZ_BATP01000060.1, read on the forward strand.
GATGCCGTGCACACCGAAGGTGTCGAGCGCATCGTCATAGCCAAGAGCCTTCTTGAGGTAGGCGCAGGCGGAGAAGCAAACCACACCAGCCAGCACACCCATGATCACCGAGGAGGTGAAGGAGACGAAGCCGCAAGCGGGAGTGATCACCACCAGGCCGGCCACGATACCGGAGCAGAAACCAAGCACGCTCGGCTTGCCCTTGATGACCCACTCGGCGAGGGCCCAGAAGAGGCCCGCGGTGCCAGCGGCGAGGGTGGTGGTCACGAAGGCATTCGAAGCGATGCCGTCAGCAGCAAGAGCGGAACCGGCGTTGAAGCCATACCAGCCGACCCACAGCATGCCAGTGCCGACCATGCAGAGAACCATGCTGTGCGGGCTCATCGGCTCCTTGCCGAAGCCGTAGCGCTTGCCGAGCATCAGGCAGAGGACGAGGGCGCTCCAACCGGAGGTCATGTGCACCACAGTGCCGCCAGCGAAGTCGATCGCCTTGATCGCGGCATCCTTGTTCAGCGGACCGCACATCAGGCCGGTGCCGCCCCACACCATGTGGGCGAAGGGGAAGTAAACGGCGAACATCCAGATGAGGATGAAGACCATGATCGAGATGTACTTCATGCGCTCGGCGATCGCGCCAACGATCAGGGCCGGAGTGATGATCGCGAAGGTCAGCTGGAACATGGCCCAGATGCCGTCGGAGATCCACGCGAAGCCAGCCCCCACGTTACCCGGGGAGATGCCCTTCAGCATGAAGTTCTCCTTGATGTCACCGATGATAGCACCAGCAGGAGCGGCTGCATTCGAGCCGAAGCACAGCGAGTAACCGCAGAGCCACCAGAGCGGCGTGATCAAGCAGGCGCAACCGAGACACTGGGCCATCACGGAGAGCACGTTCTTGCGGCGGACCAGACCGCCGTAGAAAAGAGCCAGACCCGGCAAGGTCATGAAAAGCACCAGCGCGGTGCTCATCATCTGCCAAGCGTTGTGTCCCGGACCGGGGCCGGCCACCAGGGAAGCGGCTCCGCTCTCCATCTTCGGCCGGCTGACGTTGTTCATGTAGGCCTCGATGTCGGCAAGGCGCTCTTCCACGGTTGGCGTGGGGGCGGCGGCGGCGGGGGCCTCGGCTGCTGCCGGGGCCGGAGGTGGTGTCTCCTGCGCGCGGGCACTCTGTGCCAGTGGCAGGACCATCATTGCTGCGGCAGCCAGTGCAAATGCACCGCTTGCCATTCGTGTTTTCAGGCTCATGTCGACTCGGTTTCGGATGGATTGGGGCGAGCTGGGCCCGATCCGGCCCTAACTGCTTGGAGACCGCGAAAAGCAGACGCCGTGCCAATGCCGATTTGAGTCAATTCATCGTTGGTGATGAATGAGATGTGAAAATTGAGGTCGCAATTTCGCGGAGCTGCGAGCCACTCCCGTCTCAGCAGCCTCAAGGGGCCTTGGATTCCATCGCCCAATGGCACGAGGCGCTGAACGCAGGGCGTTCGCCGCTTGTCTCAACGCCTTCCCTCCGACCTTGGAAACTTGGTCGATCCGCCGGCCCCTCAGGGCCCCACCGGGGGAGTGACGAAGGACGTATAGATCGGATCGTAGCTCACCCGGAAGATCTCGCGCACCTGGGTTGTGTCGATCGGAGTGCTGTAGGTGAAGGGTGTCGTGCCGGTGACGTCGAAGGCCTCGGCGATGACGCTCCAACCAAACAAAGGCGCGGGATCTTGTTTCTCGACTGAGCAGGTAACTCCCTTGCCGGGTGTGAAGCTCATGGAGAAGTTGCCGCCCGTGGTGGCGGTGGTGATCGGCGGCGGGGTGAGCTTCGGCTCCAGCTTGATGTTGTCGATCGCTGCCACCAACTCGCCCGTGGCGCTCGTCTTGGGAAAGAACCGGAATCCGACGACCTCAATGTTTGCGAGCATCTGCGGTGTCACGCTTACCGCCGTGAAGGCTCCGAGCGTATTGATGTAGTACCATTTGTCGGTGAAGCTGAATCGCAGCGAATACCAGCCGCTCTCCGGGAAGTCCGTGTCGAAGAAGACTTCGCTGTAGTAGACCCTCTCGCCCGCCGGGCCGTTCGCGTAGACGATGCAGTCGACGCCATCGAAGTCTGGCAGCGAGTCGATCAGGATATCCGCGTGGATCGCCGCAATGTTCTCGGTCAAGTAGTTGCCCACCAGTTTGCCACCACCAGCGTTGTTTGCCACGTCGGTGAAGAAGATCAAAGGGGCGTTGTTGGTGTGATAAAAGTACGCGAAGCCGTCGCCTTGATCGTCGAACCACTGCGGGTAGAAGAAATCTCCGTCAGGCTGCACGGAGTAGTCCAAGACAGTCCAGGCGTCCGAGTTGTCCTTGGAGGGAAAGGCTTCCCAGGCACCCGCTTCAGCAGCGCGGGCGGGACTGGCGATCAGGAGGCACAGGCAGGCAGAGGCTATGGCCTGCGGGAGGGCAGGAAGTCGGGAGACCATCCCTTGTTCTTAGCAGGAAATGCGCCTTCGTGAAATGCATAAATGTTCCACACCACAATTGCCGGCAGGTGGGCCTTCGGGCAGCGTTGGCGGGCCGCATTCTTAAGGATTGCTGACTCTTCGGGCTTCACGCGGAAACCGCTCCATGCTAAGAGCCGCGCCATGAAGTTCCCGTTCGTGGTGGCCATGCTGGCCTTGTCGATGGTCTGCTTCCACTGCACCCAAATCGAGCCGCTGCCGGGCTACCAGGATGGGGCGGTGGGCATCCGGGGCGGCGCGCCGCTGGTCTCCGGCGGCTCGCACACGGTCTCCGCGCCCTCCGGTGGCGGTGGCGACATCGCCCGGAAAATCAACCTGAAGGTGGACATGGTCGCGCGCGGCACCCACGGGCGGAGGGTCGTGAGGCCGATGAGGCCCCAGTACATCACCATCCACTCCACCCAGAATTACAGCGCGGATGCGGAGCGCCATTCGCTGGCGCTCAAGCGCGGCGCACTGCGTTCGGCGATGCGGCCCGGCGGCAACCGCATCGGCTACTTGATCTGGCACTTCACGGTGGATGACCACGTGGCGATCCAGCACATGCCAGTGACAGAGCAGGGCGAGCACGCCGACTTCGCGGGTCCCGGCAACCGTCTCTCAATCGGTATCGAGATGTGCGAGAACCGCGGCAACAACCGCGCCGTGACCATCGAGCACACGGCCATGCTCACCGCCAAGCTGATGCACGAGAACGGCATCCCACTGAGCCATGTGGTGCCGCACTACCACTGGCCGCGCGCCGGCAAGAATCCGCCGAACAAGAATTGCCCCCACTTCCTGATGGACAACGGTCGGCCGGGCGCGAAGTGGCGCTGGTTCCTCAGCCGCGTGAACTTCTACTACAAGAACGCCTACCAGGCGAGCTATGCCTCCCGCTGACGCCATGGATAGGGAGGGCGGGCCGCGGCGCGAACCGCCGGCCTCGCACGGCAGTCCGGGCAACCGCGACACCTTGTTAGACCCGGAGCGCTTCTACGTCTGCCAGCGCTGCACCGCCTGCTGCAAGTGGCCGGGCGACGTGCGGCTGGAGGAGGATGAGATCGCGCCGATCGCGAGCTTCCTCGGCATGGCTGAGGAAGAGTTCATTGCCACCTACACCCGCCTGCGCACGAATCGCAATGGCCTCTCCCTGATCGAAAAGGATAACCACGAGTGCATCATGCTGGAAGCCGGCGGCTGCCGCATCCACCCGGTCAAGCCCGAGCAGTGCCGCGGCTTCCCGAACAAGTGGAACTTCGCCGGCTGGCGCGAGGTCTGCGAGGCCAAGCCGATCCCGATGGCCGAGGCGCGGGCGAGGGGACTGGTCTAGTCGGAAAAAAGAAACCCGGACCGCGAGTTGCGAGCCGGGTCTCCCGCGGAGCTTGTTTGGAGCTTCGGTTCAGCGGCGGCGGCGCAGTAGGCCCAGCAGGCCGAGGGCCCCCAGGAGCGCGGCAGCCGGCTCGGGGACGACCGTCGTGAAGCTCACCGTCATGTTGTCGAGAGCGAGACCTGCGTCGTTGCCTGCCTCATTGGCATCCGTCCAGCGGATGAAGAATGACTCGCCGGGAGCAATGTCGAGACCAGTGATGGTTGCGAGGTAGCTGCCCTGGTTGGTGGCATTGTTGCCGTCCAGCGCGCCATTGCTGGCGACGAAAGCCGGGCCATTCAGCGTGGTGGTGGCAGTCAGGCCCGCCGCAGTGAGGAAGTTGGCCGAAGTGACGCCAGCAGAGTCGCTGCTTCCCGCTGCCGCCACGAAGACATTCTGGGCGCTGGTGGAGCTCCGCCAAAATTCAGCAGTGAGCGAAATCTGGACCTCGGTGATCGTGAGCGTGCTGCTGTTCGTCACCTCGAAACCGAGAGCCATGATCTGGGTGCCTGAGGCAAGCATGCCCAAGGCTCTCTCGGTGGTGGCCGTCGTTCCATAGCTGTAAATGGCCCCGCCGTTTCCGCTGCCATTGTCCGCAGTGAAATTGGGACCGGTAGTCGCGGTTCCTCCAACCTTGGTTCCGACGAAGCCAGTTCCCGTGATCGCTGTCTGCACCCCGACCGTTCCGGAGAAAAAGGTGGCAGTGCTGGTGGTCGGCAGGGCGTCGAAATTCTCGGTGATCGTCGCTCCGGTGAAAACGTAAGCGGCGTTTGCCAGGCTTGGCAGCAGGAGGCAGGCGGTAGCTATCAGCGGGGAAATCCTTCGGGCAGTCATCGCGGGGAGTTGGGGAGTGGGTTGCTGGGGTGGCAAAAAAGCGATTGATACTGGTGTTCAACAAAGCAGTGCCGGTGCCACGGGGAAGGAAAAATAGGCTTTGTGACGAAACCGTTGGGGCCTTCAGTCCGCAAAGGAAGCCCTCCGGCTCATGGCGGAAAAACCTTCGCGAACTGAGTGCAAAGACGCCCAAGCCGGCTTCACGCCACCAGGGCGGGACGGCCCGCGGATCGCTCCGAAAATAACTTGTTCGAGTTGCGTCTTCTTATCTAACCAAATCGCCATGGTATTTTCCATGGAGCGCGTGAGAGCAATTTGCCGCTCGTATTCGCACATAAAAACGGCCTTCCGTCGGAGACGGAAGGCCGCATGAGAAAAACGGACGCCAACCAGGCTGGATCAGGTCGCCTGCTCGCCGCGGGCCATCACCACCTTGCCGGTGCGCACGGTCTCGATGATCTCAAACTGCGAGAACATGCCGACTGCGGCGTCCACCTTCGGGCTGTCGCCGGTGATCATCACGATCATCGAGGAGGGGGTCAGGTCCACGGTCTTGCCGCCGAAGTGCTCGGTGATCTGCAGCGCCTGGGAGCGGTCGTCCGGGGAGCACTTGATCTTGATCAGGATCATCTCCTTGGTGACCGAGTCCGCCGAGGTGTGCTCGAAGCAGTGGATCACGTCGATCAGCTTGGAGACCTGCTTGATGATCTGGTCGAGCCCCTGTGGATCACCGCTGATGCCGATGGTCATCCGCGAGAAGTTCGCGTTGCGGCCTTCGGAGACCACCAGCGAGTCGATGTTGAAGCCGCGGCGCGAGAAGACCTGGCAAATCCGCATCAGGACGCCGGGCTCGTTGTTCACGAGGATCGAGAGCGTGTGCATGGCGCCGCGGCGCGGGATCATGCCGCTGCCGGGGGCTTCGGTGGTAACGATGGTTTGCATGGATTCAGATCAGGTCAGGATTCGGGCGTGACCGGGACCGCTTGGTCCTCGGCAAAGGGTGGAATGAGTAGGTCGGCCTTGCGGCCATCATTGAAGACGATCGGCGCCTGCTTGGGCCTGCCGCGGATGATCAGCATGTAGTCGGAGTGCCCGCGCAGCCCCACGATCATCGTCTTCTTGCCTTCCATATCGATGCTGCGGGCCTGGATGACGGCAAGATTCCATACGTCCTTGATCAGGGCGCTGCGCGCCTGCTCGGACTTGAGGTTGATCAATTCCGGCACGTGGATCAGGAAGACGATGAAGTCTTTGGCCTCGTGGCAGTAAGTCAGGAACTCGCCATTGTTCTCCGGCTCGACCATTTCGTCGGCACCGCTGCGCTTGTTCATTGCGCGGTTCATTCGGATGGTCTGTGAGAAAACGTGGGCGGCTGCTTCGGCGGGCAGGGTATTGCCGTGGGCCTTGCCCTGCTTGAGATCGTCGATCTTGTCGTCCGCGGCCTTGAAGGCGGTATAGCCCGGCAGCTTCGACTCCTCCCACTGGGCATGCCAGCCCACCGCTGCCATTGCCAGTGCCGGTGCGAGCAGCCCGGTGTAAACCCAAGTCCACAGCGGCAGCGGAATGAAGAAGGCGACGTGGCGGGTACCCGGCGGACCCTTCCGTTCGAGCTGCTTGTGGAAGGACCAAGTCAGGCCCGCCGCCGTGGCCAGCCCCGCGCACAGGGCCAAGCCTTTGTTCTCCGTGACCCAATAGAGGATCCAGCACGCCACCATCACGCCGGCGAAGCCAGCCGCGAGGGCGAGGATACCTTGTCCTTTCCAGAAGGTCATGGGGATGGCGGTGTTGGCGGAGTGAGCGCAGCCACAGGAGCGGTTTCCGCGAAGATGCGAAACAGCATGTCGGGACGTCCGGAGCTGTCAGCGCGGGCCGGGGTTTCGTCGGAAGCTTGGCCGTGGAGGATGAAGCCGTAGGTGGTGACACCCCGCAGGCCGACCACGACCCGTGGATTCTCGTTGCCGAGGTGTGGTGCGATCGTGCGGGCCATGGCCCAAGCGATCTCCACCAGAGTATTCTTGGTGTCCGCGTCCGCATACTTGCGGAGATCCGGGACATGGCAGAGGAAGAGAACGGTGTCCTTGCCCTGATGGCAGTAGGTGAGGAATTGTCCCTGGGTCAGCAGCGGCTTCTTGCTGCCACCGCTGAAGGCAATCTCGCGCGTCATCCGCATCTGCTTCGAGAAGTCCTCGGCCGCTTGGATGGCCTGAGCGTTGTTGCCATGCGCGGTACCGGATTTAGCGGAGAAGATCTTGTCGTCGGCGGCCTTGAATTCCGCATAGCCCGGGGTGGCGGCGAGTTCCCTATCTGCGCTGGCGGCAAGGTATTCAAGCCCGATGGCGGGCAGGATCATGAGCGCGAAGATCCAAGTCCATGCTTTCGCCGGGATGAAGAAGAGGCTGTGCCGGCGCGGTGCTTGCAGCGGCGGCGGGCTGCCTGCGAGCCTGGGCTTCGGCCCGAAGCGCTGCCATATGGCAGCGTTCAGCAGAGCCGCCAGCGCGAAGCCGAGCACGAAGCCACCGGGAATCTTGAAGGCTGCCCCGGTCACAAGTCCCAAGATCATCGCCAGTCCGAAAACCGGGATGATCAGGATGCCGAATCCTCTCCAGATGACGATCATCGCGACGAGATGTGAAGGTCAGAGGGTCCGGGCGAAGCAAGGCTGTCGCCCGGACCGAAAGCAAACATACCTCACGTGGAACCCACCGGCTTCTCCATCTTGGTCTTCGGCGCTTCCGTGATCATATCCTCCAGCGCAGCGCCGGCGGGGATCATCGGGAAGACGTTGTCCGTCTTCACGCACTCGGCGTGGATCAGGATCGGACCATCGTTGTAGGCCAAGGCCTTCTCAAGCTGCTTGGTCACGTCGGCCGGGCGCTTGATGAAGACGCTGGGGATGCCGTAGGCGGCGGCCAGCTTGCAGAAGTCCGGGTTGCCGATCAGGTCCACACCGCTCTCGCGGTTCTCGAAGAAGAGCTCCTGCCACTGGCGCACCATGCCGAGGTAGTGGTTGTTGAGCACCACGATCTTCACCGGCAGCTTGTGGATCGCTGCGGTCGCCAGTTCGAAGAGGGTCATCTGGAAGCCACCGTCACCGGAGATCGAGATCACGGTCTTCTTCGGGTGGGCGAGTTGGGCGCCGATCGCGGCGGGGAAGCCGAAGCCCATGGTCCCGGCTCCGCCGGAGGACAGCCAGTGGAAGGACTCGCTGTTCTTGTAGAACTGCGCGGCCCACATCTGGTGCTGCCCCACGTCGGTCGAGACGATCGCCTTGCCTTCGGTCAGCTCATAGAGCTCGTCGATCACCTGCTGCATGCGCAGGCCGCCCTGCTTCTTGTAGGTAAGCGGGAACTTCTTCTTGTAGCCGTCCAGCTTGGCCAGCCAGTCGCCGGTTTCAATCGGGCCGATCTTCTCGTTGATCTCGGCCAGCGCGGCCTTGGCATCGCCCACGATCATCACGTCGGGCTTCACCATCTTGTTGCCTTCCGCGGGGTCGATGTCGATGTGGATGATCTTGGCATCCTTGCAGAATTTAGCCGGGTTGCCGATGATCCGGTCGTCGAAGCGCGAGCCGATGTTGATCAGCAGGTCGCACTCGACCATCGCCTTGTTGGCATAGGCGGTGCCGTGCATGCCGAGCATGCCGAGCGACAGCGCGTGGGTCTCCGGGAAGACGCCCTTGCCCAGCAGGGTGGAAGTCACCGGTGCGCCGAGGGTTTCGGCCAGGTAGCGCAGCTCCTTGTCGGCACGGGCGATCATCGCACCTTGGCCGGCCAGGATCACCGGGCGCTTGGCCTTCATGATCAGCGCGGCAGCTTCCTTCACCTGCTCGCGGTCAATCTTGAAGGCTCCGCTCGGATCGTAGCCCGGCAGGTTGAAAGGCGGATTCATCGGGCCGTTGAAGGGGCCTTGGGAAATGTCCTTCGGGATGTCGATCAGCACCGGGCCGGGACGGCCGGTGGTGGCGATGTGGTAAGCTTCGCGGGCGATCCGCGGCAGCGAGTTGGCGTCCTTCACCAGGTAGTTGTGCTTCACCACCGGCATCGTGATGCCGAAGATGTCCGCCTCTTGGAAGGCATCCTTGCCGAGCATCCAAGTCACCGTCTGGCCGGAGATCACGATCATCGGCACGGAGTCCATCATCGCGGTCATCAGACCGGTGACGGTGTTGCCAGCGCCGGGTCCGGATGTCACCAGCACCGCCGCCGGCTTGCCGGTCGCGCGGGCATAGCCATCAGCCATGTGGACCGCGCCTTGCTCGTGGCGGACGAGAATGAACTTCATCTTCGTCTTGACCGTCTCGAGTGCATCGAAGATCGGGATGGCTGCTCCGCCGGAGTAGCCGAAGATGTACTCGATACCGAGGTCATCGAGTGTTTTGATCAGGGCCTGGGCACCGTCGAGTTTCTCTTTGCTCATGGTGAAAAACGGGTTGGGAGAGGGAAAGTGGGGTCTTTTCGTCTGTCGGGCAATGCGAAAATGGCGATTTCTGGGGTGAATTTGCGAAATTTTCAGAAGTGCTCTCTCAAAAATGGCCGTTTGAGTGACAAAACTAACTCATTGGGTCAAGTTGCGCCGGAGAAAATCCCACCTTGGTTAGCCCCGCCTTCCGCCTTCCTCTATCACTCTCCCTCCCCATAATTCTGCCCGACGATCTTCAACCTCGCCCGCTCCTTCTCCAGTCGGTCCAGCTTCGCGGTATCCGAGTCCAGCACCCGCGCCATTTTAAAGAACAGATCCGTCTGGTCGTACATCCCGGTAAAAAGACCCGCCCCGGGGCCCTCGGCCGTGATCGGCACTGCGGAGCCGGTGTGTTGGTAGCTAAAGAGCCCCACCTGCAACTGGAAGCGGTTGTCGTTCCGCGGATAGCCGGTGGCGGGATCGATGCTGTAGTCGGGGAAGAGCCCCGCGCCCGGGGGGATCGGGCTGCCGCTGGCGAGATCCTTGATGCCTAGGATCTGCAAGGACTGGGTGTGGTCCGCCGTGACCAGCACAAGGGTCTTCCGCTTCGGGTTCGCCTTGGCAAAGTCCCGGCCCACGCCCACCGCCCGGTCCAGCTCGATCACATCCCAGATTGTCCCCGCGGCTTGCCCGGCATGCGACTGCTTGTCGATCGATGCCCCCTCGATCATCAGGATGAAAGGCGCATCGCCCTTCGATAGAGTCGCGATTGCCTTCGCGGTCATCTCTTCGAGGAAGGGCTGGTCAGGAAGATCCGACTGATAGGTGGAGGACTCGTCCGGCGGCCGCTGGTAGCCCAGCTTGTCGTAGGCCACCGTCATGTTGCTCTGGCTGAACAGCCCGAACAATTTGCCCGGCGGGTTCGCCGGGCTCAGCGCCTTCAGCTCGCTGCGCGTTCCCACCTGCGTGAAGCCCTTCGCCACCAGCTCCTGGCTGAGGTTCCGCCCGTCGCTGCGCGACTCGAAGAATTGCCTGCCGCCACCGAGCATCACATCGAAGGCCGGGCCGCCCGTGAAGACGCCATCCACGTAGTGCCGCGCGATGTCTTCCCACCGTCCCCGATCGGCCACATAGGCCCCCTCCGCCGCTGGCGTCGCATCAGTGATGTAGGCCGTGGTCACGATCCCGGTCTTATAACCGTGCAGCCGCCGCAGGTAGCTCCACAGCGTCTCCACCCGCGGGTTGTCCAGCGGATCGCTGTTATTGTCCGGGAAAACATTCAGCGCGCTGGTCACCGTCTTGTTGCCCATCGCCCAAGCCGTCGCGGTATTCGCCGAGTCCGGTACCACCGCGTTCTCCGCATGCGTCAGGATCATCCCCGCGTAGGGCATTCGATCCATCTCCATCAGCTGATCGTAAAAGCCTCCGCGCAGATGATCCCCGGCGCTCTGCGCCACCAGCCGCCCCGCATCGCGATGCCCCGCGCTCATCGCATCGCCGATGTAGAGAATGATACTCTTATTGCCACCGCGCTTCGGCGTCCGGAAGCGCTGCACTCCGATCTCCTGCAGCGCACTGCTGGCCGTCGTACCGGCTCCCGGATCGCGGACCTCTGCCACCAGAGTCTTCACTCCCTCTGTGGCAAAACTCCGGCGGCGGAATACCCAGGCCTTATCACCATCGTTGGTGTTCCAATCGTTGTTCGTCGTCACCTCATCCGCCTGGCCGAATTGCGCCACCAGATCCTTGCCATTGGTATCCCGCAGCACCAGCGAGGCCGCATTCGCATCCCTCAGCCCCGTCACCTCCACCCGCAGATCGAAGTACTGCCCCGTCAGCAAACGGCAGCGCTCCGGCAAATCGATCCGCACCTCCGGTGCCGCAGACAGCGGCAAGGGGGCGGCCGCCAGCGTCAACAGGGCAGGGGAGAGCAAGCGGCGGAAGCGCAGCGCTCGGGATAAGGCCAAGGGCAGAGACAAGGACCAGGGCATGACAGGTTTGGGTTTTGGTCCGCACGGATTGGCTTGGGTTCCCAAACCACGCGATGGATCAGCATGCGCCCCCACCGGCATCTTGCCCATCCGAAAACCTCCGCATCCAGTGAACGCCCTCCCTGCATCAGACCTCCACTTCGAAAGGGCCAAAGGCCCATTCCATACCAGCCTATGGGCGCAAGCCCTAGGACCCGGACCACCGAAAACGCGGAGGGCTGAAGGCCTGTCCCAACTTGCTCCGGTTCCTTCCATGCTGACTTCACCACCGCCGCCTGCTAGCAACACCCCATGGAGCGCCGCTACGAGAAGATCCATCCGGTCACGGAGACCGAGGTCCTCGCGGCGATCGCGCGCGACGATGTCGAGCGCCTGCGGCTGATCCCGATCGAACTCGGAATGCATCACCAGAACTGGAAGTTCATCCAGGACATCGCGGTGAGACTCTCCGAGCACCCGGATCCATCGGTCCGCCACAACGCCTTGCTCGGTATCGAATACGCGGCACGCTTCCGTGGTCGGGTGGAGAAGAACATCGTGAAGCCCGTCCTGCTCCGAGCACTCCGCGATCAGGATCCGATTGTGGTCGCCCAAGCGGAGACCGTCGTCGCCTCCGTCAACCGACTCATGGGCTGGAAGATCGGAGGCGCGAAGGCGCAGCGCGAACGGGAGGCGAGATATGAAGCTGCGCGGCCTTGTCGACAGGAGGGTTTGCCACCGGAGTTGGGCTGATACCGCCTGAGTGCAAGGCCTGCCGAAACTTTCCGGCTTTTGGATTCTCCATCCACCGGCGGCTCATCACGTTCCCGCCAAGATGATTGATCGCGAGCAAGTCAAAGCCGACAACAACGCGCTGTTGCACTCCTGGGGCTTTCCGGTGAATGAGGCCCTCCCCTTGTTAGAGGAGGAATCGGAACTCAATCCGCGCGGTGCCGCGGATGTGGCGCGACGCTGCATGGTATTGGGCTATGTCGTCGGCATCGGCTTTGGCGCGGATACAGCCGACTTGAAGGCCGCCCTGGAGGAATGGGGGCTGTGGCCCTATACCTCGGGGCGGGAACGCGAGCTCTTGAGCCGGATCAAACACAGCAAGCAGGAGCGGATCGATATCACCTGGCTGGAGGAATGTCTGCAGAGCTTTGCTTGGTGCCTGGGCCTCGACGAGTTGCCGCGCCTTCATTGCTGCGGGGAGGAGCTCGCTTCCAAATTCCCTGAGCCCTACACCGATCCTGCGGACTTCATCGCCGCGGCCAAGCTCCGTCCTTTTGAGGAGATCTATCGCGAGGCTGACTTCCATTACCGGCTCCACTGGGCCACCCGCGACGCCCGCTTGAAGAACGAGGAATTTCCAGTCTCCGAAGGCCTCATCCGCGAAAGGCGCAAGGCCCTCGATTGGGCTCTCGGAGTGGAGGCCGATTGGGACGAGGTGCCTGCGGATACGTGAGGCTCGCTCGCCTCTTACTCGAAGAATTTCTTCAGCGCCTTCTGCTCCGCGGGATCCAGCGAGTCCTTCCACACCCGGTCACCACCTGCACCCGTTGCTCCCGCAGCGCCACCGGCGCGGGGACCGACTGCGCTCTTGTCCACGTCGTACTCGCCGTCTTGAAGCTGCAACAAATCGCCGGGCAAGGCGCGGCTGAGATCCTTGGACTCGATGCCAGTGAGCTTGCCGATGTCGACCTTGTCCTTCTCCTTGCCAAGCACACCCGGGGAGTGGCCGGGGCCACGGTTCACGCCGCCCTTGCCGCCGGGGCCATCGCCGTCGGGGCCATTTTGATCACCCTCGCCGTCGCCGCTGCCATTGCCTTCTTTGCCCTGGCCTTCCTTGTCGCCTTGGCCATTGCCCTGCCCGTCGTTGAGCTCGTCGTTCCACTCATCGCCCGCACCTTGGCCCTTGCCCTCACCGGGGCCTGGGGGGCCGTCGCCCTTCTCGCCGCCTTGGCAATCTTTGCAGGCTTGGGCGGCCTTCTTCATGGAGTCTTTGAGCTGCTGGAGCTGCTCGGGATTCATCTGCCCGAGATCCTTCGGATCCAGTCCCTTGAGCTGATCCATCAGCTTCGAGTTCGGCTTCAGCGCGCCGTTCTGCAGGCCCTTCAATGCTTGGTCGAATTGATTGAGCAGCTTGTCCTTCTCCTGTGGCGACATGCCGGCGGCCATCTTTTCCAAGTTGCCCATCGCCTTCTCCGCCCGGCCGAGTTCGCGCTGCATCTGCTCCACCTGCGAGGCGTGCTCTTTCTTGAGCGTGTCCGTGGCTTCCAGCGAGGAGTGGCTGAACCAGTCCTCCTCCTTCTGATCGCGGAGCTCCTCGACCTTCTTCTTCATCTCCTCGATGTAGGTCTCATCAATGACGTCCTCCTGCGCGAGGCGCTCAAGGTCGGTCTCCAGATTGGTCCAAGCCTGCGGTTGATCCGGATGGTCTTGGACCCGCGTGGTGCGTGCGTGGACCGGGATCAGCAGGCCCGCAGCAAGGAAAGTGATCGCGGCGATCGGCGGCACCAGCACCCGCTGCCACGCCCAATCCACCCCCGCATCCACGCGCGGCGGCAGCTCCGGCCACGGCGCCACTCCGGCGCGGGCGGCGGAGAGCGCATTGCGCATCCGCATCGAGGCCTCGATCCGGACCATCGATTGCTCCGGCATTTCAAAGCGACGGCGGGCGACCAGCCAAGTGATGCCCGCCAGCAAGGCCACCGCACCACCTGCTCCACTCCACAACGCCCACGGCTGCGCATCCGGTACCTCGCGGCGTACTAGCAGCAACACACAGGCTCCGACCAAACCGATCGTCACCAGCGGTACGGACAAGGTCTCAATCCACCATGCCAGGTTGATCTTGCGCGCAACCATCGCCGCCTGGCGGGTCCACGCGCTGCGCAACTTCTCGGCTGAGGGAGTGTCCATATTCCGGCTGGGATACTAACTCCACAGAGCCCATCCGCGATGCGAAAATTCCGTGAAAATCGCATAACCCTGCGGAGGGCGGACATTCCTGTCCGCCTCCGAACGGGAAGATCCGACCCACTCGCTTGATCTCCAAGGCACCTTTCAGCGCCCTTCTCCACTCACAAGGCCGAGCCCGCTTCCGCGTCCAGATAGAAGGTCGCGTCCGGGTGCTCTTGCAGGAAGGAGGCGCTCACCTGATCGCTGATCGGTCCGGTCAGAGCCTCGCGGACGATCGCCGCCTTACCCGCGCCCCACGCCAGCAGGGCGATCTTGCGGGCCTCGAGGATCGTGCCACAGCCCATGGAAATCGCATGCGTCGGGACCTGCTCCAGCCCGCCGAAGGACGGGGCGGCATCCTGGCGGGTCACCGGATCCAGCTCCACCATCCGGGTGCGGCTCTGGCGCGGAGAGCCCGGCTCATTGAAACCGATGTGACCGGTGCGCCCGATCCCGAGCAGCTGGAAATCGATACCGCCAGCGGCCCGGATTGCCTCCTCATAGGCCCCGCAATGGCCCTCCAAGGCCTCGCCCGCGACCATGCCATCCGGGATGTGGACGTTCTCGGGAAGGATATCGACCTGAGCGAAAAGCTCGCGCTGCATGAAGGCCCGGTAGCTCTCCGGGTGCGTGCCCGGCAGGCCTAGATACTCGTCCAGATTGAAGGTGATCACCTTGGAAAAGGACAGCTCGCCCTCGCGGTGCAGGCGGATCAGCTCGGCGTAGAAGGGCAGAGGCGTCCGGCCCGTCGCCAGACCGAGCACGGCGGGACGGCCGCTGTCGTTGATCCGGCGGACCAGCGAGGCGACTTCAGCGGCGAGCGTACGGCAGGCGTCGGAGCGATCCGCAAACACCCGGACCGAGAGGGATTCAGTCATGCGGGCGCAGTCGGCCAGAGACGCAAGCTCGCGTCAAACGCAAAAACCGCAGGAAATGGCGACAAAAGTCAACTTTGTCACTTCTTGCTCAGAAGCAACTCCAGATCCAAGTCGGGTGCCGCCCCACGCTGCTGCGCGTTCATGTAAGCTTCCAAGCCCTTCTCCTTCTTGCCCTGCTTGGCGTAGAGGTGGGCCAGATTCAGGTGCCCGTAGTACGAAGCATCGTCATACGCGATGGCCGACTTGAACTGCTCCTCGGATTCCTTCTCCTGGCCGACGTCGAAGTAGAGCTTACCGAGAATCACGCGGCCGTCGGCATTGGTCGGGGCCAGCCTCACGCTTTCCTCCAGTGCCTTGATCGCCTCGCCGAGGTCGTTGGTCTCCATCAGCGAGAGACCGAGCATCCGCCAAGCATAAGGATTGGTGGTATTCAGCTCGGTGGCGCGGCGGAAGGTGTCCGCCGCCATCATCGGATCGTTCAGGCGGAGTTGCACCACCCCCAGACGACAGCGGGTATCGGTATCGCCCGGGTTCCGCTCCAGGATCAGCTCGAAAAGCTCCCGGCAGGACTCGAAGCGCCCGCCCAGGAAGGCCCGCTGGGCCGCGCTGGTAATGGGCAGGTTCTCCTGCTCCAGGCGGGCCACTCGCTCGCCGACCTCGCCAGCATTGGCGGCCGTCACCGGTGAGGGAAAGATTCCATCCAGCCTCTGCGGTGGATTCTGTGCCAGTGAAAGCTCCTCGGCAGTCATGGGCAGGTCGGCACCCTTGTAGGTCTCGATCGCAGCCTTGATCTTGGGATCCCCTTGGGCCTTGTCGTCCAGTGCGTCCACCAACATTTCGGTGGCTTGGCGGCGGCGGTCTTGCAGGCGGATCTGCTTCTGCAGGGACTCGCGCAGCATCTTGACCTCCTCCGGGTCCGCGCCCTTGCTTTCGGACAGCGCTTGGTCCTCGTTGCGCAGCCGCTTCTGGAGTTCGTCAAGCCGTTGGTCCTGCGCCACCCGCTCGCGTCTCAGGTCGTTGATGTTCTGCTTGGCGATGGCAAGGTCGCGGGCCGTCTCGGTCATCTGGTCCAAGTTGGCGTTGTTCTCCTTGCTCATCAGCTCCAGCTGCTCGGTCTTTTCGCGGAGCTCCTTCTGGAAGCTCATCGTCTGGTCGATCAGCGTTGTGATCCGGTTGCCCTCATCCTTCTGGAGCAGGGTCGACAGCTGGTCGCGCTCGCGCATCAGGTTGTCGCGCTGGAGCTTCATGTCGTCGAAGTCCTTACGCACGGCACCGAGAGTGTTCTCCAGCGAGGCGATGCGCAGATTGGCTGTGTTCAGCTTTTCGTCCGAGGCTTGAAGCTGGCGCTGATATTCCATCTTCTGCTTCTGCAGGCCGGCGACCACCTCGTTGGTGGTCTTGCGCTCGGCATCCAGATTCCGGTTCAAATCGGAATTCTCCTGCCGCAGGCGGGTGCGCTCGGCCTGCAGGTTGGCGATGTCCTCCTTGGCGGCGCGGGTCTCCTCTTGGCTACGGCTGAGGGCCTGCGCTTGCGCGGCCCGCTCGCGGTCGAGGGTCTCGATCCGGTTGGTCAACTTTTGCATCTCCTCCTGCACCGGGGCGGCGGCGAATTTCGCCCGCAGCCTGCCCATTTCCTCTTGGGCGCGAGAGAGTTCCGCTTGGGCGAAGTCGCGTTGCTTGGCGATGTCCCGGGCTCGGTCGGCATCGCGGCTCGAGCCCTCCGGCGGCGGCGTGTTGGCTTTATTGCCGGAAAGTTCCGCCTGCAGCTTCTGGACCTTCTCCTCCAGCTCCTTGATCCGCTGGGTATCCAGCGACTCTACGTTGCGGGCTGGACCTACGGGAGCGGCGGGCTGGCCGTTGTTGAGCGGCTTGGGCGGGGAGCCCTTCAGGACGCCGCCTTCAAGCGCTGCCATCTCGTGGTTCTCCTTCTCCTTCTCCTTGAGCGCCAGCGGTGCCACCTTGTCGATCGCCTCCTGGGTCTGGACCCGGCGGCCGCCGACCATCTCGCGCTTCCACATCGGGAAGTAGGTCGCCACGCTGTCGAAGAGCTCACGGGAGCGCTGCAGCTTCTCCAGTGCCTCGCTGTGTTTACCCTCCGCCTCCAGCTTGTCGGCGTCACGGGACAGCAGCCAGCCTTGGAAATACACGTCCGCGGGGTCGAAGTTCACCGGCCCGTTGCCCTTGCGCGGCGGGGCCAGCGGAATCTCCTTTTCCTTCACCTGCGAGAAGGCC
Source organism: Haloferula sp. BvORR071 (assembly GCF_000739615.1). GTDB lineage: Bacteria > Verrucomicrobiota > Verrucomicrobiia > Verrucomicrobiales > Akkermansiaceae > Haloferula. Next base: position 259,122 of record NZ_BATP01000060.1, read on the forward strand.
TCGCCCGGGCACAGCCCGATCACGCAGGCACATGCACAGGCCAGGATACCGGCGCGGCCGGTGAAAAGGGATCGGCTCCGGGACATAGGGCGCGCACGCTAGGGAACTGCTGGCCCCGCCGCAAGGGCAAAGGAGGCGTGGTTAGATGCTCGTTATCAGCGGTAATCGCGGCGGGTGGACAGGGTGAATACAGCGCCCTGACAAGAGCTGGGAGGGGCGGCTGCCAGGGCAGAGCTTTAACAAAGCTTTACACTTCATTTCTTGGAAACGCAGGCCGGAAGGAGGATGATCCAAGCTGAATCGAATGAAGCGGAAGATCCTAGTCCACCTGCGCCGTCACTGGCTTGAGATCCTCGTGATGCTCGCCGTGATCGCCCTGTGGGTGGGCTACATGTCCAGTCACTGGGAGAGTGCCTGAGATCGCCCGCTAGTTCCGCTAACCACGGCTTTACCCCGGAAACGAACCACCCCCGCGAGTGAGAAGCTCGCGAGGGTGGTCTCTCCGCCGTGGGGCCTCCGGAGAGGACTCGGCGGAATTGGGCAGCCATTTGAGAGCTATCGCGGAGTCCCCCCGGAATCCGGATCGCAGGCTGGGGATTGTCTAACAGATTTCGAGGGGCCGGTCAAGCCTTCCTTTGCATGGTATTGCATTCCGCTTTTCATTGTCATGCAAAGGAATGGAGGGGGTATAAGCAAAACTGCGCGAGGGCGCCATTTGTCGGGCAAGCCGCCGCCAAGTCGCGGAGTCTTTCAGTCGGGTTTCATTTTCCCGCCCCCTATTAATGATAGTTCCGGGGATCTGCGGGACGTGTTAGGAGCTTCCGCAAATCCATGAGCCGCCTTTCCTCCTTGTTCCTCGGTCTCGCCCCGCTTGCTGCCTTGCATGCTACCGCGGATGCCGCCGCACCCGCCTTCGAGTTCAAGGACGGGGATGTGGTGGCCTTCCTGGGGGATGGCTTCGCGGAGCGCGAGCAGTACGAGGGCACGATGGAGGCGGCAATTATCGCGCGCCTGCCCCAGCTCAACCTGCACTTCCGCAACCTCGGCTGGAGCGGGGACACCCCGGCCGGAGCCTCCCGCTGCGGCCTGAGTCTCGGCCAAGCCGGCACCGAGCCGCCGGAGGAGGGCTGGAAGCAGCTTCAGAAGCAGCTCGCGACCTATAAGCCGAGTGTGCTGATCACCGGCTATGGCATGGCCTCTTCCCTTCCGGGCAGCCAGACTCCGGAAGAGTTCCGCCGCGATCTTGAGCGCTTGCTCGATCATGCAGCGGCGATTCCGGGGCTGCGCGTCGTCGTGCTGGGGGCCCCGCCGCGCTTCCCGCGACCGGGCGAGACGAACGAGACGCCGCTGCTGCGCCAGCACCGCGAGTCGCTCGCGGCGATCAATAGCGTGCAACAGGAGCTTGCGACCAAGCGCGGGCTGCCATTCGTTTCACTCGACTCGCTGGACACGCATGGCGGAAAGCCCGTCGCCGGTAGCGACGGAATTCATCTGGGTGCCGAGGACTACGCTGCCATCGGAAACCTGATCGCCAACCTCTGTGGGGTCTATACCGGTGATATCGGTGGCCCCGTTCTCAATGGTCCCTTGATCGATGCCATCAAGCGTAAGAACGAGTGGTTCTTCCATCGCTCGCGTCCGGCGAACATGGCCTACATCTTCGGCTTCCGGAAGGCGGAGCAGGGCCGCAATGCCGGTGAGATCGAGGCCTTCGACAAGCTGGTGGCGGGCGAGGAAACGCGCATCACCGCGATTCTCAAGAAGGAGCCGGTTCCCGCCGAGCCGCCGGTTCGCACCGAATCCCAAGTCGCCGCGCACACGCCGCAGCCGCATCCGGAATTCACCGTGGCGGATGGCTATGAGGTCACGCTGTGGGCGGAGAACCCGATGATGCACAAGCCGACTCAGATGAACTTCGACTCAGCGGGTCGCCTCTGGGTCGCGAGTTCGGAGACTTATCCTCAGGTGGAGGTGGGCCAGACTGCGGACGACAAGATCGTGGTGCTTGATGATACCGACGGCGATGGCAAGGCGGACTCCTCCAAGGTCTTCACCACCGGGCTGCTGATGCCCACGGCGGTGCTGCCAGTCACCGGTGGCTGCTACGTCGCGCAGAGCACCGACTTGCTCTATTTCCCGGATAAGAACGGTGACCTGACAGCGGACTCGAAGCAGCGTGTGCTGAGCGGCTTCGGCACGGAAGATACCCACCACAATCTCCACACCCTGCGCCGTGGGCCGGATGGCAAGCTGTGGATGAACCAGAGCATCTATACCCGCAGCGATGTCGAGACCCCGAACGGCGTGATGCGCCTGAGGAGCGGCGGCATCATGCGCTTCGATCCGGTGGCGGACAAAATCAAGCCGGTCTTCTACGGTTGGTGCAATCCTTGGGGCCACCAGTTCGACCAGTGGGGCCAGTCCTTCGTCACCGATGGCGCGGGCGGGCAGGGGATCAACTGGGCGGTGCCGGGTGCAATGTATTTCACCTATGCTGGCGCGGACAAGGTGCTCGATAGCATCAGCCCCGGCTCCTACCCGAAGTTCTGCGGGCTGGAGATCATCGAGTCGCCGCTCTTCCCCGCGGAGTGGCAGGGTAGCATGATCACCTGCGACTTCCGCGCGCATCGCGTGGTTCGCTTCAATGTCACCGAGAGTGGCTCCGGCTACGCTGCGCAGGAGGCGGGCGACCTGCTCCGTACGGAGAGCGTGAACTTCCGCCCCATCGACGTGAAGATCGGCCCGGATGGCGCGCTCTACATCGCCGACTGGTCGAACCCGATCATCAATCATGGCGAGGTGGACTTCCGCGACCCGCGCCGCGACCGCGAGCATGGCCGGATCTGGCGGGTGCAGAAGAAGGGGAGCGCTCCGGCCCCGCGGCAGGATCTCGCCAAGCTGGATCAAGCGAAGCTGTTAGAGAAGCTCACCAGCGACCAGCGCTACGAGCGTGAAGAGGCCATGGCCGTGCTGGTGGAGCGCGAAAAATCGCCGCGCCTCGATCAAGAGATTTCCAGTTGGGAGAAGGAAGCGAAGGACGGTCGCAAGCTGCTCGCCGCGCTGTGGCTGAACCAAGGGCTTGCCAAGCCGGATGCCGCTCTATTGGAGAAGGCGCTGGCCGATCCCGATGGCAAGGTGCGCGCCGCCGCATTGCGTTCTGCCGGTGATTCGGCGGATCTGTTAGGCAAGGACAAGGTGCTGGCATTGGCCGGACCTCTTGCAGGGGACGAGCATCCCCGCGTGCGCTTGGAAGCGGTGCGCGTGCTCGCCGGGCTCGGCGTGCCAGCGGCCACCGATGCAGCTCTACAGGCCGTCGCCAAGCCACGCGACCGCTTCCTTGACTATGCGCTTTGGCTCACGGTCCGCGACCAAGGGCAGTCCTGGTTGAATGCCGTCCTTGATGGCAAGCTCCCGCTCGACGGCCGCGACACCGCCTTTGAATTCGTATTGGGAAACCTGCCGAAGGGCGGTGGCATGGAAGGCATCCGCAAGCTGATGCCGCAGCGCCTGTCCCGCGATGGTTCCGGCCCTTGGATCGGACTGGCGCTCAAGACCGGCGATCCCCAGCTCTTGAAGGCGGTTTATCTCCAGTCGCTCGATCCCAGTGGCTTCGAGCCCCTGGTCACCGCGAAGGCACTCGATGGCTTGGCCGCTGCCGTGAGCGCGGGCAAGCTGAAGCCGGATGCGGGCAATACCGCGCTCGCCGCTTACTTCTCTTCGCCGCAGCCGGAACTCGCCTGCGCCGCACTCCGCTTCGCCGGTGCCTTGGAAGCCGAGCCCCTGTTAGGCTTCATGAAGGAAGCCGCCGCGGATGCGAAACGTCCGCTGCCGGTGCGCCTCGCCGCAGTGGATGGGATGTCCCGTTTCACCTCGGCAGCCGGCAAGGACGCATTGCAAGCAGTCGCTGCCGGCGATCTGCAAGCACCTGTCGCCTTGGCCCTGTCTCGCAACCATCGTGTGGAGTCCTTGCAAGCGATTCGTCCGGTCTTGGCTGGACTGGGTGACTTGACCCATGCGCGCGCTTTTTGGCAGCAGGCACTTGCCGTGAGCGGACTCTCCGCCGATCTCGCCAAGTCCTTCCGCGAGCAAGCCCTGCCGGCCGCGGTGGCCGCTGCGAATCTCCCCGCGGTTGCCGATATCGATGAGAATGCGGAGCTGATCAAAGTCCTCCGTGCGCAGGCAGGTGTCGCTGCACAGGGCATGCCCGGCACGGAGTCGGTCGCCAAGTTGGCCAAGCTCGCCGCGGAGCAGGGCGATGCCGCGCGCGGCGAGATGATCTACCGCCGGGCCGAGATGGCTTGCTCCGCTTGCCACTCGATCGGCGGGGCAGGGGGCAAGGTCGGTCCCGACATGACTTCGATCGGTGCCAGCGCGCCGATGGATTACCTTGTCGAGTCCGTGCTGACTCCCGGAGCCAAGGTGAAGGAAGGCTACCACGGCGTGGTCTTCGAGACCAAGGATGGCCGCACCATCATGGGCCGGCTGCTGCGCAGCGGGGGTGGCAGTGTCGTCATCAGTGATGCCGCCGGCCAGGAACTCACTCTCAGCGAGGATGCGATCCTCAAGAAGACTGATACCGGCAGCCTGATGCCCGCCGGCCTGATCAATTCGCTGAAGGAGCAGGAGCAGGCGGACCTCTTCAAGTTCCTCTCGCAGCTCGGCAGACCGGGTGACTTCGATGCCACTAAGAGCCGAGCACCCCGCACCTGGGCGGTGCTGCCAAGCGCCGGCACGGATGCCGCCGCCGCGATGGCCGGTGAGCCCGCGCTGCCATGGGTGACTGTGAATGGCACGGTCAATGGAACCCTGTTGGCCTCCGATCTCGCAACGGCCGTTCCCGCCGGCGGAGAGATCTTCGCCGCCACCAAGCTCCAACTCGCGCAGCCCGCTGAGCTGACCCTGAACTTCCCGGACAGTGGTCCTGCTTGCAAGGTCACCGTGGACGGCAAGGAAGTCAGCGGCGGCCAGATCTTGCTGCAAGGCGGTCTTCACAAGATCGTCGTCCGCTGCAACCCGGGCGGAAAGAGCCTCCGCTTCGAAGCTTCCGACGGGACCTTCCTGCCGGTGTGGTAGTGATCCTTCGTGATCCCCGATAAAAGCCGTAGGCCCTCGGACTGCTGCGGTAATCCGCAGCTTTCGAATGCAAGGCGCGTGCCGCTAGTTCTAGAAGCTTGAAGCGATCCCCCGGTGGCTCTGCATCGTGCCGGAGCATGCAGGAGCATCTCGCATCCAGGGCATCGCTTTCTCATCAATCCGCCTCTTACGCCCCGAAGGGGCACCCTATCGCAGCTCCGGGCATCGCCCGGGGAAACCCGCGGCAAGAATTCCTGAGCCCTGCAAGGGCGCCCTAATCCATTGCGTCGTCCTGTTAGATTCCGCCTTCATTCCCCTTGGTGCCGGGATGGGATTTTACCGACGATTTCGCCTACTCGGCATCACTCTTGAATCAAGCCTCCAAGGCCACCTTCACCGACTCAGCCAGCGTCGTCGTCGCCCGTCCGATCCACTTGCCCAGCTCACCGCGGTCATCGAAGAGAGCGCCCTTGGCCGCGCCCGCATCGCTATCCGCCACCAGCTCGGCGAGCGGGGCAGGAAGACCAATCTGCTTCAAGACCGCCGCATACTCGGCCTGCGGCAGATTGCGATAGGGAATCTCCTTCCCGCTCTGCCGGGATAGCTCCGCAGCCAGCCCGGTCAGCGTGTAGGAAGCATCCCCGGCAAGCTCCAGAATGCGGGCCTGCTCGATCGGGCGTGTTAGGACCAACGCCGCAGCTTCGGCATAGTCTTGTCGCGCGGCGGAAGAAATCCGGCCCTCGCCCGCGCTGCCTAACAAAGCACCATGCGCGAGTGCGCCCGGCAGGCCCGCGGTGTAGTTCTCCGTGTACCAGCCATTGCGCAGAAGAGTATGCGGCAGTCCCGATTCCTGCACCAGTCGCTCGGTCTCGCGGTGCTCTTCCGCGAGGCCCAGCGGCGAAGTATCCGCATGCAGCACGCTGGTGTAGGCAAGCTGCCCCACTCCAGTTTCACGCGCTGCGGTGATGAGCGCGGCATGCTGTGCCACCCGCTTGCCGAGGTCATTGGACGATACCAGCAGCACTCTTTCCACGCCGGCGAGCGCCGCAGTCAGCGACTCGGGCTGGTCGTAGTCTGCCTTCCGCACTTGGACTCCCAGCGCTGCGAGGTCCGCCGCCTTCGCGGGATCGCGGACCAGCGCGGCCAGATTCCCGGCTGGAACGCTCTTCAGGAGCTGCTGGACGACGAGGCGGCCGAGCTGGCCGCTGGCTCCGGTGATGGCAATCGTGGACATGGTTTCAGTGGTTGGTTTCAGAAAGCACTTCCAGTATCGGATTGATGCTTGGTTCCGATTTGATACCGTGAGCTCCGTCGCCCCACAAGAGGGGTTCTTTTTGTCACCCGGTAACCCCACAGTAACCGACTTCGTGCCATGATCCAGCCACCGCCACCCGTCCAACGCGGCACGGGCCTTGCCGAGAAGTGCCCGGTCCGCGACGTCCTCGATTGCATCGGCAACCGCTGGAGCTTGTTGGTCCTGCTGAATCTTTCCCCCGGCACCCTGCGCTTCTCGGTACTGAAGCGCGCGATCGGGGATATCTCGCAGCGGATGCTCTCCCAGACTCTGCGTTCGCTGGAACGTGATGGCTACATCTCCCGGACGGTCTACCCCACCGTGCCGCCGAAGGTGGAGTATTGCCTCACGGATCTGGGGCACTCCTTGTTAGAGAAGATCGAGCCCTTGCTTCGCTGGGCGGACGAGAACCACGCGCAGGTCAGGGCCGCGCGGCAAGCCTACGTCCCACCGCCCGCGCCAACGGCTTTGTGAGGGAGTCGTCGCGCGGACAGTCTGCCGAGATAGAAAGCCATGCAAGCAGCCGCGGCACTGCCGGCGATAAGCTTGAGCCTCTGTCCGGCCTCAGGGTCCGGATCGTCGAAACTCTTCTGGTCCCAGGTGTTGTGGTCGTCGGGATCGTTGCCGGCGCTGCTGGTCCTGCCGTCCTTGCCACAGCTGTAGAGTCCGAAACCGTCCTCGAAGCCCTCGCCCATGACGTAGTGATAGGGATGGTCCCACGGGTCGAGCGGGATCTTGCGCAGCACCTGAACCCATGGCGCGCCCTCCGGCAGCGAGGCGGGGCGGGTGATTAGCGCTTGGAGTCCCTGCTCAGGCGGCGGGAATGTTCCAGTGGTGATCCTGTAGGTCTTGATCGCTGCTCCAAGCGAATTGAAGTCTGCTTCAACCCGGACGATGTGCGCGTGGGCCACAGTACTCCAGGCCAGCAAGCCGGCGAGCAATGAATGGCCAAGCAATTCCGGCATGCCCCAGTAATGCCGGAATTCCCGGCATTTGCCGGTGAAATGCAAAAGCAAGGGCCGCCATCGCGCGGATGGCGGCCCTGCTGTTCTCGATTCGGTTTTCTATTCCGGGAGGATGGTCAAGGGGTCACCGACACATTGCTGAACTGCGAGGTGTTCAGCCCTGTGCTGGTGCCGCTGGCGGTGACCAGACCGATGTAGCAGTTGGCAGGGAAGCTTGCGCTAAGGCTGCCGACCTGCGTCCAAGTGGTGCCGTTGGCACTCTTGTAAGCGGTGATCGTCGAGCCGCTGCGCACCAGCCGGACCCAGGTATTCGGCACCGTGCCGGTGCTGCTGGTGGTCGTGGAGGTGTTGCCATTGGTGCTGGTGCGGCGCACCCAGCGGTAGTCGTTGTCATCGGTCATGCCCATGAAGACATGCCGCGAGTTCGTGGCCAGGGTGTCGCGGATCATCACGCCCACGCGCGATGAGGTGCCGGTCGCCTGCAGCGAGCTGATCCGGGCAATGATCTCTCCGTCGCCGCTCAAGGTCTGCCACACGAAGTGGAAGGCATCGTTCTTGGAAGTGAGGAAGCCACTGCCCAAGGCACCCGCGCCGGAGACGGTATAGACGCCGGCATTGTGGGTGGCGGAACCGGCGGTGATCCCGGTGCCCACATCATCCTCATCCCATGGCAGCGGCAGTCCATTGCCGGCGATGGTGATATTCACGACCGCCTCGTCGAAGGCGCCGCTCACATCGGTGGCACGCACGGTGAAGGCATTGCTGCCGGCGCTGCCCGAGGGCGGAGTGCCACCCAGTGTACCATTCGCCGCGACCGTCAACCATGCCGGCCCCGCGACCTTCGAGTAGGTGATGCTATCGCCCGCATCGGCATCCACCGCGCTGCCCGCGAGGCTGGTGCCGGTGTAAGCGACTGTCTCGCTGCCTGCTTCACGCGTCATTGGATCGACCGTGAAGACCGGAGCGTCGTTGACGTTCGCCACGCTGATGTTCAGCACCGCGTCGTCGAAGAGCCCGGCGGCATCCGTCACCCGGACGGTGAAGCTGTTGGCGCCCACGTTGCCATTGGCCGGCATGCCACTGAGCGCGCCATTGGCCGCGACGCTCAACCAGGTTGGGCCGGAGACCTTCGAGTAGGTGATGGTATCACCCGCATCCACGTCGCTCGCCGATCCTGCGAGGCTGGCCGAGTAGGCCGTGTCCTCGGTGGCTGCCGAGCCAGTCATGGGATCCGCAGCGAAGACCGGGGCATCGTTGACGTTCGCCACCGCGATATTCAGCACCGCGTCATCGAAGAGCCCGCCGCCGTCCGTCACGCGGACGGTGAAGCTGTTCGCTCCGACATCGCCATTGCCCGGTGTGCCACTGAGTGCACCGGTTGCAGCGACACTCAGCCAAGCCGGGCCGGAGACCTTCGAGTAAGTCAGGGTATCACCCGTATCGATGTCGCTCGCCGATCCGGCCAAACTGCCGGAGTAGGCGCTGTCTTCGGTGGCTCCGCTGCCAGTCATCGGGTCAACCGCGAAGACCGGGGCGTCGTTGGTGTTGGTCACGCTGATGTTCAGCGTCGCGTCGTCGAATAGCCCCGCGGGATCCGTGACCCGGACCGTGAAGCTATTGGCGCCGACATTGCTGTTGCCCGGTGTGCCCGAGAGCGCGCCATTTGCCGCCACGCTCAACCACGCTGGCCCCGAGACCTTCGTGAAGGTGAGCGTGTCACCGAAGTCCGGGTCCGCAGCATCGCCGCCGAGGCTGCCGGAGTAAGCGGCATCTTCCGTGGCCGCGGCCTTCGCGATCGGATCGCTGCTGAAGGCGGGCGTCCGGTTCGGCACCAACGCATCGTGGAGTTGGTCGACCTCCGCGGCCGAGAGCGCTCGGGAGTAAACGCGGACATCGTCGATCGAGCCCTTGAAGCGCTTGTTGTTGTCGCGGTTGTCGTAGCCGATCGAGACAGCGAGCGAGGCCAAGGTTTGCACCGTGCCCGTGCCGCTGCCCGCTTCGACGCCATCGATGTAGACCTTGCCATCGGTGCCGTTGCGCAGCGCGGCCAAGTGGTGCCACTGGCCGTCATTGATTGCGGCGGCCGTGGTGATGTCGAACTGATAGGCGGCGCTGGTGCCGTAGACGAAGAAGTTCACCGTGCCGTTGGCGTTCACGTTGAGCTGGTATTCGCCGAGGTGCCCGCTGGCACCTGCTTCGCGCTGCTGGATCACGGTGCCGAGCGGTGAGCCCGGAGCGACCTTCACCCAGGCGGCCAGCGAGAAGTTGCTGGTGCCCGTAAGCGCCGCGGAGTTGCCAACCAGCACGCCATCGTCGATGCCGTCGAGGGTGAGCGAATTGCCGGTGATGCCAGTGCCCCAGACTGCGCCCCCACTGACGGCACCATCCTGCGGTCGGCCGGTGCTGTCGTCGGCGTTGCTGCCACTCGCTTCATCCAGCTTCCACCAAGCGCGGAGGTTGGCGTAGATCGCGGGCGGTTGCGAAGCCGCGGAATTCGGATCCGTGCCGAGCGCAAGCTCGAGTCCGGTAGTGAATCCATCACCATCGGGATCCGCCGCTGGATCGGAGTTGGCCACCGAAATGTTGACCCCGGGCGAGCTGACACCGCCGCTGCTGTAGATCGCGCGAGCCGTCAGGGTGTGGCTCCCAGCCACCGGGCCGGACCACACGATGGTGTAAGGCGAGCTGCTATCCGAGCCAATCAAGGTGCTGCCACGGTAGAACTCCACGGCGGTGACGCCCACGCTGCCACCGGCGGTGCTGGCACTCAGCGTGATGTTGTCGCTGGTGTTGAAGCTGCTGCCATTCGCGGGCGAGGTGAGCGCGATCGTCGGTGCTACCGGCGGGTTGTCGAAGTTCACACCAGCGATATTCGGGAAGATCGCACTGGCGGGAATGGCCTGGCGGCTGATGCCGGGGCCTTGCCATGCGACCGAGACGTGGTCGCCGCCACCGCCTTCCACTTCCTGCGCTTCCAGCCAGTAAACCTTGCCGGCTACCAGCGGGATGATCACTGACTTCTGCGCTGCCTGCGAGTCCCAGGCCTGGAAGTTGGTCCAGCCATTGACCGTGGCGATCTGCACCTTGGTCGAGGGCGAGCCATTGGTACCGAGGTAGAGACGGCAATCGTCATCGCCTGCAATCCAGAAGGTGTAGTCACCGCTGGCCGTGGGCTTGAGATAGCCGGTCAAACGGCGCGAGTAATTGTCCGCCACGTTCTGGCCGGTGGTGAAGTTCGCCAAGGTGCCGGTGTAGGCAGCCGTGCTGCTCCAATCTTCGTTCCAGAAGGGATCGCTGCTGTTCCAACGCTGCTCCACCACGCCTTGCGCGGGCGCGTTGCAGATCACGTTGACCTGGCCGTCGCCGGTAGTGCCGGCATTGTCGGTGGCTCGCACCACCAGCTGCATGCCGCCGGGATTCGGCAGCGCGCCTGGCGTGGCGAGCGTGACTTGGCCCGCGGCATTGATCGCGAAGGCCGTGCCGGTGTTCCCGGCCAGAATGGTCCAGCCGGTGATGCTGCGTCCGGAGGCCGGTGTCGCGGTCACGGTGCCGAGCACGGTGCCAGCACTCATCGCCGAAGTCGCGCTGGCGAAGAGCGGCTCCACTGCCGGCGTCTCCGGATCCTTGATCGTGATCACGTGCGTGGCGGGGGAACTGAGCTGCGCGCCACTTGGATTGGCCAGACTCACCACGATCGCCTCAGGCTGCTCACCGACCGCATCGGCCAGGATCGTGAGCGGCAGGAATTTCGCCTGCTCTCCGGGAGCGAAGGTGAGCGTGCCAGGAGCCAGCGTATAATCGCTGCCAGCCGTCGCGGTGCCGCCCACCGTGTAATCCACGGTGACTGCCGTACTTCCTGCGGGACGGTCGAGCACGACCGCAAGCAGCGGCTCGCTGCCATCGGTCTCGCTACGGGTGGTGGCCGCTGCAGCCATGCGGACGAAGCGCGGGGCATTGTTCTGCGGCGCCGTCAAGGTGATCGGGGTGCGGCTGAAGCCGGGACCTTGCCAAGCCACCGAGACATGGTCGCCACCGCCGCCTTCCTGATGCTGGACTTCCATGTAGTAGGACTGTCCGGCGGTGAGGGTAATGTTCGCCGAGGCCTGCGAGGCATTCGCATCCCAGTTCTGGAAGTCGGTCCAGCCAGTCAAGCTGGCGATCTGGACCTTGTTCGCAGCCGTCGCATCGGTGCTCAGGTAGAGCCGCGAGGCATCGTCGGAGGCGACCCAGAACTTGTAGGTGCCGGTGGTTGGAGCGACGATCTTGCCGCTCAGGCGGCGCGAGTAGTCATCGGCCACATCGACTCCCGGAGTGAAGGAGTAGAGCACTCCCGCATAGCTCGGCGTGTTGGTAGCCCAAGACTGGTTGTTGTAAACCGTCTGGCCGCTCCAGCGTTCTTCGAGCACCATCGCGGACGGCGCGTCGTCGAAGATCAGCAGCGACTGTCGCGAAAGTCCGGGCGCGAGGCTGGCGAAGCGCGGGGCCCGCAGCTCAAGCATCGCCGTCTCCACCGGCTCCATCACGCCATCGTTCTTGATTCGAACGCGCAGGTTCTGCGAAGTCACGCCGGGCGCGAAGCTGAGGGTGCCACCGGGAATCGGGACATTGCCCGCGGTCACGAAGGCCCAGTCGATATCATCCCCGGAAGCGCTGCCACCGGCGGAAGTGTATTGCACCGTGACCGTGTCCGTGGAAGCGGCGGACAGCACCACCGGAATGTTGCGGTATTCGCCGCCGGCATCGGTCTCGCTGGTCGTGACCGTAGCGGCCTGGAAGCCGACCGTGATCGCCGGGCTCTCGTTGTCGATGATCTCGTAGGTCGCGGAGGCCGGGCGGTCTGGGCCGTAGCCGGAGCCGGGCAGCACCGTGACGGTGACCGTTTCCGTGCCTTCGACCGTAGCGTCATCGGTGGGTGTCAGGGTCAGATCCACGCCGCCTTGGCCATCGGGAATCACGATGCTGCCGGGCAGCGTGGTGTAATCCGTGCCATTGGTGGCAGTGCCGGAGACTGCGTAATTCACGGTGAGCGCACCGGTGGTGCCAGTACGGGAGAAGTAGTAGGTTCCGGTGCTGCCGCTTTCAGAAGGCGACTGGTTCGCGGTGGAGACCATCACGCGGTCGCCGCCGCTGTCGTTGTCGAGGATGATCGCCTCGGCGGAGGGCTCGTCGTAGACCTTGTAGGCGGCGTTCGGGGTGATCGTAACGACCACCGTTTCAGTAGGCTCTGCCGTGGCATCGTTGGTCACCGGGATGTTGACCGTCACATCATTGGTGCCGGTGGCCGGGATAACCACACTGCCGGAGAGCGCGGTGAAATCGCTGCCGGAAGTGGCCGTGCCGCTGACCGTGTAGTTCACGGTGACATTGCCACCGCCGCTGCCCACCGCGCGGAAGATCACGCTGGCATTGGCGCCCCCCTCGGTGCCAATCGCACCGGCGCGCACGCTGATCACGGGCACGTCGGCATTGTCGGCGATCGTCAGCGTGCCCTGGAAGGCGCTGCCGAGGCTGTAGCTATTGTTGAAGGTCGTCACCGCGAGGACCACCGTTTCCGGGCCTTCGCCCAGGTCGTCGTTGTAAGGCGTGATCACCACCGGCGCGCTGGTAGCGCCAGCCGGGATCGTGACTTCGCCATTGAGCGCGGCGTAGTCGGTGCCGTGAAGAGCCGTGCCATGGACGCCATAGTAAACCTTCAGCGGCGCGGCGGTGCTACCACTGCGCTGGATCATGAAGATCCCCGAGTCAGGACCGGCTTCGGACGCGAAGGCATCCGGCACGCTGACCGTGATAGTCGGCGTGTCATCATCGCTCAAGGTCACCGTGGCGCTCGTCCCGGCGCTATCGCGCAGGTAGGCGGCATTGGTGTTGATCGTGGCGATGATCGTCTCCGGCACTTCGATCGCGGTGTCATTCAGCGGGCTCACCGACAGCGTATAAGAAGACTGCCCGGCCGGGATCGTGACCGTGGTCGGCAGGGTGCTGTAGTCGCTGCCATTCGTCGCGGTGCCACTCCATGCGACCGAAAGATTGAGCGCGGCGGCGGTCGACCCGGTGCGCGTGAAGGTGAAGCTGCCGGGATCGACAGGTGCCTCCATCGCGTAAGGATCATTCGAGACCACGGCTGCCAGTGGCAAAGTGGTGTCGTTGTCGTTGATCGTCATCACCGCGGCGTTCGCGCTGGTGGAGAGATAGTTGCCGTTTGAGGCAAGCTGCAGCGAGATCGTCTCCGGTCCTTCCTGCGCGGTGTCATTCACCGCGGTCACTGTGACCGCGAGCGAGGCCTGGCCGGCGGGAATCGTGAAGCTGTAGTAGGAACCATCCGTCGCGTAGTCCGGAGCGAAAGTGTAGTCGGTCGTCTTCGTCGCGGTGCCTCCCACCGGCGAGACGCGCACCGTCAGCGCATTGGTGGTATCACCCGTGCGGGTCAACGTGAAGGTTCCGGTCGCGCCGCCCTCGGTCGGATCGGCGGTCTTGGTCAGGGTCACGAAGGTCGAGTTGCCGACGGTCCAGTTCGCGGTGTTGGTGCCCGCGATGACGTTGAGCGGGTTGGTGAAGCCCGGCGTGAAGGTGTAGCCGTTGAGCGTCGCCGTCAGCGTGTTCGAGCCCGTGCTCAGGCCGCTCAGCGCGTAGTCGCCGCTGCTGTCGGTGTAGGCGTACTTGCTGCCGTTCGAGACACGGACATTGGCCAGGGCCACGCCACCGGCAGTGATGTTGCCGGTCACCAGTTGCTTGCCGTGGCTGCCCACATTGATCACCACGTGGCGTCGGGCGCTGCCGCCCTTCATGTCGGACACCGTCAGCATTGCGGTCACCTGCGCGACGTTCGGGAAACTGCGGGTCACCACTGCGCTGTTAGAAGCGGTCGTGCCATCGTCGAATTCCCAGTAGTAGGCCAGCGCATCGCCGTCGGCATCATTCGCCGTGGCGGTGAAGGTCACACTGCCGCCCGCGGCGATGGTGGTCGCGCTGGCATTGAGAGCGAGCGTCGGAGCGTTGTTGCCGGGGAAGGGGCCTTTGAAGTAGGCGACATCCAGGGAAGGCGGCGAGGTCGCATTCTTGCCGACCACGGTGAAGTGCATGTCCGCCTCCAAGTCGGAGTAAGTCCGGCCGATCGCGATCCCGCCATCGGCCTTGCCACCGGAGCTGCCCGGCGTGGTGTCGAGCAAGTGGCCGGCATTGCTGCCCATGCCGCTGTAGAGCACCAGCGCGGAGTCCGCGAGCAGGCCGCCGCGGGCATTGTGATACTCCACGTTATACTGGCGGATGCTGTCCTTCGCCACCGTGAGCGCGTAGCGCTTGCCTTCCTCAAGCTGCGGCTGGTCGTAAGCGTAAATCCGGTAAATGCCGTTCGTCTTCGGCTGGTGGATGTAGGCATCCGGGAGCCAGCCGAGCGCGCGCTTGCTGATGGTGTTGTAGTGGGCGCTGAAGCCGCCACCTCCGCCCATCACGTCGAAGTCGTTGCCATACTCCTGGTTGGCGCCGTTGCCGTAGGCCGTGCCATCGGTAGTGTCCCAGTAGTTCGCGTGGTTGCGGCCGAGCGAGTGACCGCACTCATGGTTGAGCACATCCATGCCACCCCAGGTGATCCAGACGCTGGAGCCACCGCCCCAGGAAATCCCCTCCAAGCGCGGCCCGCCATTGATGCGGACGATGATGCAATCGTACTGGTTCGAATCGTAGCCGAGCTTGCGCGCTTCATTGCGCGACTCGGTGTGGATCAGCCCCAAACCATCGACCTGGCTATCCTTCGCCTTGTACCAGGCCATCGTGTGCGGCAGCGTGACCAGCGAGGTGACCGTGGTGGTCGTGGTCATCTTGCCGTAAGAGCTTTCGAGGTAGTAACGCGCGTTGTTCCGCATGTCGCTATAGGCCTCCTCCTCGGTGTTCGGGGCGGAAATCTGCTCGGGATAAGTCACGCGGATGTAGAGGCAACGCAGGTTGCCAATCGCGCGTGAGGACGTCCCCGGGAAGTTGTCCACGAAGAAGCCGGCACCGCCGGGTCCACTGGCCTGCACCCAGGTGCGGAACTCGTCCTCCAGCACCGTCACGTGCGACCCATTGCAGAGCGTGATGACACGGCCGCCGATCTCCACCGTCGGCGTTTCATCGGTCACTGCCACGCCGGTCGAGACCGCCTCGGTGGTCTCGCCGGAGACCGGGCAGGTGTTCTCCACTACAGTGCCGGCGGGAATGCGCTCGCCCTTCTCCAGTGGTCGCACGGCATTCTCCGCCACCGCCAGCTCGCGATCCACCGCCACGCCTTGCAGCGGCAATCCCTGGCGGGTCATCACATTGCTCAGATCGCCGTAGACCCGCGCCTTGTAGCTCACGCCATTGGCCTCGAAGTAGCGCATCGTGAGCTGCTCGGGCTTCACCTCCATGCCATCGGCAGGACGGCCCATGTAAACATTCAGATCACCCTTGGCCGAGATCGGCATCTCCAGCTCCGCGACGATCGCATCTGGCAAATCCTGGCGCAGGACCCGCGGCACCGCGCGCTCCAGCGCCCGGCGTGGATCGGTAGCGATCAGCGCCTTGAACTCCGTCCGGCGTGCGGCTGCCAGTTGCGCACCCGCCGCATTCAGCGCGGGGCGTGCTTCCGGGGCGGCATCCTTCCAGTCCGCCAGCCAAGCATCGAAGGCATCGAGCTTCGCCATATCCGGCTGGGCCTGTGGCTCCTTCAGCCAAGCGCCGAAGTCGGCCGGGACTTCGGCTTGCGCTGTGGCTTCTTGGCCTGCCGGTGCGGTCGCGGTCGCGGGCGCTGACGCTGGCGGCGGGGCAGGGGTGAATGGCGTGCCTGGAGTGGAGCTATTGGCCGCGGGCTGGCTGCCCGGTGTGCCGGTCCGCGCTTGCTCTTGCCCGCTAGGCCAGAGCGAAAGTGCGGTGATCGTGCCCAGCGTAGTCGCGCCGAGCAGGAGGAGTTTTTGGCGGGTTTTCATCGTGGGTTCTTTTGGCAATCGGGACGGTTTGCCTGAAGATCAGGAGGAACTTCGGGAATCCGGAGTGTGATGGGAGTGAACAGGAGGTACGCAAAAACGGCACCCATGGTATCTTACGGGCACTATTTGTGACGAATGATCCATTTAAAACCCTGAATAGACGCGAAACGTCAATACAATTCATTCATTCCCGAGTCCGCAGCCGGATAGGAATCGATTTCGCGCGCTGACCGGGCGTAGCCGGCATCACCGGACCTTGGTAGGGCGGCCCTGGCCTCAGGCCGCCGCGGGCGATCCCCGCCGACCTCAACCGACTCCTATACATCAAGATGATCCCCCCATCGCTCCCAGTGCGCTCAAGCCAGCGCACCCAAGTAGCGCAACTTTGCAAGTTGCGTAGCGGGCGGCCACTCGAACCTCCCATCGTCCTTCTCCGGAACGTGATCCCTTTGCTCAGTCAATCCTCGAACGTCGGCCCGATGAACCTCACGCGGAAGTATGCCTTAAGCGTACTGTCTTTTGGCGTGATCGTATAAATCTCCAGCTCATTGGTCGGCCAGTAGCCTTTCTCGATATCGAAGAGCTGGGGGGGAATCTGTTCCGTCCACGTCGCCAGATCCGCCGAGTATTCGATCGCCAGGCGGAAGGGCGCGAGCCATTCGGCGCTGCGGCGCCGGATGTAGAAGCTGGGTTTGCCTTCCCAAGTTTGGATCAGCACCGGCGGGTAGTGATCATAGGGGAAGTAATGCGCCATCATGTACTCCTGGATGGCATCGAAGCCATTGCGATCCGGATCGCCGATCGCGACCTGCGACTCGTACCACTCGGGGAATTGGGCCTGGCCATTGGCGAGCGTGGTGGCCTGCGGCATGCTGCCAGCGCTGCCACCCACCAGGGTGAAGCTGGAGAGCGCGGCATCGCCGCTGATCAATCGCCAGCCATTGCCTCCGGCGACGCGGTGGAGAACCAGCCAGCCCTCACCGTCCTTGGCGACATGGACCACCTCGCCGGGCAAGCTAAACGCCTTGAGGACTTTCCCTTGGGTATCGAAGGACGCCAGCAGGTGCTGGCCTCCGGAGTTCGTGCCACCGGCCAGCAGCACCTGCCCGTTCCAAGCGGCGTCCGTGGCCTTGATCGGCAGTTGCAGCAGCGGAAAGAAGTCCGGGTAGGTGGCGATGAAGCCCCCGCCGAAGACCGCGCGGCTGCGGTCCGGCGAGATCCGCAGGAAACCGCTGAACTTCTCGTCCTTCAATCCACTTGGCTCGCCGATATTCATCCCGAGGGCACGGTCCGATACTAACAGTTCATCCGCATACGGCTGATGATAGAGACGCTTGGATACCGGATCCCAAGTGGTGAAGATCGGCCGGCGGGGCGTTTGCAGCGGATAGGGCTGCCAGTTGACCAGGTTGTTGGACTGTTCTCCATCCACCGTCAGACCATAGCTGTGCGAGATCTCCAATAGATTCCCCGCGTAGGCCATGAAGGTCGCGGCCGTCGGCAATTGCCGGTCCCAGACAGGAGTCGGGGACGAGAGATTATGTCGGCTGACCAAGCCGCCGCTGGAGAGCAGGAAGAGAGCGTCGCGCTGCGGGTCGTATTCCCAGTCGACCATGCTGCGCTCGCTGGTCCGGGCGCTGCTGAAGTTCGCTGCCCCGGCAGCGCGGCTGCGCCAGGTTCCAGAGGCGCGGTGGATCAGGACCGCGGTGCCGTCATCACTTTCCTCCAGCCCGTCAGGCGGGATCGGGGAAGTCCAGAATCCAGCCTCATCACCGGCCGCGGGCAGCGGGAAGGAAGCAAGGGTCCAGCCCGTGGCCGCCAGCGGATCCGCTTGGATCGACCAGACCTTGTTGCTCGCCTCGCGCACGGCGGACTTGCCTCCTTCGCTGGCGATTGCCTGCTTGAGATTCCACCAGCGGTCGTAGAGGTGCAGCGAGTCCAGGCCGAGCACAGCGTGACCGCCATTCGGGAGTGAGGCGGTGTCGCGGATCTTGTCGATCCCGAGCTTGGCGATCGGCGCGCCCGTGGAGTCACCCACAGCCGTGAGCTCGCCGTCCCCGTTGATCAGGAACTTTTGCCCGCCGGCCGGGAAGACACGGGTGGAGCTACCGATCACCTGCGTGTTGTAGGGATTGGTCGCAGTCAGTGCGGAGAGCCGCACGCTGCTGACCCTAGTGCCGTAGGGAGAGCCCGTGGCAGAGCCTGAGATCAATACCTCATCCCCGTTGCGGCGGATCACCCGTGGATCGTAGAGGTTCGCCACAGTCGCCACCCCGGCATTCGCGATCACGGGACCGCCGGCGGCTCCCGGTTCGATCCCCAGGATGCTACTATTACCGCAGTAGTAGATGCGGCCCTGGTTGGCCACGAGGCTGCCGATGCCCAGCCCGCTGGCCAGGAAGGTCGAGTCGCCGGTGTCCGGGTTCACCCGGTAGAGATGAGAGCCCGAGCCGACGAAGATGTCACCCGAAGCAGAGACCGCGAACCGATAGGCGGGGTAGGGGACCTTCAGTTCGATCGGAGCCAGCCAGGTTTCGTTCGGCGTATCGAAGCGATGGATCTTCTTGCCGCCGGGATCCAGCAGATAGAATTGCCGGCCGATCTGCACCGGCTCCTGCCATGCCGAGTGGCCGAAGGGATAGGGGCCGGGCTGCGGGGATCCGAGTTCCGCGGACTGGGGTGCCGCCAGCCCGTTCACATTGAAGGGCACCGCGCGGTAGCCGGAATTTCCCAAGCCGCCCCAAGCCGGCGAGCTGCTATCCAGCAGCGAGCTCGTATTCAGGCCCACTCGCCCGACTTCCAGCCAGTAGTAGTTGAACTTGCGCTGGATACTGTAGCCATCGACGAAGCCGCTCGGGTCCGGCGTCCATGAGACCCGCACCGCATTGCCTTCCACCACCGCCTGAGCCGCGATCTCCGGGCGATTCGGCAGGGCATCGGCGGCGGGAGTCGGCACCCAGAGTTCGTAGGTGAGATCACCCACTGCCTTCTTCTTGCCGAGTGCCACGATGGTGTAGAAGTAGTTCTTCCCGGGCTGGACCGTGGTGTCGACCCAGCTCGCGGAGTTCTTCGGCAAATCGACCTCGATGGTATTCGTGTCAAAGCCCTCGTCGCGCCGGAAGATCTTGTAACCGGTCTCCTTCGTAACCGTGTCGTCCCACGCGATCTCCACCCGGTCCGGGCGCACGGAAACGGCGCGCCAATTTTGTGCGTAGCCGGGGGGCAAGGTCTTGGTCGTGGTGACCTTGAAGGGCGTGCCGGTCTCGACCTGGCCGTTTCGCACGGCGCTCGCGCGCCACTCGAGGCCTTGGCCGGGACTCAGATTATAAACGAGACAACCGGTCTTGCTCGCCGGAATATCGCTGTCCCAAACCGAGAAGCTGGCGTTCTTCGGCTTGAGCGGCCTGACCTCCAGGCGGACTTGGTCCACATCATCCGGCAGATCGCCCCAGTGGAGGATGTAGCCTTTGTTGTGCAGACGCTTGATTGTGACTGCGGGCGCGGCGGCCATGGCGCTGCCTGCTGCCGCGAGAAGCATGAGAGCGGGGGCAAGACGGCGGCGGCGCGAGGAAAAGAGACAGGAGAGCATCGGTCAGGAGATGAGTCCGAGAAGGGGGGAAGGACGGCTTATCTCCTCTTTGTGTCATACCGACAACCGGAATTGGATGAAGAAGGTGTGAAGTTGAGGGAGGTCGCATTGCAAAAAGCGCCAGCTTCTTCCGGGGAGCGCATAGCCCCGGCTCATAGGACGGTCCCCTGTGGCGTGATGCGATCAGGTGCCCGGAATGGATAGCGCCGTGAATGCCTCGGATCCTCAAAGCCTGCGAATCGCGAACCGTCTTCCCTCTGAAAGAAATCCTCCCGTTCTCAATGCGTCTTCTTCTGATCCAATAGCACCAGTTGCTTCGCATCCCCGGTACCGACTAGCATCGCCGGGCGGCCGCTGAATTCAGACAGCAATTCATCATCCCCGATGGTCTCCACCACTGCGGCCTTGGGCGGCTCTGGACCCTGCGGGAGAGCCACCGGATGCAAGAGCTCAATCGCAGGCCCGGTCTCGGCAATCGCTTCGGGCGAGGCACCAGGCTGCGAGGTGGATCGAATTGGAGAAGCTTGATCCGGCGTGCGATGGAACATCAACAGCAGGGGTACGATCAGCGCGGTGATGATCCCTGCCTTCATCGCCAGCCGATGCTGCCGGCGCCTGCGGGCACCACCCAGCATGCGCGCGAGCGACTCTTGGGCGAAGTCCGCCGGCACGCCCTCATCAAGCGTGTCGCGCCACAACTCCGGCTGATCCTTGTCGTTTGCTTTCATGGTGGCTGGGTCTTACTCGATAAGTCGGAAAATGATCGCCCGCAATTCCCGCCGGGCCCGGGCGAGCCGCGATTCAATGGCGGATTCACTGGCGCCCGCGCGTTCGGCCATCTGCCGCACACTGGCACCATCAGAGTACTTTTGCTGAAGCAGATCCCGGTCCTCATCCGCGAGCTGCACGAGTCCGCGTTGCAGCGTCTCATTCAAATCCAGCTCAGGCTCGGGCGCGGGAGTCGGCGCTTCACCGGACAACTTCTCTAACAAGCGCCGGTAGCGCGAGACCTTGCGCCCGTGGTCGGCCGCTGCGCTGCGGGCCAAGCAGGTGAGCCAGCTCCAGAATTCATCCTCGCCCTCGAAGGCCCGCACGTGCTTCACCACCCGCAGCAGGGTCTCTTGGCTCACATCACAGGCCGCGGCTTCATCGCCGCGCATCAGCACGAAGACATAGCGGAACAGCCGCTGGAACCACGCCGCGTGAAACTCCCGGAAAGCCTCCTCGCCACCGGCTGCCATGCGCCGCGTGAGGACAGCCAGCGACGCTTGCACCGGCAGCTCCTCCGCGGCCGGAGGGGCCACGGAAAGTGGAGGAAGGGGATGAATCCCTTCCTCCGTCGCGCTGCTGGGGGCGGCGTCCATGATCAGCGTCAGCGCGGGGACCACGATCCTCACTCTACCGGCACGCCCCCGAGGGCGCAAACCACCTGTTGGGCGATCTCGACTTCCTGCGCGTTGCCGGAGATGACCATCAGGCGCGTGGCCTGGTGGACCTTCAGGATCGGGTAGTGGACCTTGCCCTTGGTCGCCTCTTCGCGGGCCTGCAGTGCCGTGTTGATGGCGTCGGAGGCATCCTTCACCAGCTTCAGGAAAATCTCCGGAGTCACTTCGGCGGATTGGTTTTCTTCGGGGAAATATTGCAGGTTCCGCAGATTGAAGATGCGGGTGACGTTGGTCAGGACTTCCGGCGCGGTCTTGGCGGGCGAGATCACCCAGACCGCTTGTCCCTCGCTGGTGTCAGGCTCCATTTCGTTCACTTGGATGGGCACCCCCATATCCGCGATGGCGCGGAGCAAGCCCAGGCCGGTGATATTCCGCACCTTCACGTCCGGTACCGGCAGATCCTTCACCTCTGGACTGACCATCACGTTCGCATTGGCCTGCATCGCGAGGTAATCGACCACCTCGCCTAGGGTCGCGCCTTCGAAGCGGGCTTGTGGGATCAGGACCACGCCCCCCCGGGTTGTTGCGACGATACGGGGCTGGTTGACGTCACCGACTAAGGTCACCCCCTCGATCGGCGTTGGAGGAACCTCGCCCTCTTGGGCGGAAGCCTGCAGCGGCAAGCCGGCAAGCGACAGGGCGAGGCCCAGCACCAGCGGGCGCAGGCCGTGGCGGGAAGTGGACGTGGCCCGGACGGGGTAGGGAAGCGATGGATTGGCTTTCATCTCGCAAGGATCACGCCGCCCGCCACCGAATCCGTCGCCGAAACGAAGAAATTCCCCAACCGCGGCGCAGCCGCCTTGGATTGCTGCAACCCTGTTGCAGCTTTCAGTAGGGCTGTTTCCGGTAGGGCGCGCTGGCCTCAGCGCGCCGCGAGCGATGTGGGGATCATCCGAGAGCGTAGAAGAATGTTGAGGTCCCCACGGATCGCCCGCGGCTTCTTGGGGCCCGGCAGCCCTACCGAAAGCCGCCTCCACGGGGCCCGGGATTTCCAAGCCAGCGGAAGACC
>NZ_BATP01000059.1 GCF_000739615.1 Haloferula sp. BvORR071
CGGTCGTGGTTCCCGTGGAGGCCCGCGGGCGCGCAAACTCGGGCCCGACGGCGAGGAAAAGTCCGTCGAGGTCGAAGGCACCATTACCTCGGTCTTGGCTGGCACCCAATTCCGTGTGCAGCTCCAGAGCGGCCACGAAGTGCTGGCTCACATTTCCGGCAAGATGCGCAAGCGCTTCATCCGCCTCGTCGTCGGCGACAAGGTGAAGATGGAGATGTCGCCCTACGACGTGTCGAAGGCGCGCATCACCTACCGCTTGGGTTGAGGAGCGCGTCCCCGACTTAGGGACGCGTCAGCTCTTGGGAGCGTGTAGCACATGCCCCGCAGAACGGTCCCTCGCTGCCGCCAGCTGTGAAGGTTTGTAGCAACGTGACCGCGCTCCTGTCTCAGGCGTTCGTGACCTGTCCCCTCGCTTGATCGTCCCGTCCTCTTACCGCCTCGTCCAATACCCCGAGGCTTCTACCGTCCAGTAGGGATTCCCCAAGGAATCGTGCTTCCCATTGTCTTCCTCAGGATTCCCTGCGTCCTTGAAGGAAAGCCTCCAAGCGTGGCTGTCCTCACCGAGCGAGGTGGCTTTTTCCCACCTGGCGAACTTGCCTCCTGAAAAGAGGATCCGGATGACGTTCGTCACCTGCACCTTGTCACTCACCCTGCTTGGGTCGTCATGATCCTTCTCCGCTTCTGTTCCATAGTCGGGATCCTTCCGGAACTCCGAGGAAAAGGGGATAATAAGAATGATTGCCTCCAAGGGTCCGGCCGAGGCGGGGCCTAGGGCATTCAGGTGGGCCCCATGGAGATCGACTTCCTTGAGATCCGGAAGCTCTGCTTTCGGCACCTTGAATTCCTTGCCCTTGTAGGTGCCTGCCAAGCTTTGCAACTGGCCCTTGTCATCCAGCTTGAGATTGAAGCTGTATCCTGCAAAGAGGGTCGAAAGCTTGGCTTCGGTGAGGGTAAACGGCACGCCACCCTCACCGCCGGCTTTGGCCGCTGGTATGGCTGCTAACAGCATCGCGGTGATCGCGCAGGGGATCTGACAAATCTTCATGGCTGCATTCCTAGCGGATAGCTTCAGCCCGCGTGCGATCTTTCTACAACGGATCAGAACCCGCCGCAATCTCCTGTGTGGCTCACTGGCCTCGCGAAGATCTACTTCCCGTCTCCCGCATTCGCCTTCTGATCCCGCGCCCGCGCCTTGCCGCGGATCGCTTCGTTCACCGCCTTCAAGCGCTCCGGCCATTCGAACTTCGGGGCCTTCGCGGGATCGTAGCCTTCCATGTGGCCCGTCAGGCGCGTTGCCGGCTTGGTGTACTTCAGCTCGGTATCGCCGAAGACCTCCTTGCAGATCGCTGCCAGGCCGGGATCATACTCTAACAGTTCCGCCCGGGTGTTCACGTGGTTGTGGTCGGCGTCGTTCTCGCGGTTGTTGTCGAACCACGACTGCACGCCCTCCGCGAAGTACTCGTGGTGGTTGGTCGCCGCATACTTGCCCTTCCACAGGCCGGCCTTCATCGCGGCATCGTAGCAAGCCTTCAGGCGCTTATCGAAAGTCGGATCCACGTTCAGCAGCCCGCGCAGGTGGATGTTGTGCGCGAACTCGTGGATCAGGATGCATTCCGTGGAATAGGGATCGCCCTCGAAGCCCAGCACGTTTTCCTCCGCACAGGTGCAGAAGGGATCCTCCTCGCTGCCGCCCAAGCCGCGGGCGCGCGTGTCCCAGTAATCCTTCGCTGAAAAACTCTCGAAGCCGGGCACCTTCTCGTCACCCATCCGCGTGAACTCCGGCAGGTCGGTGGTGAATTCGTCGTGCGCCATGATGCACAGCCGCGCGCCGCTCGTGACCATCGCCTTGAGAACGTCTGGCCGCTTGCCCAGCATCATTCCGCAAATGTAAGCAGCCTCCTTGAGCGCATAAGGATTCACCTTCGCCGATGCCACGATCGGCAAGCCGCGCACCTCGGTTCGCTGGGTGTAGAAGGCCGGAATTCCGCCCGCACTCCCGGGATCGAAGCGATACGCTTGGATTGGCACTTGTGAAGTGACCGTCTCCTCCTGTTTGGCCTCGCGCTCCGTGATCGCGAACTGATGCCCCAGTGTCGTCGTGATCACCCGGTCCTGTCCCGGCTCGATCGAGCCGTTCGGCACCCGCTCGGTGGGAGACTTCAGCCAAAACACATCCACCGTCTGCGCGGTGCCATTGAGGATCTGCAGGCGCGGGCGCGGTGCTTCTTCGGCAGTGGCTAGGCCCGCGAGCGCAAGCAGAGCGGCGAATACGGATCTACGGGCAGTCATCCCGCCTTGATACCCGAAACGCCGCCGCAAGTCTTGTCCCGAAAGCCAGCGATGTGCTGGGAAATCGGGACAAATCAAATCACCGCCCTCCGGCCTGTCTTAGGCCGGGCTCTCCTCCAGTTCTTCCTCGCCCTCGTCCACATGCGCGGGGGCGGTGTGCAGGCGCCGCTCGATCTCGATCTCCCCCAGCAAGAAGGCTTGGCGGATCACGAACTGGTTCATCTTCATCAGCTCCAGTACCGCCAGGAAGGTGACGATCACCTCAGCCTTGGTGGTCGCGGTCTCGAACAGAGAATCGAACTTCGCCGCCTGCCCCGGCACGAAGCGGTAGAGCAGCATCTCGATCTTGTCCGCCACCGTGTAGCGGTCGTCGACGATGTCGCCGAGGTCGTGCGACTCCTCGAAGCGCTTGAGCACGTTCTGGAAGGCGCGGATCAGGTCGAAGATCGAGACCTCCGCCAGCGAGACCGGCTCTTCCGGCAGCTCCGGCTTCTCCGGGGTGAAGGCGAAGGCGCCCTCCTGCTCGACTTCCTTCAGGCTCAGGAAGCCGGCGGCATCCTTGAACTTCTTGTACTCGATCAGCTGGCGGATCAGCTCCCAGCGCGGATCATCCTCCTCCGCATCCTCTTCCGGCGGTTGGTCGGCGCGCGGCAGCAGGGTCCGGCTCTTCAGATACATCAGGTTGGCCGCCATCAGCACGAATTCCGCCGCCAAATCGATGTTCAGCATGCGGAAGGTGTCGATGTACTCCAAGTATTGCGCGGTAATGCGGGTGATCGAGATATTGTGGATGTCCACCTCGTCCTTTTTGATCAGGTAGAGCAGGAGATCCAAAGGGCCCTCGAAGATATCCAGTCTGACCTTGTATTCGGCGGCGTCCACGAGGCGGACTGGTAGGGGATGGATTCGCGGCGGGGAAGGGGAAATTTGCACTCGCAACCTGTCATTCAGTGCGATTGTAATTCCGCCGCCTCCTCAGGGAGGCCTTCGTACTTATGGAGGCCGAGCAGACGCAGTCTTTCAATCAGAAGCTGAGCCAGTGGATCGCCAGCCAAGGGTTCTGGTTCCAGCTCCGGCATTCGCTTTCCGGCGGTGGCGGCTGGGCGATGACGATGAGCCACTTGTTCCGGCTCGGGCTCAAGGTCCTGATCGTCTTGGTGCTGGCGGCCGGGGGCTTCGGATTCTGGCTGTTCAGCCACATTGGATCGAAATCCTTTGTCGAGAATCTGGAGGCTGGCTTCAGGCAGGGTGCCAACGCATCCGAGGTGAGGATCATTGAATTCTCACGGATTCAGGGGGATGCGCAGGTCCGCCGCATCGGTGCGGAGGGTGGCAAGGACAGCTTTTTCCACACCTTGGATGCCGGCAACGTCAGGTTCAAAATGGGCATCCTCGACGGCTTCACCGGCAATTGGAATGCCGGCACCATCGTTGCCAAGTCGATGGACATCAATGTGAAGGCCGGTGGCGAAAGCCCGCGCGAAGCGAAGGAATCGGCCCAGGCCTTGTTCCGCGACAGGCAGGGATTCCGCTTCTCCTCGGTCGAGGTGGATGAGGCCACGGTGCGCTGGGGCTACTCCGACCGCACCCGCGGCAAGATCGTCAAAAGCCGCATGAAGGCCACGCCCTCCGGCGATGCCTGGCACCTTGAGTTCAGCGGCGGCACCTTTTCGCAGAACTGGCTGAAGGGCATGGAGATCGAAAGCCTGATCATGGACTGCACTCCATCCGGCCTGAAGATCACCAAGGGCGAGTTCAAGGCCGGTGGCGGCACCGTGAAGTTCATGGACGTGCAAGCCGCAGGCGGCGACAAGCCGGTGCTGAGCGGCAAGATCGAACTCACCAAGGTTCCTCTTGCGAACCTGTTGCCGGACTCGGCGCTGACCTACGTGGAGGGCGTGATCTCCGGCGAGTTCAAGCTTTCCGGCTCCACCAACTCGGTGGAGGGGGTTCAACTCGAAGGCGATATCGTGCTGAACGACAGCAACACCATTAGCCTGCGCGACCAGTTCCAGTTGCTCCGCAAGCTCGGTGAACTCGACCTCTATCACAGCTACCGCAAGGTGGATCTCAACCACGGCAGCATGCACATCAAGACCAGCGGCGGTGCCATGAGCCTCTCCCGGGTTGACGTCCGTGCCGAGGATGTGGTCAAGGCCAAGAAGGCCAAGGGTCCGGATGACAAGCCCGGGGAGGACAAGACCGAGCTGCTGATCACCCTGCAGGGCAAGGTGACGGCCGTGATTCCGGAGGAAACCGCGCAAACCACCGCATCGGTCACCCCGGGCAGCGCGGTCTTCGATGTCAATCCGAAGAACCAGGACCCCAAGGACAAGCTCACCTTGGAAGGCGCTGGCGGCGCCAGCAAGGATCAGGGAAAGGACGCTCCAATCTTCGGCCGCTTCGCCGATGCCAACACCCAGCGCGTTCTGGAGGACGAGAAGCTGAAGCTGAATTCCCAGGCAATCAAATATGAGGGCGGCTTCCGCATGTCCATTCCGGGCGATGCCTTCGATGCCTCGCAGTCCCTCAGCCAGCACTACGAAGTCGACTCACAGGTCAACCGCATCGCCTTCGACGTACCGGTGCAAGGCACCATCCACGACGTGACCGCGCGTCAGGCCAAGGAACTCCAAGAGCTCAGCGAAAAGCACTGAGAAGTGGCGCGGCCTCTCCCGAGCCGCGACCTTGTGATCCACGAGACGGGAAAGCGGCGTCTGAGTTCAGGGGTGACCCCTTTCGCTACGGGGAGGCGATGGCTTTACCGAACTCTTTGGCGAACGGAAATCCATCCAGTTGCGGCTCTGGAGAGGCCACGTTCTCTTTACTTCGCCGTCGCCAGCCCGAGGCTCGAGTAAATCTCCCGCGTCGCCTTGCTCTTGTTCAGTGTGTAGAAGTGGATCCCATCCACATCGTGGTCCAGCAGCTCCGCACACTGCTGCGCGGCGTAGTGGATGCCAACTTTCTCCACCGCCGCCGGATCTCCGTTGGCGCGGTCCAGTGCCCGCAGCAGCTTCGCCGGGAAGCGCGCCCCGGCCGCCAGCTCGGCCATCCGGCCCATGCTGGAGAGCGAGGTCACCGGCATGATCCCGGCGATGATCGGCACATCGATTCCGCGCAAGCGGCAGCGGTCGCGATAGTCGAAGAAGTCGTGGTTGTCGAAGAAGAGCTGCGTGCAGATGTAGTCCGCGCCGGCATCGATCTTCGCCTTCATGTGATCCAGCTCCAGCAGACGATTCGGCGTAGCAGGATGGCCCTCCGGGAAGCCCGCCACACCGATGCCAAAGCCACGCGGATCCGGATGGCCGCCGGACTCATTGAACTTGCGAATGAAGGCCACCAGATCCGCGGCGTGGCGGAAGTCGCAGTCAGACCAATCGTAGTCCGGCCAGTCGCGCGGCGGGTCACCCCGCAGTGCCAGGATGTTGCACACCCCTGCATCCGCATAGCGGCGGAGGAGGTCGGCGATTTCCTCCTCCTTGTGGCCCACACAGGTCAGGTGCGGGATCGGCGGGATTGAGGTGGTCTGCTTGATCCGCAGGACCAGATCGTGGGTCATCTCGCGGGTGCTTCCACCCGCCCCATAGGTCACGGAGACGAACGAAGGATCGAAGGGCTCCATCTCGACAATCGTCCGATACAGGTCCTCTGCCCCCGCTGCCGTCTTGGGCGGGAAGAACTCGTAAGAAAAGGACGGGCGGCGCCGGTTGAGAATGTCGCGGATGTGCATGCGCTTCGAAGCGCGGCGAAGATGGCCCGGCGGGAGCAGCGGGGGGAGCAAAAAACCCGGCAGTCTCGCAACTTCCGGCCGGTCCGGACGTTTTCCCTCTCGCAGGCCACCTGCATTTCCCTAAGATCTCCTCGCTTGCCCGCTTGCATGAAAGCCGCCCGTTACTCCTGGATCGCCCTTCTCACCCTCGCCGTTACTGCGGCTGGACAGGAGAAGCCGCCTGAGGACAAGGCTCCTCCCGCCCCGCCCAAGGAAGAGGATGGCCACCCACCCGGTGGCCCCCGTGGCCCGGGTCAGCGCGGCGGTGATGGCCGCGACGGTCGCGATGGCCGGGGCGAAGGCTTCCGCCGGATGATCGAGGCATGGAAAACCGCGGATACCGACAAGGACGGCTTCATCTCGCCCGACGAGTTCGCCGCCATGAAGCGCCCGGGTCTCCTCGATGACGAGAAGCGCAAGGAGCTCTTCCAGCGCTTCGACAAGGACGGTGACGGCAAGATCAGCACCGCGGAAATCGAGAACGTCTTGCGGAAGATGGGACCCGGCGGTCCCCCTCTTGAGGACGCGGACGCCAACAAGGACCAGAAGATCGACTTTGACGAGTTCAAGACCTGGGGCCGCGTCAAGGACGAGCCGGAGGAACGCCAGCGGGAAATCTTCAAGCGCATGGACACCGACGGTGATGGTGTCCTGACCGCCAAGGACCGCCCACAGCGTGGACCGGGTCGCGACGGCCGGGACGGCCGTGATGGCAAGGGTGGTCGCCGCGGCGGTCTGCTCGAAATGATCAAGGATCACGACAAGGACGGCAACGGCTCCCTCAACTTCGAGGAATTCCGCGAGATCCCTTGGGTCAAGGGCATGAACGAGGATCAGCAAGAGGACCGCTTCAACGAGTTCGACAAGAACAAGGACCTCAAGCTCGACGCCTCAGACGTTCCACCACCCGGTGAGCGCCCGGACCATCCGGATCGCCCGGATCGCCCCGACAAGCCCAAGGACGGCAAGAAACCGGAATAAGGACCGCGGCCTGCGGGACATTTCCTCTCCAGCGCGAGTGTGCCCTTTTGCGGCGTAGCCGCTATTGGAGTGCGCGCGAGCATCGCCGCTTTTCGTGCGGGGCATCCCCGCGGCGCGCCACTTGAGTTCCAGGCGCGTCTACCGCCACTCTCGATAATAGCGCCAGCCGGAACAGGAGAAGCTCTAACTCCTTCCCGTCGCCGGCTCCTCCAACTTCTCCAACAGCCCTCCAACTCGGCTGTCATCGGAAACCGGAGCAGCCGCTTCTTCCTTCACCTCCACCTTCTCCACCGGAGCAGGAATCGAAACCGGGACAGGGGCAGGCCCTACTTCTTCCGCTTCACCGCTCTTCACGTCCACCTCCGGCCCATACTCCGGCGCAGCCCGGAATCCCCGGATCAGGTAGAAGCTCACGAAGTAAGCCAGCACCGGCGCCCCCAGCAGCAGAAGGGCCACCACGGCATCCTGCAGCTCCTTGAAGTGCATCACCAGATCCCCGGCCAGGAGCCAGAGCACAAAGGCCATCAACTGCAGCGCCCCTTGCCGACTCATCGACCGGATCTTGCGCTCCTCCGGCAAGAACACCGCCAGTAGGAAGAAAATCGCGATTCCGCTGAGGTGCCACCAGACCCGATGGTCAAACTCGCTTAGATCCCTGAGCCAGTAGCTTCCGCTCAACCATCCGGCCAAGGCGAACACGATGGCAAGCACCCTGCCTGCACGATGATGGATCACGGGGAGCATGGGAGAAAGAAGGACCGGAATCGCCAATCAACAAGCGCGATGCGCGCCGGGTGACTCAGAAATTCACCTCGAACCACACCCCGCCGAACAAGCGCTCGGTTTCCGGGCTGCTCTCCATCGGGATCGAAGTCCCGATAAAGGGCGTGACCGCGACGCTTTTGTTGAAGGCGTAGCTGTAGCTCAGGCGGGCGTAGATGTCGTTCCAGCCGTCGCTGCCATAGTAGTCGCTGGTGAAGCTGGTGCCTAGCTTGGCGGCGACGAAGGAGGACTTGCCCAAGGGATGCGACCAGTTGGCCTCGATATTCCCGTACCAGCCACCGTCGCCGGTGTCGTAGGCCACGCCCGCGCCCAAGTCCCAGTCATCGTTGAAGTGCCAGGTGAAGCTCGGGTTGATGTCGAAGCCGTCCTCGAAGAAGGAATCCTGATAGTTCCGGTAAGTGGTCGCGATTCCCGCAGTCCACTGCTTGGTATCGTACTTCAGGTCGAAGAAGCCGGCCGCCTCGGAGAAATCCTCATCGCCAGTGCCAGTGCCGTAGTAGGCGCCCAAGCTCAGCACCCACTCATTGGAAAGCGCGATTTCCGCCTCCAACTGCACGTCGATGAAATCGTCCGCCAGCTTGAAGCCGCGGTTGATGTACTCCGAGCGATAGCCCGTCACCACCTCGATCCCGATCGGCAAGGAATCAGCGGCCACCGAATCCCGCGGGGCGGCAGCCGTGGTCTCAAGCGGAGTGCCGCTACCCGCGAACGCGAGGGCAGGGGAGCCGAGGGCAAGGAGGAGGAGCAAGCGTTTCGCGGTCACGGCGGCGAGCATGGGGTCGCGCCTCCCGCTCTGCAAGGCGGCAGGCTGGATTGCGGTTTGGAAGGAAGGTGGCCTTGGATAAGGAGCGGGGACCTTACTGTCCCCGGAGCGGTCCCCGAGAGCTGCTTCCATGACCGGTGCCAGCGACAGTAAGGTCGCTGCTCCTTATGGGTCCCTAAAACAAAAACGCCCCGGCCCATTCGGGTCGGAGCGTTTTGGAAATCGCGGGCCTTGCGCCTAGACTTACGGCATCGCCGTGATGTCCGACTCGGCGAGGGTCGTGCGCATGACTTCCTTGCGCAGGCCGCCCTTGCGCTCGCTCCACCACAGCACCACCGGGGAGGCGATGAAGATCGAGGAGTAGGTGCCGATCAGCAGGCCGATCAGAATCATGATCGCGAAGTCCTTCAGTGCCGCGCTGCCGAAGATGGCGATCAGGGCGACGGTGACGATGGTGGTCAACGCGGTCAGGATCGTGCGCGAGAGGGTGGCATTGATGGCCTCGTTCATCAGCTCGCGTACCTCGCCCTCGCCAGTCTTCAGCGAATCGCGGATACGGTCGAAGATAACGATGGTATCGTTGATCGAGTAACCTGCGATGGTCAGCAAGGCGCCGACGTGGATCAGCGAAAGCTCGCTGCCAAGCAGGATCACTATACCTGCGGAGAGCACCACGTCGTGCAAGAGCGCCACGAAACCACCGAGCGCGAAGGAGAATTCGAAGCGGATGGTGATATAGACCAAGATGCCCAGAAGGCCGAGGCCCAGCGCGATCAGCGACTCGCGGATGAAGTCCGCGCCAAGCGAGGCGGCCACGGCATCAACGCTGGCGGCCACGACCGGCACCTGCTTGCCGTCCACTTCCTTGGTTTCGGCCAACACCGGGAAGGCCTTGCGCAGGTGTTCTTCGATCTTCGGCGCGTCACCTTCACCGCATCGGATCGTCAGCAGTTCGCCGGTGATCGACTTTTCCGACTGCACGGAGGGCAGCTTGGCGGTCTCGACTTGCTCGACCGACTTCTCGACCTCGTGGGCGTCCAAGTGCTTTTCGTCGAGCTGGAAGGTCAGGATCGTGCCGCCGGTGAAGTCCACACCCAAGCTGCGCTCGCCGCGGACGGCGACCGCGCCGATGCTGGCGGCGATCATCAGGCCGGAGATGATGTAGGAGAGCTTGCTCTTCGCCAGGAAGTCGACGTTGGTCGACTTGATCAGGTCGAGGAAGGAGAGCTTCTTGAAAAGGTTCAGGTCGTTGCACCAGCGGAACAGCACGCGGGTCACCAGGATCGCCGAGAACATCGAGGACACCAGGCCGATCACCAAGGTCACCGCGAAGCCTTTGATCGTGCCGCTGCCGACCCAGAAAAGGATCACGGCGGTAATCAGCGAGGTGATGTTGGAGTCGAAGATCGCACTGAAGGCCTTTTCGTAGGACAGGGAGATCGCGACCTTGAGCGACTTGCCTGCGGCCATTTCTTCACGCAAGCGCTCGTAGATCAGCACGTTCGCATCCACCGCCATGCCGATGGTGAGGATCATACCGGCGATGCCGGGCAGCGAGAAGGTGAACTGGAACAGCGCCATGCCGCCGAAGACCATCAGGCCGTTGATCACCAGTCCGACGAGGGCGACGATGCCTGCGGTGCGGTAGTAAATCAACACGAAGAGGGCGGTGATCAGAAGGCCTACACCACCAGCCATCAAGCTCTGCTTGATGACAGTCGCACCCAGCTTGGGCGAGATCTCGCGTTTGTTGATGATCCGGACCGGGTTCTCCAGCGGGTTCTTCATCGCGTTTGCCAAGGACCGCGCTTCCTCCACGCTCTGCTGCCCTTCGATCATGAAGTTCTTGCCGAGCGGCACCGAGTTGACAACCGGCGCGGTGAGAACTTCATTGTCCATCAACACCGCGATGCAATCGCGGTGCGGGGTCATGTCCTTGGTGAGGTTGATCATCTTGTCCTCACCGGCAGTGGTGAGGTTGATCGAGACGAAGATCTTGCCCGCGTCTTGCTGCGGCCAGGCTTCCTGCACATCCTTGCCGGTCAGGGCGGCACGGTTGGAGAGCAGCACATAGTCGGTGCGTTCGATATCGTCGTGCTTCCGCTTGTATTCGTAAGCGGTGTAGCCGGGGATGCGCGGGGCTTCGCCCTTCTTGATGCGCTCGGCCAAAATGGTGTTGTTGGGCCCCCCTTGGGTGAAGCCTTCCAGGTTCACCTTGCGGAGTTCCAGCTTGGCGACCTTCTCCAACTGGGTCCGCACGCCTTCGGCGTCTTCGGCGGCGATGCCGGGAATCTGGATCAGGAGCTTGTCCGAACCGGTTTCCACGACTTCCATTTCGCTGGTGCCGAGGGCATTCAGGCGCTTCTCGATGATGCTCCGGGCCTGCTTCAGGTCATCGGAGGTCAGCGGGATCGGCTTGTTGGTGTTCTCGTCGATCTTCGGCTGGACTTGCAGCGTGTAGGAGAAGCCGCCGACGAGGTCGATACCGCCCTTCAGGGTCTCCTTCGGCGGGATGATCGCCAGAGTGCAGAGCACGCAGGTGCCGATGGTCAGGATCGTGCCGACGTTCCGTTTCCGGACTTCGATATCGGTGGCGAAGTACCAGAAGAACAGGACCATCAGGGCGAGTCCTGAAATGAACAGGAGCATCGGGTCCTTGAGCAGGGAAGCCGCGAGAAGGGTGGGCGGATACATGGCGGGAAAGCGTTACAGGATGACGCGCAGGGCAGCGCGTGGATAACTTAACTAACTTACTTGGATTCGGAGGCCGTGGACGCGGACTCCTTTTTGATCACCGTTGCGATAGCCGGCTTGTCGAACTCCATCATGACCC
The DNA here is from genome assembly GCF_000739615.1 of Haloferula sp. BvORR071. Taxonomy (GTDB): domain Bacteria; phylum Verrucomicrobiota; class Verrucomicrobiia; order Verrucomicrobiales; family Akkermansiaceae; genus Haloferula. Next base: position 11,419 of record NZ_BATP01000059.1, read on the forward strand.
CTTCAGCGACCTTGAGGGTCACAGTTTTCTCTCCAACATTGTGGACGAGGGCATGAATGCCTGCGGTGGTGATGACCCGGTCACCCTTTTGCAGGGCTGCGACGCGCTGTTCCACCTCCTTGCGCTGCCGCTGCGAGGGGCGGATTAGCAGGAAATAAAACATCACCATCAGCGGGACGAACGTCATCAGCATGCCGCCCAGCGGATTCTGGCCTTGGCCCGTTGCGGGGTCGGTGGCGGCGGTGAGCAGCAGGTGGGAAAAAGACATCATGCGGATTTCGACTGGGTATAGCGGCGGATGAAGGACTCCTTGAATTCGAGGAACTTGCCTTCGCTGATAGCCTCCCGCGCGTTGGCGGTGAGGCGGAGGAAGAAATGAAGATTATGGAAGGAAAGCAACCGCAAAGCGAGGATTTCCCCGGCCCGGAAGAGGTGCCGGATATAGGCCCGGGAGAACCTCGCGACATGCGGATGGGAGCTCTCGCAAAGGGGCCGCGAATCCCGCTCGTAGGCCAAATTCTTGATATGGATCGGCCCGTCCAAGGTGAAGGCCTGGCCATGGCGTGCGACGCGGGTCGGCATCACGCAATCGAACATATCCACGCCGCGGCCGATCATCTCCAGAATCTGCGGCGGAGTTCCCAGTCCCATGGCGTAGCGCGGTTTGTCCTCCGGCAGGAAGGGCACGCTGTGTTCCACGGCCTTCATCATCTCTTCCTCCGGCTCACCGACTGAGACTCCGCCAATTGCGTAGCCATCGAAGCCAAGTTCCACGAGCTCGCGGGCCGAGCGCTCGCGCAGGTCCGCCCAGACTGAGCCTTGGACGATGCCAAAGTGACATTGGCGGCCATTGCCGCTGGCGGGCTGGTTCTTCTCGGCCCAGTCCTTGCAGCGCTTGGCCCAGCGGGTGGTCAGGCCGAGTGACTTCTCGGCATACTCCCGTTCGCAAGGGTAGGGCGGGCACTCATCGAAGAGCATCGCGATGTCCGAACCGAGCCCGGCTTGGATTTCCATGCTCAGCTCCGGGGTCAGAAGCATCTTGGAGCCGTCCAAGTGGTTCTGGAAGCGGACGCCTTCCTCGGTGATCTTGCGGAGTTTCGCCAGCGACCAGACTTGGAAGCCGCCGGAGTCGGTCAGGATTGGGCGGTCCCAGGTGGCAAACTTGTGCAGGCCGCCCATTTCCCGCATGACCTCCGGTCCCGGGCGCAGCCAGAGGTGGTAGGTATTGCCGAGAATGATTTGGGAGCCAAGGAGTTCCAGCTCGTCGGGGTGCAGGGTTTTGACCGAGCCTTGGGTGCCTACCGGCATGAAGATCGGTGTTTCCACCGTGCCGTGGGCAAGCTCCATCCGGCCGCGGCGGGCGGCGCAGGAGGGATCGCGGTCGAGGACTTGGAACATCGGGGCGCGGGGTTTACGGGGAAAATCCCCTGCGGGCAATGGAATATGCGGTCCCCATGGGGGGAGGGGTGGGGGCCGGAAGGAGGCTTTTTTCGGGCTTTTCGCCCGGACCCGCGCCGTCCAGCCTCCCGCCCGTGAACGGTGCGCACCGCTTGTCCAAGGTCCTGCCACCGGTTCTGCTCTGTGCGCTCCTGTGGGGCAGTGCCTTCCCCGGGATCAAGTCGGTCTACCTGATTTGGGAAAAGGAGGGACTTCACCCGACCGCTTCTGACTGCTGGTGGTTCGCTGGAGTCCGCTTCACCTTGGCGGGGCTGATGCTGCTGCTGGTCGCGCGACGGCCGTGGGCGGAGTTCGGGGCGACCTCGAAGAAGGCGCTGCTGGGATTCGGCATCACCCAGACCTTCGGGCAGTATCTGCTCTTCTACTTGGCGATTTCGGCGGCGAGCGGGAGCTTGGCGGGCCTGCTGTCTTCCTTGGGCAGCTTTTGGTGGATGCTGCTGGGCCCGCTGGTCGCGGGAGTGGCATGGCCACGGCCGGCGCAGTGGCTCGCGATCGCGGTGGGCGGCGTGGGCGTGGCGATTGCTGCGGGGGCGGAGAGTGCCGGGATGGGCAAGAATCCCTGGCTGGGGACATTGCTGCTGCTGGGCTCGACCGGCTTGGGGACCTTGGGTCTGGTGCAGTTCGCGGCGCTCAAGAAGACCATCGGGGCGCGGGCGGCTACGGGGTTTTCGTTGTTCGGCGGCGGGTTGGGATTGCTGGTCGCCGGCGCGGGATCATTCCCGAAGGCGGCGCTGCTGATGCCGTCGGCGGCGATGGTCACGACCTTTTGGCTGGCCTTCGTGTCGGCCGCGGCCTTCAGCTTGTGGAATCACCTTTCCACGCTTCACCCCATGCCGCTGCTGGCGGGCTACCGCTTCCTGATCCCGCTGATGGCGACCATTGAGTCGATGCTGTTTCTGGGTGAGCGGCCGGGCTGGCGCTTCGCGGCGGGCGGGGTGCTGATCCTCGGCTCGCTGGTGGCATCACAGCGCTTGAGCCGGGAAGCCGCGACCGCTTAGGTTCGTATGCATGACAGCAGAACTCCTCCCGCGTTCCGTGCCGGTCGGCGGCCGCTATATCCGCCAGATCCCGCCGACCCCGCTGGTGCCGGTGACCTTGGATGCGGCGCTGGGGCCGGTATGGTGCAAGCTGGAGTTCATGAATCCCAGTGGCTCGACCAAGGACCGTATCGCGCGGCACATCCTGGAGAAGGCGTGGCGGCGCGGGGAAATCCGCGGCGGTGACACGGTGGTGGAAGCCTCGAGCGGCTCCACCAGCATCGCGCTGGCGCTGGCCTGTGCGCAGATGGGGCTCAAGTTCGTGGCCTTCATTCCCTCCAGTGCGACCAATGAGCGCGGGCTGATGATCCGCGCCTACGGCGGCGAGGTCCGACGGGTCGAGGGCGGGATGGCGCTGGTGCTGGAGGCGGCGGAGGAGGCGGCGCTGGCGAACGGCTGGTTCGCCGCACGGCAATTCGCGAATCCGGACAATGCCGAGGCGCATCGAATGTTCACCGGTCCGGAGATCCTGGCGCAGATGGAGTGCGGCTGTGTGGACGCCGTGGTCAGCGGGGTCGGCACCGGCGGGACCTTGCGCGGCCTCTGGGAAGCCTTTGACGACGCCGGCTGCGGCGCGAAGGCCTATGCGGCGATCCCCTGCGAGGGCCGGGCCTTCAATGACAACGCGGAGTGCGCGAGTCTGATTTTCAGCAAGGAAGTGCCGGGTGTGGCGGACTGTCTCTCGCTGCTCTACAAGGAGTGGCGCGAAAGCGCCCGCGGTCGGGAGATCGAGGAAGTGACGGTGGGGGAGGAGCTGTGCCTGGAGCTCACGCAGAAGCTGTGGGCACTGGGCTACCCGGTGGGGCCGAGCTCTGGGCTGAACTATGCCGCGGCGCTGGAAGCGAAGCGGCGGTTGGGCAAAGAGGCGCGGGTGGTGACGGTTTTCCCTGATAGAATGGAAAGGTATTTCTCGCACCGGGTATTCGCGGAGCTGCGCGGGGAGGGGTAGGAGTCGAGGTCCGGATGGACCAATAGGTGCACTGGCAATCTTGTCTCTCGACCGCACGAGGAGTTCTGCTAGAGTGCGAGAAGTCGTCATGGAAAACGAGCCAGATAAGCCGCAGTCCTCCGTCACACCTCCCCCAGACATTCCGCCGCCGCCACCGCCCCCAGCGATGCCGCCGCCGCCGGATATTCCACCGACTCCAGTGTCGGTGCCGCCGGTTTCACCGGTTTCGGCGCCGCCCCCGGTGGATCCTTATGCGGCTCCGAAGGGAGATCCCTCCCTGCGGATGGATGGAAGCGGGGAAGCCCCTGCCTCTGGCGTTCAGGAAGGCAGCTTTCAAAATCGCTTGATCGCGGCCTTCATTGACGGGATCGCAGCCGCGATCGTCCTCAATATTCTTTCCGCCGCGCACTTGGGTGCTGTGGGTTGGCTGCTTTACCTCGCCTTCTGGTTAGGTCGCGACGCGCTGCCTTTCCTTGATGGGCAAAGTCCCGGGAAGAAACTGATGAAGCTGCGTGCCGTGGATCTCTCGGGCAAGAGTCTCAGCGGCAATTGGCAGGCGAGCATCACCCGCAACATCATCATGGCGATTCCCTTCGGGGGCCTGGTCGAGACCTTCATCCTCTACACCAAGAAGAACGAAGGCAAACCGCTGCGCCGTCTGGGTGACGATTGGGCGAAGACCAAGGTGGTGGTGGTGCCGGATCCGGTTGCCGCTCCCTGAAGCTTCTAACAACACTGATCTTTCCAAGCTGCGGCGAGCGATCGCCGCGGCTTTTTTCTTGGCGGAAAGCTCAGGGATCGAGCTTCGCGAAGACGCCCGTGGCGGCGGCAACCTTGATCTTCTGATTGCGGGCATAGGCTGCACCCGCGGCGCTGCGGAGGGCACCTCGATCCTTGCCGGCGAGCCAGGGTTCAAGGGCATCGTGGAGGATGAAGGAGCCGGGATACATGTACTGCGTGGTTAGTAGCAGCGGTCGGGCAGCGGCGTTCTGAAGGCGGGTATTGAAGTAGGACTCGCTCTTGCAGCAGAGCACGATGGCGCTGGTTTTGCCGGCCGGGGCCTTGGCGGCGGGCTCCTCGATGGCGGTATCCATCAGGACATTATGGCCGACGAAGGCTACGAGGTCCTGCTTGCCGGAGACCAGGGATTGCTCGAAAGCGATGTAGCACTCCTTGAGGTTTGATCCGCGCCAGGCCTCGGCCACCAGCACGGCGTCCTTGGTGGCATGATGGAAGGTCATGCGCTCGAGGATGCGCTCGTCGCCGGTGGATTTCTCGTGTTTCTCGAGCTTCCAGTTTTTGCTGGCCTTGAAGTAGGACCGCAGGCCATCGGTGCAGCCCCAGTAGAGGTTGTCGTCCGGCTTGTTGCCGTCGCCGATCTTGGCGCCGACCTTGACGATGCCCTGGGTGGCATTGTCACAAAGGCCGACGAAGACGGCGATGCGCTTGGTCTCCGCGAGGGCGGGGGAGATGAAGAGGAGGAGCAGAAGGAAAAAGCGCATTGGGAGATAGCGACATAAGTAACGTGACTTGTCGATTCGGCGGGTGGAAGAAATGCCTGTGATTTCCATGGGAAATCTCCCAGCGTTCCGCATGATCCGGGGCCGTTTGTTCATCGTCTTTTCACCGGGGCGCTGACAGGACTTCACAGAACCGCTTTCCCTTCCCTCCATGTCCTTCGCTGATTCGATCAAGCCCTTCCTCTTTCTTGCCGTCGGCCTGGCCGTGGGAGGGGTGGGGGTGATGATGTTCCGGGACAGCCTGCCCGGTGGGCAGGGCTCGCCGGAGCAACGGGTGAGTGAATTGGAGGCGCAGCTCAAGAAGGCGGAGAACCGGGCGGTGGCGGCCGAGGCGTCGGTAAAGCGCAGCGGCAGCCGTTCGCTGACCCAAGGGGCGCGCGACTTGATCGATGACGCCAAGGCCGGCCGACCGATCAGTCCCGACGATATTTTACACGCGCTGCAGCCCTCGATCAGCATTGTCTCCCCGATCATGGACCGGATGCGGGTGCGACAGGAGAAGCGCATGATTGACGGCCAGATCGGCGAGATCGTGCGCCGCTACAATTTGGACGCGGAGGGAGAGGAGAAGCTCCGGAAGTTCTTCGATAAGAAGATCGAGGCCGATGCCGAGCGCTTCAGCAGCTTGGTTTCCTCTCCGGGGGCGACCATGCCGGATATCATGCGGGAAACCCAGTCGAAGCGTTGGGACGATGGTCTCGATCAATTTGTGAAGGATTCGCAGATTCTGAAGGGCGACGACCTGATCAAGTTCGAGGACGAACGGATCGCGGAGAAGTCGCAGCGGGTGCAGAGTGAGGCGGACATGCGGGTGAGCCGCATCGACAACATCGTGAAGCTCGATGCCAAGCAGCGCGACCAGATGTTCGGGGTGATGGCGCGCAACTCGCGGGACTACGATCCGGCGATGCAGATCGATGGCGCAACGGGTGACATCGGCGCCTTGCCAGGTGGAAGCCGGGAGCAGGCGATGCAATCGATCCTGCGGGAAGACCAGCGCCAAGCCTGGGAGGCGGAGAAACAACGCCGCCGCGACGACGCCCAGAAAGAGATGAGCGAGATCGGTCTCACCATGCCATCGAGCTGGGATCCTTTTGAAGACTACTGATCTGATGAACCTTGAAGCTCCAGCAATCGAAGTTCGCGACCTGCGTGTCGACTACGGTAATTTCATCGCCGTGGATGACCTGAGCCTGACCGTGCCGAGAGGCGAGGTCTTCGGTCTGGTAGGGCCGAACGGCGCGGGCAAGACCAGCACCTTCAAGGTGCTGACCACCCTGATGCAACCGACCTACGGGGAGGTTGTCCTGAACGGCGTGGATATCTTCGAGGATCTGGAGACCGCGCGGCGGATCATCGGCTACATGCCGGACCTCGCGCCGGTGCCATCGGACCTGAAGGTGGGGGAATTCCTGGAATTCCACGCGGCGGCATACGGGCTGGGCAATCGGACGGAGCGCCGCGAGCGAGTGGCGGAATGTCTGGAGGAAGTGGCGATGACGCCGCAGCGCGACAAGTGGTGCAAGGAGCTCTCGCGCGGCCAGACCCAGCGGGTGGTGCTGGCGAAGACCCTCTTGCATCGGCCGACGGTGCTGATCCTGGATGAGCCGGCGAGCGGCCTGGACCCACTGGCGCGGCGCGATTTGCGGAACGTGTTGCGGCGCTTGGCGAAGACCGGCTCCACGGTGTTCGTGAGCTCTCACATCCTCAGTGAGCTGGCGGAGATGTGCACCTCGCTGTGCGTGATGAACCGCGGGCGGCTGTTAGCTTCGGGCGATGTGGATCAGGTGCGGCAGCAGCTCGGCAGCACGGAGCGGACTCTAACAGCGACGGCGCTGGATCGCCACGAGGAGGCCGCCGCCTGGCTGGAAGGGCGGGCCGGAGTGCATAGCCTGCGGGTAGAGCAGCCGCGGATCATCTTCGGCTTCAACGGCACGGATGAAGCCCAGGCGGACCTGATGACAGGGCTGATCGCCATGGGTATCCGGATGCGGGCCTTCGAGGAGAAGCGCAGTTCCTTCGAGGACATTCTGGTGGAAGTCGCCGAATCCAACCGACAGTTGTCATGAACATGGAATCCCAACAGCGGCACGCCGCTTGGAGCCTTTGGTCGAATCCGATTTTCCTGCGCTATTGCAGGTCGCGGCTGAGGCCGCGTGGGCTGGGCGTCTGGCTGCTGATCGTGGTGTTGATCGCCAGCTTCATTACCTTGATGGCGAATTCCGGGGCAGCCCGGATGGTGGCCGATGGCTACCCTGAGCGGGTGGAGATGATCATGCGCGGATCCTTCATGGGATTGGGCTTCGTGCAGCTCTTCATCCTCTTCGTGTTGGGGACCGCGCAAGTGGCTGGTGGCATGACTGCGGAGCGGGATGAGGGCGTGATTGACTACCAGCGCCTGGTGCCGATGTCGCCGCTGGCGAAGGTGGTTGGCTATCTCTTCGGGTTGCCGGTGCGCGAGTATGTGCTCTTCCTGGCGACGGTGCCCTTCTCGCTGTGGCTGGTGTCGCGCGGGAATATCGCGACGGATACCTGGGTGCCCGTGTATGTGGCGGCCGGCTCGTCCACCTTGCTCTACCATCTCACGGGACTGGTGACGGGCACGGTGGCGAAGAATCGGCGCTGGGCCTTCCTCGCCTCAATCGGTCTGGTGTTCCTGCTCTACACGGCGATTCCACAGCTTGCGAAGTTCGGCTTGGTCTTCTTCCGCTACCTTTCGGTGGAGCCGGTGATCGTGGAGAAGATGCCGGGTTTGCTGCCACGGGATCTAGGGGCGATTGCGGAGGTGGGACAGCGCTTGGCGCCGACAGTGAAGTTCTTCGGTCTCGATTTCTCGGAGCTGGTTTTCACGCTTTTCTCGCAGGGCGGCTTGGCCCTGACCTTCATTGTGATGCTGTGCCGGAAGTGGCGGAACAGCGATTCGCACTTGCTGGGCAAGCTGTGGGCCACTGGATTCTTCATCTGGATCCAGGTGCTTTTCCTGGGCAATGCCTTGCCATTGATCGAGCCGGGAAAAATTTTCCCGACACGGGCATTTTCCCGGATGATCCGCTTAGGGCCCGAGTGGCAGCCGCACGGGGAGGAGGCAGTGGCGCTCTCCGGAATCTATGGAGTGGTCACGCTGATGCTGCTCTTCCTCTTCGCGACGATGGTGACGCCTTCGCTCGACAACCAGATCCGCGGCTGGCGGCGGGCTCGCAAGCAGGGAGATACCGGCTTGCCGGTGCGTTCCGATCCGGCGACGGGATTCTGGTGGGTGCTGGTGATGGCCATGGCCGGAGCGGGCGGCTGGTATTACTTCACGCACGAGCTGATCGAATCCAAGTGGTATGAGCAGCCGATCCCGCTTTCGATCTTCGGTTACTTCGCAGCGGTGATGCTGGTGGCGGGGCTGGGTTATCAGGTCCTGCTAGAAGCCCGCGGAGGCAAGGCGTTGGGGCTTACGGTGATCTTTGTGGGAGTGGTACCTGTAATGGCTGGTGCGATCATTGGCGCGCTTCCGGGACACCTGGCTCCAGCGGCGGCGTGGCTGGTCGGAATTTCACCGGCGAGTTTTCCGATCTATGCGACGGCAAGTTTGCTGCCGGTGGCGGAGCTGCCGGTGGAAATTGCGCGGGCGGTGCCGAGAGCCTTCAACTTCTGGCTGCTCGTCTCGGGTATCATTTCCCTTTGGCTGATCGTGCGGCTGCGTGCTGCCCGGAAGGCGATGGCAGCGGAGGTGATGGCGGGACCGTCCACCCCCGGGGAAGAGACCGCGAAGCCGATGGCGATGGTCTTGCCCGCGGTGGTCGTGCGCGACGAGGAGAGCGAGGATGCGGTGGCGCCGCCGGCCGAATCTTGAACAGATGACGGATCAGGGAGGCGGGCTGTCGTCGCCCGCCTTCAACTTCTCGATGGAGAGGCGCTGGCGCTCGGCCTTGAGGCTTCGCAGTGCGCTGAAGAACACGACCAAGCAAAGCCCCGCGACGATCAACTCGAAGCTCCGAGATGCAGTTTCTTCGGTCGTCGTCCACGCGGCTGGGATGGTCCGGACGAAGCCGAGGAAGGTGAGGATGGCGGCACCGCCGATGCCGTGCCACTTCGAGCGGATTGAGAAGAGCCCGCAAATGATCAGGCCGCCGCCGAGGGTGAGGCCACCCTGGAGCAAGGGGAAGTCCTCGGGTTTCTTGAAGGAGAGGAAGCCGAGCAGGGCGATGACCGCTCCGGCGATGAAGATCAGGATGCGCATGGATTGGCTGGACGGGCGATGCTAGGCCGGGGAAGCGGCGAGGTCGAAGGCCTAAATTTCGCGGGCTGCCTCAGGGCCGAGGGCCTGCACCCAGCGGCGGAGTTCTGGGAAGAATTCGTGGAAGCCCGCTTCGAATTCGGGGCGGTGGGCCTGGAGGTCGGCGATGGCGTCGCGGATGGGGGCGAAGCTGGGGCGGCGGAGAGCAACGCGGTGGAAGACGTCGTTCATGCCCGCATCGGTGCCGTAGTGCTCGAGCCAGCGGTCGGCGATGCGGTCTTCCAGTGAGTCGCCGAGTCCGGAGGGGAGGATGGCGCGGTGCTCGAGGAGGGCGGCGTTGCAGTCGGCGGTGAAGACTTCCAGCGGCTGCGGGCAGTGCTCGGCCCAGTGGCGGGTGAGGAAGTGGTCGTGGACAAGATCGACGACGACGCCGGCGAAGCGTCGCCGGGAGGGATCGACGAAGGTCTTCAGGTGGGCGGTGAGGGGATGGTCGTCGGTGAAGCGGTCGATTTCGCGATGGCGGACAATTCCCTGGACGATGGCCCTGGGCAGTCTCTCCGCCAGTGCTGCCGGGGTGCCGGTGACAAAGTCTCCTAGCAGATTGCCAACCCGCGAGGCGGGCGCATCTTCAGCAAGGAGCAGGTGGGCCAGGTAGTTCAATGCCGCCAGCATCGCCGAACCGGGAACTCGCGCAAATTGCAAGTTGCGGCTGGGAAGATTGGCGGGAGTTGCCTACGCTCGCGCGGTGTCCGCGTCCGTGTTCTGGTGCAATGGCGATTTTTTCGAAGGCCGGCTTCTGCCCGTAGCGACGAATGATCGCGGCTTGTGTCATGGCCTCGGGGTCTTTGAAACCGTGCTGGCGATCGATGGCGAACTTCCGTCCTTCGATTTGCATTGCCTGCGGATGAGCGCGGGAGCGAAGCGCTTGGGGCTGGGGCACGAGTCGGTACTCGTCCTTGGAGGCGTGCTGTCGCGGGCAATTGATGAGCTGCTGGAGCTCCGTGGCTTGACCCAAGGCCGGGCCCGGCTCCGGATCAGCCTGAGCGCGGGTAGCGGGGATTTGCGCACGCTCTCGCCGGGCAGCGATACCTTACTATGGATCACTGCCGAGCGGGCCTCGGAACCGCCCGAGTCGGTGAGTCTGGTGACGGCGTCTTTCCCGCGGAATGAACGTTCACCGCTGGCCGGGATCAAGTGCTTGGCCTATGCGGAGAATCTGGTGGCGCTCGATGAAGCACGACGTGTGGGGGCAGATGAGCTGCTCTTCTACAATACTCGCGGTGAGCTTTGTGAAGCGACCACTTCGAATGTCTTCCTCGTGCGGGCTGGCAAGATCTTCACGCCGTCGTTGAGTTCAGGGTGCCTGCCGGGGACGATGCGGGAACGGGTCTTGGATTTCTGCCGCCTGTTGGAGTGGGATTTAGTGGAGGAGGAGTTGCTGCGCGGCGATGTGGAGGCCTGCGACGCGGCATTTGTGACCTCGGCCATCCGCGGAGTGGTCCCGGTGTCGAAGATCGACGGGCGGACCTTGCCGGAGTGTCCGGGGGAGATCGGAGGGATCTTGAAGGCGGCGAGGTTCTAAGGTGAGGAGCCTCCGCGCTCCTAGCGGGCAGGCATTGCTCGCGCGTGTCGGGCTCTGACCCGGAAATGGACGTGCCTTGCCCCGGTGTGGCGAACCCATTAAGCCACACTTCGGGACAAGGCACATCGCGACCTCCTGGAGAATTATTCGTCCGCCGCTTAGTTGGCGCGCTCTAACAGGAAATCCTGCCAGGCGTTGGTGTTGTTCGGATACTGTTCGAGGCGCACGTTGTTGGCGCCGCTGCCGCCGGGGATGTCCCAGCTCATCCCATCGTGGACGAAGTAGAATTTGAACTGGCCGTTGGTCTTCGGCAGGATCCGCAGCTTTTGGTCGCCGGCGTTCGCGGGGTTGTAGTCGTAGAGTTGGCAATCCTCGCCATTCACGCTGGTGCCATTGACGACGCAGAGCACGCGAGCGAGGGCGTTGAGGCTGGATGCCCGCAGGTGGCCATCGGTCACGCTTTCGAAGCGCCACTTGAACCAGGGATTGTTCTCCCAGGAGTATTGGATGATCGGGCTGCCATTGGTGCTGCCCATGTTCTCCACGCAGATGTATTTGCCGGTGGCGGCGCGGGCAAAGTAGCCACCCCACGGTTGCAGTCGCCACTGCTGATTGATCGCGCCGCTGTCGGAGGCTTGCTCCACGCGGTCATTGTTCGCAGTGCCGGCACCGGTGATCTGCAGGATGAGGCCGCTCTTCACATTGCGGATCTTGTAGTAGCCGTTGCCAGCATCGATCAGGTCGAACTGCTGGCCGGGATTGTTGCCGGTGTAGTCGAAGGAGTGGAGCTTGGCTCCCACGGCGGTGGAGTCCATCTCGATGCAGGCGCACTTGCCACTGACCCAGGATGAGATGCGGAAGTGGTCGGAATTCTCGGTGGGGGCCAGCACCCAGCGCTGGTTCGGGCCATTGTAGTCGTAGGTCCACTGGTTGACCTGCGCGCCATTACCGGTGTTGCCGCTGATGAGGTCGAGGCACTTGCCGCTGTTGCGGTTCACGAGCATGAAGTAGGCCGGGCGATAGGCGGGACGGCCGGAGGGCGCATTGGTATTGTAGATGGCAGAGCATTTCGCGGCATCGGCGAAGTCCATGAGGAGCGAGCCGAAGCGGCCGCTGACATTGCTACTGAAGAAGCTGCTGATTCGCGGGTTGATGTTATTGGAGACGGTGGGGATATTCGGGATCCCGAAGATGCTGGTGGTGCCGCTGCTGAAGTTCACGTAGAGCGTGCCCGGGCCGCCGTAGCGGGCTTCATTGAGCAGCTGCTGGATCTGGTTCCACTTGGTGTCGTTGTTAGAGACGTTGTAGTTGTCCTGGACCCGCAGGGTGCCGCCGGTGCTGAAGGTGGTATTGTCCGGCCAGTTTGAGGCATCGATGCCCTTGGGCGTGGTGGAGGCACCGAAGCGGCGGAAGAGCACGATCTTGCCGCGGGCCTGGGTGAGGGTGGGGATGGCGGAGCCGAGCACCCACTTCGAAGGATTGCCCGCGACGTAGGAGTCGAAGGTGGACTCGAAGGAGCGGGTGTTTCCGGAGGCCGTATATTCCTCTTTCACGCTCATGATGACGGTCTCGCCCGGATTGGAATTCAGGAAGCCGATCGTGGCATTGAGGACGTCCTGGAAATTCATGTTCTGATAGACTTGGCCATGATGGATCGCGAAGCCGTCATTGATGTGGCGGCAGCGGATATCGAGGAAGCGCACACCGGCATTGAGTTGATCGGTGATGCTCAGGTTCTGGCACTTTGCGGTGCCGGAGACGGGCTCCACCAGCGCGCCGGAGTCATGGGTGCCGGGGATTGAGAACTGGGACAGCTGCAGGTTTCCATCGAGTGGAGTCAGCCAGTTGTTTCCCGCTGCATCGGCGCACAAAGGGAGCGCCACCATTAGAAGGCCGAGAAGACGGCCCATGGTTTGCTTCATGGATTTTGGGTTATTTTGGGTTTGGGTCGCCTACCTACGTTTGGCCGGTGGGATAGGTTTAGTGCGTCCCTTGCAATTCTCCCTCGGCCCGTGTGCGTAAGGCTCCTTCCTGGAACAAGTCCACCCATTCGGCTGCGGCCTTGCGGTCTTGGAGCACCCACTGGTGAAGGGCGGAAATCACCGCTTCATTCTGCTGATTGCCCGGCGAGATTTTTTCGACGGCGAGATTGGCCGCTTCCTCGGGTGAACGCTTCGCGATTTCCGTCACTCCGATGGCCCAGGTCATGTCGCGTAGTATGGGGATTTGCCGGGAGATCCATTCCTCCGCGGCTTGAGGATCTTTTGCCACCCAGAGTCCCGCGAGGCTGGCTTGGAACTCCCAATTCGGCTTGCCAGGTGGATGTTCGGCGAATGAGACGGCAAGGGCTGGATCTGTTAGGGCGGCCTTGTGACAGATGGCCTCGAAGCAATAGCGGCCGCCCTCGCCATAAGGTAGGGTCTTGCTCCACTCGTAGGCGGCTTGGGGATCGGTTTCTGCCCATGCGTTCGCGACCTTCAGCAAGGCCTTCTCACGGGAGGCCCATGCTTCCAGGCTGGCCGCGAGATCCGCGGCGGCGGCGATGTCTTGGCGGATGAGGTCGGGGAGCAGGGTTTCGAGCGCAAGATCGTTGCGGTGGACGTCGGGTGACCGGAGTGCCGCGATGAGTTCCTCGCGGCGGGTGGAGGTGGAGACCGCTGCGCGGGGTGCCGATTTTGCCCCGGGGGCAGGAGTGGGCAGTGAGCTGGAATTGCCGGTATGCTGGGTTTCGCCCACGGCATCCGCCGCGGATGGGTGGGCAGACTGGAGTGCCTGCCGGACCGCGAGAAGGAGACCCAACGAGCCGAGTAAGAGCAGCAGTGTCCGCCATCTCCCCATGCTGGGTTCTTGCTGCAATCCTCCGCGGGGTCAAGTGGAGCTTCGGTCCGGCATTCACCGTTTTTTCATATCGCGACTCTTGCCGGGGCTTGGGCTGTCTGAGAAAAGATATGCTTTATGACGCACTCCTCCACTTGCCCTAAAATCAGCCATGTCCTCGGGGCTGGTCTTTTGATCCTCTCGCCGATGGCGCTGGCGGCGACGGCTGTCGTCGATCTTCCGGTATCTTATTTTAATCCGGCCTCTGGCAGAGGCTTCAATGAGGCGCATGGCAATGGGATGATCGGTTGGACATTCACCGTCACCAGCGCCGTCACGATCAGCCAGATCGGCTGGTATGACGATGGGAGCGACGGACTTTCCAGGGATTTTCAGGTGGGGCTTTGGCAGTCGGCGTCTGGATTTAACAATCCTGCGGATGCTGTTGCCTTGCTGGGTGCCAGCGGGGTGGTGATCCCTGCCGGCAGCGGGGCCTCTCTCAATGGAGTGTATCGCGTCATTGATTTGCCGATCGAGCTGACGCTGCAGCCGGGCTCCTACCAGCTCGGCGGCTTGGATTCGGCAGCCACGCCCGATCCGATCAAGTTTTTCTGGAGCGAGAACATCCGACCGGACGCGGCGGGAAACAGCCAGTCTTTCAGCTATCCCGGGCTGACCTACGGAGCCTTCTTCTACACTGCCCAGACCGGGGGGAATCCCGCATTCCGCGCGGTGAGCAGCGGCGAATACTACCTCGCCAGCGGGGTGGAGTTGGGACCGATGCTGTTTGCGGTGCCGGAGCCTTCGGTGCTGGGAATGGCAGGGCTTGCGGGGCTGCTCCTGCTGCCGCGGCGGCGTGCGAGGGGCTAGGATTTCATTTCCGGGGCAGGAGGACATGGGCTTCGCTGGACGCGGCTGAAAGTTTCCGCGCAGCATGTGCTTACTACCGCCGATGAAACCTCTTGCCTTTGCCGCACTCTCCTTCCTCGCCGCCGGAACCCTTTTCGCCGCGGGGCCGATGGATCCGATCAAACCTGCTGACTACAAGGCACCCGTGAAGCTCGCTTGTATCGGCGACAGCATCACCGAGGGCGCAGGCGCGGAGCCGGGCAAGTCCTATCCCTCGCAGCTCCAGGGGCTTCTGGGTGATCAGTGGAAGGTGACGAATTACGGCCTGGGTGGCCGGACCTTGCTGAAGAAGGGCGATCATCCCTACTGGATCGAGGGCAAGTATCAGGAGGCGCTGAAGTCCGAGCCGGATGCGGTGATCATCATGCTCGGCACCAATGACACCAAGCCGCAGAACTGGAAGTTCGAGTCCGAATTCGTGGCGGACTACACCGAGCTGGTGAAGTCCTTCCAGACGCTCCCGAGCAAGCCGCGCATCTACGTTTGCCGGCCCTGCCCGGTACCGGAGCCGGGGAACTTCGGCATTAACGAGAAGAACAACCAGGAGTGGATCAAGCGCATCAACAAGCTCGCGAAGGACATGGATCTCGGATTGATCGACATGCACGAGGCGCTGGAAAAGCATCCCGAGCTGCTGCCTGACAAGGTGCACCCGAATACCGAAGGGGCAGGAGAGATGGCTGGTGCCGCCTTCAAGGCGCTGACCGGCAAGAAGGCGCCGAAGCCGGAAGCGGCGGCTAAGTGAGCTTCCAACAAAACGCGATGTGATGAAGGCGCTTGTCCGGCTTTCGATCGGTGCTTTGGCGTGCTGGGGAGCCTGCGTGGCGACCGCTGCGGACCTACCGGAGGTGCTGCTTGCCAACGACGGCACGAAGATCACCACGGCGGAGCAGTGGCGGACGAAGCGCCGGCCTGAGCTGTTAGAGCAGTTTGCCAAGGAGATGTATGGCGTCTCCCCGGGCAAGCCGGAGAAGATGAGCTTCGAGGTTTTCGACCGCGACAAGGGCGCGCTGGGTGGCAAGGCGACTCGGATCCAGGTGGCGATTTATCCGGGCGGTAAACCCGGACCGCGGATGGATTTGCTGCTTTACGTGCCGAATGAAGCACCCGGTCCGGTGCCAGTTTTCCTGGGGCTGAATTTCGCGGGCAATCATGCGATCCATGCCGACCCCGGCATCCGCCTGACCGAGAGCTGGGTGGACCAGCGGCAGCCGAATGCCGATCCGGAGAAGAAGCCGGGCAACCGGGCCACGGAGGAGATGCGTGGTAAGAACGCCAAGCAGTGGCCGATCGAGGAGATGATGTCGCGGGGCTATGCGCTGGCGACGATGTATCGCGAGGATGTGGCACCGGACCACGAGCCCTACTTCTCGACTGGCGTGCCGACGCTTTATCCTGAGCTCCAGCAGCGCGAGGACAACTTCACGACGATGGGGGCATGGGCCTGGTCGCTCAGCCGTGCGATGGATGTCTTGGAGAAGGAGCCTTCGATCGACTCGAAGCGGGTGGCGCTGTTCGGCTTCTCGCGCTTGGGCAAGGCGGCCTTGTGGGCGGGCGCGAATGACGAGCGCTTCGCCATGGTGATCAGCAATGAGTCCGGTGCTGGCGGGGCGAAGCTTTTCCATCGCGGGCAAGGGGAGGATATCAAGCGGCTGAACACGCTCTTCCCGCATTGGTTCGCCAGGAGCTTCAGCAAGTACATCGGCAAGGATACCGAGTTGCCCTTCGATCAGCACATGGTGCTCTCGCTGGTCGCGCCGCGGCCGCTATATGTGGCCAGTGCGCTCGACGACAAGAACTCCGATCCGGAAGGTGAGTTCGCCGGGGCCAAGGCGGCGGAGCCGGTGTATCGATTGTTAGGCGCGGAAGGCTTGCCGGCCGAGACTTGGCCGCCGGTGGATACCGCGGTGCAGGGCGGGATCGGCTACCATGTCAGGAGCGGCAAGCACGACGTGCAGCCCTTCGACTGGCAGCAGTATCTGGCCTTCGCGGACAAGCATCTGAAGAAGTAGCTGCTTCCTTCGCGACGAATGTATCCTTAAGAAAAGTTAAGGATCGGGAAGTTACCTTCCCGATCCTTACTTCATCAACCGGCCGCAGCTGGGATGCGGCACCACTATCACAACACAGGGGCAAAGTCAGACCCGCTCGGTCGGCGCTTCATAGGCGAAGCGATGGCGCGGGAAGGGGAAAAGGATCGGCTCCTCCGGTTGGCGGGGCTTGGTGGTCGTCTCGCCGGTGCGGGGCAGGAGCTCCAGGCGCACGCGCTGCGGTGTCGACTCACGCCGGAAGCGGCGCTGCATGGTCGTCCGCTTGCGGCTCTTTCGCAGTTCCGGGAAGAGCTTGTCCAAGGCCTCGGGCGAGAGGTCGACTTGGAAAGGCGCAACCAGGGTTTCGAGAAGTGCCGCAGCACGCATGAGGAACTTTCGCATGTTCATGGTGGTTTCGAACGAGTGCATTCAAACCCATCTCAATCTCCATGTCGTGTTAAGGAGTGTTAAGCGGAGACGGATCAGATTGCCGCTCGCCGGGCGCTCCGTATGATCGCGCGACATGATTGGCGGACGGCGACAGAAATGGATGGAGAACAGCTTCGTGCTATTGCTGGCCATCCTGTGCGCTATCCTTACCGTGCTGCAATTCCGTTGGACCGGGGAGCTGGCCCAAGCAGAGATGGAGCGACTGGGCGGCCGGCAGGAGGAAAGCGCACGCGACTTGGTGACCGACTTCGAGACGAGGGTGCGACGGACTTGCGATGCCTTGGTGCCGCTCGCCAAGGAGATGAATCAAGCGGGGCTCAACAAGCGCTTGCGCGACTACAGTGCGACCAACCCGCGGCCGATCTTGCGCAAGATCGCTCTGGCGGTTCCCAAGGATGGTGAGCTGCAACTGCAACTGGTGAGCATGGGCGATGGCTCGCTCTCACCGATGGAATGGCCCGACGAGTGGGCGGCGCTGCATGACAATCTTTCGCGCAAGCTCAAGGGCGGCTCTCCACCTTACACGGATGAAAAGGGCCTCTTGCTCGAGTTCCCGATTCGCAGCGGCGACTCACCGGCTCCGCCGGCCGGTGGTCCCGGCGCAGGAGGTCCAAACCATGGCGAGTCCGTCGGCGGCCCCGGCGGACCGAGAGGCGGCGGACCTGGGGGGCCTGGTGGTCCGGGCGGACCACCTCCAGAACCCCCGGCCGGCAGAGGACCCGGCGGGCCCGGAGGTCCGCCTCCCGGAGTTCCGGATAGCGGAGGTCCACAAGCTTTTGGAGAGGTGGGATGGATGATTCTGGAACTGGATCCGACCTACATTGCGGACATTTGGCTCCATGACCTGGAGGCGCGCTATTTCAATCGCGGCCGCTCGCCGATCTATCAGATCAAGGTGCTATCGCTTGCCGACCGGCTGCTGTTCCAGACCGGGGTGGCGGATGCCCCGGGGGATCCGATCATCCGCTTTCCCTTCAACGCCATGGGCCGCGGTGGCGGGCGTCTCGGTCCCGCGGTGGAGAGCCGCTGGATGTTGGAGATCCGTCGCCAAGAGGGGGGCTTGGAGCGCTTGGTGGCCGAGTCGCGGCGGCGTAACCTTTTCCTCGCCGTCGTCGTCAACGCGATGATCCTTGCCGCCGGTTTGGCCTTGGTGCGCTACACCCGCAAATCGCGCAGGCTGGTGGAGGAGCAGATGAATTTCGTGGCCAGCGTCTCCCATGAGCTGCGGACCCCGCTGACGGTGATCCGGGGTGCCGCTCACAACATCAAACGTGGCATCGTCAAGACCCCGGAAGCGCTGGAGCGCTACTCCGGCATGATCCTCCAGCACACCGATCAACTCTCAGACATGGTGGCGCAGGTGCTCGATTTCGCCGTGGCCAAGAAGGGCAAGCTGCTCGGCGAGGACAAGCAGCGGATCGAACTGGCTGCCTTGCTAGAGGAGGCGATCGCGAATACCCGCGGCGACACTGCCTCTTGTCAGGTCGAGGTGAGCCTGCCGGAGAGCTTGCCCGCGGTTGCGGGGGATCCGGGGCACCTGCGGCGGGCTTTCCAAAACCTGATCGCGAACGCAGCCAAGCACGGCGGTAGCGGCGGCTGGATCGGCGTTTCGGCGCGACGCGTTGGTGGTCAGGTGGAAGTTACTGTGGCGGACCGTGGCCAAGGCATCTCCAAGGAAGAACAAGCTACTGTTTTCAATCCTTTCTTCCGCGGCAACGCGGCCCACTCCGCCCAGGTCCGCGGCAGCGGCTTGGGCCTAAGTCTGGTGAAGGAAATCATTGAAGCTCATGATGGAACTATTTCGATTTGCAGCGCGCCGGGGGAAGGTGCGAGCTTCGTTGCCAGCCTGCCCGTTGCGGCAGGCCAGTGACGAAATTATGAGCGCCAGACTCCTCCTGGTCGAAGACGAGCCCGCCATTGCCGAAGTTCTAGCCGACATGCTCCGCGCCGAGGGTCACGAAGTGACCTTGGTAGGCGACGGGCCTGCAGGCTTACGGATGGCAACCAGCGGGGGCTTCGACATGCTAATCCTCGACGTGATGCTGCCGGGAGGCATTTCCGGCTTCGACATCTGCCACGCAGCCCGCGAGCACGGCTTCGATGGAGGGATCATCATGCTAACCGCACGAGGACTGGTGGATGATCGGATCCGCGGGCTCCGCCAAGGGGCTGACGACTATCTGGTCAAACCTTTCGATCCCGATGAGCTGCTGGCGCGGATGGACGCCCTGATGCGGCGGCTGCGCAAGGTCGAGCTCACGCCACTGATGAGCATGCGCTTCGGCAAGGTGACCGCGGATTTCGCGAAGGGCGAGTTCCTGCGGGATGGCCAGCCGATCGCCCTTACCTCGAAGGAAGCGGAACTGCTGCGCATGCTGGTGAACCAGCGCGGCAAAACGGTTTCCCGCGACACCATCCTCGCGCAGGTCTGGAAGGACCAGCCCTACATCACACCTCGCACTGTGGACGTGCACATGGCGTGGCTGCGGCAGAAGGTCGAGGACCAGCCCCAGACGCCGAAGCACCTGCTGACGGTGCGCGGGGAGGGGTATCGGTTTGAAGCGTGAGGGATATTCCCCGGGGTAGGCCAGCTTCGTCGGCCGACCCCGGGCTTTAAGAGGGAACGGGCTTTGCCGTTCTCAGAGGTGCCTGCTGCTCACAGCCGCGCCAGCACCGCGTCACCCATCTCCTTGGTGCCGACCTTGGTCTCACCAGCAGCGCCGGTAGCGATGTCGCCGGTGCGGAAGCCGTCGTCGATGGCCTTGGCCACGGCGGCTTCGATGGCGGCAGCGGCTTCGTTCTCGCCGAGCGAGAAGCGCAGCAGCATGGCGGCGGAGAGAATTTGGGCGATCGGGTTGGCGATGCCCTTGCCGGCGATGTCCGGGGCGGAACCGCCGGATGGCTCGTACATGCCGAAGTAGAGGCCGCCGTCCTTCTGCTTGCCCAGCGAGGCGCTCGGCAGCATGCCCAGCGAGCCGGAGATCATCGCCATCTCGTCAGAGAGGATGTCACCGAAGAGGTTCTCGGTGACCAGCACGTCGAAGGAGTCCGGGCGGCGCACGAGTTGCATCGCGGCATTGTCGACATAGAGGTGGCTCATCTCCACTTCCGGGAAATCCTTTGCCACTTCCACCGCGGTCTCGCGCCACAGCACCGAGGTCGCGAGGACGTTCGCCTTGTCCACGGAGACGAGACGCTTGCCACGGCCCATGGCGGCGGTGAAGGCGACGCGCAAGATGCGGTCGATCTCGCTCTTGCGGTAGATCATCGTGTCGAAGGCGACGGGTTCGCCGTCACGCTCTTCGCGACCCTTCGGCTGGCCGAAATAGACACCGCCGGTCAGCTCGCGCACGCAGAGCACGTCGAAGCCGTTCGGGATGAGTTCGTTCTTCACCGGGGAAGCGTGCGTCAGCGAGGGCAGACAGACACCCGGGCGGAGATTAGCGAAGAGGCCGAAGTGCTTGCGGATCGGCAGCAGCGCGCCGCGTTCCGGCTGGATATCCGGCGGCAGGCTCTCCCACTTGGGGCCGCCCACGGAGCCAAAGAGGATGCCGTCGCTCTGCTCGCAGGAGGCGATCGTTTCCGGGGGCAGGGGATGGCCGGTGGCGTCGATCGCGGCACCGCCCACCAGACGCTCGTCGCGCGTGGTGGTGAATCCGAATTTCGCCTCCACGGCGTCCAGCACGCGGAGGGCTTCGATCATGACTTCCGGGCCGATTCCGTCGCCGGCGAGAACTGCAATGCGGTAGCTGCGAGACATGGGACGGCGAGGCTAGGAGCCCCGCCTGTCGCCGCCAAGGGCGGATTGCGGCAAAGCGGCGATCGGCGGAGGCCTCAGGGCACCACGCTGAAAGCCAGATTTACGGCCGGGCCGCTGGTAAGATAGTTGGCCTGCCCTTCAGCCCAACCGCTGCTGGAATTGTGGAAGCACAGATTCAGCCCCAGCGAGGTCCATCCTCCTGGCCCGGCGGCCGGGCTGAGCTGGGTGGAGATGGTGGTCAAGGGGAAGAGGTATGCGGAACTGGCCTGGCTGGTGACGGCACCGGTATCGGCGGAGGCGTCTGAGACGCTGAAGCCCGTGAGGGTGCCGCTGCCGCCATTGCTGTGGGTCCAAGTGCCACCGCCACTGCCATTCGGCACCAGGGTGAGAACATTGCCGCTGCGATCACTGACCTGGATCTGCTTCCCGGTGGCGAAGTTCGCCGGAGGGTTGTACAGGGCTGAGTAGTCGACCCGCGTTGCACTCATGAAGAAGCTCGGGAAATTGACACCGGTAACCGGGAAGGCGAATCCGACCGCGGCATCGCGGCTGCGGACGTGGCGGAAGTAGGTCCAGGTCGAGAGATTCTGAGAGTAGGAGATCAGGTATTCCGCTTGGAAGCCGCGGTCGAAAGTCAGCGTGAAGCTTGATGCGGCGGCATCGCGCGTGCCGAACAGCGGGGTGGTATCGATCACCGGCAATCTCAAGGCGGGATCATTCAGGTTGAAGCCCGCGAGACTCGGCCCCGAGATCGCCACCGAGTTCATGGTGATCGGGGTGTTGGGCTTGTCGTTGGTCGTGGGGAAAAGCGCCGGATTGGTGAAGTTGTCGATGATCTCCCGACCCGAGATCACTTCGCCGAAGATCGAGTGCTTGTCATCGAGGGACGGTGCTGCCGCCAGCGTGATGAAGAATTGCGAGCCACCAGTGCCGGGAGCACTGCTCTTCGCCATCGAAAGCATGTAGCGTCCGGAGTGGCGCAGTGAAGCGTGATACTCGTCCGGAATCACGTAGCCGGGTCCATCCGTGCCGATTCCATTCGGCGAGCCGCCCTGAATCACGAAGGTGTGGATCAAGCGGTGGAAGGTCAGCCCGTCGTAGAAGGGCCGGTTGGTTTGGATCTGGCCGGTGACGACATTGATCCAGGGTCGCTGGCCGGTGGCCAGGCCGATGAAGTTCGCACAGGTCCGCGGTGCCTTGTCGTAATCAAGCCGCGCCCGGAAAGTGCCCAGCGAGGTGGCCCCCTGCGAGACGTTGAAATCGGCGTAGATCTGTCCGTGGGCCAAGGTGGCCGCGGTGATGAGGAACAGGAGCCATTTCATCGCGCGGATGCCGCCACGAACGGCATTTCCGGGCAAGCCTTAAGACTGGGACGGAATCGTTGGCCGCCGGACCACGCGGAGTTCAGGGGACGTCAAGCCTCCCTCCCTGAGGGCTCCCACTCCTCGTAGCCGTCCTTCTCCTCCTCGTCTTCCTTGATCTTGCGCTCCCAGATGTAGCGGCGGAAGAGCACCTTCACGGCCGCCGTCAGTGGCACGGCCAGCAGAGCGCCGACGAAACCGCCGAGGATCAAGGACCAGAACAGCATCGAGAAAATGACGGTCATCGGGTGAAGTCCCACGGAGTCGCCCACGATCTTCGGCGCGGTCACCAGCGAGTTGATCTGCTGGACGATCACGAAGATCGCGATCGTGGCTCCCACGTAGGTCCACGGATTTGAGCCGAGCCAACCTTGGTTCGCGGGCACGCTGAAGTGGAACCATGCCAGCACGCAGGCCGGAATCAGCGTGAGGATATTCCCGATGTAGGGGATGATTCCCAGCACCGCCATCAGGATGCCGATCAGCAGGCCGAGCGGCAGGCCGAAGATGGTGAGCGCGATGCCGACCAGGATGCCGTCGATGAATGCCACTAGCACCTGGCCGCGGAAGAAGGAGATCAGGTAGCGGTTGATCTCGGTGAGGGTCTCGACCAGCTCGGTCTTGAAGCGTGAGGCCTTGAGCGGCACGTAGTCGTGCCAGTGCTCCTTGATCGCGGCGCTCTCGTTCAGGATGTAGTAGAGGTAGATCGGCACCATCAGGAAGCCGAGGGCGAGGCCGAGGAAGCCAAGCACCTTGCCGGCACCACCTTTGATCCAGCCGAAGACCTCATCGAAGTAACCCTTGGCATCGGAGAAGAGCTTGGTCTGCTCGATGTCGATTGTCGGGAGCGATCCCTTGCCTTCTTGCGCGTCGTCCAGGCTGTCGCTGAAAGCGGTTCGTTCCTCACTGGTGGCAGTCGGCTTGGCGAGCAGGGGATCGATGAAAGGCTTGGCCCAGTCATTCTTGTTCCGGTAGTCGATCAGGCCATGGACCATCACCTTGTCGAATGAATCCTTGTCCTTCGACGCGTTGGGGTCCTTGACTTCCGTAGTGGGGGTGATTTGAGCCTGCGCGTTCGCGGCCATCTCCTCGCGCTGCTTCTGGAACTCCCGGATCTGTCCACCAACCAGCGGGATCATGATCCCGATCAGGCCAGCGACCACCAAGGTGAAGCTGGCGAAGACCGAGACCACCGACCATTTCCGCGAGAAGCCGCGCTTCTGGAACAGCCTCACCACGGGGTCCAGCAGATAGGCGGTGATGGCCGCCACGGCCAAGGGCACCAGCACCGGCTGGAGGAAGCCGAAGATCTTTCCGATCAGCCAGATCAGGCCGACGATCAGCGCCCCGAGGATCAGGATTGAGACGCCGGTGGCGGCATTCCACAGGGTGCGGAGCTGGAATCGGGTGGGGTAGCGCGCCATCGCGGACAGTCCCTAGCAGAGAAAACGGTGGGACGGCATGGGAAAATCACCGCCGCATTCGAACCAAGAAAAAGCCCTCCTCCCGGTGGAGCGCATGGCTGCTCCGGAGAGAAGGGCGGAGAGTGGTGGTCCGCTCTTGGCTTATTCGAGCCGGGAGACGACATCGGCCACGGCGGAGGCCACGCGCACCGGGTCGTCCGGGAGCTTGGCCTTGTACTTCACCCCGCCGGCGGAGTCGTAGGCGGTGATGGTGTCGTCACCGAAATCGACGACCACCTTGGCGCCGCTCATGGCATTCGCCGCTTCACGGGTCGTCGCGCTGCGGAAAGCGGAGACATCGAAGCTGCCGGACTTCTCGATCGCGGACTGCAGCTCGAGATTGCGGCCCACGAAGCAGATGCCCACGCTCTCGTCGGATTGAACCGGCACATTGCCGCGGAAAGGTTCGCGACTCTTCGAGAGGATCGGCATGCCGACTCCGAGGAGGACCACGGCGGTGGCAGCGATCCCGAATCCCGGGGTCGCCACGAAATTGCGGAGCTTGGAGAAGAAAGACTCGGGCCGGGTGACGATCACGGTGGGCGGCGCGAAGCGGGAGAGCAGATCGTTCACCAAGCCCTCGGGCATCGGCGGAGCCTGCTCAGAGTTATGCGCAGGCAGGCTGCGCATCAGAAGATCACGGGTTGAATGGAGGTGGGGAGAGAGTTCCATGGCTTCAGGGCTCCAATCGCAATCGGGAATATCCCGTTTTCAAAATACTAAGTTTTCCCTGATCTTTGCCAGAGCTGCCTCCACCATTTCACTGACCGCACGGCGGCGGGTGGAGAGTGAGGCCCCGGCTTTGATCCCGAGCTTGGCGCAGATCTTGTCGTTCTGGATGAGGTCCTGAACGGTCGCACTCTGCGCCACGTAAAGCGTGTAGAGAAGATTCCACTCGATGCTGCTCAAGGACTCGTGGCATTCCTTGTAGATCTTCTCGAAGGTCATCGCGGCGGCCGCAGAGTCCTCGAATTGGAGGGGCCTCTCGGGGTCGCCGGTGAGTTGGTCAAAGCTTTCGCCGGAGTTCGGCTGGTTCTTCAGCGCGCCGCGGCGACGGAACCAGTCAATGGCGCGGAATTGGACGATGCGGGTGTGGAGGGGGATGATCTCCTCGAAAACCGTGGGCTCCTGGATCGGAGCGCGTTGGCTTTCCTCCCGCTCGCGGACCAGTTCGGCCAATGTCTCGATGAAGACGTCCTCGGCGTCGTGGCCCTTGATCCCGCGCTTGCTCAGGGTTGCCAAGGCAAGTGGGCGGAGCATGTCCGGGAGGCGATTCCACTCCTGATCCTGATAGCCGCGCTCGGGGTGGTGGCGCTGGAGTCGGTCCAGATCGAGATTCTGCGGGTAGCGGCGGTCGGCGGGATCGTGGTGAAGCTGGGGGTCTGCGATTTTGCGGCGCTCACCGGCCACCAAGTCACGGGTGGCCTCGGTGGTCTCCTCGATCACACGGGCGGTGAATTCCGCTTCGGCGGGGAGTTTTTCAAAATCGAGAGCGATGTTGCGCATCACCCGCTCGGCGATCGCGGTCGCCTGATCTTCGGGTAAGAGCACACCTTCTACCGGCCTGCGGGCGCGATGCCAGCAGGCTTCCCAGCACTTTTGCAAATGCTTCTCGGGCGACGTGGAAGACATTGGGGACAGCGGAATTTAGAAAAAACCAAAAAAGAATGCTTTGCAAGCCTCTAAGTGATCCTTATTTTCAAAAACAACGAGCGGTCGCCAAGTCCCACCGAACGCATCGACATGAAAACCAGCCTGCTACCCCTCGCCGGGATTCTCCCGGCGGCACTTGTCGCGCCCCTGTTCGCCCAGCTGCCCGGCAATCTCACCAATACCACCCCTGGATCCGCCACCTGGACCCAGGTAGCGACACCCACTGGCACCCGCACGATCTTCACGATCACGTCGGATAGTGTCTTCGAGTGGGATTCCGGCTTTAGTCTCACTGCGGGGAACGAACTCGTCTTCGACTTCCTCAGTGGGAACAGCGTCGTCAACGTGCTCGGCGGCACTGGAGTCAACCTGATCAGCGGCAACGTCACTTCGAATGGCAACGTGTCCTTCGTCTCGCCGCACGCTGACTTGGTGGTGAATGGCAACATCACCGGCAAATCGGTGACCCTGAGCACCCTCAATGCCGATACCGCGGCCTTGCTAGGCCATAATGGGACGGTGACCTTCTCCGGGCCTGCGGGTAGCATGACCGGCCTGATGGTATGCGGCAGCATTCAGGCGACCAACGGCGATGTGCTTTTGGCCGGCCAGCGGGTGACCGTGACCAGGGATGCCCAATTGCGTGCCAAGGGCAGTGTATTGATGGGCTCCGGCAGTCGGGTCGACCTCGACCGTGACTCAGCGACCCGCAAGCTCAAGGCGACCAGCGGCGACGGTTTTGTTTATCACCTTGGCAATTCCAAGGCTGCCCGGATCGAGATCGCTGCGGGAGCGGACTTCTTGCACAAGGGCCGTTTGGAGGCCGGCAGGATTTTCCTCGAAGTCGGGAAGGACGGCAAGGTCCTCAAGGAAGGCGGCGGGATCGTAGTCGGCAAGGTGGAGGTCAACGGCGTGGTCCAAAAGGGCGTCGATGGCGGCCCCCACGACGCGGACGAAGCCGCTGCACTCAACCCTTCTACCTTGAAGATGCCTGCGATCACCCGCCCGAACGGCAGCCGCGTCAGTGAATCGCGCACGGTGGTGAGCAACGTGCCGGTATCCGCGAGTGCGGATAGCGTGCGCGACCGCAAGCCGGGCAGCGATGCCATGGCCAGCAACAATAGTGGCAAGGGCGCGAAGCCGATGCTGCAGCGTGCTTCCTTCTTCGGGATGCGCGGCGGCAGTGAGACGGTGAAGGCGGAAAAGAAGCGCTGAGTTCTGCCGCTGAGAAACAATCTGACGGCGCCGGGGAGCCTGATGGCCTCCAGCGCCGCTTTGTTTTGGGGCCGATCACGCGTCCTTGATCGCCCGGAGCCTTTTTCCACAGGGCTCCGGAGATGATTCGACCTGGCAGCGGGGAGGTCAGGGAGGCGAGAGACGGTTCCGCGGATTCACTCGGCAGTCCTTTTCGACCCCTTTGCCCAGAGCCGCGCGAGGAGGAATAAGAGCAGAGGTAGGGCCAGCAAGGTTGGTTTCCAAGGAAAGCCGACCTGCTTCACGATGATCTCACCGCCGGTTTCCAGAGGGGTGTTCTGGCTCATCACGAAGGGACCGTACCTGAGGACCGCGGCTTCGAACTCGTCATCGTTGTTCACGCCGGTGAGGAACTCACGCTGGCATTGCCACAGCGCCTGGCCGGGACGGTCGGATGCCAGCGCCAGCCGGTAGAAGCGCTCCATGAACTGCGGCGTGGAGCGGTCCGATACCGGCCAAAGAGCGACCGCGATCTCCCGTGCGCCAGCCAAGGCGAAGCCGCGGCGCAGGCCTAACAGGCCTTCGCCCGAGACTGCGGTCCCTGCACCCGATTCGCAGGATGAGAGCGTCACCAGCCGCGTCCCATGGAGGGACAGTTTTGCGACCTCCGATGGGAATAGTACATCATCGGTACCGGAGATCAGCGGGCTGTTTGCGGTGCGCAGCGCGGCACCGTGGAGGAGCAGGCCACCGGAGTAGAGCAGATCCTCGTTCTCGTCGAAGTCCAGAACCGCATCCGCCGCCAGATGGCTGGAGAGGAAGAAGGCGTGCGAGCCGAGGTGGAGCACGGCCGGTGGCTGGGCGAGATGGGCGAGCGCCGATTCCGTGGCGGCGGCATCGCGGAGGAGCACCGAGCCGGGTGGAGCGAGCTTGCCGATCAGGCGGGTCTCCTCCGCTGTGCCTGGCATCGAGCCGAGCCCCCCGAGCAGATCGAGCAGTTGAGACTCGCCGGGAGGCTCGGTGGACTTCGGGAAGTCCGACACGCCGAACACGGTCCAGGGACTTGCATCCAGTCGCTGCGGTGCGGCGGTACCCGCTAGATCTCGCGCACTGGTGACCGTGACCACCTGCAGGTAGCGCGCGCAGAGCGGCTGCATCGATCCGTCCAAGAGCGCGGCAAGCGGTAGGAAATGCAAAGCCCCATCCGGTGAGAAGGCAATGTGCTCGGTGCCTGCGGGCAGCTCGCGCGCGATCGGTTCCCAGTAGCCGTCGTAGAGCGGGCGCAGCACGCTGCGCATGGTAAGCGCGGGGGCAGGGGAGTGTGTGCCGGCCAGTTCGCCCGTGCGCCAACTCAGGCGCTTGCGGAAGAGTCCCAGCCAGCGGTCGAGGTCCGCGGAGTTACCAAGTGGCACCCATTTCGGCGGGCCTTGTGGCAGTAAGACGATCGCGCCGTAGCGCATTTGTGGTTCTGTAGAAGTATCGAGATAGCGGCAAGCATCCACGAAGGCGCTGCCCGGTTTCAATGTCTTCTGGATCTCTTCCCAGGATGGAACTACGGTGCTCTTAGTAGTTCCTTCCTCGATCATCGCGTCGAGCAGCCGGGCCTTGCTGGCGGCCAGCACCCCGGCGATGCGGGCTGGATCTCCCGTCGCGCAGGGCAGGGAGACCAGGTCGAGCCGCTGCAAGAAGTTGAGCCGTTCCTGTTCGCTGCCGTGGCGGACCATTTCATCGAGCAGCTCAAGGCCGATGCCGGTGGCGCGATCGATTTCCGCCACCACATCAGCAGCGATTTCGTGGCGGCCCATGTCAGTGAGCAGCTCGTGGCCAATCTCCGTGGCCCGCCGGGTTTCCGCCGTGGCATCGGCATAGCCTGCCAGCAGGGAATTGCGGGCTAGATTGCGCGCGGTCTCCGCCACCCGCAGGTGGACCCGAGGCAGGTGCTTGGCTTGGAGGTCCGCGGCGCGTTGCAGGTGCTGCCCTGCGCGCTTGTAGTCGCCCGCGGCTTGCTCGGCACAGCCGAGATTGTTCAGCGGACGGATTAGCGAGGCATCCTCCGTACCGCGTGCCGCTTCCAGTAGCCGCAGCGATTCGGCAAAGGTGGTGGCCGCTTCCAGGGCCCGGCCTTGGGAGAGGTCGAGGACGCCGAGGTTGTTCAGATACGGTTCCGCCCGGAATGCCAACGCGGGATCCTGATAGAGGGCGCAGGCCTGTTCCGCGCAGGTCTCCATGTTGTGCCGCGCTTCGTCCAGTCTTCCGAGCCGCAGCTCCGCCAGTGCCAGCTGGCTGGTCAGGGTCAAGCGCAGTTCATCGTCGTCGAACTTCAAGTCCAGGGCTTCACGGCATGCCGCCGCCGCCCGCGCGTGGCTGCCGAGCGTGTGGAGGTAGCGGCCGAGATAACCGAGGCGCCGGGCCCGGCTCAGGGGATCGCCCGGCGGGGTGGCAGCCAGGGTTTTCTCAAACAAATCCCCGGCCTCTGGATAGTGGCCTTGGATCAGCAGATTGAGCGCGAGATGATCGCGGCCTTGGCCGAGCGAAGGCTCGCGTTCCTCCGGCGGCAGTGCTTCCCGCAGGGCGACCACTTGGCGTAGTTCGGTCCCCGCCGTTTCGACTTCACCGAGATCTTCGCGGGTCAGAGCCAAGGCTTCGAGGGCATCTGCCCGCGCTGCCGGTTCAGCCGTGGCCAGCCGTTGCACGGCTTCCTCCAGATGGGGCTTCGCTTCCGCCGGTTTGCCGGCGGTGCGCTCGATGATGCCGAGGCCTTGGAGGGTGAGGCCATAGCTGAGGCTATCCGCGGCGCTGCCACTCTTTTCCCAAGCGGCCTTCCATTCGGCAGCCACTTCCTCCAGCTCCCCTTCAGAGGGCGGGGCAGTCACCGTCGCCTCCTCAGCCGCAGCGATAGCTACCGTGAGGAGGAGGCAGGCAGGCAGATAGAGAGCATGGCGACAACCCGGCGGCATGATGGCGTGGCGGCCGCGTGAAAAATGCCGCGCCGCTGCCGGGATCATCCCTTAATCCGCGCTGATAATCAAGTTCTCCCGAGCGGAGGCCGATATCGGACGCCTAACACGCGAATCCCTCCCCGCCGCTTCAGTTCGAAGTGGCTGGCATGCTCACATCTACCCGCAGGTAGCCGGAGGGCGCGGTGGCGGGCAGCGAGAAGCTCACGGGAAGCTTGCCATCCACGGCGGTGCCGGCGACCGGGGTGCCTTCCACATTCTCCCAGATAACGAGGTCTTCCGAGTATTGGACCGACCAAGTTCCGCCGTTGTTGAGCAGGAAGGGATTGGCGGCATTGAAGAGGCTGGCCGCCATGTCGAAGCTGATGCTGATCTGGCCATCGGCTTGGCTCACCGCCGGGCGCGCCGGGCGGACCGCCGGGTCGGAGCTATTCGTTGCGAAAAACGACTCCATGACATCGGTGACACCGTCACCATCACTGTCGACTTCGGGTTGGGCCACGACCTGCACGAGCGGCGCGGGAGCGGCACCGGCGTAGGCTTGGGCGCGGAGATTTTCCTCCACTTGGGCCGGGGTGAGGGAGGGGTTCTTGGAAAGCTCGACGAGGGCGGCGGCCGCGGTCAGGGCGCAGGCCGGGCTGGTGCCGTCCATCAGCTCATACACGCCGGTCTTCGGCGCGTCGTAGTTCAGGGTGCGGACGTCTTCGCCGGGAGCGAAGAGGTCGACCGCGGGGCCGTAATTGGAGGAAGCAAACTTCTGGTTGCTGATGCTGCTGGCGCCCACGCAGATCACGCCGGGCTTGGTGCCGTAGGCGGAGGGAACGTAGGCGGAAGCATCCTGATTCGAGTTGCCGGCGGAGACCACCACGGTCAGGCCCGCGGAGAGCACTTGGTTGATCGAGTCCTCCATGCCCGCGCTTTGTGCCGCCTGCAGCGAACCGCTGGCCAGGCAGATGACGCCGGGCAGGCGCGTGGCGGCCGTGAGGTGATGGATGCGGGCTTGCTGCAGCGCGACACTGATCGATCCCGAGTCCGTTTTCTGGGTGGTTTCATTGCCCATGTAGACGTCGTAGATCACGACCTCGATGGGTGTTCCGAGGGCCACACCGGTCTCAGGGCCGGCGATGATCGAAAGCAATTTCGTGCCATGCTCGAAGGCCGCCGAGGCACCGCTGTTGATGCGGTTGTTCTCCTTGATCGTCAGCTTCGGGTTGCGCTTGAACCACGTGCCCCAAGCCTTGGTCTGCTTGACCGCCGTATCGATCAGATACAGCCGCACTGGCTGCGCGGTGGCAGGATAAGAGAAGGAACGGCTGCTCACGTTGCTGCCGTCATTGAGGCGCGCCTGGGCCCAGCCGGCATCCGCAATGTCACCGTGGGGTCCCATGGGGATCACGGGTGGGGCAGAGTATGCCAGGAGCGGCGCACACAAGAGGACCCGGATACTTCCGGAAAGACGATGGAACATGGAAAGATTCACGATCACCGGATTGCTGCAGGACTCTCTATCTAACTTTTTACCACTTTGTCCAGCATTTGTAATGTTAGCCATATCTCCCTTGGAAGTCTGAAAAACCTAATGGTTTCAATGACTTGGAAGCTTGGAATTTTAAAAATAAAGCAAAGTTGATCTCTCTTCTTTTTAAGATTTAGCTATCTATTTGGCTTTGCCTTGATTGCGAACTTTAGCTAAGCAAATGCACTGCCTTGCGGCAGCTTGTCATGCGCCTGCTGCTCGCCCTTGTCTTGCTCGCCACAGCCCGTGGCCAATCCTTGCCGGGGATTGGGCCGCGCGTGCCGGAGGCAGCTCCGGTGGAATCGCTGCCGCCGGTAAAAGCGCAAGGAGACGGGCAGCAGGGTGGGGAAGTGATCGCAGCGCGACTCGACCGCATCATTTTGATCAAGCCCGGTGGCTCCGCAGAAACCGGGGTCGCCGAGGGTTTGTCCGCGTCCTCCGATCTGGTGCTGCCTTCACCGCAAAAGCTGGCGGGGCGCTTGGCCGTGTGGCTGGGCAAGCCGCTCACGAGCGGAGGCTTGGCCGCCTTGGCGGATGAGATCCTGATCCACTACGACGAGTGCGGCTACCCGGTTGTCCTCGTTGAGGCTCCGGAGCAGGACCTGAGCAAAGGCGAGCTGCGCCTCTCGGTTGAAATCGGTCGCTATGGCGAGATCGGCGTCTCGCGGCCCAAATACGGAAAGCCCGAAGTGCTGCAAAAAGGGCAACGGCTCGTTCGCGGTGAGCCGGTGCGGCGCGCGGAGATCGATGAGGAGCTCAATTGGTATGGACGCACGACCTTCCGTCATCCGCGGCTTTTCGTGTCCCCGGGGACCGAGCCGGCGACCGCAGACCTGCTGATCGCCTTCGAGGAGACCAAGCCGTGGCGGGTCACGACCGGCTATGAGAACAGCGGTCCGGATCTCTTGGGCAAGGACCGGCTGCTCCTTGGCGTGGTCGGCTGGACGCCCGGCGAGCAATTGATCGCATGGCAGACGGTGGCCGGGCTGCCGCCTTCCTCGCTGCTGGCGAATGCCCTGCATTGGGAGATTCCTTTTCACTCCACGCATCAGCTCCTGCAACTGGATGCGGCCTATGCCGAAGTCCGCTCCACCTACCTCTCCGGCGGGATTCCGGTGGAAAGCGAGGGTTCGTCCTGGTCGCTGGCGGCCCTGCAAAAAATGCCGCTGCCGCCAGTCTTCGGCTGGCAGCAGTCGCTGGGTGGAGGCTTTGAGTTGAAGGGCACGGACCAGTTCTTGCTCTTCGGCGGTGGCTCGCTTTCGCCCGGGGAAGTGGTGTTCTTCCAAGGCAAGCTCCAGCACGAACTCTCCCACGCGTGGGAGAACGGCGGGGCTTCCTTCACGAGTTCGTTTTACGTCGCGCCCGGGAATCTCGGGGGCAACAACGATGACGCGGCTTTCCAAGCCTACGATCCCGCCGCTGATTCCAGCTATGTCTTCGGCCGCTTGTCCGGCGAAGGCTGGTGGTCGCCAGGAAAGGATTGGCAGCTGCGGCTCCGCGGTGCTGCGCAGGTGGCCGATTCCCGTTTGCTTCCCGCCGAGCAATTCGCCGCCGGCGGTTACCAGACAGTGCGCGGCACCGGTGAGCGCGAGTTTGCCGGCGATTCCGGCTGGCAGGGTTCCTTTGAAGTGCTCTCGCCGCTGATCTCACCGCTGAAGGGTTGCGATTTCCGCCTGCTGACCTTCTTCGACTACGCTGCGCTGGATAGTCGCAGCGGAGGTCCAAGCTCCTCGCTCTACAGCACCGGGCTGGGCCTGCGGATGCGCTTGATGGATCATCTGGATCTGCGGCTCGACCACGGCTGGCGACTGGACGATGCCGAAAATCGCACTCATGTGGGGATGACTCTCGGTTTTTGATGAAACCGGAAATCACTCATTTCCAAAGGATTTGATCAGGTTGATCATTTTATTTTAAAAGTTTCTCACATTTTTTGGAAATCCGGTCCTCCCGATTGCGATTGGTTCAGTAATGACGCATCCCCTCCCCGTCTTCAACATCACCGCGAGCACTCCGGGGGGAGTGCCGCGGGTGATTGGAGGCCGGGAAAAGGTGAGTCAGGAAAAGGCAGCATGCCGCGAGCTCAGTCGCCGGTATGCCAGTGCCTTCCAGCACGCAGAACCCCGGACGGGGGGAACGGTTGGCAGGGACGGAGCTACTCAATTGCGGATGGGTCGGGGGACCCGCCGCGCCGAGCTCCGCTTCCTGTGCCGTCTGTCCGGATACTGCACCCCAGGGAACGGCGCAGCTCGGGTCGGGGGACCTGATGCGGCGTCGAACCCGGAATTTTCCAGCCATCGGTATCATGGGCTCAAGGTCCTGGATCGGGGGATCCTGGCACGCCAATAGTCGGAACCGATCCGAGGTGGTCCGCCACCTTGGTTCACTGAAAAAGCCGGCACCGTCGATCCGGGGGGATTGAGACGGTGCCGGTTTTCTTTTGTGCCGGACGGGCGATCTAACGCCACAGCCAGCGCAGGGTATCGGGGAAGATCGCGCCACCGTGCTTGCCGCTGTGTTGGCCTTGGCCCCAGACGAAGCGGTGGTCGTAGCCCTTGAACTTGAGCGCGGCCTGAATCTGCATGTTCCCCAGCGGCCAAGAGCCATGAGGGTTATCCAGATCGTGGATGCCATCCTGGAGGAAGGCGCGGATTGGCTTCTTCTCCGCTTTGCGGATCAGGCCGGGATAGACGTCGCCGCCGCGGATATTGGTGAAGGAGCCGATGTGCGAGACCACCTTGCGGAAGGCGTCGGGACGCTGCCAGGCAACGGTCCAGGCGCAGATGCCACCTGAACTCATCCCGCAGATCGCGCGCTGCTCGGGATCGGTCGTGAGGTTCTTGGTCTTGGCGACCTCGGGCAGGATCTCTTCTAACAGGAAGCGCGCGTAGGCATCCGAGAGCGTGTCATATTCCACGCTGCGGTTGCTGCTCTTCCATGCCTCCGTCGGCAGCTCGGTGCCGAGATGGCCGGGATTGATGAAGATGCCGATGATGGGCGGGATCTCCTTCGCGGCGATCAGGTTGTCGAAGACCACGGTGGCGCGGCACTCGCCATTCGGATTCAGGTAGGAGTGGCCGTCCTGGAAAACCATCACCGCACAGGGCTTGGAAGCATCGTATTGGGCGGGAGTATAAACGGAGTATTCGCGGATCGTGCCGGGGAAGACCTTCGAGTCCTTCCAGACTTGGGTAGTCACGGTCCCTTTCGGCACTCCATCCTTCGGCATGGAGTCCGGGCCCAGCGCGGGCTCCGGCATCTCCGGCAGCGTGAGGGTAGGGGAGGGATCCTCACCCTCGGCAAGCGCGAGGGTGCTGAAGGCGGCAAACAGGAGCGCGTGACGGAGCATGGTAACGGAGGGAACGCGCCACCGGGCGGGGACTTTGATGCGTGACACGATCGCCCGTACGGGCGCGCCTAGATCTGGTAAGCCACTTCCGTCTGGTAAGCCACTTCCGGCGTGCGGCTTGGCGGTAGGGGCTTTTGCACCTTGGTCGCATGCTTCAGCACGCTCGCCGCGGTCTCGGCGGCGCGCATGCGCAGCTCCGGCACGGCGGTGCATTCCCAGTAGCGGGCGCGCAGCATCGGACCGACATAGTAAATCCCACTGACCACGCCGCCATCTTCTTCCACCAGGCGGAAATCCGAAGATGTGTCGACGCCTAGCCCCATTTCATCTTCGCGGATCCAGCCCTTACCGAGCAGGTTGTCGAGCAGCGGGCTGTTCGATCCGGCGAGGCGGGCGGTGAAGCCGGTGGCATTGATCACACGGTCGAACTCGCCGCGGCCGCTGCCTTGTTGATGGGTCCACTCGGCGGCGTAGCGGCCGCTTGGCAAACGCTCCAGGCGGGCGATGCCGCCGCGATATTGTTCGAGGATGCCTGCCTCGCGGAGGCTATCCGCGGCCGCCATGACCGCCGGGGCGATGCGGTGGCGCACGGTCTCCCAGTAGGGCTTGAGGTGACGCTTGAAGCGCCGCCGTTCACGGCCGGGAAGGGCGGCCCAGATGCTGGTGGTCACGGGACGCAGGGCATTGATGACATCGCGCCAGTCCATTCCTGCAGCGGAGGCTTCGGCGATGGCCTGGCGAACGCGGCGGCAGAGACGGGAGATTTTCATCGGCTCCTGCGCGAGTTGTTCGCGGAAGCCTTGGGCATCGAAGGCCGGAGCTCCGGCACCTCCATGGGGAACATGGCAGGCGGGCAGCAGGCCGCGGCGCGAGATAGCCACGATCTTGCCGCGATGGCCGCGCGCGGCGAGCTCCGCCAGCACGTCCATGCAGGTGAGGCCCGTGCCGACGATCAATACCTCATGGGCCGGGTCCACTTCCTGGAGTGCATCTGCATTCCAAGGATCGGCCATGGCCGGCCACTCCTGGCCGGCAGGGAAGTGTTCGCGGCCCGGTGGTGTGCCGATCGCGAGGACCACGGCCTCGGCTTGGAGCGCACCGCCATTCGAGCTGAGTACCTGGAAGTCGCCGTCGCGACCATCGATGCACTCGACCTGCTCGGTGCGCACTTCCAGCTTCGCGCGGGAGTAGAGCGCGGCATCCTTGAGCACATCGCCCAGATATTCACCATACCAGGTGCGCGGCGCGAAGTCGCTGGCGGCGATGCTGCGGCCCTTGCGGCTGCACCATTCGTGGAAATGGCCCGGGGCATCCGGGAAGGCGGACATACTGCCTGCCGGGACATTGAGCAGGTGCGTCAGGCACCGCGTGCCATAGGCCACGCCGCGGCCGACTTCGGGTGCGGCCTCGAAGAGCACCACGCGGGCATCCGGGCTGCACTCGCGCAGCAGATGTACGGCGGTCATCGTACCAGAAAATCCGCCACCCACCACGGCGAAGGTCCGCAGCCCTGCCTCGTTGTGGGCGGCGGCATCCACATCGTAGCAGCGCTGGATACTGCTGCCTGCCTTGATCAGGTCCGCACCATAGATGTGGATCGACACCGTGGGCGTCATGTCGTCGTTGGAAACTTGGTGGATGTCCCCGGGAGGGTGGAGGAACTCGACCTCTCCGCGGTAGCAGACGCCGCTCTTCTCCGCCACCAGCCGGCCGCGGGCGTCGCGCATCCACAGGGTTTCCACCTCTCTGCCGCGCCACACGCCGAAGCAGCACCAACAGCGGTGATCGTGCACCGGCGTGCGGTGGCCCGGCAGCCAGATCAGCGCGGCAATCGAGAAACGCCCGGCGGGGTCGACATGCAGCAACTCCTGGCGGTAGGTCGCCATCGGGGCTGCGGGAAGCTCGCCGAGAATCAGATCGTCATCGGTGAGGGCGCGTTGCAGCGCAGTCCTGATGTCGCCCTCGGCCCACTCGGCGGAGCCGCTGCTCTTGTCGAGCGCCTCGGCCACTTCCGCGGCCAGCTTGGCGATTCCTGCTCCGACACAATCCGGTGACGCGAATGCGAGTGGCATGTCCTCCTTCATGCCTCTGCTTGAATCCTAAGCGCAAGAGTCAAATTAAACCTCAATAAGTGGACTAATTTGCTGTGGATTAGACTTCCCAAGCTTAAAGGCGGTGGCAGATCTCGAAGCGATTGCCGCAGGGGTCTTCGAAGAAGACGGCGTAGTAGTCCTCGGCGTAGCGCATCGGACCTTCGATGTTGATGGCCCCGGCTTGTTTGGCGATTTCCGCCAAGTACTCGACTGCTTCGACGCTTCCCGCTTGGAAGGCGATCCGGTTTTCGTTGGGACGATGTCCGGGAGACTCGGTTACCCCGAAGAACTGCGCGGCATTCTTGTCCTCGAACTGCAGCCATCCCTCAATGTCTTGCTCGCGCTCAAAGCCGAGGGCAGGGAGGAGCATGCGATAGAAGTCTTCGGCCGCCGCGAGATTAGTGACGCGGAGGTCGATGTGGTCGAAGAGGAGTGGCATCCTGATAGAAGGTGGAGTTTAGTGCCTTGCACTCATCTTGGCTCGAAAATGTCGATCCCGGCGAGCGTGTCCTGAATGAGGTTAATTTGGCGAAGGTTCCTTTCTGTCGGCGTAATCGGAACCACGTTTAAGATCCGGACCTCTTGGTCGCCGATCATACTTGTGTCCCATCCTTCATCAACAAAGCGCGGATGAAGCAACGCAGAGGAAGCAGCTTGATACAATGGAATCGACCCGGGATCGCGAAGGGTATGCCACCAATCGAGTGGTTCCCCGGTCTGAAAAGGATACATCGCCAGATTTGCCAGGAAACGTCCGAGCTCCTGTTTGCCATTGGCATCAAGGTGCCTCCTCACGGCGAAATGGAGTTCGGCTCTGTAAATAGCATTCGGCAAGGGAATCGATGACATGCCGATGGTAGCGAAAGTCGTCATGTCGCAGTCGTCGTCAGCATCCCAGATGAGAACATCAATGCGTTCGGGATAGCCGGCACACGGGACGCGATCGTCAAAAACGATCGAATCGGTGGGCTCGCCGAAGTGGTCAATGTGTTCTCGATAAACTTCGCGAAGAAAAGGCGGGGCACCCATTTTTGAATTCGGATGGAAAGGAAAGTTATCG
This sequence comes from Haloferula sp. BvORR071, assembly GCF_000739615.1. GTDB lineage: Bacteria > Verrucomicrobiota > Verrucomicrobiia > Verrucomicrobiales > Akkermansiaceae > Haloferula. Next base: position 48,802 of record NZ_BATP01000059.1, read on the forward strand.
AGATGTCTCCTTAGTTCCGCTCGTTCCAATACACTACCAGATTCTTCGTCGCCCGGCCGGCGGCGATGATGTCCGGCTTCCCGTCGCCGTTGAGGTCCGCCACCTTGAAGTCCTCGCAGGCCATGGTGTTGTCATCCACCGTGGAGTGGAGCTTCCAGGTGGCGCCGTCCTCCGCAGTGGGCACATACATCCGGATGCCGACCTTCTTGTCCTTGTCCTGCTTGCGCCAGCCGGCGATGAGCTGGTCGTAGCCGAGCCCGAGAAAATCCGCGGTGGCGAGGGCGTGGCCTTCGGCCAGACTACCGTCTAACAGGACCCGCTTGGCCGACCACAGGCCGCTTTCCGCTTCCGGGTTGATCGCGACCTCGTTGCCATGGAAGGGCTCGATGGTGGCGATCATCCGCTTGCCATTTGGCAGCTTGCCGAGGCGGACTTCACCGGCGCCCTTCTCGGTCATGCGGGTGGCTTGCCAGGCATCGCCGGACTTGCGCAGCAAATGCACGCCCTCCTTGCAGGCGACCAGCATCGAGTCACCCGCCGTGCCGGGCCAAGGTATCGGATCGAAGTTGTGGGCGAGGTGAAACTGGTCGTTGATCAGGAAGGTTGGCCACTCCTTGCCTGCATCCTTTTGAGGCTGGTAGCCGAGGAAGCGGATGCCATCTCCCTCGCTGTTCACGTTGTTGCAGCCGTGAAGCGGTAGCACGGCGAGGAAGTAATCACCCGCAGCCTGCTTGATCCAGTGCATGCGATGCACGGTCGGTTCGCGGTGCTGTTGTTGGGCGCTCCACTCCTTCGTCCGGTCCTCGGGGGCGGTGAGGGTGAAGACCGCGCCGCTGTTCTTAGTGTCACCGGGATTCCACTCGGCACCGATCGCCACCTCGGCCTTCTTGTCGTGATCGATATCACAGGCGGCGACGCAGACATGGTCCTGCTTGGTCAGCGATCCGGTCATGCGCTGCTTGGTCCATTCCGGATTCTTGTACCAGACGGTCTCCTTCGCATCCACCAGCACGATGTCCTGCTTGCCGTCGCCATCAATGTCCGCGATCGAAAGCCCGTAGCCGATCCCGAGTTTATCATCGAGCGTCTGCGCGCGGAACTTCGCGGGCGGAGCCTCGGGGAGTGCGTGAAGGGGCGTGGCGAGGAGCAGGAAGAAAAGCGATCGCATAAGTGGGGGATTTCTAATTCCGGATTTCCGAATGACGAATGAAGTGCGGCGGGGAAGGGGGCGCAAGCGAGATCGCCGCGGCCAAGGATACTCCGCTCGCAAGCATGGATTTCTTTCATTCCCATACGACATTCGGCATTCGGAAATTCAACATTCGTCATTCCCGCAAACACGCATCCCATGTTCTCGTATGGCCACCATGCGCGTTCCCTCCTTCCTCCTCCTGACTCTCCCGGCCATCCTCGCGGCCCAGGAAGATCCTGATCGGCCGGTGGCCCAGACCCCGGCCCTCGATGCCAAGGGCACGGCGGAAAAGATGGTGCTGCCCAAGGGCTTCCGCGTGGAGGTGATCGCCAGCGAGCCGGACGTGGTCCAACCGATCGCCTACACCATCGACGACCGCGGGCGGCTGTGGGTACTGGAGAATACCAACTACCCCAACTGCCCGGGCGAGCCGAAGGACAAGCTGCTGGTCTTCGAAGATGCGGATGGCGATGGCAAGTTCGAGAAACGCAGCGTCTTCCTCGACAAGCTCAACTTCAGCAGCGGCCTCGCCGTGGGCTTCGGCGGGGTGTGGATCGGTTCGCCGCCGAATCTCTTGTTCGTCCCGGATGCCAATGGCGATGCGGTGCCCGATGGCGAGCCGCAAATCGTCCTCGATGGCTGGGGCGCGGAGGACACGCATGAGACCCTGAACGATTTTACCTGGGGGCCGGACGGCTGGCTCTATGGAACCCAGGGAATTTTCACCAATTCCCTCGTCGGCAAGCCCGGCACGTCCGAGGCGGAACGAGTCCCTCTCAATGGCGCGGTCTGGCGCTATCATCCCACGCGCAAGGTCTTCGAGCGCTGGTGCGAGGGCGTGAGCAACCAGTGGGGAATCGATTGGAATGACCACGGCGAAGCCTTCTTCGCCGCCTGCGTGGTGCCGCACATGTGGCACGGCATCGAGGGCGCGCACTACACCCGCCAGGCCGGTTCGCACTTCAATCCATACGTCTATGGCGACATCCGCACGATCGCCTGGGGCCGCTATGAGAAGGCCGGCTACTGCGGCGCGATGTTCTACCTCGGAGGAGCCTTCCCGGCGGAGTGGCGTGACAACTTCTTCTTCCACGACGTGCACATGAACAAGCTGCGCTGCGAGGTCTTCAGCCGCGATGGCTCCGGCTTCCGCAGCTCGCGCAAGACCGACTTCATCGCCAGTGGCGATGCGTGGTTCCGTGGACTTTCACCGCAGTATGGCCCGGATGGCGGGGTCTTCATCAGCGATTGGTATGACAAGGTGCCCTGCCACCAACAGCGCGCCTTTACCGACCGCTCAAACGGACGTCTCTACAAACTCGTGAACGACCAAGTGAAGCCACATGTGGTGAATCTGGGAGCCGCTACCGATGCCGAACTGGTGGCCATGCATCAGGACCCGAACGACTGGTATGTGCGCCACGCGCGCCGCATTCTCCAAGAGCGCGGGCCCAAGCCGGAGACCACCGCGGCCCTGGAGAAGATCCTCGTTGAGAACCCCGACGATACCCGCCAACTCCGTGCCCTCTGGACCCTGCATAGCCAAGGTGCCCTGAGCGAGGCGGCCGCCCTCAAGGCCCTGTCCGCCAGCTCCGAGTGGGTCCGCGGCTGGGCGGTGACTTGCGTGAGCGAGCAGGGCAAGCCCGCGGATATTCTGCTGGCTGCCATGGTTGGGATGGCGGAGATGGACCCTTCTCCATCGGTCCGCCTACGCCTTGCCGCGGCAGCACAAAAGCTGCCGCCCGCAGGCCGCTGGCCTCTTCTCGCGGCCCTAAGCGCGCATGCCGAGGACGAGAAGGACCACAATCTGCCCTTGATGAACTGGTATGCGGCCGAGGGCTCGGTCGTCGCGGATCCGATGGGCGGAGTGGCTCTGCTGAAGACCGCGAAGCAGAGCCTGCTCTTCGAATACATCCCGCGGCGGATCGTGGCGCTCTCAGGCGAGGATGAAGCGAAGGCGGCTCCCGCGATGGCCGCGATCGCGGAGATGCTGGGCACCGCCGAGCCCGCGCTTCGCACCCGCATGCTGCGCGGCATGCTCGATGCCGCGAAGGGCCGCAAGCGCCTCCCCGAGCCGCCGACTTGGGCCGCAGCCTATGCCAAGTTGCGGGCCGAAGCGGATGAAGGTGTGCGCCAGCAGGCCCGCGAGCTGTCCTTGCTCTTCGGTAGCTCAGCCGCGTTGGCTGAACTCCGCGCCATTCTCGCGAATGGCAAGGCGGTCACCGAGGCTCGCCGCGAAGCCTTGGAGGCGCTGCTCGCCCAGCGGGATCCGGAGAGCCTGGGGTCCCTGCTCAAGCTGGCCGGTGAAAACGGTCCCTTGCGTGGCGATGCCCTGCGCGCCCTGGCGAGCTACGATGATCCTCGTATTCCCGTGCTGCTGACCACGGCATACCCGAAGCTCGGCCCCAAGGAGAAGTCCACGGCCCTCACCACCTTCGTGTCGCGGCCCGTGGGAATAGAGGCCTTGCTCGCCGCAATCGATGCAAAGAAGATCCCCGCCAAGGATCTCACCGCACCCTTGGCAAGGATCATCCAGGCCGCCAAGCGCGAGGACTTTGATCGCTGGCTATCTGTGAACTTCGGCTCACTGCAACCCTCGAATGCCGAGCGCCAGAAGGAGATCGAGCGCTACCGGCAGTTTCTCGGCGAAGACGCTATCCTCCATGCCAATGCGAAGAACGGTCGCGCGGTCTTTGAGCGGACCTGTTCCGCCTGCCACACGATCTTCAGTGCCGGAGGCAAGATCGGACCAGAACTGCCGGGGAATTTCGCCGATGTCGAATACCTGCTTCAGAACGTCCTGGATCCCGATGCCGTGATCGGCCGCGATTACCAGCAGACTTTCATCACCACCAAGGACGGCAAGCTCGTGGCCGGCGTTGTCGCCGGGGAGGATGCGAGCACCGTGACCGTGAAAACCTTGGCCGAGACCGTCGCGGTGTCTAAGGACAGCATCGCCAAGCGCGAGCTTAGCCAGCAATCGATGATGCCTGCCGGTTTGCTCGGGACCTTGGAAGAGCCGGAGGTGCGCGACCTCTTCCTCTACCTGCGGCAGTCGAAGAATCCCTGACGGGTTTGCGGAATTTTCGCGGGGAGTGTAACCTGCGGCTTGGTGACTGGCGTACACCGGGCTGCAAGAAGATCTGCGTAAACCCATGAACACTCTCTCCCGCCGCCTCCTGATCCTTTCCGCCGCCGTCTATCCGCTGGCATCATTCGCCGCGGAGCCGGCCAAGACCATGGACCCTTTCGAGGAGGGGATGCGCGATGCCTACACCGCCTACAAGAAGGGCGACAACGAGGCGGTGACCGCCAAGCTCCGCGAGCTTCTCAAGATCATAGAAGACAAGGGCGCGGCGAAGGTCAGCGATGTCCTGCCTGAGACCCTTGAGGACTGGAAGGGCGAGTCGCTGAAGCGCGACGACCTGTCGACGGTCGGCGGCGGCCTGTCTCTGTCGCGGACCTACACCCATAAGGCCAAGCAGGAGATCACCGTGAAGGTGGTGAAGGATTCTCCCTTGGTGAAGCAGTTGCTCCCTTTCTTGGCGAACGAGGAATTACTGCGTCTGAGCAATCGCAAGACCCACGCCGTCTCCGGCGAGACCGCGGTGATGGAAGGCGACAAGAAGCTGCAGCTCGTGGTGGACAAGAGGATCTATGTCGAGCTGGTGGCGAACGATGCCAGCAGCGGCGAGAAGGAGCTTCTCGGCCTGGCGCGCAAACTCGACCTGAACGCGCTGGCGAAGATGAAGTAGCGGAGTTTTGCAAGTTGCGGCTGTGGGGGCTTCCACAACGAAGCCCAGCGGCCCTCGTGATGCAGCTTGGTTTCAGGATCAGAAGCGCCAAAGGCGCGGCAGGGAGAAAGCCCGGTGTAAGCGTTAGCGCAACCCCGGGTTGGCCGCGGACAAATCACGCCCCCTGAACTGGGGGCAAGGAGGTCGCGGGTGGGATCACACTTTGGAGTTACCTCACTCGTCGCCCGCTCCGACCTCACTCGTCGCCCGCTCCGCCAAACGGCAAGCAATCGATCAAGAACCGGCCAGCCCGCCGTGCGTCGCGCCCCAAGGCTACCGTCTCCTGCTTCAGTGGATTCTCCTCTTCCAGCAACTTCGCAGGCGAGGCTTCCTTCTTGATCTCAACCGGAGCCTGAGTCGTCACCTTCTGCACCTTGCCACTTGGCTTCGGCAGCGAGACCAAGACACCGAGCACCACTGCGGCAAAGGCTGGGGGCAGCACCAACCAAGGCCAAACCCGCGCTGGCTTGCGATGTTGCCGGCGATCCAGCTCACGCAGGATGCGTGTCTCTAGGCCGGGCGATGGCATCGGCTCCGGCTGCTTGCTGCGTAGCAGCGCTGCGATCTGGGGATGTGGGTCCTCGGATTTCATGGCAATCGGAATAGATTAGGGCGGAGTCCCTTGGACTTGGGGCAGAGGTGGTGGCTGTTCGATGCGTTCGGAGCCGCGGAAGCGCTCCGCCAAGGTTTGGCGCGCGCGGTGCAGCATCACCTTCACCGCACCCTCGCGTTTGCCAAGGATGGTGGCGACTTGTTTTAGCGGCAGCTCCTCGCAGTAGTGGAGCCATAGCGCGCTATAGGTTTCCGGACTTAGGTCCTTGCGGGCCAGATCCCACAGTCGCAGCGCGGCGTGGGTGGGTTCCGCGGCGGAGGTGTCGGGAAGTTCGGGAGGGAGTGGCTTCAGCCGACGCAAGGCCGCAATCGATTGCCGCCGTGCCAAGGTGAAGAGCCAGGGGAGGAGCGGCTGGTTCAGGTCGTAGCGGTGGAACTTGTCCCAAGCCCGCATGAAGGTCTCTTGGGTGAGGTCCTCCGCATCCTGCCGGTGCTTCGTCAGCGCCAGCAGGAAGGCGAAGACCCTGGCGTGATAGCGCCGCACCAGGATGCCGAATGCCGCCGAGGAGCCGCCCCGCGCCAGGCGGGCGAGCGTGCAATCATCGGGGCATTCGGTGGTATCCAAGGCGGGAAGAATTACGAATGACTAAGCACTAATTCTCAAAGCAGTCAGCGAGGAAGAACGGGAGGGGAGAGATGAGCGTGAGGGACGCAGTCGGGGGCTTGTGTGGATCTGCGTTCATCCCGTTCATCTGGAGTGGGAGGAAATCACTTCTTCTCGTCTGCCACCTTCTTCAGTAGCCCGAGCCACTCGCCGACCGGCAGGCTCAGTGCGATGGCGGTGCCGGGCTTACCCGGGTTGGCGGAGATCTTGCAGTCCAGATCGAGGCCCTGGAGCTTCGGGTCGGCGACTTCGGCGAAGGCGACCACGCCATCGAGCATCCGGCGCATGCGATCGGCGCTCTTGGCATCCGGGGCTTCCGCTCCGGCGCGCACGCTGAAGCGGCCGCTTTGCTCGGAGACCGCGAAGCGCAGGGTGCTGGCCATCTTCAGCAGACGGGCCGCATCCGGCGGCATATCGATGCCGGTGAGGTGCGCGCTGGCGGAGACCAGCGGCTTGGCACCATCGGCGGCGAAGAAGGGATCCGCGGCCGTTTCGCCGCCGCCATTCTTCAGAGTGCCCAGCGCGAGTCGGAGCAAGTCCTCCTGGCGGCTGAAGACCAGCAGGTCATCCTTGGCGAAGGCGGCGTACTGCTTCACCCCCTTGTCCTTCCAGGAGTGCACGGTGGTGCCGTCCTGATCACCGGCGGAGTATTCGTCCGCGCCCTTCACCACGTCTTCCATGTGCCCGCGGTCGAAGTCGCCTTGGATCAGTGCCACCGCGTGCTCCGGCTTGCCGTCGCCGTAGAGGGTTACGTCGTGGAGATCGGTCATCGGATGCACGGAAAACATCCGCTTGAAGGCGCGGAATTGGTCGCCGTGCTTGGCCTCGATCTCGGCGAAGACGGCCTTGCCGGTGTCGCTTTCGCGCATCGCGTCCAGATCGGCGTGCAGCAGCCATTGGGCGCTGGCGGGGATCTCGGCAGGGACCAGTTCTCCGGCGCGGAGGGGCGTGGCGAGGCCGAGGGCGAGGAGGCAGAGGACGGTGTTTCTCATGGGGATATCGGGGATGTCTGACGGGGGTACGCTGGGCCGAAGGGAGAAGGTTACAGCGATTTTTGAAATCGTGGTGTCTCAATGGATTCTTGCCGTCGCCCGCCTGAGCCGCTGTGAGTGCGAGGATGCTGTTCCTCCGCACCCTGCTTTTCGCCCTCCTGGCGATGGCGTCCGCCATGGCGGAGGAAGTCCTGACGACGGCTGCGGCAGTCCGCGCCCTTACCCCGGATCAAGCCGCAGCCAGCCTGCCGGTGAAGATCAGTGGTGTGATCATCTTCGCGAATGAGCAGGCCATTACGCTCTTCTTGCATGATTGCAAGGACGGCATCTTCGTGGAGGAACCACTGGCTGGTGCGGACAACTGGCCCCGCACCGGCGACCGCGTGGAGATCAGCGGTGTCACCGGCAAGGGCCTCTTCGCTCCCGTGCTCCGCGGCATCGATGGCAAGCCACCTGAGATCCGCGTGCTCGGTCACGACGCCCTGCCGCCGGCTCGGCCGATCGACGCCACCGAACTCGCCCGCCCGGAGCTCGATTGCGACTGGATCACCGTCGAGGCCCGGGTCCGGGAGGTCTTCGTGACTGACGGCGACATCGTCTTCGAGTGTCAGGCCGGGACCTGCGACTTCCACGTCCTGTTAGAAGGGCCGCTCCCCCCGGAGTCGGTTCCTTGGGGCCTCGCCGAGAGCCGGGTGAAGATCCGCGGCGTGGCGGCCACCATCTTCAACGGTGCCCGCCAGATGACCCGCCGTTTCATCCGCGTCAATCAGCTCGAGGACGTCCAGCCGCTTGATCCGGCTCCGCCGCGTGGGGAACCGCCCTTGGTGCGGGCGGACGAACTCTTCCGCCTTAGCGGTGCCGACGGCGGGGATTTGGTTCGGGTCCAAGGCACTGTGACTCTGGAGATTCCAGGGCGCGGGCTCTTCCTCCGCACGGATGGTGGCGGGCTCTGGGTGCAGACCGCACAGCCGGTCAAGGCCAAGCCAGGCTCGCGGGTGGAGGTGCTGGGCTGGCCGCGGGTCGGTGCCATGAGGCCGATCTTGCACGCCCGCGCTGCGAAGCTATTGGGAGAAGGGGAGTCGCCCGCCCCCTTGGCCATGCAGGCCCTGCAAGTCCTGCACGCGAAGCACGAGTCGGAACTGGTTTCGATCGAAGCCGAGCTGCTCGACGTTTTCCGCGGCGAAGATGGAACCACTGTTGAACTGCGGGATCCTGACATGATTTTCCGGGGTCTGCTGGACGAGCATGATGGCAGCCTGCCTGACTTCGTTCCTGGCTCGCGCATCCGCGTCACGGGCATCGCGCAGATCACCTCCGCCGGCGCCTTCGCGCCTTTGCAGGAGGAGGACAAGCTGCTCCTCCGCTTGCGCTCGCCCAGCGATATCGAGGTGCTCTCGCTTCCGCCTTGGTGGACCACGCGCCGGGTAGTGATGGCGGCGGCGGCGATCATTGCCGCCATGCTCGGCATCGCAGCCTTGGTCCGCAACAAGCGGAAGCGCGAACAGGACACCCAGCGCCGCGAGTTCGAGGCCGTGCTCGCGGAGCGCGGCCGCTTCGCCCGCGAGATCCATGACTCGCTCGCGCAGGGACTCACCTCGATCTCGCTCCAGCTCGAGTGCGTCCGGGATGACATTCCCGCCGATGCCGCGCAGGCGCGCACCCACCTCGAAACCGCCCGTGGTCTCGTCCGCGACAGCCTGCGTGAGGCCCGCCGCACCGTCTGGAACTTGCGCCCGCTCGCCTTGGGTGAGGCCGATCTCGCCACCGCCCTCCAGCGCTTCGCCCACGATCTCACCCGCGATGGCAAGATGATCTGCAGCCAGGAGATTGAAGGCACGCCCCGGCCTCTGCCAGCGGATCACGAGAACGCCCTGCTGCGGATCGGCCAGGAGGCGCTTACCAATGCCACCCGCCACGCCACCGCGAACAAAGTCGTCGTCCGCCTGCGCTTCGGCACCGATTGGGTTACCCTGACGGTGATCGATGATGGCCGCGGCTTCGATGTCGCCGAACGCGTTGGGACCGGCTATGGCCTTACCGGCATGCACGAGCGCGTGGCCGCGCTCGGTGGCAGCCTTTCCATCGACAGCCGGCCCGGCCACGGGACCGAAGTATCCGCCACCTTGCCCACCTGATCTGATCTAACATGAGCCACGCCATCCGCATCCTCCTGGCCGATGATCATCCGCCCCTGCGCGCCGGCCTCGCCGCGATTCTCAACAGCCAGCCCGACCTTGAGGTCGTCGCGGAAGCCGGTAGCGGCCGTGAGGTCATGACCTCGACCGAAGCGGCTGACGTGTATGTCCTGGACCTCCGCATGCCGGATGGCGATGGCATCCAAACCATCAAGGACCTCATCGCCCGCGATCCCGCCGCGAAGATCATGGTCCTCACCACCTACGACAACGAGGAGGACATCTTCCGCGCCCTCGAAGCCGGTGCCCGCGGCTACCTGCTCAAGGACACCACCCGCGAGGAGATCATCACCGCCGTCCGCCAGATCCACGGCGGCGAGCGTTACCTCCCGCAAGCCGTCGCCGCGCGCCTCGCCGACCGCCTGATCCGCCCCAGCCTGACGCCCCGCGAACTCGACGTCCTCCGTCTCGTCTCCCGCGGCCGCACCAACAAGGAAATGGCCTCCGCCATGTTCATCTCCGAGGAGACCGTGAAGACCCATATGAAATCGCTCTTCCAGAAACTCGGCGTTCACGACCGCGCCGAAGCGGTCTCGGTCTCCTTGCAGCGCGGCTTGATCCGCTTGTGAATCCTCTCCGTCCCAACGGGACGGCTCATACCAGCTAGGCACGAAGTGCCGGGAAAGGCGGGGCAACGGATCGCGTCCTGTAGGGACGCCTCATGCGGCTGGCGGCCATCTGTTCCCGGCGGTTGAGTGGACGGTCATCTCAATGCGCTCCCTTCTTCGGTGTCAGTCCGCTCGATCCGGCACTTGCCATGCGTGAGCGCATCGTCGTCGCGGTAGAGCGCATCGTAGCGCCATTCGGGACTAGCTCCCATGACCATTGCACTAAAGTTTAATACCCAGGGGTGCAACGGAGCGCTAGATAAGTTCGCTTGAAGAGGCGAAGGGAGTCACCCACGAAGCCGTTGTTTCGATTGTGAACGCGTTGACACCCCCAAAAATTCACCGCCCATGATTCTGACCACCGTCTTCGACACCAAGCCCTACGACCGCGATCAACTCCAGCGTGCCTCCGCCGGACTCGATATCGAGTGGCGCTTCATGGATTGCCGCCTGTCCGCGGAGACTGCTGCGGCGGCGCATGGCTCCAATGCCGTCTGCACCTTCGTGAACGACCGCCCGGACCGGCCCTGCCTCGAAGCACTCGCCAAGCTAGGCGTGAAGCACGTTGCCCTCCGCTGCGCTGGCTTCAATAGCATTGACCTGCCCGCTGCGAAGGAACTCGGCTTCTCCGTCACGCGCGTCCCGGCCTACTCGCCTTATGCCGTCGCCGAGCACGCCGTCGCTCTGCTCCTCGCGCTCAATCGCAAAATCCCGCGCGCAAACAACCGCGTCCATGACCTGAACTTTGCGCTCAACGGTCTCGTCGGCTTCGACCTACACGGCAAGACCGCCGGCATTCTCGGCACGGGGAAAATCGGCCGGATCGCCGCGCAGATCCTGCGTGGATTCGGGATGCGCGTGCTCGCCTTCGATCCTTTCCCATCACCCGAGTGGGCGCAGCAGTACCAGGTCGAATACACCGATCCCCGCACCATCGCAAGCGAGAGCGAAGTGATCTCGCTGCACACGCCCCTCACGCCGGAGACCCATCACATCATTCGTCGCGAAACGCTTGAACTGGTCAAGCCGGGCACGATCCTGATCAACGTCAGCCGCGGTGCCCTCATTGACACCAAGGCCCTGATCGAGGCGCTCAAATCCGGCCGCTTGGGCGGCGTGGCCCTTGATGTCTATGAGGAAGAGGAAGGCGTCTTCTTCGAGGACCTCTCCGGCCAGATCCTGCACGACGACGACCTTGCGCGGCTGCTCACCTTTCCCAACGTGCTCATCACCGCCCACCAGGCATTCCTGACTCAGGAGGCCCTCGCGGAAATTGCCCGCGTCACCACCGCCAATCTCACCGCCTACGCCAAAGGTCAGCCCTTCCTGCCAGAGACGGTGTTGAGCTAGAACCTTTGGCGCAGCGAGAGACTCGGTCGTCTGGGTGCCCATCGGGACCCTGCCTTAATTCCCCAATGAATTCCATGTTTCCCAGCCACAAGACCAAGATTGTCGCCACCATCGGCCCCGCCTCGGAATCGCCGGAGATGCTCCAACGGCTGATTAGCGCGGGCCTGAATGTCGCGCGGCTCAATTTTTCGCACGGGGAGTTTTCGCACCACGGGGAGCTCATCCGGCGCATCCGCGACGCCGAGCGCGCGACGGGCCGCCGCGTGGCGATCATGGCCGATCTGCCGGGGCCGAAGATGCGGCTCGGAAAGATCTCGCCGGAGCCGATCCAGCTCGTGGCGGGCGACCCCTTCACGCTCACGAATGAGGACATCGTCGGTGATACGCGGCGCGTCTCGATGAGCTTCGAGCCGCTCCCGCGCGTGGTGAAGCCGGGGAACCGGCTCTTTCTTAACGACGGTCTCGTGCAGCTCATCGTCACAAGCATCAACGGCAACGACGTGGAATGCACGGTTGCGGTCGGCGGTGAACTGCGTTCGCGGAAGGGGCTGAATCTACCGGGCATTGACCTGGGCATCAGCGCGTTCACCGAGCACGACCGCGCCTGCCTGGAGTTCGCCCTCGGGGCAGGGGTGGATGCGGTAAGCCAGTCCTTTGTCGAGAGTGCGGCCGACATCGAGGCGGTCCGCGCCGCGGCTGCCCAATTCGGGCGTGTGCCGTTTATCATCGCGAAGATCGAGCGCTCCGACGCGCTTGAGCACTACGATGAGATCCTCGCGATTTCCGATGGCATCATGGTCGCTCGTGGCGATCTCGGCGTGGAAGTGCCAATCGAGGAAATCGCGCACACGCAAAAACAACTCATCGCGAAAGCAAACCTCGCTGGCAAACCGGTCATCACCGCGACGCAGATGCTCGAATCGATGATCACGAGCCGTCTGCCCACGCGCGCCGAGACGACGGACGTGGCGAATGCGATTCTTGATGGCACCGATTGCGTGATGCTCTCCGGCGAGTCCGCGATGGGCAAGTTTCCCGAGGAGGCGGTGACGATGCTCGCGAAGATCGCCGCCTTTACCGAATCGCGCCGCCCGCGCGGGAGCCTCGCCGCCGAGCGGAAACTGGTGGAAGAACCGTCCGCAACGATCGGGGCTGACCGCATGGCTTCGGTGGTTGAGCACGCGCTCGAGACCGTGCCTTGTGAGGCCGTGCTTGCGCCCACTCGATCCGGCCACATGCCGCGGGCCCTCTCCCGTTGCAAGCCGTCCGCATGGATCGTAGCGCCGTGCAGCGATCCGGCCGTCTGCCAGGGGCTCGCGTTTTCCTATGGCGTGCATGCGGCTGATCTCGGCGAAGAACCGGATGACTGGCGCGACTACGCCGCCCGCTGCCTGCCCGAGCACGGCCTGATCGCCGACCGGGTGATGCTCGTCGCCGGACCCTCCCCGCGGAATCCCAACGCCAGTCACCGGCTCGAGCTCATGCGCCTTGGTACACCCTGAAGGCACAAGGGGCGAAACCGCCCATGTCGCGGCTCTCGATGGCGGCGGAAGATCTGGCGATTGAGGCTCCGCCATTCAACTTCAGAAGAAGGCCGGGACGATGTCCACGAAGAGGATCTTCACGATGGTCATGGCCGGGAAGATCATCGCGTAACCGATGTCCGGCTCCTCAGTGGGAGAGAGCTTGTTCGAGTAGGCGAGGATCGCCGGATTGCCACAGGCCCCCGCGACGATGCCCGCCACCTCGCCGAAAGGCATGCGGAAAACAAGGAGACCCAGGATCAGAATCGGCACAGCGAGCGCGAGGAGCACGACCGCACCCAGGCCTAGCATCACGAATCCGGTGTCGGTGACGGTCGCGGCGAACTTCGGCCCCGAGGCCATCCCGACCTGCGCGAGAAAGAGCGTGAGGCCGAGATTGCGGATCACCAAGTTAGCGGAAAGCGGGAGGGTCCAATTCATGCCGCCAGTGCGGCGCACTTTGCCGAGAATTAGCGCCATGATCAACACGCCGGCCAGCCCCACCGAGAGCTTGCCGATGCCGGGCAGTGGAAGCTGGATCGCGCCAATGAGAAAGCCGAGCGCCATGCCGATACCGATCGAGATGTAGCTGAACTCCGCGGTGCCTTTGATCGAGTCACCGAAGAATTTGCGCATCGCCGCGAAGTCATCGCGATGGGCAAGCACTCCGATGCGGTCACCGAATTCCAGCACAAGGTCGGGACGAGGCAAAATGTCGGTGTCGCCGCGCCGGACTTGGACGAGGATGGACGGGTTGTCCCCGGGCAAGTCCAGGTCGGCCAAGGTTCTGCCCACCACGGTCGGCCGGGAGGCGAACACGCGCAGATAGTCGAGGTCCCTGCGGTCTGCGAGGAGATCGCCGCGAGCGTCCTCGCCCAGAAGCGCACCCGCCTGCGCTAGAGCTTCGGTGGATGCCCCGGTCGCGAGCAGGACATCGTTAGCAGCAAGAATGATAGTCGGCGCAGTTGGTTCATTGCGGCCCTCCCGCCGCAGGGCGACGATCTGTACTCCGGCGGGCAATGAGCGAGTCACCTCACCGAGCGACTTGCCTGAGAGCTCAGGGTTGCGCACGGCGAATTCGCGAAGCTCCATGCCGGTACTCGTCGGCACATGGATTTTTGGCTTTAGGACCGCGAAGGCGATGTAGAGGAGCAGGATCGGCCCGGCCACGCCGAAGGGATAAGTGACCGAGTAGCCAACCGCGGGATCGTCGTTGCCAAGAGTCGCAATCGCGGCTTGGAGGGCGGAGGTGCTGGTGCCTGAGCCCGTGAACAAGCCCAATGCATAACCGAGCTTGAGATCCATCAGCTTCACGAAAAGCAGACTCACCGCACCTGCCGACATGACCCCGGTCAGCGCCAGCAGGTTTGCCCGCAGGCCGGCACGGCTGGTCAGGCCGATGAAGAACTGCTTTCCGTATTGAACTCCCACGCCGTAGAGGAAGAGCGCGAGTCCCAGCGTCCCGACCATCGGGGCCGGTGCTGACTTGGGCACGAGCCAACCCATACCGAGAGCGACGAAGAGCACAGCTCCCACACCGAGGGAGAAGCCCTTGATGTTGATCTCGCCCACGAGATAGCCGATGGCAATCGTCAGGAAGACTGCCATCAGCGGTTGTTGTTCGAGAAGGCTTTTGATCAGTTCCATGACTCTTCCTGGATCTTGATGGGGGTTACCTCCCAAGAATGGATGTGCTATTCTTCTGGAAGCTGATGGTGTAGAGGCAACTCTGCTTAAAGGAAGGTTATTTTACAGCGGCCGACGGGCGAGTAGTTGGTAGCCGGGCACTTCACCCCGGAGCGCTGCGCAGCCGTCGGGTTCGGCGTTGGCAACGACCGTTTGTGCGGACGGGGCTACCGTAGGTGTCGATCCATCGTTGAAGCCGGGCAACTCAGTACGCTCCCTTCTTCGGTGTCATTCCGTCCGCATCCGGGCACTTGCCATGCGTGAGCGCATTGTCGTCGCGGCAGAGCGCATCGTAGTGCCAGACGTGAATCGCATCACCGGGTCGCGTCTTGGTCTGCAGGTGCCCGACGAAATCATCATACTCCTCGAAGATCAAACGGTCGGGCGAGCACCCGCCGTGGAAGAACCAATGCTCGACGATAATCGGTGACTCCTCCAGCACCTGGCGAATCACTGAGAGTCGCTCCGGTGACGTGATGTTCGGAGCCTCGGTGCCCCACTCGTCCTTTTCGCTGCGTGTGTTCATGGTGAGGTGCGAACGTATCCTAGCGATGCCGAGCCTCAGTCGTCGTTCACGGTCGTGAACCCATCGATCTTCGTGCCTTCCGGCAAATGCTGAATCTTCCGGCCAACCTGCCCGAACATGCTGCAATGCACGAGCAAGTCGGTTGGTTCGAAATTGTCCAACTCCATCTTGCCGTTTAACATCGGCGGCAACTTGTAGCTATAACACTGCCCGGTGCTCAGTCGCTTGCCGCTGACGATCAGGTCGCCGATCAATTGCGGCACGAACCACTCATCCACCTGGTCGGGCTGCTGCATGAGACCTTGGAACTCTTCCGCCGACTCGGCCGCCAGTCTGACGCGTGCAGCTCCCACATCGAGTCAATGGATGCGCCCATCGCCATCTCTGAGAAATAAATCTCCGAGAGAGCTGACTAGGACCAGTTCTGCGTCGTCAGCTACCAGCCACCGCCAATCGCTCAGGAGGGCATCGCCATCGTCCGGACTAAAGCCCACGGTCAGCTCGTTCCAGGTAATGCGCATGGTGGTTAGATCTGAGGATGGCGGTATTCGGGGGCAGCCACGACCTGCGGAGCGCTTCTACAGCGATTGCTCACGTGTCATGGCCGAAATTCTGGTCAACAAACATGTAGGCAAAATCGAGCGGCGTCAGCGTCACGCTGTTAGCGGCTGCGATCCCCTGATTCTTCTGCCAGATTTCACGAATGTCGGCCGCCATAGTTGGAGGAAACTGCATCTCCGCCTCAAGGACCTCGTACCATTGCTCCTCCTTGCGATTCCAGGCCCGCTGCAAGTTGGGGGTCATTTCAACCAAGGACGCCTCTTGCTCGGTCGGAAGCGCACCGATGATCCACAGCACGTAGGCATCAAGAAGCCGCAAGAGCGGCTTTCCCGCGTATCGACGTTGTAAATCAATCGGTGGATTCATGGGACGCCAAGCTCGGTTGGCAAAAATGACGACCTGTCAGCCGCCCTCGGGTCGAAGACTCGCACGTGCTCAGCGAACTCAGCGTGGGGAAGGATGTATGAGATCAGCAGCGCGTGGGCTAGAGTGGCAACGCTGGATGCAACAAAGGTCCGGCTGCGAAACTGGTCCTCATGGTCCAGCATCACGATCTCACCATCGCGCGCGGAATCCAGGCACAGCGGATTTCCCGCGCCGTCCGAGCCGATCACGCAGAAGGATGCCAAGCGTGACTGGTCCTCCGGGCTGAACTGATGGGCGCCGTAGAGCTGAACAAGCGATGATGGGCCGCGAGCAACTGCCTCGAACGAAAGAAATGGGGCGCAACTTCCCGGGAGTCCGGCTTCGACCAGGAACCGTGCCGCCTCCGCGGGAAACGCAGGAACATCTAGGATCTCACGCGGTGCAGGGACGAGGATTATCTCGTCTGCAACTTCGGGAACTCCTGCCGCTTCCGCCATTTCCCGCTTCCGTTCAACGACAGCTTCCCATCGGGATTTGAATTCGTGCGCTGTCATGATGGCTCGATGCGCGAGGCTAGCCAAAACCGATGTGCCCGCAACCGGGTAAATTCATGGGTAATACCATCACCCCTCCTTGCTAGCCTCCTTCATCGCCTTCTCCGTCATCGGCGCGGTCTTCGCCATCCCATTCACCGTCTCCAGCGCCAAGGTCAGCACCAGCTTGTGATCGATCGCTCCCGCCACCTGCTGGAGAATCGCCGCAAGGGCCAATGTGGCGACGGTGACACAGCGCGCCTTGTCTTCCAGCACCGGACCCAAAACCTGATCCACAATACCCCGCGTCTCATATCCCACTCGCAGCGGCAGGATAAAAGGCTCGTGGTCCTTTCCGACCGAGAGCGGCGCGCGGCCCCATTCGATTCCCTCTTGGCTGATGCCGTTCAGGAAGGTGGTCATCGCCTCCTTCACATCGGGGAACTCCGAGTCGGCATAAACGCCATTCAGGCAAACCCGCAGGGTCCCGACGACCGATTGCACCGGGATCTTCGCGAGCTCCAGCTCATCGCCGCAGATCCATCCGTTGATGGGATCGGACAGCACCCGCGATCCCGGCGTCAATTCATGGTCCCGCAGCGGCGGAGTACCCACCGCATCGATGCAGCGCTCCGCCACGATCACCGCCGCGGCGCCTACGGCATCCTCCACGCGGATCCGGTTGTCCTCCGAACGCACGCCGGAAAAGACGAGATTCACCAGCTTGTCCCGCAGCGCCGCATTCTCCTCGGCAGTCGATGGGGCAGGGGGACTTTTCTTGAAGCGGTCGAAGAGACTCATGGGGGGATGTGCTTGGATCTACTCCGAGTCTTGCCACTTGGAGCCGCCGATCAATGTCCGAAACGACATCCGGGGTAGACTTTCGGATAGCTAGTCCTGCGGGTGCCCGACCTCGTTTCCCGAGCAGCGGCACTGGAGATTGATGATTTCACCTCTCCCCTGATTGGGGGATTCAAAAACCCCGTCTCCCCGCCGTCGACTTCAGCGGCGCCGGGGAGTTCCATGATAAGTGAAACCCCCTCCTCAGGCAGCCTGCCCAAGCCACGTGAGGAGTTGTCCAACAACAAGTGAACCCAATGAAGACCTCCTTTCTCCGCCCCGGTCTGGGCGTGACTTTTCTCGCGGTGCTTGCCGTGACGAACGCTCGCGCCGGCCAGATCGCCAGCCTCGATGCCAGTGATCCCTCAGTCGTTCCGGATGCGACCGTGACGATGAACTACGTCGCGCCCATCACCGAAGGCACCGGCTGCGCCGAACTCACCGTGCCGGGTGCCTGGACCAATGCCCTGAAGATCGATGCCGCCAATGTCCTGCAGCAGTTGAAGCAATTCCAAGGCGCCGGAAAGGTGCTCATGGATGTCTCCATGGCCGCACCTCCTGCCGGCTGGTTCCAGATCCACATGAGCTTCCAAGGCGATGGCCTCGGTTGGACCCAGTTCAACGATGTCTTCGGCACCGGCGGCGCCTTCAATGGCACCGTCGAACTCGACTTCTCGCAGCTCAATCTCGCCAGCGTCCCGGACAATCCGACTTGGGGGCAGATGTTCGTGATCACCAATACCGGGCAACCGACCACGGTGAAGATCGATAACATCCGCGTCATTTCGCCCGTGCCGCCGAAGCCCTCCGCAGTTTACACCTTCGACACTGGCACCGAGAGCTATGGCAAGCCCGCCGCCTCGCACTCAGCGCTCTTCGGTGGCTCCCTCGCCGTCTCGCCGACGGTCGCAACTTGGGACTGGCACACCGATCGTCAGAACATGGGCGCGGACATGACCGCCAAGCTGCAAGCCGCGGCTCTCAGCGGCGGCACCATGAGCGTGGATGTCTTCGGCAGCGCGGGCTCGCTGACGGGCTTCAACTTCTCGCTCTTCCTCCAGCCATGGAACACCTGGACCTGGACTCAGGTCGATGCCGCCGTTCCCTTTGGTGCGATCGAGAGCTTGCCGGGCGGCATGGAAGTCGCCCGGGTCAAGATCCCGCTCGCCTCACTCGGCGCGGGCTTTACCAGCCAGCCTGGCTACAACTCGGGTTTCGGCTTCGAGCGCCCCGTCGGCACCACGATCTACTTCGACAACATCATGGTCACGCCATCGGCCACGACCAAGATCGACTTCAAGACCAACGCCTCGGTCTTCACTGAGGAAGGGACTAGCACGGTCTTTCAAGTCGGATCGATCGGAGGCGGCGCGCTCTACATGGAAAATCTCGCCGGCGCGGTCTGGGGCAGCAAGGCGAACTTCAACGCGGCCGCCAGTACCGAGGCCGCGGCTCTCTATGCCAAGCTGGTAAAAGCTTCGACTGCCGGCGGTAAACTTCGCTTCAAGGTCTACGAGCCTTTCCTTCTCACCAAGGGCGCGAACTTCTCCGGTGTGCAAGTGGCTGTCGCTCTGAATGGCACTACCTGGCAGCAGCAGTATCCCCTGTGGATTGACGACTCCGACTTCACTGAAGGCTCGCTCGACACCACACCGCCGGGCTTCGTCAGAACTGTGGAGATCCCGCTTTATCCAGCGGGATCGCCGGAGACCGATGGCTTCGTGCTCGCGGCCAATGCGGCCAGCTACGAGTTCGTTCTCGGCACCAATCTGGAGCACGCCGCCTCAGTGGGCCTCTACATCGATGACTTCGAAGTCATCACCGCTCCGGATCCCTCGATCATCCATCTCCCCACGATTCCCAGTGCCGCGGGCGGCATTATCGGCCGCGTGCTGACCAATGTCGAAGGCGAGTGCACCTATGGTGCCCAGCATCTGCCGCCGGGCGTCACCATCAATCCCGACACCGGTCTGGTCGTCGGCACGCCGACAGCCGATGGGACCTATGAAGTTATCTTCTCCGTCACCGCCGACGCGGTCACCGTCAGTGAAAGCGCGACCTGGGTTGTGACTGGCAGCGGCACCAAGATCCGCGTGACCTCCTTCAGCCGCACTGTGTCCGGGGCCACCATCACTTGGTCGGGCGGACCCGCAGCGGTCAATGTCGAGCGCTCCACGACCATGCAGCCGGGAAGCTGGACCCCCATCAGTGTCGGCGACACCGATGGCACTCATCTGGATACCACAGCGCCAGTAGGGAAGGCCTTTTACCGGGTGGTCGCTCCTAACTAAAACCTACTTGGGGAGGCGCGTTGCCGGGGTAGCGCGCCTCCTTCATCCCTCATTCGCCGTAGCAGGGCAGGGGCGGAAAACTATCCTGCCAGTATCTGTAAGCCACGCCGAATGAGGAACAGTCATCATTGGTGGCGTTTTTGATAGAAAGCCGCTCATGGCCTCCCCGAGAGATATCATTTTTGTAGAATGAAGATAGAAGGAACGTTTTTCCAAAAATTTAGGATTAATTGAGCTTGCCCTATTAGATAATTTTGGGTTTTCTGATGCGCATGACTGGGGGGTCAAAATTTACAACCAGTGAAACTGTGATCGTTCTGGAGCGTCCCACCGTGGATGCGAAGAGCGGTAAATGGGCTGTTTCCCTCTTTGTTTTGGTCTCCGCACTCCTGTTCGGCGGGGTCGCTGGCGACTGGTTCGCCGCGGATCTGGTGGACGGTAGCTGGATTTCCCGGGCTCTCCAGATGTCGGGTGGCACTCTCGCCATGGCCGTCTTCACGGCCGGTTTGGGTTCCCTGATTTTCGGCCGCAACCCCGTCCGTTGGGGGATCGGTATGCCCTTTTTGGTTTACTTGGGAGGGGGTGCCCTGGCGGTCGTCACTGGCCGGGAAGGGGCGATGACCGTGCTCTACGGAGCCCCGCTTTTTCTCGGTCTGGCCTTCGCCGCCGGGATGATGAGCACCTTCCTGATTGACGGAGTTTTTCCCCGCGGATCGCGGGATTGATTGGGACTTTCACCTCGGGTGGAGTTTCAGGAGTCGCCGATAGTTCGAGAAATTTGAAAATCGTGGCCCTCGGTCACGATTGGAACGGCGATGACCATGAAATTCCCCCATGCGCTCACTCTTTCGGGACGGAGTTCTTCCTTCCGCCGTGGCTCCGCGAATTCGGGCAATGATGCCTCGGAGGGTGATCGTGGTGGTTCTTCGGAGACTCCGGGGCTTTGGACGGGCAGTCGCGAGGGCATCGTCGCCAGCATTGTCGCCTTTGCCGGCGCGGTGGTCTTCGGTGGTGGCGCTGGCGTATGGTTTGCGCCGGGCGCCTCCGGCTGGATGGGGCAGGCCTTGGCTATCGCGGCAGGCTCCATGGTGATGGCTGCTATCGTCTGTCTCACGGGCTCGCTGCTGGTCTCCCGCCGCCCGGTCTTCTGGGGCATTGGCATGCCCCTACTGGTCTATTCTACTGGCACCGTCTTCGCGCTGCTCTCCGGCTATGCGGGTGCGGGCATGCTTTTCTTCGGGGCACCGGTTTTCATGGGCCTCGCCTTCACCGCGGGGGTTATGATCGCCTTCCTTCTGGATCGGGAGAACTGAGGCCAGCCTCCCTCCGGCAATCCTGGCGGGTTTTCACTTTCGGATACGCCGCCTGAGGCGATGCTCGTCGGCACGATGAGCACTTCTTGGCCTGACCGCCGGATACTCGATCTTCTCGCGATCGAATTACCCATCCTCCAAGCGCCCATGGCTGGCTCCGCCTTGGGCGATCTCGCGGTCGCGGTCTCCGCTGCCGGAGGCCTGGGTGCCTTGGCCTGCGCGTCGCTTTCGCCGGACCGGATCCGGGAGGAAGTCTCCTCGATCCGCCAGCGCGCTCCGGGCCCGCTCAATCTCAATTTCTTCAGCCATCCTACGCCTCAGAGTGACTCCCAGCGGGAGGCCTCATGGCGCTCGCGCCTCGCTG
This sequence comes from Haloferula sp. BvORR071, assembly GCF_000739615.1. Taxonomy (GTDB): domain Bacteria; phylum Verrucomicrobiota; class Verrucomicrobiia; order Verrucomicrobiales; family Akkermansiaceae; genus Haloferula. The sequence goes on from NZ_BATP01000059.1 coordinate 70,152, forward strand.
CCTCTGGTGCCGCGCTCGGTGTGGAGCCCGCCGGTTCTTCCGGACCCGGAGGCCGTGCCCCCTTTGATGCCACCGCCTGCGCGCTGGTGGAGGAGTTGCTACCGGAAGTGGTGAGCTTCCATTTCGGCCTGCCTTCGTCCGATCTGTTAGAGCGGGTGCAGGCCACAGGCGCGAGAATCCTCTCCACCGCCACCACCGTGGCGGAGGCTCGCTGGCTGGAGGATCACGGCTGCGATGCCATCATTGCGCAAGGCATCGAGGCAGGTGGTCATCGCGGAATGTTCCTTACCACGGATCTCAACACCCAAAGCGGAACCATGGCGCTTCTGCCCGCAGTGGTGGATGTCGTGAGCGTCCCGGTGATCGCCGCAGGTGGCATCGCCGATGCCCGCGGGATCGCCGCGGCGTTGGGCCTCGGTGCCGCCGCCGTCCAGCTGGGCACTGCCTACCTGCGTTGTCCTGAAGCGGCCTCCTCACCACTGCATCGTGCCGCGCTGCGCGAGGCGGCGAACCGGACCACCGCCCTCACCAATGTCTTCACCGGCCGTCCGGCGCGCGGGCTCGTCAATCGCCTGATGCTCGAGCTCGGCCCGATCGCCTGTGACATCCCGGAGTTCCCGCTGCCGGCGGTGATGCTTGCTCCTCTGCGCGCCAAGGCGGAGAGCATGGGCTTGGAGGACTTCTCGCCGCTGTGGGCGGGGCAGGCTGCCGCCATGGCGACGGAAATACCCGCCGCCGAATTGACCCGCCTCATGGCAGCGGCGGCCTTGGAAATCTCGCAAGCCTCCGTGATGGCGTGATGGCGGAGCGGGGTAAAATCGGACATTCTGCTCTTGTAAGCAAGGTCACATCCCCCCGCGGCCGAGCTTGCGAAATCCCAAACTCGTCTCCCCCCAAGGAAGCATCCCCCGAGAGAACAGGGAAACCCGCCCGCAGCATCCCCCCGCGCTGCCGGCGGGTTCTTGTTTTCGGAGTGCTGCCTATTCCTCGGCCGGGGTCGCAGCCGGCTTGTCTTTCACCGCGGCAGGATTGCGCACCAGTAGGTCCTTTTGGAAGGAATCGATCGCGCCGCTGATCTTCCATGAGCGCAACTTCGCGCTCTTGGGAAGCCCCAGCAATTCCAGGATCGGCGGGTCGATCCAAGCAAGCTTCGCCTCAGGGACGTCGATCGGCTTGGCCGGCACTTCGATCGCTTCGCGCGAGATCCCGATTAGGTCTTCCTTGTTGAAGAGAACGTTGGTGAGGATCGAGAGCGAAACCGTAGTGCCACCTTTCTGCACCCGCGTGTTCCGCATCGGATAGTAAAGCTGCTCCGTGGCGAAGCGGATCTTCAGCGGGGTCTTCTTCGCTTCCTGTTGGCTCAAGTCCACGACGTCGAAGAGATACCATTTGAAGCCATCCTTGGCGTAATCATTGATCACCGCCAGCATCGGCTCTGGAACCGTGAGTCCGCCTTTGCCGGTGCTGAACTCCTTCGCGACCCAGTCGGAGAATGCCTTCGCGTCGTGCAGCTCCACGATCCGCAGGTCGTGGGCACCGATCAATTTCCGTTCGACCTCTTCCGCCGCCCCGACCGGGTCCACACTGCCGCCGAAAGGATCATCCCCACCCGCGGCCGCCATCGCTTCCGGCGGCTTCGGCAGCAGGAAGCCGCAACGTTTGAAAACGCCCGGAGCGCATGCCTCCACGCTCGGACGGCTTGGCAGTGGCATCATTTCCAGCACCTTGGTGTCCTTGGAGGACGATAGGGTGGTCTGGAGATAGAGCAGCTCATCCTTGCCGTTCCAAGCGATGATCGCGTCCTGTTTCGGTTCAGAGATGGTGGCGCTCTGGTCGAAGGGAATGCTGCCCATGTCCGCCTTGCCAGAGAGCGGCCAAGCGAGAAGCGCGAGGAGTAGGGGAATCCGACTCATACCATAGAATCAACATTCCCCGGCGGCCGGTGCAAATCCTATCGCAACGGATCCGTTGCGGTTTTGCTTGGGTGGATGCGGAGGATCGGGATGATGTTATTGGAGTAACGCTTCAAATAACTTGCCCGCCATGATCCCCGTCGCCTTCTACGATACCAAGCCTTACGACCGCGAATACTTCAGCCCGCGCGCGGTGGATTCGGGAGTCGAGTTGCGCTTCCATGAGTTCCGCTTGGACGCCTCGAATGCGGCCTCTGCGACCGGCTGCCGCGTGGTCTGCGTCTTCGTGAATGACCGCTTGGATCGCGCCTGCTTGGAGATCCTCAAAGGGCTCGGCGTCGAGCTCATCGCGCTGCGCTGCGCGGGCTTCAACAACGTGGACCTCGCCGGCGCCCGCGAGCTAGGCATGAAGGCCGTGCGCGTGCCAGCCTACTCGCCCTATGCCGTCGCCGAGCATGCGGTGGCTCTCCTGCTGGCCCTCAATCGCAAGATCCATCGCGCTTTCAACCGCGTCCGCGAACTGAACTTCTCGCTCGGGGGCTTGGTCGGCTTCGATTTGTACGGCAGGACCGTCGGCATCATCGGCACTGGCAAGATCGGCCGCATCGCCGCGCAGATCTTCCGCGGCTTCGGCTGCGAGGTGATCGCCTACGATCCCTTCCCGATGGACGATTGGGCGGCGCAGACGGGTGTCCGCTACGTGGCAATGGAGGAGCTGTTAGGCGGCAGCGACGTGATCAGCCTCCACTTGCCGCTAACCCCGGAGACCTATCACCTCGTCGATGCCGCATCGATCGTACGGATGAAGAAGGGCGTCTATCTGGTGAACACCAGCCGCGGCAAGCTGGTGGACACGGCTGCGGTGATTCATGCCCTCAAGACCGGTCACCTCGGCGGCGTGGCGCTCGACGTCTATGAAGAGGAAGAAGGAGTCTTCTTCGAAGACCACTCCGGCTCCGCGCTGTAGGATGATGTCCTCTCCCGCCTCCTGACCTTTCCTAATGTGCTGGTTACCTCGCACCAAGCCTTCCTCACCAAGGAAGCCCTCACCGCAATCGCCGACGTGACCCTCGATAGCATCTGCCGTTTCGCCGAAGCCGCCGAGCCCGTGGCGGAGCGAGTGGTCGTGTGACGATCGATCTTATCTCCATCCAGCTGACAGGGATGACGCGGAAGCCCAGGGCCTCACTCAAACCTCAAAAATCCACCATCGCCGAGGCTCCCACCTCTCCCCGGAAGCTGTTCCCCTCATCGCTCGCTACCGCGCGCTCATGGTTCTCCGCTTGGAACATCTCATCCTGCTGGCGCGATGGACTGGAGCTCGGCGACCGCAATCCCGCGGCCGAAGCCTGAGCTGAATTCAAAGGATCAGCCCCACCCACCGGGCTGCAATTGCACAAGGCCACGGCGAGCGCGGCGACAGCGGTCCAACGGAAGCAGGGGATCATGATCCGCCATCCCAGCAAAACCGCGCCGTGCTGGCCACTTTGAAATGCCTGCGGCTTCCATGCCGCGGATTTACCCGCCAAGCTCCCGCCGGATGAAGCTGGAACGCCTGCTGGCAAAGCACGACTCGCTGGGGCGGACCCGGGCACGGCTGCACATCCTCGCGGGGCGCGTCCGCGTCGATGGAGTGGTCGTGCTGCGACATGATCTTGAGGTCGACCGCTTCGCCCAAGTGGAATTCAACGGCGAACTCCTTCGCGATACCGAGCGCCTGCTCCACTTCATGGTGAACAAGCCGCCGGGCATCGTCAGTGCAACTCGCGATCCCGAGCACCGCACCGTCGTCGACCTCATGAATGATCCCGACCGCCACTGCTTGCACATCGCGGGACGCTTGGATCGGAATACTTCCGGCCTGGTCCTGCTCACCAACGATGGCCGCTGGTCCAAGCGCCTTATGGCTCCGGACGCCAAGGTGCCGAAAGTCTACCGCGTCGAAACCCGCGACCCCATCTTACCGGAAGCGGTGGACGAGTTCGCGCGTGGCTTCTATTTCCACACCGAGGACTTGGTCACACGGCCGGCTCGCCTCGAAATCCTCGGCGAGAAAGAAGCCCGCCTCACGCTCCACGAGGGTCGCTATCACCAGATCAAGCGCATGTTCCATCGCACCGGCAATCTGGTCGTCCGCTTGCATCGCGAAAGCATCGGCGGAATCGCCCTGCCTGCGGACCTTCCGGAAGGAGCATGGCGGCCTCTCACGGAGATGGAGATCGCCGGCGTATTCGATTCTCCGGCGATCCTCTGACTGGATCTTAGATTACGCCCTTCTCTTCCAAAAAGGGTCGCAGCTCCTCCACGCCGAAGTCCGCCAGCACCTCGCCGTGCCAATCCATGGTCGGCGCCTTGGTCTGGCCGGATAGCTCCACCATCTCCTTCATTGCCGCCGGATTCCCGGAGACCACGCTGACCTTCACCGCGACCTTCTTCTTCTTGAGGAAAGTGACGACGTCTTCGCACCACGGGCAACCGGGCTTGATGTAGAGAATGGGTAGCTCAGGCATGGACGGCGGGAAACTTGAACGCGGAAAGCCGGGTGTCGAACGGAAAGGCCATGGCCTCGCTAAATTACGGAGTTCTCGTCGAATTCCCCGTGGATTCATCAAGCCTGCTCCGGGTTATGTCTGGTTTGCTCCGATGAATTGCGCACGAATCTTGGCTCGCCGAACATCGGCCCTGATTGTCGGCTTGGCCTCCGCGCTTTTTGCGCTGGCACTTGTAGTAGTCTTCTTGCGCTTTTTCCCGGCGAGCCGTTTGGAAGTATTTTCACCGGGACCAGAGCAGTTCCGGGCCTTCACCCTGAACGAGGGCTTCGTGGACGTGTCGATCAATCTCGATGCCTCCGATTGGCCGTACACCTTCTTTGCTCCGGCTTGCATCGGTGATCTCTATTGGCCGGAGATATATTCGGCCTCAGCCTGTTGGAGCAGGGATGGATCGGTGGTCGCGGTTTTCAAGACTTGGAATACAGGGCCGGAAACCTATTTCACCGAGGCCTACGACTTCCGCGAGCACCGCCACCTCCGTCCTGAAGGCTATTCGGATGGCGTGGAGATCCATCGGCGGATCACTAGTTTGGTCGAAGCACGTGGAGGCCTTGGGGCCGGGATACCTAAGGAAGAGGGAAAGGGTGGAGAGCACCCTTACACGTCGTTTCCCATGGGGATATGGATACTCCCGGGAGCCGTCACCGTCCTGGGTTTGTGGGGCGCTGCCCGTTTGTGGCGGAGAGCGCCAGCGGTCCGTCCGCTTGGGATTCGAGGCGCCTTCAGATGAATCGCACCGCGTGCTTCTTGGAGAGCTTCAGCACGTCGCCTTCCTTCACCGCCACCGCCGCGTTGGGATCGGTCAACTTCTCACCATTGAGCTGAACCGAGCCGGTGGTGATGAACTGCTTGCGCAGCTCGCCGTTCGATTTCTCCAGGCCGAAGGCTGCCTTGAAGCCATGAGCGGTCAGCGACAGCACATTCAGATCCGCGGGAAGCTCACCGATCGGTAGCTCCGGCAACTCCGCTGCAGCGAGATCCTTCTTCGAGAAGCGGGTATCCCAATCAGCACGCGCAGCGGCACCCGCCTCCACGCCGTGGTAGCGGGCGGTGATCTTCTCTGCGAGCGACTTTTTGGAATCCATCGGATGGATGTCGGCAGCCAGCGCCTCGCCTAACAGAAGCTGGTAGTAGCGCACCATCAGCGTGTCGGACACGCTCATGATCTTGCCGAACATCTCGTTCGGAGCCTCGGTCACGCCGACGTAGTTGCCGTACGACTTCGACATCTTCTTCACACCGTCGAGTCCCTCGAGCAGCGGCATCGACAATACCACTTGCTGCGCCTGGCCTTCCTCCTTCTGGAGGTCGCGGCCCACGAGCATGTTGAAAAGTTGGTCGGTTCCTCCGATCTCGACATCGGCGCGGATCTCCACCGAATCCCAGCCTTGCATCACGGGATACTGCAGCTCGTGGAGGCGCACTTCCTGGCCCGCCTCGATGCGGTTGCGGAAGTCCTCGCGCTGCAGCATCTGCTGGAGCGTCACGCGGGAGTTCAGGCGCAGGATATCCTCGTAGGACATCTTCCGGAACCAATCGCCGTTGTAGACGATCTCGGTCTTCTCCTTGTTGAGGATCTTGAATGCCTGGTCGGTGTAGGTCGCCGCGTTCACCAGCACCTCGTCGCGGGTCAGCGGCGGGCGGGTCACCGAACGGCCGGAAGGGTCGCCGATCGTCGCGGTGAAATCGCCGATCAGCAGCACCGCCTGGTGGCCGAGCAACTGGAACTGGCGCAGCTTCTCCAGCGCCACCGTGTGGCCCAGATGGATGTCCGGGGCAGTCGGATCCACGCCGAACTTGATCCGCAGCGGTCGGCCGAGGCGGAGCTTTTCGAGAAGTTCCTTTTCGGAGAGGACCTTGGCGGTGCCAGCGGTCAGGATCTGGAGCTGTTCTTCCGGAGTCACGGGGCGCGAACCCTAGGGGCGCGGCAGCCCGGTGGCAAGCCGGTTGGAGTTGAAAGGCGAACGCTGAACCACGAAGTTCGGACGCCGAAGTTCAAAGGTGAGGGTAGGTGGAGTGGCGGTGCCGACCCGTGAGGGTTCAGATCTCCAAGATTGAGTTGGACGGATTGATCTTGAACACTTTACCCGGATTTCGCATTTGGAGTCATGAAGTCGTCCGGCCGTCTCGTGCCAAGGCATCGAGGGGCGTTGCTGGAGGCTGGCAAATGGTTGGCGCTGGGAGGAGGACTTGCCTCCTTGTTGATCGGCTTGCTGTGGCGATCGGATCGCGCCGACGAGGATAGGGCGGACAGCGGTTCGTCCGTGGCTCACGACGCGAGAGCGGGGCTGAGGCCGGAAGGAGCGCCGGATACGGCAAAGGAGCGAAAGCGGATGCTTGAGTCGCTGAAGGCTAGATGGCTGAAGGAAGATAATTCAAAGGCGCTGTCACGGGAGTCCGTGGATTTGCTTCTCTGTAGCGAGGAACTCGTGGACCTGATCGATTTCCTGCGCGAGCGGGATATTCACAACGAGATCGAGAAATCGGCTGCGAGCATCTTCCAATCCGAGCGAGCGGCTGAAGGCCGGGACCTCCTGATCGCGATGAAAGAGCCGTATCCGGAAAACAGTTGGCGGTTCAGCTATCGGCAGCACTGGAGCAAAACGGCGGGGTTCTTTTGCCCGCCTGAGCACTTTGAGGAGTTTCACAAGGCGCTTGGCGGAGGGATGAGTTCTCAGGAAGCACTACTAGGCTTCAACTTGGCGCGGATGAAGACGGATCCAGCGGCGGCGGTGGCCTCAACGATGGAGGCGTTGAGGAAGAGCTTGGACTCGCAATCGCGCGATCAATGCCTGGTGGAGCAAATGGGAGAACTCCAGAAGAACGCGGATTTCGGAGCAATTGAAGGGCTGCTGCCATGGGACCAGCCTCCATTCCCGGGTTCCCCTTGGTACAAAGGCCGAGAGGCCTTGCTGGCGAAGTGGGCGGAGGTGGATGCGGCAGGAGCTGCGAACTATATCATCCAACACCCGGAGAGGTTGGGACCAGAAATGATCAAGCCGGTGACGAAGACCGTGGTCTCAGTGGACTTCGAATCCGGAATGGAATGGGTGCAGGGTCTGCCGAAGGGAGAGTATTTCGATGATGCCACGAGTGAGGCGACGCTATTCCTCCTGATGATGGAGGACAAAGGCAGGGCAAAGCAACTGGCGGGAAAGGTCGGCAGCGAGGAATTGAGGCAGCATCTCATGGAGGCCCTGTCCGAAGCGGAGACACCCGTGGGAGAGCTGGAAGAGCCTTGAGGCAAACGGCGGTGGTCATTGCAGCGTCGTCCGCGGCCCCGGAGCAAAGGGGCTCATCCCCGCGATATACTGGCTCATCTCCCGCGGCAGGGGATTCCAATACTGCCCGGCATACTTCTCCTTCACGTGGCAGAGCAGATCCTCGTAGAGCGAGGCGTCGAACTCGCTGATCTCTGGCTTCCGGCCATCGAAGGCGAGGTAGTCCGGGTGGACATTCACCAGCACCATGCCGCCGCGTTCGGCCAGCCAGTCGGTCTTCGCCTTCCAGATGTGGTTCGTCTGCTCCCGCAGGATCAGGTAGAGGGTGGCATCCTGGGGCAGGGTATAAGGCAGCTCGACGTAGCCCTCATCCGGCGTGCGGCCCCGGACGACAAAGGGGAAGATGGTGCCCGCCCCGTCCGGCTGCGGCTCAAAGGGATCGGTGTCGAAAGTCGAGGCGTCGTAATCGATCTCCAGGCTCTTCAGCCACTCGAGATTGTGGAACATGAAACCGGCCCGGAAGCCGACTGCATCCCAATCGCGCAGGTGCGAGTTGATCGCCACGGCGCATTCATCGAAGGACTTCCGGTTCCGATACAGCGAGCCATCGTGGCGCAGGTCATGCACGCCGATCTCGAAGCCGGACTCGGTCATAAAGTCCCGGAATTCACGGGTGACGGTATATTCGCCCTCCGGGATCAGGTTGAAGGAGGAACGGAAGCCATGCTTCATCTCCAGCTCGGCAAGCTGCTGGCAGCGCTCAAGGCCGACCTGGCCCTCGACATCGTGGGTCAGCACCAGCGCGAACTTCTTCCCATCCGGCCAGCCCGGCCAGCCGGGAGGCTTTTCACCGGCCGACTCCATGATCGGCCAGTCCTTGGCCGTCTGCAGCTTGTAGTTCGCCCGCAGCCTCCGCATCGTGTAGCGCGCCGACTGCGGCAGGAAGGGTTTGAAGAAGTAATACATCGCGTTGAGCATGCTCATGCCGCGGCCGCCTTCCTCGGGGGCGTAGGAAGCGATGGCGGTCGGAGACTCGTCGGCGATGTCCATGGTCGTGGGGGGAGTCGGTAGCTGGCTAACCTGAAGGGCGGGGCAGGGTTGCGCCATGCTTTAATTCCGTATGACAATCGGCTTCCGGGTCAGGCGCTCGAGCACAGCCGTCAGGGGCACGAAAAATCCGTAGATGAAGAAGAACACCAGCAGCAGGCCCTGCACCCCAAGCAGGATGTGACAGAGCCGGATGATCTGGGCGCCGCCACTCTTGGCCTCCTCGGCATTGTGTTTCACCAGTTCGCCCAAGGCTCCTGCGTAGGCGTGGAACTTCGGCACGCACTGGGACTCGAACAGCAGGGTTGCTTCCGTGGTTTTGTTCTCGCTCAGGAGGCCCACGACCGTTTTCCGGGTCGCGCGGTAGTCGGTTTTGCAAGCATTCAGGCGTTCAAAGACGCTGCGCTCCTGCTCGTTCATCGCCGTCTGTTGATAGCTGGCATACTGGGCGTCCACCTTGGCGCTGCTCGCTTCCAGCCAGGCTCCCAGCTCGGCCCCCGGCATGCCATTACCGTCCACCGCCCGGGCGGTTTCCAGGAACCCTTCCGAGGCCTGCATCGTGGCCAAGCTGCTGCTGGCAAGCCCCTGCAGGGGATCGGTGACGATGCGGGAGGCTTCCTTCCGGATCATCCACACGGTCAGGACCGGACTGGTGACGATGGCGAGCAGGATGACGACGGTAGCAGCGAGGGAGAGGCTTCTCAGAGGCCCGGGTTTCATGGGGGTGGGTGAATCGCTCATGGGGGAGTGGGGGGACGATCTAACCAAGAACTAGCAAGCGGGCACCGGGGTCGCGAGAAAATCGTCGCGGCGGGCCCAACCGGGCGATTTTGGGCCCGGTTCCAGGCCGGGCTGGCTCTGGAAGCCTACGCGAAAAATCCGCCCTTGGCACTTGGCAGGCGAGGGGGGCTGGGTCCACAGTAGCCGAACATGACCCCTCTCTTGAGGCAACTCGAAGGGCTGAGCGTCCGAGTGGACGACGTGATCTATATGCCCAGCTTGGATGCTCCGGACGAGCGTCCACACCCCTTCGTGTACTTCATTTCGATCAAAAATGAATCGGATGAGCAGGTCACCATCCGCGGCCGCAAGTGGATCGTGCGGGAAGACGACGGCGAGACCATCGTCGTCGAGGGGGATGGGGTCGTCGGCCAGAGCCCGGTCCTCGGGCCGGGCGAGCACTTCTCCTACAACAGCTACCACGTGACCCGCGGCGACGGCGTTGCTGAGGGCTCCTTCTTCGGTGAAACCGCTGACGGCGAATGGGTTTTCGCCCGGATCCCCGAATTCCGCCTGCAGATTCCGGGCTGGGCTTGAGGTTCGGCTAGCGGCACTCTTTCACGCCATCGGGCGTGGCCAGGAAGTGCATCGGCATGTCGTGGGGATCAACCAGGAGGTGGGGGTGGACCTGCTCGCGGAAGCAGACGCCGACGCGGATCGATTCGCTATCGGATTGGGCCAGACTGCGGTCATAGAAGCCCTTGCCGCGGCCAAGGCGCTTGCCGCAGGGAGTGAAACCCAAGCCCGGGCAGAGGAAGATCTGGACTCCGTCGGTCGGGCAGAGGGGGGCAATCGCGGACGGTTCCGTGATCCCGAAGGGACCGGTTTCAAGCTCGGTCTGTGTGTGGTCGACGAAGTGAAAGTGCAGGCTGTCGCCTTCGATTCGTGGCAGGACCCAGCGGCGGTCCTTGAGCTCGGAGAGCAGAGGCAGCAGTTGCGGCTCTCCCGGGATCGCGGAAAATGCGGAGATCACCCTCTCGGCACGGTGGCTGAGCCAGTCGTGGAGCACCTGGCGGATCTCGATCGACTGGGCGAGTTGCGATAACGCGTCCGGCAGAGAAGCGCGGAGCACGCGGCGCAGGGCGGGTTTTGAATCGGTGTCGGGACTTGCCACTTGCAAAGGAAAAACGGAACGGGAATCTAGCAGTCGTGATCCCTGCTTGGCAAGCTGTCCTCGTGGCCCTGGCACTTTCCGCGACTGCGGAAAGTGCGGATGAGGGGGCCGCCAAGTTCCAGTGGAACCCGCCGAACATCGGTGCGGGAGTCTTCACTTCGGAACTCGGCATGCTCGACCGCGAGCGCGACGAGTATGCCAACAGCCTCGCCGGCTACGCCCTGAACCGGGTGGCGATGGCCAAGGCGAGCGTGGCTTCCCTGAATGAGGCGCGGCGCCTGGTGGCGCTGGCGTTGCAGCTTTCCTCGCGCAACAAGAAGGCGATCGTCCTGCGCTATCAGCTTTCCAAAGGCTCGATCCCCGAGGCCGTGCCTGGCGACTATCAGCCGGATGTGCTGGCGCGTCTGCTCTTCGAGCGCAGTCTGGAACTGAAGAAGCAGGGCGGGGTGGAGAACACCCTGCTGGCGCGGATTTTCACCGAACTCTCCGCGGAAATGGACCCCAAGAACGAGGATGCCGTCTACGCCAGCGAGATCCAGCGCCTCGATCACGGCAGCGTGAATTGGAACAGCCTGACGGATGCGAAGGGGGAGGAAGGGAAGAAGGAGGAGGCTTCGAAGCCGGAAAAAGGCGACGTGCCGCCTTGAGAGGCTGCTTTAAAGAAGCAGTGACCGCGCCCGTTTCGATGGTGAAGCGGGGGCCGGCCACAGCTTTCGTAGCCGTGGCCAAGATGCTCCGGGCGGCGGCTCGGCTTCAGGATCGCCGTGTTCTCATCCGCTTTCCAGGGCTCACGCCCTTCCAACCGGAGCAGCCCCAAGCACCTCTCCGCCTTCAATTGCAGTGACCGGGTTGCCGTCGCTTCGGCGGGGTAGCCTCACCACGAATACGGTTTCATTATCATCTGACCGAACATTGATGGTGCCTCCGTGGGCCGTGGCGACCTCTCGCGCGATGTATAGTCCTAGCCCGATGCTTCCCGGCGGCCTCGCGAGTTCTTCGCTGGCGTTGCGGCGGAGAGGATCGAAGATCAGGGCAAGGGAATCCCGCGGGATCGGCGTTCCTTGATTGCGCACTCCCAAGAGAATATCATCACCGTCTCCGCTCAGGAACAGACTGATCGGCGTAGTCTCCGAGCCATGCTGGACAGCATTCCCCAGAAGATTGGAGATCAGTTGCCTCAATCGCGCCGAGTCCCATTCTCCTGTCGGCTCCACATCGCATTCGAAGGAGATGGTCCTTGCTGGATGGACCGCCCGCATTTCCTCAACCACCTCGCGGCAGAGTTTTTCCAAATCCATGGTTTCGCGCGAAACGATCATTCTCGCCCCCAGCCGCGTGCCCGTGAAGTCCAGCAAGTCAGCAATCATCTTTTCCATCGCACGGACCGAGACAGCGATCTGCGCTGCCATCTTTAGGGCGAGCCCCGAGAGATCGCCATGTTCCTCCAGCAGACCTGCGACCATTGATACGGCATGCAGGGGCGTTCTCAAATCATGTCCAAGGATCCCGAGGAAAATTTCGCGGGAGTGGTCGATCCGCTCGGTATAATTCTCGATCGACTCTGCCAGAAGCTGGTCTACCGCTTCGTTGAACCTCGTCATGTCCTCCACCCGGTGAGCGGGTTCTTGGTCGGGCTCCAGGCTCCAGAGATGCAGCACGCTGGCGCGAAGCGACCGATATTCCGCGACCAGTGATTGAAGGTCGAATCCCGACTCCACCCGGCTCACCGCGTGCCTTGCCGAGGAGCGGTCCACCAAGGTGCTTTCCCAAGTATTCGTGTCCTGGCCGATGGCTTTCTTGCGCTGCTCGCGAGGAGACTGCGGACGCTGCATGTCCTTTACCATCGCGAGGAGCATCTCCTCCGCGTGATCGCGCAGAAGCCGGGTGCTGGGCTCGTCGCCGGGCCATATCATCCGGGCGAATTCTTCCCACTCCTGAAGGATAGGCTCCACGTTCTCCGCGATGAACTCATAAAGCCGCATGCCACGCGATATGCCGGTGAAGGAGCTTGTTCGAGCAGATTCGCCATTGTGCAAGGATGGGAAACCGCAGTGGCCTCTCGGTGGTGCGGCCTGGAAGGCATTGCGGCTCGCTATTCCACCCGCTTCCAAACCAGATCTTCCCCCTCGGAGGTCACATGAAGGACAGGCAAGAACATCCAAGGCTTCGAGCGGCGGTCGCCACTTGGGGGCTTGAGAGGCTGCGTGGCCTTTCGTCCTGTCCACCTGGGTGCTGCTTCCGAGGTTACCCAGTCGCCCAACTGGCAGTCCAAGGGATGATCGCGTTGTTCGCCGAAAGGGAGGGGTGTTTCTTGCTGGGGCATTCTGGGCTTACAACGGTGCCGGGCCCGTCGCTCTGGGTTTGAGCATGACCACGAAGTCACTTTTGTCGGTAGCATCGAGCTTGATCGATTTCACGACGGCTTGGTCAATCTCGCCAAGTTCCTCCGCGTCCAACTGGATGGTGCGAGGGTGTCAGTCTCGAGGTCAGCTCCTCAGCATCGCACGATGCGCGGCAATCCCTAGGAAAATCCGCAAAAAGAAGGCGATCCAAGCTCGTCCGGCTCACCCGCTTGGGTCGAACTCTCTGCGGGAAGCTGCATGCCCTTCCAAGTAGAGGTGAAAATTGCCAAATCCTTCATGCCGATTGCGTATTTTGCGGGGGCGGCCGAGGAGGAAGCGTTCCGGGGCGGAGTGGCGGCGGTCGTCGGCGGGAGGTTTGAATCGTTCTCACCGCGCGCTTGCCAGCCGGGGCGGGGTGACTAGGCTACGCGCTCTTTTGTCATGAAAATCTGGTTGGACGGCGAATTGGTGGATGAATCCGCGGCGAAGATCTCCGTGTTCGATCACGGCTTGCTCTATGGCGATGGCGTCTTCGAGGGCATCCGCTTCTACAACCGCCGGGTCTTCCGCCTGGAGGAACACATCCGCCGCCTCTTCGACTCCGCACGGGCGATCGTGCTGGAAATGCCGTGGACTCAGGAAGAGGTGATCAAGTTCGTGGTGGAAACCGTCGCGGCCAATGGCCTCGATGACGGCTACATCCGTCTGGTGGTGACCCGTGGCTCCGGTGGCCTCGGTCTCAACCCCTACCTCTGCAAGCGCGCCAGCATGTTCATCATCGCCGGCACCATCAGCCTCTATCCGCAGGAGCACTACGAGAACGGCTTGGCTGTGATCACCTGTGCGACCCGCCGCCCGGCACCCGCCGCCCTGATGCCGCAGGTGAAGTCGCTGAACTACCTGAACAACATCATGGCGAAGGTGGAGGCGATCCAAGCCGGCGCGCTGGAAGCCGTGATGCTCAACGAACAGGGCTACGTGGCGGAATGCACTGGCGACAACATCTTCATCATCCGCGACGGCGTGCTGCACACCCCGCAGGTGAATGACGGTGCGCTGGATGGCATCACCCGCGACGTGATCCTGGAGCTGGCCGACCAACTCAAGGTACCGGTGCTCGAGCGGCAGTTGACCCGCTACGATATCTACGTCTCGGACGAGTGCTTCCTGACGGGCACCGCCGCAGAGGTCATCCCGGTGGTGGAACTCGACCGCCGCAAGATCGGCGGCGGCAAGCCCGGCCCGATCACCAAGCGCTTCATCGAGGCCTTCAAGGCACTGGCTGGCAGCACCGGCACGCCGATTGATTGAGAAGAAATTTCTGGTCGAAGCGCCGCTCTGCAAGGGGCGGCGCTTTCGCGTTTATAGGGGAAAGGAGCGGGGATCTTACTGTCTCCGGAGCGGTCTCCAAGGGCTGCTTCTCCGGCCAGTGCCAGCGACAGCAAGGTGGCGGCTCCTTATGGCTTGGCCGCCCTGTGGCATCCGTGCTTTCCCCCGTCTTTCAGAAATCCGCTCCGGAGCCAGAGATTTCGTTTCGCATTCCGTTTTGGCGCTCTTAGCTTGGGGCTGTCAATGGACTGCGACATCTGCGGCAAGAAGGCGAAGGTGCACCTCACCCAACTGGTGGGCGGGCAAATCAAGAAAATCGCCCTTTGCGACGACTGCGCAAAGGAGAAGGGGGTGACTGACCCCACAGGCTTTGCGCTGGCGGAGATGCTACTCGGCAAGACGCCGGGCAAGCCCGTGGTCACTGCCCAGCAGGCGGTGGCGGCGCAAGTCGGCGGTGGTGGTAGCGGCGTTGGGCGGCGTTGCCCGGGCTGTGGCTTCACGCTGGACGACCTGCGGCGGATCCGCCGTTTCGGCTGCGCGACCTGTTATGTGACTTTCAAGGAAGAGGTGAACGCGATGCTGCGCGGAATGCACAAGGGTACCAAGCATTGCGGCAAGGTGCCGGCCGGGCTGATGGAGCTGCATGAGCGCACGCAGCGGCTGGAAGAACTGCGTGGCCGCCTCGACCAAGCGATCACCTCGGAAAATTACGAAGAGGCCGCCGGCCTGCGCGACGAGATCCGCCAGATCGAAATCCGCGCCACGGGCACCCCGAAAACCAGCGAGTCGCCATGATGCGTTTCACCACTCTGATCAAAAACCCCGCCGACTGGATGACCGGTGAGGGCGCGGACAATACGATTGTCCTGACTTCCCGCATCCGGCTGGCGCGCAACTTGAGGGGCGAATCTTTCCCGGGTTGGGCGAAGAAGGAGCAGCGGCGTCGCACTCTGGAGATCTTGCGTCCGGCCGTAGAGGCACTGCCCTGCATGAAGGATGCCTTCTCCCAAGAGCTGGACGACCTGAACTCCGTGCAGAAGCAGGTGCTCGTGGAACGCCACCTGATTAGCCGCGAGCACGCGGCGCGCGGGGAGGGGAGTGCCGCGGTGATCGAGCGGCGGCAGTCGATTGCGCTCATGCTGAACGAAGAGGATCACCTGCGGATGCAGGCGATCCGCCCGGGTATGTCACTGCGCGCTGCCTACGATTCCCTGGCCGCGGTGGATGAAGAGCTGGAGCAATCGCTGGAGATCGCCTTCGACCACGAGTTGGGCTACCTGACGACCTGCCCGACCAACCTCGGCACCGGTCTTCGCGCCTCTGCGATGCTGCATTTGCCAGCTTTGGTGCTCAGCGACCAAATCGGCCAAGTGCTGCAAGCGGTGAACAAGATCGGCTTGGCCGTGCGTGGCCTCTATGGGGAAGGCACGGAGTCACTCGGCAATCTTTTCCAGATCTCCAACCAGTCCACCTTGGGCGAGAGTGAAGAGACAATTTTACGCAGGCTGGAGCGCGTAATCGCCCAGGTTGCGACACATGAGCGCAATGCCCGGGACAAGCTGTTGGAGGATGACCCGGAAATGGTGAGCGATAAAATCGGTCGTGCCTATGGAGTGCTCCGCCATGCGTGGATCATTGATTCCAAGGAAGCTCTGAACCATTTGTCGCTGCTTCGATTGGGGGGTGACTTAGGGTTTTTACCTAATGAAACCGTAAAATCATGTGATGCGCTATTAATGGATATCCAACCGGCACACCTTCAGCTACACAGCGGACGGAAACTTTCACCGGAGGAGCGCGACTCAATCCGGGCGGAAATCGTCCGGACCCGGTTGCAAACCCTCCAAGCCCCTGATATTCGTTCGACAAGGAAAAAGGACGAAGACGACCAAAATCCTGAGATGCTATGAATAATTTCACACCCAGAGCCCAACAGGTGCTGGCCCTCGCCCGGAAGGAGGCCGACCGCTTCAACCACAGCTACGTCGGAACCGAGCATCTATTGCTCGGCCTGATCAAGCTGGGGCAGGGAGTGGCGGTCAACGTTCTGGAGCGCATGGGTCTGGACCTTGAGAGTGTCCGGATGGAAGTCGAAAAAGAGGTCGGAACCGGAACCGGCCAGAAGATCTCCGGCAGCATCCCCTACAACCCCCCGGGTGAAGAAAGTGCTCGCGCTGGCGAACAAAGAGGCGAAGGCCCTCAACCACAGCTATGTCGGCACCGAGCACATCCTGCTCGGCCTGCTGCGTGAAGGCGAAGGAGTCGCAGCACGCGTCCTGCGCCGCATGGATGTGGACATCCAGCGCACCCGCAACGAGATCCTGGCCGAGATTGATCCGAACTTCACCCCCGATGACGACGATGACGACGACACCGAGGAAGAAGACGAAAACTTCGAGGACGAAAGCAACGAGACCGAAGAGACAGAAGCCGAGGGTAAGACCAAGACCCCCGCGCTGCGCGCCTTCGGCCGTGATCTGACGAAGCTCGCCCGCGACAATGACCTCGACCCCGTGATCGGCCGCGAAGGCGAGATCGAGCGGGTGATCCAGATCTTGTGCCGCCGCACCAAGAACAACCCGGTGCTGATCGGGGAAGCAGGTGTCGGTAAGACTGCGATCGTGGAGGGCCTCGCCCAAGAGATTGCTTCGGGCAACGTGCCGGAGATCCTGCGCGACAAGAAGGTCATTACCCTCGACCTCGCGCTGATGGTCGCCGGAACGAAGTACCGCGGTCAGTTCGAAGAGCGGATCAAGGCCGTGATGGACGAGATCCGGAAGGTGAAGAACGTGATCCTTTTCATCGACGAGCTGCACACCATCGTGGGTGCCGGCTCGGCGGAAGGAGCGATGGACGCTTCCAACATCATCAAGCCCGCGCTTTCACGCGCCGAGCTGCAGGTGGTGGGTGCGACCACGCTGAACGAGTATCGCAAGTACATCGAGAAGGATGCCGCCCTTGAGCGCCGCTTCCAACAGGTGAAGGTCGACGAGCCTTCCGTGGAAGATGCGATCAAGATCATGCGCGGTCTCCAGGAGAAGTACGAGGCGCACCACAAGGCCAAGTTCACGCCGGAAGCTGTCGAGGCTTCGGTGAAGCTGACCTCGCGCTATCTCACCGGACGCTATCTGCCGGACAAGGCGATCGACGTTCTCGATGAAGCCGGCGCCCGCGCGCGCATCGGCCAGATGACCCGCCCGCCGGAGATCAAGCAACTTGAAGCGGACATCGAACAGGTGAACCGCGAGAAGATCGGCGCGATCGGCGAGCAGGACTTCGAGAAGGCAGCCTCTCTCCGTGACAAGGAGAAGCACATCAAGAAGACGCTCGACGAGACTCTGAAGAACTGGCGTTCCAAGTCCGAGGAGACGGTTGTGGAAGTCGGCGATGACGACATCATGGCCGTGGTCTCGAAGTGGACCGGTGTCCCGCTCCGCCGCATGGAGGAGAAGGAAGCCGAGAAGCTGCTGAAGATGGAAGGCGAGCTGGAAGGCCGCGTGATCGGTCAGGACGAGGCGGTGAAAGCCATCTCGAAGGCCCTGCGCCGCTCACGTGCGGACCTCAAGGACCCGCGCCGCCCGATCGGTTCCTTCCTCTTCCTCGGCCCCACCGGTGTCGGCAAGACCTACCTCGCCCGCAATCTGGCGGAGTTCATGTTCGGGGATCCGGACGCGCTCATCCAGATCGACATGTCCGAGTACATGGAGAAGTTCACCTCCAGCCGCTTGATCGGATCGCCTCCGGGATACGTCGGCTATGAGGAAGGCGGCCAGCTTTCCGAAGCGGTCCGCCGCCGGCCTTACTCCGTGGTGCTCTTCGACGAAATCGAGAAGGCTCACCCGGATGTGATGAACCTTCTGCTCCAGATCTTGGAAGAAGGCATGGTCACCGACTCGCTCGGCCGCAAGATCGACTTCCGCAACACGATCATCATCCTAACTTCGAACGTCGGGGCTTCGATGATCAAGCGGCAGACGACACTCGGCTTCGGCGCGATGTCGGCAGACGACGCCGACTTCGAGGGCATGAAGGAGAAGATCATGGAGGAGTCGAAGCGCTACTTCAAACCGGAGTTCCTCAACCGCCTCGATGACCTGGTTGTCTTCCACATGCTGGAGAAGAAGGACCTCGACAAAATCGTGGACCTCGAGATCGACAAGCTGCTCAAGCGCCTGCGCGAGAAGGACATCACGCTCCAACTCGAAAGCAGCGCCCGCGACCTGCTGGTCAAGAAGGGTTACGATCCGTCCTACGGTGCGCGTCCGATGCGCCGTGCGGTGGAGCGCTACCTGGAAGACCCGCTGGCCGAAGCCCTGCTCCGCGGCGACGTGAAGCCCGGCGATACGGCCAAGGTCTCCTGCCCGGAAGGGAAGGAAGAGCTGGTCTTCGAGCCGATCGGCGAGAAGGCGCAGCCGGATAGTGCTGGGGTTTGATTCCCGCTCACAGATAGTTCAAACGAAAGGCGGCTTCCGGAAGGGAGCCGCCTTTTTCTTTAGAAGTAGTCCGCTCCAGTCCTCTGAGCGGATGAATGGTCCCCGGCGGCGCGGCTCACCTCCCAGGCTGGAAACTTTCAACACGGCCACTCTTCGGCAGACCTTCGGGCCCCTCTCGTGTGAAAGTAGTCCGTTCCGGTCCTCTGAGAGAAGGAACGGTGCCTGCTCCCCCGTCTTGTGCTGCCCGGAGAGAAGCTTCCCAACTTGCTTCTTCGCGCTATAACTTTCGGCGTTGTTGAACCGTTCGTCCGCTCAGAGGACTGAAGCGGACTACTTCTTCTCCGGACTACTTTTCCTCTCCATGGAATTCCGTTTCTATGACCCGTCCAATCCGGCCACGGTTACGAAGGGGCATCTACCTCACTGGGAGCAAGAGAACTCAACCTACTTCATCACTTGGCGAACTGCTGATTCGATTCCCAGAGAGAAAGCGGATTACTGGACCCAGCAGCGCGAGGACTGGCTTCGGGCCCATGCGATCAATCCCGGTGATCCCGAGTGGAGAAAGAAGGTTGAGGTCTTGCCGGAAGACATCCGTCGCGAACTCCGCCGTTTCTCCCGGGCTGTAGATGATGAAATGGATTCCTGCCACGGTGAGTGTCTGTTGCGTGATCCTGACCTCGCTCGGATTGTTGCCAGGGCGCTGCACCACTTCGACGGGGATCGCTACCTTCTCGGGGATTTCGTTGTGATGCCTAATCATGTTCATGTGCTGGTGGGAGGCATGGATCGTGGAAGGATGCAGCTTCAGGTAGGGTCGTGGAAGAAATGGACGGCGCTTGAGATCAACCAGCGGACGCGAAGAAAGGGACGGTTCTGGCAGACGGAGAGTTTCGATCACTTGGTGCGCAGCGAGTCGGCATTTGAGAGGTTTCGCCGTTATATCGGGGAGAATCCTGCCAAGGCTAAGCTACGGGAGGGCGAGTATGTTCTATGGCAGAGTAAGTAGTCCGCTCCGGTCCTCTGAGCGGACGAGCGGTCCCCGTCGACTTTCTTGCGGGAAAGGATAAGGGCTGTCCACGGGGTTTATCGTTGGAGAATCTGAACAGCGTTGGAAACCGCTATCGGCCTGGAGGGCTGGAGCGAACTACTTCTGTGCGGAAGAAGCCTCTTTGTTTCAGCATCCACCCGAGGGCCATTGGTGGAAGTCCGCCGTCAGAGCTACTTCGTCCGCTCAGAGGACTGGAGCGGACTACTTTTGGCGGACTACTTCAGTCCTGCCCGTTCAAGCTGCTCAGCTCTGGCAGGGCATTCGCCTCTGCTTCCGCTTGCAGCTTGGCCTCAGCTTCGCACGGCACCTCGATGGTGAACTTGGTCTCTTGTCCTGGAATCGAGCTGACGCTGATCGTGCCGCCGTGGGCTTCGATGGCGCGCTTGACGATGGAGAGGCCGAGGCCGGTGCCTTTGATCTCTTCCTGTGAGTGGTGTTTCTCCACGCGGTAGAAGCGCCGGAAGATGTGCGGGAGGTCGGCGCTGGGGATGCCCACGCCGTCATCGCTAACCCAGATCTTGGTGGAGAAGTTGTCACGGCTGCAGCCGATGGTGACGGTGAGGCCCTTGCGAGGGTTCTGCTTGAGGGCGTTCTCGACGAGGTTGAAGAGTACCTGGGTCCAGTAGAAGCGGTCGCCGGCAAGCGAGATGTCGATCTCCGGCATGTCGATCTTGATGATCGCTTGCTGGTTGCTGATGACCGATTCGAGACGCTCCAATACGTCGCTCACGCAGGAGCGCAGGCGGAAGGGTTTTACCTTGAGCGCGGCGGCTTCGCCGGACTCCAGGCGGGAGATCACCAGCATGTCTTCCACGATGCGCGAGATGCGCTCGGTGTGCTTGCGCATCACCTTGAGGAAGCGACGGGTGAGCTCCTTGTCGTCTAACAGATCGTCATCGATCAGGTTCTCCAGGTAGCCGTTGATGATGGCCAGCGGGGTGCGGAGTTCGTGCGAGGCATTCGCGACGAAGTCTTTCCGGACCTGCTCGGTTTGATACTCGTTGGTCACGTCACGAATCACGACTCGGGTGGTGGGGTCGTCCGCCGGACTGTCGGAAAGCCGGGCGGCGTCGATGACCCAGGCGTTCATGCCGCGGCGTTCCTGGTCGCCGAGCGGTGAGGATTGTTGGCCGAGCACAGCGCGCGTCACGGTCGGCTCGCCGGTGTCCAGGCAGCGCATCAGCGCGGCGGCGAGGCGTTGGTCGAGGAAGGCCTCGTGAACTGTACGGCCGGTGAGGTCCCGACCGCGGAAGAGGGTGCGGGCCGCCTTGTTCGCGAAGAGAACGCGGGCATCCGCATCCACCAGCATGAAGGCATCGCCCAGCGCATCGAGCAGCAGGTCGCGCTCCTTGCGGGCATGCCGCAGGTCGAGATCCAGCTTCATTTTCCACGATGAGACTTCCTCGCGAAATCCCCTGCGCGCACGGCGCAGGCGCAAGGCGGTAACGCCGAGAGCCACGAAGGCGCAGAGCGCCGCGAGGATCGAGGCAATGGCAAGCGGATGGGTCATCCTTAGATGGACGACACGCAGTATCCGATGCCACGCACAGTTTCAACCATCGCTGCATGTTCGCCCAATTTCTGACGGAGACGCTTCATGTGGGTGTCGAGGGTGCGGCTGTGCACCTCGTCGCTATAGCCCCACACGGTGCGGAGCAGGTCATTGCGGTCTTGCGCCTTGCCGGCGCGTTCCGTCAGGAAAAGGAGCAGCTTGAACTCGGTGGAGGTGAGCTCCACTGGCTGGCCTTGGAGGTAGAATTTGAGAGAGTTCTTGTCGAAGCGGAAGGGTCCGTAGGTCACCTCCACTGAGCCCGGCGGGCCGTCGCTGCGCTTGAGCACTGCCTGCACGCGGAGCATCAGTTCCTTCGGTGAGAAGGGCTTGGTGAGGTAGTCATCAGCACCGGCCTCGAGACCTTGGATGCGGTCCTCAGTCTGGGCGCGAGCGGTGAGCATGATGACCGGAATATCGCGGCTGCGAGAGTCGCGGCGGATCTCCTTGAAGACGCCATAGCCGTCCTTGCCGGGTAACATCAGGTCGAGGATCACCAAGTCCGGGCGCTCGTGGACTGCCAATTCCGCGCCCGTGATCCCGTCGTGCGCCTTGAGCACCGAGTAACCCGCGCGCTCCAGATTGAAGCCCACTAGGTCTGCGATGTCGCGCTCGTCCTCGACGATCAGGATTTTCTGCATGCGGGTTGAGCTTTAGGGCCGGGCCTCCCCGGCGGGAACGGGTGGCTTGTGACGAAAATGACAGGTTTGTAAGTCATTTGCTGACATGGACTCGCACTGCTGGAGCTGGTGCGAGACGTAAGATTCCAAGGGTGATAAGCGAGGAATCTGTCCGACCCCCGTGGGTCCATGGTGGAATTCTAATCCTTCCGGACCGATTTTTCGAGCAAAGAGAGCCACTCGCGGAACTCCGGCGGGGCATCCTTGTCAGAAACCCCATAAATCTTACTGGAGGAGCCGGCAGCCGACTGCTCGGTGACGGTGATGATGTGGTGGGTCTCCGTGTCGGCTTCGCCAGAATTCTCCCCCAAGAGATGGGAGGAGATCGCGGGGACGTCGGTGGTCGCCTGAATCAGCTTCGCAAAGGTGGCGGGGGACATCTCCGCCGTGGTTTCCGACGGTCCGGTGGGCGAGTCGCGGGTGACGGTGATATTGCAGGCACCTGCAAAATTGGTCGCGAGGATGCCCAGCTTCCCGCCCCGGGAGCGGTAGGTGATGAACTCGGACTTCGCTTCCTGCTGTGATGCTGGTGGGGCGGCGGCGGGACCAGCCGATTTCGCGGGCGATTTCGGCGGCCCCGCTTGGTCGACTTGCTTGCGCGAGCAGGCGCTGCCAGCCACCAGCGCAAGCATGAACCAAGCGAGCTTTGGCTTCATGGGAAGCGCTTCACTTGTGGCTTTCGTGCCACTGCTTGTAGACGATCGGTGAGATCTCCGACGGCTTGATCTCGGAGCGGCCACCCCAGAAGACGTTGGTGTAGGAGACCGGGATGCCGATGGATTCCAGATAGCGATCAATGGCTGCCTTGTGCTCCAAGACGCGGGCCTTCTCGGTACCGTGGACGACGCCCATGATGTTGACGTTGCCGAACTGCGGGCCGCCTTCGCGCCAGTAGCAGTGGGTCATGCAGTAGTGGCGGCCGACTTCGGCACCGGCTTCCATCTCGCGGCCCTTCGGCACCGCCCAGTGGAACAGGCCATTGAAGCGGGTGACACGTTCACCGGTCGAGGAAGGTTTCACGTGCTCGAGGAAGGTGGAAAAGCGGCCGATGACCTTCTTGGCATTGAGCGTTTCCGCGATCTCGCAGAAGCGATCGACGGAGATGCCGAGCTTGGCGGCGCGGGCATCCCATGGATTGGCGACGATCTCTTCGGTGGTAAGCTCTTCCTTGAGGGCGAGCAGGGTGTCCCATTCTTCCTGGGTCAACTCGACCGGAACGGTGGTCATCATCTCCGCGAGGTCGTCGGCCTTGTCACCGGGCTCAAGGGCACGGCGGCGGACGTGGCCGACGCCGAGGGCGAAGACGCCATTCGCGGGCATGAGCAGATACTCCTCGGCACCAGTCAGGCGCAGCAGGGCGGTGGCGTGCTCATCAAGCGACTCGCCGACGGGCACCTTCAGCGTGGTCCAGAGGCGATAGCCGGAGCCGGAGACTTCCGTGTCCGTCGAGCGGATCACGACGTGGCCGGAGAAGGGGTCCTCCTTGGACATGAAGTCGAACGCGGCGTTGAGCTTCTCTTCCGGGACGCGCCAAGCGACGAGGGCACCGTGGGCCAGCTTGGTGGAAAGCAGGGTCTGGCGAACGCGGCGGATGATCCCGGCCTCAAGCATTGCCTTGATCCGCTCCAGCACCGTCTCCAGCGGCACGCCGCTCTGCTCCGCGATCACGTGGAAGGGCTGGCGCTGGAAGCCGGAGATGAGGTCTTCTGAAATCGCCAGGATCTTCGCGTTGATCGGGTCGCTGTGTTCGACGGGGACGGTCTGCATGGGGAGAAGCCTAGGCGGCCCAAGACGGCCCCGCCATGCGGAAATTCCGGGAAATTCCGCGTGGATTATCGCGGGGGGAGGGCTTGGGAATCAGCGGCTTGGCTGGCTTCGAGGGCTTTCTGGGTCGCCTCTGCCTTCATCCTGATTTGGTGGAGGGCGAAGAGGGTGAATGCCGACAGCGCCACGCCCAAGGCGCAGCCGCCCAAGCCCTGCCGGAATTGCGGGCGATTTGTCTTCCGCCCGCTCCAAGCCACCCAGGCGGCGAAGGGGATTGAGCCGAGCAAGAAGAGTCCCGCGGCGAAGAGGCACAAGTTTGCCAGCCATTCGGGAAGGCTGCCGAAGAGCATTGGGGCGGTCCCGATGACAAGGAAGGAAAAGACCGGCAGGAAAAGGGCCCTTCGTCCCAGACGGTTGGGGTAGAGGGCTGGTGTCACGATTGCCTCCGAGTCCATCAGTCGGGAGCTTATGCGATCCTCGGTGGTGGGTCACGTTCCAACTCCGATCTCCCTACGACGGCCAGTCGGGGGTGGGGCACATGATTCAAGAGGCTCCCATATCCTCCCCGAGCTGTTTCACGAATTCCTCACGGGCGAGCTGGTCCGCGGCCGCTTGGATTTTTTCCGCCCGTGCCGCGCTGCGGCTCAGCCAGCGGGTGAGCACTGCCAATGGATGGAAGGACGATCCTGCTCCTGAATAGTAGTCCTGCCCGAATGAGAGCGCGCAGAGTTTGGGGATTTCGGAGGGTTCATGCTCCGCACGGAGGGCTTGAAGCAGGAGCGAGTCGGTCAGGAACGCGAAGACATCGAACTGCGTGTGGCTGCCTTTCGCGATCTCCAACAGGCGGGTGTGCGGGAAGAAGACGAGGCGCGGGTAGCCGTCAGTGGGCCCGCCGATGGCAAACTGGCCGGCGATCGGTTCCAGCCAGCGGATCTCGGTCAGGTGGACCATCGCCTGGGCCCAGATGAGGGCGGCGAGGCGGTAGTCATCGTCCGGGAACCCCAGCTCATAGACGCAGTAGTAGAGTGCTTGGAGATCGGCTTCCGAGCCATCGAAGTGGACATTCCAGCCCTTGGAGTTCAGGCCCCGCTCGCTCCAGAAAGAACGATAGATGGCGACCGCCTCTTCCAGCCCGGCGGGCGGATGCGATGCGTGGCGGACGGTGGGGAGAGCCTTCACGAGAGCAGGTCGGAATCACCGGGGTGCTGATACTTCTCCCTGAGCTTCTCGAAATGCTCCTTCAAGCATTCCCGTCTGGCTCGTCTTGCTCCTCGCCTCAGGTGGCGGCTATGGACAGCCAAGCAATCGAAATGGGAAGATCCGGATATGGCGGCTTCCGCGAATGATAGTTCGCTGAGACGTGGAAGGTCCTCCAGCCCGTAGCCTGCGCACAGGGCTTGTAGAAGCAGTGCGGCGGTCAGTTCGGAAAAGGTCTCATCCTGGGAATAGTGGCCCGCGACGAGTTCCAGCAGGCGCGCGTGCGGGAAGAAGGCGAGTTCGCCCGGACCGTCTCCCGGCCCGCCAATGGCTATTTGCCCAGCAATCGGTTCAAGCCAGGACATCTCCGTCAGATTGACGATGGCTTGGGCCCAGATCAGGGACGCGTGGCGGTAGTCGCTTTCCGGAAAGCCGATCTCATAAACACAGTATCCGAGAGCGTCCAAGTCGCCCTTTGAGCCATCGAAGTTCGCGGGGAAATCATGCTCCTGCATCCGCAGCCGGGCCCAGAAATCGCGGTAGGTCCGGACCGCTTCCGCCAATTCGGGGGGCGGGCTTTCGGCGTAGCGGACGGAAGGATGTTTGCTCATGGGGACCGGCGGGTGAATGCTTCAGGGCGCTGGGCTTGCCGCCGCTGAAGGCACCAAGCGGTAGACGTCCACTTCTTCGGGACCCGGTCCCTTGTAGCTCGCGGTGTGGATGGCGTAAGTTCCCGGAGCGATCGTGAGCTTTGCGACGTCATAGCTGGGGCTCGCCGGGTCATCGCTTGCGAAGAAAAGCAGTGCGTCCGCTTGTTCGAAGCGCGGGGTCTTGCCGCTATCGGTAAAGCTGGTGGCCGGCGTGGCCGCGAGTGCTCGGTCCAAGAGGTCGTCCAAGCTCGTGGAAGCCATTTGCTGTAGCACGAAGATGTCCGGAGGTCCGGGGTCGCCCTTGAGGCGGCAGGCGCTGATCGGAGGACCTGTCATGATGAGGGCGCTGCCCTTGCCGACGGGAAGGATATCCCATTTGCCCGTGATCGAGCTGGCCCGGCGATAGTCGGTGGATCGAATCATCCTGTGCCCTTGCCAATCACCCGTGGTAGACACTGCGAGGAGAGTGTGCGGGCCGCCATCACAGGCGACATATTGATATTTGCTCATCCCCACCACCGTGGGTGGCGGTGCCTCTCCCTGATTCTCCGCTCCCGCGGGCTTTCTGCTGTCGCAGGAAGAGAGCAGCGCGAGGAGAGCAAGGAGCGGAGTTCGCTGGAATATCATGCCGATGAGGCATGTTAGATTATCTTCCTTACCCACTCAAGCGCACCTTCGCGTTCCGTCAGCCGTCCCTCGAGCTGCTCCGTCTGCACCGCTTCCAGGATCTCCGTGAAGCGCGGGCCGGGAGGGACGCCGAGAGAGATGAGGTCGTGGCCGGTGACCAGTGGCTTGGGAATGAGAGGCTCGGCGGCGAACTCCTCGCGCTTGGCGAGGAGGTAGTGGAGGTTGCCGGTGAAGCCGTTGGATGAGCCGCAGTCCACGCGGTGGAGTTCCAACTCTTGGGTAAAAGTCGGAGCGGACATGAAGCGCTTGAGCTTCGAGATCCGCATGTTCTGCACGTTCATGAACTGCATGTGGCGCGAGACCATGAAGGCCACGTTCTCGATCACATGATTCGGATACCTGAGACGGCGCAGGATCTCTTCCGCCATGGCGGCACCCAAGGCATCGTGGCCGTTGAAGCGGATGCGGTCTTCCGCTGCGTCGTAGGTGCGTGTGGGGGGCTTGGCGATGTCGTGGAGGAGGACGGCCAGGCAGAGCTCGAGCGAGGCCTCGGGGCCTAACATCTCCAGCATGATGAGCGTGTGGATGTAGACATCGCCCTCCGGGTGCCATTGGGGCGGTTGCTCACAGCCAATCAGCGGCAGGACCTCGGGGAGGAAGTATTGGATCAGGCCGGAATCGATCAGCAGCTCGAGCCCGCGACGCCGGTCCGGCAGCACGATGATGCGCGAGAACTCATCACGGATGCGTTCCGCGGAGATGCGCTGCAAGCCCATTGCATGCTCGCACATTGCGGCCCAGGTCCCGGCCTCGATCTCGAAGTCCAGGGTGGTGGCGAAGCGCACCGCGCGCATCAATCGCAGCGAGTCCTCTGCGAAGCGGTCGGCAGGATTTCCGATCGCCCGCAGCACCTTGGCCTGGAGGTCTGCCTGTCCGCCGGTGAAGTCGATCACCTCGCCGCTGTCCGGATCCTCGAAGAGGCCGTTGATGGTGAAATCACGGCGCTGGGCGTCTTCCTCCGGTGTCGAGAAGGTCACGCCTTCCGGCCGGCGGCCGTCCTTATAGGAGCCGTCGGTGCGGAAGGTTGCGATTTCGACGTGCACACCGCGGTCCTTGGCGATGACCACGCCGAAATGGGCTCCGACCTCATTCGAGCCGGGAAAGAGCCGGATCACTTGGGCGGGGGTGGCGGAAGTGGCGATGTCGTAGTCTTTTGGCTCCTTGCCAAGCAGGCGATCGCGGACGCAGCCGCCGGCGAAATAGGCCGTGTGGCCCGCAGCCTTGAGACGGCGGGCGAGGGAACTGGCGATTTTGCGCGGGTGGGACACTCCGCCCGTCGTTAGGCGAAGGGAGGCCGCGGTGCAAGCAAGGGCAGGGGACAGAGGCGGGAAAATGGCATATCTTCACCGGGATTTCATATCCAGTCGCTTGACCCTGTTCTGCGCAGAGGAGCATCCTGCGGCCTTTGAAACCTCCCTTGATATCCTTGGTGCTGCTGGCCGTGGCACTCTTGGCAGGTTGCCGCGGTGACTCGGCGGAGGCCTCCTTGCGGGCACGGCAGGCGCGCAAAATCGCTGACTTGGAAAGCCGCCTCAAACGTTTCCAAGCGCAGGCTGGTGATCCGGCCACGGCGACGGCCGCACAGGCCGAGGAGTCCCGGCAACTGGCGGAGGTGGCCGAGGCGTATGTCAGGACCAAGCAGGAAGAGCTGCTCACACTCGAAGGTGACCTGGAGAAGGCCACCCGGGAGGATGAAGTCTACCGTCGCAAGTATGTGGTGGAACCCTCGCGCCTGAAGGAGAAGCCATGAAGTTTTTCGACGATCTCTTTATCAGCTATCGCGGTGCGGGCGTGATCGGCACCTGCATGGCCGTCTTCGTCCTGGCTTCCGTGATTGGTCTCTCGCTGTTTGCCTTCGACCCAAGCCTGAGCGGGATCGGGGGGCATGAATCCAATGCTGCGGTGATCGCCCGTCAGGAAAAGGAGATCGGCCACCTGACTCACGATTTGGAGGACGCGGAAAAGAATTACTACGAGTCCGGACGACTCGCCGATGAGATCAACCGGAATAGCGCCCGTCAAAACGCCGCGGACGCGAAGTTGAAGGAGATCACCGCCAAGCTCGATCAGACCCAAGCGGCTTTGACTTGCCTCCAGACGCGCGGCGTGGCTTACGCGAAGGCCTACCGGCAGCAGGTCCGCGAGAAGGCGGTGGGGGAGGTGCTGCCCACCATGGATTTGCCCGGCGGCCGCCACTTGGAGGCTGCGGTTGTGAAGAAAGTCGATCCCGCGGGGATCCAGGTAAGCTTCAGGGACGGTAGCATCCGGATCATGGCCATGGATCTGCCAGAGAAGGTGCGCGAGCGCTTCCAATTCGACTCGGAAGAGATGGAGGCCTTCCTGGAATCGGAGAAGAAGCAAAACAGGCAATTCGCGCAGGAAATGGATCGCGGCCTGGAGGTGGCGAAGACAAAGAATCACCAAGACAAGATCTCCCGGGTGGAGAAGCAGATTGCCTTCCTGAAGGACCGGGTGGCCGCCTGCGCACAGCAATATGCGGTGCTTCGTCCGAACCAGAATCGCAACTACAACACTCTGGTGGCGCTGATTCAACAGGTGGATGCCGACCAGAGGGCAATCCAGAAGGCCGAAGCGGAGCTGGCTGGACTGAAGCGGGACGAGGCCGCCAAGAAGTGAGGGGGGCGGGCTGTCCAGTCCGGAAGCGAAATTTCGGATTTCCGAAATGGTTTTGATGGGGTTGAATGGCAGCACCTTGATCTACCCCTTCCTGAACCATCTCATTTGGTTCGTGCCGGCCTTCCTGATCGGCGCGTGCATCGGCTCCTTCCTGAACGTGGTGATCTACCGCGTGCCGCTGGGCCTCTCGGTGAATGAGCCAAACCGCTCCTTCTGCCCGAAGTGTAAGTATCATATCCCGATGCGGCTGAATATCCCGCTGGTGAGCTGGCTGTGGCTGCGGGGGAAGTGCAAGAACTGCAAGGCGCCGATCGCCTTCCGCTATTTCGGGGTGGAGCTGCTCACGGCGCTGCTCTTCGCGGCAGTGTGGTGGTTCGTGCAGGGCAATCTGAGCCCTTGGGAGCTGGCCAATCCCAGCCTGAAGCTGGCCACTGTTCTGCCGCTGTGGATCATGGCGGCGCTCTTCGTTTCGATCACTTTCATCGATGCGGAGCATATGGTGATCCCGCTGTCTTTCACTTGGGCCACTTCCGTGGCGGGACTGGTGGCCGCCGCGCTGTGGCCGCGCTTGCCGGATCTGGCGAACTGGGCGACCGCGGGGATGTTCGCGCCGGACTGGAAGGAAGGGCTGAAGCAGTCGGTGGTGGGATGGGTGATCGGTTTCTGCGGACTCTGGCTGGTGGTGCGTTTGGGCAAGCTGGCCTTTGGCAAAAAGAAGATGGAGTTCCCGAATCCGGTCGACTGGCGCCTGATCGAGCCGGAGAGCGACGAGGATCCGATCTGGTTCGAGATGAACGGCGAGAAGCTCGGCTGGTGGGACATCTTCTACCGCAAGACCGACCGCCTGATCGTGGAGTGCAGCGAGCTGCGCCTCGACGGGGAACCGGTGCAGGCGGGCGTGCTGACCATCCGCGAGCACGGGATCGAGTTGCCCGACGGCCGCTCGATTCCGATCGAGGAGGTCAAGGCGTTGGAAGGCAAGTCCGCCCGGGCGGTGATCCCACGCGAGGCGATGGGCGGGGGAGACGTCCACCTGATGGGCGCGATCGGTGCCTTCTTCGGCTGGGCCGGGGTGTTCTTCAGCCTCTTCGCTGCCTCGCTGTTTGCGATCGTGGCCGCGGTGCTGGGGCGCATAGGCTTCGGCGTGCGCTTGCCCTTCGGGCCCTTCCTGATCCTGGGTGCCTATGCGTGGATGTTCGGCGGCTGGAAGATCGCTCAGTGGTACTTCGAGAGCTTGGCGGGGCGCTTCTAAAAGCGGGCGACTGTTTCGGCCAAGGCCGTGATCAAGCGTTCCCGCAAGGGAGCGGCTTTTGCCGCGAGTCGCATCTGCTCTTTCTCATACTCGCGGCGGCCCTCGGTGGTCTCGATGGGGATGGGGACGACACCGAAGGCCGAGAGCTCGTAGGGGCTGGCGCGCATGTCGAGTGAGCGCAACTCGACCGCCAGCTCAAAGCAATCCAGCAGCAAGTCCGATCCCGGCCAAGGCATCGCCTTGAAGGCCCACTTGTAGAGGTCCATGTTCGCGTGGACGCAGCCAGGTTGTTCGAATTCGGGGCGAGTTTCCAAGCTGGGTTGAAGCCGGTTCAGCGGCTGGGCATCACGATGGAAGAAGCGGAAGGCATCGAAGTGGGAGCAGCGGATGGGGCGCGACTCGATCAGCGCGTCGATCTCGGCTTGCGGCAGGCGGAGGGCGACGGTGCCGTCGTGGCGGATTTCGGCACCGCGATAGACCATCGCCCACTCGTGCAGGCCGTGGCAGGTGAAGAGTGGCGGACGGTCCCGCGTGGCGACCAACAGCGCGTGAGTCCAGTATAGGCGGGCGCGCTCCTTGTCATCGAGCATGGCAGGGTCCGCGAAAATCCGGCCCTGCTCATGGCGGTAGG
Source organism: Haloferula sp. BvORR071 (assembly GCF_000739615.1). Classification (GTDB taxonomy): domain Bacteria; phylum Verrucomicrobiota; class Verrucomicrobiia; order Verrucomicrobiales; family Akkermansiaceae; genus Haloferula. Next base: position 100,981 of record NZ_BATP01000059.1, read on the forward strand.
GAGCCTTCGTCCAGCACCCGGGGAGGGGAGAAGCATCCTCAAGCGCAACCCCGACGCCCGGGTGCCACTCCTCGATCTTCGCGTAGGAGAAGCGGTAGTAGGTAAAGAGGAAGTCGTCCACCGGGTGCGGCTTGTTGGCCGCGCGGCGATCGCGCGCGGGGACGGTCCAGCGTTCCGCGCGGGCACGATGCGCCGCAGCTCTTTCCTGCCAGAGGCTGGCGGGTAGAAGAGGAGTGGTAGCGGCCGGCGCGGACATCATCGCGGCGCCAGCGAAGCATGCGGAGCCCCGAGTGGCGAGCCTTTGGCTGGGGAGTGGAACCAAGGGGCGAGTTTGGAATCCGCCTTGGATTGACGGGATATGTAAATCCGAGATAACTTGACCGGACTCCCATGAAACGACGCAACGCGATCATCCGACCTGCCGGGATACTTTGCTGGTCCACGGCCTGCCTGATCGCAGGCCTGGGGCTCAGCGGCTGCGAACGCAGCTATACGGCAACGGCGCAGGATGAGCAGATGGCCAAGACCCAGAAGGAAATCGAGCAGATGGACGCGCTGAAGAAGACGCTGACGGCTGGCGATGTTCCCAATAACTTCAAGCTTGAAGGGGTGGGTTATTACCATGCGGGTGCGCACGATTTCTTCCCGGAGCCCTATGGCACGGCCCGCGACGGCAAATGGTTCATGAATGGCGTCTGGCAGACGACTCCGCCGCCGGTGGAGGAGATCCCGCCGAGCCGGCCTTCGCCCGAGGCCTTGAAGAAGGTCCTGGCTGCCCTTGAAAAGGAGCAGAAGGAGGACGAGCAGGGAGGCTCAGGCGGCGGCACCATCGTGCACAATCATCACAGCGGCTTCGGTATGGGTAACGCCCTGCTGATGTATTGGATGCTCTCGGGCAATCGCAACAGCTTCACCCCGACGGCTGGATTCAACCGTGCGGCCACCCAGGCTCCGGCTTGGCAGGGTGAGATCGAGAGCGAGCGTAGCAAGGTTAGCGCCCACGCGGCGGCCAACCCGGGCTATCGGCGCATGGTCGAGCAGAGCAAGGCGAGCGGCTCGCCGGTGACGGCCGGCAAGTCAGTGCGCGGTGGCTTTGGCTCCAGCCGGAGCAGCAGCGGCAGCAGCAAAAGCTTCGGCAGCTAAGAGCGAGCGATCATGAAGACACCGGTGCGATTGGAAGTGCGCGCGCCGCGCACGAATTGGCGTGGGCGCGTGGAGGAAGCGGGCCTGCTCTGGCATACTGACAGCGGGGATCCGTACTGGAGCGAGGACCGCAACCTTGTCTTCACCCTGGAGGCAGCGGAGGTCCTGGAAGATGCGGCCAATGAACTGCACGCGATGTGTCTCGTCGCTTGCGATGAGATCGTTCGCCGCGGCTGGTGGGAGCGCTTGGCAATCCCGGACTCCGCCGTGGGTATGATCCAGACTTCCTGGCTGGTTCGCGATCCATCTCTCTACGGCCGTTTCGATCTCGCATGGAACGGCAGCGGCACGCCGAAGCTGCTGGAGTACAATGCCGATACACCGACCTCCCTGTTAGAGGCGGCAGTGATCCAGTGGCAGTGGCTTGAGGATGTGGCGGCGTCGGATGACCAGCTCAATTCGCTGCACGAAGCCTTGGTCGAGCGCTGGAAGATTTTTCCCGAGCCGATGATCCACTTCGCTTGCAAGTTGGACCACTTGGAGGACCGCCAGACGATCGCCTACCTTGCCGAGACCGCGGAGCAGGCAGGCAAGGATGTCGAGTTGATGGATATCGAGGAGATCGGCTTCTCCGAGGAGGGGCGCTTCACGGATTTGTCGGAGCGGCCTATCGAGCGGCTCTTCAAGCTCTACCCATGGGAATGGATGGTGAATGAGCCTTTCTTTGCAGAGATGGGCCAAGAGCGGGCGCGATTCACCGAGCCGGCGTGGAAGATGATGCTCTCTAACAAGGGCCTACTGCCGATCCTCTGGGAGCTGAATCCCGGACATCGTCTGCTACTGCCGGCCGCATACTCACGGGAAGGCTTGGGGAATGTCGACCGTTGGGTGGCCAAGCCATTCTTCGGTCGTGAAGGTGCTGGGGTCACTCTGCACTCGCGCGGGCCCTTCCATTCGCCGCCGCCACTGCCGACAGAGGACGGACCGATCGTTTACCAGCAGCATGCGGATCTCTTCCAAGCCAGTGGCCAGCACATCGTATGGGGCCTCTGGATGGTGGGCGACGAATGCCGGGGACTCTCCGCGCGTGGTGATCAAGGCCCTGTGACCGGTAATATGAGCCGCTTCCTGCCGCATCGGATCGAGGGCTGAGCTCCTGCGGAAAATATTCTCCAAAAATCCCTTGCGCAGACCGGATCTCCGGGTAGTGTCGCGGCCCGCGCCGAAAGGCGCACAACACAAATCGCGGGATGGAGCAGCCAGGTAGCTCGTCAGGCTCATAACCTGAAGGTCGTAGGTTCAAATCCTACTCCCGCCACCTCTTTCAAAGCCCTGCAAATCAAGGATTTGCGGGGCTTTTTGTTACTCTGTATGCTCGGCTGGAGTTTCGGTCCTGATGCAGGGAAATGCGGGTTTTTACCCGATCTATTGCACGGTTTGTTGCACGGAAAATCGTGCCGACTGTGCCGTCTATTTGGCCTTGGGGGCGGGTGCGACAGAAGCTTCGGTTGGAGACCCACTCGCTCTAACAATATCCAATTGTGGTTCCGCAATTTGTTCCGGAGGGGAGCTTCCTGAGGCGAAGGATATGGGAGCGGGTTTGATGCGCATGGAGCCGGACTTGGAGAGATAGGTGGTTCAAACTTCCCATGGGCCAGAAAATCGTTAGAAACCGCTCAGTTCTTGAATCCTGCGGCTGCCCACCGTGTCCACCTCTGCCCGATCATCGCTCCAAGCGCAGAGCAACTTCGCCCATCTGCGAGCACACGATGAGCAGCTCTTGCGGCTGGGCATGCTGGCGGAGCGCTACTTCGCGGAGGATCCGAATACCTGCCTGCTCAAGCTCCGCCAATTGACGGAACTCCTCGCGCAGGTGGTAGCCGCCAATACGGGCCTCTTCCTGCGGCCGGATGAGGCCCAGTATGATCTCCTCGGGCGGCTCCGCGACCAGCGGATCCTGCCCCACGAGGTCCACCAGCTCTTCGGCGAAGTCCGCCGCACGGGCAATGCTGCCAACCATGCCTTGGCCGGCGATCACCGGACGGCGCTCTCCACCCTCAAGATCGCGTGGCAGCTCGGGGTCTGGTTCCATCGCACTTTCGGGGTGCCGCAGTTTAAGCCGGGGCCCTTCATCCCGCCGCAGGCGCCGATGGACGAGAGCAAGGAGCTGCGGGCGGAGCTGGAGAAGCTTGCAGGGGATCTCGCCACTTACCGCGCCAACCACCATGAAGCGGCCCAGCAGTTGGAGTCGATCCAGCAGGAACTTCGTGCGGCGAAGGATGGGCAATCCTTCTGGGAGCAGATGGCTGCCGAAGTCGAGGCGGAGAAGGCAGCGCTGCAGGAGCGCTTGGCCGCGAAGCAGGCGGAGGTGGCTGCTGATCCGGTCGCGCCGCAGGCGGTTTCGGCCGTTGTACTGGCATCCGCGGAGGCGGCCAGCTTGGTCGAACTCGATGAAGCGGCCATCCGCCTTTTAATCGATGGCCAGCTGCGTCAAGCCGGCTGGGAGGTTGACTCCGAGGTGCTGCGGCATTCCAAGGGCGCGCGGCCGCAGAAGGGCAAGAGTATTGCCATCGCTGAGTGGCCGGGGGCCAGCGGGCCGGTGGACTATGCATTTTTCATAGGGTTGGAGCTGGTGGCGGTGGTGGAGGCGGTGGTGGAGGCGAAGCGGTTCAAGAAGGACCTGCCCTCGGTCCTCGGGCAGGCGAAGCGATACGCCCGTGACATTGATCCGAAGGGATATGCATTGCCCGCGTCGGGGCCGTGGGGTGAGTTCAAGGTGCCCTTCGTCTATGTGGCGAATGGGCGGCCCTACTTGCGCCAGATCCAGGAGAAGAGCGGCATCCATTTCCAGGATCTGCGGAAGCCCACCAATCATCCGCATGCCTTGGATGGCTGGCCGAGTCCGGAGGGCTTGCAGGCGGCGCTGGCGGCGGATGTCAGTTCTGCCGACGAGACCCTGGCGGAAACCCCGGTGGATCTGCCCGGTCTCCGCTACTATCAGGTCAATGCGATCCGCGGGGTGGAGGAGGCGATTGCCGCCGGGCAGCGGGAGCTGCTGCTGGCCATGGCCACCGGCACCGGCAAGACGCGCACAGCGATCTCACTGATCTACCGGCTGATCAAGTCGAAGCGCTTCCGGCGGATACTCTTCCTTGTCGATCGGACCGAGCTCGGGAAGCAGGCCTTCGAGAACGGTTTCGACCAGATCAAGCTGGAGCAACTCCAGACCTTCACCGAGATCTACGATGTCCGCGAGTTGGGCGAGGCGAAGGTGGATCCGGAGACGAAGGTTCACATCGCCACCGTGCAGAGCATGGTGCGCCGGGTCTTGCTTTCGGGGGATGAGCCGCCGCCGGCGGTGGACCAGTATGACTGCATCCTGATCGATGAATGCCACCGCGGCTACAACCTCGACCGGGAGATGGCGGAGCATGAGCTGGCCTTCCGCTCGGAGGAGGACTTCATCGCGAAGTACCGGCGGGTGGTGGACCACTTCTTCGCGGTGAAGATCGGTCTAACAGCCACGCCGGCGCTGCATACGGCGGAGATTTTCGGGCGGCCGATCTTCACCTACTCCTACCGCGAGGCGGTCACCGATGGCTTCCTCTGCGACCATGATCCGCCGATCCGGATCCTCACGAATCTCACCGCCTCCGGGATCAAGTGGAAGAAGGGCGAAGATCTGCGCTCCTACGATCCCGGCAGCGGCACGATCGATCTGGTGCAGGCTCCCGACGAAGTGCTCAAGGAGGTGGACTCCTTCAACCGCGAGGTGATCACGGAGTCCTTCAACCGCACGGTTTGCAAGGAGCTGGTCGCGCACCTCGATCCGGCGAATCCGGGGAAGACCCTGGTGTTCTGCGCCCGGGATTCGCATGCGGATCTCTTCGTCCGGGTCTTGAAGGAGGAGATGGATGCGCACTGGGGGCCGCAGCCGGATGCCATGATCGCGAAGATCACCGGCAGCTCGATGCAGGGGGATGACAAGCTGATCAAGAAGTTCAAGAACGAGGCGCATCCACAGGTCGGCGTCACGGTGGACTTGCTGAGCACCGGCATCGACATCCCGGAGATCACACGCCTGGTTTTCGTTCGGCGGGTCCGGAGCCGCATTCTCTACGAGCAGATGCTCGGCCGCGCGACGCGGCTGTGCGAGAACCTGTTCGGCGAGGGCTTGGACAAGGAGGCCTTCGAGATCTTCGATGCGGTGGACCTCTATGCGATCCTGGAGGACTTCACGAACATGAAGCCGGTGGTGGTGAATCCGAAGGCCAGCATCGCCGAGCAACTGGAGTGGATCAAGGCCAGCAGCGGGGATGCCCAAGGGCGCTTCAGCGCGGAGCTGGTGGTGAAGATCGGGCGCTTGCGGAAGAAGATCACGCGGAAGGCGGCCGACATGGCGACGCGCTTCGGCGGGCTGACGCCGGAGGCGCTATTCGAGACCCTGCACGGCTCGCCGGAAGAGGTCCTCGCCTTGTTCGGGCAGCATCCGCAGCTTGCCAGTTGGCTGCAGAGCCTGCGCCAGCTGGGCACGGGCGGACGGCTGCTGATTTCCGAGCATGAGGACGGCATCCGGGAGGTCGGGCGCGGCTATGGCAGCGGGCGGCAGAAGCCGGAGGATTACCTCCAGAGCTTCACTTCCTGGATTGAAGAGAACCGGAACAAGAACATGGTGCTCTCCGCGGTGCTCACGCGGCCCTCGGATCTGACCCGGGCGGACCTGCGTTCGCTGGTGCTGGCGATGTCGGATGCGGGCTTCGTGGAGAACCATCTGCGCGAGGCCTGGCGCGAGGCGAAGCACCAGGACTGCCCGGCGCGTCTGGTCGGCTACATCCGCTCGCAGGCGCTCGGTTGCCCGCTGGTGCCCTTCGAGCATCGGGTGGATGCCGCGGTTCGCCGGATCGTGTCCACGAAGGACTTCCTGTGGACCCAGCCGCAGCGCAAGTGGCTGGAGCGCATCGCGAAGCAGATCAAACAGGAGGGCGTGGTGGATCAGAACTCGCTGCAGGCCGGGGCCTTCGCCGCAGCCGGCGGCTTCGCCACCATCAACAAGTCCTTCTCCGGCCGCCTGCCCGAACTCCTGGAAAAGCTCCACGCCGAGATCTGGAATGATGCGGCCTGAGGCGGCGCGGGCGACAGCAGCCGCTTCCGGGGTTGTCATGCCTGCCTGCCATCCCTGAAGATCCTGCCCGCCCGCCCGATCGTCCTCATCCATGGCCAACACCTTCGATATCGTCCAGAAGCTCTGGAACCTGTGCAATATCCTGCGGGATGACGGTGTGCTCTACTCGGACTACGTCACGGAGCTGACCTACCTGTTGTTCCTGAAGATGGCGGAGGAGACCAAGAAGGAGGAGCGGATCCCGAAGGACTACCGATGGAAGTCGCTGACCGCGCTCGAGGGCATTGAGCTCTTGCAGCACTACCGGGAGATGCTGGTGAAGCTGGGCGCAGCGAAGAATCCTTCCGTCCAGGCGATCTTCGCGAATGCGCAGACTTCCCTGCGCCAGCCGCGCCACCTGCATACCCTGGTGACGAATATCGATGCGCTCGATTGGTATTCAGCGCGCAAGGAGGGGCTGGGCGATCTCTATGAGGGCCTGCTGCAGAAGAACGCGGAGGAATCGAAGTCCGGCGCCGGGCAGTATTTCACGCCGCGGCCGCTGATCGATTCGATGGTGGCGCTGATGAAGCCGCAGCCGGGCGAGCACGTGCACGATCCCGCCGCCGGAACCATTGGCTTCCTGGTGGCCGCGGACCGCTATGTGAAGGAGCACAGCGACGATCTTTTCGACCTCAGCGAGGACATGCAGGAGTTCCAGCGCAACCAAGCCTTTACCGCGATGGAGCTGGTGCCGAGCACCCACCGGCTGGCGCTGATGAATGCGCTGCTGCACGACATCCACAGCCCGATCCTGTTAGGCGACACGCTGTCCGCCGATGGCCAGAAGCTCGATGATGCGGATTTGGTGCTATCGAATCCACCCTTCGGCACGAAGAAGGGTGGGGGAGGCTCGACGCGGGATGACTTCACCTTTGCCACCGGCAACAAGCAGCTCGCCTTCCTCCAGCACATCTACCGCTCCCTGCGCAAGCCCTCCAAGGGCAAACCCGGCGGGCGCGCGGCGGTGGTGCTGCCGGACAATGTGCTCTTCGAAAGCGGGGTGGGGAAGGAGATCCGTCGTGACCTGATGGACAAGTGCAACCTTCACACCATACTCCGCCTGCCGACGGGAATCTTCTATGCGCAGGGCGTGAAGACGAATGTGCTGTTTTTCACACGTGGGGCGACGGAGACGGGAAACACGAAGGAAGTCTGGGTCTATGACCTGCGCGCGAACATGCCTAGCTTCGGCAAGCGCAGCCCGCTGACGCGCGAGCACTTCGCAGAGTTTGAGAAGGCTTTCGGGGGAGATTCACGTGGTGGGGAGTCTGCGCTGAAGAAGCGGAAGGATGGTTGTGCAACAGGGCGCTTGCGGAAGTTCTCCCGGGAAGGGATCGCGAAGCGGGATGACTCGCTGGATATCTCTTGGCTGAAGGATGAGAACGCGGAAGCGCATGATGAGCTGCCCGAGCCCGCGGTGCTCGCGGCGAGTGCGATGGAGGAACTGGAGGCGATCATGGAGGATCTGCGGGGGATCTTAGCGGAGCTGGGAGAAGATGTTGAGGAGGTAAAGGCGTGAACGGCGAAGCGATTGACCCGAGCTTGCCGAAAGGATGGCAAGCTGAAAAGCTGGGCGACGTCACAACTCTAAAGACAGGCCCTTTCGGGAGCAGTCTTGGAAAGAAAGACTATGTTCAGGGCGGCGTTCCGTTGGTGAATCCGATGCACATCAGAAACGGGAGAATTGTTCCGAATGGGTCTGCGCTCGTGGCACCAGTAACCATTGAACGGCTGTCTGAGTTCAAACTGGCCAAGGGGGATGTTGTGCTCGGTCGGCGAGGCGATATGGGCAGGTGTGCGGTCGTGGGAGAGACAGAGTCGGGATGGCTTTGTGGCACCGGTTCACTGATTGTCCGGCCTTCGTGTAGGCTAGACTCGGATTACCTGCAGAGATTCTTGTCTAGTCCCTCGGTCGTGGCCGAGCTCGTGGGTGCATCGGTGGGTTCAACAATGGTGAATCTGAACCAAGGCATTCTCAGAGGCCTGATGATTCCTCTTCCGCCTCTCGCCGAGCAGAAACGGATCGCGGACAAGCTGGAGCTGCTGCTGGGCCGGGTGGACGCCTGCCGCGCCCGCCTCGCCCGCCTGCCAGCTCTCCTCAAACGCTTCCGCCAATCCGTTCTCGCCGCCGCCACCTCCGGCAAACTCACAGAGGAATGGCATAAAAGACATCACATCAAAGACCGATGGGGGGAGGAAACGGTTGGCGCGATCGTTAGCAGGGTGGAAGCCGGTCTCAACGTTCGATGCAATGAGAGGCCTCCGGCTCAGCACGAGAAAGGTCTCGTGAAAATCAGTGCCGTTTCATGGGGAAGGTACAATGATGAAGAGAGCAAGACCCTTCTATCCGGAGCAGAAGTTGCGGAACGGACGAAAATCGAGGTGGGCGACTTCCTGATTTCCAGAGCAAATACGATCGAACTGGTGGGAGCCTGCGTCATCGTCCATGAGACGACACGTCCTGTTTACCTCTCAGATAAGGTTCTTCGCTTAGTGATGCCCAACGAACTAAAGCCCTGGCTACTGATCGTCCTGCAATCGCCGCTTGGGCGAAAACAAATTGAATCGTTCGCCAGCGGCAACCAGTTGTCCATGCGCAACCTCTCGCAAGCTAACCTTCGGCAAATCTGTGTTCCTTGCCCGTCGCCTGAAGAACGCGAAGAGATCGTCCGCCGCGTCGAGGCTCTCTTCGCCCTCGCAGATCGCATCGAATACCGATTGGCCGAGACGCGCAAGACGGTCGAGCGCCTCACCCCTGCCACCCTAGCCAAAGCCTTTCGCGGCGAACTCGTCCCCCAGGAACCGAGCGAGGAACCTGCCGGACTCTATTGATGGAAGCCGTTCACAAAAGAAAATGAGATGATGGGAGGCTACTGGAATTATTATCACGACGATTACGATTGGGATGATTCGCGAGAACCATGCCGATCGGATCCCCAAATGACGCTCGAAGAGCTGCAGAAAGCCGGAAGCTCAGAAGAGGAAGCACGAAAATACGTCGATTCGGGATATGTCTACAATGATACTTCAGGGACGATTATCGATAGGTATTATGGTGGACTGCTTTTGAGCACCGATCTGAGGACAAGATTCGAAATTGGTGAGTTCGGAAAGTGGCCGGCATGGTTGAACAACCGTGTTTGGGTGAAAGCGGCAGCTTCTTGGGCGGATGTATACCGTATTGCCGAGGAAGCCGCTTCAAAGACTCGCAAGCGACTTCTCTTTCGGGGGCAGGGCCGGCATTATTTGATCAATCGGGCTGCTCCCAATCCATGGTTCTTGGTGGATGGGATCGGTGAGATTTCGCTAGTCCCATCTTTGTGGAGGAAGATGTTGAGCAGATTTACAAACAAGTTCCCCTCATTTCAAGGTCTATCGCTCTTGGAATGGTCGTTGATCTTGTATAACGGTTTTGATCTGGAAGATATTAAGAGGCGGCATCAGGAGAAGGTCGATAAGGAGGGATGGGGGGAGATGTCTCTAGTGGCAGAGGCGACGGCCATGGAGGAATGCGATGACCCGGTCTTGGCGGAATTCGGTAAGTTTCGTTTGGATCTGCTTATGGGCATGGAGCACAACCTCGCAACACTATTGGCGACCCTCCTGCAGCACTATGGACTTCTGTCCCCAGTTCTTGACCTCACCTCATCTCTTGAGGTCGCGAGGTTCTTCGCCACTCATAAATTCGAGAAAACGGAGGCTGGGTGCAGCTACGAATTTAATGGTACCAATGGACGACAGGCCGTGATTTATGTGCTGCGGGAGGAGCATCGGGAGATGCAGGCCCACGAGTCGCAAGATCCTATCTTGAAAAAGCTAAAACCTCTGCGTCCTCAGCGACAGCACTGTGTTGTTTCGACCTCCAGCGCCTACGCGTTGAATCTACCTGCAGACTTCTTAGAGGGCGTGATTCTCCTCGATTTTGACGACGCTTCCAGCGGGTGTGAATATGGCACGCACTGCTTGCTTCCCGACGAATCGGAAGATCGGTTTCTCGATGCGCTGAAAAAAACAAGATCCACAAAGGATCGGATCACCTGTTTCGGAAAGCAGAGCGAATCCCCATTGTCTCCGTCCAGGTTCACATGATCTCCCAAGCAGTTCACAATGTCCGATCTCAAACTCTTCAAACTCCTTCCTGGCCAGGTCACGGAACTCCCGGTGTCCTCGATGGCGCTGGAGAAGTCGCTGCAAAGCCTGATCGAGAAGCATCTGGAGGTCTTCCTCGGGGTGAGCTTCCTGGCTTCCGAGTTCTCGACGGGGCCGAAGACGGGCGGGCGGATGGATACGCTGGGGATCGATGAGAACGGGGCGCCGGTGATCATCGAATACAAGAAGGCGACGAATGCGAATGTGATCAACCAGGGGCTCTTCTACCTGGATTGGTTGATGGACCACCGGGCGGATTTCAAGTTGCTGGTGCTGGAGAAGTTCGGGGCGGAGAAGGCCGCGGCGATCGATTGGGGCAGCCCGCGGCTGCTGTGCATCGCGGGGGATTTCTCGAAGTACGACCTGCATGCGGTCTCGCAGATCGGCCGGAACATCGAGCTGATCCGGTATGCGAAGTATGGCGAGGATTTGCTGGCGCTGGACCTGATCAACCGGACGACGGCGCCGGCTTCGTCGGAGGGGACGGGGATGGGTACTGGCACGGGGACCGGCAAGGGAAGTCCAGGCGGGACGACGGCGGTGAAGCCGGCGAGCGATTACAAGTCCGTGAGCGAGTATCTCCAGCAGGCGGACGCGGAATTGACGGATCGCTTCGAGAGCCTGAAGGCGATGATCCACGAGATGGGGGATGATGTGGAGCTCAAGACCCTGAAGTACTACTTCGCCTTCCGGCGCTTGAAGAACTTCGCCTGTGTGGAGGTGCACACGAAGACCCGCAATCTGCTGGTCTTCGTGAAGCATCCCGATCCGGCCTCGGTTGAGGAGAAGGGCTTTGCCCGGGATGTGACGAACATCGGGCACTTCGGCACCGGTAACCTGGAGCTGACCCTTCGGTCCAAGTCCGATGTGGAGAAGGCCCGATATCTGATCGAGCTATCCTACGAGGCGAACTGAACTTCTGCGAAAACCTATCCTCCACATCCGATGCCCGCGATCCGAACGAAGTGCGTGACCGAGACGATGGACCGCAAGCATGACGGCCTGCGGATTCTGGTGACCCGCTACATCCCGCGCGGCGTGCGCGGCACCCGCTACCAAGTGTGGATGCCGAACCTAGCCCCAAGCGAGGCACTGCTGAAGTCCCTCCAAGGCGGGAAGATCCCATGGTCGCAGTTTGCGAAGTCCTACCAGGCGGAACTCTTCGAGGGCGGGACTATCGATAAGCGGAACCCGCGTATCAAGAACCACGGCCAGAAGTTCACCCTGCGTCTGCTGAAGGAACTGGCGGCCAAGCAGCCGGTGACGCTGATGTGCAGCTGCGAGCCGGATGAGGAGAGATGCCACCGGCACCTTTTGAGGAAGGTCCTTGGCTCGTCAAAGATTTGATCGTGTGCTTCAACCTGTCGAGATCCGCGCGAGGGAAGAGCGCCTGGCGAGTGGCGACGTTGTCTCTTCTAAAAGCTCCCGTTCGACATGAATTGGCCCCCAGATGGAAAGAAAGAAGCTTCCTGGCTCCAGAGACCCGAGTATCGAGGTCGAGTTTCGATGGTGCCGATGCCAGGAGGCGGAGGGGTGTTTCTCGATCGCCGTGAAGCTACTTCGGGGATGCTTTTGTGGTATGGCCCTGGAAAGTTCGAGGCGTTCAGTCCGGTGCAAAACTACAAATTTAGTAGCCTGGCGAAGGGCAAATATCATGATCCGAGGGACAAGCCCATGGGTCCCGGGAAATGGCCGAAGAGCGATTTCTTGATGCTTCTTGCAGCGCGAGGGGGCCAAATCGAGGGTGAGTCTGACCACCCGGAGTTCGATGCTCGATCTTGGAGGCAACTTGCCGTCCTGACGAGGCTGGCTGAAGTCGAGCGAAGGCGCGGCGGCCCTGTTACCGACGCGCATCGAAAGGGGGCGTTAGAGATGGCCGAGAGCAAAGAAAAATTCGTCGAATATGTCGGCCACATGCTTGTAAGGCGATTGCGAGGTAAAGAGGCATCGAGTGAGTTTCAGCGGATAGCCGACTGGCTGGTAAAGATTGAGAAAATGGAGGAGGAGGGGGTACCGCCAGAGTACCAGCGATTTTTCCGAGCGGTCGAAACTGCTGCGAGAAACACCGCCGCTGCGGGCTTCACTCTCCCTGTGCCGGTTCAGAAGGACGTAAGATCGCTTTTTGAAGCCGGTCTTTCTGGGGATCAATTGGGAGCTGGCACCGGCTTCCGCTCGCTGTGTAAGCAACTGCGATTTGATTGGCTGCCGTCTGGGGGGCGAGGTCCCGAGCGGCCGGAATAGGTGCTAAATTGTAGCTGATTTGCCACACAGGCATTTTTCTGCCGCTCGCTGCATCGTGCGCGGCGAAATGAATAACAAAACGCTTGTTGGCGCAGAAGCCTGCATATCTGCGGTGTTTCCGGATGAAGCATCGCGGCCAAGCCTGCGGAGTTTCCGGGAATGGCAGGCTCGGGGCTACATTCCATTCGTAAAAGTGGGAAGGCGGACCTTCTTTGACCCCCAAGAGGTAAGATCGGCAATTGATCGCCGCTTCCGTGTTAATCCGATGCCGGCTCAAGGAGGTAGCACGCCATGAGCCCTAACGAAGAGATCCGTTCGGACGAGGTGGCGGCCTCCAGTAAGCTTGGCGACTCCGGCTGTGAGATTACCAGCGCTGTCAGTTTGCCCCGAAAAGCCGAGCCGCAGCTCAAGGACATCGCAGAAAGGGCCAATCGGAAATACAGGACGGCGAAGGACCAGCTTCAAAGCTTCTTGGGCCACGCTCGCGATTGTGGCCATGAATTGAACCACGCCAAGCAACTGGTGCCGCATGGCGAATGGGGAAAATGGGGGGAGGCGAACTTCGAGGGGTCCGACCGGTTGGCCCGTCACTACATGTTCCTTGATGCAAATTGGCATCGGATTTCCGATTTGGATCTTGGATCCCTCGGGGAAGCGATCGCGACAATCCGCTTCCTAAAGTCGTCCCCGGACTCCTGCGAAGACGAGCTTGGGGTTATGGACGATGAAACGCCGCCCTTTGCAGAGCTAGAATCAAACAAGGGGGAGACGCCAGAAATGCCGGCGGCGCAGGTGATGGAAGCGGTGGCGACCGTGGAGCGCCCTCCGGAACCGCTCCAAGTAACACCATGCAGCAAAGCGGCGCGCATACCTGTTGCTACGACGGCGAAGGTGATCGCAATTCTGGAAAAACGTATCGAGACCGGCCCGACCGAAGCAGTGCGGGAGGAAATTCGCGTGATCCTGGCGTTTTGTCGCGATCGGATATCGCGGTTGCCCTCGCCCTTGATTGGGGATGCCGAACTGCCTCTCTTTTAGATCGAAAGCGCCCGCGGCGTTGGCGGCTGTCCTAAAGACGCTGTGACCGCGGCCATGGCTCCATTCGGGCTGGCTTCCCTTGCTGCTTCTCTCTGGAGCGGCAAGGGGAGCCGGAGGGGGAAAACGACAAACCATGTTTTGCGCGAATGCAATTCGACGATTTCGAGGAACCGAACTCTTTCCGTGAGGAGCCGTACCCTTGGTCCGACCTCGAAGGCTGGGAGGACTTCTGGAACGAGGTCCGATCGGTTTACTCGATGGAACACCTCAGGCTTGTACTAGGGGTCCATCTCAGAGCCGGCGAGGCCGAAACATGGTCAGACGTGGTGGGGTTCGTGTCTCATTTCCTGACCGGGCAGGTTGTGAATCTGGGTGCTGCTAGAGAGTGGTTCCAAGAGCGGCTGATACAGGACCAAGCGCTCTGTGCGAAGGACAACGCGGGGACGTGTGACTCAATCATCGCACCACTCTGTGAGGCGATCACTGAAGGAGCTACATCGATGCCAGCCAGCCTGGCCGCGGATTCGCCCGGCACGGAAACGAGTGAAAAAATCACCGCCATAGAACCGGAACCGGAAAAGTCACCGACATGGAATGGGAAAAAATCACCGACATGGAGCGAGGAAGAATCACCGTCCGACCAAGTACCAGTGGGGTTGTGGTTGGTGGTGGATCGTGAAGATTTAGAGAAGCGTTTGCGGCGATTCCAGCAAGGCGAGTGGTGTACGCGCGTAAGACTCAGCGGGCTGCTGCTGTTGATCGGCTTCATCGCGGCCAACACGACTCGACGCGGATTTTCCGTATCGGCAAACTTGGCTCAAAGCTACATCTCGGCGATCAAGCGGGCCCGATCGAGAACCACAATTCGCGAGCCCTTGGCGGTGCTAGAAAAGATCGGCGTGATCGAAATGGTTCGGGAGGCGGTGTTCGGGAAACACACCTGTAGTTCGGCGGCCTACCGGATCCCGGCTTCCTTGCTTAAGAAGAAGAGGCGGGGAGCGATCGTGGTGACTCCCAATTTGGAAGCTAAGCTTGCCATGGCAGAGCCTCGCAAGGAGCGCCGCTTGAGCGCGAAGCAACCATGGAGGGCACGACTCCGTGTAACGCTCGGGAGGGTGAGCTTGTCGGCAGCGTGTGAGAGACTCGCACTAGAGCTCGTTCTTGAGAAGCCGGCGGGGGCGAAGGGCGTGAAGCGCGTCTTGGAGATTTTGAAGGGGGCGATCCCCGCCAAGGTTGGCGCCGATCAAGCCGGGCACATCACCACGAGCTTCAGCAACTGCCCCAGGGAGTTGAAGCCGCACCTCCTCATTGCCGGGGAGGAGGTCGGGCTTTGCGACATCACGGCAGCCCATTTTTGCATATTGCCGCGGGTGATCCGGGACGGGCTTGAACAAGCCGGGGTGTCCGATTGCTGCGAGGGTGACACGCAAGCCTTGTGGGAGGAACACGGGCGTTTCGTCGAGTTGCTCAGCACCTCCGACCTTTACCGAGAGTTCAGTGAGGATCCGCAGTCAGACGCCTCGCGGAGGGCCGCGAAGGAGCGACTTCTGAAGGTTCTGAATTTGAAGACTCAGTGGGCCCGAAAGGATCCTACCTATCGCCGCTTCCAGGAAAAGTTCCCGCTCATCGTAAAGTTCATTGAACAGGTGAAGCGTCAAGACCATCGGGCGATCCAGGCTCCGCTCAGGCACTACACCGCCATGGCGGTCAATCGAGCCCTAGTCCGCCTCCAAGAGGCGGGCGTGGATGCCATTCCCGACTCGGACTGCTTGATTTGCCCACAGCGGCATCGGGACCTCGTTTGCCGCATTTTAGGCAAGGAGATATTCCTTCTATCTGGGGTCCGGTGCATCGTCGGAGGACGAAGGTTCCAGCCTTAGCTGGCGAGTGCCCCGACCACGCCGACTAGCCTTTGGAACGATCATCCGACCGCAGAGGTGGTTCGGTGGCCCCTTGAATCCATCCTCGTAACCGCGTGCGGTCGGGCAATATGCACTATGAAGCACCTAATTTGGGCCGAATGAAGGGTTACGCTCGTCGAAAAGTCGTTCACGGGCGCCCGCGCCCCCGCGCGCGAGGGACGGCCTCGAGCACGGCCGGTCTGGTGAAGGGCAGTTTGCCACCTGCGGACGGTACCAGTGTCCACTTTCCCGCCGCTTTTGCAGACGTCGAAGAATGCAACGGAACTTGGTCGAGAAACTGGGCTTTTGGGGCCTTTTGACGCGTCGGGGACATGTGGCCGGCGCACGCGCACCCGCGTGTGTGTGCGTGCGCGCGACGGAGAGGATTGGGGAGTGGCATTGGGAACCGTGATCGATCGTTCGATGCGTTGCAGGGACCCGCGTGCATCACCTCCAGGAGAGCGGCGGGACGTCGACCTTCTCGGGCTTCAGCTCGCAGGTGATTCGTCCGGCTCGTGCCACGGCTACCGCATTGAGGCCTCGTGAATCGGTGAGACCGCTCGCCATCGATTTTTGTGGGCTAGTTGGGTCCAAACAATGGGTTCTCCGTTTTTGGGCCGTCTTCAGCTTTTACTCCGTTCGCTTTTGCCGCTTGGCGAGGGTTCAAGAAACCATGTGATTGTTTGGACCTTTCGAATTGCCAAGTCCGTTGGCCTCGGCGAGGGTTTTGCGGTGGAAGTCCCCGTCTGCATACTGGTTCGAGTCTCAACCGATGAGCAGAACAACGCCCGGCAGGTTTCCGAGCTGGAGGCAGTAGCTGAACGCCATGGCTGGAAGGTCGTGGAGGTGATCCGAGAAGATGGGGTAGGTGGGAGCAGTCGCATCCGGCCCGGGCTTGCGCGAGCGCTACACTTGGCGGAGAGCAAGCTTGTGCGGAAGGTGATGGTGCACGAGGTTTCAAGGTTATCCCGACATCCAGCGGTACTCCACGACGCGGTGGAGCGCCTAAATGAGGCCGGGGTTTCGCTCTATTGGCACTCACAGGCCGCCGAGACCCTCTTGCCTAGCGGGAAGCGCAATCCGGCTACGGGCATGATGTTGGCGATTCTGGGCGAAATGGCGCGCTACGAGAAAGAGAACCTGGTAGAGCGAATCCACTCCGGGCTTGCCGAGGCACGGCGGAGAGGTCGGAGGCTGGGACGTCCCGAAGGAACAACGCTTTCAGCTGCCGATCTTCTGGCCAAACACGAGGATATTGTGAGGGCCCTCCGGGCGGGCAAGCCTCTACGAGATATCGCAGCTCGAACAAAGAAGGGTTTGAGCACGGTGAAGCGCGTTAAGGCGGCTCTCGTCGGCTGATCTCAGGCTTTGGTCTGTCGACTGCAGCACGCCCATTTGATTTCTCGGCGCTTGCGAGTGCGGACCAGATCACGAGATTCGAAGGAGGCCGGATTGGACGACCCGCGCTCTGAGTCCACCGCGGAAATCGGACTTGAGGAATTGCTCAGCGCCAGGAGCAATAACCCGATCCATCCATTCGCAGGGGATGCACTCCTGCGCGCCTTCGAACTCCACGCCTTGGAAGCGGAAGCGCTTGCCCAGCCAATGGCGGAGATTGACGCCTTCGACTATCAAGTTGCGACGGAAGATGGATGCTGGAAGCTTGGGTAGCTTGAATTGCTCGCGGATCTGCTGGACCACACGCAGGTCAAAGAAGGTGACCTGTCCGCGGGCATTCGGGCGTTTGTTGAAGTAGCGGTCACCGCGCAAGCCCATCGCCGCGACGCATTCGACCTCCGAGAGGGAGTTGATGCCATGCTGCATGCGCCCTTCGCCTTGCCGGCCCCAGTAGTCGTGGCCGGAGGAAGTGTAGATGTGAATCAGCCGGGCATTCCAAATGGGAGGGGCGCCAGAGCGGCCTGGCTCGGCTTCTGGAGTGTCAGGAGATGAAGTGGAGTCTTCCATGTCGGCGTCTGCGAAAGGGGAGGGGCAGCGGTCCTCGACTGACAGCGTGGTGGTGTGGACAGCAAGGGAAAAGCGGTCGAGAAAGCCTTGAGCTCTCGATAGCCGGCGCGAGGTCCGGGCATTGTGCGCGGTCTAGCAGCTGGCTCCCGGAAAAAACCGGGGCAACATCAGAAGCGGCCTTGCGCGCAACCTCTTTCGGGCCGACCGGACAGCCGATCTTCGTCGTTTGGCTAACTTTCCTCCTACCCTTATGCCTCCCCAAGTGAACCTCGCCATTATTGGCAGCGGCCCTTCGGCAATCTACCTCCTCAAACATTTACTGGATGAAGGAAAGTTTTTGAAGCGGTGGCTCGCCAGCATCTCGGTGTTCGAGAAGAGCCAGCTCACGGGCATGGGGATGCCCTACAACCCGCTGACGACCGACCGCTTTAACTTGGCGAACATCTCTTCCGAGGAATTGCCCGAACTGCCCGTCCCGATGGTGGACTGGCTCGAAAGCCTGGACCAGGAGGACCTGCGGGGCTTGGGTTTAGAGGGAGAGGAGATCAGCGCTGAAAAGATCTACCCTCGGCTCGTGCTCGGGCAGTATCTACACTCCCAATACCGGGTGCTGCTGTCCGGACTCCAAGAGCGGGGGATTCACGTCCGCGAGTTTCCCGGTTGCGAGATCACCGATATCCAGGATCTGCCTGAGGAAGGCGCCGTTCGCCTAGTGACCGCGAACGGAGGAACCCATTCGTTCGAGAGGGTAGTGATCGCAACCGGCCACTATTGGACAAGCGAAGACCGCCCGGATCGGGGTTACTACGCGTCACCTTGGCCGATCCGCAAGCTCTTGCCGGGTGAGGGCGAGCATCATGACTTCACAATCGGCACGCTAGGTGCCTCCTTGAGCGCCTTCGATCTGATCACGTCGCTTGCCCACCGCCACGGTCGGTTCGCGGGAGAGCTTGGAAATCTCTGCTTCGAGCCCAGTCCTGAAGCCCCCAATTTCAAGATCGTCATGCATTCTTTTCACGGTTGGTTGCCGCATTTGCAGTGGGACCAAGAAGAAGCGATGCGAGTGATCTACCGTCACGTCGGCCGGGAAGTGCTGCTGGGATTGCGGGATCACGAGGGCTTCCTGAGGCTGGAGACTTACTTCGATGCGGTATGCCGCCCGGCGCTGGCCGACGCCTTCCGCAAGGACGGGATGACCGAAATGGTAGGAAAGCTGGCGGATCCCCACTTCAAGCTGGCCGACTTGGTGGAAACGATGAGCGACAAGCACGACTATGACAATGCCTTCGAAGGCATGCGCCGGGAGATGACGGAGTCGCGGCGCTCGGTGCTGGGGCACAAGCCGATCCACTGGAAGGAGGTCATCGATGACCTGATGTATACCTTGAACTTCCACGCCGAGTTGATGCCGGCGGAAGATCACCTGAGCTTCCGCAAGACGGTGATGCCATTCCTGATGAACGTCATCGCGGCAATGCCGCTGGAATCTGGCGAGATCCTGCTGGCCCTGTATGATGCGGGAAAGATCGAGATCATCTCCGGCAAGGCGGTGGTCAACGAAGAGACGGGGAACGATGGCACCACCAGGATCACCATCCATGATGAAGACGGCAGCGAAACCACCTCGAACTTCCGCATCTTCGTGGATTGTGGCGGCCAAAAGCCTTTGGAGCTGCCCGACTACCCTTTCCCGAGCTTGGTGAGGGCCGGGGTCGTGAGCAAAGGGCGGGTCCGTTTCGCTGATTCCTCGGTGATTTCATCCTTGGAGGATGAGGTGCGGGAGCATGTCTTCTCGGACAGGGGCGAGAGCTTTTACCACGTCGGCGGCGTGGATATCGATTCCGCATGCCGCTTGATCTCGGCGGATGGTGTTAGCAGCCCCCGAATCGCTGACGTGGCCTTCTCCCACACTTCGGGTCTACGGCCCTACTCTTACGGCTTGCAGTGTTGCAGCGATACCGTGGCGATTTTTGTTCAGGCCTGGCTGCAGGAACTCCGCAGCAATGGAGAAATCGAGGAGGACTCCATCGAGCTTTCAAAGCTCTACGAGGAGATCTGAAGCAATCCCCCTGGGCCTTTCAAAATCCCGAGGCACCTCACGGCGGGTCGCATTCCGGGTGCAGGACAGCGTCGTCGATGCCGTTGAAGAACTCTGCATCGGAAATCGAACTGCGGGGTATCACGGTCGACCTGAAGGTGGCCACGGTGGGACCGCGCGTGCAGACCAAGTAGTCGCAGGCTGTGGGAAAGATCGCCAAGACCTCCGCAGCCTCCGGCCCGGGAGGATGAGGAACGCCGACCTGCGCCAGATACTCCAGACCCTCGAAGCGGTATCGGATTGCAAACAAGGCGGCGGGGGTCAGCGGCTTGCCATATCGCTCGGCACATCCCTTGGCGAGTTCCCGGTAGAACTTCAGCGCCTGATCACGGTCGGAGAAGCCGGGGACGAAGAACTTCATGGATCCACGACTCCCTCGGCCCAGGCATCGATGGCAGCGGTGAGCGCAGCCGACGCCCGTTGGATTTCCGGTTCGGCGGAAGAAGCAAGTTCCAGCGCCTTGCGCGCCGACTTCAAGCGGTCAGTCAGATATTGGGGCGGACCATTGAGATGGTCCAGTGCATCGGCCATCTTGATCAACCGCGCCTGCCACGGCGCCTGCCTGAGACCCTCCCAGTATTTGCCTTTGTCCGATGAGGGGGACTTTGAAAGCCACTCCACCCATTGCGCCACTTTCGGGCCCATGGTCATCGCTAGGCCCTCCCGGGTCAGCGGGGTCTTTTCGAGTGCATCGTGAAGGTAAGCAGCTGAGAGCACCTCGGCGTCATGGCAACCGAAAACCGCAGAGACCAGCATTGCCACCCGCGCGGGATGGGCGAAGTACGGCATCGGTGATCCGGGAGGATTCTGGCCCTCATGTGCCTCGGCCGCGATTGCCGCCGCATACTGCCACAGATAGGCCTTGGGCGGCGGGTCCAGCAGCGGGTTCAGGGGTGTAGGGGACTCCTGCATGGCAACGAATCAATCGGCGAGCTTGGCGAAATCCTCCCGCCAATCCCGGTTGAACTGGTCCTTGTAGTCAGGATGGAGCGGCCCGAATGCTTCGATGAACTTTTCCGCCTTGTGCTGCCGAATCTTGAATTGAGGGCGGACGCCGTCTGAATAGACCACCTCGCCCTCGCCCGAATGTTTTTGCCTCCAGGTCCGCAGGTTCTCGGCGATCGTCAGATCGTCGGTGGCCTGAGGACCGGACACCTCTTTCTGCTGCTGTTCTGAAAGGTCGCCTGTCATGGTTCGAGATGGCTCGAAAGCTTATCCAATGCTGCGGAGGGTAGGCTCGCGGTCCCAGCGCCGGCCCTTCTTGGCCACGGCGATGAACGAGCGTTGCCCTTTCGCGTCATCCACCGTGACGGTGCCGTCGTCCGGCTCGACCGCAGCGGTATCCAACAAGGGTTTCGCGGAAGCGGTATAGCCGATCACCTTGAGATGGCCGAAGGCATCGCGGACCCAGTTCACCGCGGCAGCTTCTTCCACCAGAATTTCGATAGCCTCTGCGGAAGCGACCACCGCTACCACGTCGAACAGCACGGAGGGCCCGCCGGAAAGGGAATGGTGCACGGCGAGCGGGGTGCCATCCGAAAGCGTGACTCCGCCGATCTTCGGTGCAATGAGTTCCACGGCTGATTTCTCTTTCTTGAAGGCTGCGGTGAGCGCGGTGATCACGGCGGCATCCGCTCCGTCCGTCACAAAAATCCCGGCCTTGCGTCCCTTGAGGATGCCGGGATCCTTTGCGATGAGGCTCAGCGACGGGGATGCGGGAAGATCCCGCGGAGCGATTGCGGGAGCGATCTTCATTCCGCCCTTCGCCGGCATCCCGAGCGCGTCCGCCACCGTCTGATGGAGTTCTTCCGCGATGTTCGCCAAGTGTCCGAGCATGCGCTCGCGAATTGCCACCACTTCGACCTTGGCCAATTCGAAGGCGAGTGCGCTGGCGATGTGGTTCTGCTCAGGCGGAGTCATCGACCGGAAAAACATCCGCGCTTGCGAATAGTGATCCGCGAAGGTGTCCGAACGCTTGCGGATCTTCTCGCCGGTCTCCGTCTCCGGATGTGTGCGGAAGCCGTGCATGGGGCACTCGCGTGGAGCGGCCGGGGGCGAGATCTGGCTCGGCTCATAGGCGACGCGCCCGGGGTGCACATGCATTTGGCGCAGGCCGTCCCGCTGGTTGTTGGCGAAAGGACAGCGCGGCGCGTTGATCGGAATCTGATGGAAATTGGGACCACCCAAGCGGCTCAGCTGCGTATCGAGGTAGGAGAACAGGCGGCCTTGAAGCAGCGGATCGTCAGAAAAGCCAATGCCCGGCACGATGTGGCTGGGACAAAAAGCAACCTGCTCGGTCTCCGCGAAGTGGTTCACCGGGTTGCGGTTGAGCACCATCTTGCCCAGCATGCGGATCGGGATCACCTCCTCCGGGATCAGCTTGGTGGGATCGAGCAAGTCGAAGTCGAGGTCGGCAGCCTGGCTTTCCTCGATGACCTGCACGCCCAGTTCCCACTCCGGGAAGTCGCCGCGTTCAATTGCTTCCCACAGGTCACGCCGATGGAAATCCGGGTCAGCGCCGCTGATCTTCACGGCCTCGTCCCAGACCACCGCAGCGCTACCGATCGTGGGCCGCCAATGGAACTTCACAAAACGGCTTACGCCTTCTGCGGTGATAAAACGGAAGGTATGAACGCCGAAGCCTTCGATCATGCGCAGCGACCGCGGGATCGCCCTGTCGGACATGGCCCACATGATCATGTGCATGCTCTCGGGCGTGAGCGAAATGAAGTCCCAAAATGTCGCATGCGCGGAGGCGGCCTGCGGGAAGCCGCGGTCCGGCTCCATCTTCACGGCATGGATGACGTCGGGGAACTTCATGGCATCCTGGATGAAGAAAACCGGGATGTTATTGCCAACGAAGTCGTAGTTGCCCTGCTCGGTGTAGAACTTCACCGAGAATCCGCGGACATCCCGCGGCAAATCAACGGATCCGGCACCACCCGCAACCGTGGAGAAGCGGGCGAAAACCTCGGTCTTCTTCTTCGGATCCTGGAGGAAGCCGGCACAGGTGATATCCGCGGCGGATTCGTAAGGCTGGAAGTAGCCGTGGGCACCAGACCCACGGGCGTGGACGATGCGCTCGGGAATCCGCTCGTGATCAAAGTGAGTGATCTTTTCCCTGAGGATGAAGTCCTCCAGTAGCAGTGGACCGCGCACGCCAGCTTTCAGCGAGTTCTGGTTATCGGAGATCGGCAGTCCCTGATTTGTGGTGAGGTGTGGGTCACTTTCGACAGCAGTCTGGTGGGTCTCTGCGGGTTGCGATAAGGGCTTGCTTGCTGAAGGGGTCGAGGGCGATTTCTTGGAGGCCATGGCGGGAGATGCGTTGTGTGAGACTATACCGGTTTGCCGATTCGCCCTCGCAGGAAGAATGCCCGAATCAGGAAGAGACGGCCCATGGCTGTACATCCGGAATCCATCCAATGTTACGCCCATAAATTGCGGGCAATCTGCATGACTCCACAGCACATTGCACGCGCTGACGCCTCTTCACCACACAGTCCAATCGCTCTACGGAACCTAAGCGGAAGAAATAAGCGCCGGCGGTGAGGGCAGGCTTCAGGGATAGGGGAGGCCTGTGGCGGGAAGTATGATGCGGGATCAACTTTTACACTTCTCTCGCTGCCGTTCTGGGTGCGGGTAAGCAGTTTTACAGCCAGCGGAACAGCCCGCCCGGCACTGAGAATGCTAAGGTGAGCCGATCCTCCCGAGCACGTGCCTCCTTCTGGTTACACGTCGGGTGGCATTTGCTTATCCTGAATCCAAGCACTTTGCGACCCTGTATGGACAATATTGACGGCGTGATGATCCAATTTTTTCATTGGTACAACGCCCCCGATGTCACGCTCTGGAATGAATTGAAGGACCGCGCCTGGCAACTTGGAGAGGCCGGTTTCACTTCGGTCTGGCTGCCTCCGGCGTACAAGGGAAATGCCGGTGGATTGGACGCGGGCTATTCCGTCTACGATATGTATGGCCTGGGTGAATTCGACCAGAAGGGCTCGGTGAGGACCAAATACGGGACCCGTGACGAATTGATTGCCGCCGTGGCCGAAGCCCGCCTCTGCGGACTGCAAATCTACTGGGACGTAGTCCTGAATCATCGCATGGGCGGGGACGAGGAGGAGGAATTCACCGCCACTCCCTACTACAACGACAACCGGCACGAGCAGATTGGCGAGCCGCGCACGATCCGGGCGCACACGCACTTCACCTTTCCCTGCCGGCAAAAGAAGTATTCCGAGACGGAATGGCATTGGTGGCACTTCACCGCGACCGATACAGACAACAACAATCCCACGGCGAATGATATCCTCTTGTTCGAGGGCAAGAGTTTTGATGAAGCTGTGGATCTGGAGAAGGGCTCATTCGACTACCTGATGGGCTGTGATGTGGACGTGAAGCACGAGGAGGTACAAGCGGAGATTAAACGTTGGGGTGAATGGTTCTTCGACACGATCGGCATGGATGGCGTCCGCTTCGAGGCGGTGAAACACGTCGAGGCTGGTTTCTTCCCGGTCTGGCTGCAACATGTCCGGAACTACTCGAAGAGCCGGATATTCGCCGTCGGCGAGTATTGGTCCTACGAGATCGAAGCGCTGCATCACTTCATCTCCGTGACGAGTGGCGCCGTGGCGCTCTTCGACGCGCCCCTGCACCTGAATTTCTCGGAGGCTAGCAAGGCGGGTAATTCCTTCGACATGTCGCGCATTTTCGAAGGCACTCTAGTCAAAAATGAACCCGCGCTGGCGGTCACGCTGGTCGCGAATCACGATACTCAACCCCTGCGGGCCTTGGAGTCAGTGGTCGAAGAATGGTTCAAGCCGCTTGCCTATGCGCTGATCCTTCTTCGGCAGGAAGGTTACCCCTGCGTGTTTTACGCAGACTATTACGGCGCGAGCTATGAGGATGTGGGCCGGGATGGAAACACCTATCCGATCGAAATCCTCTGCCACAAGAAGACGATCGATGATCTGAGGGGAGTTCGCCGCAACCATGCGCACGGTGATCAGTACGATTACTTCGACCATCCGAATACCATCGGCTGGACCCGTCAGGGGACGGACTCCCATCAAGGCGGGGTGGCTGTCGTATTGAGCAACGGTGATGCTGGCACCAAGCGAATGCAGGCCTCCAGCCGAACCACGCCTTTTACGATGCCCTCGGCAACATCTCCGACATGATCCACACCGATGGCGATGGCTGGGGGGATTTCTGCTGCAACGCGGGCAGCGTATCCGTCTGGTTGCCGCAATGATCCCATAGGCTGCTTTTGGTTAGGCGGCCCCGTCCCATTACTACCCCAGCCAATGAAGCGCATCTTTAAAAATAACGGCCTCAGCATCGTCCTTCTCGTTTGCTTCCTAGCTTTTTGGGCCGCGCAGGCCGTCAGTGGCTTCAAGGTCCACAATCAGGATCAAATTCTCTACGGAAGATCGCCCCTGGAGTTCTTGGATTACCTCCGTAGCGGGCATTTCTGGCAGGCCACCGGCGAGAACTGGGAAAGTGAATTCCTCCAAATGGGAGCCTATGTGATTCTCACCACCTATCTCTACCAACGAGGTTCCGCCGAGTCCAACGATCCGAACAGGGCCGGAGAATTTGAGAGGGAACGGAAGAAGAAACCTGGTAGCTGGCTCTACCGAAACTCGCTTTCGCTCGCCTTCCTAGTTCTGTTTCTCCTCTCTTTTACGATGCACGCAGCGGGTGGCCTGGTGGAATTCAACGAGGAGCGATCCGAGCATGGCCAGAGCGCCGCGACGTTGGGCGAGTTCCTCGGGGATCCCGAATTCTGGTTCCAATCTTTCCAAAACTGGCAGAGCGAGTTCCTGGCAGTGCTTTCAATCGTGGTCCTCACGATCTTCCTGCGGCAGAATGGCTCGCCCGAAAGCAAGAAAGTCGGGGCAACGAATTCGGAGACGGGTGACTAAGGATTGTGCGAGTGGCTTTCGAGTCGCAGGCCGTCCTCGTTGAGACGTAGAGGATGCGTGCCTCGTCGAGCGGGAATGAAGGCAGATGCCAGTTGCCGGCCCTTGGATACCTATGGGCTGCCATCGATTGTCGACGCCGAGCGCATGGGCGTGACTTCGAGTAGGGAATAGCATGCTTGGCGGTTGCAAGTTGCATTCCGATGCCGGCATTTCCGGGATAGCTCCCGCGAGGCCGGATGGGGATCAGGAACATCTCCGATATTGGCTATAGCGGCATGAGCATTTCATCCAGTAGTAAGGGCAAATGGCCCGCGTTTTGCGAGGGGAGTGGAAGCCATGCCGAACAACTCCAAGGACGAATCGGATGAACATCCTCAACGGCCCGCTCAGGAGCAACCCCGCCAGCCGGGTATCGAAAGTGAAATGGAACCCGCTCCCCGCTTCGAGAATCCGGAGCTTCGCGGGAGCGGCCGGCTTGTAGGTCGTGTGGCGCTGATCACCGGCGGTGATTCCGGCATCGGTCGAGCGGTGGCGATCGCATTCGCCCGGGAAGGCGCGGACGTCGCAGTTGTCTACTTGAACGAAGACGATGACGCGAGGGAAACTGCGAGGCTGATTCATCAGCATGGTCGACGCTGTCTGCTTCATGCTTGCAACATCGGATCCCAAACCGCCTGTGAAGAGGCCGTGGCGCAAACCCTTCGGAGCTTTGGTAGACTCGACATCCTCGTGAACAATGCCGCGGAGCAACATCCCCAGCCCTTTGTTACCGACATTACTCCAGAACAGTTGGAAACTACGTTCCGCACCAATGTCTTCGCGATGTTCTTTCTCACAGCGGCTGCTTTGCCTTACCTAAAAGCCTCCCCAACCCCAGCAATCATCAATACCACCTCAGTGACAGCTTACCGGGGAAGCCCGAAGCTACTCGATTACTCTGCCACGAAGGGTGCGATCGTCAGCTTCACCCGCTCGCTCGCGAGTCAGCTTGCGGAGTTGAAGGTCCGCGTCAATGCCGTGGCTCCCGGGCCCATTTGGACGCCCCTGATACCTGCTACTTTCCCGGCCGACGAAGTAGCGTCTTTCGGTTCGGACAGTCCACTAGGTCGCGCCGGGGAGCCTTGGGAATGCGCCGAGTGCTATGTGTTTCTTGCCAGCGAGGCCGCTAGTTACATGACCGGCCAGGTTCTCCACCCGAATGGCGGTGAAATCGTCAACGGATGACCCCACTTGCTACCATCCTCAGTTGCCATTTTCCATGTATCCGAACCCTTTGCTCCTTTTCTGCCTTCTCGCGCTCCCCGCTGCAGCCTCTTTGAGGACAGCTCGCGCACCGTGTCCCCTTTGCCGCTGTGTTCCAAGGGGAAGGGTGCCCGAACCCTACCTCGAAGTTCGTCGAAACCCATGCCGCCACGGCTCTGAGGATGTGGACCTCGTGCTTGACGGTGCGGCAGCCTCGATCACGTGGCCCGAAACAATGGTCAGGGCTGTGGAGCGGGAGTAAGGCATTTGGCTTCATGACATGAAGATTGCCACCTACAACGTCAATGGAGTGAACGGCCGGCTACCGGTCCTTCTCCGCTGGCTTCATGAGGCCGAGCCGGATGTGGTATGCCTTCAAGAACTCAAGGCCCCGGAGGAAAAGTTCCCTTTGCTGGCAATTCAGGAAGCGGGCTATGGCGCGGTCTGGCACGGCCAGAAGAGCTGGAATGGTGTCGCGATCCTCCGCCGCGGTGCGGACCCGGTCGAGACGATGCGCGGCCTGCCAGGAGATCCAGAGGACCTTCACAGCCGCTACATTGAAGCTGCGGTCGAAGGCGTTCTCATCGCCTGCCTCTACCTGCCGAACGGCAATCCCGCGCCGGGTCCTAAGTTTGACTACAAACTCCGTTGGTTCGATCGCTTCACCAAGCATGCCCGATCGCTGATATCGAAAAAGCTCCCTGTCATCTTGGCAGGGGACTTCAACGTGATGCCCACCGAGCTGGATGTCTACAAGCCAGAGAGCTGGGTGGATGATGCGCTATTCAGGCCCGAGGTGCGCGAGGCTTTCGATCGCTTGGTGACGCAAGGCTGGACCGACGCCCTCCGGCATCTACATCCGGGCGAGCGCATTTACACTTTCTGGGACTACTTTCGGAATGCCTACGCGCGCAACGCCGGCCTCCGGATTGACCATTTTCTCGTGAGCCCCGAGCTCGCTGAGCGCTTGACCTCTGCCGGAGTGGATCGCGACGTCCGAAGCTGGGAAAAGACAAGCGATCATGCCCCGGTATGGATTGAACTGGCAAACCAACCCAAGCCCGCGAAGAAGAAGCGGTGCACCGCACGTCCAAGCTGGTGACTCTTTTGGATCAAGCAAAGGGCTACCTTGCCCTCGATATGTTCGAAGAGGCCTGGCAAGCCTTGGATGAGTTGCCCTCAGACACCGTTGCAACGCCCGAGATGGTCCGCATCCGCATGCGCGCCGCCGCGGGGATGCAGCGCTGGGACTTCGTCCACGAACTCGCCTTGATTCTCCGGAGGGGCAATGAGGAGGACCGCTTCGAGGCCGCCTCCGCGTTCCAATCGATGGCTGCTGAACACCTTCGCCAGGGCCACGAGGAGGACGCCCGGAAGATGGCAGCGGCAGCTATCGAAACACGCCCAGCGCAACGCACGCTGATTCTCGAAGACCCCCGCTTTCCGGCGAACTTCATCTAGCGAATGCGAAGTCAGCTTCCGGCCCACCAGGAGCGTTCGTTTGACGCTCGGCTCGTCCACCTCTACAGCATGCAATGGCCAAACCGCATGCTTCTTCTGCGAGATCCTACGGTACGAGGAGCTCTGCGATATGTTTGACGCAAAAGTGATCGACTACGCCGCGAAGGCTGCTGAGGGGACGACTAGCTCAGTCAGCCGCGGGCGGATCGAGGTCGTCGAGGACCAATCAGCAGAGCCGGCCCATGACGGCGTATGGGTCACGTTGGAGATTCGTTCCCCTGAAACTCACAGCCTGGGGGATTCCCAGGATAAGATTACTCTTTCGGAAGTGGATATTAAGCTGGTCTTGAGGGCGCCCCACGATTCAGAGGCGGATTGGATTCTCGATGGTGCAGAACCCTTGGGCCTTTCCGATGCGGACGTGTGAGCTCCAACGGGTCTCTGTAACCTGGATTTTCTCGATACTTCCACCCGGAGTCCTCTTTCTTCTCTGCTAGGTCTGGCCCGGGCATCGCTCGGAGTCGGCGGGATTTGTTTATAGGCCCCGGGTGGAGGCGGTCAACACTCAGCCCTTCCATGGGGGACCGGGGGCAGCCTGCAATTTTTATCGGGCAATTAGCCACCGCGCCGTGAGTCCCGCTAGCAGGCCCGCGCATCCGGCGGCAACGATCGTGGTCACGGGGGCCATCTCGACTAGGTCTCCGATCCGGGAATGCCACAGCGCCTTGTTGATACCCATTCGCGTCTCCCCCTCATCCTGCTGTTCGTTTCCTTCCGCCACTGCCGCGAATGGTCGTGGATCGCGTGCCGGTACAAATGGGCGAGGGTCCGCTGCGGCGAGAAACGGCCGGGCGCTTTCCCCAACCGCGGATGGACGGGGGGCGTCCTCCGGCGCTTGGGATTCCAATATCGGGCTTTTAGGGTAGGCAGGTACGTTGGACATCGTCGTGAGGGTTGTGCTGTTCTCCCTCGCAGCAGCTGTGCCATTCAGCTGGCAGCTATCGTCGCCTAGCGGGGAGCGCAGGATTCAAGTCCGGTTCCCCGGTCCGCGGCTGTTTGGCTGTTCTTGGCGAGCCGTAGGGGTTCTTGCCGTTCCTCGACAGTTCACGAGGGGCCGTGTGAGCCACGACTGCTTTTGGTCGGGCGGGAGGGCTACGTGCAGCTCTCCCGAAATTTCGACAACATCGCCAAAAGTTCTGTCCTGTTCCGTCAGCGTGTCAAAGGCAGCGCGAGTAGACAAAAGTCGGGTTGCATTTGCGTCGATCTGCTTTCCTTTTGGCTGTGGAACTCGCGGTAGCGGGGGCGAAGGGATCGCAGAGCACCTTCTAGCTGCCTCGGGAACTAACAGCAAAGTGATAGGATGAGAAACGTCACCCCGGACCAGATCAACAAGGAAGCGGACCAATCGAGCGAGGGCAAGCGATCCACATCAAGTGTGGTCGCATCGCTGATGGACGATTTCATCCGGATTCCGGGGACTGATATCCGGTTCGGTCTAGACCCCATCTTGGGTCTTTTTCCGGGGCTTGGAGATACGTTTGCTTCGCTCGTGGGCGTGGCGATTATCAACGAAGCCGGTCGGTGCGGCGTGTCCCGGAAAACGCTTATAACAATGGCCCTCAACATTCTCGCCAATGCTGCTGTCGGGTCCGTCCCGGTGATTGGCGACCTCTTTTCCGTTTGGTTCAAATCCAATCGGCGGAATCACGATCTGTTGCAAAAGGCGCTCTCCAGCGAGATATCGCCGGCCGAGCGCGAAAAGGCCGTTCGCCATGCAAGCCGCTTCGCCATTCTCTTGATCGCCGGGGTAATCTTGGGCGTGGTCCTCATCATCATAGGCTCCCTCGCCCTGCTCAAACTGCTCTTCCAATGGATGTCCGCGTAAGACCAAATGCGCATCCGCTGCCGTGACCGCCCACACTCAGCCTCTTCAAGTGCGCTAGGGGATGGACCTTGGGGGGGCTTCCAACGACACTTCGCCCGTCAGCGCGGCGACAACTGCTAGAATGACATTCCCGTTTGCGAAGTCATTTTGCCACAGATCTCAGGGTGACTGAATCTGCTTGTTCGATCGCTTGCGGACGCTATCTAAAGCATGGCCTTTGCCAGTGAGGCGAATGAATGCTTGCCGCTTCCATCTTCTTCGATGGCTGATCGCCGTCGTCTTGATCTCCGTTCAGGTCCGCGCTGACGATGCCGTGCTAAGTGCGGACTTCTCCGTGCATACCGGGGCCATTCGGCCACTGCATGGTGTCAACAAGGGGCCGCTGGCACCTGGGGGGATCATCGACGTGATTAAGGAGCAGAAGGAACTGGGGATTCCTTTCACCCGGCTTCATGACTGCGGCTGGCCTAATCCGTATGTCATCGATCACCACGTCGTTTTTCCAAACCCAGACGCTGATCCGGCATTGCCGGAGAGCTACGATTTCCGACTGACTGACGAATACATCGACGCAGTGTGCAAGACCGGCGCGGAACCGATCTACCGATTGGGCGAAAGTATCGAGCACACCAGCGTGAAGCGGTATGTCCATCCCCCCGCGGATATGGAGAAATGGGCGGCGGTCTGTATCGGCATTATCCGCCACTACAATGAAGGGTGGGCTAGCGGCTTTCATCACAAAATCCGCTACTGGGAAATTTGGAACGAACCCGAGAATCGCCCGGCAATGTGGAGCGGGACCGACGACGACTACCTGCGGCTCTACCGCACGGCAGCCACGGCCATCAAAAAACAGTTCCCGGCTTTGAAGGTTGGCGGCCCGGCGCTTGGTTCCAGCGGCACATTCGTGAATGGTGAATTCGTTCCAACAGAGTTCGCCACGAACTTTTTGGCGATGTGCCGCAGAGACAATGTTCCATTGAATTTCTTTTCCTGGCATTGCTACACCGCCGATCCCTCCGAGCTCTCGGCGCGCGCGTGGGCAATTCGCCGACTTCTGGATTCCAGAGGTTTCACTGAGACCGAGAACCATCTCAATGAATGGAATTATCTTCCCGGCAACAGCTGGGAGCCGATCGCGCGCTCCG
Organism: Haloferula sp. BvORR071; assembly: GCF_000739615.1. Classification (GTDB taxonomy): domain Bacteria; phylum Verrucomicrobiota; class Verrucomicrobiia; order Verrucomicrobiales; family Akkermansiaceae; genus Haloferula. Next base: position 132,346 of record NZ_BATP01000059.1, read on the forward strand.
GAACTCCGGAGGCGCGCCAGCACTTCTACGAAGAAATGGCCGGTGCCGCGGGAGCGGCTTTCATTACCACTTCCCTAACAGAACTTGAGGACGCACCCCTTGACGTCGGCAACTTCTTTCACGGTGAATTGGGTGGCTTCGGGATTTTCACCGAGCAAGGCGTACCTCTGAAGGCTTACCAAGGGCTGCGGGCATTCCAAGGTCTAGTGGAGACGCCGCAGCGCGTGGAAACCCGCGGTTCCGTCGCGGGGAAGCTGGCCTTTGCCGCCGGATCGAGCGGCGATGGGCGTGAAGCGACGATGCTGGTGAGCAACTTCGCCGACCCGCGCCAAGAGTTTGTCCTGGACTGGAAGAGTTTCGCCTGGACCGGTGGCGTGACAGCAGAGATCCACATCATTGATGCAGGCAACGATTTTTCTACATCGCGGACCGAGGCGATCGCGGGCGACGCTGCTACGCTGCGCCTGACCCTGAAGGCTCCGGCGGTTGCGTTGATTCGTCTGCGCCCTACCGCAGGCGCGGCGGCGAGAACAACGCTGTCGGTTACCGCGCCTGCGAACCGGCTGGTCTTCCAGCGCAGCCAGGCCGGGGACGCGGTAATACATGTCTCCGGAAGCTGCGCGTGGCCGGGCCAGGCGGTTGAGGCGCGCATCGTGGACATCGAGACGGGCAAGGCCGGTGAATGGACTGCGCTGGGAGAAGTGCAATCGGATTTCAGCTACCGGGGAAAGCTCACCGTCGCCACGGGCTGGTATTCGCTTGAGGTCCGCTCCCGCGGCGATGGAAATTCAGCCGTTGCAACGGTCGGACGTTTCGGGGTGGGGGAAGTCTTCGTGGTCGTAGGCCATTCGGTCGCGCACGGGGGAGCGATCAATCTCCCCGGGGCCGATGACGACAGGGTGAACACCATCGCGCTGCCTGCGGGCGATATGGAATCGCAGCGGCAGTATCGACTCACCGGCGACACGCGTTTTCTTCCGGACGCGGTAGGCCGGCACTTCGGTTCGAACGTCCAGCCCGCTCCCGCCGGAAACGGAACGTATTTCTGGGCCGCATTCGCGGAGCACGTCGCCAAGGCGAACAAGGTTCCGGTGCTGCTGCTAAATGCGGCATTTGGCGGCACCAGCTTGGAACACTGGGCCAAATCGGCGCGCGGCGAGACGTTCGAACATCCCTTCGTTAATTCACAGATCCGCATGCCATATGTCCGCCTCGAACAGGCGCTAACGAAGTATGCTGCGGTCACCGGCCTGCGCGCCATCCTCTCCGATCAGGGTCAGAACGATTGGCTCGAGAGGGACGAGAATAAAATCGTCGCGAACTACAAGGCGTGGATCGATCAGGCTCGCAAGGATGCCGGCTTCCCGAATCTGGCTGTGGTGATCAACCGTCAGTCCCCCCCTGATGGCTTTGGCCAAATCCGCCGGGTGCAGGATCGAATGATTAAAGAGCACCCCTTTTGTTTCGCCGGTGCAGACTACGACACGCTGGAGAAGGAGGATACGGTGGATAAGGTTCACCTCAGCGAGGCCGGGGCCAAGAAGGCCGCCAAGCTATGGGCGGACGCGCTTGATGCAAAGTTCTTCGGCAGCGCTCCAGCGATGTTGGCGCACTAACCGACGATAACCCAAATCTTCCATAGGCGCTCCACGACCCTTGTTAACGGACGTCGTCCTCAACCCGTTCTGAGCTCATCCTATCTCTCCGGCAGCTTCAACGGATGCAACCCTTCAAAATCAAGGTTCTGACTGAAAACGGTCCGGAATTTGCGACGGCTATTTTTAATCCGCGCCACCCTTTGGGGGAGATGTTGCGAGGACGTTCCGGATCGTTTCGATCAATGTCGGAATGGCAACGGGCTTGATGAGATGGGCGTTGAACCCGGCATTCCGACTTTTTTCGATGTCCGATGGCATCCCGTACCCGCTTTGGGCGATCGCGGGAAGCTTCTGAATTTGATGGATCCGCTCGACGAGTTCGTACCCGCTCATGTCGGGGAGTCCGAGGTCGCTGACGAGGAGGTCGAAGCTCTTCCGCCTGGCCATCTCCAGCGCGTGCTTCCCGTCGAGCGCCGTGCTGACCACCAGACCCATACTCTCAAGGATCATCGTGAAGACTTCCAAAGTGTCTGCATGATCATCGACTATGAGGATCCTCGTTCCGGTGAGGTCTGCACGCATTTCCGTAGTTGGTGCGGTAGGTGCCGACAAGGATTTCGACTGGGCGAGCGGAAGCTCCACGGTGACGGTTGTTCCCTGCATTTTGCCGGCGCTATGGGCGGAGATGGTGCCGCCGTGAAGCTCCGCGAACTTTCGGGCGATGGCGAGGCCGAGTCCCAGCCCTCCGAATTCTACCGCGACCTGTTTGCCGCCTTGTTCAAAGGCGTTGAAGATTTCCCGGATTACATCCGGTTCGATGCCCACCCCGTCATCGGTGATGACGATCCGAAGCGTTTCGCCCTCGACCGAGGTGGCGATGTTGATGTTGCCGCCGACAGGGGTGAATTTGATCGCGTTCTTGAGGATGTTCCAAAGGGTCTGCTGCAGGCGCGCCGAGTCCCCGTTGACATGACTCCTTCCGGCGTCCATGTGGAGGGTGAGTTGCTGCCCCTTGGAATCGGCATCTACTTGGCAAATTTCCACAACATTGGTAACAAGTGCGTGGACATCGACAATGTCATTGTCGAGATGGAGCTTGCCCTGGATGACGCGATTGAAATCGAGCAGGTCGTCGATCAGTCTAGCTTGCAGACGCACGTTGCGGTCAATCACCACGAGTTTCTCGCGCAGTCCGGGAGGCAGGCTGTCGTTGTCATGCAACGACGATATGAGGGCCAGCACGGGAGTGAGTGGGGTGCGGAGTTCATGGCTGAGGATGGCGAGGAACTGGTCCTTGGCATCGCTGGCAGCCGTGACGGAGGAGAACAACCGGGCTTTCTCCAAACCGATCGCCGCCTGTGCTGCCACACTGCCGAGGATGCGTTCGCTGCGCTCGGAGAAGGCCGACTTCGATTTGCTCCAGAAATGGAACATCCCCATGAGGCCACCCTCGGGTTGCTGGACGGGAACCGACATGCAGCTGAGCATGCCGAGACCGTCGTGGAGTTCACCCAGGATGCCCCCAGACGGAATATCAGAAATGTCCGCATACCGGCTAATCGATGCCGGAATCTCGCCCCAAATAAGTTTCCCATCCGCTCCCAACCCTAAGTCTGACAACGCTCCGGCCGATCTGCCGGAGACCGCATATAGCCGCCATTGGCCGGCGCCTTCCCCGAGCAGGAACACCCCGAGATCGGCATCCGTCAGTCCAGTGGTCACCTCGATGAGCGATTGCGCGAGGGGCACCAGGTCCAGCTTGGAAGCAAGCATGAGGCTGATGCGGTTGAGGGTCTCGAGCTCGTCATAGAGCGCCAGGACGCCGGTGTTGGTCTCGGAAAGTTCCTGGTTCATGCGCGACAGCTCCTCCTCGCGGAGGTGGGCTTCGGACATCATTTCCAGCAACTCGCGGTTCTGGACGCGCACCTCCTCGAACGCGCCCTTCGGGGAACGGCTGGAGAGCTCGTCAACGATAGCCTGCAGATCTTTCGGCAATAGCTCGGGGGCTGTGGGAGGGAACACCTTCGACATGCGGATCGTGGTGCCATCCCGTGTGCTTTCGATGTCCAAGCGGTCCATCAGCCGCTTGGTGCCGACGATGCCGAGGCCCATGCCAGTCTTCGAACGATAGGAACCGCCGAGGATCTCTTCCAACTGGGCGATCCCATTCCCCCTGTCGCTGACCTCGATGAACAAGGTCTGGCGGAGCCGTCCGGCGCGGGAAGGAGAGGGCTCTGATACAACCGAGAAGTCCACCCTGCCACCGCCGGCGTATTGGTAGGCGTTGCGGGCAATCTCGGAAACGGCCGTGGCGATGCGGATCTGCAGTTGCTGCGGAAAGCCGAGCGAACCGGCCAACTGCCGGGCTTGCTGGCGCGCCGTCACCACATCCTGCTCGAAGCCGATGCTGAGGGAGAAAAGCCGGAGTTTGGCGTTTGGCGCTGTCATGGTCTGGCCCGGACGACAACAGCAGTGGCATCGTCGTTCCCCCTCAAATAATCCCGATACAGGATGCCTGCAATCAAAGCGGTCCGTTTCATCCAGATCCCCGGATAGCTTGAAATGGGGGTGTTAGACTTGAGGCCATCGCTGGCCATGAGGAGCATCGCACCGGCTGGCCAAGGGACACTGTGTACCCTCACCGTTCGGAAATTGAGGCCCATTGTGCCGTTCATCGATAGGAGGCTGGAAGACGAATCGGGGGTCACCACGCAGCCTGAGATGTTGCCCAGCCCGGTGAAGCGGAGCTCCTGCCTTGCCGGATCTATCTCTGCGATAGCGAGGGCGGCGCCGCGTGTCGTCCGCAGCGCGGCGTGGATCCTTTCCATGAGCTGCTCCAGCCTTTCCTCCGGATGCGCAAGGAGAACCTCCACGGCCTTTCCCGAGGCCTCTGCCGCCATCTCCCCGTGACCTAGTCCGTCCGCCACCAGCACTCGCAGGATGCCATCGCCGAGTTCGACGGTCTGCCATGAGTCGCCGCAGGCGATCTCAGGCGGCACGGGAACATTCACGGCACCGACCTCCCAGCGGCCTGTCTTCGACGGCGCGGCATCCCGCTCCGCGAGCCCGCTCAATATAGCCGTGCCGAGGCCAGGGGAGGAATGGAAATCGAAATAATGCGAAGCCCGCCCAACCGCGCCGAGTCCGGTGCCGGAGGTGCCTGCCGTTGAGAAACCATCGGACAGGCACTGCTGGAAATTCGCCACGCCGCCGCAGCGGTTAAGAGAAAGGATTTCCACCCCGTAGGTTGCACCGCTGGCGAGTGGCCGGACAACAAGTGTTCCGCCCTTGGTGTGTAGCGCCAGATTGTTGCCGAGCTCTGTTACCACGAGTGCAACGCGGGCGGAAAGATCCTGCGACCATCCGGTATTGCGCGCCCAATACCCGATCATCCTCCGGGCATCGCCCACCTGGCTCTGCTCGTGGATCGGGATGGCAAGGGAGTGCATCATGGACGTTCTTCCGACATCAGCGCCATTTGGTGATTGTAACCCGTGTTCCCTCGCCCGGCTTGGAAACGAGATCGAAATCGTTAACCAGGCGTTTCGCCCCGCCCAGCCCGAGGCCCATCCCTGAACCGCTCGTGAAGCCGTCCCTCAGCGCCTGCTCGAGGTCCGCGATTCCCGGGCCTTCATCGACGAAAGCGACCCGCACACCCCGGCGGACGTTGTCGGTCACCAGATCCAGGATCACCTCGCCGCCGCCGCCGTAGATGAGCAGGTTCCTGCCCAGCTCGCTGGCCGCCGTGACCACCTTCGTCTGATCCACCAGCGATAGGCCGATCTCCACCGCAATTGTGCGCACAGACTGGCGCACTTTCACCACGTCCGATTCACCTTGGACAGGAATGGTCGATGTTTTTTCGACGGTCATGCCGGGCCGCTCTCCGCACGCAACAGTTTCATGCCCCGCGAGACGTTCAAGGCGGTGTGCACGCCTTCCAGCGTGAGGCCGAGTTCCACGAGGGTGATGGCTACCGCCGGCTGTATCCCTACAACCACGGTCTTGGCATCCAGAACGCGCGCCATCGCGGAGATGTTGCCAATCACGCGTCCGATGAACGAATCCACCACCTCGAGCGCGGAGATGTCGATGAGAACGCCGCGAGCGTTCTCCTGGCTTATCTTCTCCGTTAGATCGTCCTGGAGCTGGAGCGCGAGGCGGTCATGCATGTCGACCTGGATTGTGACCAGAAGCATGTCCTCGATCTGGAGGATTGGGATTTTCTCTACCATCAGTCGTAGGGCTTATTTTTCTCGGGTGACCCTGAATCCCATCTTGTTCATGGCTGTCTTCAGCGCCTCGGCCATGGTAGCCTTGGTGCTGACCGTGGTCAGGTCGATGCCAAGGTGCACCATGGTCTGGGCGATCTGCGGCCTGATGCCGCTGATGATGCAGTCCGCGCCCATAAGCCTTGCGGCGGAGACGGTCTTGAGAAGATGCTGCGCGACCAGCGTGTCTACGGTGGGGACGCCGGTGATGTCGATGATCGCGATCTCGGACTCCGTGCTGACGATCTGCAGGAGGAGTGACTCCATCACCACGTTCGTCCGGGCGCTGTCGAGGGTGCCGATGAGCGGCAGGGCTACGATCCCGTCCCAGAGCTTTACGACAGGAGTGGATAGTTCGATCATCTCCATCTGCTGCCGGGAGATCACCTCCTCGCGTGCGCGCTGGTGCGTCTCGATGGTGTGGAGTGCCAACCTATCGAGCAGGTTGTTGGCGGTTTTGATCTCCTCGAAAAGCTTGTCTGGGTCATTCCCCACATCCTCCCTTAGCCCCTGGATGATGGGCTGCTTGAGCGACAGCACGAAAAGTGCGGTTTCCGACGCGGAGAACCCTAGGCGTCCCCGGCCTTTGGAGATTTCGCTGAGAAACTCCAGCACCGGCTTCCATGCCGGAGCTTTCAGATCATCGAGTCTGCCTCCTTGCACCGCAGTTTCCAGGCGTGTAAGGAACTGCTGGCCCTGTGTGCGCTCGTCGTCCTCTTTGATCAGGTCGGATCGTCTTCCGGCGGAGCTGAGCTGGCGATCCCATTCCTCCAAGATATTACTACCGGATTTCTTTAAAAGATTTGGCAAGATCGTCTCCGACATGATCGCGTCTACGCCGCTCTCAAGAGGCGAGCAAGGGGGAAAATTTTAATCCTTCCGCAAGCTTGTATCGCATACCTGAGGATCGGCTCATTCAGCGGTCGGTCCGGCTGCCCGCTGACCGACCGTGAAGAGCTGCAACATATCGCCTTTTTTGATTGTGAGCGCCGCCTGAATGTTTCGCTTCCTACTGCCGAAGCCTTATATCCGTCGAACTCGGCCTACACATTTTTTGTCTTCCGATGGAGGACTTCCAGCAGCTCTTAGTCCCTCGAAGCCTATCTCCGCAAAACACCAGATTTCTCAGGGAAAACTCCACGGTTGTCGTGCATTATCCGCGCCTCCTCCATGTCGCAGGAGTCCATCCCTTCTTCTCGCCGCGGGCTTTGAGCGCCTGCCGATACTCGTGGTGGTGCTCGGCGGGGTTGCGTCGCCCGTAATGAGCACCGCCTCTCCATCCCCTGTTTCCCATCCGGGTGGCGCGGTGTCGGCCACCCAGTCACCAGGCGAACAATCCAGCGGCGTCGCCCGTATTTATGCGGCGTGTTCCATTATTGCCGATGCTTGTTAGAGGCAGGGCTTAAAGTGCCGGAAAGAATTTGCACTCCCGCGGTCCGGGTTGCCTCGCTGAACCCAAGCCCTCTTGACGAAGCGCCCCCGCGCGCAACTTTACGTTCGCGGGTCGGAGTGGGATCCTTCCGTGGACGCTAATCCAAATGCCTCCGGTCGGCATTTTGCCGCCCTTGTCCGGCGCGACTTCAATGCTTTGATCCGTGCATGCGTGAGGCGGATCACCCTACCGCTCCAGAAGTCACCCCCGATTCTGTTTCCTCTCGCTTCTCTGGGCGACACCTAGGAACGCCTGAGGCGGTGGGAAGAAGAAACATCCGCGCAATGCGTCAAGAGGTGGCCGACGTCCGCCGTCGGCTGGCGGAATATTGGGATGGGATGCCGCCCGAGGATCGGGCCGAATTACAGTTGGCGGGGGTTAGGTCTAGAGCCGCAACCATATCGCGTGGACGCTGCCGTCCTTGGCCACGCACCGCGTAGGCGTAAACACCCGAGCGAGGCCGGCTTCCGTCGCAAGCAAATACCTCCTCTTTGAAGCGTCCCCATCAGGCACCGCTGTGGCCAGAACCCAATCATAGACTTCGCTATCTTCGACACAGGACCGGAGGCGCGGATCACGCTTGGGCCGGATCAGGGTAACGGGAATTTCAATGATCGGCGCGCGGTTATCCTCCGCCTGTGGTGAAGTCTCGGGCTTGATGTGGGAAGGTTCCCGCCGTGTAGGAGAAGTGGGGGCGCGTATCGTTAGGGAGGGGGTGAGTGCGAAAGGCAGTCAAATCGGCTCACATCTGCGTTTGCAGAATTCGTCACTGGCATTGCTTTTTGCTCGTCACTTTCCGCTTGTGTCCGCACCGCCTGCTAGAGGGAGGCTGATCGGAAGCGCAACGCTTTTTGGCCCGTGTTATGCGAAAGCTTCCGCGCTCCTGTAAGGTCCCCAACTTTACCCCCCAGGAGTGGCGACGGGCCTGATGCATCCCCCCTTCACCGGGCCCGCCGCCATATCATCTTCCAGGACTAAAACTCCCGTGCTTGGACACTGCCACCTTGGGCAAACAGTTCGGGTCCTTCACCCTAGACCCCGAGAGGCGCGCCAAGGGCTACGAGAGAGGCCTCTCCGGCCTCACCAACTTCGGCTTCCTCATCAGGCTCCGCTCGATCATCTCGGACCTTGCCAGCTCCGCCTTCAAGAACGCTTCAATGGCCTCCTCCAAGGCATCCTCGGCATTACCGGCGAGCTCTTCGGGCAGGGTGGGGGACTAGGCGGCAATTCCCTCAGCTGCCAGCTTGCTTTCAGCGGTTGCTCCACTGGGGGCGGCCTTATGAGTTCCCTCTTTGGCAGCCTGCTAAGCTTTGAGGGCGGCTACACCGGCAATGGCACCCGCTCCGGCGACATGAACTGCCGCGGGGGGGCGCCTCGCCATCCCTTCACCCCCGCGAGACCGTCTTCGATCACGCCGCCGTCAAAAGGAGTGCCCCCTCGCGCGACGGTGCCGTTAACCTCTCCATGCCCATCACCTTCATGCCCGGCGTGAGCAAAGCAGGAACTCGCCGAGATCTTCCTCTCCTCAAGCGCGACATCATTAAAACCAATCCCGCTGCTCATCTCCCGCGACGGCCGCTACGCCGGTGCCTTCGTCCAATAGTCGGTAGGGCGGTCGTGGCCCACGCCGCCCCACTTCACCTGCTTTTCCCTGATCACTGCCCACCGATCACTTGGCACCTGCCATCTCATCTGACAGCCATGCACCCCACCCCAAACCCCATCCCCGCAACCTCCACGCCCCCCTTGGTCTCACCAAAGCCATCCCAACCGCCCTCATCCCCTCCGGCTGGCAACAAGTCACCGCACCTTTCCAAGTCGGCGACATTATCCTAACAGACATGGCCCACCCGGCATCTGGGACGGCGTCAAGATCCTCGCCCAACCTGCCCAAGGCATCGGCATCCTCCACCTCCACGCGAGCCACGCCCGCGCCGGACTCCGGTTCACGACACCCGTTCCCACGCCATCAATATCTCACCCGTAGCGTCATCGTGCCGTTCGCCGCGCTTGAAGGTCCACCATCCCTCAGGCCTACCGCCGCGCGACCGCGGACCTTCCATCGTGTGAAAGTCGTGGATGCCCCAGAACGGCGCCCGCACCGCTGGCAGCCAGTCTCCCACTTGGCAATCGATCGGATCTTCGCGTCGCTCTCCACGGCACATGCCCGCGGGAATTAGCGCACAAGAGTCCTCTATGGCAATCAACCGCTAATAGGCATCATGCTGAATATCCCGTCAGTGAAATTCCCGACGCCCCCACTGGGAGCGCGGAGGCTCCGCCTTGCATCCTTCATCCACGCGCTTCCCAGCTCATAAAAAAATGCCGCCGCCCCATCCCTGAAGCGGCGGCTGCATTTTCCAGGAAATCCTTATTTGGAAGTCTTCGCCTTCTTGGAAGCTTTCGGAGCCTTGCTCTCGGCTTCATCAGCCTCCTCCTCTTCCTCGCCTCCTTCATTTGCCTCCGCCATCAGCGTCTCCGCCAAGTCCGTGAGTGTGGAATCGCACTCACTTTCTTCGTCCAGAGTTTCCTGCAGAAGCTCCACCACTTCATCGAGACCCAAGGTTTCTGCCAGCGCCCGAGCCGATCCGTAACCAGAGATCTCGTAGTGTTCCACTCGTTGGGCGGCCGCGATCAGTGCGAGGTCTTTGATCGTCGGATCGCCGTCCTCCTCGATCGCTTCCGCGCCCTCTTCCACCAGGCCCTGCATCGCCTTGCACACCTTGCCTTTCGGCGAGATCTCAAGCAGCTCGGCCACTTTCTCTAGGCGGGTCACGTGACCCTTCGTTTCTTCGAGGTGAGAGGTGAAACCTTCCTTCAGATCCTCATTCGCCGCCGCCTTCGCCATTTTCGGGAGAGCTTTGACGAGTTGGTTTTCCGCACTGAAGAGATCCTTGATCTCTTCTTTTAGCAGGACTTCAAGCGATGTGAGTTTAGCCATAATTCTATCCCTTGTGGGGAGTTTCCCTCTCGCATGACATGTGCCTTAATGGGGAGATTGGAAAAGCCTCGTCCTTGCAAGGCCCGCCACTACTGACCATTGCTTCAGCACCGGAGCCGGCGAGCAACCTGCACTGCCTTCATCGCAGAATGCCGTGGCTCTTCCCGTGGCCTACTCTTCACGGGCCTGCACTCGCACCGGCGCATCGTTGGCATTCCCTTTGCAAAGGTCTCTGCATCCGGAGCAACCGCCGGAAATCATCGAACATGAAATCCAAGGACGAACAGATCAAGGAAGCCCGCAACGAAGATCCCATCACCGGCGAACCCGGCAGCCATCCTGTCGGCGTAGGTGTTGGTACCGCTGCGGGCGCGGCAACCGGCGCCAGCATTGGTGCCGTCGGTGGCCCGATCGGCGCGGTCGCGGGTGCCGTGGTAGGTGGCATTGCCGGCGCAGTCGCGGGCAAGGCTGCCGCCGAAAAGATCGACCCCACCGTCGAGGCCGACTACTGGCGCACCCAGCATCCGCGCCAGGATTACGCGGACGCGGAATACACCTATGAGGGCGACTACGCCCCGGCCTACCGCCTGGGCTGGGAAGGACCTGACCGCTACAATACCAACTTCGAAAACGCGGAGAGTGCCATGCGCGCCGATTGGGAAGAGCGGAAAGGTAACTCACGCCTCGACTGGGAGAATGCCAAGCACGCCGTCCGTGCCGGCTGGCATCGCGTCGAGCGACAACTCCCGGGAGATGCCGACAACGACGGCATTTGACCAATTTCCAGGTCCCGCCATCTGACGGTTTAATTGCGTTGGCTGGGCCCCGGTTCGCAAGAGCCGGGGCCTTCTTTCTTCCGCTCGCTGATCCTCACACCCACTCGATTGTGGCACCAGCCACTCCACTTTCACTCGAGCCACTTCCCGCACTACCATATCCCAGGCGAAAGGCTCTCGTTGGAAAGCTCATTTTGACTTCGCTTCCCCAGCCGCTTCTCCAGCACGGTCCCGCTCGGCTTTCGGAACTTTGTCCCAAGGCGCAATCAACAGTTTGCTGACATCGAAGCCCGCCTTTCGGGCGATATCTTGAAGCGACTTCAGTGTCTCTTCTCCGATTGGAACCTCCCGCGCGAGGATCCACAGCGACTTTCGATCCGGCACCCCGACCACCGCGTATCGGTAACCCTCATCGACATGCATCACGTAGTAGTTCGGAGCTTTCGCCTTGATCGGACCGAACGAAACCACCAAGCGTCCCGGCGGGTCGCCCTCGGCAAGCTTCGCCTCGCCTGTGATGTCCACGACCTTCTTTCCCGCTTTGTCGTAAGCGGTGTTTTTGACTGTCACCTGCCCGGGCTCCTTTCCTGCTCCGTATTCGGCCACTGCAAGGGTCCCGGAAGGCTGGAACAGCATCGGCAGCCTAGCCACCTCATACCACTTCCCGAGATACTTCTCGGGCTTGAACTCTTTTAAGGAAGGCAGCGGTTCCGGCGCTTTGTCCTCCCCGGCGGCTGTCCCGAATAATGTGGTCGAGAACAACGAAAGAACCAGCGTGCAGATGGATGAGCTTCTCATGGGTGGCTTTGAAAACTTTGCGGAGCCAGCCCTTGCAGACCGGTAACCCCACATTTTGCCTCTGGCGGAGCACGCATCAACCGATTTCTCCGCGCTCCCTCTGCGACCCCTGCGCCTCCGCGGTTACCTCCACATCCCGGGTGCCTTCAATCCGCGCCCATCCGTGGAAAGCCGTGGTTCACCCCGCACTATACTCAGCCGGTCCCGTTTCCGCCCTGCCTGCCCTTCACGGTCCACACGTCCGGAGCATTGCTGCGGGGATTGAACCCGCCATCCAGGATTTCGAGATTACGAATCAAGCAGTATCGGAAGATCCTCCAACCCGGAGCACCCTGGCCCTCCTCGACCCACGCCACGAGGACAAGAGCCCCGTATCGGGGGGCTTGGGCGAGCGAATGAGGTTCTACCACGAACACCTCTCCGAGGTGCTGGAATTTTACCTGTCTGAAATGTTGAATCGCCCCACGAAGTGCAGGCAGGGCGGCATAGGAGGAAGTCGCCATACGGAGGATTTTAGGCAATTTTTTTGCCTGTCAAGAGCACCCCGGTTCACTCCACCCGCTTCCACCCGATCGTCTCCATCCCCTTGTAGCTCGCCGCAAACATCCAAGGTTTTTCCCCCGGCTTCAATCCTGCCGGAGTAAACTCCACCAAGCGGATCCCGCCGTCCCAGTGCGGCACTGATTGCGGCAATAGCCGGTCACCGACCTCGCAGTTTTCCGGCCGTTCCATCACGCGTTCTTCAATTGGGCTTAGGGTCATGATCGCACCATCTAACAATGTTTCGCGAGCGCAAGGTCTCGCACGGTTCTTTCCGTTCGAAATTTGCCTCTTCCGCGTCACTCGTTTCGCTTACGCGCCATAGGAAGACGGAGGGGTAAAATTTGCATCTCGCAATCTTCCGCATGCAGCGTGCCTCCTGTTAGTCCCCATGGAAAAGCTCTAGGCGCACCGGAAAAATCCCGTTGTCGGAACCCAGGGGTGATTTGTCCTTTGCCACAGACTGCGCCCAAGCAAGGAGCAGTCCCACAAATAGGATCATCGAGGGCAAGGTCAGATCAGGGCGGCGATTCGGGGAGAAGAAGTCAGGGAGTCGCTTCATGCCGCCCCTTTTGCAAGCAGCGTGCCATCGCCATCTCCTTCCGAACGCCCCAAATCCCGCTCTCCTACTCCTCATTTCGCACTACGCGGCCATGCCAAGCGCCACCGTCCGCCTCCTCTGCGAAGCCGGCAGCCCGAGCCGTGCACTGTCCCCGACGGTGCCCCGGCCTCCGCCCCTTCTACTCGCGCGGATCCTCGGTCAAATTTGTACTCGCGCTCACCTATAGCGGCGCCTTCCTCCTCACCGCCGGCGTCGGCACCATCATCATCGAGGTGAAGCCCCTTTCTGCCCTGTCGACCGATGATGACGCGCTCATGCGCATTGCGTCGCCGCGGTTCGCGGGATCCGCTCACAAGCACGCTTCACTTCGAGTTTTCATTAGCGCATTTCTTCGCCTGCAACATGTTAGACTTCCAATGTTTCTCCTCCGACACTCCCTCGTTCTGCTCATAACCCTGCTGGCCTCCTGTCAACCCCTCCGCCCCTACGCGCCCATAGTCACCTCTAAGCCGGTCAATTTCGTCACCCTCACCGGCGGGCAACGGGTGCACGTGGAGCGCTACGGCCATCGCGGTCCTGCCGTCCTTCTCATCCACGGCTTTTGCGCTTCCTCCTACTGCTTCCGCCACCTCGCTCCTGAACTTGCGCGTGACCATCGCGTCTTCGCCATCGATCTCAATGGTTTCGGCTACACTGAGCGCCCGCGCGATCCCGCCGCATACGATCTCGATGGCCAAGCCCGCTTGGTCAATGAAACCACCCAAAAACTGGGGCTCACTCGCGTGAATTTCGTTGGTCACTCCTTCGGAGCCGTAGTCGCCTTGCGCGCCGCCGAACTCGAGCCCCGGCGCTGCGATCGGCTGGTCCTTGCCTGCCCCGCTTCAAGTGTCGGTCTGCCCGCCTTGCTGCGCTTTACACCGACCCGTTATCTGCTCTATCCCTTCGTGAGGATGCAGCTCTCTTCGCCCCAGGCCTTCCGGGCCGCTGCCAGCACTGCCTTCTACCAGCCAGGACTCCCCACTCTTGAAGACAGCGAAGTATTCCGCAATCAGCTGCTCGTTGAAGGGTTTCCGGATGCCTATCATGGCTTCGGTCGCGCGATCGATCCCGAACCAGGAAAACAACTGCCGGCCGGCGAGAATCTCCGGAAGCCGATCCTAGTAATTGCCGGGAGACACGACCGCGTCATTCCCCTTGGGAATGTCCGCAGCACCACCCGGCATCTTCATCACCCGCAACTGGTGATTCTGGAGAACAGCGGTCATGGTGCCATGGAAGAAGAACCCCGTGCCATGGCCCGCTACATTCGGCGCTTCATCGATCGCTGAAAAAGACTGACCTCCGCAAAACCCCGCAACCTGCCCCGGAATCTGATATTCCGCGAAGCTCTGCCGCACTTCCATCTGCGTCACCGATGCGCTGTCCCCGAATTTTTCTGACAGGTCCTCCGGAATTTCCATCTCCAATCACCTTCGGCGATTCCCCGCACTCGCGGTCGGCGTCCACTTGAGAGAATCGCCTGAAATCTCCTCGAAGCTCTGCACCAGCGACGGCTTGATGTAGATCGTGCACTTCATCCGATCACTCTTCGCCGCAGACCACGTTCCACTGCCATCACGGTAAGCTATCGTCTTCTTTATATAGATCTTCACCAAGTCCCGCAGAGGTCCTCCTGGATTCCCTCGATCGCCAACGGCCCCATCCCTTGGAATCTCTTCTGAAGCGGTTCAGCTTTCCGCCATCGATGACCGCCCGCTACTGTCATGGATTGCTGGATTAAGTCTATCCTTGGCTCCTTTCCTCCAGCCTGCCAGACTACCGGAATGGCAGAAATGGACCTCTCTCACACGTCGCAAATCATCGTCCTCTCCGCCCGCATGAAGGCCCTCGAAGAATCTTTGGACGCCTTGACCGGAACCCCTTCCAAGGAGGTCCGATATCAGCGGGTGAAGGAAATCGTATGTCAGCTCATGGAGGCCTGCGAGGACGAAATTCCGAGAGAGCTGCACGCGCACTTGCAAGAATCAGTGGAGAAGATCGTCGGCACCTGCGGCGAGGAGTAGAGGAGAGCGGCGGGCATTCCCGAATGCCGAACATAGTAATTATCCCACTTCCCAACTCCATCCGGCATGAAGCCATGGCGCCGGTAGAACCGGTTAGATGCGCTTTCCTTCACCGCGACGACAAAGACCGGCAACCTCAGGCGTTCTGCCTCTTCGAGTATGAAATGTAGGACCTGGCTCCCGATTCCCCGGTTCTGGAATTTTGGGAGTATATAGAGGTGCTCCAACTCTACTCCCGTCTCACTTCGTCGCGCCGCGTAAAACCCGACCGTCTTGCCATCCACCTCGATAGTTCGCGTGAACTCCGGCGCGAAGCTCACCAGCAATCGAGTCCGCGAGCCCTTGGGATCAAACCTCCCAACGCGTGCTAAACTCTTTCGCATCGCCGCGGCGCGGATTTTCGCCAGCCGTTCAAAGTCATTCTGTGTCACATTCAGGACCCGAATTGAATCGACAGGCGTATGCATAGGATTTTCAACGAGGATCAAGAGCCACATGATAAGGCCAAGACGGCCCAGCTCCAAGGTCCATGCTTCAGCCTTTTAACGTCCGGAAAACTGGTGACTCAGCGCACCACAGGGCGATCATCGCTCGAACCGTCTCGATCGCTACGCAGAAGTCGTGATGGAGGCGACAACGCGGTGGATCCCATCCGAGCTCCGCTACTTGCCCGGCTTGATATTGCCGTTGGCATCAGTGAGTACCACCGTCGAGCTTCCCCCCACCATGAGCACAGTCAACCTATTCAACCTGAATATCTCACGACCTTGGATCATCAAATCTCGCCGTAGGGAAGGGGTGGTGGTTCAAGGAAGCACTTGTGACGACATAAGGCTGCGTCGATGGTAACGGGTGTCCGATCGTCGCTATCCCGTTGAGGAGTTCGCTCGCGATTTCATGGCGATCAGCGCCGATCGCTCCGAGAGAGGGGATGACGCATTCATTCGAACGGTGTGTTACTTGGGCCGGGTCTACGCCCATCCCAGCAAGAGGACGCAGCGTGCTGCCTTTATCTCACTGGTGGGCGCCTTCCTATCTCAGCACATCGACAAGTTCGACACCGGTAAGATTGAAGTGGCCGGGCCGGAAGCGTCTTTAGTTTCCGCCCATCTCCTTCGGGCACTCTAGGATGTCGTCGCGCCTGTCGCGCTTGATCGGTCTCACGCTCTGCCCACGCCGGGCACGTGCTTGCCGTGGCGGAGCGTTACGCCGCCGCGCCTTGACCCTTTTGAATATCTATCGCAGAGCGCCGAGCTTCGTAGCCTCCCCGGTAACAAGCGGACTACCCCCTAGGTGGGGGTAATCGTTACTTGGGAGTAATCTGCCGAGTGCATTGTGGCAGAAGTCAGTGCAGTATGCCCTGAGTACGCCTACGAGGTGTAGCAGAGCTGCCGGCCGGGCACTGGAACTGCAACGGTTTGGCCCGAGTTCCATAGCGGTATGCTTCCTGCGAGGTGGTCTTTAGCGGGCCGTGGGCCCGGGAATCCACTATATGCAAACCATGAAGACACCAATCAGCAAAACAGGCCAACTCCTCATCGCTATCCTTGCCGCCTCGATGAGCCTTGCGGTGGCCAAAGACGGAGTGGCAATGAAGGACGGGAAGGTTGTTACCGTGAAGGACGGCAACAAGACCGAACTCACGGACGAAGCGACTCTCAAGGATGGTACCAAGGTGATGAAGGACGGCAGGGTTGTATCGCCCGATGGCACCAAATGGAGCCTGAAAAATGGCGAGATGATCGATTGGGACGGGAAGTTCAGCGTCCATTTCGTGATGGATGGTGTCGTCCGCAAGGACGGCAAGATCTGGCTCATCAAGGCCGGTGAAAAGTCCGAGGTATCGGGGGAGACCACTCTCACCGATGGAACGAAGGTGCAGGCGGACGGCAACGTGGTTTCGAAGGAAAACAAGAAGTGGGAGATGGATGATGGTGACGCAATCCTCTCCGATGGCCGTCCAGTGGTGGAGGGATCGATCGTCGGCTGGGGTGAAAAGCCCCTGCTCACGGACGACTGTTCCGGAACCTTGCTGAAATCAGACAAATCCTTCCCCAACGGGAACAAGGTCCAGCCGGATGGCACTATCCTGTTCTCCGATGGCAACAAGGGGAAGATCAAGGATCTGGATGTGATCCAAGAAGGCGGAACTTATTTGCCCGCCATCAAATAATTTGCTTAGCAATTTCCCGGAATTGTTTGCGGCGGGTTGCTTTGGCAGTCCGCCGTATTTGATGTGTCCTGGCGCCCCGCGCCCCCCCCTGCCGCGGTCGACAAGGCGTGCGGAAAGCGGCGCGCCGAGGCGAGTTGCAAATCTCAGGCGCTCCGCCGAAGGCTGGAGCCGCCTAATACCGTTCGGCACACTACGTGCGATGGGGAGGCATGTATAACCTCCTCGAAGACAACCCGCTCTCGGACGCCCCTTTTTCGCCGGTGCTCGAGGGAGAAGCTCGCCTCAACTTCATCTCGAAGTTCGTAGAGACCCATCCCGCCGTCGCCCCGGAGGATGTAGAACTCGTGCTTGACGATGCCGCGGCCTGGATCGAGGGGCCCGAAACTCACGACGCATTGGTCAGGGCTGTGGAACGGGAACTCGGCATTTGACCTCATCACATCAGAATTGTGCCCTCTAACGTCAATGTCGTGAACGGTCCGCGGTCAGTTTCGTTCCGCTGCCTCCCGAAGTCCGCGCCGAATGTGGGGCGTCTCCAAGAACTCAAGGCCATGGAGGAAGGTTCTAAAGGGAGCCCTCTGTGGCCATGAATGGCTATTGCAGTGACGATGATCGTGCGCGCGATGGAGCCGCCTTTGACGGGCATCTGGTGGAAGCCACCGAACCTTGATCTCCTACGGAAAATCCTGTGCCCAAATGCTTAATTCCGCCTATGAGCGCGTCACACGAGCTAACCTTTGATCTTGCTGACCTTGGGCGCGCCATTCGCGAGCACCATTCGGTGCGTGGAAGGCGGTTGCATGATCGATTTGAAGGGGATCCCGTGTTGATCAAGCCTTGCCCGGACACCCATCGCCTTTGTCTTCTTGTCAAAATCCGCACCATCAATGGTCGGCGGCAGCGGGGTTGGCATCACCTCGCTCTCAATGAGATCTCGGAGCTTGAGATCTTGAGTGAGAGGTTTCCCGAGCATGAGTATCCGCCCTGGCTAAAGGACCAGCTTTCGCCCTTTGGGAATTGCGACGCGGATCTATGGGAGAGGGGCCGCTGGGAGTGAGCAGAAGATCATCGCAGCTGCCGCCTGTCGCCGTGTTCAGAGGGTTTTCATTGGCTCGCCCAATTCAGGCCTGGTCGCGAAAGGCTGGCTGGGCCGCCAGCGGCACCGCGGTCTCTCACGGCTTGCCTCACAGCCGCGATCCCCTTCCAACGGGAACACAGGCGCTGAAGTCCCCCGGTAATGGCCTAGGGCAAAGGGACCACCAGACTTGACTTGGAT
Organism: Haloferula sp. BvORR071; assembly: GCF_000739615.1. Classification (GTDB taxonomy): domain Bacteria; phylum Verrucomicrobiota; class Verrucomicrobiia; order Verrucomicrobiales; family Akkermansiaceae; genus Haloferula. The sequence continues at coordinate 150,776 of NZ_BATP01000059.1, forward strand.
GAAGAGCGGCTTGGGCAGGATGAGATCGCGATCGAGAAGTGGTATGGAATCTTGGTTCGTCACCCATTCTTGCCGGCCGAGGGCACACGCAGGTCAAATGGCCTGTGCTGGTTCGTTGGGCTAGGCATATGACCGACAAACTCCCCTGAATTCCTCCCTCACTCGAATCCCTTCCGTGCGGTGGCACTGGATCTGCGAAGGGATACGGATGGACCCAAGTCAACCCAATACCAAAGGCCAGCAGTCGGATTCCGATGCCGAGCCTGCTGAGCAGACGAATGCCCCTGAAGTATTTCGCGAAAGCGAAGAAGATGCCTCAGACAGAGCGAGGAAACCCCGAGTGCTTCCTCAGCCTGTAGGCCGCACGAGTGCCTGTTGTGAAGAATACGCCGGCTGCATTCACAGCGCAGTGCAAGCGCGTCCCTTCGAGTCAATTGCGATTGCGCTCGGCGTTGGAATATTGATCGGTGTCTTGATTGGCAGGAGCTAGTCTTCGCCCATGTGGGCGCAATGGATGGAGCAACGGCTGAGAGCGGCGCCTACTGCCGAAAAGGCCGGGGCTCCGTTTGTGGAGTCCCGGCAGGTGTTTCGGGACTTCAAGCGCCCTGGGAAAGAGTCAGCCCATGGTCGCCACGTTGACCGGGTTGCCAGCCTGCAATGCTGCACGTGTGTCGACACCAGCCAAGTCATGGACGGTGATCGCCACTCCGCCAGATTGAATGGCATTGTGGATTTCGGTGGCATCTTTTTCGGAAACGCCCGCCTTCACGAGGGAAGTTACCATCGAGGTAATTCCTCCAGCGGCAATGCCGATGCCTGCTCCAGTCGCTGCAGTCGCGGCCACTCCGGTCAAACCAAGGGCGGCGGCGATTGGGCCCGCTGCCAGGAGGAAACCCAGTCCAGGAATTGCGAGTGCGGCAACACCCACAAGCAGACCTCCCACCGTTCCGAGCAAGCCACCGGCAACCGCGCCTGAAGCTGCATCGGTGGCGGCGGTTCCGGCAGTGCTGCCTGCCGGTGCGCTCGTAGATGCCATCACCTCACTGCCCTTCGCGCTGGGATCCAGAGCTGCGACTCCGATGTCAGAATCGGGAACTCCGGCAGCCTTGAGAGATTCCACGGCGGTGTTGGCATCGGAGTGATTACGATAGGTAGCAATAAGTGTGGTCATTTTGTAGGATCGGTTGGATGAGGATTTTTCCTCAGCCCGCCTCTCGCAGTTTGCAGGCCGCCGATTGTTAGACGAATGAAACCCATGCTCCTTATGGTATATGCCTCCTCGTGCTGAGCGCGGGGGTCCTGCTTCCACATGCAAAATGCCCGGAATTGCGCTGATGCACGGGCCTAACGCATGTGCTGCGAGCAGCGTTGCTTTGCTCGGGTCCACGTTGGTAGCGGATGGCGGTCCGCTGCTCTTATACACGTAGTAGATCGCAGTCCGCCTCCCCGCACTTCTTCGGATCGTTGTTTACTGATCGCGCGATCCTTTGCGTTGTGGTGTGGTCCCCTCTTTCTCGATGACTTCAGTTCCCCCTCTCGACATCCACCATCTAGGCCGCGGCATCCAGGAACACCGCCTCATCGGCCTTGCACTTGGCGAGGAATCGATGAGAGGAGAACCCTATCGACTGGTTAGTTCTCCAATCTCCGGGGTCCTATCCCTCCTGATTCGCGTGACATTCGATTCGGGCCAGCGGGTCAAACCTCTGTGGACCCTTCTGAATTTCGCGGATATCACGAGGGTGCAGATTCGTCCGGCGATCTTCGAACCGTGCGAGGTTCCGTGTGAATTCCGGCACGAATGACTGACTGCGCGAATCCGGGGAGGGTGGGTTCCCACAATTGGAATTGCTTCACCCCTATTCGTCGCTACATACCTTCATGCTTGGGATCCTTGGCAAATGGAAGGGAAGGATGAAACGGCGCTTTCCCCGTCTAGCGGCGAAAGCGAGCTACGTTCGTAAACGCAAAAAGCGCTTCCTCGCCTTGTTTCTCACGGTCGCTCACGTGCTGGGAGCACTCAGTTCCGTGCAGGCGATCATGACAGCTAGAACCGCCCAAGGTGCCACCGCTTGGGTCGTGGCCCTGAACTCCATCCCGGTTCTTTCGGTGCCCGCCTATTGGGTCTTCGGCAGGACGAAGTTTGAAGGCTATGTTTCCGCCAGAAGGGGTAGCGACGGGAGATCGAGCGCGGTTGTCAGTACGTTGCGGGAAGAATTCAACGCTGCCCGGCCCCCTGCGCCATCGTCCGGAAATGGGGAGGCGCGCATTCTCGAGCGCTTGACCAAGCTTCCTTCCACCTCAGGCAACGAGGTCCAGCTCCTCCGCAACAGCGAGCAGATCTTCCCATCGATTTTTGAGGGTATCGATGCGGCCAAATCCTACATCCTCGTCCAATTCTACATTGTCAGGGATGACGATCTGGGCAGGCAGATCAAAGACCGCTTGGTGGCGGCAGCCGGCCGCGGCGTGGGTGTCCACTTCCTCTACGATGAAATCGGCAGCTATGGACTCCCCGACGCCTATCGGGACGAACTTCAACGCGCCAGCATCGAGATCCTGCCTTTCAATTCAAGGAAGGGCTGGACCAACCGCTTCCAGGTCAACTTCCGCAACCATCGGAAAGTCGTCATTGTGGATGGCCGGGTCGCTTGGACGGGAGGTGCCAATATTGGCGACGAATACAGCGGCGGCGACAAGGATCTGTCTCCGTGGCACGACACCATGGTCCGGGTGCAGGGCCCGGCGGTGCAGGCCATCCAACTGCCATTCTTTGAGGACTGGCTCTGGAGTAGCGACAAGGAGTTGAAGCTTGAGTGGAGACCTGCTGCGGTCTCCGCAGGAACCGGCCAAACCGTCCAGTGCATCCCCAGCGGTCCCGCCGATTCCTTGGAAACCTGTACCCTTTACTTCCTGAGCTTGGTGAACTCAGCGCGCTCGCGACTTTGGATCGCTACGCCCTACTTCGTGCCGGATGAGCAAATTGTCAGCGCTCTTGAACTTGCTGCTCTCCGCGGGGTCGAGGTTAGAATCCTGGTCACCGACAAGTGTGACAGCCCTCTCGTTGACCTCTCTGGCTGGGCTTACGTTGAGCGCTTAGGCAGAGTGGGCGTGCGCTTTTATCGGCACTGCGAAGGCTTCATGCACCAAAAGGTGACCCTCGTGGATTCTGATATCGCTACGGTGGGGTCGGCGAACATCGACAACCGCTCTTTCCGGCTGAATTTCGAACTGACGGTGCAAGTCGAGGATCGCGGCTTTGCCGCTCAGGTAGCAGAGATGTTCGAGAAGGATTTCAAGAAATCCCGTGTTGTCGGGTTCAAGGAGCCTACCGAGCGCGGCACCCAATTCCTTATGAAGGTCCGGGCGGCGAATCTGCTCTCACCAATCCAGTGAGCCCCGCAGTCTCTCACTTTGCTGAACCGGAAAGGTTTGAATGAGGCCCCCAATAGAGGGGGAACTCCCGGCCCGCGCTGATCGAAATTGCTCGTTGGTGCCCTATCAAGGGAGCCCCTTTGCCTTGGTCATTTGACAGCCTCCGGCTCCGTCTTACGGTACACCTTTCCTACAACCGAAAGATCGATCCAATGTCAGCCTCCAATCTTCACGAAGTCAGCGTATCCCTCAACGACGAAGCACGCGCCATCAAGGTCCTGTTCGGCCACCTCCCGCGAGTAGGGGAGACTCTTACGCTTCAGGGCACGAACTACGAGGTGCAAAAGGTCGTCTTTGATCTCATCGAAGGTGACGGTGGCAGGTTCGGACACCCGAGCCTCTTCTGTCGCCCTGCAACCCTGTCGCTCGGTGGAGATTCCGCGACTCCAGCTTCCTGATTCGCTCGCTCCATAGACCCCTTGAGGCCATGAACAACTACCTCCTGGCCGCCTTGGTTCTCGGCCTCACTGCATTGTCATTCATTGCCGATCGCTTTCGGAACCCTGACAAAGTCTTCCGCGCTTGGTTTTGGCTCGCCTTGATTGCATTCGTCGAGGTCGCCGCCGGTCTCTTCCGTGCTGGCAATTACACTCGCCCTAACGACATGCTCCTCGCCGAAATTTGGTCAAACGCCTTTCAGTGGCTCTTCATGGGGCTCGCCCTCCTGTCTCTCGCATCGCTCCGCAAGCCGGGGCTGCAATCGCGCGAGTCATGATAGGTTCCTAGGCTCTTGGTCCTTCATGGTATTGGAGGCATGCTGCCAGACATTTCGGTTCACCCCGTTTGATCTCCGGCTGAGGAGGTCACTTTCCCGTTAACCGGGAGCATCACCACAGGGTAATTGGCAATGGGCTGGATAGGCACCCGGCCCTCTCGATAGGGCGGTGACGAAGCCACCGTCTACGTCACCTCCATAAAGCCTCTGCACGGTAGGGAGGCCGCCCACGCCTCTGGCAGCCACGACTTCCGCTAGAATTGAAAATGCAACGGGTACGCCACGGCCAGAAAAGCAAAACTTAGCAGAGTTCACTTGAACCTTCGGTGCCGATGTGGTTGAAACGGTGCGCCCGCGTCAGCGTGGGCTGGGCGTCAGAACCCATGACAGCCAACCGGACAAATGGTCCGGGAGGCACCGGCGCATGTCCAAGGAGCTTCGTGTATGCGGGGCTCTAAAAGGCCCGTGCGGTCATGCTGTCATGACTTCTGAACTCCCGGGCCACCTGGAACGGGCAATCGAACTCGAATTGCCCTAGGCCATGCTCGAAGAAATTATAGCTGCCATATTTGTCTGCGGGATCCCCGCTGCCGCGGTCCTTCTCGGTTGGAAGCGAGGAAAAGCCGTGGGGCGAAAAGCTTTCTTTCTCAGTAGCGTCGGGTGGTGGGTGGTCGTGGTCATCACTATGATATGCTTTAGCGAATACAGGGTCGATCCCCCAGCGCCCGGCCAAGCACCACAATTCCCGATTGGTGGCATCATCGGTCTCATCGTGTTGGCCCGGTCCGCTTACGGGGCCTTCGCAATCCTTGGCAAGCGACTCAAGGACGCTTCGGTTCCATGTTGGGCGGTATGCATCATGGGATGCATTGCCCTCTTGCTGGTGCCTTACGTGATTGCGCTTTTCCTGCCTTCTAAGCCTCTGAAGGAAACAGAAACCGGAGAGCTCACCCGAGGCCCCGAACGAGGCAATATCATGAGACACAGAGATTACGCCGTAGTTATTCCAGAAGGCGAGGAGGCCGAGGAAGGCTACGTCCGAATGGAACATGGAACGCCCTATTCCATCCGCCTTGAAAACAGAAGTTCACGGCGGTGCAACGCACGAATTGCCATCGATGGTAATCCTGTCGGTACGTTCCGCATTGATCAGCGGTCTTCCATCGTCTTGGAACGGCCCTCGCACGACACGGGCCGTTTCACCTTCTTCAAGGTGTGGGCAAAGGAGGCTGGCGAAGCCGGGATCGTGGAAAACGAATCAACAGGACTCATCTCCGTGACCTTCATACCCGAGTTGGCCGATCATCTGAAAGGGCTTGAGGCAGCGCGACTCTCGGAGGATGATGATGCGGGAGGGACGGGCCTTGCCGGTCATAGCTCCCAGCGCTTCCAGCCAGCGGCGTCAATAAAGACCGACGAAAGCGAGGCATTCACAATCCACTTCCGCCTTGTGGCCAAATGCCCCGCTGTTCGGCCTTTGGTTGCTAGATCCACCCCTATCCCTCCGGCTGTTGGCACGTGAGTAAATCTGAGAAACGAACGCGCAATTGTTGCTCCAAGATATGCCCCACGGGAAAGAGGAGAGCCCTTTCATGCTTTCGTTTCTCCATGCGGAAGCTGGCGCGTAATTTGCCCCGCTGGCGCATTGCTTAACTCCCAGGTCGGCAGGTTCGCGGACCTGCGCAGTGTTGTTCAGAGGCGGCAGGTACTGAGACGGGCTGATACTAGCGTGTGGGTTGGTGCGGGGCACCTTTACAACGTCATCAGCCGTGCAAATGCCGGTCAGACAGGTCCCGCCGACACCGCGAGGGCGGTGGTCGATAGTTCAGACTCGCCGTTTTCGTCAGATGACTTTCAATGCGACCTGCGCTTCCTTGGCGCTCTTCATCAGGACTGCGCGTTTCGCCAAGCGGTCCGGCACGATGTGAAAGAATTTCTCTCCCTCCTCGCGCGGGTGGGTATTCAGGTAGTGGCGTTTTACGATGCTCTCGCTGTTGCCTGCCTGCAGCGCCACATCTCCAATGCTGCGGTGAAAGGCTACGTGATACGAGATGAAGCTGTGCCGCGGCTCATCGTGGGTAAGCTCAAAATGCTGCCTCACCATTTTGGCCAGTCGGTCGTAGTTTGTCGGCAGTATGCTCCCGGGGAAAGCGCCTAACCATTCAGCGAGATTTGCGGGGATTGTCACCTGCCGCTCATGTCGCGTCTTGGAGACGTTAGCAGGAATGCCGATCGTCAAAGTCTTGAGATTTACCAGCGAGGACTGCCTCGCCGCCATCCGCTTCAATTCCTCGGGACGGATGCCGGAGAAATAGAGCATCGCGAAATGAGGGATCATTACCCCGCCACGCCAACGCGATAGCACGGAGAAGAGGCGTAGAACCTTTCCTAGATCGGTGGTGGTGGGAGTATCGCCCTGCTCCTCTCTCACTTGGCGGGCGGCGTATACGCGGATGTCGGCTACAGGATTTTCGAAAGCGAACGGCCGGTTGCTTGCCTTGTCAGCCTTCGCGCACCAACTGAAGAATGCACTCAAATCATTTCGGTAATTGTTCCAAGTCTTTTTGCTGGCACGATGAGTGCCGTTCTTCGCAGTCAGACCGCGCAAGAAACCTTCCACTTGGCTGCCCGTCACTTCATGAACCCACGGGTCATCCGCAAGGATAGAAAACTGCCTCAGCACGCTATGGATTCCCTTCAGGGACCGGGGACGCAACCCGTCACGCTCCCTATCGTCAATATAGAGATTGAGGGCATCAGCCATTCGAATCGTGAATTCCGGAGGTCGGTGATGGCGCAGGAAGAAATCGACCGCCTCTGCGAGCGTGTAGGTACTCCCGAGCCTGTCGAACGCCTGCAAGGCTTCCTCGTGCTGCGAGTCTGTAAGAGCGGAGAGAACCATGCGTTGAGCCCGGCCCTTGTTCTCGAGTTGTACCCGCAGCGCCGCGGCGAAGGTTTCGGCTTTCTTCCGTTCCTTAAACCGCTTCCGCTGCCACTTCCCATCCTCCTGCCACCCTTGTACCCGATGGAAGACATAGCCTTGGGCATCCACCTTGGAAACGATGGTAATGCCCGTCGAGGCAGTCTTACTGGCCGTAGTACGGGTTCGCTTCACTCTTCTGCTCATACCTGCATCGGAGCGGAGCGTAGGCGCGTTCGCAAGCATCTATTGCACGGAGTGAAGCATGGAGATTGTGCGATGCTTGATTTTTAGGGGTTGGGCGTCAGGCTCATAACCTGAAGGTCGTAGGTTCAAATCCTACTCCCGCCACTTCATAAGAGCCTCAACCTTGACGGGTTGAGGCTCTTTCCTTTCGGAGTGGGTGCCATTTTCGAACCAGAGGCGTGAACGGCATGGCACTTGATACGAGGGACTCCTCTTGTCGGGGGCGCTGGGTACGCGGTCCTGCGTATTTTCACGGGATTTCATTTTGGAGATTCTTCGGCCCTCCACTCTATCAGGTCCCGTTCTGTTCTTTATGGCGCATTCGAGATGATTTCGGGCGATCATCCATCAACCACAGACTCCAGCCGTTTGAACGGGCGGGGATTACAAGTTTCTCCAACTACGCTGTAAGCTGTCGTTTCCCTCATCGACCTTGTCCGTGCCAAAGGACTTTTCCGGGCGTCAGCAGTCAGGCCGCTTCCATTCATGAAATCTTCCGCAATCCTCCTCGCTCTTGTTCTGACTCCATTCGTGGTCTTTGCCCAAGGCCCGCTAGTCCCGCCAGCGGGCCCGCCTGCGCCATCGATGAAGACGCTCGACCAGATCGAAGCGCGCACCCCGATCGACTCGCTGCCCTATACCATCAGCACCCCGGGAAGCTACTATTTCACCAAGAACCTCCAGTTCACTGCGACCTCGGGGGATGCCATTAGCATCACCTCGCCGAACGTCACACTCGACTTCAACGGCTTCACCCTTAGCTCCACCGCGACAGTGGCCGGCAGGGGCGTCTTCGTCACCGGCGGTCTCAATAACATCGCGATCCGGAATGGCAACATCGCCGGGAGCTCCACGGTCTATCCCACCACTATCGCTGGGTTCGAGAACGGGATCTACGCCAATGCCAGCCAGGGCATTCCCTTTGGCGCCTTCAGGAATCTGAGCGTGGAAAACATGCAGGTCAGTGGTTGCCGTACCTGGGGCATCGTCGCCTATTATGGCAGGCTCAGCAATTGTACCGTCGCCGCCAATGGCACCGACGGCCTCATTGCGTCGGAAGGTGTCGTCACTGCCTGCCTCGCAAAATACAACGGCGGCAATGGAATCTCGGGCGCAGCCATCACTGTCGTGAATTCGGTAGCTTCTGCCAACGGCCGTGATGGGATCGGCGCTACTTCCGGCAGCGTGACCGCCTGCATAACCCAAGGAAACAACACTTCCGCGGGAAGCTACTATGATCTCAATGCTGCGAACGCTGTCATCGCCTCCACAAAGTACGGTACCGGCAACGTGACGGGTAGCTCTATCGACGGCGAGCGCCGCGCTGCCATCGACTCGTTGCCTTACACCATCAGCAGCCCGGGCAGTTACTATCTCACCCAGAACCTCCAGTTCACCGCTACTTCGGGAGATGCCATTAGCATCACCTCGCCGAACGTGACCCTCGATCTGGGCGGCTTCACCCTCAGCTCCACCGCTGCGGTGACCGGCAGGGGCATCTTTGTCACCGGTGGCCTCAACAATATCGTGATCCGGAACGGCAACGTCGCCGGGAACTCCTCAACCGTGTTCCCCGCGGTGACTGCGGGCTTTGAGAACGGAATCTATGCCAATGCCGCCGGGGGGACTCCTTTCGGTGCCTTCAGGAACCTGACCGTGGAAAACATGCAGGTCAGTGGCTGCCGGACCTGGGGTATCATTGCCTACTACGGCATCGTCAACAATTGCACGGTTGCCTCCAATGGTACCGATGGGCTTATCGCCTCGGACAGCATCGTTACCGGCAGCATCGCGAAATACAATGGCGGTAATGGGATCTCCGGGGGGACGGTCAACGGCTGCATTGCTATATCCAATGGTGGTATTGGAATTTCCGGCGCCACCGTCACCAGCTCGACGGCCACTTCCAATGGTCAGGATGGAATCAGGGCCACCTCCGGCAGCGTCACCAGTTGCACCGCCACGTCGAACCATACCGCCGCCGGGACCTACTACGATCTCAATGCCACGGACGCCGTCGTCGCCTTTACCAAATACGGCACGGGCAACACGACTGGCAGCACGCTGACCGGAAACAAGACACCTTGAGTCGCCCTTGCTTTATGGTCGCGTGACTTCCAGTCGCAGGAACTGCTGCGGCTGCCCGCCAATCGGGAGCAAGGTCCGGATCTTCACAGTCTCCGTGCCGTTCCCGTTGTCCTGCGGATAGCCGGGCAGCATGACCGTGTCTTCCCAACTGCCATCCGAGAGGTCCCAGGTAGTACGATGGTGATAGGAGATCCCGGCGATTGCCGGTTTCGGCCGCACATAGGTGGTGGTGAAGTAGGGCAGACCATCAATGATCTCGATCTCTCCGTCCGGCAGACGTGCCGTGTCGCGGGCGCTCGGGCTACCGCCGAGGGCGGCTTCAAGGAGCACGCTCACGCCATCGCCATCGCCATCGGAGTCGTCCAAGGCCGGTGCCGCTTGGGCCGCAGCGAGGCTGCCGAAGGCGGAGATCTTCCAGTTGTTCAGCGGCGAATCCAGGATCTGGATCTGGGCGCTGCTGCTGGCTCCGGCGATGTAGTTGGAAGCTTCCGACAGCGAGAGTGTCACGCTCAGCGGGCCGGTGACCGTTTCACGATCATGCGCGCTCAAGGTCAGGGTGGCGTAACTCTGGCCGGCGGGGATGGAGAAGCTGGTGGGCAGCGGCGTCAGCGTGTAGTCGATCCGCGGCAGTGCTTGGCCAGCGCCATAAGCCACTGCGAGTCCGACCTGCAGGGCCTCATCGGTGGGGCCTGTGCGGCTGACGGTGAAGCTGCCGGTATCCGCTGTGCCTTTCTGGGCGGTGCCATCGGTCGCGACGATGGAGACCGATCCGGATTGCGAGGCCAGCAGAGCGATTTCATTCGCCGCCAAGGCACGTGAATAGAGACGCACGTCGTCGAGGTAGCCATTCATGTGGTCGCCAGCTGTGGAGCCAGTGGTCTTGGTTCCAATGTTCAGGGCATTGGTCGTGGTCGGAATGGCTGCGGTCTGGGCCTGGCTGGCCACCTCTTCGCCATTCACATAGACCCTCATCTGGGTGCGGTCGTAGGTGGCCGCGACATGGAACCACGTATTGGCCGGTGGCAGGTCGGTCTCGATCCGTCCGGCGCCGGAGATGTGCCACACCAGCTTCCCATTCTCGGCGAGCAGCCGGTATTGGTTATCGTTGTTGCCCTTCTGGACGATGCGACGATTGCCGCCCCAATCGACGGCCTTGACCCAGGCGGTGAGCGTGATCGCTTCGGTCGGATTGAGGGCTGTCTGATTCGCGACTACCACCCCTTGGTTCAGCTCACCGGTGAATTGCAGGGCGCCGCCGAGACGTCCAGCCGTCACCCACTGGGGCAGGGGCGCATTCAAGGTGCCGACACGGCCATTCCCGGAACTATCAGCCGCGGTGGTGCCGCTGCTATCGTCGAGCTTCCACCAGCCGACAGGGCCGGAGGCAACGCCGGTGCCGGTAATCGCGAAGCTCGTGGTGGGCTCGCTCGGATCATTCGAGAGGATCACCACGGTGGCATTCTTCACCCCGGTGGTGGCCGCCTGGAAGCGGATCTGGAAGGTCGTGCCGCCCGGACCCGCGATGGATGCTGCGGGCTGCGCCAGCACGGCGAAGGATGATGCGCCTGTGCCATCGATGCGGATCCGCGGCGTGCCGTTCAAGAGCAGCGGCGCATTGCCCAGATTCTCCAGCGTGAAGGTGCGGATGACTTGGCCGCCAGGCGGCACGGCCACCCCGAAGTCGGTGCCATCGGAGTAGTCCGGCGTGCTGTCGTTGTTAGAGACGATGCGGCCATTCCCCACGATCCGGATCTCTGCCGCCGGAGGGCCTATGTCGGTGGTCGCGGAGGCGACATTCGAATAGGAGGAATAGACGTAATCGCCGAAGGCGGCGACGCGGTAGTAGTTCGCGGAGAAAGGATCCGCCGTGGTGTCGCTGTAGCTGGTAGAGCCAGCTGGGGCGATCCCGATGGACTCGAAGTTAATGCTGTCCAGCGAGCGCTCGATCGAGAATCCCGCCTCGTTGTCCGACTGATCTTCCCAAACAAGTTGCACCTCGTTGTGCGAGATAGCTGTCGCCACCAGTGTGGTGGGTGGCGTGACGGTCTCAGGTTGCAGCGACTGGATCCACTGCGCGAGCATCTGCACGCCGACGGTGTCCACCTGATTGCGCGCCAGCGGCGGCATCTGGTGATCACCCACCTTGCTCACGCGATAGTAGAGAACCGAGTCCTCCAGGCTCTGCGGCACGATCACCCGGGCATCGGGATTGCCCAGATTGTCGTTCAAGAGACCGTAGAAAAGGCCCTGCTGCTGGAAGGGCGTCTGGAAGCGACCATCCCACATCGCATGCACGCCGCCGGGGCGATGGCAGTAGGAACAGTTCGCATCCAAGTACGAGCGAGCGCGATCCTGGAGCGAGGCGCTGGTATCCGTATGATACGCCAGCTTTTCCATCGTGGGGATCTGGCTGTCAGAAGGAGCATTGCTGAAGAGGCCGATGTGATTCCAAGCCCGGACCTGGTTGTCGGTCACGCCGCCGGGATAGAGCATGTCCTTGTTGAACTGCCGCGTGCTGGGCCCGAGCACACCGCCGGCTTGGCCATTGTGGCAGCGCACGCAATCCTGCCGGCCCGGATAGTACCAAGGCTGGCGGCGGCTGTTCAGGTGGAACTTGGCCGTGGTGGTCGCATTCTGGGATGCGACGTGCGCGGTCACCGCCAGGCCGAAGTAAATCTGGTCCGGGTAATCTTGGGTGACGCGAGCATACTCGGTCCAACTGAAACCATCCGGGCTGGAGTAGGCGATAAAGGTGTCACCCTCGCGCTTCATGCGCAGCCAGGTATCCGGGTAGTTCACGAGCGGCTGCGGAGCGGGTGGATAGATCGCGGCGGCATTGCCCCCGGCAGTCGCGCGGTACTGGAACTCATAGCCACCCACGTTGTTGTTGCGCGCGGCATTGCTGGGGAAGACCAGTGCCATCACGTGCCGCCCGTTTGCCGCGAGGCTATCCCGCACCATCAGACCGGTCTTGGTGTAGAGATCCGCCTGTTGGACCGACTCAATGCGCACCGAGATGTCGAAGTCGCCGCTGCGCTGCTGGTAGGCGAAATGGAAGCGGTCGTTGTTCCCCCAGATGTCGTCACCGCCAGCCACGATGGTGACCTGGTCACCGTCGCGGGTGGTCGATCCAGCCAAGATCGGACTGCCGATATCCTGACCGGTGAAGCTTCCCACCGGTGCCGTGGCGATCGGGATGTTTTCGGTCAGGCCGCCGTCGAGCAGGTCGGCATCGCTCTGGTCGGCACGCCACTTGTAGGTCGCACCATAGACCGTGCCGTCGTCCTTCTTCACGATCACGCGTGTTTCCAGGCGGCGTTTCGCGTTCGCATCCACATCGCTGGAAGGCAGGTCGAAGTGCTTCACCAGCACGCTGCCGGTGGGGAAATTCCAGTCGCCTTGGGGTTGGAAGCTGATGGTGGTGTTGTTCGGCACCGTGGCCCAGCGCGACTTGATCGCGCCGTCCGACCAGAAGGGGGCATTAAGGCTGTAGGGGATCAGCTTCGGGCTTGGCGTCATGGTCGCCAAATTGCTGAACAAGCCGGTGGCACTCAGTGTGGCAGGTAGCGGAGTGCCGGGTGCCGGGCCGCCACGCTGGAGCTTGTAGATCTTCCCTGCGGTGGTGCCGAGCTGGCACATGTAGAGTTCGTGGTTCGCGTCCAGGCCAAAGGATCCGAGACCGCGGTAGTCATTGCCGGAGTTCTCTCCCTGGCCATCGGGCAGGGTTGCCAGCAAGACCTTGCTGGCGGGAGTGGTGGATTCATCCAAGTACCAGATGAAGCCGGTCATGTTGTCGCCGAAGATATACTTGCCATACAGCTCCGGGAACTGGGTGCCGCGGTAAACGTAGCCGCCCACCACGCAACTGCTGCCATCCCCGCCGGCGTGCGGGTAGTCGATCACCGGGCGCTTGCTGACGCCGATGTAGGTTCCTGTCAGGTCGCCGTTCAGACCTTCGATCCTCGGCCACTGCAGGTTCAGGCCGAGTGGGTCGCTCGGCTCGATGATGGTGACCTCTTCCCGTGTCTCAGCTCCGACGTCGCCGATGAAGATCCGGTTGGTCACCGGGTCATGGGTCATCCGGTGCGGACTGCGCAATCCGATCGCGAAGAACTCCTCAAGCGCGTTCGGTTGGCCCACGAAAGGGTTGTCATTCGGCACGTAGTAGCGCGGCCACTCCGGACTGACTTCGTTCAGCGCCCGCTTGGTTGGCGCGTGGCTGATCGCTCCACCACGCTTGTCCACATCGATCCGGATCACTCCGGAGAACAAAGCGCGGTCGATCCGCTGTCCGTTCAGGGCGCCGTCGGCGTCGTCGCCGTTGGTCAGATAGAGGAAGCCATTTCCGGGGTGGAAGAACAGGCCGCCGCCGTTGTGCCAGACGTGGTTGTCCTTCTGGTCGATCACCACATATTCACTCGCTTGCGTCGTCTGGAAATTCGAATCCAGCACGAAGCGCGACAAGCGATCCCGCGTCGGTGGGGATGGTGGCTGGAGAGTGATCGGACGGGTGGTCGCGTCGCCAAGGATCGGGCCCAGGTCACCGGCACCGCCGACCTGCCCACCGCGCCAATTGTAATAGACGAACATTTGGCGGTTGTTCGCGAAGTCCGGGTGGAAGGCTAGACCCAGAAGTCCGGAGTCATCCCAGCCCTGGGTATTGGCTGAGAGGTCCACCACCAGGGTTTTGGTGGTGACGGCCGGGTTGTTGTCGAAGGCGTAGACCCGGCCTTCGCGCTCCCAGACCACCAGCTTGTTGGTCCCGGGAATCGCCGCGAGCCCGACCGGATTGAGGAAGCTCAAGTTCGGAAAGGCGACTACGGTGGTCCAGTTGGCGGGAACCGAAGGAGCTTCGGTCGGGAAGGTGCCGTCGTAGAAAGCTCCGACGTCAGGCCGGGTTTCCAGTCCATAGTCCTGCGCCTGGGCGGGGCAGGGGAATAAGGCCGACATCAGCAGCGTGAGGGCTGCCGCCAGAGGAAACGGGCGGAGGGTTTTCATGCGACGCGGAGTGAGATGGCGCCGGGAAGGCATGAGCCTTCCCCGGGGTCGTTTATTTCCACGTCCGCTGGACGCTCCAGGTTTAGGGGAGGCTTGTGACGGTTTCGACACCGCCTCCGCCGGCTCTAGGGCCGCGTCACCTCAAGCCGCAAGAACTGCCGGGGCTGGGCGTCCATCGGGAGAAGAGTCCGCGTTTTTACCGTCTCGGTGCCATTCCCGTTGTCCTGCGGATAGCCGGGGAGCATGACTGCTTCGTCCCAGACATGGGCGGACAGCTCGAAGCTGGCGCGGTGGTGATAGGAGATCCCGCCCAGCGTGGGCTTGGGTCGCACGTAGGTGGAGGTGAGGTAGGGCAGGCCGCCGATGATCTCGATCTCGCCGTCCGGCAGGCGCGGGGTATCGTTTCCTGTCGGGGTGCCGCCGAGGGCTGCCTCGAGCAGCACGTTCACGCCATCACCGTCTGCATCGGCGCTGTCCTGCGCAGCAGCTGCTTGCGCCCCGGCAAGGCTACCGAAGGCGGAGACCTTCCAGTTGTTCAAAGGCGAATCAAGGATTTGGATCTGCGCGCTGCTGCTGCCCGCAATATAGCCCGTCGCCTCTGCCAGCGACAGCGTGACGCTCTGCGGGCCCGTCGCGATATCGCGGTCGAGCGCCTCGAGCGTCAGGGTTGCCGAGCTCTGGCCGGCTGGAATCCGAAAGTCTGTCGGCAAGGGCGCGAGGGTATAGTCGATCCGCGGCAGCGCCTGCGTGGGGCCGTAGGCGGTGGTGAGACCCACTTGGAGGTCTTGCTCCAGCAGGCCGCTGCGGGTCACGGTGAAGGTGCCTGTGTTGTTGGTGCCTTTCTGTGCCGTGTTGTCCGTGGCGGTGATCGAGACGGATGCCGACTGCAAAGCGAGTAACGCGATCTCCGAGGCCGGAAGCGCCCGCGAGTAAAGCCGTACGTCGTCGATGTAGCCGTTCATGTGATCGTTCCCCGGAGCGGCGGGGGATTTGGCACCGATGTTGAAGGCGTTGTTGGTGGCGGGGATCGCGGCGGTAGCCGGTGCGCTGCCTACCTGGGTGCCGTTCACATAGAGCCGCATGTTCGCGCGGTCGTAGGTGGCCGCCACGTGGAACCAGCGCTTGGCGGCAGGGCGGGTCGCCCGGACTTGGGCGACGTTGAAGATCTCCCAGACCAGATCGCCATCCTCGGAGAGCAGGCGGTATTGATTGTCGCTATTGCCCTTCTGCACGATGCGGCGGTTGCTGTCCCAATCGGAGGCATAGACCCATGCCGCGATTGTAATGGCTTGGGTGGGGTTGAGCGCGGCCTGGCTGGCGATGCTCACGCCTTGGTTGTCGACGCCGGTGAACTTCAGGGCTCCCCCCAGCAATCCGGGTTCCCACGCTGCCAGCGGACCGGTGAGACTGACGTTGCGGCCATTACCGGAGCTGTCACTACCCACGGTCCCGGACGTCTCGTCGAACTTCCACCAGCCGATCAGGTTGCTGGCGACTCCGGTGCCGGTCACGGCGAAGCTGGTCTCCGGCTCGCTCGGGTCATTGGACGGGATGGCGATGGTCGCCGTCTTGATCCCGGTGCCAGTCGGCTGGAAGCGGATATCGAAGGTGACACCGCCTGGGCCAGACACGCTTGCGGCCGGCTGTGCTACCACACTGAAGGAAGTTGCTCCGCTGCCATCGATGCGGATGCGTGGTGTGCCACTTAGCGTGAGGCTGGCGTTGCCGAGATTCTCCAGTGTGAAGGTATGCGTGACTTGGCCACCCGGCGAGACCGCGGAGCCGAAATCGGTGCCATCCGAGAACGCTGGCACCATATCGTTGTTAGAGATCACCCGGCCATTGCCGACGATCCGGATCTCGGCGGCGGCAGGACCTACGTCCGTGGCTGCCGCCGCCACATTCGTGTAGCTGGAGTAAACGTGATCACTGAAGGAAGCGATGCGATAGTGGTGGATCGTGAAGGGCTCGGCCGTCGTGTCGCTATAGCTCATCACTCCAGGCCCTACGATGGCGAGCGCCGTGAAGCTGAGGCCATCGAAGGAGCGCTCGAGCGAGAAGCCCGCCTCATTGTTGGATTGGTCGGACCAAGCGAGATTGATCTGGGTCTGAGAGACAGCGGTGGCGACGAGCAGGGAAGGCGGAGCAATCGTCTCCGGCTGCAGTGAGTTGATCCACTGCTCCAGCATCTGCACTCCGGCCTTGTCCACCACGTTGCGGCCCAGCGGTGGCATCTGGTCCTTGCCCACCTTGTTGACGCGGAAGTGCAGGATGGAATCCCCGAGGCTCTGTGGGACCACCACCCGTGCGTCGGGATTGCCCAGCTTGTTGTTTACGATGCCATAGTAGATCCCTTGGCTCTCGAAAGGCGTGGCAAAGCGCCCGTCCCACTGCGCTTCAGCACCACCCGGGCGGTGGCAGTAGGAACAATTGGCATCCAGATAAGAACGCGCCCGCTCTTGCAGAGACGCACTGGTATCCGTGTGGGCCACCAGTTTTTCCAGCCCGGGGATGGCTTGTTCGGTCGGCGCATTACTGAAGAGTCCGACGTGATTCCACGCGCGGATTTGGTTGTCGGTCACAGCGCTGCCGGGATAGGGCATCTCGCGGTTGAATTGCCGGGTGCTGGGGCCTAGCACACCGCCTGCATTCGGATTGTGGCAGCGCACGCAGTCCTGCCGACTCGGGTAGGACCAGATCTGGCGGCGGCTATCGACATGGAACTTCGCGGTGGTCACCGGTGATCCGGCGTTCGCGGTTACCGCCATCCCGAAGTAAACCTGATCCGGCAGGTCCAGCGTGGTGCGCGCATATTCCAGCCAGTTGAAGCCGTCAGCGCTGGAATAAGCGATGAAGGTGTCACCAGTGCGTTGCAGTCGCAGCCAAGTGTCCGGGAAGTTCACTCGCGGCTGTGGCAGCGGCGGGTAAACCGGAGTCGCATTGCTGCCCGTCGCGGCACGGTATTGGAATTCGTAACCGCCGACGTTGCTGCCGCGGTCCGCATTGCTGGGAAAGACGAAGGCCGTCACCTGCTTCGCGTCGGCCGCCAGGGACTCGCGAACCATCAGCCCGGCCTTGCTCGAAAGGTCGGACTGCGCCAGCGACTCAATCCGCACCGCCAGATCGAAGTCACCCGTTCGCTGCTGGGAGGCGAAGTGGAATTGGTCGCTCGTGCCGCCGATGCCCGTGCCGCCCGCGGTGATCGTTACTTGAGTGCCACTCCGCAGTGTAGAGCCAAGCAGTGCCGGGCCGCCGATGTCCTGTCCTGTTAGGGTGCCAATGGGGGCGGTGGCAATCGGAATGCTTTCGCTTAGCCCGGAGTCCAGCAGGTCGGCATCGCTCTGGTCGGCGCGCCACTTGTAGGTCGCGCCATACACCGAGCCATCGCTCTTCTTCACGATCACCCGCGTCTCGAGCCGGCGCTTGATGTTCGGATCCACCTCGCTCACCGGTAGCTCGAAGTGTTTCACCAGCACGCTGCCGGTGGGGAAACTCCATTCGCCCGTCGACTGGAATCCGATGTTGCTGCTGTTGGGGATCGCGGCAAAGCGGGTCTTGATCGCGCCGTCCGACCAGAAGGGGGCATTCAGCGCATAGGGGATCAGCTTGTTGCTCGGCGTGAGGGCGGCGAGATTGCTGAACAGTCCGGTGGCACCGAGCGTGGCGGGTAGGGGAGACCCGGGCGCTGGCCCACCGCGCTGCAGCTTGTAGATCTTCCCCGCTGTAGTGCCGAGCTGGCACATGTACAGCTCATTGTTGGCGTCCACGCCGAAGGACCCGAGACCCTGGTAGTCGCTGCCGGAGTTCACGCCTTCTCCCTTGGGAAGCTGGGCGAGGAAGACCTTGCTCGCAGGCGTCGTCGACTCGTCCAAGTACCAGATGAAGCGCGAGACATTGTCGCCGAAGATATACTTGCCCACCAGCTCCGGGAACTCCGTCCCGCGATACACGTAGCCGCCCACCACCGCACTGCCCACGCCATCGCCATGACCGTAGTCGATGATCGGTCGCTTGTTAGTGCCGATGTAAGGCGGCACGAGATCACCATCGAGGCCTTCGATCCGGCTCCACTGCAGATTCAATCCCGGTGGGTCGCTCGGCTCGATCGCCGTCACTTCTTCCCGCGAGGACTGGCCCACGTCACCGATGAAGATGCGCCCGGTGAGGGCATCTAGGGTCATGCGGTGCGGACTGCGAAGGCCGATTGCCCAGAGTTCCTCAATCGCTCCGGCCTGACCGACGAAGGGATTGTCGTTGGGGACCTGATAGCGCGGCCATGTGGGACTCACCTCATTGAAGGGCCGCAGGGTCGGCGCATGGCTGATGGCCCCGCCGCGCTGGTCCACGTCGATGCGGATCACGCCGGAGAAGAGCGAGCGATTGATCCGCTGGGTCTCGTCCGGATTCACGTCGTCGCCATTCGTGATGTAGAGGAAGCCGTTCGCGGGGTGGAAGAACATGCCCCCGCCGCTGTGCCAGACGGTCGACCGCTTCTGGTCGATCACCACATACTCACCAGCCTGGCTGGTCTGGAAGTTCGCATTCAGTACGAAACGCGAGAGCCGGTTGCGGTTCGGCGTGCCGAGTTCCGGCCGGGTGGTGGCGTTGCCCATGATCGGGCCGGTATCATCCGTGTGGCCCGCGATGCCACCGCGCCAGCAGTACCAGACCCACATCTGGTGGTTGTTCGCGAAGTCCGGGTGCAGCGCCACGCCTAACAAACCGGAGTCGTCCCAGCCCTGGGTATTGGCCGAGAGATCGACCACCAGGGTCTTGGTGCTGGTCGCCGGGTTGTTGTCGAAGCACCAGATCCGTCCCTCGCGCTCCCATACCACCAGCTTGTTGGTTCCGGGAATGGGCGCCAGCCCGACCGGATTCAGGAAACTCAAGTTCGGGAAGGCCACCACCGTTGACCAATTCGCCGGTACGGAAGGAGCCTCCGGCGGGAAAGCGTTATCGTAAAAGGCCCCAACACTCGGCCGGACCGTCAGACCGTAGTCTTGGGCCATCAGGCAGCAGGATAGGAGCAGCGCGACAAGCAGGGTGAGAGCTGCCGCCGTGGGGAGGGCGCGGTGGGACTTCATGCGGATCGAGGTGGGGCTAACACCACGGGGGGTATCCGGGAACAGGGGTGAACGGCGTTTGCATAGCCACAGTCCCTTACTTGGGAAAGGCTAGAATCGCGGCGTCACGGAAACTGCGCAGGGACCCGCTTCCTGCCGGATTGGCGCCCGATTGCGCTCTGCAACTTCAAGCCGCTATTCCTGCATTGCCCGCTGGCGCTTTACGGCACGATTTGACCGCCTTGTGGATGCTGGTGATGGCTTGTGGTCGATTGATGGCCAATGGCTTAAATGGGATTATGGCCGTCCTCGGAAGTGTCAGGGCACGTCGCTTGCTCATGGAAAGGCGACTAGAGATACGAACAACCGCGAATTCCATGAAAACGAAATCGAAGATTCTGACTGCCATATCGGTCGCGGTGGTTGCGTTGGCTTCCACCTCGTGCATGACCACTTACGATGCCTACGGCCGCCCCGTTCAATCGGTGGACCCGGGTGCCGCCGCCGCAGGTGCCGTCGCCGCAGGCGCTGTTGGTTATGCCATCGGCCAGCACAATGACCACGACCACTACTATTACAACGGTGGTTACTACCGACACGGCTACTATGGTCGCCGTGGCTACTATGGCCGCCGCTACTAAATCATCGGGGGAGCGAATCACGGCGTGATCCGCTGTCAAAAGCCAGGGAAGGGGACCTGGCGTCCCCTTGGAAAAGCGAGTCTGGATGTTTCCGGGCTCGCTTTCTTTTAGTGGGTAACGAAGATTTGAAGGCTGGCGGAAATTCGCAAGGTGCCTCCATGGTGCCCAAAAGAATTTCACGTTGTTTCCGACGCGCTCCCTTGCTCCTGCATTCGATCCTGTTAGCAAGCGGGGATGGCCGAAATCTGTTACGCCTGCTTGAAGGCTCCGGGAGTGACGCGGGACCACGTTCCTCCAAAATGTTTCTACCCGCTCCCGGTGCCCGTTGATCTGATCACCGTGGCGTGCTGTCACGAATGCAATGGAGGTAACGCCCCCCCTGACGACTACGTGCGCACAGTACTAGCCTCGCTCTTGGCTCGCTCTGCGGCAGGGGAGCGCATCTGGGAAGAGAAGGTTGTTCCCGGCTTCCTTCCGAGAAACCCCCGAACGGTGGATGCGATACTTGCGACCATGGAAGACAAGGAGATGGTCCTAGACGGCGTCTTGCAAGAGGTGGTCTCATTCGACGCCGGATGGGAGAGGATGACGGAATACTTCACCCGTCTAACAAAGGGACTGCTTCGGCATCATTACGCCAGCTACGACTACTCAGCTTCGGTGTTCAGGGTCCAGTTCCTTCACCCTTGGGACGAAAGGCTTGGTCAGCTTGAAGCGGTCCGGGACATGTTGAACTACGACCGCATAGGCGAGGGGGTTTTCCAATATCGCCACAGTCTTAGCGATACGGGTCAATCGGGTCTATGGATGCTCGTCTTTTATGAAGCCATTCTCGTGCTGGTTCATCACACAAATAGTCCCCCACAGGCATAGAAGCGCCCCGGCACCACCCCGGCACCATCGACACCGGCGGGGGTCATGCAGCGGCCCTCTTCCTCCGCCTCGCCCGCCAGAGCAGCAGGGCGGTCCATGTGATCGAGACGGCAAGCAGAACCAGCCAATACGGAACTAGCAACAGCCACAGCCCGTCGTGGAGGAACCACGACATGATCATCCCGTAGCGGAAGGGGTTCTTGAAAGGGGTCCCGATCTGTTGAACTGCCCCAGGTCTTGGTGCTATTGACCCACGTCCTCGTTGTGTCGGCCGGGCCCAGCTGGAAGCGGATGAAGAGCGGGGACCCCAGCTTGAAACGACGGGGATTTGCCAGAATGCTCGTGTCTGTGTGGATCTTTGCCGGACCGCCGTCTTTGATTCCGATCCCGATGCATGAGTCTAGATTGCAGAGCGCCACATTCTGGTAGAAGCAGGCGTTGAACTTGCGAGTCGATTGCGACCAGCCCCAGCATACGAACCCCATCACCATCATACCGGACCAGAAGGTTATGGATCGGTGCAGGGCGAGTTTCATACAGGCAGCATGACGGTGCGTGGAGAAATGAAAAGCCCCGGTCAGCGGATGCCGATCGGGGCGGGTGTAAACAATTGTTAACAGCGGTCACCCAGCTTTGGCCGGGAAAGGCTTCGGCTCGTCATCGGCCACGGCTTCCGTCACCCATCGCTCCACGATTGCCTTCGTCGTGGTCTTCTCGCGCTCGGCGTGGAGGGCGGCCAGCGCCGTGAAGCTCGGCGGGACACTTAGTTCCACCTCTACCTTGCCCGTTCGGTTCAGCTTGGGCGGGCGCTCCTGTGTCAGCACCTCGGGGCCTCTCCACTTGCCGGAGCCTCGCGGCCTTCCGCCTTTATGCTTCACCTTCGGAGCCTCGGCGGTGCCAAGCTCCACTTCTGCTTCCTGCTTGGCCTTGTCCTCGCCTGCAAACGGGGAATGCGGAGCATAAGGGGCAATGATTTACGAGTTTTGCTATTGGGCTGCGGGGACCTAGCGTCCCCTTTCTGCTTTTATCCATTCAGGGAATCGGCTCCAGCGGAATGCCACGCTTCTCCAGCGAAGTACGGTGCTTCTCGTAAATCTCCGCCAGATCCCGATTGTAGCGGTCCTTGTCCACTTGCCGCGAGACGTTCCCGCCATGCATGCGGTGCAGATGGCTGACTGTCGGCACGTAGAGCGGTAGTCCCGCTTCTAGGATAAAGCGGGTATAGAGTTCCAGGTCCTCCGCCGTCTCCATTTCTTCGTAGCTCCCGACCGCGTCGAAGAGCTCCCGGGTGAAGCACACATTCCCTTGAATAAAGTGTCGCCCGGAAAAAACCGCCCGCAGCATCTCATCAGCCGAGCTGAAGTCCCAGCCGTAGTAGTCCTCGCCCGCCAGGTAGCGCCCATCTTGGTCGATCTTCAGGAAGTCCGCCACCGCCCAACGCGCAATGCCCGCCTCCAGTGACTTTGCAAAATGGTAGGCCGTGCGCTGCAAGAGCAGGTCATCATCGTCCAGGGGCATCAAGAGATCGCTTTCACAGGAGGCGGCAGCAAGGTTTCGTGCCCGGCCCGGTGCCGTGCGTCCCGGCGAGAAAGACAGGACCAGCCGCGGGTCATCCAGGCCTTGCAGATACTCCCGCGTGCCATCGTCCGATCCACAGTCATGCACTGCCTGGATGATCTCCAGTTCCAGCGGCGCGGTACTGCTCATCCGGACGCTGGCGATGTTTTGTTGGAGAAATCCGAGGCGGTTGCGGGTCGGGGTGAGAATCGCGAGTTTCAATCTCTCCCAAGAGAGCTTCGCTTTCGCACCCGTCAACCTGGTGCTATGGAGTCGGCATGGCCCAGTTCCCCGATGAGACGATTGATGGCTCCTTCGAGCGGCAGGAAGACGCATTTCGCCGCATCATTGGCAAAGAGGCTGACCTGCCCGCCATCCCCGGCCGCTATCACCTCTATATTTCCCTCGCTTGCCCTTGGGCCCACCGCACCCTGATCACCCGCTCCTTGCTGGGGCTGGAAGAAGCGATCGGCGTGAGCATCGCCGACCCCGTCCGCGATGAACGCGGCTGGGCTTTTCGCGAGGGGCCCGGCCATGGTCCCGATCGTGCCGAGGGCTTCCGTTTCCTGATGGAGGCCTATCGAGCTACCGATGCTTCCTTTGAAGGCCGTGTGACCGTTCCGGTGCTCTGGGACCGCCTCGCCAAGCAGATCGTCAACAACTCGGAGGACGACATCTGCCGCATGTTCCAAGATGCCTTTGCGGCGCCGGAAGCTCCCAATCTCTTCCCGGCCCATCTTGCAAAGGAACAGGATGCTCTGAGCCAGTTCCTCTACGAGAAGGTCAACAATGGCGTCTATCGCGCCGGCTTCGCCACTACCCAAAAGGCCTATGAGGAAGGGGTGCTGGAACTCTTCTCGGCGCTCGATCAACTCGAGACCCGCCTTTCCTCCTCCCGCTATCTTCTTGGCGAGCAGCCCGTGGAGAGCGACTGGCGCCTCTTCTGCACTCTCCTGCGCTTCGATGCGGTCTACCATGGCCACTTCAAGTGCAACCTGCGGCGCATCATCGACTATCCCTGCTTGCACCGCCACCTCGTCGATCTCCACGGCATCCCGGGCATCGCCGGGACCGTCAATCTCGATCACATCAAGCGACACTACTACGTGACCCACGACGATATCAATCCCACCCGCATCGTGCCCGTAGGCCCCGCCAGGATTTTCTGACGGGTGAAGCCCGCGCGGGAGCTTGGAATCCTCCATCGCCCCTTGGCGGCGCAGCCGATTTTAGGAGTGCGCGCGAGCGTCGCCGCTTTTCCTGCGCGGTCGTGGGCAATAGCCACACAAGTTCTCGGCGGACCGACCTGCCTCGATCCCAGATCCCGGCAAGGCTCCCCCAAAAACAAAAGCGGCCGGACTCTCGTCCGGCCGCTCTGCGGTTCTATTGAAGTTTACTCGGCGGCTTTATCCTTGTCCTTACCTTTGCCCTTTCCGCCACCACCGCCGCCGCCACCTTCGGGCTGACGTTGTGGTTGCTGGCGCTCGCGCTGCGGCTGGACCTGGCGTTCCTGCTGCGGCTTAGGTTGGGCCTTTTCGCGTTGCGGTTGCGGCTGCGCCTCACGCTTTGGCTGCACTTCACGTTCCCGCTGGGGTTGCGGCTGCGCCTCACGCTTTGGCTGCACCTCCCGCTCCCGTTGAGGTTGCGGCTGCGCCTCACGCTTTGGCTGCACTTCCCGCTCCCGTTGGGGTTGGGGCTGCGCCTCACGCTTGGGCTCCGGCTTCGGCTGGACTTCACGTTCCGGCTTGGGTTGCACCTCGCGCTCGCGCTTCGGTTGAGGCTCCGGCTTCACCTTTGGTTCGCGTTCCGGTTGCTCCGGCTTCACGCGGGGCTCACGCTCCGGCTGTTCCGGCTTCACCTTCGGCTCACGCTCCGGCTGCTGGGGCTTCACCCGCGGTTCGCGTTCCGGCTGCTCCGGCTTCACCTTCGGTTCGCGCTCAGGTTGTTCGGGCTTCACCTTTGGTTCGCGCTCCGGTTGGGGCTTCACCTTTGGTTCGCGTTCCGGGGTCGGCTTGACCTTGGGCTCGTTGGGTCCCTTATCCGGCTTGGCTGGCGTGTTGTCGCCATCCGGCTTGCCCTTGTCGCCATCGGTCATGTCCCCCTTGCCACCTTGGCCACGGCCACCTTTGCCACGACCCGGGCGACCGGGCTGCGGGTTTTGATCCGCTTCCTTGTCGGCACCGGGAGTGGTGTCAGTGGGATCCTTGTCGAGGACGGCCGGAGCCTGTTTACGCTTCGGCGGGGCTTGATCCTGGCTCATCTGCGCAGCCTTGCGGCCGACCACCGGCGAGCGTGGGATTTTCACCTTTGCGGGCTTCACCGCAGCTTCCGCTTGCTCCGCGCCTTTATCGGCCCCTTGACCCTCGCCCCTGGCTGCCACGCGCGGGCCTTCCTTCTCGATCTGTTGGCGTTGCTTCGAAAACTTGGTCATCGCCTGGCGCTGTTCCACGAACTTCTCGCGGGTCGCCTCGTTCAATTGCTTGAACTTCTTGCCGCCTTCCGGAGCCTTGGCAAAGGTGGCCAGAGGGGTGGCGACTGCCAACTCACCGCCATCGCGGCCCTTGAATCCACGGCGTCCATTGCCGAGGTCCCTCAAGGCGGCGAAGTTCTGCGGCGGGCGAGCATCGCGGTTGTCGCGGAAATACTCGAAGTCGTTCATCCGGCGGTGCTCCCAGTCGCGGTCGTCACGGTGCTCCCAGCGCTCGTGCGCGAAGATCGGATCGAAGCCGCGGGTGCGGAAGGTCGTCGCGTAAGTCACCGACGAATAGAAGCCGCGGTCGCGATAACGGGGTTCATAGTAGTCCCCGAAGTAGTAGTGACCGTAGCTCGGCCGCACGAAGAGGTGATTCACCACCAGGCCGATGTTGATCACCGTCACCGGCGAATAGTGGTAGTTTGGCTGGCGCCACACCGGTCCGTGGAAGCGCACCGGGGCGAAGATGATCCCCCGGGTCTCGATCGGATAGTCCCAGTAGCCAGCCACGTAGACATAGCCGCGCGGTGTCCAGGAGTAGCGGTCCGGCACATAGGTCCAGTCGCGGCGATACGGCTGGTAGTAACCCGGACGCCAGCGGTAGCGGGTATCAACATAGGTCCAAGAGCCAGGGATCCACACGTCATTGTCGGATGTGGCGGCAATGTTCGGTCCGCGCTCCAGGCTCCTCGGCGGTTCCGGCAGGTAGCTGACTTCCTCGGTCCCGGCATCCGCCCAATAGCCCGACACCCACTGCCACTGGGCGCCGACTTCGTTCCAGTATCCGGGGACCCACTCGCGATCCGGCGGGACGTTGCGCCAGACCCCGCTGACCCACATGAAGTCATTCAAATCTTCGTCCCAAGACCAGTAGCCGGCAATCCACGTCACATTGTCGCCCTCGAGCTCTTGCTCGGGCGGCAGTTCGTCGATCGCTTCGGGTGGTTGGGTGCTGATGAGGGCACCCGCTTCCGGCTCGAAGCTCACCGTCTCGGCGAAGGCTTCATGCACGGGTCCGCGGGTCAAGACCTCGGTATCTTGGGATACTGCCTCCTGGCCTTGGGCCACGATCGGGGAGAGCAGCGTCCCGCACGCTGAAAAAGCGGTGATGGTGGCCAAGAGGCCGTATCGGGTGGTATTCATGGGTTCCTTCTTCTAGCTTGATGCGTTCCCCCTTGGGACGGAGCGCGCCGCGAAACATTCAATCAACCTTCATTTCCTTCGCAGAATACTTAGGATGAAGGCGATCGTCCGATTCCGCAGAAACGCGGGTGCTCCACCAAAGTGGACCCGCCGCGCCCCGGGGCAACTGCAAAATGCATCCCGACACTCCGGAAAATGCGCCGTGCACCTTGTTAGGGGCCCCAACCCGTAGTTGAGTTTAGGCCCTTCGACCCCCCGACCGGGCCGAAGGGCCGGTTACCCGAATCCCTGAGCGCTTGCTAGGACCTCACTAGGCTCAGGGGGATTGCACCGCGTTCAGGCGGCCAAAGAGTTTGCGCCCGGCGGCCTTGGCGGCCGGGACGGTGATCACAATGGTATCGGTATCCGCATCCGGGCTATCCTCGCTCACATCTACAACGATGGTGTCCGTGGACGAGTCGGTCGCGCCAACAGGCACGTCGTGGGCTGGTGACGTGAAGGACAAGTCGGTGGACCACTGGAAGCTCAGCGCGACGCCGGATTCTGACAGATCCTTCCGCTTGAAGGAGAAGATCAGATTGCCGCCGGATTGCGAGACGGTGGGCAGCAGCGCCTTGGAATTGGAACCCGCGTTGGCGGGATTTGGTTCGCCGCCGAGCACGAATTCCAAGCCGTTGTCCACGCCGTCGTGGTCGGGATCGGCCCCGAAAGCGGCATCCGCACCCGTCAGGCCTTTGGAGGCGGCCCAGGCATCGAAGCCGCCGCCGCCGCTGCTCAGCGTCAGCACGCCGGTCGCCTCGTCGAAGGAGTAATTCTTACTGCCCACGGTTTTGCTCCAGACATCGCCCGTGGCAGTCCATGGAGTGGTGCCGCTGAGGACCTGGAAGCTCGTGCCATAGATCGAGGCGACGTTCTCCAAGGTCCAAGACCCGGAAGTCAGCGGGGAGGCGTCGGTGACGGTGGTGTCGATGTTGAAGTCACCGTTGAAGAACCCGGAGCCCGCACCGGAGATGCCATTGGCCGTCGCACCGATGGCGAAGCGGAGCTGTGCATTGTCCGATAGGGTCAGGCCGGCACCGCTCGCGATGGTGGTGTTGCCAGTGTAGGTGTTGATTCCACCCAAGGTGAGCGAACCACCTTCGACAGCGAGGCCGGTTACCCGGGTGCCCGCACCTACGGCATTGGCGATAACACCGTCGTAGGTAGAGGTGCCGGTGGTGCTGAGCAGGGAGTCCGTGGTGGTGGAACTGTTGCCGATGGTGGCAGCGCTCGCGCTCTTCACGATGCCAGCCAGCGACTGGTTATTACCGGCGAGGTCTAGGGTGGCCGCGCCGCTGGCGCCAAGCGTCACGGTGGCTGTGGTAGCCAGGCCGTTGTTCGCGCCGAGACGGGCAGTGCCCGTCACGGTCATGGCGGTGTAGCCGGTGCCGCCACCCCAGTAAGTGATGCTACCGCTGCGGTGGATGACCGGAACCGTGGATGTGATCACGCTCTTCACATCGAAGCTGCCGCCGGAGGACACATTGATGAAGTGCCCGCCACCGACCGGAGAGGCGGTGATGTTGATCGGTCCGGTGAGCGTGGCGGTGCCAGTCACGCTGGACGAGGCTTCCAGGATGCCAGCGCCCTGCGGGCTGCTATTCGCACCGATGGTAACGGCATTGGTCAGGGTCACGTTGTCACCCAGGCTGAGGCGGATGCCGCCATTGATGGCGACGGTGCCGTTGCCCACGGCTGTGGAGGAGTTCGCCTTGAGGATGCCGCCGGTGATGGTGGTGCCGCCGGTGTAGGTGCTGTTGCCAGTGAGCGTGAGGGTAGAGCTTCCCCCTTTGGATAGCGCCAAGGTGCCTGCACCATCTTGGATTGTCCCGTCATAGGTGCTGGTCGTGGTGCCGGAAATGGTCAGCGTACCGGCACCTGCGATGCTACGTCCGATGGTTCCCGTGCTGAAGCCACTGAGCGATTCATGGGTGGTGCTCATGTTCAGGTTGAGCAGGCCATCCACCAGCAGCGGACCGGCACCCAAGCCACCTGAATTCACGGTAAGCGTACCACCTTCCTCCACGGCAGCGGCGGCCGTGCTGACCAGGTTGCCGGTCTGCAGCGTGGCGCTGGCTCCGGACAACACGTCGAGACCGGTGCCGAATTCGCTCAGGATTGTGAGTGTTTGCGCGCCGCCCACGGTGGCACTGCCGGTGGCGAAAGTCAGGGTGTTGATGTTGATGTTGGCTCCGAGCGTGGTGTTGGTGTTCGCGGCATTGCTGGCGGAGAAGTATACATCGGTCACGGGCCCCACCAGCTGACCGGCATCGCTGGTGCCGCTGGCACCGTTTGCCCAGTTGCTGTTAGGAGCCAGGGAGGAATCGCTCCAGACTGAACTCACATCGCCGCGCCAATACGCGACAAAGGGTGTGGCTGCCCCGCTCACGGTCAGGACATAGTTGTTGCCTTGCAGGGACCCGCTGTAGGTGGTCGGGAAACCGGAGGGAGTCACGTCGCTGGTATCCAGCACGAAGGTGCCGCTCAAGGGCGCCTGGGTGGTGATCAGGTTGTAGACACCCACCGGGGTGCTGCCGTGAAGCTTGATCGTGGTCGTGCCGCTGGTGCTGGCGTCGAGCGCATCGATCTGGTCCGGAGCGGCATTCAGGCCCAGGTCCAGCGTGGCGTTCGTAAGCGCGAGATGGTTGACAAGCTGGGTACGCACCGAGGTGCCCTTGCGCAGATCCAGCGAGGCGGAGCTGATGCTGAGATCGGCGGTGGGCAACGCGCCCGTGTTGCCTAGAGCCAGCGTGCCGCCACTGATGGTGGTGCTGCCAGTGTAGGTATGCACTCCGCTCAAGGTCTGCTTCGCCGGGCCGCTTTTCACCAGGCTGATGCCACCGGAGATCACACCCGAAGAGGATTGGTCCGCAGCGGTGTTCAAGGTAAGCGTGGCCGTGCCGGTGCTGAGGCCCACCTTCACCGTCCCGCTGAGGCCCGCGATGGTTTGGGAGAAGGCGCTGGTGCCGGCTTGATTGTTCAACTGCAGCGTGCCGCCGGTCGAGGTGTTCGAGAACACCACCCCGCTTGGAGACAGGGTGTTGGTCGCTCCCACTGTGACGATGGCGCCATTGTTGTTAATATCGAGCGTTCCCCAGGTGTTGGAGGCATTGCTGAATTCCCACTTGCTGGCGTCTAACAATTGGAGATAGCCGGTGGACAAGCCGATCGAACCGGTGACCTTGCCGGTATTGGTGCGCAGAGCTAGGCTGGCGTTGGCCGAGGTGCCGGTGCCCAAGGTGCTGAAGCCGATGTTTCCGGACACCACGCTCGCCGTCGCGGCATTCGTGCCACTCGCCATGATCGCTGCGATGCCGTTGGCCGAGCTATTGTCCACGGTGATGCCGCCGCTCCAGGTAGCGCCCGAACCGAGCGCCAAGAGCGCGCGGTTGCTGCTGCCGGCGCCGCGCCGCAGGGTCACGGCATTGCCAAGGCTGAGGTTCGCATTCACCGCGACCGAGCCGCTGAACTGCTGCCCGCCATTGATCAGCACCGGGCCGCTTCCAAGGGCCGTGGCGCTGGCGACGGTGATGCCCGTGGCATCGTTCGGTTGGTTCACCGTGGTGCCGCCCGAGTAAGTATTGGCCCCGGAAAGGGTGAGCGTATTGGTGCCCAGCTTGACCAGGCCTAGGGCTCCCTGGGCGGTGTTGCCCAGGTTGGCCGCATAAGCGCGCGCCGCCGTGGTCGTATCGAAACCGATCGCCGATCCCGCGGCGAAGTTCGTGGTTCCGAGCATGGTGGTGATGTTGGCATCGGTGATCGCATTGGACACCGCCAGGGCCGCACCACTGGCCACCGAGTAGCCACCGTTGGTGCCGATGCCGCCGGGCAGTGCGCCGGTTCCATTGATGGTGAGCACCCCGGCGGAGATCGTGGTGGCGCCGGGATAAGTATTCGTGCCGCCGAGCGTGAGTACACCCGGGCCTGCCTTGGTCAGGCCGACACCCACGCCACCGGTGATCGCACCGGTGTGGGTCACCGCGCTGTTTACCGTCAGGATGCGGGTACCGCCACCTAGGTTGGTCGCGGTGTTGAATGTCAGCAATCCGTTGTTGGTCAAGTCGCCGAGCGTGACGTCACCGCCAAGTGTGATGGAAGTAAACTTGCCGCTCAGGTCGCGGGCCGTGCCTGCGGCGTTCGAGGAGATGGTGCCACCATTGATCACCAGCGCACCGCCAGAGCCCATGGCATTCACTCCCCCTACGGCGACGGTACCGGCATTCAGGGTGAAGCCACCGGCGTAGGCATTGCCATTCGCCAGCGCCCAAGTGCCGGGGCCGCTTTTGATGAAGCCGGTTCCCGCTGCGGTGGACAGGGCTTGTCCGGCGAAATTGAGGGTCTTGCCGGCGGCGACATTGACCGTGGCGATCGTGCCGCCGGTCCCCAAGGTGTTGCTGGGAGTAACCGTTACGCTTTCATTCGCCGTGATCGAATTGAAGTTGGTGGCCGCAGACGGACCGGCGATGGTGAGCGCGATACCGAGGTTGTCTTCAAAGGTCACATCGGACCCCGAAGCCCAGGGCTGGTCATAGGTTCCGCCGGGCGCGGTGGCCCAAGTTGCGCTATCCCACGCGGCGGCGCTGCTGGTTTTCCAATACTGCGGGGCAGCGGAAGAGATCGAGATAGCGGTGGCCGAGGCGGCGATGACGGGGAGCGCGGCGGCGATTCGATGCTGAGATGGTTTCATGAATGGTTTTTCCTGATGACGTGTGGAGGGCGGATGCGGGAGGCGCGCATCAAGGCCCGGCAAGGTGCGGGGCGAGTAGGCAGTGAGATCGCATTAGTTGTCCGACAGCCGTGAAAAAAAGGGGATAGTTCTTGCCTGCTGTCCTGAAAAACAGGACGGTCTAACTCGCTTAATTTCACCAAGCCTCACTTCTTCTCGGTCCATGCACCCCTTCCGCCAGCGCTCGGTCGCCGAGCAGATTGTGGATCATCTCAGGGAAGGTTTTCGCAACGGCCATTGGCGCGGCCAGCTTCCCGGCGTGCGCTCCTTGGTCCGCGAATTGGGTGTTTCGAAGGATAGCGTGGAGGCCGCCTTGCGCTTGCTGGAGGCTGAAGGCAGCCTCCAATCCGCCGGGCCGGGCCGCCGCAAGGAGATCGTGCTCTCTCGGGATGCGCCGGGAGAATTCAGGTCCTTGCGGATCGGCGTGCTGTTCTCCGATCCCTTGCGCCAGATCAATCTCTATGCCCAGCAGGTGATGCTCGAAGTGATCCGCCGAATCGAGAATGCCGGGCACACCTGTGTCACTGCGGAACGCAGCTTGGGAGAACTCGGCTCGAAGCTTCCCCGCATCGTCAGGATGATCGAATCCGCGAAAGCCGATGCTTGGGTGGCCTATTCGGCACCGCGCGAGGTCCTGGAGTGGTTTGTCACCCGTTCGATTCCGGTGGTGGCGGTGGGCGGCGGATATTCGGGGCTTCCGGTCGCCAGCTCGGCCTCGCAGCTCGATGAGGCGATCCACGATTCTGTTAGGGTCTTGAGCGATCTTGGGCACCGCCGGATTGTTGCCATCTCGCCGGACAGTTGGCGGCTTCCCGCACCGAGTCTAACAGGCCAGTCCTTCCTGTCGGCCTTGGCGGCCTGCGGTCACTCGCCGACCAGCTATAACCTTCCGGCCTGGGATCAGACTCCGGAGGGCCTGGAGAAACTGCTGGAGTCGCTGTTCCTGATCACCCCGCCGACGGCGCTGATCTTCGTCAATCCCGCCAGCTACGTGGCGGCGCTTGATTTTTTCGGGCGGAAGGGGATCCGGGTGCCGCGGGATGTCTCGGTCATCAGCATGACCACGGGGCCGATGTTCTCCCTCCTGCCTCATCGTCCCGCGCATTTCGAGTGGCCGGTCGAGGAACATGTCCGCCGCGTGAACCGCTGGGTAAAATGCTTGGCCAAGGGCAGGACCGACTTGGCGCAAGTGATCTTCTCCGCGACCTTTGAGCTGGCGGAGACCATCGCGGCGGTGAAGGGCAGGAAGACGCCGGAGCGGCGGTGATCTCAAAAATCCTTTAAGCTGCCGGATTTACCAGTCCGAGATATCCTTCGCCCGGTGGCTGGCATCGCGGCACGGTGCCACCAAAATCCTGGGCCCAGTCACCACGGGGGAGATGG
Organism: Haloferula sp. BvORR071; assembly: GCF_000739615.1. Classification (GTDB taxonomy): domain Bacteria; phylum Verrucomicrobiota; class Verrucomicrobiia; order Verrucomicrobiales; family Akkermansiaceae; genus Haloferula. The sequence goes on from NZ_BATP01000059.1 coordinate 183,076, forward strand.
AGTATTCTCCATGGACCGGACACACCGGCTTTGACTCCATCAACAAGCCCGGGCCGATGAGCTTGGCCCACTCGATCGGGGCGCCGGCCTTCAGATGCTCCTCCTCCTGCACATGCCGCATCAGCATCTGGAGATCCCGCTGATGCATGACGCATGTCGCCCGGTCGCTGCCCCGATGCTGGTGGGGCATCAGCGAAAGCACTCCAAGCGCTGCGACGAGCGCCAGGAAGACGATCGTCAGTTGGAACACCTTCTTGCGGGTGAAGTAGCGCGCCATGCGGCAAGGTCTCTAGCAGCAGAGGTTGCTTTTGTCTGCTTGCTGTTGTGCAAGCACATCAATGTATTCATCGCATTGTAGAGGGCTGGACCTCTAATCCCGAATCATTTCTACCTCCGCCTTGCTACCCCCGGAGGCACCACCCCTCAGTCCACCGTTGAATCGCTCGTAAGAGCCCTGCCCCGCGGCGAAGCCAACCGCCCAAGGCGCTGATGGCACTTTTAAATCGTTTCGTTTGAATCCGGTTCTGACGAAGTGGATGGTTTCCCAATCTTTCTCGTTCTCTGGAGTTTTTCCCGTGATCTTGGCCCAGTTCAGAGCACAGGAATAACGATCCTGGTTGCGCGAAAAAGAAACCCCCAGTCCGTCGAAGTGCGGGGTGTCCCCCGGTTCCTCCTGGCGGTCGCTTACAGGCAGGGTATCGCCGGGGTTGCGAGTTTCTTCATAAGAAAAACGGACTTGGTCGCCGTCTCGCACCCGCCAATCGCAACGATAGGCTTCTCCGGCGTCGGCTGAGAACTCCATCTGCTTGAGCTCTCTGTCCCCCCCGCTCACTACTCTTTCCCGTTCGAGGACGCGTAAACCTTGCCAAAAGGACTTCGCGTTTTTGTCCGCCTTGAGAAATGTCGATTTCTCTAACACAATTCGGGAGCCGTCTTTGGACCGAAAGCGGCTGGAAAAGCTCCATTCGCCGGTTAGAGGCGAGCAAAGTTCAAAACGCCAACCGCCAGCAGCTTTAGGCTTCTGCCTGAGCTCCATTTCGACGGAGCGAACCGATTCCGCGGGTGCGGCAGCATTTTCAACGGTGTAGAGGAATACCGCTTGGGTCTCGGCATTCTGTTTCTGGGATACTTCTTGGCGTGCTTGGCCTCCTCCGGCCTTCTGCGCCGCTAGCCGAACAACCAGCTTCGCGCCCGTGCCGGCCAGAAGCTGCCCGGAAGCAGATACTATCGATTTCCAAGGGGCTGGGTCTCCATGACGTCCTTGCTGGATCAGTTTGTCGGCCAAATGGTTTGGCATTTCGATCACCACGGCTTCCGATACGACGGGAGCAGCCTCCAGTGGCGAGATGACACAAGCGCCAACCGCCACAAGCAGGCCCAAGACTCTGGGAATTGTCATGATGCCAAAATACCCGAATGCCAATCTTAGGGGAACTTGGAATCGTCAATTGGATACCCTCAAGCCACCACAAAGCCCGCCGCTTGCTCCGGCGTGAGCTCGATGAACTGCCAGGGCAGGCCATACACATTCAGGTCCGCCATGAATGAGTCCGGATCGTACTGCTCCATGTTCCAGACGCCGGGCTTGCGCCACTTGCCTTCCAGCATCTGCTTCGCGCCGATCATCGCCGGCACGCCGGTGGTGTAGGAGATCGCCTGGCTACCGACTTCGCGGAAGCACTCCTCATGGTCGCAGATGTTGTAGACGTAGATCGCCTTGGCCTTTCCGTCCTTCACGCCGGTGATGACGTTGCCGATGCAGGTCTTGCCCTTGGTCGTCTGGCCGAGCTCGCCGGGATCGGGCAGCACCGCCTTCAGGAATTGCAGCGGGATGATCTCCACGCCCTGATAGACCACCGGATCAATCCGGGTCATGCCGACGTTCTGCAGCACTTCGAGGTGCTTCAGGTAGTTCGGCGAGAAGCTCATCCAGAACTGCGCGCGCTTGATCGTGGGAATGTGCTTCACCAGCGACTCCAGCTCCTCGTGATACATCCGGTAGATCTCGTACGTGCCCACGCCTTGCGGACAAGTGAAAGCCTGGTGCTTCGACATCGGCGCAGTCTCGACGAACTTGCCGTCCTCCCAATGGCGGCATTCGGCCGTCACCTCGCGGATGTTGATCTCCGGGTTGAAGTTGGTCGCGAAGGCCTTGCCGTGGTTGCCACCATTCACGTCGATAATGTCCAGGGTGTGGATCTCGTCGAAGTGGTGCTTCAGCGCCCAAGCGGTGAAAACATTCGTCACGCCCGGGTCGAAGCCGGAACCGAGCAAGGCCGAGCGGCCCGCGGCCTGCCACTGCTCCTGCAGTTCCCACTGCCAGGAGTACTCGAACTTGGCGACGTCCTTCGGCTCGTAGTTTGCCGTATCCAGGTAATCCACCCCGGCCAGGATGCAGGCCTCCATGATCGTGAGGTCCTGGTAGGGGAGGGCGACGTTGATGACCAGGGTCGCCCCGGTCAGGCGGATCAGGTCGGCGGTCTGGACCGGATCATCCGCATCCACATGGGCGGTCGCAATCTCCCGGCCGGTGCGCTTCTTCACCTCCGCGGCGATCGCGTCACACTTCGACTTGGTGCGCGAGGCGAGGGTGATTTCACCGAAAACCTCGGGAACCATGGCGCATTTGTGGGCGACAACGCTGCCGACGCCCCCGGCGCCGATAAGAAGGACCTTGTTCATGGGAATGTTGCCCGAAGGGGTGGGGGAAAGGGGCCCCCCTTGCAAGGATTTCCACCCCCTTTCACCGGAACGTCACCTCCCCCGAAAATGGGTTTTCCCGAGCATCGGCGCGGTTTTCCTCCGCCTCCTCCCCCTCACCCCGTGAAATCCCCCGAAACTACCCCAGATTTTCCAGACAACTTTTGGTTCCCGCGGTGTTTTCTCCCGCGTAGTCCTTTTCCCAGCAACCGCAAGACCACCCAATGAAATACCAAAGAACTATCCGCAAGCGCCTCGCTGCGGGTTTCACGCTGCTTGAAATGGTCATCGTCCTCGGGATCATCGCCGTCCTCCTCGGGGGATCGATCGCGCTGATCGGCGGTATCGGTGATGGCGCTAAGCTCCAGCGTGTTACGGCTGACTTCAACTCGATTGGAGCCTCTCTGAAGACCTACAAGATCAATGCCGGGAACTATCCGACCACTCAGCAAGGCCTTCAGGGCCTGATCACGCGGCCATCGAGCGCGCCGCAGCCGAAGAAGTGGATCCAAGTGCTCAAGAAACTTCCGCCCGACCCATGGGATCACGAATACGGCTACAAGTTCCCGGGCTCCAAGGACCCGAGCGAATTTGAGCTGATCAGCAAGGGCAAGGACGGCATCGAGGGCACCGCCGATGACATCAGCAGTCAGGACGAATAAGCATTTCCGGCGACGCTCGGGCGGTTTCACGCTGCTCGAGATCGTCTTGGTGCTCTTGGCCATCGCCGTCCTCGGCGGCGGGGCCGTCACCATGATGATCCTGTCCAGCGATGAGCGGAAGCTCGACGCCGCCACCGGTGAGGTCGAGCTGCTCGCCAAGCGCGCCCGCACCATCGCCGGCCTGCAGCAACGCCCCTATGCCCTCGAATTCTCCGGCAACAAGGTGACCCTGATGCCATTGGCAGAGGCCATCTTGGAGCCGGAACAGCGGGAAGCCGCTGCGGCGGCACTGGCGGCGGGAACGCAGATGGAGGGCAGCCGCTTCAACAGTGCCCACGCTTCGTGGGCCGCCGATGAAGATACCCAAATTTTCGTCCGCCGCTGGGCTAGCGATACCTTCGTTCCGATCAATGCAAAAAGCCGCCAGGTGTGGCGCTTTGATCCTGAGGGTTTCTGTGAGCCGCTGACGGTCCGCTATCAGGTTGGCAAGAGCTGGGCGGAGACCGAGTTTAATCCCCTGACCGCGGCGATCCGCGATCTCTCGAAAGAAGTTTACTGAAAACAGCCACCATGAGGATTACACGCCGATTGCCGTACCAGCGCTCGAGGGGCTTCCTGCTCCTGGAGGTGCTGTTGGCTCTCGCCGTGTTTGCGATCGCCGTTACCGGCTTCGTGATGGCCCTCAACCAGACCGCGGATTTGGCCACGGTCACCCAGCGCGAGCTGCGGATCACCCGCTTGCTGGAGAGTGCCTTGGCCAAGGCCATGTCCCAGCCTGTGCTGGAAGAAGGGACCACTTCGGAGGCAGTCGGCGAAATGGAGGCCCAAGGGATGGAGATCGAAACGACGGTCGAAATGATGCCGGAGATCGAGAACGAGGACGGCCAGATGCTGCAGGAGATGTATCGCATCGAAGTCGCCGCCCGCTGGTTCGAGAACGGCGTGTCCCAAGAGCAGACTGCGGAAACCTGGCGCTACTCGCGCCTCTACCAGCCATGAGGAAGGGAATTTCCAGAACCATCCGCCGCGCTGGCTTCACCTTGCTGGAGCTGGTGCTCGCCATGCTGCTGCTTGCGATGCTGATCGGGATGGTTTTCTACACCTTCTCCGCGAACATGCAACTGGGTAACACGATCGTGGAGAGCCAGAACGAGGAGAGCGAGCGCAACGCCTTCTTCGACCTGATGAAGAAGATGTTCGGGACCCTTCCCGGCAATACCCGGATGGAGCTGGTTTCGAAGGATGCCGGCCGCCAGTATCTTTCGGACCTGACCTTGCAGAACGTGCCGCTGACCTTCACCTGGGGTGGCACGGAGAAGGTCGCCAAGGCGGTCCAGCTTACCACGGTCCCGCGCCGCGATGGCTACCTCGCCATTGTCCTGCGCTATTATGAGGAGGAAATCCTCCAGGATAGCGACAACCAGCAGACGAATAGTGCTGACGTGAAGCCCTTCGCGGAGGTCGTGCTGCTGGAAGGCGTGCGCACCTTCGAATGGCAGGTGCTCGACGGCCGCACCATGGAGTGGGCCTACGATTGGGATCTCGTCGGCCGCCTGCCTCTACAGATGGAGCTGACTATCGCCTTCGGCGCGGAAGGCGAGTTCATGAAGCAGATTTTCTGGATCCCGCCGAAGCAGGATCCCGAGGTGATGATGCGCCAGTTGCAGCAGCAACAACAGGCCGGTGCCGGTGGCGTTGGCGGTGGCAATATCAATATCCCCGGCGGTCAGATCGGTGGTAACGGGCCTGGCGGCCGTGGCGGGGACGGTCCCGGCGGACGTGGGGGTGAAGGACGGCCACGAGGTGGCGCTGGCCCCGGAGGTGGTCCGGGTGGTGGCGGCGGTCCGGGCGGCGCTGGTGGCGGCCGTGGTGGAAATCGCGGCGGCGGCGGTGGTGGTGGTCGTACTGGTGGCGGTGGCCGTTAAGACGAGATCCTGCGATGAAATTTTTCGGTCAATCCAAACGCAAACACAACCAAGGCTCCGCGCTGATCGCGGTGCTCTGGCTGATCGCGATCCTCGCGATGGCGTCCATGGCGGCGATTCGCGTCGTCATGTTCGACGTCGACTTGGCGACCTCGCAGGTCCACGGCTTCCGTGCCCGTCAGCTTGCGGAGATGGGAATCGCGATTGCGTCCAATCCCGCCGTCAAGCGCACCGACCCCTTGCTGAAGCAGATCGACGAGGCCAGCGGTGAGGGCTTCGAGGCGAAACTGACCTCGGAAGGCGAGAAGTTCAATATCAACGCCCTCGTGCTCAAGCAGGACGAGGACTTCTTCAAATCCACCTTCATCAAGTGGGGTCTCACCCTGGACGAGGCCGAGGCAATGACCGACGCCTTGATTGACTGGGTCGATACCAATGACGAGGCTGGCCTGAACGGTGCGGAGTCCCAATGGTACCTTGATCAAGGTCGCCTCAACCAACCCTTCAACCGGCCCTTCTATAGCCTCGACGAGGTCCGGCTGGTCAAGGGCATGGACTACGTGGAGGCCCTCAAGCCGGATTGGCGGAATTGGTTCACCATCTGGAGCAGCGGCCAGCTCGATCTGAACGAGGCCTCTGCCGAGCTTATTGCCGCGGCCGCCGATATCCCGGTGGAGGAAGCCGCAGTGATTCCTGAGACCGTGCGCGGCCCAGACGGCATCCGGGATACCGATGACGATGCTCCTTTCCAACAGGTCGAGCAGGCCCTTACGCTTTTGGGCGTCGACGCAACCATGAGTCCCCAAGTCGCAGGCCGTTTCACCGTCAACGATGCGACACAACGCATCGAAAGTATCGGCACCGTCAATGGTGCCAAACGGAAGATTACGGTCATCGTGCGCAACCGTACGGGTAGACCGGCGGTTTTGGATCGAACCGAGGAGGTAATGCCTTGAGCAAACAACAAGAAACCACACTGCTCGTCCCCGGTGCCCGGGGTTGGGAGACATGGAAGCAATCCAGCGCTGGCGGCTTTGTCCTCCAGTCTGCGGATGGCCCCGCACGCGCCTCGGATTTGTCCGGCTTGCCTAGCGGCAACTTGGCGATGCTGTTCCCGGTGCGCGGGATGCATGCCCTGCCTTTCAAGGCGTCGAGCACCGATGAATCGCTTTTCGAGGACCTCGCCGCCATGCACGCGGAGCGGCTCGGCGTACGCGCCGACCCGATGGCCGGGCAGCTGAGCGATACCTTCCTGATCACCAAGGATGAGGAAAATGCCACGCTGCTCTGCGTGGTCCTCAAGTCGCCGGGTGACGGTGACCTGCCGCCGCGCAGCCCGAAGGAATTCGACATCTCGCCGCGGGCCTTCGCTCCGGTGGGAGAGGCGATCGCCACTTGGGTGGAGTTCGGGCGCTGGGTCTTCGCCTTCTACCGGAATGGCAAGCTGCTCTACTCGCAGGCCACTTCCAGCAGCGGTCCCGCGCCGGATGCCGGCTGCCTCCGTGAAATTCAACTGGCGCTCGGTCAGCTCTCGATCCAAGGTCTGCAGCTCAAGCCGGAAGTCGTCTATGTCTGGTCGCCGGAAGGCGATGCCGGCTCCGCCGGTAGCCTGGAGCGCGGTCTGGGCCTTGCCGCCCGGGTGATGCCTCGCCCGGAGCCCCAGCTTCCCGACCCGCGCAGCAAGCTGTTGCCGGCAGACGTCCGTGCCGCCCGGCGCGCCCAAGTCGCCCGCCAGCAGAAGATCGCCGCCATCGCCGCGGTGGTCGTCGCCTACCTCGGCGTGGCCGGTTACTTCGGCTACGGGGTCTGGCGCGACAAGCAGTCTATCAAGCAGGCCAAGGCCACTGCGGCCGAGATCCTTTCCGACGCCGACAATGCCCAGATGGAGCAGCACAAGTTGGAGTGGGAAGAGCTTCAGCCAGTGGTGAATAACAACCGTGCCCCGGTGGAAATCATGTCCAGGGTCGCCAAGGCGATCCCGCCCAACTCCGGCCTGCGCCTGAAGACCGCCGAAATCAACATCGGCGAAATCAAGCTGGTGGGAGAGGCTCCCCAGGCGGCTCCAGTCCAGACCTTCAGCCGCAATTTGGAGAAATCCGCCGGCCTGGCGGAATACAAGTGGGATGCCCCGCCGCCCCAGAATGACGCCAAGGGCTGGAACTTCGTCTTCACTGGCAGCCTGCCTAAATAATGGCTTACCGACAAATTTTCCGCCAGGTGGCATTCCTTATCCGACTTCACGATTCATGAGCGACCGCGAAAAGAAACTGGTTTTGGTCTTCGGCCTCGCGGCCTTCTTCCTGATCAACCTGTTCGGCATCTCCCGCTTCCGCAGCTTCCGGGACGAAGTGAAGAGGGACTTGGAGACCGCCAAGAAGTCCATCGACACCGCCGAGGAGAACCGTGCGGCCTACGATGGACGCGTTGATGAGCTCAATTGGCTCAGCGAGCACCGGCCGGAGGGCAAGGACCGCCAGACGGTTGAGACCGAGCTGGTGGGGTATACCGAGAGCCAGGCCACTGCCGCGCAGTTGACGATCAAGCGCCGCAAGATCCAGCCTTCCGTCGAGACTGGCATTTTCCACCGCGCACGCGTCGAATTCGTCGTCAATGGCACCGAGACCGCCCTCTACCGCTGGCTCGACCGCCTGCAGATGCCGGAGCAGTTCCGCGCCATCACTTTCATGCGCCTCTCGCCGGATGCGAAGGACGACACCTTGATCGACTGCACCATCAATGTGGAGCAGTGGTTCATCCCTCAGACTGCCGAGACCGAGAGTCCGGAAGGCGAGGCCGAGGGAACCCCCAGCGAATAATTCCCAAGCTACTCTTTGCAGACATGAGAACGACCTCAATCGCGTCACTCGCATTGCTTCTCGCTGCCGGCGTGTCTTTTGCCGACGCGCCGAAGAAGGTTCCGAATGGCAACTACGCCCATCTCTGGAACAACTCGCCGTTTACCTCGAAGCCACCGCCGCCGGAAAAAGGCCCGGAGATCAGCGCCTTCGATGATTGGGCGCTGAGCGGAGTTTCCGAAGTCGCGGGCGGCTACATGATCAGCCTCCAGCACAAGAAGAACCAAGGTGAGACCCAGGTCATCAAGCCGAGCGGCACCTTGAAGTACTTCCCCGACCACATGGAGGCGCTCGCGCCCGGAGCTGCCGGTGCCTTCAAGGTGGACAAGGTCGATTTCGACAATACCAGTTGGATGAAGACCGTGGTGCATCTCACGGCTGGTGGCCGCAGCGGCACGGTGAAGTTCGACGAGAAGTCGGTGATCCCGAAGGCCAGCGCACCAGCCCAGCGACAGGGGCAACCGGGACAGCCGGGGCAGCCATTGCAGCCTGGACAAATGCCGAACAACGGCAACCCGAACGGCCAAGTCGCTCCCGCAGCACCGGCTGCCGCGCCCGGCGGCGCGCAACCGGCCGTGCGGCCGCCTCGCCCACGCGGAACCGGTGGCCGCTAAATCCTGACCGACTGACCGACCCACTGCCGTGAACGTCTCTCCGCACATCATTCTGGCCTGCCTGCTGGCGGGTGGCAGCGCGCTTGCCGCGGTGCCGTCCTCCCGCACTGGTTCGCGGGACTATCCCTATGCTCCGGACAAATCGCCCTTCACCTCGCCGGCAAAGGCGGTGGTGGAGGCCCCTGTGCCGCTGCTGGCGGACTGGTCTCTAGCTGGTGTCGCTGAAGTGCAAGACGGCTATCTCATCACGCTCAGCCACCGCCAGAAGACCGGCGAGCGCATGACTCTCCGCTCCGCGGGGCAGGGGACCTTCAAGGTGGATCGCGTGGATTTCGGCAAGGACTGGCGCGAGACCGTGGTTCACATCTCTTCCGGTGGTCTCAGCACAGCTCTGCGCTTCGACCCCGCGGCCATGGTTCCGGCCAGCAAAGCTGCCGCCACTGCACCTGTTCCCGCAAACTCTCTGAAAACCCCGGCCCCGGCCGGTAGCATCGCACCCAAGGCTCCCGCCACGCACCCGCACTGACCGACCGACTCCCGACCGCTCTTTTTTTCCCATGTTGCCCAAACCGCACTTCCTTTTGGCCGGATGGCTCCTCGCCGGCGTGGCGCTTGCCCAGAACCCCGCCGTTCCACCGCCACCAGGTGGGAATAATCCCGCTGCACCGCCGGTGCGCCCACCAGCCGATGGACCGCTGAAGCCAGCACCCGACCCGAACACGGTCGTGCAGGGCGGCTACATCCATCCGACGATCGATGGCCAGGTGCTTGCCGAGCTCTACACCGAGATGACCGGCCGCCGGGTGACCGTCAGCAATGCTGCGATCGCCGCGCAGTTCCGCTTCGTGCAACAGGGGCCGATCACCTATGGAGAGGCTACCAAGCTGCTCAAGGATGCCGCGCTGCTCGAAGGTTTCGTTTTCGTGCCCTCCGGTGAGAACCACGACCGCTTGGTCTTCTCCCAGAATGCGCCGGGTCCGCAGAGCCTTGGTGGTGTGCCGACGATCACTGATCCGGCCGAGCTTCCCGAGGGCGAGCAACTCGTCACCTATGTGATGGCGCTCAAATACATCAAGCCGGCAGAGATGGAGCGCACGCTGACTGCTGTGGTCCGCCAGTTCGGCAGCTACGGTTCGATCTCCTCGGTGCCGAACGCTTCGTCGATCGTCATCACGGAAAGCTCCGCGCTGATCCGCCGCTTGCTCGAGCTCCAGAAGGAGATCGACGTGCCTTCGCAGCAGGTCGCAACCCGCTTCATCAAGGTCCAGTACGCGGATGTCCAGGAGCTCTCCGAGACCCTGAACGAAATCCTCAATACCCAGCAGCAGTCACAGAATACCGCTCGCCCGCAGCGCGTGCAGGGTGGGGCTCCGCAGGGCGGTGCCCCCAATACCGCCGCGGTGGTCGCTCCAGGAACAGGTGGTGCTGACGGCGGCGGTGCCGGTGAAGAGGTTCCGATCCAGATCGTGCCGGCGAGCCGGACCAACGAGATCTTCGCGATGGGCCGTCCAATCGACATCGTTTTTGTGGAGACCCTGGTGCGAGGCTTCGACTCGCCGACCGACCAGAAGAATTTCCTGCGTCGTAAGCTGAAGTTCCTGGCCGTGGCCGACTTCCTGCCGGTGGCAGAGCAGGCGCTGCAGCGCGCCTTCAGCGGCAATACCCAAGGCGGTGCGGCTGGTGGCCAAGGTGGTGCGGCTGGCGGTCAAGGCGGCGGTCGAAGCGGTGCCAACTTCGGCGGCGGTGGTGGCGGCGGCAACAACCGCACCAGCGGCACCGGCAGCTCCCGCACCTCGGCGGGTGGCAGCTCGGGCAGCGGCAGCTCCTTCGGCGGCGGTAGCAGCGGCAGTTCCTTCGGCGGCGGTGGTAGCAACGGCGGCGGTGGCTCCGGTGTCACTGGTGGCGGCAATCTCGGCCAGCCCCAGGTCAACAGCGCTCCTCAATCCCTGCTGGTCGGCCGCACCCTGCTGGTGGCCGATAATATCACCAACTCGGTCGTGATCCAAGGCCCGCCGGCGAGCCTCGAAATCGTCAGCAAGCTGCTCGACGAAATCGACGTGAAGGCAGAGCAGGTGATGATTTCCTGCGTCTTCGGCCAGCTCTCGCTCGGCAAGGACCTGAACTACGGTATCGACTACCTCCGCACCGTGGAGACCCGCGGTGATAACGCGATCGGCGGTCGTGGTGGTAGCGGCGCCGGACCGATCGTCCCGCTCGATGGCAGCGCCTTCGATCCGGGTGACTTGGCCGCCACGGCTGGCTTGGGTATCTACGGCAAGATCGGCCCGCACATGAACCTCTACCTGGAAGCCCTCCAGTCCTCGGACAAGTTCAACGTGATCTCCCGGCCGACGGTCTTCATGGCGAACAACCAGAAGGGCACGATCTCCAGCGGTCAGCGCATCGCGGTCCCGACCAATAGCTTCAACAGCGGCACCACCGGCCAAAGCACGAACATCGAATACCGCGATGTGGTGCTCACCCTGGAAGTCATCCCACTGGTGAACTCCGCGGATGAGGTGACCCTCCAGATCTACCTGCTGAACGACGAAGTGCTCGGCACCCAGACGATCGAAGGCGTCGGCGAAGTCCCGAACATCGCCACCCGCCAGCTGGTCACCACCGTCACTGTGCCGAACAATGACACGATCGTGCTCGGCGGCCTGATCACCACCCGTGATCGCAAGACCCGCTCGGGGATTCCGATCCTCAGCTCGATCCCATGGATCGGCGGCCTCTTCGGCACCACCACCAACGGCGAGGATCGCGAGGAACTCCTGATCTTCATCCAACCGAAGATCATCAACGACACCGCCAGCCTCTACGATGCCCAGGTGGACGTGGATGCCCGCTACAAGATCGATGACAACAACCGAGCCTTCATCGACGGTCCTGGCGTCCTGCCCAGCAAGCAGACCGTGGTAGAGTCCGCCAAGGGCGGCAAGGGTGGGACACCGCCGCCCCGCGTGGTGGAAGCCACCGTCACGGAGGAGAGCAAGGCCGAGGCCAAGGAGGCTCCCCGCGCGACCACCAAGAAGAAGGGCTTCGTGAAGAATCGCTAAACACTGCGTATATACATCGCATGGCTTATTGGCGCCGCCGGATATCCTCCGTGCGGCGCTTCCCTTTACTAAAGGCCCGGGCGGTGTAAGAATCCGCTTGGCGAGGGCGGAACTTTTGATTCCGGTACTTGCCAAGGCCCTTGTCCGAGATTCATTTTGTCCCGCCGGGACGCGGAATTTCCGGCCCCTGCTCACAAAAACCATCCAATTTCGCAAATGCCCGAGATTACAGAAGCGGAACTCGCACCGAACGTGAAGGCGCTGTGGCTGAAGGCCCTCAGTGCCGTTCAGACCAACAACCACGGCTACGCCGTCAAACTGCTCCTGCCGGTGCTCAAGGATGCACCGGCCTTCCTTGACGGCCGCAAGGTGCTGCGCAAATGCGAAAGCATCGTCACCGGCGGTCCCAAGAAGGCGTCGACCGTCTTCGGAATCAAGACCGGCGGTGGCAGCGGGAAATTCTCCAGCGCGATCAAGAAAGATCCCGCCGCGGCCGTGAACCTGATTGAGGTCGAGTTGGAAAAGGATCCCTACAATACCGATCTCAATGAGCAATTGTTCGAGGCCTTCAATGCCCTCGGACTGTCTGAGAGCGCAGCTTTCGCCTTGGAGACGATCCGCCAGGGTCATCCGGAGAATCAGAAGCTGATGCACAAGCTCGCGGAGTACTACAATACCCGTGAACTCCCGGCGAAGGCCGCTGAGGTCTACCGCGACATCATCAAGCACCACCCGACCGACTCCGTCGCAATCAAGGGCGACAAGGACTGCACCGCCCGCGCCTCGATGCAAAAGGGCGGCTGGAGCGAGGGTGCCAACATGAAGGACCTCCTCAAGAACAAGAACGAGGCTGCCGAACTCGACGCCGCCGGCAAGTCGGGCCTGACCAAGGACCAGTTGGAAGACCGCCGCGATCGCCTCATCCAGAAATACAACGAGGACCCGAATCAGCTTCCCGTGGTCAAGGATCTCGCCGGTATCTTCGAGCAGCTCGAAGACTGGGACAACGCTTTCACCTTCTACTCGTGGGGCTTCCAGCTCAGCAATGGTGACGTGGCCCTGCAGACCAAGGCCGGCCACATGAAGGACAAGGTCGCGGACGCGAACATGAAGGCTCTCGAGGAGCGCGCGAAGTCGCACCCCGATGATCCGGAAGTGCAGGCAATGCTCGCCGAGCGCCGCACCGCCCGCATCGCGGAAGCGGTGGAGGAAGCCAAGCGCCGCGTGGAGATCAACCCAACCGACCCGATCTCCCGCTACGAGCTTGGCCAGGCATTCTTCAACGCCGGCGACTACAGCTCCGCAATCCCGCATCTCCAGCAGGCCAAGCGCAACCCGCACATCCAGTCCAAGGTGCTGCTCCTGCTCGGCCGGACCTTCAAGGCCAAGGGCATGTTCGACATGGCCGCCAAGCAGCTCTCCGACGCGCTCGGTGACATGGTCGCCATGGACAACACCAAGAAGGAAGTCCTCTACGAAAAGGGCCTCATCCACCAGGAGATGGGCGACAAGGACGGCGCGCTCGATGCCTTCAAGCAGATCTACGAAGTGGACTACGGCTACCGCGACGTGGCCCAGCGCGTGGAAGCTTCCTATGCCTGAGGCGGGCTCACAGCTTTGCGATTTGATTCAGGGCGCGGGGATTTACCTCGCGCCCTTTCTCTTCCTTCATGGGTCATATAGGACCGATATGACTTATATGGCGCTGACCTGTTCCCGGCAATCCACCGCAAGCGGGGGATCATGCGGGCTCCATGCGGAAGGGGCGGCAGCCGTGCACTGCCGCCCCTCGCTTGGGCTTAGACTCCGGGGAGATTTGCGGCCTCCGCTTACTTCGCCTCGTAGCGGAAGGGATCGGAATACTTCGGATCCTTGGTCAGGGTCGTATCGGTCAAGGTCTTGAGGAAGGCGACCAAGGCATCCTTCTGATTCTGTGTGAGATTCAGACGGCGCGGTCCCGGCGGCGGGGATCCCGGAGGGCCGGGAGGCAGGCGCAGTTGCGGCGAGAGGTTCGGATGATTGGTCACCCCGCTGTTATAGAACTCCACCACCTGCTCCAGCGTCGCGAAGCGGCCATCGTGCATGTAAGGAGCGGTCAGCTCGATGTTGCGCAGTGATGGCACCTTGAAGAAGCCATTGTCCGCGGTGCTGCCGCTGATGCCGCCGAGGCCGAGATCCACGGAGGGATTCTCGATGCCGTTGTTGAAGATGGCGTTGCCGGGCACGAAGTTATCGCTGCCGTGGCAAGCGGCGCAGCCACCCACTGGACCTTGGAAGATCGCGCGGCCTTGGTTCTCCTGCGCGGTGAAGTTCGTGAAGTTCTGCGCGACTCCTTGGTCATACTTCGAGTTCCCGCTCACGATCGAGCGGACGAATTGGGCCAGCGCGCGGGCGATCCGGGTGCTATTGACCTCCGGCGTGCCGAAGGCCGTGGTGAAGAGTTCCGCGTAGTAGGGCTCCACGCTCACCCGCGTCACCACGTCATCCAGAGTCATGCCCATTTCCACCGCATTCTGGATCGGCTGTAGGACTTGCGCTTCCAGAGTCGCCGCACGTTCATCCCAGAAATAGTTTTGGCGCAGGTAGTAGCGGTTGTTGGTCAGGCCCATCGAGTTCCGGCCGGTGAGGCCGCCATTGAAGCCCACGCTGAATCGCCGTGAATCCGAGAAGCCGTGCTCTGCCTGGTGGCAAGACGAGCAAGAGATGGTCTGATTGGCAGACAGGCGCTTGTCGTAGAATAGCACGCGACCCAGTGCCGCCCCCGCATTGGTGGTCGGATTGCTCAGCGGTGTGTTGTCCTGACCACGGATCTGCGGCGTGAGCAGGTGCGCCGGCAGGGTAGGGTTGGCGTAGTTGAAGGCGGTGGGCGGCAGGATGAGGGCATCTGCGGCGGCCGAGGACACGCTCTCCGCGAGATCCGGGTTCAATCGGTAGAAACGCTGCGGACCCTCCTGGATCAGCAGGATCTGCAAGGAGCCATTAAAGACCCGGTGGGTTTTCACATTGGTCCAGGTGCCGAGATCGCTGCTCGTCTGCAGCATCCATGCGTGGTTGCCGGGATCGCTGACATCGAGCACGAAGCCGCTCTCCGCGCGGCTGAACTGCACGCTGCTATTCGTCACCGGCACTTGGACAGCCACTTGGGCCAGGGCGGGAAGTGTGAGAACCGGGAGCAAGAGGATCGTTTTCACGATTCCACCGAAGCCCCGTCAACCGCCTGAGTGCGAGGAACTTTACCTTTCCTTCACGTCCAGCGCCCGGGTTTTACCTTAAGCTCACGTGAAGACCCTCACTCCGCTTGGTAGCGGAAGGGATCGGAGAACTTTTCGTCCGTGGTCACACTGGTGTCCGTGAGGGTCTTCATGAATGCCACCAAGCCGTCCTTCTCCGCTTGGGTAAGATTCATACCTCCCCGGGTCTTCTCGAAGAAAGGCAGCGGGAAGCCGAGGCCGTCCACAAACTCGACGCCCGAGTTATAAAACTCCACCACTTCCTCAAGGGTCTTGAAGCGACCGTCGTGCATATAGGGGGCGGTCAGTTCCACATTGCGCAGCGTGGTCACCTTGAAGCGGCCATCGTCAAACGTCAGCCCGGTGACCCCGCCGACCCCTTTGTCGACGATTGGAAGCTCCAGCCCGTTTTTACTGGGAGCTATCGTTGTGAAGTTCACGTTTGAATGACAAGTACTGCAGCGATTGCTGAAGACCTCGCGGCCCAGCAACTCCTGCGGCGTGAAATTCGCGAAGTTGGTTTCCTGGGCGATATCGAGCTTCGTGTTGGCGGACGAAATCGAGCGGATGAACTGGGCCAGCGCACGCGAAATCCGGGTGCTGTTGATCTCCGCGGTACCGAAGGCCGCAGTGAAGAGCTCGGCATAAAAGGGCTCTGCCGAGAGGCGCTCCACAACGATGGGCAGTGTTGTCCCCATCTCAATGGGATCCTGGATCGGCATGAGCACTTGGACCTCCAGACTCGCGGCGCGCTCATCCCACAAGTACTTCCCGCCGAGGTGGTATCTTGTATTGGTGAGTCCCATCGAATTGCGGTGGGTCTTTTCGCCGGCAAAGCCGACACTTAAGGGCCGGGTATCCGCGAAGCCGTGCTCGGCCTGATGGCAGGAGGCACATGAGGTGCTTTGATTCGCGGAGAGCCGCTTGTCGTAGAATAGCACCCTGCCCAAGGTGGCTCCCGTGTTGGTCACCACGTTGTCAGCCGGTTGGTTGTCCAAGGCCCCGACTTGGCTTGCGAACACCGGGGGAAATACTGGATTCGCGTAGTTGAAAGGCGTGGCTGGCAGCCGCAATGCCCGTGCGGCGCTGGATGGCAGGGGCTGCGCGAGCTCCGGGTTCAAGCGGTAGAATTGCTTCCGGTCGGCACCGGCGGCCGGAACCCGTAGCACGCCGTTGAAGACGCGATGGGTCGGTCCATCCGCCCATGCCTTGAGGTCGCTGCTGCTTTGGAGCATCCAGGCACGGTTACCCGGATCCTTGATCTCAAGGAAGTGGCTATCGCCTGCCACCGATAACAGCAATCCGGGTTTCTCCGCTAGGAGTGCCGGAGACGTTTGCCCGGCGGCCGACATGACGCAGATGGCAAGGAGGAGATATGCCTTCATGGGAGCGGGGGATAGCGTGGCCTTACATTAGATGCTCCGGGATTCCAGAGTCGAGTGAAGACCCTCGCCGCAGGGGATGGGGGAACTGTTGCTTTCCCGGGATATCTTCGACGCGGGCCAAGCGGGCCAGAGAAGGTGGCTATTAAAAGCGCCCCTTCAGCACTCAATCATCCATATTCGACCTCCACTCACTCAGTCCTCTCCACTGCCGCCTGTGCCGGATCAGCCGCTTCCAGGAAGAACTGGCAGAGATCCGCATACAGGGCGTGGGAACCCTTCGAGAGCACGTGGTTGTGGTCCGCGCCTTCCACCACCCGGAACTGTTTCTTGCTGGCCGGGATGGCGGCGAAGATTTCCCGCGCTTGATCGATCCCGATGTAGGGATCTTGGTCACCGTGGGCGATGAAGGTCGGTAGGCTCAGCTTCGCAGCGGCCTCCACCGGCCGAACATTGGCCGGCCAGAAGCCGGCCCGCAGCCTGGTGCCACAGCTCACGCTGAGCGCGGCGAGCGGGCAGCAGAAATGCAGGCAGTTGGGCGTCATCTCCTCGGTCGAGCGTAGCACCGGCCGGTCGAGCGAGCTGAAGGTGGCGATGCTGGCGACGCCCTGCCACTTGCCGGGATTGCGGGCTGCGGTCTGGAGTGCGATGGCCCCGCCTTGGGAGACGCCGAACAGGAAGGCGGGCGCTGGCATGAAGGCGAAGCGCGAGGACGCCTCATCAAAAAGCTTTTCCACCAGCGCTGCCTCGCGGACCCCGAAGGTGCTGCAGAGAGCGGGGTGATCACCTTGGCCCGGCAGATCGATCAGGATGCAGCGGAAGCCCGCGGCGCAGAAGCGCTCGCAGATCGGCAGGTGATCCTCCTTCCGGCCGCCGTGGCCGTAGAGCAGGACCACGGTCCCAGTCTGTTCGCCCCAGATTGGTATCGCGACGCCGCGCTTTTCGAGCTCGGCGCGCAGGATCCGTGATTTTTCGGCCTTGCCGGGTTGCTGGGACGGGGTGACCAGCAGGCAGGGCGTCTGGCCGATTCCGGTGTAGGACTCGATCTTCAGCCCATAGGCATCCGGCTGGGCGAGGATCTCGCGGTGGTAGTCCTGCAAGGCGCGCCGCGGCGGCGAAACCATGTGCTCGGACCCAAACCAGCCGACCACCGCGAAGAGGATCAGAAGCAGGATTAGGGCAACCGCGGCGGAGCGCAGGGCGATGCGGCGGAAGCGCTTCATGCAGGGCGACGGGGCGGATACGACACTGGCTGGCGCAATTTCGCAAGATCGCGTTTGCCACAGAGGCCTGCTGAGTCTAGGGAGGGCGCATGACTCTGCTTGCCGAGAAATCATCCGTGATGGAGAAGACCCGCGAACTCTGCGCCGCGATCGCCGCGGACGAGCATTTCGCCCAACTCCAGAAGGACGTGGAGCGCTTCTTGGAGGACGATGCCGCCCGCCTGATGTACCAGACCGTGCACCAGCGCGGCGAGGAACTGCACCACAAGCAGCACTCCGGCGTGAAGCTGTCCCCGACGGAGATCCGCGAATTCGAAGCCGCCCGCGACGAACTGATGAACAACGAGGTCGCCAGCGCCTTCCTCGACGCCCAGGACGAACTGGAGAACCTCCAGAAGACGATCGGCAAATACGTCAACATGACCCTCGAACTCGGCCACGTGCCGACCGACAAGGAAATCGCTGAATCCCAAAAGGGCGGTAGCTGCGGCAGCGGCTGCGGTTGCCACTGAGCGGCTCTAACGAGCTCCAAATTTCAAAACGAAAGCCCCGGTCGCGAGACCGGGGCTTTCTGTTTGGAAGAGATTCCGGCTAGACGAGGCTCACTGTTGCCGGGGCCGGTTGAACCGTTGCACGATCTGCGGTGGCAGGATCTGGGCGTTCTGGTTCATCCATTGGCGGGCGGCGGGCTCGTCTTGGCGCATCCACTGGCCGAGGTTTTGCCAGTAGTAGCGGTTCTTGGCGTCGTTGTTGCTGAGGTTCGCGACGAACTCGAGTGAGGTCTGCGGATTCTTGCGGAAGCTTTCTTCGATGAAGACTTGGCGGGCGCCGTCGAGATCCGGGTTGTTGCCCAGACCGGCGAGCCACTTGCCCGCGGCGGCGGCATCTTCGCGAGCGTAGTTGCGGGCGATGCCCTCTGCGGCCTCGGTGCGGGTGTTTTCCGGCAGGCTCTCGACCCATGCCCGGGCGGCGGCCAGATCCTGGCGGGCCCAGCGGTCGGAGACGGTCTCGGAGACATCGCGGCGGAGGTCCACGTTGGTCATCGCGGTGTTCCACTCGGAGGCCTTGACCGGATCGAGGTTCGAAAGGTCGCGGGCCATCTGGCGCGAGGCGCGGCCCTGCATCTCCTCATCACCCATGCCGGCGATCCAGTCCTTGGCGTAGTCGAAGCCATACTGCATCACATAGGGCTGCATCGCATTGAGCGCCTGGTTGCGGGTCTCGCCCTCAAGCTGGCCGAGGAAATCGCGGGCCAGCTCGGGATCGGCAGCGGCGATGCCGCGGGTGGCGCCGAGCAGCCAGTTGTTCACGTTACCCTCGTCCGGGGCGGTGGAGGCCCAAGCGAAAGCTGCTTGCGGATCGTTCGCGGCCCAAGCGGCGACAGTCGTCTCGCGCTCCCAGTCCTCCGCACCCTTTTCCTGCAGGAAGCCGAGGGCGGAATGCGGGTCTTTCTCGGCCCACGCCTGGAGGATCAGCGATCGCTCGGAACCGCGCAGGTTAACGCCGGGCATGTTGCGGAATTCGTCATAGACCGCCCCGAATTGCTCTGGCGGCAGGCGGTCGAGGAAGGCCAGCAGCCGCTGGGTGCGGTCGAGCCGGCTGGTGGATTCGAAGATCGCCTTGAGATTGGTATCGATGGACTTGGCGGAGACCGTCCGGCCGTCCTTGTCCTTGCCCTTGGAATTCCCCGCGCCGAAGCGGCCGTCGCTGCCGCTGCGCTCGCTGCTGCGGGCATTGCCCGAGCCGGAGCCGTCCTTGGCGCTGGCACTTCCGGCTCCCGGCGCACTGATCCGGCCGATCATGACGCCAGCTCCCAAGGCCAAGGCAACTCCACCGGCAGTCAGCACCCACTGGGATTTCTTCGGATTCATGGCAGTTTAAACGGAACGAAAGACCGCGGTTTTTCGGGAAATTGTGCCCGGCCGCTTTTGTTTGAAGCACGAGGCTGGCCAGCCATTCCCAATTCGGGCCCTCTTACTTCCCACTGAACCCGGCGATCTTGGCCGAAAGCTCGGCGCGCACGTCCTTCAAGGATGGGTCTTCCGCGAGGTTCTTCAGCTCGTGTGGATCGGCGGCGGGGTCGAGCAGGACGGCTCCGCTGCCGGGATACTCGGTGTAGCGCCATTTGGCGGTGCGCACGGAGGTGCCGGTCGCGGTTTTGCCGTCCTCGCTCCAGATGGTGAAGGCGGGGTGGTCCCAAGGACTGGCTGGGTCTTTAAGCAGGGGTGAGAGATCCCGGCCCTCGACGCCGGACGGTGCAGGCAGCCCGCAGAGAGCGGAAAAGGTGGGGTAGAGGTCGAGCGATTGGACCACAGCGTCGCAGGTCTTTCCCGCAGGGGTAACCCCGGGAGCGCGGACGATCAGCGGGACGCGGGCCCCGGCTTCGAAGAGCGAGCCGGCCTTGGACCACTTGCCGTTTTCGCCAAGCTGGTAGCCGTGGTCGCTCCAGAAGACGACGATGGTGTTCTCCGCGAGGCCGAGTTTGGTGAGTTCATCGAGCACACGGCCTGCATTCCAATCAGTCCAAGAGATGCCGGCATGGTAGGCGCGGATCACCTCATGCGCTTCTTTCTCAGAGGCATCGCGGCCGATGAAGAGGTCGGCATTGCTCGGACGGATGGCCGCCTTCGGGAACCCTGAGGGGACCGTGGGTCGGGGCGCGAAGTCCGGGGGCAGGGGGAAGTCTTCCGGCTTCCAAGCCTCGAAGAAGCTGCGCGGCGCGGTTGGCGGGCTGTGTGGCTGGACGAAGCCACAGGCGAGGAAGAAGGGCTGCTCGTGCTTTGCACGCAGGAAGGCTATGGCACGGTCCGCGACGCCATTCTCGGGGTGGCCGTCGCCATTGCCATCGAGGACGATGACGCGGTCGCTCTTCTGGTCTTTCGACATGCCCTCATCTCCCGGTAGAGGCCAAGCGGTCTGGCGCGGGCGCTTCTCGATCTTGAGTCCCTCCATTGCGCCCTCGGTCCAAGAGGCTGGGTCATCGATCCCGCCGTGGAAGATCTTGCCGGTCTCCGCGGTGATGTAGCCGTGCTGCTTGAACCACTGCGGCAGGGTGATCCAGTCGGGGTGCAACTTGCGGAACTCATCGCGATTCCCAAGCACGCCGGTGGTCTTCGGATAGCGCCCGGTGAGCATGGAGGTGCGCGAGGGATTGCAGAGCGGGAACTGGCAATAGGCCCTCTGGAAGAGCACTCCGGAAGCGGCGAAGCGATCAAGGTTGGGCGTATGCGCCAGCTCGAAGCCGTTGCAACCGAGCGAGGCCTTCATGTCATCCGCCAGGATGAAGAGGACATTCTGACGAGGTTTCTCCGCCCGGGCAGGGAGGATCAAAGCCAGGAGGAGGAAGAGGTGCTTGGGCCGCATCCCCTCAAATTATCTCTGTCTGCAAAGTGAGGCAGACCCCCAATCGGGGTAAGCTCAATTGAGGGAGCGCCGCGAGCTCACCTCCAATCCGCCGCCGAGACGCTTGTGGACGAGCACGAATTGCTCGCGGGTGGTTTCGTGCTTGTCGGAGGCACCGTATTCGACGGTCACCGTGACGATCCCGGCGTCATTGACGACATTGGAGAGGCGGAAGATCGGCTCCTTGCGCAGGCGCAGGAAGCAGAAGAGCGGGACATCCGGGTGATGGGCATTCCAGAGCCACTGGGCGGGCAGGAAGTCCGGGACGTCGGCTAGAGCGGAAAAGATCGAGCGGATCCGGCGCTCCCCGTGGCGGGCGATCAGCCGGGAGGCAGTTTTGCGGGCGAGAAGACCCTCCCACCAGGCGGCGAGGGGATTTTCGCGGGCTTCCACCACTTCCTCGATCAGGTTCCGCGCGTGGAAGGCCATCGCGGAGTGAAGTTGCTCGCGGGTCATCAGGCCCGTTTCGTAGTCGGCGAAGAGCTGGGGTGGTGTGCGCAGCATCGGGGAAAGTCAGACGAAAGTCGCCCGACTATGCCGCAATCCCGGGCGCTTGCCACGGGAACTTTTTCGGCCCGGTTCCGGCCTGCTTATGCCGGAACCCTGGCCCGGAGGCTGGCAGCGATCTCCTGGAAGGCTGCGGAGACTGGATGCTCGGCAGGCGGAATCAGCGCCACCGGGGTGCCGGCGTCGCCGCGCTCGCGGGTCTGCGGGTCGATCGGGATCTGGGCGAGCAGGGGGACCCCCAAAGTGGCGGCCTCGCGGACGCCGCCGCCTTCGCCGAAGAGGTAGTAGCGCTGGCCGTGGTCGCACTCGAACCACGCCATGTTCTCGACCAAGCCGAGGATGGGGACGTTGACCTTGGCGAACATCGAGACGGCCTTGCGGGCATCAATGAGCGCCATTTCCTGCGGGGTGGTGACGATCACCGCGCCATCCACCGCTACGGTCTGGACGATGGTGAGCTGGATATCGCCGGTGCCGGGCGGAAGGTCGAGGACGAGGTAGTCGAGCTCGCCCCACTCCACCTGGCGGAGGAATTGCTGGGTGTAGCGGGTGGCCATCGGGCCGCGGACGATGACCGGCGAGCGGTCTTCGAGCAGGAAGCCCATGGACATGAGCTTCAGGCCGTAGGCTTCGATCGGGATGATCTCGTCCTGCTCGTTCGCCATCGGGCGCTCGTGGCTGCCGAACATCTGGGCAACCGAGGGACCGTAGAGGTCACAGTCACAGAGGCCGACCTTGGCACCGGTCTTGGCGAGGGCCACGGCGAGGTTGCCGGCGACGGTGGATTTGCCGACGCCACCTTTGCCGGAAGCCACGGCGATGACGCGCTTCACGCCGGGGATTGAGGACTTGCCCTGAACGCCTTCCGAGGCGGCTCCTTGGGCTCCCTGCGGGTCCTTGACGACAATTTCAACCTTCACCGTGCCGATGTCTGGCAGGTGGTCCAAGGCGGCGTGGCAATCCTTGAAGATTTGCTCCGGGATCTTGGGATCCTTGGTGGCAACCTCGAGGTGGACAGTCAGGGTGCCGCCGTCGTGGCGGATGTCCTTGACCAGACCGAAGGAGACGATGTCCCGGGAGAAGCCGGGGTAGCGGACATTGCGGAGGGCTTCCTTGATGAATTCGGGGCTCACGGCGGCGGAAGCAATGGCGGGAAAGGGCGGGGTGTCAACCCCGGGAAAACAGCCAATCACCAATCGAGGTGTCGCTGCGCCGGGCGGGGAGGAGTTGGGGCTGCCCTCCAAGCCCACGGTCAAGTCTCCCCGGGCTCCGGGGTGAAGGGCCTTCCGCCTTGGCCGCTGGCGAGTTCGACAGGCTTCTCGTGGCGGCAGGCGATCCAGAGGACGGCGGCCCACCACAGCGGGGCGATGACCAAGATGATCAGCCAGTACGGCAGGTATAGTAGGAAGTCGTTTTTGAGGTTCAGCTTGCCGATATCCAAGATTCGTCCGGCGTTTTGTTGAGAAGGGGGCATCCGGGAAGGATGGGTCGCCGGACCGTAGCATCGATTTCCTCAATGGTGCCCCAGTGAGAAACGATTGGGCGGATGCGGGAGGAGTGGCGCAGCATGGATGGCGGTACAGCCAAGCCATGGTGAACAGCGAGCAAACCGATCAGCGTGTGGACGAGGCGGCGAGGAAGGCGACGCTGCTGCCTGCCGTGATAGGTTGCTGCCAAGGGACGGGCTGTCCGTCGAGGGCGGGCTGGAAGCCTGAGGTTTCAGGTGCGAGGCGCAGGCTGAAGCTGAGTTCCGCGAAGAGACCGCCGATGGTGCAGGCGAGGGTGTCGAAGCTTCCGCTGAAGTGCGGATGCTCGAGATTGACGGTTTTTGGCACCACTCCATGCATGAGCTTGGCGAAGGCTTCGTCGAGATCCGCGGGCGTGTTGACGTTGTCGAGCGCGGCGGGATGCGGGAGATCGAGGACCTTGGGATCGAGCGAGCGCAGGAAGTGGCGGGCACGGGGTTCTCCGCGGGCGAGCCAAGCGGAGGCTTGCGGGATGGCGCTTGCCTCGAAGATCGCGCAGAGTGGTTCAGGCTGGCCGTCGAGACGGTTGGCGAAGGCAGTGGCTGCCCGCGCGGGATCACGGCCATCTAACAAAACGCCCAGTGTGGCTTCGTCTAGCAGGAAGTGGTCGCCGCCGATGAGGAGCACGGGCACGCCAGGGCGGGAGATGTGGAAGGCATCGAGCGCGGCGAGCGGGCCGGCACCGGGATGGCGGTCGCGGATGAGTGGCAGCTCCAGTGGTGGCGGAGAGCCGTCGTCGCGCATCGAGAGCAGGGGATCAAGTCCGGCGGCGCGGGTGATGGCGACGAGGTGGTCGATCTGGCGCAGGCCGTCCGGTCGCGTGATGAGCGACTTGTCCCGGCCCATGCGGGTGCTGTGGCCGGCGATGAGGATGAGGGCGGTCATGCTTGGAAGAAGCGTCGGCCCCGTGTTAGCGCCCACGGGGGCCGCTGGCAATCATGGCGGGCAGCTCCACTCGCCCAAGCACCAATCTCCGATCTTACTTGTGGATGCCTCGGAAAAGGCACTGGATTTGTTCTCTTGAATCAAATTTTCCCCTTATGAAATTACGCCATCTATTGCTCGCCTGTTCCCTGTCCATGCCCGTGCTGGAGGCAGATACCTTGCGAATCGTCGAATTGAGCGATCTGGGGCTGAAAGCGGGAGAGGATGAAGCTTCGGTGCCCCGGCAACCCTGGAATGAGGAGGGGAACATCCTCTTTCCCGGGGTTCGCGGGCCGCAGATTCTGGAAGCTTACGTGGTGGGCTCGGAACGAGGAGATGATTCAATGATCCCGCAGGCGAAGTTGCGGGCTGCGCTGCGGCTCAAGGACGATCAAGCGGTAGAAGGATTCGTGGACACCCTACCCGAGACCCGCGACGGGACACTGAAGCCACTGGCTTTCAAGTTCGACCCGACGAAGTTTCCGGCTGCGAGCGAGGATGAATTCAATGCGGCGCGCAAGCTACACGATGTGCGGGTAGCCCAGTCCGGCCTGCCTGGATCAATTTGGTACCGGCACCGTGCCGGAGCCTTGCCGCAGGGTAACCGTCGCCAGGGATTCGAGGGCGAGATGGATAGCACCTTCCGGATGGCGAGCGGCGGCAGGGCGGTGGCGGAGAATCTCGCTCTCGACCGTGAGCTGATCCTGGGTAGCGAAGTGAAAGGTGAGGCGGTGGATATCGCCACGCTGAAGGGTATCACAGTGCCGGCGATCGACTGGACCGGTAAGCGGAAGCCCGGCGAAGTGAAGGTGGATCCACTGGCGATGCTGGTCCCGCAGGATCAGCACTTCCTAGTGGTGCCATCGCTGGGTGCCTTGCTCGACTTGAAGGCCGTAGTGGAGAAAGAGGGTGCTCCGATCCTCCAGAGCTACGATGTCCGTAGTCCTTACCAGGGGCTGGTGGCACGCTATCAATCGCAGATGGGGATCGGCAATCTGGAGATGATCGCGCGCAGCCTGGACATGGGCAGCGTGGCGGTGACCGGGAGCGATCCTTTCTTCGCCACTGGGACGGACATGGCGCTGATCTTCGCGACGGACCAGCCGGAGCTGGTCTACAAGGCACTGGATCTGGCGGTCGGACTGAAGGCGAAGCTTTCAGGAGTGGAGGGAAAGGACGAGGGCGGTGTCCGCAGCTACCAATCGGCAGACCGGACGGTCTCGGCGCACTTGGCGAAGTTCGATAGAGCGGTGGTGATCTCGAACTCGGCGGTGCAGGTGAAGCGGATCGCCGCGGTGGCGAAGAAGGAAGTTCCGGCGCTGGGGGCTCTGGATGAGTACAAGTTTTTCCGCCAGCGCTACGTGGCGGATGCGGAGGAGGACGCCTATCTCTTCCTCTCCGATGCGACGATCCGGCGCTGGTGCGGGCCGGCGGTGAGGATTGCGGGATCGCGGCGGACGCGGGCGGCTGCGGCCCTGGGTGAACTGGTGGCGACGAAGATCGAAGGTAAGGAAGCGGCAGAGAGCTTCGAAGGATTGCTGGGAAAGACCGGTTCCGCCGACAGCACGGTGCGGAGTGAGATCTACAACACGCTCGGCTTTCTGACACCGGCTACAGAACTCGAGATCAAGAGCGCGACGCCGGCGGAAGCGAGTGCCTACACGCGCTGGAGGGATGGCTATGAGAGCGGTTGGCGGCGGGTTTTCGATCCGATCGCGATCCGTCTGAAAATGGATGGAGCCAAACGCCAACTCGATCTCTCGGTGATGCCTCTGACGGTCGATAGCAACTATCGCAGTTGGATGGAATTCACGGGGCGCAAGAAACCGGAGCGCGGAGCACCGGCGGCACACGCGGGGGCCAAGGCCTTCTTCTCCTTTGCGGTGGATCATGAGAGCGAGCTTTTCCGGAAACTTGGCGAGCAATCGATGGAGATGCTTCCCGGGCTCAAGGCGAATTCGCTGGGCTGGGTGGGCGATTCGGTCTCGGTCTATCTGGACGATGCCTTCTTCTGGAAGGCGCTGCGGACCGGGAAGAGCGAGCAACTGCTGCAGATGAACTACCTGCGCCTGCCGCTGGGCGTGCGGATCTCCTCGCAGAGCAGCGTGCAGCTTGCGGTCTTCCTCACCGCGCTGCGGGGATTCGTCAATGAGTCCGCCCCGGATTTGTTAGATTGGCAGCAGCGCAAGCACGGTGAGGTCACCTACCTGGCGGTGCTGAGCAAGGAGCAGCAGGAGACTCCGATGAGCGCGGCGGTGTACTATGCGGCGCTGAAAGACGCGCTGATCCTATCGCTGGATGAGAAGGTGCTGCAGCGCGCGATTGATCGCGAAAAGGACAAGAAGGGTGCGCCCAGCGGCCAACACGTGCAAGCGGAGGCGGACAGCGATGTGCCGCTGCTGCTCGGCATGTCCGGCAGCGGGCGGCTGCAACAGCAGCGGATGGAGAGCTGGGCGGCGCTGCCGATTCTCAACGAGTGGCATCGGCGCGAACCAACAAAAGATCCGGTGACGGCTTATGCGGCGGCGTTCAAAGAGGAGATCCGCTGCCCGGGGGGCAAGGGCTACCGCTGGAACGAAGCGGCAGGGACAATGGAGTCGGTAGTCTTTGGCCATCCGGCGGAGCCGCGCGGGGAGGAAGTGAAGTTTGCCAGCGGGCCGCTGCGCTTCCGGGCGGGGATCAATTTCGAGGACGACGGGCTGCGTCTGACTGCGAGCATGGAGCCGGCGGCTACTCCGGCGGTGGCTGGGGACGGTGGCAAAGAGATCGAGGTGCCAGCGGGCTTTCCGCAGTTGAAGGATCTGGTTCCTCTGAGCGAGGGACTGGAGCTGAGCTATCGGGTGGATGAGACCGATGCGGATGGGCCTTACAAGAAAGTGCTGAAGTTCCTGGCGCCGGAGACCCGCGGGGATGGCACTCTGGTGCGGATCGAGGCGAAGACGGATACCGAAGGTGAGGAGAACGATCGCAGTTATCTCCAAGAGCAACTGCTCACGGCTGCGGGCTACGGCGTGCAGCGGGTGAAGGACACTGAGATGGAGCGGACCTATGGGCGCCTGATGCCGCTACTGCCGGCCAAACTTGCGCCGGGGGTGAGCTTTGGCGGGGAGTATGATTCCGAGGCGAAGTCGGAAGACGGCGTGGAGAAGGAAGCCGGGGAGATGCGCGCCCGGGTGGTGGGGCTGGAGAAAGTGGAGGTGCCAGCCGGGGTATTCGAGAACTGTGTGAGGATCGACGGGGAGTATGATTACCTGGCGGGAGAGATGATCGGGCGAGTGACGGATTCAATCTGGTATGCGCCGGGCGTGGGGGTGGTGAAGTCGACTTGGAAGAGTGAGTTCGGGCATGGGACGGAACTGCTGGAGAAGGTGGTGAAGCCGTGAAAAGGCAGGGAACGAAGCGCAGAGGAAGTTAAAAGGCGAACGCCGAACATCGAACGCCCAAGGACGAATGTTGAATGGGAGAGAGGTCAGAGGGCACCGCTTGGCGGGGTGGTGCCTCCCTTGATTCTACGATGGCGATAGTAGAGGAGGGCGGACCAGAGGGCGAGGTGGGCGGGGAGGAAAGTCCAGAGAGGGATGCCGGGGGTGGGTGGCTCGGGGGCAGAAGAGGTGACGGGGAAGAGGCCGCTGCCGGGGTAGGAGCTTCCTATCGAGGAGATGAGTTCCGGGGGTTCATAGGGCGGGCCGTGGTAGAAGTGCAGGCCGGCGGTGCCGTAGGGATGGGAGTCGCTGCGGATCCAGAGTTTGCCCTCGGAGAAGCTGGCGATGTAGCAGGTGCGGGCACCGGAGGGGAGGTAAGAGAAGTAGGTCTCGTGCTTGTGGGAATCGATCCACGCGGCGACGAGGGCTATCAGGACGAGAACGCCGGACCAGAAGCTGAGGGATTTGTGGAGAGGGCGAGGCACCGGAGGAAGAGAGATCGAATATTCAACGTCGATGCCTGCGGCTTTCAAAGCCACGCTCCCTATTTGGCGGCTCCGGCGGGGAGGAGGGCCAAGGCAAGGAAGGCGCAGATGGCAAGGGAAACGCCGACGTAGACGGGGACGGTGAGCTTTTCACCAAGCAGCATGAAACCGAGGATATTTCCAACGATGATGGAGCCAGCGCCGAAGAGAGCGACGGTGCGGCCGAGCTCCATAGTGGAGTAAATGTAAAGCTGCCCGAAGACCGCGATCTGCCGGATGACGGTGTAGATCAGGAACCACCAGGTGAAGAAGGAGGCGAGGGTGAAGCCGTGTGCCGACATTGCCCTGCGGCCCATCAGGTCGGAGATCGAGAACAGCAACTGGGAGCCGATGATGATGAAGGCGGGGGATTTCAGGAAGGCGGCCACGGGGACGTGATGGGGGAAGCGGGCGGGGAGGGTCAAGCGCAGGCTTGGGGGCCCTTGGTCTTGACGGCGGGGCGGGGGGGCGCAGGCTGGGGGTGCCATCACATGGGAGAATTCGCTCAGATCGAGATCCGGAGACTGCGGGTGAAGACATTCATCGGTGTGCCGGAGGAAGAACGCGCCGGGGAGCAGGAGCTGCTGGTGACGGTGAAGGTCCACTCGCGGACTGCCTTTGGGGCGATGGAAGACGAGATCGGCAGCACGATCGACTATGCCGAGCTGGCAGCGGAGATCCAGGCACTGGCATTGGCCAGACCGCGGCGTCTGATCGAGACTTTGGCGGATGATATTGCCGGTCTGGTGCTTGCCGATCCCTTGGCCGCGGGGGTGGAGGTGACGGTGGAGAAGTTCATCCTGCCGGACACCGAGTGTGTGGCGGTGCATTTGCAGCGTAGCGGCGTGGGCTAGCTGGGAGGCGTGGTCTTGGTTTTCGGCTTTGCCGGGTGGGATTTCCGCCATGCCCATCCAGAAAGCAGTCCCGCGATAAGGCCGGGCCAGAGGGTGGTGTCGCTGTGCCAGAGGATGATCTTGGCGTAGAGGGTGATCCCGGTGACGAGAAGAGCCAAGCTGCGGGTGAGGGGATGGGAGCAGGTGAGGAGGGCGTGAATGCAGAACCAAGCGTGGCCGGAGATGGGAGGTTGGCCAGTGAGGGGGCGGGCGAGGCAGATGGCAGCGACGAGGAGATCGATGAGCCAGCGGGCTTTGCCATGCGGTCGCTCTAACAGGCGGGAGGCGGTGAAGGCTCCGGCGAGGGCGGCGGCGGGTGTGTAATACCAGAGGCGGTAGAAAAGGGCGTCGCCGCTGTGGGCGAGGAAGGCGTAGAGGGCGGTCGCGAGGGCGCAGGTAGTGGCCGGGATGGCGATGGCCGCGAGGGGATTGCGGATGATGATTCCCTTACCGAGCTCTAGATGGTGGTGGCCGCTTGCATCGGGCATTCTTGGGGCGGGTTACGCGGGAGATGTAGAGGATCTCTCTCTCTCTCGGGCCGGCTAAAGCCGGCGCACCCAGTGGCACCCAGTGGGTTGCTTGTGACTCAGTGGCGCGAGCGGTTTTCGGCGTCGACTTCAAGAGGGGCATCCTCATAGCCGTGGAAGAGGCACTCGAGGATGTAGCGCTGCATGAATGGCCCGATACCGCCGAGGGTTTGGTACTGCTCGACGTGGACGAGCTCGTGGCGCATGACGCCCCAGTTCCCCTTGAGGACGTAGATGCCGCGGCCGAGGGTCATGCCAGCGGGCAGGATGATGCGGATGCCGAAATTCCGGGCCATGCGGATCAAAGGATCCGGGACGGGCATGGGGATCTGCTGGACCTCGAGAACCCGGACCTCCTCCGGGTTCTGGATCTTCAGCTCGGTGGCGAAGGCGAGGTGCTCCGCCTGGAGCGGCACCCCCTCGGCGAGGATGCGGCGCTCCTGGATCTGCGCCCAGCGCGAGATGGCTGGGGCTACGCCCGACGCCAGCGTGATCGCGAGGCCGAGCGGCAGGATCATATCATCACGAGATCAGACGAACTGCTCGGCCAGGACGGCCTTGCTGTAGTCGCGATTCAGCAGCGCGATGTGGTCGACGCTGATTTCCTTCGGGCAGGCGGCCTCGCACTCGTAGTGGTTGGTGCAGTTACCGAAGCCCTCGCTGTCCATCTGGCGGACCATGGCCAGGGCGCGCTTTTCGCGTTCCGGTTGGCCTTGGGGCAGGTGGGCGAGGTGGGAAACCTTGGCGGAGACGAAGAGCATCGCGCTGGCATTCGGGCAGGCCGCGACGCAGGCGCCGCAGCCGATGCAGGCGGCGGCATCGAAGGCTGATTCCGCGTCGTCCTTCTTGATCGGGATCGCATTCGCATCCACGGCGGAGCCGGTGCGGACGTCGATGTAACCGCCAGCGGCAACGATACGGTCGAAGGCATTGCGGTCCACGATGAGGTCGCGGATCACCGGGAAGGCATGGGCGCGGAAGGGCTCGATCCAGATGGTATCGCCATCGCGGAATTTCCGCATGTGGACCTGGCAGGTGGTGGTGCCGCGCTCCTGGCCGTGGGGCACACCATTGATGGTCAGTGAGCACATGCCACAGATGCCCTCGCGGCAGTCGTGGTCGAAGTGGATCGGCTCGCCTCCATCGTTGATGATTTTCTCATTCACGATATCGAGCATCTCCAGGAAGGAGCAATGCTCAGGGATCCCGGCGGCGGGATAGGTTTCGATGCGGCCCTTGTCCTGGGGACCGTTTTGACGCCAGACCTTCAGCGTGAGGTTCATATCGGAGAATTGTGGGGCTGCCGCGGCGGACGCCGCGGCCACGGATGGAAGATAGGGGGACGGGGGCGGCGGGCGCTAGTCGAAAAAGCCGGTTTTGTGGGGCAATCCGGTTTCCGTGGGTGACCGGGATCGATGGCTGGGATGAAGAGATTGGACTGGGGATGACGTGGATTCCGCGGCTGGGTGGGTGGACAGCGGGATCGCGGAGTAGGGGAACCATCTTCCCATTGGTTCCATCGGTCTCATCCATTTTGGTCCGGCTTCCGCGGTCCAACATTTTTCGGAACGGGCATGAAACAAGCTTTTCACGCGAACACCTGTCCGGTTTACTTCTACGATCATGGCTACCCTTGCGACCACCGTTGATGGACTGAAGTTCGCGAATCCTTTCGTGATCGCTTCGGGGCCGCCGGGGACGAACGTGAAGGTGATCAAGCGGGCCTTCAAGGAGGGCTGGGGCGGGGTGATCGCGAAGACGGTGAGCCTGGATGCCTCGAAGGTGGTCAATGTGGGGCCGCGCTACGCGAAGCTGATGGCGGGCGACGGCAAGGAGGTGGTCGGCTGGGAGAACATTGAGCTGATCAGTGACCGGAAGTTCGAGATCTGGCTGGATGAATTCAAGGAGGCCAAGGACGAGTGCCCGGACGGGGTGCTGATCGCCTCGATCATGGAGGAATACAACAAGGACGCCTGGTGCGAGATCGTGGAGCGCTGCCAAGACGCCGGGGTGGATGCCTTTGAGCTGAATTTCTCCTGCCCGCACGGCCTGCCGGAGCGGAAGATGGGGGCGGCGATGGGGCAGGATCCGGCGATCCTGGAAGAGGTCTGCGGCTGGGTGATGGGCGCGGCGAAGATCCCGGTGTGGGCGAAGATGACGCCGAACGTGACCCACATCGAGGAACCCAGTGCCGCCGCGCTGCGGGCCGGTTGCCAAGGCATCAGCGCGATCAATACGATCCGCAGTGTGATGGGGGTGAACCTGGAGACATTGCGGCCGGAGCCGACGGTGGAGGGCTACACGACTCCCGGCGGCTATTCGTCGAAGGCGGTGAAGCCGATCGCGCTGCGGATGGTGATGGAGATCGCGCAGATGATTCAGAAGGATTTCCCGGGGCGCTCGCTGTCGGCGATCGGCGGCGTGGAGACCGGTGCGGATGCGGCGCAGTTCATCCTGCTAGGCGGCGATACCGTGCAGGTCTGCACCGGTGTGATGAAGTTCGGCTACGGGATGGTGAAGGATCTGAATGCGGGGCTACTGCAGTTCATGGAGAGCAAGGGCTTTGAGACGCTTGCCGACTTCAAGGGGCTAAGCCTGCCTTACTTCACGACCCATGCGGAGCTGGTGAGGATGCAGCTCGCGCGGAAGGCGGAGGAAGCCGCGGCGAAGGAAAGCGCGGGGATGGTGAAGAGCGACGCGGAGTGGAACGGCGACGACTTCGTGAAGCAGTCGGATGCACTGGCGCGGAAGGCGGGGGGGTAGAGGAAGGAGTGCAGCTAGAGTTCCCGCGCGCTGTCTTGGTCGATGAATAGCTCTGCCTTGGCGTGCCTGCGCAGGATGGTGGAGGGATACTCCTCGGAGATTTCGTCCTGCAAGGTGTGGCGCACGGCCTCCGCTTTGTGGGCGGCGGGGACCATGCAGGAGATCTCTGGTGCCGCGACCAAGGCGGGAATGGTCAGCGTGATCGCCAGCTTGGGCACTTGATCGAGCGTGGCGAAGCAGCCGTCGTGGACTTGTTGGTGGCGGCTCGTTTCGTCGAGTTCGACGAGCTTCACGAGTTCCGGGTCTTGGAAGTCAGCAACGTGGGGGTCGTTGAAGGCGATGTGGCAGTTTTCGCCGATGCCCATGCAGGTGATGTCCACGGGCTGTTCGCGCAAGAGGGAAGCGTAGCGATGGCATTCGGCTTGGGGATCGGCGGCATTGCCATCGATGTAATGGACGGCGCCGAAGGGGAGCTTGCGGAAGAGACGGGTGTCGAGGAAGTTTCCGAAGCGTTGGGGCGCGTCGTCCGCGAGACCGACGTATTCGTCCATGTGGAAGGCGTGGACGCGCTGCCAATCAATGCCGGACTCGCGGATCAGGGCATCGAGGAATTCGTTCTGGGAAGGCGCGGCGGCGAAGATCATGCGCACCGTGGGCTGTGTCTCCTGAAGGCGGCGGATGGCTGCCGCGGTTTTCACGGCGGCAGCGGCCCCGAGGCTTTCACGGTCCTCGAAAAGCGCCACCTTGAGCTGGTCCACGGTGAATTCGCGGAGTGGAGAAGCGGGCATGTGAGTCAGGGCAGGGTAGGCACCGCACGGGTGTCGTGGACGATCGATCCGGCAATCATGGTCATAGTGACTTCGAGCGTGGCGTCGAGGATTACGAGATCCGCATCCTTCCCGGTGTCCAGAGAGCCCTTCCGATCCGCCACGCCCATGATCCGAGCCGGGGTGCTGCTGGCCATGCGGACCGTGTCCGCCAAGGAGACGCCGCCGAGCTGGACCATGTTGCGGACGGCTCGGTCCATGGTGGCGACGCTGCCAGCGAAGGCACTGCGGTCGGAGAGCTTGGCCACGCCGTCCTCGACGATGACGGGAAGGCCGCCATCGAGAGCGCCCAGAGTGCTGGGGCCTTCCGGCATACCGGCGGCGCGCATGGCATCGGTGATCAGGGCGATGCGGTCCGGGCCCTTCACCTTGTAGACCAGTTGGAGCAGTGGCGCGGGGACGTGGATGCCATCGCCGATGATCTCCACGTCTAGGTCCAGCAGCAGGGCGCTCTCGATCACGCCAGCGTAGCGGAAGGCATTCCGGCGGGTGACTCCGGACATGGCGGAGTAGAGGTGGGTGACCAGCGAGTAGCCGCTCTGGTAGGCTGCCAGGACCTCATCATAGAGCGCATCCGTGTGCGCGATGGCGGCGACGATGCCTTTTTCCCGCAGGCGCAGGCCGAACTCGATCGCGCCGGGGAGTTCCGGTGCCGCGCTCCAGCGGGTGATGGCGGAGGAGTGGGCGAGGATGGCCTCATACTGGTCGGGGTCAGGATTGCGGATGTAGCGCGGGTCCTGCGCTCCGCGCTGGCTCAGGGCGAAGTAAGGGCCCTCAAGGTGCATGCCGAGGAAGGTCGCGCCGCTGGAATTCTGACGGTGGGCGGATTCGTAGGCGTCGAGGGTGCGGAGGAGGCTTTCGGTCTCGGCTGTTAGAGTGGTCGGCACCATCGCGGTGGTGCCGTGGCGGGCATGCATGGCCGCGATGGTGAGGAAGGCTTCCGCAGTGCCATCCATGAAGTCGCAGCCGCCGCCGCCATGGACGTGGAGGTCAATGAAGCCGGGAGCGATGTAGCCGCCCGCGGCATCGATGTTCTGCGCATCAGGAACCTCGATGCGTTCGGCGTGGATGCCGAGGATCTTGCCGTCTTCCACCACGACCGTGCCCCCGCGAAGCTTGTCGCGGGGGCTCAGGATGGTGCCATTGGTGATCGCGTAGCGCATAAACGGGAAGCGGGCAGAGATGAATGCTCCGCCACGGTGCCGCATCCCTACGTGGGGTAAATGCGGATTTTCTCCCCGATCTCCGCGCTTACCTGCCGATGAAGTTTTTCTGCGGGACCTCGATCACATCGCCAGCCTGCAGCTTCAAGGTCTTATTCTCGTCCTTGCGCAGGTCGTAGGTCTTAGCCTCCTTGCCGCGGATCAGCTTTACACGATTGAGGGCACCGAACTCGGTGGCACCCCGCGCGCTCTGGATCGCCGTGAAAAGGGTGAGGTCCTTCTTGAACTCAACCGGCCCGGGCGCACGCACTTGGCCGCCGACTACTACAGTTGGCTTGTCTTCTTGGGCAGCGTGGAGCGGAGCGAGGGCCAACAAGGAAACGAACAAGGCGGAGATGATTGTCTTCATGGTGCCTCGATCTACCCAATGGACTTTGTGTTGCAAAGTTAATTCTTCATGGTGCCACGATCGGCCCGTAGGACTCCGGGCGGCGGTCGCGGTAGAACTGCCAGGTGTTCCGGACTTGCTCGATCATTTCGAGATCGAGGTCGGCGACGATCAGTTCGGTTTGGTCGCGGCTGCCGACGGCGACCATCTGGCCGCGGGGATCGCAGAAGTAGGATTGGCCGTAGAATTCGCCGATAGCCCAAGGCTGCTCGGTCCCGACGCGATTGATGGCACCGACGAAGTAGCCATTCGCCACGGCGTGGGCGGGCTGCTCCAGCTTCCAGAGATACTCGCTGAGGCCGGCGACGGTGGCGGAGGGATTGAAGACGATCTCGGCGCCATTCAGACCCAGACAGCGGGCGCCCTCCGGGAAGTGGCGGTCATAGCAGATGTAGACGCCGATCTTGCCGACGGCGGTCTGGAAGACGGGGTAGCCGGTATTTCCCGGGCGGAAGTAGAACTTCTCCCAGAAGCCGGGGTGGCAGTGGGGGATGTGGTGCTTGCGGTACTTACCGAGGTAGGTGCCATCGGCATCGATCACGGAGGCGGTATTGTAATACAAGCCGGTTTGCTCGACCTCGTAGATAGGGACAATGAGGACCATGGCGAGGCGCTTGGCGGTCTCCATCATGAGCTGCGTGGTGGGGCCGTCCGGGATCGGCTCCGTGATGGAATACCAGCGGGTCTGCTGTTCCGCGCAGAAGTAGGGACCGTAGAAGAGCTCCTGCAGGCAGAGAACCTGCACGCCTTGCTTGGCGGCGTCCTCGATCATCGCCATGTGGCGGGAAATCATCGCCTCGCGGATCACCGCTGGCTCGGCGTCGCCCGGGTGGGTGGAGGAGGACTGGATCAGGCCGGCGCGAACGATTCGTGGCATGGCTGGGGTCGGGTTGAGGTCGTCTTGTCTTGCCGGAACGGCATGGAATCCGCTAGAAGAGCGATTGGCATGCCAATCCGCATGCTGGTCAAACCATGAACGGAGCCGTGGAGCAAGCTTGCCCGCTGTATGTCGGGGGAAAATGGAAGGAAGTCGTGGGGCAGGGTAGCAGCACGGTTTACAATCCCTCCCGCGGGAAGCCGATCGCCAGCGTGCCGATGTGCGGTACGGCGGAGGTGGATGAGGTGGTGGCGGCGGCGAAGGCAGCATTCCCCGACTGGCGGGACACGCCGCCGAGCGAGCGGGCACAAGTGCTCTTCCGCTTGAAAATTTTGTTAGAGGATGCGTTTGAGGAACTCTGCCTGGGGATCTCGACAGAGCATGGCAAGACGCTCTCCGAGGCCCGCGGTGATTTGCGGCGGGGGATCGAGGTGGTGGAGTTTGCCTGCGGGATCCCGACGCTGCTGATGGGCGAGTCACTGGAGAATATCGCGCG
Organism: Haloferula sp. BvORR071; assembly: GCF_000739615.1. Classification (GTDB taxonomy): domain Bacteria; phylum Verrucomicrobiota; class Verrucomicrobiia; order Verrucomicrobiales; family Akkermansiaceae; genus Haloferula. The sequence goes on from NZ_BATP01000059.1 coordinate 219,028, forward strand.
GGGGATCGATTGCCACACCGACCGGCATCCGCTGGGGGTGGTGGCGGGGATTTGCCCCTTCAACTTTCCGGCGTTGGTGCCGATGTGGATGTGGCCGATCGCGATTGCATGCGGGAATACCTTTGTGCTCAAGCCGAGCGAGAAGGTGCCGCTGACGATGCAGCGGGTGGTCGGGCTGCTGGAGAAGGCAGGGCTGCCGCCGGGTGTGCTGAATATCGTGCACGGCGGGCGGGAGTGCGTGGATGCGCTGTTAGAGCACCCGGATGTTGCCGCGATTTCCTTTGTGGGGTCGACGCCGGTAGCGCGGGAGATTCACCGCAAGGGCTCGCTGAACGGCAAGCGGGTGCAGGCCGCGGGCGGGGCGAAGAACTTCGTGATCCTGATGCCCGATGCGGATGTGGAACGCACGGTGGAGGCGGTGAAGGACGGAGCCTTTGGTTGTGCGGGTGAACGCTGCATGGCGGGATCGACGGCGGTGGCGGTTGGGGATGCGGGGGACAAGTTGCTGCCAGCGCTGGCAGATCTGGTGGGCGCGATGAAGGTCGGGCCGACGGATGTACGCGAGGGCCAGCCGGACATGGGGGCGGTGATTTCTTCCGAGCACCGGTCGCGGGTCGTGGGGCTGGTGGATGCCGGTGAACGTGCGGGGGCCAAGGTTTTAACAGATGGGCGGAGGACCAAGGTGGACGAGGCGCCTGAGGGGTTCTTCCTAGGGCCCACGGTGATCGATCAGGTGACGCCGGATAATCCGCTGATGGAGACGGAGGTCTTCGGGCCGGTGCTGGCGGTGCTTCGGGCAAAGACGCTCGATGAGGCGATCGCGCTGGCGAACCGGCAGGCTTTTGGCAATGGCGCGGCGATCTTCACGAATTCCGGCAAGGCAGCGCGGGAGTTCCGCAGGCAGGTCAGTGCGGGGATGGTAGGTGTCAATGTGGGTGTGCCGGCGCCGCTGGCCTACTTCCCTTTTAGCGGGTGGAATGATTCGTTCTTCGGTGATCTCCACATCCAAGGGAAAGAGAGTGTTGAGTTTTTCACCAAGCGGAAGACGACGACGACGCGGTGGTTTTCCTTCGGGGATGGGGAGGTGTGGGCGAAGTGATGCGATAGCCGCCAGCCTCTAGTTCACTCGGTATTTCCTATGACTCTTCTCATTCGCAATGGCGACATTATCACCTCCAAGGAACGGCGTACTGCCGACATCCTTTGCGAGAATGGAGTGATCACTGCCATCGGGCGGGATCTGCAGACACCTGATGGGGCGGAGGTGATCGATGCCACGGGCAAGTATGTCTTCCCCGGGTTCATCGATCCGCATGTGCACATTTACCTGCCCTTCATGGGCACCTATTCGAAGGACGATTGGGAGAGTGGCAGTAAGGCTGCGCTGATGGGTGGCACCACGACGCTGATTGAGATGTGCTGCCCCTCCCGCAAGGAAGATCCGCTGGAGGCGATCCGCCTGTGGAAGAGCAAGGCGGCGGGGCTTGCTTCCTGCGACTACACCTTCCATGCGGGCGTCACTCGTTTCGATCAAACCACGCCCGCCGCGCTGAAGGCCGTGGTGGAGGAGGAGAAGATTTCGTCCTTCAAGGTCTTCCTGGCCTACAAGGGGGCTTTCGGGATCGAGGATACGGAACTCTATCAGACTCTCTCGCTGGCGAAGGATCTGGGCGTGATCGTCACCGCGCATTGCGAGAATGCCGACCTCGTGGCGGAGACCCAGAAGAAGCTGGTGGCCGAGGGTAAGACCGGGCCGGAGTGGCACGAGCCATCGCGACCGATGGCGGTGGAGGCGGAGGGCTGCCATCACCTCATGACTTTCGCCGAGATGACGGGTGCCGAGGTGTATGTGGTGCATACGAGTTGCCAGCCGGCGGTGGAGGCGATCATGGCCGCGCGTGAGCGTGGGGTGAAGGCGGGGATCGAGACGGTGGCACCGTATCTCACGCTCGATAGCTCCTATGCCCAAAAGCCGGGCTTCGAAGGGGCGAAGTATGTGATGAGCCCGCCGATCCGGGCGAAGGAACAGCAGGACTACCTGTGGCAGGCTTTGGCTGATGGGACAATTGATACCGTGGCCACGGATCACGCGCCCTTTGACTACGTCACGCAGAAGCACATGGGGCATCCCGAGGCGGGCAAGGCAGTGGATGCTTCTTTTCGTCCGATCGGGAACGCCGCCAACTTCACGCTGATCCCGAATGGGATCCCGAGCGTGGAGGAGCGGGTGAAGTTGCTCTACACTCACGGCGTGGCGACAGGCCGGATCGACCTGCAGACCTTTGTGCGGGTGGCCAGCACGCGGGCAGCGGAGATCTTCGGACTCTACCCGCGAAAGGGCGAGATTGCGCCGGGAAGCGATGCGGATCTGGTGATCTGGGATCCGAACTTCACCGGCTTGATCACTGTGGCCAGCCAGTCGATGGCGACCGACTACTCAGCCTTCGAAGGTTGGCCGATCCAAGGGCGGCCGGAGACAGTGACGGTGCGGGGGAAGGTGATGGTGAGGGATGGGGAGTGGTGCGGAGCTAAGGGGTGGGGGAGCTTTCTGCCGCGCGAGCCCAAGGCCGTTTCTTGAATCTCAAATTTGAAATCTGAAATTTGAGATTCTGAATCTCTCATCCTCTCCATGCATCATCCCGCCCACGACGCCAATCTAACCAACGAGGACCTCGCCCCGGTCCCGCCTGAGAAGCGAACGTGGACGATGTGGAACTTCGCGGCGCTGTGGATCTCCATGGCCGCCTGCATCCCCACCTACATGCTCGCCTCGGGCCTGGTGGAGAAGGGCATGAACTGGTGGCAAGCGGTGCTCACCGTGTTCCTTGGCAATGCTATCGTGCTGGTGCCGATGATCCTCAATGCCCACGCGGGTGCGGCTTACGGCATTCCCTTTCCGGTCTTCTGCCGGGCTTCCTTCGGCACCCTTGGCGCGAATGTCCCGGCAGTGCTGCGAGCCCTCGTTGCCTGCGGTTGGTTCGGCATCCAGGCTTGGATTGGAGGCGATGCGATACACCAGATCCTCGCGGTCTTTTTCCCAGCGATGGCGGCAGGAGAGCCAATCTCCGGCATCGGCATCAATGCCAGCCAGCTTCTCTGCTTCCTCTTCTTTTGGAGCATCAACATGTGGGTGATCTACCGCGGGATCCACACCATCCGCATCCTGCTTTCGATCAAGGCTCCCTTGCTAATTCTTCTCGGCCTCGCCCTCTTGTGCTGGGCCTATAGCGCTGCCGGTGGCTTCGGGCCGATGCTCTCGAAGCCCTCCGTCTTCGGGCCCGGCCAGCCGAAGGCGGGGCAGTTTCCGCTCTTCTTCCTCGGCGCGCTCACCGGCATGGTTGGCTTCTGGGCCACGCTCTCGCTCAATATCCCGGACTTCACCCGCTACGCCCGCTCGCAGAAGGATCAGATCCTGGGCCAGTCGATCGGCTTGGCACCGACGATGGGGCTCTACGCCTTCATCGGGGTGGCCGTGACATCAGCCACCGCCGTCATCTATGGTGGCGATGGGATCTGGGATCCGGTCAAGGTGCTCACGCGTTTCACGAATCCTGCCGTGCTGGTCATCGCGATGCTCGCCCTGTGCATCGCGACCCTTGCTACCAACATCGCCGCCAACGTCGTCAGCCCCGCGAATGATTTCGCCAACCTGGCACCGAGCAAGATCTCCTTCCGCACCGGCGGCTTCATCACCGGTATTGTCGGCGTGTTGATGATGCCCTGGAAGCTGGTTGCGGATCCCAACGGCTACATCTTCACCTGGCTGATTGGCTACAGTGCCCTGTTAGGTCCCATCGCTGGCATCATGATCGCGGATTATTTCGTGATCCGCCGTCGCAAGCTCGACGTGGACGACCTCTATCGCGCGAACGGGCAGTATCGCTACACCAATGGCGTCAGCTACGCCGCTCTCGGAGCCTTTGTGTTGGCCGTCCTGCCGAATCTCCCCGGCTTCCTCGTGGAGATCAAGGTAGTGGATGCTGCCGCCGTCCCAGACTTCCTGGAAGTGCTCTATAAGCAGGCTTGGTTCGTCGGCTTCGCCCTCGCCTTCGCGCTCTACCTGCTGTTCCGCCATCTCGGTAACCTGAAGATCCCCGCCTGATCCCAACCTTTCCAAACCCATGGCCACGCTCCCACCCTTCGACTACACCCCGATGCCTTACGAGGGTCCTTCCTCAGAGGAAGTGCTCGCCCTGCGCAAGCAATACGTCAGCCCCGGCATCTTCCACTACTACAAGAAGCCGATCATGATCGTCGAAGGGAAAGGGCAATACCTCTTCGACGAAACGGGCCGCCGCTACATGGATGGCTTCGGCGGGATCGTCACGGTGAGCGTGGGCCATTGCCATCCGGAAGTGGTGGCCGCGGCCAATCTCCAGAACGAAACGATCTCCCACACCACCACGATTTACCTGCACCCGAACATCGCGCTCTATGCGAAGGAACTCGCGGCGAAGATGCCGGGCGATTTGAAGGTCTGCTATTTCGTGAACTCGGGCTCCGAGGCCAATGATCTCGCGATGTTGATGGCCCGGGCCTACACCGGGAACTACGATGCGATCGCGCTGCGCAATGCCTATCACGGCGGCAGCCCTTCCGCGATGGCCCTGACCTCGCACCACACCTGGAAGTTCAACGTGCCGCACTCCTATGGGGTGCAGCATGCGCGGATGCCGGATCTGTATCGCGGTCCTTTCGGCAAGGATGATCCGGAGGCTGGCCGCAAGTATGCCGCGGATGTCGAGGATCTGATCCGCTTCGGTAGCTCAGGCAAGATCGCGGCCTTCATTGCCGAGTCGATTCAAGGCGTCGGTGGCACGGTGGTGTTTCCCGATGGCTATCTGAAGCACGCTTATGCGCATGCCCGCGCGGCCGGTGGCCTGTGCATCGCGGATGAGGTGCAGGCAGGCTTCGGCAGGACGGGCACGCACTTCTGGGGCTTCGAGACGCAGGGCGTGATCCCGGATATCGTCACGATGGCGAAGGGAATCGGCAATGGCTGCCCGCTTGCCGCGGTGGTCACGACACCGGAGATTGCGCAGACCCTGGCGACCCGGATTCACTTCAATACCTTCGGCGGCAATCCAGTCTCGATGGCGCAAGGCCGGGCGGTGCTGCGGGTGATCGAGAAGGAGGGGCTTCAGGCGAACTCGCTCAAGATCGGGGCGAAGTTGAGCGAAGGTTTCAACCGGCTTGCCGCGAAGCATGCATTGATCGGCGATGTCCGCGGGCTAGGGCTAATGCTGGGTGTGGAGCTGGTGAAGGACCGTGCGACCAAGGAGCCGGCCCGTGACGAGTGTGCGGCGGTCTTCGAACGCTGCAAGGAGCTGGGCCTGCTGATCGGCAAGGGTGGCTTGTGGGGGAATACCCTGCGGATCAAGCCGCCGATGTGCATTACCGAGGCGGATGCCGACTTTGTGCTAGAGGTGATCGATCAGGCGATCGGCGAGGTGTGAGCGGTTCACCCCGCCATCACCAATCCGCGCAGGCCATCGACCTTCACGCGACTGCCTTGAGGGAGGCGCGAGAGGCAGCCGGGAACTGACATGACGGCGGGAATGCCGAGTTCCCGAGCCGTGACCGCGCCATGCGAGAGCGGTCCGCCGCTCTCGGTGATAACGGCCGCAGCCAGGTGGAAGAGGGGAGTCCAAGCTGGATTCGTGGTGCGGCTGACCAAGACGGCGCCCACCGGGAAACCGGCGAAGTCTTCCGGGCCGCGCACATGGTGGATGAGACCTTCGGCGATGCCGGGGCTGCCGGGCAGACCCTTTAGAGGCCCCTCGGCATGCTCTTCTAACCATTCGTCTCCTCCCGGCGTCCATGCCGGTTCGCGGGCTGCGGCGGCTAGGTAGGCTTGCTTGCTTTCCCGGACCGCGATCGCGAATGCTTGCTGCTCTTCCTCCGTGTCCGCGATGAGGAGTGCGTCAATCTGTGCGGTCTTGGCGAAGAAGAGGTCGAGCGGCTCGTCCACGAGGCCGCGCTTCACCAGTCGCTCGCCCAGTGTTGCGATGGCCCGACGGATCGGCCGGTTCAGGCGGGTGGTGTGGTAGTGCTCCAGATCATCGAGCTGGGTGTAAACCCGGGCGAGACGGAGCAGCTCCGAGAAGAAGAAGCGCCATGGCTCCGGGGTAAGTTGTAGGAACTGCTGCTCCGCTTCGTGTGAGGCCAGTTTCGCCTGACGTTCGGTGTCCAATGCCGCGGCCGGGGTCTCCGCCAGCGCCCGGATGTGGTCCAGCACGACGCCCGGAGCATCACCCCAGGGGGCGTGATACATGTCGAAGTCGGTCTCGCGGTGTCCGTGGTCGCTGAGGAATTTCTCGAAGCGCTATTCGAAGGCCGGATGGAGATCGATGGTTCCGGCGGCCAACTCGACCCGCAAAGCATCATCGCCGCGGACCATGGCCGCCATCTCCTGGAGTTCGCGATTGATCTGCGAGGTCTTGGTGTTTCCCCAAGCCAGCAGGGATTGGAACAGGCTTGTGACCTCCTCCTGCGGCGCGACGAAGGAAACCAGCTTATGCAAGAGCCGGCAGAGCAGTCCGTGAGTGATGGAGATGGCAATGTTCGGGCGGAAATAGTCAGACCCGTGTTGCACCAGGTCCTTCGCCTGCTGCCACAGCTCGCGATCGCTGAGCGAGGCGAGGTCTGTCGCGCAAGCGCGGCCGATCCCGATCAGATAGCCGTCGAGATCGCGCATCCAGTCCACCGGCAATTGCTGAACCCAGCGGAAGTCATCGCGGAAGCGCGGGACCAGATCCTCCAGCTGATCGAGGTTGTTGGCCTCGAAGGGCAGGCGGCAGTAGCGCTCGACCAGATTCTGGTTGCCGTAGATGTAGTGATCGAAGCTCGCGAACCAGCGCCCGGGGCAGGGCGGCATCCCCATCAGCCGGAGCGACCACGCGAGCGAGTCGTGAAAGCCCGCTTCGACGAATTCCCAGGTCAGTGGTGTGATCGGGCCGGGGAAGCGTTCGGCGGATTCGTCCCGGGTCCAGCGTTCCGGGAGAGTCGTGATCGCGCGCGCCTGCAATAGCCAGAGCTTGCCCCCGGCAAAGCCCCACTCAATGTCCTGGGGGAAGGCGGCCTTGGCTTCCACATCGAGCACCAGGCGGGCGACCGAGCGGAGTTGTTCATCGTTCAGGCAGGGCAGGGTGGAGGCATCGCCTGTTAGATCGATGTGGCGGATGCCTTCAGCGACCGCGATCGTTTGAAGGGCTTTGACGGCGATCTTGGCTTCGAGGATCTCCAGCCGCTCGCGGTCGAGGACCCAGTGATCGACCGGCGATTCGCCGCTGACCACGGATTCTCCCAAGCCATGGTTCGCATCGATCAGGATACGCCGGGCGTCACCGCTGACCGGATCGAGGCTGAAGGCAACGCCGGCGGCCTCGCAGGGGATCATGCGCTGGACCACCACGGCCATGCTGGCTTGGGCATGATCGTAGCCGCGCTGGCTGCGGTAGGCGACGGCGCGCTCACTCCAGAGCGAGAGGAAGCAATCCCGCACCCGCTGGAGAATTGCATCGGCGCTGCGGACGTTCAGATAAGTCTCGTGTTGCCCGGCGAAGGCGGACTCGGCCAAGTCCTCCATGGTTGAGGATGAGCGCACCGCGTAAGCCCCCGGCCCAAAGCGTTCCAAGAGGCTACGGATTTCCGACTCGAGGGCCTCGGGCAGCGAGGTGCCGGCCAAGGATTCGCCAATCGAGGTGAGATCGGAGCTGCCGCAAAGCGCTGCAAACTCGCGATAGGCGCCGGAGCTGACGATGAAGGCGTCAGGAACGGGGAAGCCCTCGCGCTGGAGCTTCGCCAGCCGCGAGCCCTTCCCCCCGCTCAGCTCGGGGTCGCTCGCTGCGGGATCTTGCAGGGTCAGAACCAAAGGAGATTTCATTATCGTTTTGGAAAGAGATTGATCGGGTCAGGGCCCAGATGCCCGCGCCGAACAGGGTGCCTGCTGCGACATCCGCGACGTAGTGGTACTGCAGGCCGATGGTGGCGCAGATGATCAGCAAGCAGGGGATGGCCAGCCAGCTGCCCAAGCGGCGCGATGCCGCGAAGGCGGAGAGCAGGACAAAGACAGTGATCGCCGTGTGCAGGCTCGGGAATACATCCACGCCATTGCAGCCGCTCTGGACGATCCGGTAATTCAGATCCGAGAAGAAGCCAGGGTGGGCAATCGGACCGATGCGTGCCGCCAGGGTGGATTCCTTGAAGGGGCCGGCTGCGGGGAAAGTCGTATAGGCTGCGAAACCGATCGCGAAGATCAGGTGAAAGCCGGTCACATAGCGGAGCTGCGTCTTTCCTCCGCGGTAGGCGGCGAAAATGTAGCCGCCCACCCAGAGCGGGAAGAAGAACAAGTACGCCGCGGATAGTAGCTCGCGCAGGGCGCCGGAGACGGCAGGCATCACCCGTATCGCCAGGCAGTCGCCGAAGAGCATCCGGTCGATCTCGAAGAGCACGGGGTCTGCCCGCCATTCGCGCAGGCGCGGGATGGCACCACCGAGCCAGAAGTAGGAAAGGTTCAGGGCGACCAGTGGCAGCCAGAGGCGGACTTGCCACCACGGCCCCTGCGGGCGGATCCGCCGTAGGGCCAGGAAGCTGGCAGCCTGCACGCCGAGCACCGCCAAGTCAGTTGGCCGCGCGATGCCTTTGAAGAGCAGGGAGATTCCCAAGCCCAGCCAGAGGAGAAGGTAGGCGGACTCGTGCCAAAGGAATTTCGGGCGATCAGGCATGGTTTGGTTGGGTGAGCAGCGCTCGGATTTCGCGAATCTGCTTCCGTTCGGCGGGGGACGCCAGCAGCCAGCGGAGTTTTCTCCACGCCGCGCGCAGTGGATTCCGGGAGCGGACTGCCAGCACAGTGCTGATGGCATAGGCGACCGCGCCCTTCGGGCCCCAAGCCCAGACTGAGCCAGCGAGTGCCAGTGGCATCCAGAGCGCGGCAGCCGCGCTACCCGCCAGGATCTTCCACAGGGCCACCACATTCGGACCAGCGGCAAGGCGCCGGGCAATGACGTGGGCGGCCATGAAGACGGGCGCATTGAGCAGGTAGCCGGGGAGTGCCAGCGGGGCTAACAACAGGGGAAGAGGCGAGCGGGGCGCTTCCGCCACCATCTCCCGCGAGCCGTGCCGAAGTCTTTGCCAGCGCGAGGAAAGTTCCGCAGGCACGCTGCCTTCCCATGCCTTCAAGCGGTGGTAGCGGGAACCGTTCGTGTGTGAGGCCGCCCTCTCTGCGATTTCCTGGTGCAAGGCGTCCTCAAAGTTCGTGCCGACGGTGAGCAGGCCGGTGTTGATCGCGTTCTTGAGGGCCACCAGGCGCCGACCTTCGGAAGAGACCTCTAGCGGCTCACCGATGGTTACTTCCACGCGCGAGCGGAAATGACCCGGATCCTCGTAGTGCAGACCTACCGGAACGATCTGTGGCAAGCGGCCGGTGGCTTCTTCAAACGCCAGGGCCAAACGAGCCGCGCCCGAGTGAAAAGGGAGATGGTGAGGCCCCAAGCTACTGGTGCCTTCCGGGAAGACGCAGAGAGCACCGCCGTGCTGCAGATATTGCAGGCACTGGGCCATCGACCCGGAGTTGTCGGCCTTGCCGTCCTGTGGGCGCTCAACCGGGATACCCGAGAAGAACACGCGCAGCCACCACTGACGGACCAAACGGCCGGCAATCATAAACTCCAGCCGTGGATGAACCGAGTGAAGGAGAAAGCCGTCGACCGCGCCATTGCGGTGGCAGGAGACCAGTAGCAGGGGGCCCTCCTTCGGCAGACTTCCGGTGACGATCACCCGATCGAACCACACGGCGCAGATGCAGCGGTGTAGCAGGCGATGCCATGCGGTGCCGGTAGTGGAGGAAAGCGAGTGCACGAGGAAGATGACTAGCGGGGTAAGTGCCATCCTCCCAATCGATACCTTGTGCTTAATCATCGCTGGAGGCGATGATGTCTCATGCCCGACGGCTGCGGTGCCAGACTCCGGTATCCGGGGCCAGTAGCCATTCCAGCGGCTTGGCGGTGAGGTCAAAGGTGTGAGCGATGTCTTCCAACAGGATCAAAGAAGCCACCGCGTCGTAGAGGGCATCGTGCCAGCGGCGGCCGGGTATCATCGCGGCCACTTTGGCGGAGAGCCCACGCGCCTCGCAGATACCGGAGAGCGAGTGACCATCGAGTTCCGGCCATGCCGCTCGCGCTAGCAAGAGGGTATCGACCCAAGGTCCGAAGCCATGACCGGGGAAAGCGCGGAGGAAACGCTTCTCCGTGCCCTTGCCATGAGCGACCACCACAGCCCCCGCGAGACGGCGCTTCAGTTCCGGCCACAGGCTGAGTAACCCCGGTGCCCCCGCCAGATCCTCATCGCGGATACCGTGGACCTTGCGGGCTGACCAGGTGATGGGGACTTCTGAAGCCAAGTAGGAAACGAAGGTCTCGCCGTGCCCGTTGCCGGGCGTCCAGCCGGCCAAGCCGACCTGCACCGGCACGTCCGTCCGCCCGCGGGCGGCACCCGCCGACTCAAAATCGATGGCCGTGAAGCGGCAGTCCCCGATTAGCACGCGCCCAGCGCAGCATGCCCCGCCCGGAGCCGCCATCTGAAAATCCCCACATCCGGGGATCTTCCCGGGCTTGCCAAGGTGGGATCGGTCGCTGAAGGTCCGGCCCCGCGAATGCCGGAACGCCGCACACCATTTTGGCTCTGGCCGAATCTCCTGAGTCTCGACGCCCCGATCGTCGCGATCGTTTGGCTCTGCATGTTCAAGAAGATCTGGGTCCCCGGGATCCTGACTTGGGAGCACTATGCCGCGCTCGGTCTGGCGGTTTGGGGGATCTACATCTTCGACCGCATCCTCGATGTGAAGATGCTGGCACCGGGCGATCCCCGGCTGGGGCCTCGGCATGAGTTTCACCAGAAGCACACCAAGGTGATGGGCTTTCTGGGGCTGATTGCGCTGGTGGGCTCCGCCTTGATCGCCGGTTACGGCATCCCCTTCGGTCCCTTGATCGAATATGGAAAGCCGATCCTGTTCCTGGTGGTGATCTTCTTCTCGCTGACGGTTTTCTCCAAGCAGGACCGGGAGATTCCGCATCTCAGGAATCTCGCCGCCGGCTTGGCCTTCTCCTTCGGCACGGCCTTCGGTGCGCACATGTGGGCACCCGATAGTTACGAGTTCGGCCTGCAGTCGATCGGCCTTTGCCTTTCGGCCGAGATGCTGACCTTCGCGGTGCTCTGCACGCTGAATATCTCCGCGATCCACTTCTGGGAAAACTCGCGCTCGTCCAACGATGTCGAGCAGGGCGCGGCGAATGACCTCGCGCTGACCGTGCCGCTGACGGTGCTCGCCGCAGCCTGCATCGGACTGGCGGTGATGGACTCGGAGAATCGCAGCCGCTCCTTTTATTACGCGGTGCTGATTTCCACTGCGCTGATCTACGTGCTCAACCGCCTGCGCTCGAATTACTCGATGGACGCATTGCGGGTGATGGCGGATGCGGCGATGATTGTGCCGCTGCCGATCTTCTTTGTTCTGGCCAAATCCTGATCCGATTCAGGTCTTGGAGGGCCGATTCGGAGCAAGATTCCGCACGAAACGGCACAAAATCGATCACCTTTCCGGGGTATTCCTGATCGGGCTTGCGGCAATTCTCCTCCGTCCTAAGCTCACGCCCTCCCACGCATTCCATGTCAAAGGCATTCGAGATCAAACGACCGGCATTCCTCATCCTCGGCGCACCGGGGTCGGGGAAGGGGACTCAAGGCAAAGTCTTGGGCTCCATCCCGCGCTTTTTCCACTGCGCTTGCGGTGACGTCTTCCGCTCGCTGGATACCCGCACCTCTATCGGCCAGCGCTTCGTGGACTATTCCAGCCGCGGTGAGTTGGTGCCGGACGAGCTGACCATCGAGCTCTGGAAGGCCCAAGTGGACAACTGGCGCGAGTCCCACGTCTACAAGCCAGATATCGATTTCCTGGTCCTCGACGGTATCCCGCGCAACGTGCCGCAAGCTGAGATGATCGAGCAGTTCCTCGATATTCACCAAGTTTTCCATCTCTCCTGCCCGGATCGCAGCGAGCTGGCCCGCCGCATGCGCAAGCGGGCGCTGAAGGATAACCGCATCGATGATGCCTCTGAGCGCGTGATTCAGCAACGGATCGCCACCTACGAAGCGGAGACCAAGCCGATCCTTGAATACTTCTCACATGGCCTGGTCACAGACATTGATGCCACGCAGCCGCCCGTGAAGGTGTTGCACGACATCATCGGAAAGATCGTGTCCCTGCCGGTCTTCAAGGACTCCGCTCAACACATCGCCTGACCTTCCTGATGCCGAGTGATACCCGCGTGATCTTCTTCGGTAGCGGAGAGATCGCGATTCCTTCTTTCCGCCGCCTGATCGAATCTGGGCCGCGGCCCTTGGCCTTGGTCACGCAGCCGGACAAACCGGCGGGTCGGCATCGGGAATTGCTCCCGCCTCCCATTAAGCGGATTGCGGTGGAAGCGGGTATCCCGGTGCTTCAGCCGGAGAGTGTGCGGGATGAGGCGAGCTTGGCTGTCTTGCGCGAGCTGGCACCGGATCTGATTGTGGTGATGGCTTACGGGCAGATCTTGCCGAAGGCGCTGATCGCCATTCCACGGATCGCCTGCATCAATCTGCACGGCTCGCTGCTGCCGCGGCATCGTGGCGCTTCCTGCATTCAGGCTGCCATCGATGACGGCGATACCGAGACCGGTATCACCGTGATGCACATGGTGCCGAAGCTTGACGCAGGGGACATCATCCTCGCGCGCTCCACGCCGATCGGAGCGGATGAGACCGGCGGCGTTCTTCACGACCGCATGGCAGAGATCGCCGCGGAAGCGATGGCGGAAGCACTGCCACTGCTGATGAGCTCCACCGCGCCATGCATTGCGCAGGACCCCGCACTCGTCACCTACGCGCCCAAGCTGGAGCGCGACCACGGGCGGATCGACTGGACTTGGGATGCTGCCCGGCTCGTCCGCAGGATCCGCGCCTACGATCCGTGGCCCGGGACCTGGACGGAGATTGTCGACGGCGGAAAGGTGAAGCGGATCAAGATTTTCCCCGCCCGCTCCGGGGCGGAGGCCGAAGGAATGCCGGGCACCGTCGTTCTGCGCGAGGGTGCCGTCCGTGTCGACTGTGGCACAGGGCACTTGGTGCTCGGAGAAGTGCAGGCAGACGGATCGCGCCGGATGCCTGCGGCCGAGTGGGCCCGCGGATTCCACGGCGGGGCGCTGCCGCAATTCCGTTAGATCGGGACCTCCCCGGACGCACGTCATTGCCCCTTGCGTCCCTGCGAATCCGTGCCCATCTTCCCGCTCGGGTTGCTGCCCGCGCGATGAAATCGGATTGGACACGGCGGGGATTCCTCACCACCGCCACGCAGGGGACCTTGCTCGGAGCAGGGGGGCTGGAGTTTTTGTCACGACTGCCGATGGTCTCGGCGCAGGAGGCCAAGGTGGATCCCACGATGGTCCGCTTCCTGCCGGAGATCGAGCCGCTGGTCCGCCTGCTGGAAGACACCTCGCGCGAGCGCTTACTGGAAGAAGTCGGCCAGAAGATCCGCGGCGGCACGACTCACCGCGAGATCTTGGCGGCGCTGCTCCTCGCTGGCATCCGCAATATCCAACCGCGGCCGGTCGGCTTCAAATTTCACGCCGTGCTGGTGGTGAACTCCGCCAATCTCGCCAGCCAGAATTCGCCCTCCGGCGACCGCTGGTTGCCCTTGTTCTGGGCGCTCGACCAATTCAAGTCCTCGCAGGAGAAGGACAAGAAGGAGGGCGACTGGACCATGGAGGCCGTTTACGAGGCCGCCGTCCCACCGGCGGAGCGTGCGGTGGAGAGCTTCCGCAGGGGAATGGATGCCTGGGACATCGCCTGTGCGGACTCCTCTGCCGCTAGCGTGGCCCGTGGCATCGGCACCCAAGCCGCCTTCGATCTCTTCTGCCGCTACGGCGCGCGTGACTACCGCGACATCGGCCACAAGGCCATCTACGTCTCGAACAGTTGGCGGCTCTTGGAAACCATTGGCTGGCAACACGCCGAGCCGGTGCTGCGCTCGCTCTCCTACGCGCTGCTCGCCTACGACGGCACCAATCCGACCGAGCGCGACGCGCTGGCCGACCGTCCAGGCCGCAAGAACAACGAGCGGCTCAAGGAGCTACGCGCGACCTGGAACAGCGGCGAGAACAGGCCGGGTGCGACGGCTGAGATGCTTGCCTCCCTGCGCTCCGGCACTTGGGACGATGCCGCCTCAAAGGTGGTCGAGCTGATCAATGGCGGCTGCAGCCCGCAGCCGGTGTGGGATGCCATGTTCCAGTGCGCAGCCGAGTTGCTGATGCGCTCACCCGGCATCGTCAGCCTGCACGCCTCGACGACCACCAACGCCCTGCACTACGCCTTCATGCACGCGCAGGACGATGAGACGCGGCGATTCCTGCTGCTCCAGAATGCTTCTTTCCTGCCGCTGTTCCGCTCGGACGCCGGGATTGAGGGCGGGGTGGAGATCGATACCTTCGAAGCCTTGCCATCCGAGTCGCAGGGCTTGGCCGCCGTGGATGAGATTTTCGCCGGCCTCGCTGACGACCGCCTCGCGGCCTCTCGTCGCACCTTGGCCTTCCTCGATGGCGGTGGCGATCCCAAGATGTTCACCGATGCGGCGCAGCGCCTGATCTACCTCAAGGGCACCGACTCCCACGACTACAAGTATAGTAGCGCGATCATCGAGGACTACAAACACCTCTCGCCCGCCTACCGCAACCGTTTCCTCGCCGCCAGCACGCACTGGCTGAAGGGCTCATCGGTGGCGGACAGTTCGCTTGTGGCGCGGAGCAGAGCGGCGCTCTGATGGGAGCGCAGCGGCGCAGCCGCTCCACCAACGAAGCCCGCAAGTCTCTTTTGGGGCGATTCCGTCACCCGATTCCAGCAGCCCCCGAAATTGGGTACTTTCCCCTACAGCCCTAGGCTGCTAGCTTTCGCGCGTTCCGGGCTTGGTGTGCCATCCCCCTCCCATGGCGCCGCCTGCTCATGACACAGCTAAACGGCTCTCTGCCGCCAAGCCCGGACGTTTCTCTCGAGTGCACGGGGCCTCTCACGCCCGCACCAGCGCATCCAGTTCCGCCATCGTCTCTACTGGAATCTCCAGATCTGCCGCGGCTAGGTTCTCTTCCAAGTGAGCAACCGAGGAGGTGCCCGGAATCAGCAGAATATTCGGCGAACGCTGCAGCAGCCAAGCGAGAGCCACCTGCATTGGCGTGGCACCGAGCGCCGCCGCGATGCCATCCAGAGCCGAAGATTGGATCGGCCTGAAGCCGCCGAGAGGGAAGTAAGGAACGTAAGCGATCCCTTGTTGGGCGAGGCTATCGATGAAGCCGTCGTCGTGCCGCTGAACCAGGTTGTAGAGGTTCTGGATGCAGACAATTTCGGTCATCTTCTGGGCCTGTTCCAATTGCCACGGCGTCACATGACTCAGGCCGATGTGCTTGATCAGGCCCTGCTGCTTCAGTTCGACTAGGGTCGCGATCTGTTCTTCGAGCGGCTCGTCCTTGGGTGCTTCGAGCCCGCCCATGCGCATGTTCACGATGTCGAGCGCTTCCACCCCGAGATTGCGAAGGTTGCCGTGGACTTGCTCGGTTAGTTCCTGTGGCGACTTCGCCATCTGCCATGAGCCATCGGCTGGGCGCACGCAGCCCACTTTGGTGACGATCACGAGCTCGTCTGGGTAGGGGTGGAGGGCCTCACGAATGATCTGGTTGGTGAAATGCGGGCCGTAGAAGTCCGAGGTGTCGATGTGATTTACGCCGGCCTCGATCGCACGGCGCAGCACTGCCACCGCAGCCACCGGATCGCGTGGCGGACCGTAGACCCCTGGACCCGCCAGTTGCATCGCGCCGTAGCCCATGCGGCGGACGGTTACCTCGGTGCCGGGGAAGGTGAATTCTCCGCCGAGGGCGGTGCCGGGAGTGGATGAAGTGGATTCGCTCATGGTTCGGCGTTCCCTGTAAGGTGGTCTTCGTGATGGGTCAAATGACAAAATATGAAATTTGTCATTTGTGATTTGTGGCTGCGATTGGAGATTTTCTGGGGCAGGCTTCCTTGCCGCTGTCGTGACCACCGAAGAAACACCGCTACCCGAGCGCATCCTCGATGCCGCCGAGGTTCTGCTGCGCCGTCATGGTGCGGAGAAGATGAACGTGGTGGATATCGCCCGCGCGCTGGGTATGAGCCACGGCAACGTCTACCGCCACTTCCCGAGCAAGAAGGCGGTCTTGGATGCCGTGGCCGTGCGCTGGCTGAACAAAGTCTCCTCCCCCTTGGAGCAGATCGCTGCGGACCAGACCCGTCCCGCCTCCGAACGCTTGGCCGAGTGGTTCCACACGCTGCGTGCCGCCAAGCGACGTAAGGTCTTGGATGACCCGGAGCTCTTTCGCGTCTACCACGCCATCGCCATCACCATGCGCACGGTGGCAAGCGAGCATGTCGCCAGCTTGCATGCACAGCTTGAGAGGATCATTGCCGACGGCATTGCCGCTGGAGAGTTTTCCGCGGGCTTGGACGCACAGGTGGCAGCGCGCGCCTTCATGCAATCCACCATGGCCTTCCATCATCCGCTGATGATCATGCAGGAATGCCCGAGCGACGAAGAAGCCCGAGCCGCATTCGGTATCATCCTCAGCGGCCTGAAGGCAAGCCCCTCCGGGCTTCCCCGCTGAGCTGGTCTCCCGGCCCAGTGCGGAAATCTAGCGCGTGGGAAATGTGGCCACACGCTTCAGCTCGGAGTTGAATTCATCCACCCGAATGTTGAAGAATTTGATCTTATCCTGCAGCTTGGCGTTCTGCTGATTGAGTTTGTCGACCATCCGGTTGAAGGCATCGACCGCGCGCTGGTCGGAGTTATTCAAGGAGTTTCTTTCCATCTCAAGCAGGTCGAAGGCGTCAATCATGCGTTTGTTTTCCTGAGCGATCACGGCACCATCTTGATCGAGGCAATCCTTGATGGGTGAGAGTCGGTTGAAGTCGGAAGTGCTGATGTAGTAGACCTGCCCGCTGGCATCCCTGAGAGAGAAGGTCGGGGCGGTGGCTTCCACTTGGTCCAAGCTGGGCGGTGTCTTATCTCCGGAATGATTTCGAATTTGTCTCCGCAGGGCCTCTCTATCCAGGGCCTCTCTCGCCACAGCATCTCCATCAGTCCAAGCGCGTCTGGTTGCGGCCAAGTGCGCCAGCTCTTCGCTGTAGTCCTCGGATTGGGCCTCCGGAGGCGATTTTGGTTTGGTTATCCCAAAGATCGTCGCGAGTAGGATGATGAGGATTACGCCGATCGCGACCCCGACCCCAATCATCCGGACAGGACTGGTCTGGCTATCCTTCTTGCGCGCGCGGGCTTTTGCTTGTGCAGCTCCGGGCTCTGCCGGTGGATCCGGGGCGATTTCCAGGATCTGATAGCAATCAGAGCGATATTCCCGGACTTGAAGCGGCGCGGAGTAAACCCCCTCCGCAATCATGGAAGCGATCATCTCCAGCGTGAAGGGGCCTTGCTCCACACCTTCATGCAGCACGAAATAAGCAGGCGGGGGAGTGAAAGCATTCATGAGAAGTTGCTATGATCAAATGAACACTTATGCCTTTGGTGGCAAGTGAAATCAGGAAATAGGGTAACTTTGCAAGTTGCGGGCCACGGGTCATCCCGTGGCTACAAGCCTCCGCGCCACGGATCCCTCGCGTGGTCGCATCCCGTTGAAGCCCGGGCCATCACAAGATGAGCTCGGGCCGGTAGGCGCAACCCGGCTTTCCCGCCCAATCACATCCCCGCCAGACGGTGATTCATCGCCACGCTCTTCCGCAGGGCGCGCATCACGTCGATCATCGGGATATGCCCCTTCGCCGCGGTCTTGCACTGATCGTTGACGAAAGCATTGCGGCTCACGTGGCGGCCGATCTCGCTGAAGAGCTGGCGCATCTGCGTGTCGATCAAGCCGAGTTGGGCCTTCAAGGACGAGATATCCCGATTTGCCTGGCCGATCTGCTGGAAGGCCACGGAGGCTTCCGCTCGGTGCTTCTGGCGCTCCTCGGCGAGCTCGGCGTCGATCACATCCACCTTGGCATCGCCATCGGCGATGCTGGCGGCCACACGGTCGCGGTCGTGCTTCAGTTCGGTGAAACGGACCTTGAGTTCGACCATGCGGCTCTTGGTTTTCTCGATCGCGTCGCTGGTGCCCTCGCGTTGGAGAACCTCCAGCTTCATCTTGAGACCATCGTAAATCCGGCGGATTTCCCGCGCCTGCTGAATCACTGTGTCGCGTTCGCGGGAGAGCTTCTCCAAGTCGGCGAGCAGCTCGCCGCGGGTGGCTTCCAGATCCGCCTGCGAATCCGACTTCGCACCGAGCAGGGTGGAGCGCTGCTCGTGGGCATCCGCGAGCAGCGATTCGCAATCATCCAGCTTGGCGCGGATCTCGTCGCGCTCCTTGATCAGCTTGCGCAGGTTCCAGTACTCCACGCCCAGTTCCTCTACTTCTTCGACCTGCTCCCAGACCGACTGTCCGAGCACCTGCTCCGCTTCGCGCAGCAGGTGCATCTCGGCAGCGGCCTCGGCCATGCGCCGCTGACGGCGGTTCACGCCGAAGGCTTGAGCAAAACGAGCGAAGATGTAGCGGGTGGTGGTCATGCCTTTTTGGCACCAGAGATCTTTTCTTGGAGCGTGGTGATCACGCTGAAATCCTCAAGAGTCGTGATGTTGCCGCTGACGGTTCCGACCGTGACCAGTTCCTTCAGCAGACGGCGCATGATCTTGCCGGAACGCGTTTTTGGCAAGGCAGGAGCGAAGTGAAGATCATCCGGCTTGGCGATCGCGCCGATCACCTTGCCGACGTGTTCCCGCAGCTCTTTTTGCAATGCGGGGGATTCCTCGATCCCGGCTTTCAATGTCACGAAAGCGACAACTGCCTGACCCTTCAGATCATCCGGGCGGCCGACCACGGCGGACTCGGCCACGGCCGGGTGGCCGACCAGTGCGCTCTCCACCTCCGCGGTGCCGAGGCGGTGACCAGAGACGTTCAGCACGTCGTCCAGGCGGCCCACGATCCAGAAATTGCCCTGCTTGTCGCGGCGGGCGCCGTCGCCGGCGGTGTACATGCCCTTGTAGTCGGACCAGTAGGTCTTCTTATAGCGGGCCTTGTCGCCGTAGATGGCGCGGGTCATGGACGGCCATGGCTTGCGGATCACCAGGCGGCCACCCTCGTTCGGCTTACACTCCTGGCCACCCTCGTCGAGGATCGCGGCATCCACGCCGAAGAAGGGCAGGGTCGCCGTGCCGGGCTTGGTAGGCGTGCAACCCGGAAGGGGAGTGATCATGATCGCGCCGGTCTCGGTCTGCCACCAGGTATCGACGATCGGGCAGCGGCCGCCGCCGATCTTCTCGTGATACCACATCCAGGCTTCCGGATTGATCGGCTCACCCACGGAGCCGAGGAGGCGCAGGGAGGACAGATCGTGCTTCGCCGGGAAGTGGTCGCCGGCCTTGATGAAGGCGCGGATCGCGGTTGGCGCGGTGTAGAAGATGCTCACACCATTCTCCTCGATGATCTGCCAGAAGCGGCCGAAGTCCGGCTGGTTCGGGGCGCCCTCATACATCACCTGAGTCACGCCCATCGCCAGCGGACCGTAGACGATGTAACTGTGGCCGGTGATCCAGCCGACGTCGGCTGTGCACCAGTAGACATCGTCATCGCGCATGTCGAAGACGTACTTGCAGGTGGTGTAGGTGCCCACGAGGTAGCCGCCGCTGGTGTGGAGGATGCCCTTCGGCTTTCCGGTCGAACCGGAGGTGTAGAGAATGAAGAGCGGGTGCTCGGAGTCGAAAGCCTTGGCCTCGTGCTTCGCACTGACCTTGGCGATTTCATCGTGCCACCAGGTATCGCGGCCGTCCTGCATCGCGATCTCCTGGCCGGTGCGCTTGAAGACGACCACCGACTTGATGCCGTTGTAGCGCTTCAGCGCTTCATCGACGTTCTCCTTCAGCGGCACGATCTTGCCGCGGCGCCAGCCACCATCCGCAGTGACCACGTGGGTCGCGCCGGAGTCTTCCAGACGATCCACGATCGACTCGGACGAGAAGCCACCGAAGACCACCGAGTGCACCGCGCCGATACGCGCACAGGCCAGCATCGCGACTGCCGCTTCCGGGATCATGGGCATATAGACCAGCACGCGGTCCTTGGCCTTCACGCCCTTCGCGAGCAGCACATTGGCGAAGCGCATGACTTCGCGCTGGAGCTGGGCATAGGTGATCACCCGCTTGTCGCCGGGCTCGCCTTCGAAAATGATCGCAGCCTTGTTCTTGCGCGAGCCCTCGGCGTGGCGATCAACGCAGTTCTCGCAGACGTTCAGCTTGCCGCCCACGAACCACTTCGCATCCGGTGCCTTCCAATCGAGCACCTTGGTCCAGGGAGTGCGCCAGGAAAGCTCCTTCGCTTCACGCGCCCAGAAGACGTTGGGCTTGTCCACCGACTCCTGCCAGAGCTTCTTGTACTGAGCCTGGCTGGAGATGCGCGCCTTGGCGGAGAATTCCTTGGCGGGCTTGAAGATGCGATCTTCGATGAGATGGCTTTCGATGGACGAGGACTTGGACTTGCTGCTCATGGTGCCTTGGGTTCCCCGGCTTGCTTTGGGTTGCCGGACCTGCGGCAAGCTACAAGGCAGCTTTCGCAGGCGGCGACTCAAAATTTGCGCTTTGGAGCACGCTTGGCCGACTTTTTCGGGGTGTTCCGAACTTCCGGGGGCTGGGCGGTCAATGCTGTCCCTTTCGCCAATTACCCGGCTCTTCCCGGGTTCCCGGCGGAAGAAATTGCTGAACCGGTTTGCTTGGTCAAATCCACGCAACGAGGCGATCCGGGATATCGCCACCGAAGGGTCCTCCAAAGCGGGTGACGGCAGCGAACCGGGCCCTCGATTTCAGCTCGATATCGGTCGTTGCCGTGCCCGAGCCAGCTCCGGTCCCTCAGGACTCGCCGCCGTCGTGGGCGCTGAAAAGACCTCGGCATGAGGCAGCACTGCGGAAAGTCGTGGCATTTCTGTGCGGGGTAAGATAGAGGTGGATACCTAAAGTTAGATCGCACGGCTCTCTGAACCTTTTCCTGGAGAAAATCCCAACCCCCGATCGCCATGCTACACTATGCCATTGTATTCATTATCGTCGCCCTGATCGCCGCGTTCCTCGGCTTCGGGCAACTCGCCGGGACCGCCGCACTGATCGCCAAGATCTGTTTCGTGGTTTTCCTGGTCTTCGCGCTCCTGTCTTTCTTGAAAAAGAAGGCCTGAGTTCCGTGACTCCCGGCCCATCGGGTTCCCACCGGGATCTCCGTGTGCCGGGAGCCGTTGGCGTTCCCGCGCGGGACCAAGCTCGGAGCAAGTAAGCGCGATGAAATCTGGCCATCGGATCGGTGGCCGTAGATATTTGCGACCATGGACTGGAAAGGACAACGGGAGAGCGACAATGTGGACGACGCGCGGGGAAGGGCTTCCTCGGGCGGTGGTGGCGGCATTGGAGGCGGTGCCTTCAGCCTGCTCGCCTTGGTCGGCCGGAAATTCGGTATCAAGGGAATCCTGGGCGCGCTCGTCTTGGGATTCGCGCTGGTGAAGTGCGGCATCGTGGATCTCAATACCCTGCTAGGCGGAGGATCCGTGGGGCCCGGCCAGCAGACGCAGGTGAGCCCGGAGGACGAGGAGCGGTTCCGCTTCGTCAAGGTGGTGCTTGGCAGCACTGAAGACGTGTGGACCAAGGAGTTCGCCCGCATCGGGAGGAAATACGAGCAGCCCGGCCTGCAGGTCTACCGCGGGCGGACGCAAACGGGCTGCGGCACTGGCAGCGCGGAGATGGGACCCTTCTACTGCCCCGCAGACCGCAAGGTATACATCGACCTGAGCTTCTACGACGAACTCGCGCAGACTTTCAATTCACCGGGGGATTTCGCCCAAGCCTATGTGATCGCGCATGAGGTGGGTCACCATGTGCAGAAACTGGTCGGCACCTCGGACAAGGTGGCGGCGATGCAAGGGCGGCCGGACTACAACGAGTACTCGGTGCGCCTTGAACTGCAGGCAGATTTCCTCGCCGGTGTGTGGGCGAATCATTCGCAACAGACACTGAAGCTGGATCGCAGTGATATCGAGGAGGCCATGCGCGCCGCCAATGCCATCGGCGACGACGCGATTCAGAAGAAGATGCAAGGGCGCGTGGTGCCGCATTCCTTCACCCACGGGACCTCCGAGCAGCGGACACGCTGGTTCCAGAAGGGACTACTCAGCGGCAAGATCGAGGACGGCGATACGTTTTCGATGCCTTACAAGGATTTGTGAGACCTGACACAAGCGCGGCATCCGGTCCTAACTCACAGGGGGTGGCAGACTCCATCACCACGGTGTGTGGCTTGTCGCCGACCCGACTTGAGGCGAGCTCAGAACTTCCGCTTTGGAGCACGCTTGGCCGACTTTTTCGCCATCGGGCGTGAGGATGTCGGGCCTTTGGGTCGACCGGGTTCCGGAGTGCGCTTGCGGCCTTCCTTCGGACCGCGTTTCGGGCGCGCCGCGGGCAGTGTGCCCGGGGCGGTTTTGGCGGTCTTTTTAGCGGCCTTCTTTGCGCTTTTCTTGGCCCCCTTCTTGGCTGCGGCCCGGACCTTCGGGTTCTGCTGCAGCGCGTCGATTTCCACCTGCTCCAGAGGACGCCAGGCTCCCATTGGGAAATCGCCGAGGATCAGGCGACCGATGCGGATCCGCACAAGCTTCTCCACCTTGTAGCCGAGCGTCAGGAACATCTGGCGGATCTGCCGCTTCAGGCCGGTCTCCAGCACGATGCGGTAGCGGCGTGAGGACAGGCGCTGCACCTCCTTCGCTTTCATCCGCACATTCTCCACATAGATGCCGGAGATGAAGAGATCGAGGTGCTCATTCAGCACTGGCTGGTTTGCCGTCACGATGTACTCCTTTTCCACCGATTTGGAGGGGTGCATCAGCTTCTGCGAAAGATCACCGTCGTTGGTCAGGATCAGCAGGCCTTCCGAATCGCGGTCGAGCCGGCCGACGTGGTGAAGGTGCTGCAGGATCGGCGGGAGGATCGTATAGATCGTCTCGCGTCCCAGCTCATCCTCGCGCGAGCAGACGTAGCCGCGCGGCTTGTAGAACATGACCGTGTTGGTCTGCTTGGCCTGCACCCGCTTGCCATCGACCTTTACGAAGTCGTTGGGTTCGACCCGCTCAGCCGGATTCAGGCAGGGCTTGCCGTTGATCTCGACATGGCCCTCCTGGACCAGTGTGTCGCAGGCACGGCGTGAGCCCACCCCGCAGGAGGCGAGGAATTTGTTCAATCGGATACCTTCGTCGGGCATGGCTTAAGATGGGTGGGAAGAGAGAACCACGAATGGACACGGATGAACACGAATTTGGAAGAAGGGTGGGGGACAATTGTCCGCCTCCCTCATCCCTTTTATCCGCGAAGATTCATGTTCATTCGCGGTTCAAATCGAAGCGATGGAATGAATCCGAAAAACGCAAAAGGCGCAGGCCCGTGAAGACCTGCGCACTTGCTGAAAATCGGAAAGGGAAGCAGGAGGATCAAGCCTCGCCCTTGGTCTTCGGCAGACCGATGGGGCTACGGCCTTCCTTCCAAACGCCGCGCTCCTTCATGAGCTTCACGCGCTCGAAACGCTTCATCACGGAGCGCTTACCTTCGGCGCCGCCTTTTGCCTTGAGACTGCTGTGCTTGGACATGGGAAAATCGTTGTTTTTACGCGGGGCGCGGACGCTAGGAAGCTCTGGCTCCCTTGGCAATGGGAAAATCCGGCCTTTTCCGCTTTTCTCACGCAGTTCCGAACAATCGGTCGCCTGCATCGCCCAATCCCGGGAGGATATAGCCCCGGTCATTCAGCCCCCGGTCGATCGAGGCAGTGAAGACCGGGATCTCTGGAAAGGCCGCCTCGAAGGTCGCAATCCCCTCTGGAGCTGCCACCAGACAGGCGAAGCGCAGGTGCGTCGCTCCGAGGTCGATCAGTCGCCGGGCTGCCTCCACCGCGGAGCCGCCGGTCGCCAGCATCGGGTCGAGCAGGATCACTTCGCTCTCCGCGAGGATCGGTGGGGTCTTGATGTAGTAGGGCTCCGGCAGGAGGGTCTCCTCATTCCGCGCCAGCCCGATGTGGGCCACAGCAGCGCCCGGAAGCAGGTCGAAGAAGCCATCCAAAAAGCCCAGTCCGGCCCGCAGCACGGGTGCCAGAATGATCCGCCGGGTCACCTCCACCCCGCTGGTCATCTCCAGTGGTGTCTCGCAGCTCACCACCTTGGTTTCGAAATCCGCCGTGACCGCCGGCACCATCAGCGAGCAAATCCGGCGCAGCCGCTGGCGGAATTCCGGACCGGGACAATTCCGGCAACGCAGGCCCGTGAGCTCTGCCTGGACGAGGGGATGATCGACGACGTGAACCACGGCATCCTAGAAAGCGCGATCCATGCCGGGTGGCAAGTCACGAGGAGGTGTTTCCTCGATGCCAGCCACCTCCGATCAAGGTTGCTGAAAATGGATGTCCGGTAGCGCCGGACGAAAGTGTGGAAGCCGCTATTGGAGCCGCTAGGGTTTGATTTTGACTTGGGCTTGGCTGAGGATCTCGGCGTTCTCAATTTGGCTCAAAAAGTCGTCCACTCTTCCGTCACCGCTATTAGACGCGAAGAAAGCCAGCTGTGCGAGAAGGCGGTCCTTGGCAATACTTGAGCCCGAATTTTTAAGGTAATCAGCGATTTTTTCCGAGTTCTTTTCATACCAGCCAGGCCCGACCAAAGTGTCCAGCAGCGTGCCGTTCGAATCGTCGACAAGAGAAAACCGGGGATCCAAATAGCACCGGACCGCCTCGGCGTTGTTGTAAACAAGGGTATTCAAATTCGTGATGACGCTCTTCGCAATTTCCGCCTTCTGTTCGGGATTGCTTATCTTATCCAAGACTCCGTAGTCCTTCTTTATCATGGCGATGAATGGTAACAACTCACGCTCAAATGATGATTGGAGCTCAGGCGGGGTGATTCGATGGATGCTGTAATCCAATTCGTCCAGTTTGTTGCTGGTGGCGTAGGATCTGAAAACCATCTCGTAAAACTCCTGATTCACGGTTTGTCCTTGAGCTGAGTGCACGGAACTCAAGCTTGCACCCAGAATTTCGTGGTTTTCCAGTAACCAGTTGAAGTTCTCTTCGGGGGTTTGAAAATTCAACAGATTGCTCACAAGACTGCTAATGATGATTGCTTTGGTGTCATGGTCTGCATCTTGGATCAAGTTGGAGAATTCTCTAAGGATTCCGGCCGGATCCTCAGAGACTGCTAGCTCTTCCCGGAGATTTTTTATTCTCTCCAACAAGTTGCGGTTTTCTTTTCTCTTAGCATCAGCATCCCGCTTTGCTGCTCGATTCGCTCCTGACCTGGCTTCCGCTTCTGCTCTAGCGCTCGAAGAATCAAACGTGTTTCCTTGAGAATGAGGAAGGGCATTTGAATCTTCTTTCCTGGGTGCGCTCGAAACATCAGAGCGGAGCGTCTTGAATGTGAATGCAGCCGCGGCTAGCAATATAGCCGCCAGGATCGCCGTTCTTCTCATGACTTCAGGCTATGCATGCGAACGTCCGTAGATCAATTGTTGTTTCGGATGCCGTCATGTTGAGTGAATATCTTGATGGGTTAGCGGCGATTTGCTGTGGTTGGCGGGAGTAATTCTTCGAATCGATATACCTCCAGCGTTGGGAAAGGAATCGCGCCCACCTGCAGTGTCACCGCCAATTCCGCCAGCTGAGGGCGCTTGGATGAGTGCATATTCAACGTGACCCGCGGCTTCCGGGGAGGCCGACAAGTCATGCCCCTGAAAAAGAAAACCCGCACCATTTCTGGCGCGGGCGATACAACGGAAGCTCTGGCCCCGATGCTCAGCCGAGGCACTCCTTAATATAAGCGATCCCCTTCGTATAAACCTCCTCAGGAGTCGGGAACAGATCGCGCCACACTCGGGTCGCAGCCGCCAATTCGGGCAGGGCGCGGCCGAAGGCCTCGATGGTCAGCCAGCCGGTGTAGCCTTCTTCCTTGAGCACGGCGATGCTCTCCTTGATCTGCGCGTGGCCGGTGCCCGGGGTGCCGCGGTCGTTCTCGGAGATATGCACGTGGCCCACGCTCTTGATATGCTTGCGGAGGCTCTCGGCGGGGTGCTTCTCCTCGATGTTCGCGTGGAAGGTATCGTACATCGTGGTGAAGTTCGGGTGGTTCACCAGCGCGGAGTATTCAGCACCCTGCTGCATGGTGGTGATGAAGTAGCACTCGAAGCGGTTCAGCCACTCGATCACCAGCTTCACGCCGGCTTCCTGCGCGTAGTCGGCGACCTTGCGGTGGACCTCAGCGGCGCGGTTCCACTCGTCCAAGGTCACGGGGTCTCCGGAGAAGACGCCCAGCGGCTGGTGGTAGGGGCCCATCAGGATCTCGGTGCCGGCGGCGTGGCAGGAGTCGACGATGGTCTTCAGGTAGTCCACTGCGGCGGCGCGATGCGAAGCCTCCGGGCTGCAGGGGCTGTGCTCCGCATCGGGGATCACGGTCACGGCTGTGGAGCGCAGGCCCTGGTCGCGCAGCGCTTGGCCGACGACCTTGTAGTGGGCGGCATCGGCGGCGAAAATCGGCAACTCCACGCCATCGTAGCCGGCAGTCTTGAGGGAGGAGAGCAGGTGGAATTGATCTTCTTGGAGCTGACCGGTCCACAGAAGCAGGTTGAAGCCGAGTTTCATGCTGCCGCATTCCCTAATAGCCCGGCCTCGGGGCGACCATTCCAATTTTCGTCAGAATGTGATTTTGCTTCCGTTTTTGTGAGATTTTTTCTGAATCGCGGCCTTCCCAATGACTGAGCTGATTCACGGTGAGCCAAGTTGGTGTCTATCCCACGAGCGGGTTAGGCTGCAAGTCGCTTGCCGTGGCGGACATTTGGCGCCGGTGGAATTCACGCTGAACGGCCGGACGGTCGCGCCCTATTCGCTGTCGCCGTGGACCCGTGATGAGGTGGATGCGACCCTGCCGGAGCTGCTCAAGGTGCTGCGCGGGGATTTCCTGTGTTTTCCTTTCGGCGGACAGAAAGTCGGGCCGCCGCACGGTGCTTCCGCGAACAATGAGTGGAAGATCGTGGCGGGCGGGGACAACATCCTGCACCTCGGTCTCGATGACCCGGAGTCCGGGGCCTGGGTGGAGAAGATCCTCAGCTTGAGGGAAGGGCAGGCCGCCATCTACTGCGATCATCGTATTACGGGTGCCGAGGGCGACTACAGCTACGGCAATCACCCGGTGCTCGACTTCTCCGGCCTGGCGGACGGCGTGGCGCGGATCAGCGTTTCTCCATTCCGCTGGGGCTCGGTTTATACCGGGATCTTCTCGAATCCGATCAACCGCGAGTATCAGGCGCTGCGGCAGGGGGCGGAGTTTTCCGACTTGCAGGCGGTGCCGCTTGCCACAGGAGGAAGCACGGATCTCACGCGTTATCCGGCGCGCCGGGGCTATGACGACGTGGTGATGATGGCCAGTGAACCGGCCACCGCGGAGCAGCCCTTCGCCTGGTCCGCGGCGGTGCTGGATGGCTATGTTTGGTTTTCTTTGAAGAATCCGGCGGACTTCCCGTGCACGATCTTCTGGATCAGCAATGGCGGGCGTCACGGTGAGCCATGGAATGGGCGACACCTCGGCCGCATGGGCATCGAGGAAGTCTGCTCGCACTTCGCCGATGGCGTGGACGTTTCGCGCACGAATCCGCTCCAAGCTGCGGGCGTGCCGACCACCCGCAAGTTCCGCAAGGACGAGACCGTTTCCCTGCGGACCATCCAGGCGGCGGCAGAAGTCCCGGAAGGCTTCGGTATGGTCAGCTCCATCGTCCCCGCCGGTCCCGGCAAAGTGAAGATCAGCGGCGACTCCGGGCAGTCCTTGGAAGCCGCCATCGATTGGAATTTCGTTCTCTAACCTATCAAGGCATCCGCAAACGGGACTCTGAGTCACCTACCACCCAACATCTACAACCCAAGATCATGAAACTTCACAATGCCATGTGGCCCGGCCTGGTCGGGAAGGAACCCGGCACCGACCATCCGCCGATCTCGCTCGAGCGCATGCTCGAAATGACTGCCGCCGCCTCCGTCAATGGCCGCAAATACGACGGTGTGGACCTGTTCCTGTTTCACCCGCACACCGACCCCGACGCTTCCGACGACGCGATCAAGGCGATGGCCGACCAGATCGCGGCGCACGGCCTGAAGGTCGGCTCGCTGGTGGCCCCGGTCTGGCCGGGCACCGTCGGCGGACCGGCTTTCGGCTCGGCTGATGATCGCAAGAACTTCGTTCTCGCCGTCGAGAAGGCCTGCCGCATCGCCGACATCCTCAAAGCGCATGGCGTGCGTGAGTATGGACTGATCCGCATCGACTCCGCCGGTGGCGTGCACGATTGGGCGGAAGATCCGGCCGGCAATACCAAGAAGATCGCCGAGACTTGGCGTGAAGCCGGCAAGGTCGCTGCCCAACACGGCGAGCGCCTCGCTGCGGAAGGTGAGATCTGCTGGGGTGGCATGCACTCGTGGAAGGCGATGATCGACACGCTGGAAGCGACCGGCATGCCGGAGACCGTCGGCTTCCAGGCTGACCTCGCCCACACCTACCTCTACCTCATGGGCTACAATGCTCCCGAGGCGGCCCTCCTCAAGGAAGGCTACACCGACGAGGAGTTCTGGCCTGCCTACAAGACGCTGACCGATGCGCTGCGCCCGTGGACCATCGACTTCCACGTTGCACAGAACGATGGCTCGGTCCACGGAACCGGCAGCCACGACAAGACCGGCCGCCACTGCCGTGCCGATGACCCGAATGGCAAGCTGGACATCGTCAAGTGCTCCACCTTCTGGCTGCAAGGCGCTGCCGAGCGCGGCATGAAGCATATCTGTTGGGACGGTTGCATGTTCCCCAACGACATCCTCGAGGACGCCCGCACCTGGGAGACCATCCTCGGCAAGATGATCGAAGTCGACGAGGCGCTCTGAAGCGGCGGCCACTCCATTCACCATTCTTCAGGATCCATCTACCATGGCTGCTTCGACTTCAATTCTTGCGGAAAAACTGCACGAGTATCCTCATCACGATGTCATCGCCGGAGGATCGGACTCGATTCTCGATGACTGCCTCAATCAGAACGACGGGGTGCTGCAGCTGCTGCACCGCTACGCCGGCCGGACATTCTGCTCGCCGGGCAAACGCCTTCGCCTGGATGAGAAATCCTACTATCCGGACTACATGGGCGGAACCGGCCTCGATGAAGTCTGGATGTGCTGCACCGTGCCCATTGTAACCGGCGTCATCGATACCCGCACGGGGAAGGCGCCGTTCCGTGAAGGAGAAGCCCACGTTCTCACTCCGGGCGGGCAAGTCATCTCGCTTCAGGATCTGATCGAGACCAATCCTGAAGCCGTCATGGGAGAAAAGCTCGTGGCGGTTTCCCAATCCCTGTTCGGCAGGGTCACCTGGCCGATCGTGTCCAAGAAGTTCGACAACCTGAACCCCATTCCCCATCACCTTCACTGGTCGAAGTGGGAGGTTTACGACATCAATTCCTTCGACAACCCCGGAGTCAGTCCGTCGCACTACCACACCACGGCCATGGGGCTGTATCCGTTCGTCACCAAGGACCAGTTCCTTGCCTGCATGCAGCGTTGGGGTCAGGGCGAATACAACGGGGTGCGGCACTTGTCGCCGCACACGATGATGAAACTGGATGACGGCTTCGTGATGCCGAATGGCGTGCTGCACTCGCCGACGGACCTTTGCACGCACGAGCTTCACGTCACGATGGACGAGCATTTCCTGGCCGAGGACCTGACGCTTGACGGAAGGATCGGAGCGGCCGATGCGTTCTACGCCTGCCGCGAAGAGGACTATCCGAAAGACCGCCACCAAGACTGGAAATACCTGGTGGACAGGTTCGACTTCGAGGCGAACCAGGATCCCGACTTCGTTCAGAAGAATTCGCGTCCGGCGATTACCGCCAAGGAGTTCTCCGGCGACGGAGTGGATGCACAGTGGATTGTTTACGGTGATTTCCTCGGCGACCAGAAGTGCTCCATTCTCCGACTGACCCTTGCACCCGGAGCCAGGACGAGTTTCCGCCCGGAAAGCCCCGCGCTATTCCACACGAACGGCGGACGCGGCCGGGTCGGAAAACTCGAAGTGCGCTATCACCAGGACATGAAACTCGGCGAAATCTATCCCGAGATCGGATTCATCACCCAGGCCGCGCTGGATCGCGATGGTGTGGAAATCGAGAACACGGGAGATGAACCGCTCGTGCTGACCTTCGACTTCCCGCAACACGCGCATTCCCAAACACCCGGCGCCGCATGACGTCGTTTTGAATCAAACATCAATCCAGCAGACACACCCAAGCAACATGTCTCAGAAAAAGGAAATCCGCATCGGCCTCATCGGCTACGGCTTCATGGGCCGTACCCACTCGAATGCCTACTCGCAGCTCAGCCACTTCTTCGACACCACTCACGTTCCGATCCGCCAGGCCGTCTGCGGCCGCGATGAAGCCAAGGTGAAGGCCTTTGCCGAGAAGTGGGGCTATGCTTCCTACGAGACCGACTGGCGCAAGCTGGTCGCCCGTGAGGACATCGATGCCGTGGACATCTGTACCCCGAACGACTCCCATGCGGAGATCGCGCTCGAGTGCATCAAGCACGGCAAGATGATCCTCTGCGAGAAGCCGCTGGCGCTGAACGGCGAGCAGGGTGAGGCCATGGTCAAGGCGGTGGAAGCCTCCGGCCTGCCGAACCTGGTGTGGTACAACTACCGCTTCTTGCCCGCCGTCACGCTGGCGAAGAACATCGTCGATGCCGGCGAGCTCGGCCGGGTCTTCCACTACCGCGCGAACTTCCTGCAGGACTGGACGATCTCCGAAGAGCTGCCGCAAGGCGGTGCCGGACTCTGGCGCCTTGATGCCGCGGCGGCGGGTTCCGGTGTGACCGGTGACCTTCTGGCTCACTGCATTGATACCGCCCGCTGGCTCAACGGCGACATCGTCTCCGTCTCCGCGATGACCGAAACCTTCATCAAGGAACGCGTGCACACCGCCACCGGCGAGAAGCACCCGGTCACCATCGACGACGCCTGTGCCTTCCTTGCGCGCTTCGAAAACGGCTCGCTCGCGATCTTCGAGAGTACCCGCTACGCCCGTGGTCACAAGGCCCTCTACACCTTCGAGATCAACGGTGAGAAGAAGTCCTTGGCCTGGGATCTGCACGATCTCAACTACCTGTCCTACTTCGATCACGGCGTTCCCGGCGATCGCCGCGGCTGGACCAACATCCACACCACCGACGGGGATCATCCTTACTCGGGCAACTGGTGGGTGCCCGGTCTGTGCCTCGGCTACGAGCACTCCTTCACGCACGAGCTCGCGGAGTTCTTCAAGGATCTCGATGCGCCGCAGAAGGAGAAGCGTTACCCTGACTTCCGCCACGCGCTGGGCACGCAGTACGTCTGCGATGCCGTGCTTGAGTCCGCGAAGACCAAGCAGTGGGTGGATGTGAAGAAGGCTTGAGCGCCGCCTTCAATCTACAACTGCCGGATTCTCCTTGGGGGGAATCCGGCAGTTTTGTTTTCAGTAGGCGCCTAGTGCTACTACGATACCGGAGCCTCTTTGTAGTCTTGCGGCTACACGACCACCGGACGAGTCACGGACCGCCACACCTTCCGGATGGTCCACCAGTCGAGCAGTCCAACGATCAGGAGCGTCGGCAGCGCCCACTGCAGGTAGTTCGTGGCAGTCCAGGATGACATCGGGATGGGATCGAATGGACCGCCATCCTTCAGTGAGAGAATGAAGGGCACGAGGTAGCGGAGGAGGACGGCGATCAGGATATCCAGGAGCAGCAGCGGAAACAGGAGTCCGTCGAAGACGGCGAGGCCCAGTCCATAGAGCTTGCCGGCCGAGCGACGGATCTGTGCGACGGAGATCCAGCCAAGCAGGGTGGTGCCCAAGGGCGCTGCGATCCCGAGCGGCAAGAGCGTGAAGGCAAGCAAGGTCTGCCACCATGCCGGGCCCACGGGTTCTGCTCCGGTAGTGGGCACAAAACTCACGGTGAAGGCAGGGATCACGGCGGCGATGAAGAGGCAAGCCCAAGCCGCACCGGCCACGGCAGTCCGGGAGAGGCGGGCATCAGGGGCGGCCGGTGGAACTGGTAAGTCGTGGCGGGGTGGGGTGGCGGCTTCACCGGTGATGGTCTCGACCTGAGTCCTCATCACGCTGGCCGCCTGAAAGCGCAGCTCGGGATCCTTCTCCAGTGCGCGCAAAACGACTTCGTCCAACCTGACGTCGATATGCACCTTGCGCGACGGCGCGACGACTTCCTTCCCGGGTTGTTCGCCGGTCAGCATCTCGTAGAGCACCACGCCGAGGGCGTAGATGTCAGCCCGGCGATCGACGCGGCCTTGTTGCTGCTGCTCCGGTGCCATGTAGGGCGGAGTGCCCGAGCGCTCGCCGACCGCACCCACCAGCGAGGCAATCCCGAAGTCGGCAATTTTCACGCGGCCATCCCGGTCTAACAGCAGATTCTCCGGCTTGATGTCGCGGTGGACGATGCCTTTGGCATGGGCATATTCGAGCGCGTCGCAGACCGGCGGCACGATGGCCAGGGCCTGTTCAGGCTCCATCCGGCCATCGCCTAACAGCTCCCTTAGGTTCACGCCGTCGACATACTCCATCACCAGATAGAAAAGGCCATCGGTCTCGCCGAAGTCGTGGACGGTCACGATATTCGGATGGCTCAGTAGCGCCAGGGTCTTGGCCTCGCGGGCGAAGCGCGTGGCAAAATCGGGGCGGCCCTCCCATTCACCGGCCAGGACCTTGATGGCGACCAGCCGTTCGAGTGTCTTCTGCCGGGCCTTGTAAACGACGCCCATGCCGCCGCGGCCCAGGCACTCGAGGATCTCGAACTGAGGGAAGTGGCGTTGCATTTCCTCCGGTGAAAGCGGTGGGCTGCCGGGACCGCTGGCTTCGCCAGGCATTACGGTTTCAGCGGCCAGGTTCATGGCCATCACGCAGCGCGGGCAAAGTCCGCCGGGAGCGTCCGCGGAGAGTGTGGAGCCACATTGCGGACAGGTATTGGTCGAGTGTTGTTTCATTCCAACTAGGTCTTAACCGCCGCTGCCGTGACTGTTTCCGGTGTCTTCATTCTGCGAGCACATTTCCCAAATATTGGAGCTCGCTCTCCAGATCGCCGTCATTCTCCAGGGTCGCGGCTACCTCCGCACGGAACTGCTCGCGGAAGCGCTTGCGCAAGCGGTGGACCGCTACGCGCACCGCTGTTTCACCGATGTCCAGACGGGTCGCCAGCGACCCATAATGCACGGCCCCCTGCTCAAACATCAAGGCCTCCTTGAGCACCTCGAACTGTGCGCCCCTGCCCGTGTCCGAATACTCCTGACGCAGTGCATCCAGCGTGCGCTCCATCAAGGTGAGCGCCCACTGCCGGTCGAACAAGGTCTCTGCGAGCACGCCCTCCTTGGCGCTGGCGTAACGCTCCTCGCCATCGAGCGAGTGCAGGCTCACCCGCTCGCAATCGCCACCCCGGCGGAGGGCCTGTTCCCGCCGCCATTCATTGGCCATGTAACGGCGGAACGCGGTGAGGAGGAAGGTCCGGAGCCGGCCTTTTTCGCGTTCCGCATCGGCCAGCCAATTCTTCGATAGCAGCATCTCGAAGAAGCCTTGGGTCAGATCTTCTGCATCGGCTTGTTTCTGGCCGCTCCTCCGCGCAAAGGCATACAGGGGATACCAGTAGTTGCGGCACAAGCGGTCCAAAGCCTCTCCGCCATCCGGCGCCGCCGCGAGATCCACCAAGGACCAGCGGGTCAGGGGAAAGCCGGCGAGAGTTCTCGCCGGGTGCTTGAGCGGTTCAGGCATCGCCCGAGTTAGCGCCATGCCCGGAGGAAATGGAAACTTAGATTCGCGGGCAGGGAGCTGAGCCGGGCGGATTGGCTGGGAGACGGGTTGCTCTTTCACGGTGCTGAGGGTCATCCGTGTTTCTTACCCGTCTGTGCGCTGTTGTTTCAGGGCGGTGGCGCGCGACTGCAGTGGATCGCGAGAGAGGAGGCATGGCGTTATTGGGGCGGATTCGCGCAGCCGGAATGGCGCCGCCATTCCGCTACGAGAGGGTTCAGCCATTGCTTCGACCCGGCCCCAAGCTCAAGCGATCGGCACGGCGGAGCCTTGGAATCTGGGCTGCGCCAGGAAGAGCGTGCCGTGATGATTCTCGCAGAGGATCCAGCTCATCTTGCGGTCGATGATGTAGTATTCGAAAGGAGGAGTCTCGCGGAGGATCTCCGGGATGGCCGAGCCGGTGCCTTCGGCGACCCAGTATTTCCCGTCCTCGTCGCTGGCGAGGAACCAGTAGCTTTCCTCGGGATGAAGACGCTTCCGCCATTCAGCAAAGACATCGGCGGGGACGTAGGACTCGGTGATCTGATCGAAGGCCTCCCAGAGCCAGATCCGGCTGAGGTCGTAGCGTCCCCGGCTGAGGAAGCGCTCAGCAATGGAGTCGAGGACCGCTTCGTATTGGCCGACGCGGCAGAAGCGGAACTCGATCGCAGGATGCTCCTTCAATACTTGGGTAATATTATCGCGGAGGTTCTTCACAGTGGGAGGAGATTCGGGCTTCTATCCGCTCCATAGATTTAATCAAGTTATCTTCACTTTCGCTTTTGGAAGATAGGCAGTCCGGGGAGGGGGCGGATTTCCCGTGCAAGCAGGCGGGCGCTGTGCTCAAAAAATATGCGATGAACGTGATCGGCCCCGTACAGTTTTCACCGCGGTGGAAGGAAGAACTAGTTGGTAGCGTGGGCGGCAAATCCTTCGTGATCGAGTTCAGCATGGGATCGGCCAATCACGCCTACCTGCCGGAGCGGGAAAAGTGGGAGGCTGTGGCACCCGATTGGGCCAAGCCGATCTGGGAGCAGGTGCGGGAGGATCTGGCGAGCTGGTGCAAGGGGCAGGGGATTCCGCTTACCGTCGACTCCAATTGCTGGGTCACATTTGACGCGTAAAGGGGGTGAAATGACGGGCAGGAAGGGGCTGACGATTTAAAGCTGTTTTTCTAGCATTTGGTGTGGCGTTCGTGGCGGTCTTGCGCTCAAGTGGTGGCGTCTCCGCGTATGCCGAATCCCCTGCATCGTCGCACCTTGCTCCGCGGCCTTGGCGCGAGCCTCGCCCTGCCGTGGTTAGAAGCGATGGCGCCACGCGCCCGCGCGGCGACCGTCGCGGGCAAGCCGCCGCAGCGCTTCGCATTCATTTACACGCCGAACGGGTATAATCAGCAGAGCTTCGTGCCGAAGGTGACGGGTGCTGGCTGGGAGCTGACTCCGGCGCTGGAGCCGCTCGCGGACTTGCGGAAGGAGTTGACGCTATGCACTGGCCTAGACCGGCAGTTTGTCGGCGGCACGGGAGTGCATGCGCAGTGCGGGGCCTGCTGGCTGACGAGTTCCCCGCCGAGCGAGACACTGGATGGCGGTTTCCCCACAAACATCACGCTGGACCAGATCATCGCCCGGACGATCGGCGGGGATACGGTGCTGCCCTCGCTGGAGCTGAGCTGCAATGATTTCACCGACAATAAGGAGACGCGCTACTACGAGTGCATCTCCTGGGCGGGGCCGGGCTATGCGGCAGGCGTGGAGAAGAATCCGCGGGCGGTCTTCCAGCGGCTCTTCGGTAGCGGTGGGCGGCCGTCGCGCGGGGTGCTGGATACGGTGCTGGAGGATGCGAAGGCGCTGCAGGCAAAGCTCGGTCGCGAGGATCGTGAAAAGCTCGGCGAATATCTCGAGAGCGTGCATGCCACCGAGCATCGCATCGAGCTGGCCGAGAAGGCTGCCAAGCGGCTGAAGCAGCCGCCGATCCCGGAGCCCGCGGGGATTCCCGAGCTGCGTGGAGATTATTTGCGGCTGATGGGCGACCTGATCGTGCTGGCGTTCCAGAATGACCTGGCGAGGGTAGCCTCTCTGGTGGTCGATCCCGAGCGCTGGGATTCGCCGCGGATGTTTCATGGCCTCTTCGACAAGCCGCAGAATCACCATGTGCTGACTCATACCAAGGGCGAGGAGGCAAAGGCGGCGATCACCAAGATCGATCGCTTCCATGTGGAGCTGTATGCTTATGTGGTCGGGCGTTTGCGTGAGATCCGCGAAGGGGAGGGGACCTTGCTCGACTCCTGCTGCGTGGTGATGGGCAGTGGTCTGAGCGATGGCGATACTCACAAGTATTCGGACCTGGAGGTGCTGGTCGCGGGCCGTGCCGGTGGGGTGCTGCAGCCGGGGTCGCATCATCATTTCGCGGGTGAGGTGCCACTTGCGAATCTGTGGCTGACGCTGGCACAGGCCGCCGGGGTGAAGCGTGAGCGCTTCGCGGACAGCACGGGTAAGATCAACAAGATCCTGGCGTGATGCAGCGTCTGACAGCTCTCTTATGTTGCGCTGCCGCGTTGCCGTTGCAGGCCGCGCCGGACTTTGCGCACGAGATCCTGCCACTGCTGGAGGATCACTGCTTCGATTGCCATGGCGATGAGAAGCATCCGAAGGGTGGAGTCAATCTGGAGCGCTTCGGTACGGAGGCCGCGGTGATGGCGGATCGCCCGGCCTGGCAGGCGGTGTTTGACAAGGTGGAAACGCACCAGATGCCGCCGCCGAAGCGCGACTCACAACCGAGCACGGCGGAGCGGGAGAAGCTGATGGGGTGGATCGAGTCCGTGGCCGCGCGGCCCGA
The DNA here is from genome assembly GCF_000739615.1 of Haloferula sp. BvORR071. GTDB lineage: Bacteria > Verrucomicrobiota > Verrucomicrobiia > Verrucomicrobiales > Akkermansiaceae > Haloferula. Next base: position 255,857 of record NZ_BATP01000059.1, read on the forward strand.
TCCTGCGCTGGGTGCGCGCGATCCCGGTCGTGCTGTGCTGCGGCGGCTGACGCGCTTGGAATATAACAACACGGTGCGCGATCTCTTCGGGCTGAAGCTCGACGTCTTCGTTTTCCCTGAGCGCTTGCCGGTGGTAAGCGATTACTTCCAGCCGGATGCCGCCCGGATGCCGGAAATGGTGGCGGTGCCGGTGCGTGAGTATGGGATGAAGTATGCGGTGCTGCTGCCGGATGCCGGATTGCCGGGGGAGAATCGCGCAGAGCATGGCTTCTCGAACCGGGGGGAGGGCATGAACTTCTCGCCCCTGCTGTTAGAGAAATATGTCTCGTTGGCGAAGGCGATCGTGTGGAGCGACAAGCTGCCGCAGCAGAGTGCGATCTTCCGCAGCTTGATCTCGGACCCGGCGGCGGTGTTGAAGGCCGAGGCGGTGGCGGAGGAAGAAGATGGCGAAGGCGCTGCGGATGTATTCCACGCGGTGAGAGCCTTCGCACCCAACCTCGACCTGCCACTGCAGGCGAAGGATGGCGGACCCGTCACCGTGACCTATCAGTTCCGTTTCAATGTGGATGCGGCTGCACAAGAGGGCGCGGGTGGCGTCTGGGATGCCACGGCCCGCGATCTCACGATCAAGGGTGGAACGCCAGTACGCGTGAGCTTCGGTCACGATGACCGCAAGGCGCTGGTGCTGACGCCGCGCGATGATCTCTGGGTGGCGGGATTCTCGACCGCGGAGGAGACCTCGGGCGAGTCGCTCTTCACCAATCACGAGAAGGGCGCGAAGAAGTTGCACTTCACTCTCGGCATTGAAGGTGGCCTGCCCGGTGAGGCGGTGAAGGATCTCGCGCTATGTGCGCTCAGTCGCGAGAAGGAACACGGCGCGGTGGCGATGACCGTGAAGTTCAGTGGCGGTGGAGCGCACACGCTGAGCGCGGAGATCCCGGAGGGAGGGGGGATGGGCAATACCTTCTATGCCTTCCGTGCGCCGGAGAACGAGCACATCACGGAGCTGGAGATCGATGGCTCGAAGTTCAGCGGCAACCATGTGCTGTTAGATGACCTCGGGTTCATCTGTGAGATTCCGGCGGGCCAGCCTGCGGCACCCGCGGCACTGAAGATTCCACTCAAGCAGCAGCGTGAGATCGCCCGCGAGCGTTTGGCTGGTTTCCTGCCGCGGGCGTTCCGGCATCCGGTGGAGGCGCGCACCTTGGAGCGCTACTGTGATCTCTTTGCAGATGCGCTCAAAGCGAGTGGCTCATTCCCGGCGGCGATGCGTGAGACCTTGGCCGCGGCGCTGGCGTCGCCGGAGTTTCTGTATCTTGCCGAAGTGGCGGAGGGCAAGGCGGCGGTGCGGCCTTTGGCGGACCATGAGCTGGCGAACCGCTTGGCTTATTTTCTGTGGTCGGCGCCGCCGGACGACGCACTGCTGCGGAATGCGGCTGGGGGAAAGCTGCGCGACCCGGCGGGCTTGAAGCGGGAGGTCGAGCGGATGATGCGCAGCCCGCGTGTGCGTGAGTTGGCGGAGTCCTTCGCGGTGCAGTGGTTGCGGCTGGACCAGCTCTATACCGCCAAGCCGGTTCCCGAACTTTTCCGCGGCTTCTACTATGGCCAGCAGGGCAAGCGCACCCTGCACGGGCCGATGCTGGTGGAGGCCTTGTTGCTCTTCGATACCGTGATGGTGGAAGACCGCAGTGTGCTCGATTTTGTGGATGCGGACTACACTTGGCTGAACCGCCAGCTTGCGAAGCTCTATGGGCTGGAGGCCGTGGGTGCGGCCCAACTTGCGAAATTGCCGCCCTCGAGCAAGGATGAGCTCAAGGATCTACGGACGAATAGCTCCTACATACGGGTGCCGCTGGCTGACCGCAGTCGCGGCGGCTATATCACCATGGCCGGGCCGCTGACGGTGACCTCGCTGCCTTTTCGCACCAGTCCGGTGAAGCGCGGTGCTTGGTTGTTAGAGGCGATCTTCAACCGCCCGCCGCAGGAGCCGAAGATTGCATTCGTCCTCAAGGATGCTGAGCGGGAATCCTCCACGGCGCAGAGTGTGCGGCAGAAGTTCGAGCTGCACCGCAATGAGCCGGCCTGCTTTTCCTGCCACGTGCGCATCGATCCGCCGGGCTTCGCGCTGGAGGCCTTTGACCCGATCGGGACCTATCGCACGCGTGATGGCGAGCAGCCGGTGGATGCCCATGCCGAATGGAATGGGCGGGCCTTCGACGGGCCTGCCGAATTCAAGGCAGCGCTGATGGAGAAGCCGGATGAGTTCGTGCGCGGGTTCATTGAGCACCTGCTCAGCTACTCCCTCGGTCGCAAGCTGGAGATCTACGACATGCCCGCCGTGCAAGAGATCCAAGCCGCCGCGGCGAAGGAGAACTACCGTTTTGGCGCGATCGTCGAGGGCGTGGCGACCAGCTATCCCTTTCGGAATCTGCGGCAGAGGTAGTCTCAGGAGCCGCTCTTGATCTCCTTCTCCAGCAGAGCTTTTACCTGCTGGGCTCCGTATCCAGAGAGGTGGGTGCGGTCGTGGTACAAGAGGTGGCCCTGAGGATCCCAGTAGCGAATCCCTCCATCCGAGTCGTGGAAGAGACTCTCGCAATCGATCACTGCGACATTCCCGCCTGCCTTTGACAGCACCCGGGAATTCGCGGCCAAGCGGGCCGTGTGTTTGGCTTGTTCTTCGGAGAAAGGCGGTCGGGCGCCTTGCCGAATTGCCTCACGGGTTGCGGCGGGAGGAAGCATCGGGGGTTGCGTGATCAGTATGATCTTGCGTGCGAGGGGGCGCAGCGCTTCGAGGGCTTGATCGAGACGCTGTCCTTTTGGGTCCAGCTTGCCCTGCCAACTGCAGGCCAGGATCAGGAAATCCGGAGCGTCTTGCTGGATGGTTTCGAGGCTCTGGGTCCATTGCGATTCACCCGCGGGAGTCGGGCCGGGAAGCAATGGCAGGGCATCACCGGAAGCGACGCTGATCACCGTGAGCCGGTAGCCGAGTTCTTCCGAGAGTTGTTTAACCATCTGGCCATACATCGAACCGTGGCTGTCTCCCATCAGCACGATGCTGCCGGTCTTCTGCTTCTGGTTGAAGCTGAGCTTACCCGTCGAGCCGTTGCTGGCATTGATGTAGTTCGCGTTCTGGATGGCGATTCCGGCCGGGATGCAGATGAGCAAGCTTGCCGCCAGGATTCCGAAGGCGGGCAGGCGGGCCGCGGGCCGGTTGAGTCGCACTCTGAGAGGGCTTTCGATCAAGCGATAGCTCAGGGCCGCTGCCGTGAAGGTGATCGCTACTTTGACGATCATCCGGGTCCATTCACCGAGCATCAGGAACTTGTAGTCGACGAAGGAAAAGACCGGCCAATGCCACAGGTAGAGCGAATAGGAAAGCTTGCCGACCAGCACCAGAACGGGGCTGGCCAGGATTCGCTGGAGCTTGCTGTCTCCGTTGGGGCCGGTGCCTGCGAGTACGCAGAGCGTGGCGATCACCGGTAGCAAAGCTTGGTAGCCCGGGAAACCACGTGCTTCCCGCACCAGCCCGAAAGATGCGAGCAGCAGCAGGATACCAAGCTGCGGTGTCCATTTGAAGCGGGGTTTGTCGCTCTCCCGGCCCGGAAGCAGTGCGAAGAGGCCGCCGGCAAGAAGCTCCCAAGCGCGGGTCGGGAGAAGGTAGAAAGCCCAGGAAGCTTGGAGCTTTGTCATCGCGATGCATGCGGCCAAGCTGGCAAGCATCAGCCCGGCCATGACGCCGATCATCATCCTGCGCGAGCGGCGGCGCAGGAAAATCAACAGAAGCGGGTAGAGGAGATAAAACTGCTCCTCCACGGAGAGCGACCAACAGTGGAGGAAGGGTTCCGCATCCGGGGAGAGTTCGAAGTAGGTCCCCTGAAGCATGAGCTTCACATTGGTCGCGGAGGCTGCGGCGGCGGCCAGATTCCCGCCGGTGGAAGCAAGGTCCTGCGGGGAGTAAATGAAGAACGCGGCCACCGTTGTGGCGGTGGCCATGGTCAAGAAAGCAGGCAGGAGGCGGGCGATCCGCCGCTGGTAAAACTTCCTGAGGCTGAAGCTGCCTTTCTCGTGTTCAGCTGCGATCACCGAAGTGATCAGGTAACCGGAGAGAACGAAGAAGACATCCACCCCCACGAAGCCGCCAGGCAGCCACGAGCCGTGGAGATGGAAGACGAAGACAGCAAGGATCGCAATTGCCCGCAGCCCATCGATGGTGGGCCGGTAAGCAATCGAACTCGCCATGACACGGAAGGATTGGCTGGCCGCATCCTCGGCGGCAGGGAGGCAAGCGGCTTACTTGCTCACGTTGAAGCGGAACTCGATCACGTCCCCGTCCTTCACCACGTATTCCTTGCCCTCAATCCGGAGCTTGCCGACTTCCTTGGCACCGTGCTTGGAGCCGGCGGCGACGAGGTCGTCGAAGTGGACCACTTCCGCGGCGATGAAGCCGCGCTCGAAGTCGGTGTGGATCACGCCAGCCGCAGCAGGAGCCTTGTCACCTTCGTGGATGGTCCAGGCGCGCGTTTCCTGCACGCCGGTGGTCAGGTAGGTGCGGAGGCCGAGCAGGTGATACACCGCGCGGATCAGCGCGGAAACGCCGGAGTCCGAGATGCCCATTTCACCGAGCATTTCAGTGGCTTCCTCTGGAGTGAGGTCGACCAATTCCTCCTCGATCTTGGCGGAGATCACGACGGCTTCAGCACCGTGGGCCTCAGCCGCGAACTTGCGGACCTTTGCGACCCAGGGATGCGAGTCGGGATCTGCCATTGCGCCGGCCAGTTCGTCTTCGGCGACGTTGCAGGCAAAGATGGTCTTCTTGTCGGAAAGCAGGAAGAAGTCCTTCATCAGCTCGCGCTCAGTGTCCGAGAGCGACAGGGTGAGCGCTGGATTGCCGTCGTTGAGGTGCGGCAGAAGCTTGTCGATCAGCTCGACCTCGGCTTTCGATTCCTTGTCGCCGCTCTTCGCCTTCTTTTCGCGGGAGACGCGGCGCTTCTCCATCGCCGCGATGTCGGCGAGGATCAGCTCAGCATTGATGATCTCGATGTCGCGGATCGGATCGACGGTGCCGAGCTCGTGAATGATGTCGTCGTTCTCGAAGCAGCGGACGACCTGCACGATGGCATCGGTCTCGCGGATGTTAGCGAGGAACTGGTTGCCGAGGCCGGCACCTTCGGAGGCACCCTTCACCAGACCGGCGATATCAACGAACTCGATCGCGGTGGGGACCAGCTTCTGGGAGTTCGAGATCTTCGACAGGACGGCCAGCCGTGGATCGGGCACGACCACGATGCCGACGTTCGGATCGATGGTGCAGAAGGGATAGTTGGCCGCCTCCGCCTTGCGGGAACGGGTGACGGCATTGAAGAGGGTGGACTTTCCGACATTCGGGAGCCCGACGATTCCGGCTTTCAGCATGGCGCGGCGAGGGTTAGGGCAAGGCCGCCGGATTGCCAACGCCCAAAATCATTCACTTCCGCCGCCGCAGGAGCAGGATGAGGCCCAACGAGCCCAGAATGGCCATGGCGGGCTCCGGCACGGTGGTGTAGGTCTGGAAGCCGGTCACCGTGGCACCGTTGAAGCCCGGGTTGGTGGCGCCGTAGTCGAAAACGAAGGCCTCGTTTGAGCGGAAGCTTGCGTCGCTGCCCGATCCGCTATTCGGGTTCAGGTAGGCGGTGGTGAAATTGAAGCTGTCTCCGGGATTCAAGCCCAAGCTGCTCAGGGCGATGCTCCAGGAGTAGCTGGAGGCGGCGGCGTTTCCGAAATTGGTGACCGCCGCGGTGGTGATGAAGCCCAGGGTATTGGCATTCGCGCCCGCGGGCGTGGTGAACAGGTGATTGGACTCCGAGCCGCTGGCCTTGAGCGAGAAGGCGAAGTCCGAGGCGAAGCCGCCGCCGAAGGTGATCCCGGAGCCGAATTCGTTCACGATCGCGCGGCGGCCGACGAAGGGGGAACCGACTTCGCCCGAGGAGGGGTAGGCGGTGGTGCCGCCGGGATCGGTGTCGAAGTAGAACACCAGCGTGTCGTTGAAATTGCCGCCGCTGCCTCGGTTGAAGGTGAAGGTCAGGTTCGTGCCGTCGTCGGTGATTTGGAGGGATCCGCCACCGACCGGGCCGCCGAAGCCGGTCTGGCCGTTGCCCAGATAGAGGGCGGCGTGGGCGCTGCCCGCCAGCAGGGCGGCAAACAGCAGGGGAAGGGGACCAAGGGTTTTCATGGGCACCCTCGGAATGTTCCGGAGTTAAGCGGGGTTTAACCCAAAAAAATCCCGCTTCGTGCAGGGACGGAGCGGGATTTGGAAAGTCTTGGGATCGGTCACTCGAGCTTCGGCGGGAGCAACTCGCCGTCCATGGCGGCGGACTCCACCGGCAGCTCCGGCTCCTTGAAGTCAACAGGGCCATTGAAGAGGCTGCTCCAGAAGCCGCGGCGGGTCTTCTCGTAGGCCACTGCCTGTTGCTTGCCGGTCTTGATCTCCTTCAAGTCCTTTTCACGGACTTGGACCACCGGGATCTTCGGCCCCGGCATCAGGTTCGCGAGTGACTCCTTCGAGGCCGTGCCGAACTTCGTCATCCCCGAGACCGTGGCGGTCTTGAGCTGGGTCATTTGGGCACAAGACGCGAGGGAAATCGCGGCAATCGCACAGAGAGCGGGCTTCATGATAAGGAGGGGACTACGGTGGCGGGGGCGCGGGAATTGCTAGCAGGTGTGAGCTTTGCTGTCCAAAGGGTTTCGACACGCCTTCGCGTAGGCACTGATATCTGCGGACTGATGCCAGAGCTTCCGGCCCCCTGATATTTCGCGCAGGTAGATGAATTGTCCAGAGGGTCTTTTTCAAGCGCCCGGCTGGAGGACCAGGAAGTTCCGCACCGGTTTGTTCCACAGAGGCCGTTCTTGGATCGGGCCGCCGCTGACGGCGGAGGAAATCCACAGGTCGGAAGAGCGTCCGCCATCGAGATTCAGGGCGCTGCGGATTTTCACTCCGGCGAGCTCCGCTCCAGAGAGGGCGCGGGCCAGTTCTTCCAGTGAGCAGGCCCCGGTCCGGGCGATGATCCAGCCGCTGCGGCCGTCCGAAGCGATGAAGCTACGTGCCGTGGAACTTTTTGGGTTCAGACCTCCGGTTGACTTGCCGCCTTCGACAAGGAAGGGGCCGGCTTGGAGCAGTTCCGGGCCGCTGGCACCGCGCTCGCGTCGAGAAAGGGCAGGGGAGGCACCGCCGGTGTAAAAGCCCGCACCGAGGGAGGAGCTGTTCGGGCTGCCGCTGCGCTTCCCGCCGGACACCACCAGCCCGAGCGGCTTGCCCTCCGGGGTGAAGAAACCGGCATTGATGGCCGCGATGCCACCGTAGGCTTGGGCCGCGGCTTCTGCGTCCGCCCATTTGGAGCCCGGCCCGGCTTCTTGATCCGCCACAGCGAGACGGTGGGAGCGGCTGTCGAAGCTGACGCCGCTGATGGAGATGCCGCCGAGGTTCTGGCGGAAAGCCTGGGTTGTGTGGCGCGGTCCCTCAGGTTCGGGCGTCGGCGCGGGGGCGGGTCGGGCCTCGGGCGCGGGAGTGGTGGCAGGCTGTGAAATCGCTTCCGCCGGGTGAGGCGTCTTTTCTGCTGGTGGTCGTTCAGCCGCGCAGGAAGCGAGCAGGAGTGTGAAAAGGGCCGTTCTGCGGAACACGTGCCAAGACAACACCAAGCCTAGGTCCACCGCAACGGCGGCCCTTTTGAATTTCCCGTGAGCGCCTGATGAAAATCCAGTCCGATCTCGCGGCGGGCTGGCCAACTCAAGTTGGTTCCCTAACATGTCAGTTATGACTCCCTCGGGAAAGCTAGGCCTCAGGATAGCGGCTCCTGTGATCCTGATCGGACTTGGAGTGTGGCTGTGGTTCGCCAATGGAAGCAGCGATCCCAAGCCCGCGACTTCTTCCGGGTCGGCGGCATCATCATTGCCGGCGTCGCGCAAGGTGGATCCTTCCAGCAAGAATGCACGTAGCGGGGTGGTCTCCGACAAGGCGGCCGCCACGGGAAAGCTCCATGCAGACTGGAAGCGGGTCTCTGATTCGGGCATCACCGGGGCAGCTCTTCTGGACGCGCGGCGGGAGATCGCGGCAAGGGCCATCGAGGAACTGGGACCCGGCCCGGAACTGGAGAAGTTCCTGGCTTTCCTCAAGGAGCAGGGACAGGGGGACCTGGTGGGGTGGATGATCCGTGAGGGCGTCGCGGACTTCTTCAAGGGTGAGATGAAAGAGCAAGGTCTGCAGTGGTTCGCCGGATTGGCCGATGAGAAGATTCAGGAGAAGATGGGTTATCTGGCGGGCCGCAACATGGACGCCAAGGAGATCGAGCCGTGGATCAAGCGCTTCACCGACATTCACGTGCAATCGAGCGTTTTGACCGGCTACTGCAGTGAATACGCCAAGAATGATCCGAGCATGGCGGTGCGCGAGTTCCTGCGGATGAAGCCGGGCAGCGTCGATATGACGGGTCTCGGCATGGTGATGGGGGCGGCCCCGGCGGGCTCGGACTTTGTCGGCCTGTCGGGCATGGTGCCGGATGATGGGAAATCCTTGGCGAAGAACGCCCGCAAGGCGCTGCTGGGTGCCTGGGCGAAGTCGGAGCCGCAGAAGGCCGGGGAATTCGTCCTGGCCAATACGAGCACGGTTCACGCCGACCAGATGGGCGTGGTGATCGGCGGCTGGGCCACCAAGGACGTTAGTTCCGCCTTGGATTGGGTGGAGGCTCTGCCCGAGGGCGATCATCGCGACTATGGCATGGCCGCCTTGGCACAGGCCCGGGTGAAGGATGACCCGGCTTGGTCGCGTGCGGCCATCGATGCGATCCAGAATGCCAAGATCCGCGAGTCCGCGACGAAGGACCTGAATAAGCCGCGCTGAGCAGCGGAGCGGCTGGGAGAATGCCAGCGAGGGTGGGCCGCAACGATCATGGCGGAAGCTGCTCTCTCCGTGCTCGCCAAGTTAGGGCGATCTTCCAGCAAAAAACTTCACTGAAAATCGCCAATGGATCGGACATGGATTCCCAGACAGTCCTTGGGTGGAGTGCCTTTTGGTTGCTCCGAGCGTGATCTTCACAAATTCGGGAGTTTTGTTAGAGTTCCCGAGGTGGAGGATGATTTTGTGGGGTGGAATGCCTACGGGATTGGAGACGATTTCAGGGTGTATTGTGAAGCGGGGGCTGTCGTTGCGATCGCCGTGTATGATTCACTGCTCTACCAGAATAGAGAAATCATTGGCCTCGAATTGGAAGAGGTTGCGAAGGTGCTCGGTGACTTCAATTACAGTATCGATGAACCGCTTGAAGTCGTGGACGAGATGCAAACGCCGGTCCATTTTGACGCATTGGGCCTTCAGCTTTGGCTAAGGGACGGCGTCGCGGTGAGTGCGACCTGTGATGACCCCCAAGAGACATGACGAGTGCTCTTGGTCGGTTTCGGGGGTGCTACGCCTTACTTGCCTTAGGGCTGCCAGTGGCAGAGGTGGTCTGCATCGCCCTCTGTGCGGAGAAGCAGGTCAGACGGCAGATTTCACCCCCACCTCACAAATAGGTGTAGAAACACAGGATAGGGCAGCTTGGCCCAAGGCACCTCGTCTCCGGCGGCCAAGATAGCTGCCTCGTCCGCACAGAGGCCTGTGCGGACTACTTCTGGGGCTTCCGCGCCACTGCCAGCAGGGTCTGGAAATTCGGCGGCTCGGGCTCGCGGTCGACGACTGCGGTCTCGATCTCGGTGAAACCAGCCTTGTCCAGCATGGCGGCCAACTCGCCTTCGCCGAAGCCGAGCCAGACATCCGCATACAGCTCACGGGCTTCTTCAAATCCGTGCTGCAAGAGATCCAGCACCACCAACTTGCCCCCCGGCTTCAGGATGCGGAAGGCCTGCTGCAAGGCATGCTCCGGGCTACCCGCGTGATGCAGCGCTTGGCTGAGGAAGGCGAGGTCCACGCTGGAGTCTTCCAAGGGCGGCTCCTCGATGTCGCCGAGGCGGTATTCGAGATTCGTCAGTTCGTGTTTGGCGGCCAGTCCACGACCGAACTCGACCATCTTCGGCGAGAGGTCCACGGCGATGACCCTCTCCGCTTGGCGGGCGAGCATTTGGGCCAAGGTGCCTTCGCCCGCGCCGAGGTCCGCCACCACGCCCTGGTTGTTCACCTTGAGCAGGGCCTCCGCGAGGCCCTTCCAGGAGCGGCCGGGGACGTAGTCCTTGCCGAAGCGGCCGGCCAGCGAATCGAAGTAGGCGCGGGTCTTGTCGCGGCGCTTGTCCTGGAGGTGGCGCAGGGCGGCGGCGTCCTTTTCGACTTCAGGCACCTCCTTGGCGGCCTCCTTGGCCAAGGTACAGAGCTCCCGGCTCATCTCGGAGCGGTAGAAATTGTGCTTTCCGCTGCGCTCGTCGGTCACCAGCCCGCCCGCCTTGAGCTGGGAAAGCTGGGTGGAAATCCGGCTCTGGCCCATCCCGAGCAGCTCCTGCAAGTCGGCCACGCTCAGCGCCTCCGCGTCCAAAAGGAGCAGCAGCCGCAGCCGGGTAGGATCGGTGAGGAGCTTCAGGGATTTCAGCATTGACGCCATGGACGAAGCGATACATCAACCCATCGCGATTTGACGATACGAAATTCGATCTAGCTCATGAGCACCTACATTTTCTCATCCGAGTCCGTCGGCGAAGGCCATCCGGACAAAGTGGCGGACACCATCTCCGATGCGATCCTCGATGCCCTCTTGGCCCAGGATCCCAAGAGCCGCGTCGCCTGCGAAACCTTCGTGAAGTCGAACATCGTTGTCGTCGGCGGCGAGATCACGACCAAGGCCAAGGTCAACTACGAGCAGATCATCCGCGATGCCGTGCGCGGGATCGGCTACACCAACAGCGACGACATCTTCCACGCCGACACGTTGTTCATTAACAACTACCTGACCGGCCAGTCCCCGGACATCGCCCAAGGCGTCGACGCCAAGAAGGCGAAGGGCAAGAAGACCGCCGAGCAAGGCGCGGGCGACCAGGGCATCATGTTCGGCTACGCTTGCAACGAGACAACCGAGCTCATGCCGGCCCCGGTGATGTATGCCCACCGTCTGGGCCGCGAGCTGACCCGCATCCGCAAGGCTGGCAAGCTGGCCAAGTGGCTGCGCCCGGACGCGAAGTCGCAGGTCTCCGTCGAGTATGTCGATGGCAAGCCGACGCGCATCGTGAACGTGGTGATCTCCACCCAGCACGCCGCCGGTGTCGAACATGCAGTGATCGAAAAATTCTGCATCGAGCAGGTGATCAAGAAGGTCCTGCCGAAGAACATGCTCACCAAGGACACCGAGTATCTGATCAACCCGACCGGTAACTTTGTGATCGGTGGTCCTCAGGGCGACTCCGGCCTGACCGGCCGCAAGATCATCGTGGACACCTACGGTGGTATGGGCCGCCACGGTGGCGGTGCCTTCTCCGGCAAGGACCCCTCGAAGGTCGACCGTTCCGCCGCCTACATGGGCCGCTGGGTTGCCAAGAACATCGTCGCCGCTGGCCTTGCCGAGAAGTGCGAGATCCAGTTCGCCTATGCGATCGGCCATCCGCTTCCCGTGAGCGTGCATGTCGATACCTTCGGCACCGGCACGGTCTCCGACGACAAGATTCTGGCCGCCGTGCTCAAGGTCTTCTCTTTCAAGCCCGCCGATATCGTGAAGCAGCTCAACCTGCTCCGCCCGATCTACGGAAAGTCCACCAACTACGGCCACTTCGGCAAGGATGACGCCGACCTGACCTGGGAGCGCACTGACAAGGTCGCCGCCCTGAAGAAAGCCATCAAGTAATTCATCACCATCATGTCCACCACCTTCACTGACTACAAAGTCGCAGACATCTCCCTCGCTGACTTCGGTCGCAAGGAGATCGAGATCGCCGAGCACGAGATGCCCGGTCTCATGGCTACCCGCGCCAAGTACGGCCCGGAGAAGCCGCTCCAGGGCGTGCGGATCATGGGCTCCTTGCACATGACCATCCAGACGGCCGTTCTCATTGAGACGCTGGTCGAGCTGGGTGCCGAAGTGCGCTGGGTTTCCTGCAACATCTTCTCGACCCAGGATCACGCTGCTGCGGCGATCGCTGCTGCCGGTATTCCGGTCTTCGCCTGGAAGGGTGAAACCTTGGAAGAATACTGGTGGTGTACTTGGCAGGCGATCGTGAACCCGGCCGGTCTCGGCCCGGAACTGATCGTGGATGACGGTGGCGATGCCACCCTGCTTATTCACAAGGGCTACGAGATGGAGAACGGATCCAACTGGATCGACACTCCCTCGGGCAATCACGAGGTAAAGGTCATCAAGGACCTGCTCCGGAAGATCAAGGCCGAGCAGCCGGGGATCTTCGCGACGATCGTGAAGAGCTGGAAGGGTGTCTCCGAGGAGACCACCACCGGTGTCCATCGCCTCTATCAGATGGCGAAGGAAGGCACGCTGCTGGTGCCCGCGATCAACGTGAACGACTCCGTGACCAAGTCGAAGTTCGACAACCTCTACGGCTGCCGTGAGTCGCTGGTCGATGGCATCAAGCGTGCCACCGACGTGATGATCTCCGGCAAGGTCGGCGTGGTCTGCGGCTACGGCGATGTGGGCAAGGGCTGCGCCCAGGCTCTCCGCGGCCAAGGTGCCCAGGTCGTCGTGACCGAAGTCGATCCGATCTGCGCCCTGCAGGCCGCGATGGAAGGCTTCCGCGTGCTGACGGTGGAAGACACCCTCGGCTGGGGCGACATCTACGTCACCACCACCGGCAACTTCGACATCATCCGCCTGGAGCACATGGAGAAGATGAAGGACCAGGCGATCGTCTGTAACATCGGTCACTTCGACAACGAGATCCAGATCGACAAGCTCAACGATGCGAAGGGCGTGACCCGCACCAACATCAAGCCGCAGGTCGACAAGTACACCTTCCCGACCGGCAACAGCATCTACATGCTGGCTGAAGGCCGCCTGGTGAACCTCGGCTGCGCCACGGGCCACCCGAGCTTCGTGATGTCCAACAGCTTCACCAACCAGACGCTCGCCCAGATCGACCTCTGGAAGAACAAGGACACCTACAAGGCCGGCGAAGTGAAGGTCCTGCCGAAGCACCTCGACGAGGAAGTCGCCCGTCTCCACCTTGCGAAGGTGGGTGCCAAGCTGACGACCCTCAGCAAGGAGCAGGCCGACTACATCAGCGTGCCGGTGGAAGGTCCCTACAAGGCGGACCACTACCGCTACTGAGATCTTAGCAGATCTGATTCAACCAAGCCTCGCCGGGAAACCGGCGGGGCTTTTTCGTTTTTCACCAGTAGTTCAGTTCGACCGTGACGCTGCCGCCTTCTTTTACTTCGACCACGGCCTTCTGATACACCGGCTTGCCGCGCTGGGCGCTGTTGCTGGTGCCCGCACCTTCGGTGGGGATGCCGATGAAGTTCCGGTCCAGCTTCGCGTTCGAGTTCGAGTCGTGGATCACGCTCACCGCGTAGCGGCCGGGCTTCACGTCGTGGAGCAGTATCTCGGTGGTTCCTTTTTTCGCCACCACGCGTCCTTGATACGCCGCCTTTCCCGTTTGGTCGGGGAAGCCGTCCTCCGCAGCAAAGAGCAGCGCGGAAACCTGACCGGAGTTGTCTTTGACCTTCGAAACCGTCAGGCGCACATCGCCGGCGAAGGCGGGTGCGGCGGCAAGGAGGGGGACGAGGAGCCAGCGGAGCATCCCCGATGCCTTGTCAGAAAAAATCCCCCGGCAAGCTCCGGAGAGGACCTTGCGGGAAACTACTAGCCGCTGCGGGTCCTGCCCGGTGTCGCGGCGGGGCGCGCCGGGAGCTTGACCCTTCCGTGCTGGCGGAGTTATTCTCCGATCATGGAAAACCCTCTTTCCGATGTGTTGCGGCACAAGGGAAGCCACGTTAGCCATGTGGCCCCTGATTCCACCGTGCAGGACGCGGTGCGGCAAATGAACCGCGAGCGGGTCGGAGCCCTGCTCGTGATGGTCGGCGATACGATCGTCGGGATCTTCACCGAGCGCGACTTGCTGAGCCGCGTGGTGGCGGAGGATCGCAGCCCGGGCAAGACCCTGGTGGGAGACGTGATGACCACCGAGATCGTGGCGGTGAAGCCCACCCGGACGGTGGGTGAGGCGATGCAGATCGTCAGCGAGAAGCGGATACGGCACTTGCCGGTGGTGGAGGATGGGTGCCTGCTCGGCATCATTTCCGCCGGGGATCTCACGCGTTGGACCGTAGCGGAGAAGGAGGGGCTGATCCATTCGCTGATGGATTATATTCAGGGGACTTATCCGGCGTGAGATTGAGGGAGCCTCCGTTTCGAGTGTGAAGAGCTGTCCCCTTTGTAGTCGCCGCTACGAGGGGCCGCTTCTAACATCGCGGCAAAGGAGGACCTTGATATGGACACCTCAACTCTGTTCTCGGTAGCGCCCACTTTCCCGATTGATGATGCCCGGATCCGGAGCAGGAGCCGGGAAACGATCCTGCGATCGGCGGTGACATGGGGGGCTCTCGGTGCTGCGGGGATTCTTGGTCTAGTGATGGATGCCGGGGTCTTCGGCTTCGGGCTCCTGCTCATCGTCGCTGTGTTCGCGCTGGGCAAATACTGGAGGAAGCAAGCCGCGAAGGTGGATGCCGCGAGTCTCCGCGATTTGATCAACGAGAGCAACGCGGTGCAGGATGCCGAGTTGCGGCGTATCATCGGTCATCTGGAAGCGAAGGGCTTGCCGCAGTATGCCTTGTGCCTCGGCCGCTTCCTCTTGCTCAAACAGCGGATCGAAAAGGACATCTATCGCGCCCAGCACCTCTCGCTTTTCGCGCAGGAGGTGGAGAAGGGTGTCGATGGTATTTGTAGTGAAGTCTGCCGCGAGATCACCCGCATCCGCGACCGTGAGGAGCAGCTCGGTGAGATCCTGACTTCACGCGATCCCGCGAAGCTGGAACGCTTGGAGAGCGCCCGCCGCGAATCCCACGCCGCGATGCTGCATGCCTATACCTCGATCTATCAGGTCCACGCCGAGATCCTCGGCCTTGGTCCCGACGCCAGCTTCCAGGCCCAGGCCGCGACGGCGGAAGACCAGCCCGGCAAGCGCTTGCAGGAGATCTTGAGCGGA
Organism: Haloferula sp. BvORR071; assembly: GCF_000739615.1. Lineage (GTDB taxonomy): Bacteria > Verrucomicrobiota > Verrucomicrobiia > Verrucomicrobiales > Akkermansiaceae > Haloferula. Next base: position 270,947 of record NZ_BATP01000059.1, read on the forward strand.
CTCAGCGATGAAGCCGACTTGATCGCGCGGACGCATGCGCGGATCCAGAAGACGATTACGGATTATCCGGTGAACGAGGGCGCGCGCCCGGTGGAGGTAGCCCAAGCCAACTAAGGTTCCACCTTGCCGCCAGCTTTTGAGGAGATTGGATTCTTCCGAGCCATGGCTCCTTCGAAGCTGACCTTCGTGTCTCCTTGCAAGAGATCCGTGCTCACCCACTGCGCCCCGCTCTTGAAAGCGGCCTCGCGCATCTTCTCATCCGGGCCCTTGGTATCCGAGCGGGTCCGTACCAGATACCCGGCCCTCACCAGCTTCTGGATTTTCTCCTGCTCCTTCTCCGGGTCGTTGCACTTGAACCAGGCCGCGGCGGGATCGCTCTCCTCCGGCGCGCTCACGAAGATCACCCGGCCCTCCAGGGACGGGTTGCCCTCCAGGTAACGGGCGCGGATCTCATCGGTGTTATCGAGGCAGAAGAGGAACTTTCCGCGCAGGTCATCCACCGTCGGCCAGCCCTTCTTGAGCACGGCTTCGCGCAGGGTAGAGGCATCGCTGCGGATATCATCCGGCTTCAGAATCTTTTTGGCAGGGATCGCCGCGAGCAGCTCCTGCTCCAGCTCTAGTAGGCGCTCGCGGGTGAGCGTCTCCGGTTTCACCGGCAGAGGTGTTTGCGGCTGGTCCTTGCACTCCAGCAGCACCATCACTGGCAGGTGCCGGGGGTGCTGATCCGACCAAGCATTCATCTGTTCCAGCGCCAGCTTGAGGCTCGGCACCGTGCTCCAGCAATCGATGTCCGGGACGTGCTGGACCTTGAAGCCCGGCTTGGCCAGCTCGCCGTTCGGATCGTAGGCCGGCGGGGTTTCGCCAGCGAGCTTGGCCAGCTTCAGGACAAAGGGATTTGCGAAGAGGCCGCCCTTGGTATCGGCGAAGATATCCAGTTCAAACTGCCGCACGCCCATGTCCAACTGGGTGGCCAGTGGCGGGTGGGTGTAGTTCCAGGCTTCCGCCTCCTTGTTGAACTTCACGATCGCCTTCATCAGAGCAGGCGGCGGTGCCATGTGGTAGGAGTTGTGGCTGCCGATCGCCTGGATCTGGTTCAGCTTGAGCTCATCGGCTGCGGCAGGAAGCGCCAGGGCGAGGAAGAGCAGGGCAGGGGTAAGACGCATGGCCCCACCCTAGGGAAGCGCCCGGGCTTGTAAACCTAGGTCCGACCGGAGCCGTGTGACCGATTCGTTACGGCGCTCGTGAGAAGCTCCCGCGCATGTCGTATATTTACATGCAAATTCTTGCGCTCCGAAAACCCACTGCTCACTCTGCCACCCATGGGCCTCGTCTCCCGCCTTCTGGTCCTTGCCGCCGCGTCGGCAATTCTTCCGGCTTCTGCTGCTGCTCCCTTCTTCGATCCCACCATGCCGGTGTACGGCTGTCCGGTGGACGCCGGCCCCGCGGGGGTGATGGCGCAGGGCCTTCTGCTCCAAGCGGGGGATGATGAGTGGGTGGTCTTTGACCAGGACCTGCTGCGGCCGGCGCTGTGGATCCATACTGCGAACGGCAAGCCGCCGGTTTCCCTGATCCTGATGTCCCAAGCATCTTGGGAGAAGCCGACCCAGAAGGGTGGCGTGAAGGTGCCGGTTGCGGAACCAGGAGTGGCGCTCGCTCCCGCTCTGCCGGGTATCGGTAGCAGCCCGGAGGATCTGCTCAAGGACCCGCGGCCCCAACATGGCAGTGATGCGGGGCGCGGCGGGTTGGAGGAGAGTGGGAGGCGCTTCGGCGGCTATCTGGTGGCGGGCAAGTCCGGCGTGCTCCAGTACGAGTGCAAGGGCACCCAGGTCCGCGAGTGGTATGAGGCGGATCGCAAGGGCCTGCGCCGACACTTCGCGGTGGCTCCCGGTGAGGAACTGCTTTTCCTGATCGCTGCCGGTGACTTCCAAGTCAGTGCCTCCGGTGCGACATCGCCGAAGCTCTCCGTCGCTTCCAATCATCCCGGGCTGAAACTGGAGATGCGGGATGGCAAGCTCTTCGCCCGCCTGGCTGCGGCCAAGCAGGAGCGCCGGGTGAGCCTCAGCTACGTCGAGGACAAGGTCTCCGCGGCGGGGAAGACGCCAGCTACCCCGGTTGCGACCGCCGCGCGTTGGCCGCAGGGCAGTGATGCGAAGATCCAGGAGGCCGCCAAGTCCGGCCCGGGCTGGCTGATGGACCGCATCGGCCTGCCGGACAACAATCCCTTCAAACGCCGCGTGCGTCCGGCGGATATCGTCTTCCTCACTCCGGACAAGGCGGCGGTGGTCACCTTCGAGGGCGACGTATGGCGCTTGAACATCGCCGCTGGCCGAGTGCGATGGACACGCATTGCCGCCGGTCTCTGCGAACCGCTTTCGATCGAGCAGGTGGGCGGAGTGCTGCAGGTCTTCACCCGCAATGGCATCATTCGCCTGCGCGATACCAACAACGATGGTGAGACCGATTTCTACGAGAACTATAGTAGTCTCGTCCACCAGAGCTCCGGCATGCGCGCCTACCCGCTGGACATGGAGGTGGATGAGACTGGCCGCACATGGTGCTCCACCGGCGGCATCGTCACCGATGACAAATCCCTGACCGGCAAGGCCAACCCGAATCCCCACGGCGGTGCGATCATGAGCATCTCGCCGGATGGCAAGAAGATCGAGGTCGTGGCGGCGCATGCCCGCGAGCCTTTCTTCGCCCGCGATCCGGAGAGCGGGCACATCACCATGTCGGAGCAGCAGGGGCATTGGGTGCCATCCTCCGGCAGCTTCCCGGTGATACCTGGTGCCGACTTCGGCTACGGCTCGCCCGATGTGAAGAACCTGCCCGCCGTCTGGGTGCCGCACGATCAGGATAGCTCTTCATCCTCGCCGATGTGGGTCCGGGGCAGCGCTTTCAAGGGCTGGGAGGGTGGCATCCTCGATCTCTCCTACGGCAGCGGGAAGCTCTTCCTGGTGCGTCCGGAGGCGAAATGGCCCGCCACTCAAGGCGCTGTGATTCCGCTGGAGATTGATACCGGTCTGCCGGTGCTCCACGGCCGCACCCAGCCGGGCGATGGCTCGCTCTGGCTTGCGGGCTTCCGTATCTACGATTCTCGCGCGCCGGAGTTGGAAGGCCTGGCACGGCTGCGGCCCGCGAAGGATGGGCTCGATACGCCGATCGATGCCAAGGTGGTCGGCTCCGGAGTCGTCCTTCAATTTGATGCTCCGCTTGATCCCGCCACCGTGAAGCCGGAAGCGGTGGAAGCGAAGGAATGGCAGTACAAGCGCAGCAGCAGCTATGGCTCGCCACGGCTGAAGCGCGATGGCTCGACCGGTGCCGATCCGGTGGCCACCGGTAGCACGATCTTGTCGAAGGACCGCAAGAGCGTCTTCATCCACATCCCGGGCTTGAAGCCGACCATGCAGTTGGAGATCTCCCACAAGTTTGCGACCGCAGGGGCGAAGGCCACACCACATTCGGTCTATTTCACCGTCAGCTCGCCGCCTGCTCCGGACTGGGCGGCGATGGGCTTTGATGCGCCGCAGCTTGATGGCTCCACCGCAGCGGTCCACAGCTCGGCCCCGGCGGATTCCAAGCCGAGTCCGGATTGGGGCAAGGATCTGGTGACCCGCTACGGCTGTATCGCCTGCCACTCGATCGATGGGACCAAGGAGGGGCACAGCGGTCCGACTTGGAAGGGGCTCTACGGTTCCGAGCGGCGCTTCTCGCAGGGCGGCAAGCCGCGCGTGGCGGATGATGCCTACTTGTTAGAGTCGATGCTCGAACCGGGGAAGGCGATCGTCGAAGGCTACAGCCTCGGCATGGGCAGCTACTCGGGCATTCTCAGCGAGCCGGAGTTACAGAGCATTGTCCTCTACATCCGCTCGCTGAAGTGAGCTCTGCTCAGGGGGCCTTGGTCGCAGGGCCCCAGCGGACCTTGATGAAGTCGGTGATGATGAAATAGGGCGTCCCGGCTTGGTTCGCCTTTTTCTCCACGGCCACCACCATCGGCACGCCGTCGCCGGCGAAGGCGGCATCCACTTCCTTTTTGTCCAAGCCACCACCGCCTTCGATCCAAGCGCGGTACTTTGCCAAGACCGGAGAATCCTTCGGCAGGAAGGCGAGCTGCTCGCGGTTCGGCATTGGTGGTGCCAGCAGGAAGCGCAGGAAGAGGGCTGCCTTGTCCTTGTCTGGCGGCGGGGAAGGCTTCACGTGCAGCATGAAGATGCCGCTCGCGCCCACCGGGCCATCGCGGAACTTCAGGAAATCATCCTCGTAAAAGCCGATGAAGGTTTCCCAATCCACCTTCGGGCCGTCTTCGGTCGGTAGCACGCCCACGGGCATGCCTTGCGGAAATGCCTCGGTCCGCACGATGTAGAGGTGGGCGCCTTGGGCGATGGTCGCCAGGCTGATGCCGGTATAGGCAATGGGGCTGTCTCCCGAGGTTGTCGCGCGCTTCTCCATCAGCTCGAGCACACCATCGGCCAGCAGCGTGTATTTCGAGCGGGCCTTCCAATCCGGGGCATCGAGGAAGGCGCGCAAGGTTTCGTCGAAGTTGAGCTTGGCCGGAAGAGGGCTGGGCTTCATCTCCGGGGCTTCGGCATGGGACGGAGACTCCGCCGGTGGATTGGCAGCCGGGGCTGGATTTGGGTTCCCGGCAGGTGGCGCTTTCGGCGTGGATGTTGGATTGGCGGGAGGGATCCGGAATCCCGGGCCTGTGGGCTGCTGATCGAGTCCTTGGTGGGTACCCCAGTAGAAGCCTGCCGCGCCAAAGGCCGCAGCGGTGACCAGCCAAGCGAGGGCCGGGACGCGGCGGGAGCGCGGCGGCCGGGCGGGGAGCGAAGGTTCTGGTTCAGGCTGGGGTGCCGGTGCGGGAAGCGGAGCCTCTGCGACAGGTTCCGGAGCAGGAGGTGCAGGGGGCTCCACTGCGGGAGCGGGCGGTGAAGGTGCTGCTTCTACAGCCGCTGGCGGCGGGGGCGCGGGGGCTTGAGGTGGCTCTGGAGCCGGTGGTTCGGGCGCGGGTGGGGCAGGAGGCGTCGGAGATACGAGTGTTGCCTCTACTCCGGGAAGCCGGGCCGGAAGCCCCTGACTCGGATCCGGGCTGATGATCTCCTGCCAGCAGCGCGGGCAGGGGCCTTGCAGGCCTGCGGCAGCCGCCGGGACCGAGAGGGTCACCCCACACGCAGGACAATCAAAGCGGAGCGGGGGAACGGGCGCTGCGGAACTCACCGCGGCAGGCTAAGCACACGGAGCGCCGGGTCAAGGCAGGGTCCGCTCGCGCTTTTGTGGCTCTTCCCGTTTACCGGGTGAGGCGGGATTCCGCGGCGAGTGCCTTGACGCAATCGCGTAGGTCGATGTCGCAGGACTCGAAAATCAAAAAGACAATTCGTTGATCTATCGAAGGGATTCGGGGTATATATTAATAAACCCAAAATATCAGCTAAAGCTGTGTCTATAATCTTTTCTTGTCGCTTATCGGTGACTTCGGCATCTTGCGATCCGACCCTCGCCACGTATCCCCACGTTGGCGTTCAGTTCACCCCCGCCCCCCGATGAATACCCCCTCCGCGTATTACTTGCGCTTTCTTGCCGTCGCCTTGGCTGGCACCGGTCTCGCCCGTGCGGGTGACGAGCCGAATTATCCCGACAATTGCTATCCGGACAATCGCGGCGTGACTTCCGCTTCGGTCGGCAGCGCTGTGCTCGGCTCGGCTTGGGCTGGAACTCACGATGTTGGCGGTCACTTGGCTGCGAATCGCGCTGGAATCCGCCCTGGCTCACGGCTGGTGGAGGAAAGCACCGTGGTCCCCGCCGGGGATTCCAAAGGTGGTATGGGTTCTGCAAAGGGTGCCAAGGTCGCGGCTATCGGGGTGCCGAAGCCGAACAAATGGGAAATCTACGGTTCGCTTTTCTATTACAACGAGGACCACGACGGCGACAGCTACAGCCGCCACTCGAAAAAGAAGAAATACGAGAAGAACGAGAAGTATGGGGAATACCAGGCCGGTGCCCTGATCTCGAATTTCGCCCGCGCTTCAGCAACTGCCACGGATACTTCGGAGGAAACCTTCGGTGGTAACGTCGGTCTCGAATATCATATCAACAGCGAGTGGAGCGTGGGTGCTGCCCTGGGTGCCTCCAATACCGATGTGGATATGGGCGGGAATGGCAGTTCGGATGTCGATAGCGTCGCGATCACTCCCTACATCACCTACTACCGCGCGGATGCCTTTGGCTACGCCGACCTTTGGGCAGACTTGCTGTATTCCTACGGGATGCATTCGATTGATACCCGCCGCTACACCGGCGGTGGCGTCGCCAGTGGCTCTCCGGATGCGGATACCCACACCATTGAGTTCAATGTGGGCCTGAACTTCGGCGAAGAAGACTTCGTCCACGGCCCCTATGCCGGTTTGCGCTACATCACCGGTTCGGTGGACGCTTATACGGAGGTCGGCCCGGGTGCGACTTACTTCGGTGAACAGGATCTGGACTCGTTGGTCTCGATTCTCGGCTATCAGGTGTCTTGGAAGCTGCGTGGCAAGAGCGGCTATTGGGTGCCGCAACTGCGTGCCGCTTGGGAACATGAATTTGAAGACGGCAACGTCAGCGCCTTTGGCATCCCGGGACAAACCGTCGACGAGGACATCGCCGTCATCGGTGCCAACCTGAGCTACTACTTCGAGAACGGCTGGAACCTTGGTATCGAATACGAAGGCCGCTTCGGCAGCAACACGGAAGGCCACTACGGTGGCGTCCGCGCCGGCAAGGAGTTCTAAATCCTGCCAGATCCCGATTCTTCAAAACGCCGTCCGGACCAGAGTCGGGCGGCGTTTTTCTTTGTCTCGCGAGGCGGGCTTCAGTTCGAGTTCTGCACCGCTTCCTTGAGCGGGCGCTTCACGACCAAGCCTTGCTCCACCGTCTGGCCGCCTTTGGTGACTGTCCGCTGAGTGATGCAGCCGGGGAGCGACAGGACAAGCGCGAGAAGGGAGAGCCGTTTCGCGAAACGTGGGAGCTTGATCATAGGCTTTGGGAGCTTGCCGGAAGACAAGGATAGCATCCGGGAAAGGACAAGGAGAAACCTTTGTGCCAATTGGGGGCCAAGCCGATAAGCGCCCGGTTATTCTCCCTTCACCGCGTCGCGCGGGATGCCGCGCATCTCGAAGATCCGGAAGATCGTGTCCTCGATCAGGTTGTTCGGGCAGGAGGCCCCGGCGGTGATGCCGATAACCACCGGCTTGTCGCCTAACAGCACGCCCGGATAGCTGCTCGCTATTTCCGACTTTTCGTGCAGGTCGAAGTGGACGATCTGCTCCAGCGACTCCAGGCAGGCGGCGTTGCGGATGAAGAAGGTCGGCAGCGATTGCTCGCCGATCTCGACGAGGTGGGTGGTGTTCGAGCTGTTATAGCCGCCGACCACGAAGAGCATGTCCATCGGCCGGCGCAACATCTCAAAGAGCGCGTCCTGCCGCTCCTGGGTAGCACCGCAGATGGTGTCGAAGAAGATGAAGCTGTCCGCGTTGCCATCGCGGGTTTCCACGGCGGCGCGGACCCGGCGCTGGATCTCCTCGGTCTCGCTCTTGAGCATTGTGGTCTGGTTCGCGACACCCACCTTGGCGAGGTGGAGATCCGGGTCGAAGCCTTGTGAGGCGGCGTGCGAGAAGCGCTTGAGGAAGGCCTCCTTGTCGCCGCCCTCGCGGATGTAGCGGCAGACCGCATCGGTCTCGTCGAGCGTCAGCACGATCAGGTAGTGGCCCTTGCCGTCATCGCCCATCGCGCGGGAGGCGGTGGCCTGGGTCTCCTCGTGGCCGGCCTTGCCATGGATGATCGAGGTGATGCCGTCCTTGGCGTAGCCGCGGACGCGGCGCCAGACCTTCATCACGTCGCCGCAAGTGGTGTCCACCACGTAGCAGCCGCGCTCCTCGATCTTCTCCATGAAGTTCGTTGGCGCGCCGAAGGCTGGCACGATCACCACATCGTCCTCGCTGAGCTTGTCGTAGTCGTCGGAGAGCTCCTTCCAAGGGAGCGAGACGATGCCCATGTCCACCAACTGGCGGTTGACCTCGGGATTGTGGATGATTTCGCCGATCAGGAAAATGCGCTGATCCGGGAAGACCCGCCGCGCCGCATAGGCGAGGTCGATCGCGCGCTCCACGCCGTAGCAAAAGCCGAACTGCTGGGCGAGGCGCACCGTGGTATTGCCGATCGTGATCTCACCGCCGTTTTCGCGGATTCTCTCCACGATCGACGAGCGGTAGTGGCGCTCCACCTCGGCGTTGACCTGGGTCATCACGTCCGGGCGGCGGACGTTCACGCGGGGGCGCTTCTGCTTGTCGGCGGCGGCTTCGCTCATGTTCTGTGCGGGCGATATAACGCCGCTTGGCCCCGGGACCAAATCATTTCCCACGACCGGGGAAAGAGCAGGACCACGATGGATGGGATGGATAGGATGGGACTGATTTCCAATTGATCAGGCCGGGTGGGAGCAGGCTTTCGATTCCGGGTCAGGTGTCGACTCAGCACCCTCCATTCACCAGATCGGCAATTGCAGCCAAAACACGGCTCTTCGCGTCCGACGCTTCGTCGAGTCGGTATTCCTCCGCCGACCGGGGCTTGAGGAACTTGAAGAAGTTGATCAGGTCGATCCCGCAGTGCGGATCTTCTCTCCTCCGGCGTTCAAAGTAGCGCATCTCGGTCTCAGCCTCCTGCCAGAGGTCAATTTCGGCCAAACAACAAATCCGGGCCTCCATGAGCCGGTCGGCAAGAATCGGGTGCGGAGATTGTCCGATGGCTTCCGCGTTCAGACTGAGGGCCAAGACTGCGGCTTTTGAGATCTGACCTTGATCCATCCAGAGATGGAGAATGCAGAGGATTGCGGGCAGATAGCCCTTCCGGCAGGCCAAGGACCGGGTGGCAGCTGCGAGGCAAGACGCTTCCCATTCGTGACGGGCCTCCGGGCAGTCGACGAAATCCCTGCACCTGAGCAGGTAGGCCGCCCGGCTCGCTGCATACCAGCATTCCCATGGGCGCTCGTGTCGGTGGGCAAGACCCACGGCGGCTTGATACGCGTCCTTCAGTAGCCCGGCTTGCTTGTTCTCAAGCGAATCGCCACTCCCGATGAGATCCCATATCTCTTCCAATTGCATTTTCCATCCAAGTTGCTGCCTCCTCGAATGCCAAGACGGGCCTACGACTCTTTTTGCGTGGAACTCTTCTTTGTCAAAATCGGGAGGCTCAGCAGGCAAAACAACACCACGCACAGCACCTGCATCCAGATCAGGTAAATCGGCCACGGGCCCATTTGGTCCAGCAGGCTGGGATTGACCGGCTTGTGCTCGGTGAAGCCGAAGTTCGTGTGCATCGACTTGTTCACGATCATCACCCCCACAAAGTACACGTTCGCCCAGAGCCAGGCCCGCAGCGGATCCTTCCACCACGGGCGCTCGGCCCGCCAGCCATTCACGATCGGCAGGTAGAAGGCGGCACCGACTACCGCGAAGTGGTGGACGAAGAAGGCGACGAAGGCAGGGTGGGGGAAGCCGATCGTGATCGCAGGCGTGGCCAGCGCCTGCACCGTGGCCGCCAGCCCCCAGAAGTAAGTCAGCACCGCCAGGAGACGCTTCTGGGTTAGCAACGCGAAGCCACCGACGAAGGCGGCGATATCGCAGAGCTGGAGAGGCAGGGCGCTGTCCAAGTCCTCGTCCCCTTCATACATCGACCACGCGAACTGGGTGTAGGCGAAGGCTGCGAGGCAGAGGAAGGCCAGGATACAGCGGGCGATTCTCTCATTCCGCGGACTCGACTTTCCCAAGACGACCAGCACCACGACACCTACCGCGCCGGCCACCAAGGCCCAGCCGTGCATCGCGGTGAAGGGTTTGAAGACCGGCGGCATGGCTCCAGCCAATCCGGGTACGCGTTTCGCCGCAAGCCTGCTTCCTGATAGGCGGACCTCAGGGGTCAATGGCTGGTATCCTCTTTCACCGGCTCAGGCGGCCACGACTTTCCATCGGGTAACGAGAATCGGACGGCGGGGTCGCTGGCATTGATATCCGAGCCGGTCAGGGAGGCGGACACGGAGGCATCCTTGAGCGGCAGCCGTTCGCCTCGGGCGAGGCGCTCATGGTTTTTCCGGAGGAACTCGCGCCAAGCATCGCGGATGGCAAAGCGCTGCTCGTGGGTGAAGTTGCTGTTTCCCCCGCCGGAGCCCGAGGTGAGATCGAGGGTACCGGTCGCCAACTCCCTCAGAGCCTCGTACATGTGTTCCTGGTCGGTGATCACCTCGCACCAGGCTTCCCACAGCTCCACCCGCGCGCCGAGGGCTTGGGCTGCGGAGCTCGCAGCGGACTGCACGAAAGTCTCATGCGTGGATTCCACGATCTGGCAGAGCGGCCGAATGAACGCCTTCCGTCCTGATTTCCCGGCCACCTCGCAGGCGGAGCGTAGGACGCCCCAGTCCTTGTCTTCCAAGGCTTTCATCAATGCCGGCTCAAACTCGTCGGGAACCGGCGTCGGTATTGCGAGGATGGCGTTCTGCCGGAAGGTGGGAGGATTCGCATCGCTGAAGGCAATGACCGTTTGTTTCCAGCGGTCGGTCGCGGGGCGTGGGATGTTAGGGTCGGCCAGTTCGCGGAACTGGGCGAGAATCACGGCGGATCCGCCGCTGGGATCGGGCCCGAGCCTCCAGCCGCGGCCTCGCAAGGCGTCGATGGCTTGGATCAGGCAGCGCAGGGGTGCTGGCGCGTCGAGTGTGTTGGCTCCCTTGCCGGAACGGATTTCCCAAGGGCCGTCGAGCGCGGCCTGGGTGGCCTCTAACAGCGGCTTTGCTTGGGATGCATCGCCTTGGGCTTGGATGAACGAGGCACCGAGCTCCACGGTGGCGGCGTCTCTGCTGCGAAGCATGGTGAGCGCGGCTCTGAGCAGCCGCTCGCGGAATTTCGGATCCCAATCCTGCCGGGGAGTTTCGTCGCCAAGACTCGGTAAGCGCATTCTCAACGCAGCCCCGGAAGCCTTGACGACATCGGCTGACGGGCTCTCCAACAAGTCCAGCAGCGCCTGGAAGGCTGCAAGCCCGCGAATGCCGGCGATGCCTGTGACGGCATTCGCATGACCCGCCTTGGCCTCCTGAATGAGGGCGGGGAGGAAGATCTCGTGCCGCAGTTTGTCGAGTTGGAAGCGCCGGTCCCAGTCATCACCTCCGGAGGAGAGATCACGCACACGGTCAAGGATCTCCTCGGCGGTGGGCATGATGACCTCGATGTTGGCCTTGGCCACCGGGTGCGGGTGTTTCTCCTCCACCAGCCAACCCAAGTCATGACAGGCTTCCACGGTGTAGGTGCCTGCGCCAGGCAACGCCACATATCCCGGCAGTGGAAACTTGATGTCGGCTGATTCTCCCGGACCGATTTTTTGGCTACCTCCAAGGCCGCCGAAATTCGGCGATTTCACGCTTTCGTCGGGCAGCACCTTGCCCTCGGAATCCGTGACCCGGATCTTCAATCTCAAGGGGAAACCTGTTCCCCGGTAGTCTCCGCCGGTTGAGATCTCAAAGGGCTCGCTGCCGGCATTGGTCACGGTGAAAACCCCGGGGACCGCATCGCCGAGCCTTACCTTCTCCGGCAGTTTCAGGCTGACCTTTGCCCCGGCTGGGACGGGTAATTTTGCGCCGAATTCGGTCGCGATCGGCAAGGTGTTTCCCCCTTGCGCTGTTGGAAGGACGAGAAGAAGGCAGGCAAGAAAGCAGGGAATTTTCATCAACGGAGCAGGGTTTCCTCTTCTGAAGACCCGTCCAATCGACTTCTGTTGGTAGATTTCTGACTTTTTTAGCCGAGCGCCCAAGCGCGGGACTGCTTGGCTATTTCTTGTCCTCCACCTTGATCTCCACGTCGCCGGTCTTCTTGTCGCGGTCCACTTTCAGGCTGCCGCCGGGAGTCTGGACGTCCATCACCCGTTCCTTTTGGCGGCAGCCGGCGCCAATGGTGCAGGCGAGGGCTGCGAGGAGAAGGAGGCTGTTTCGGAATTTGGCGTTCATGGATCGTATTGGGTATCGTGACATCCTAGCCCATCTCGCCGCTTCCGCCAATGACTTGCTAGATTCCCGGTTTCCGTGCCGCAGGAAGGACTTAGCGGTGCTCCTCCTGCGCCCAAATGATGGCATTCGTGAAGCCGAGCCCTAGCCGCTGGCCGACCAGATCGTAGTCGTAGCCGTAGCCATCGATCGAGCCGGTAGCCAGTTCCCGAAGCTGCGAGGAAGCCTGGCTGAACTGACCGATGCTGCTGCGCGGAATCTGATGCGGCTCCTTCGCGGTCTCCAGCTCATGGTTCGCGGCATCGATCGCATCCGCGCACTTGAGGAAGGTGTCTTTGGCCTTCTCCGGGATCGCGAAAGTCCCTCGCTCGACTGCGCTGGCATTCCGGGCTTCCAGATAGGCGGGCAGCACTCCGTAGAAGTCCGTGGTGGCCTTGGAAAGGGCGTTGATGGCGCCTTGGTAGCGGCCGTCCAACCCTGCCTCGCGGAGGGCTGTGGGAAGCGCGGGCGTCTTCAGGATCGCGCCTGCTGCCACGTCTTCCGGCTTGGCGAGCCCGTTGACCCGGGCCACGAAGCCGGAAAACTTCTCATGCCCATATGCCCTCCTGGCGACAGCCCCCAGATTGGATCCCGCCTCGACCTTGACCGCCACGATCGGCGGCGCGGGAATCTCCGCCTCGGTGACGACCGGCAGCACCGGGGGCGGGGGAGAGGCAGGCTTGGGAACCGGAGTTGCAACCACTTTGACCGGTTTTTGGCAGCTGCAGAGGGCGATCGCGGCGAGAAGTGGCAAAAGCAACGGTTTCATGGGCGGATCTACTGAGGCTCAAGGGGCGAGCCTCGGGGCGCAACTGTACTCCTCATCTCTCCCGGCACAAGAACTCGGCGTTTCCCGCCGTTGACGCCGGGCCGTTTCCCCCCTGAAATGCGCGCCCCCGGCGAGGTCCGGGTGTGTATATGGACTATTCGCAGAAAATCGCCCGTCAGATCGCCGGCATTCCCCGCTCGGGAATCCGCGATTTCTTCGAGCTCGTCCAAGGCCGGGAGGGCGTGATCTCCCTCGGCGTTGGTGAGCCCGACTTTACGACTCCTTGGCATATTCGCGAAGCCGCCATCTACGCCTTGGAGAAGGGCCACACTTCTTACACCTCCAATCTGGGCCTGCCAGCACTGCGCAAGGCCATCGCCCGCTACGTTTCTGATTTCTTCCACGTCGAGTACGAGGGCCTCACCGAGGTGCTCGTGACCGTGGGTGTGTCCGAGGCCATCGACATCGCCCTGCGCGCCCTGATCAATCCGGGCGACGAGGTGATCTACCACGAGCCCTGCTACGTTTCCTACTCGCCGAGCATCGTGATGGCCTATGGCACCGCGGTGGGCGTGCACACGCGCAAGCGCGACGGCTTCTCGCTGAAGCCGGAAGAACTGGCGAAGGCGATCACGCCGAAGAGCCGGGTGCTGATGCTCAACTTCCCGACCAATCCGACCGGCGCGACCGCGAACCGCGAGGACTTGGAAGGCATCGCAAAGCTCTGCATCGAGCACGACCTCTTCGTTCTAACGGATGAGATCTACAGCGAGCTGCGCTACGACGCGAATGAAGAGCATGTCTCGATCGCCTCGCTGCCAGGGATGAAGGAGCGCACGATCCTGCTGCACGGCTTCTCGAAGGCCTTCGCGATGACCGGTTTCCGCCTAGGCTATGCCTGTGCGCCGCAGCCGATCACGGAGGCGATGATGAAAATCCACCAATACTCCATGCTCTGCGCGCCGATCATGAGCCAGATGGCCGCGATCGAGGCGCTGGAGAACGGAGCGCCGGAAGTGGCGAAGATGCGCGATGCCTACCATCAGCGCCGTGACTTCCTGGTGAAGCGCCTGAACCAGATGGGCCTCAGCTGCCACTCGCCGGGCGGTGCTTTCTACGTCTTCCCGGACATCCGCGAGACCGGCCTGTCCTCGAAGGATTTCGCCATGCGCCTGCTCGAAGAGGAAGGCGTGGCCGCAGTCCCGGGGAGTGCCTTCGGCACCTCGGGCGAGGGTTTCCTGCGCTGCTGCTATGCCACCGGCTTCGATGACCTGAAGCTGGCCATGGACAAGATGGAGCGTTTCGTCGGCAGACTAGGCTGAAGTTCTGGCAGGAGCGGCGCATGCAGGACGAATCTCCCCATCGGCCTTCATCCGCGTCGCTCCATTTGCAGGGCACGGATCAGTGGATCCGTGCCCAAGTCCTGCCCTTCGCTGTCTTCCTTGGCTTCAATCTGCTACTGCAGATCTTCGCCACCTTCTGCGGTTCCAGCAATCCTGCTGCGCCGTGGTGGCGCCAGACGCCCGAGCAATGGCTGTATCCCATCCAGACCCTGGTCTGCCTCGGAATCCTGGTGCAGCGTTGGAAGTACTATGAGTTTCGTTGGTCGGCCAAGTGGTGTCTGGTTGGCGTGGTCTTCGGTGCGGTCGGCATTGGCTTTTGGCTGCTGCCGACCATCGCGTATGAGCGGCTGGGACTGAGCGGGCCGACCGAAGGCTGGCAGAAGTGGCTCGGCCTGGCGGAGCGCGAGAAGGGCTTCAATCCCGGCGCGGTCTTCGGCGCCGGCACACCGGCCTACTGGGCGGCGCTGATTCTGCGTTTCCTCCGCGCGGCGGTCGTGGTGGCGATGATCGAGGAGATCTTCTGGCGTTCCTTTCTGATGCGCTTCGTCATGGATCGGGAAGGGGACTACTGGAAGCGGCCCTTCGGCCAGGCTTCATGGAAGTCCTTCGCCATCGTGACCGGCCTCTTCATGGTCGCGCACTCTCCGATCGATTACGCCGGGGCCTTGATCTACGGCTCCTTGACCTACATTCTCTGCATCTGGACCAAGAACCTCGGTGCTTGTGTGACCATGCATGCCACGGCGAATTTCCTAATGGGCTTGTTTGCCGTGATTTACGGCAAGTATGGGCTGTGGTGAAGTGGTGGGGGCTACCGCACCACTTCTTCTCATCCCTTTACCTTCACTTTCACGACGGTCGATAAGCCAGGGCGCAGGCTCTCCTCAAAGCCCTTCACGGACTCTGTCTCGAACACAATCTTCACCGGCACACGCTGGACCACCTTGGTGAAGTTCCCGGTCGCATTGTCCGGTGGCAGGAGCGCGAACTGCGCCCCGGTCGATGGGGCGATGCTCTCGATGTGTCCGGCAAAAGCCTTCCCGCCCAAGGCATCCACTTCGATCTCCACCGCTTGGCCCGGCTTCACGGACTTGAGCTGTGTCTCCTTGAAATTCGCCACCACCCAGTAGCCGTCTTCCACGAGGGCGAAGACCGGCTGGCTTTCCTGCACGCGGTTGCCCGTCTCGATGTTGCGGTTGCCGACCAAGCCATCCGCCGGGGCCATGATCTTGGTATCGGCATACTGGCGCTCGGCTTCGTGCAGCGCGGCGGCTTGGCCTTCTACCGTCGCCTTGGCCACGCCGACTTCGGCTTCGGCCACCTTCACCGCGGCCTCGCTGGTGTGCTTCTTCGCCTGTGTAGCCAAGAGCATCGCCTTGGCTCCTTCTAGAGCGGCGGTGCTGGTGGCCACCACGCTGCGGCTGGTATCCACTTCGGCAGCGGAGACCGCGCGAGTGCCGCCGCTGGAGAGGCTGTTGTTGCGCTGGTAGTTGGTGTTCGCCAGCTCGAGCTGTGCTTCCGCCAGTTTCACCGATGACTCGGCATTCGCCATCTGGGCCTCGGCTTGGAGCACCTCCGCCTTGCTCCGTTCGAGTGCCGCCTCGGCCTCGCCTTCACCAGCCTCCGCCTGCGCTTTCGCCGCATTCAGCTTCTGCCGCGCGATCTCGAATTCCAGCGGATCGATCTCCGCCAGCTCTTGGCCGGCTTTCACGCGTTGGTTCTCCTGCACCAGCACCTTCAAGACCGGCCCACCGACGCCGGGGCTAATGCGGTGGATGTGTGCCGTCACGTAGGCATCATCGGTTGTTTCGTAGGCGATCGACTCGTGGATGAAATTTGCGGCCCATGCGCCGCCGCCGACGACCACGCCCAAGGCGAGGAGTCGCGGCAAGACACTGCGCCGCTTCTTTCCTGCGGGCGGGCTCTGGTTTTCGGGTGAATCGGTGGACTCGGACATGGTGTAAACGGGTGAGTGTGGAAAAAGGTTCAGTGCGCGGATGCCGCTGCATCGGAGGCGTCCTTGTTCGACTTGTTGCCGCCTAACAGAAACAGTAGTGGCAGCGTCACGATGAAGATCAGGGCGACATACAAGAAGACATCGCCATAGGACTGGAGCATCGCCTGGCCGGAGACGATCCGGTCGACCAGCCCCAGTGCTTGGTCATGGGCCGCCTGGTGGCTGCCCGCGTGCGGGGCCATGGCTCCGGTGAGCATCTCCATACGCTCGCCGAATTGCGGCCGATATTCTGAGATCCGCTCGACCAGCACCGAGCGATGCAAGGCCTGGCGCTGCACGACCACGGTGGTGATCAGGGCGATGCCGATGCTGCTGCCGAGCTGGCGTGTCAGGCTGTAGAAGCCGGCACCTGCCGCGAGGTCCTTTTTGGGCAAGGGGCCGAGTGTCGCGATACTAAGCGGCATGAACATCATCACGCTGCCGAAGCCACGCGCGATCAGCGGCCAGAACAGCTGATGCGTCCCGGTATTGGGATTGATGTTCATCAGCAGGAAGCCGGTCAGGCTAGTGCAGAGCGCGCCTGCGAAGATCATCACCCGCGGCGGGAACTTGCCGCCGATGCGGCCGTAGAGAACCATCATGATCGCGGATGCCACGGCACCGGGCGCCAGGACCAAGCCGCTCTGCAGGGCGGTGTAGTGCAGGTAATCCTGCACGAAGACCGGCACCGCGAACATGATCCCATACAGGCCCATTCCGAGGATCGCGGAGTACATGCTGCCGCCGATCATCGAGCGATGGCGCAAGACCCGAAGATCCACCGCGGGGTGCTCCGTGGTCAACTCGCGCCAAATGAAGAGCGCGATGCCGATCACGCTGGCCACCGCCACGGTGCGGATGAAGTTCGAGTCGAACCAATCCTCCTGCTGGCCTTCCTCCAGGAAGATCTGGAAGCAGGCCAGGCCCACCGCCAGCAGGCCAATGCCGGTCCAGTCGACCTTGCCCGTGCGGTTGATGTCCTCCTTGCGGTCGGAGGGCATGAAGGTCAGGCACATCAGCACCGCGAGGATGCCCATCGGCAGATTGATGAAGAAGATCCAGCGCCAGCCCATGTTGTCCGTGAGCCAGCCGCCGAGCACCGGGCCAAGTGCCGGTCCCACGATCACACCGAGGCCGAAGATCGCTTGGGCGATGGGCCGCTCCTTCACCGGGAAGGCCTCAAAGACGATCGACTGCGCCTTTGCCAGCAGGCCACCGCCCGCCAGCCCTTGCAGCACCCGTGCGAAGATCAGCATGCCCAGGCTGTGCGAGATCCCACAGAGCAAGGAAGCCATGGTGAAGCCGATCAGAGAGAAGACGAAGTAGTTCCGCCGCCCGAAGCGGTAGCCGAGCCAGGCGGAGAGGGGGATGATCACCACGTTCGCGCAGGCATAGCTGGTGGAGATCCAACCGGCTTCGGAGAGGGTAGCGCCGAGATTGCCGCGGATGTTCGGCAGCGCTACGTTGGCGATCACGGTATCGATTACCTCCAGGATCGCGCCCAGCGAAGCTGCCAGCGCGATCACCCACTTCAGCCAGCCCTTCTCTAACAGGCGTGCCGCCAGCGGACTCAGCAAGGCCGGGTCCGAACCATACAAATTGACGCCGGGTGTGCTCATCAGGCGAGGAGATCCTCCTTGCCGATGGCCCGCACGATCAGGTCGATACAGGCTTTCAGGTAGCGCTCGCGCCCGTAGTCCAGCTTCAGCGGACCATCGCAGCGCAGGGCGTGGGTGAAGATCATGCCGCCCAATTGGTCGACCACGATCACCGGTTCGACTTCTGCCACGATTCCGCCGCGGGCCTGCATATCGAGGAGACGTTTGATCAATTCCTCGCGCCGCGCCTTGAAGATCGATCGCAGCACCTTGAGTTCATGTTCCTCGAACTTGCGGATCTCGCCGATCAGGCTGCGGACCAGCGCGATGTTGCGGGTCATCACCTCGTATTCGGCCTCGACGAAAGCGGTGATCACTTCGCGGAGGGGAGCGTCCGGCGGCAAGGCGCCGAAGCGCTCGGCCTGCGGGCTCGCCTTCGGCTCATACATCTTCTCCAGAACCGCGGTGAGGAGTTGGTACTTGGTGCCGAATTTCCGGAATAGGGTCACTTCATTCACTCCCGCCTCACGCGCGATCTCGCGGGTCGTCGCGCTGCTCAGGCCGTCGCGCGCGAAAACCACGGCTGCGGCTGCGACCAGGCGCTCCTCGGCGCTGGCCTTGGGGCCGGTCTTTTCAGGAGTGGGGGAGGGCTTGGCTTTGGTTGCCATGATGCATGCAAGTGGTTGCTTGCATTAGTTGGCCGAGAGTGGGCCGGGCTCAAGCGGAATTTCTCCGCACTAGTGCCGGGAGCTACGTAGGCTGCGGTCTTCGTCCCAACGGGACGGCTCATAATAGCCCGGCACGGAGTGCCGGGCTATTATGAGCCGTCCGCTTCGGGACGAAGGGCCATTGCCATGTCCGCACCTTCCCCTACCGCGATGTCTCCCCGTTACTGGAGCGAAATCAGCACGAAACCAACCACCACCAGAAACACCACAAACAGGACCGCCTTCTTCAGGAGGCCAACCCCGATCTTCAGGAGGAGAAACAGAACCACTACCGCACACAAGCCGCCGACGGCGTAGTGCTGCGAGGAGATCTCCTGGAGTCGTGGGGGATGTCCACGGGGCGGGAATCTTCAGTGAGACACCGCCACCTTCACGCGCTCCAAGACTTCGGCATAGGCCTCCATCACCCCGCCGAGGTCGCGGCGGAAGCGATCCTTGTCCATCTTCTCGCCGGTCTTGAGGTCCCAGAGGCGGCAGCCGTCCGGGCTGATCTCATCCGCGAGCACGATGGTCTTCGGATCGGTGGCCAGGCGGCCGAACTCCAGCTTGAAGTCCACCAGCTTGAGCCCGCACTCGGCGAAGAACTTGCCGAGGATCGCATTCACCTTCAGCGCCGACTCGCGCAGGAAGGCGAGCTCCTCGGGCGTCGCCAGCTTCAGCTCGCGGATGTAGTCGTCGTTGATCAGCGGGTCGCCGAGTTCATCGCTCTTGATGCAGAACTCGATGATCGGCTGGGAGAAGGGGACGCCTTCCTCCATGCCGGTGCGCTTGCAGAAGCTGCCGGCGGAGAGATTCCGGATGATCACCTCGACCATCAGGATGTCCACCTTGCGGACCTCCACGTTGGTGTCGTCGATCTGCCGCACGAAGTGGGTCGGCACGCCCTCTTTTTCCAAGAAGCCGTAGATCAGGGTGCTGATCGCGTTGTTGAGCCGCCCCTTGTCCTCGAACTGCGCCTTTTTCTCGCCGTTGAAGGCAGTGGCGTCGTTCTTGAACTCCATTCGCAGCACATTCGGGTCTGCGGTGGCCCAGAGACGCTTCGCCTTTCCTTCGTAGAGCGGTTCCATGAGGGACACGTAAGGAGCCGCCGCCCGGGGGTCAAGCGGGCGCACAGAGGATTCTCAAATTTCTCGGCGGCGGAAGGAAATGAGGTCGTCCGAAGCTCGGGAATTGACGATCAGCCGCTTGGCGGCTGCGAACTGCTCCGAAGCGGTCTCCGGCGGCGGGCCCACGGCCCAACACCGGGGGTGTTTGAAAATCAATGTCAGCTTATTTCTTGCTCGGAGTATCTTCGGCATATCCGCTAGGGTGTCAGCATGACTGTTCACCCCAGCCTGCTCCTCATCCCGGCCTTGTTGCTGTGCTCTTGCGACAAGCTTTCCATGGCCAAGAAATCCGCGGAGAAACGCGGATCCCTCGCCGAGCAAGTGCAGCTCAACTCGGAGTCGAAGCCGGAAATCGTCGCCGCCTTCGAGGCGATCAGCCATGCGGCGGTGGAGCACAACCGCGTGCTACTCCAGAACATCGAAGGCAGCGGCCCCTGCAACGGTCCCGCCTTCAGCGCGGGCATGGCCGAGCTCGACCGCTCGGCCCGCAAGCACAGCGGCATCGCCAAGCAGGTCATCGATGCCATCGCCACCACCTGGGTCTATGAGAAGACCCTCTTCGTCCCCTTCGACACCATCCGCGGCCAAGTCGCGGGCATGAAGACATGGAGCAAGGACGCGGCCACCCAAAGGCGCGGTTACATCCAGATCATCGATCAGAACATCTCCACCTACGACTCCGCGGTCGCCTATCTCGAACGTGGCGAAGATCCCTTGCTGCGGCAGAACTTCGACAAACACCGGGTGCCGAAGGAGGTGGCGGAGGAGTTCATCCGCTTGCGCAGGCTCCACAACCAGAAGGAATTGGAAGCCCAACTTGGAATGTTCCGCGAGCAGCGGGACGCCATGCAGAGCTACCGCGACGGCATGGCCACTGCCAATCCCGCCCAGGCCAACGCGCTCATCGCCGAAGGAGACAAGCACCAGCAGAAGGCGGAGCAATTCAAAGCCCAGATGGTCGCGGCAATCCGCGAGCAGCTCGCCTCGCCAAGCGTCCTTTAAGCGTCGCATCTTCCGGGAAAGCTCCCGGCCAGTTCCATGCCTGAATCGGCAGGCATGAAGATTGGTATTCGTTCGTGGTGCCTTCTGCTTTCTGACAAGGTCGTCTCCAAGGAATGAATCCGCAGCTCGCCCTCGTTCTCGCCCTTCTTACGGTTTGCGTGGTCCTGTTCGTGGTGAACCGGCCGCGCATGGACGTCGTGGCCCTTCTCGCGGTGGCGGCGCTGCCTCTAACCGGCATCGTGAGCGTGAACGAGGCCTTGGCAGGCTTCTCGGATCAGAATGTGATTCTGATTGGGCTGCTGTTCGTGGTCGGGGAGAGCCTGGTGCGCACCGGTGTCGCGAACCGGATCGGGGAGTTCATGCTGCATCACTCATCGGGCAGCGAGGTTCGGCTTTTAATCCTGCTCATGCTGGGGGTGGCCGCGGTCGGCTCCATCATGAGCTCCACAGGAGTAGTCGCCATCTTCATTCCCGTGGTGCTTCTCATCTCCACGCGGCGAAGTCTCGACCCGGGAAAGTTCATGATGCCGCTGGCCTTCGCGGGGCTGATCAGCGGGATGCTGACGCTGGTCGGCACGGCTCCAAACCTGGTGGTCGACGCCGCCCTGGAGCACGCAGGCCACCGCGGCTTCAGCTTCTTTTCGTTCACCCCCTTCGGTGCCGCGATCCTCGGGGCCGGGGTGCTCTACATGCTGGTGGCGCGTAGATTCCTCCCGCGGCGGCCGGGCAACTCCAGCGCCACGCGGAAGCGGCGGCAGCTCATCGATCTGATCCAGGAATACCAGTTGCAGGACCGGGCGCACCGCCTGCGGATCGGCACGGATTCCCCGTTGATCGGAAAAACCGTCGCGGAGATGGCCCCGAGACGGCAGTTCACGGCGAACGTGGTGGCCGTGGAGCGGAAGGGGCGTCGGCAAACGGAAGTCCTCGAGCCGAGGCCGGACCTCATCCTTCAGAAAGGTGACGTGCTGTTGATCGATCTGGAGCAGCCGCCCAGCGAGGAGATGAAAGCGTCGGCAGCTAAACTGAAGCTGGAACCCTTATCTCTACGCAGCCTGTATTTCAGCGACCATTCCCGGGAGATCGGCATGGCAGAAATTCTCCTACCTCCCGGTTCGAGCCTGACCGGTCAGACGGTGATCGAGGCCGCGATCCGCACCCGATTCCGGCTGAATGTGATTGGTCTGCGGCGTGGGGGCGAGGCCCTGCCATCGTCGCCTTGCGCCGTGAAGCTCCGTCCCGGGGACACGCTGCTGGTGATCGGCCGCTGGAAGCACATCCGGAACCTGGCGAAACGGGTGCATGAGGTCATCCTCTTGACTCTTCCCGCCGAGAGCGATGAAGCCCCACCCGCCGCCAGCAGGGCAGGATTCGCGCTCGCCAGCCTGCTCGTGATGATGGTCCTCATGATTACGGGCTGGGTGCCGAATGCCATCGCGGCGCTGATCTGCTGCCTGCTGATGGGGGCGACCCGCTGCATCAATCTCGACTCCGCCTATC
The DNA here is from genome assembly GCF_000739615.1 of Haloferula sp. BvORR071. Taxonomy (GTDB): domain Bacteria; phylum Verrucomicrobiota; class Verrucomicrobiia; order Verrucomicrobiales; family Akkermansiaceae; genus Haloferula. The sequence goes on from NZ_BATP01000059.1 coordinate 293,041, forward strand.
GCTCCATCCAGTGGCCCAGCTTGATTCTGATCGTCGGCATGATGCCATTTTCCACCGCGCTTCAGAAAACTGGCGGAGTCGATCTCGCGGTCAACTTGCTGTTGGATGTGTTCGGGGGCTCGCAGCCCCGGATCCTGCTCGGAGCACTGTTCCTCCTGACGGCTGGTACCGGTCTCTTCGTCTCAAATACCGCCACGGCTGTCCTGATGACACCCATCGCCTTGAAGGCGGCCGAAGCGCTGAAGGTTTCGCCCTATCCATTCGCGATGACGGTCGCCCTAGCCGCCTCCTGCGCCTTCATGACACCGGTTTCGTCGCCGGTGAACACGCTGGTCATGGGCCCGGGAAATTATCGCTTCTCCGATTTCCTCATCATTGGAGTTCCCTTCACCGCCATCGCCATGGCGCTCACGCTACTTCTCGTTCCCTGGCTGCTTCCCTTTTAGAAGGGTTCCTTGGATTCCGCCTCACTCGCCGCTGGAGAAGTCCAGATTAGCTGCGGTATTCCTGCCCCCGGCGTTGGCGTTGGCCTTGTTGGTGGCGAAGGATGATTCCACGAGACCCTTTTCCAAGGCCAATCCCGGGCCTTGGTTCTTCTCCAGCACGTTGTTTTCCACCACCACCCGGGCTGCGGCGAAGCGCACTGCTATCCCCCCCAGCAGGTTCTCCCGGCACTGGTTCGCCTGGATGTGGCCGGAGGCTGCGGAGGAGACCGTGATCCCGTATTCGCGGTTGCCGCGCAGGTCGTTTTTGCCCAGTGCCACGTTCTCCGCCGTGGTATCCACCAGAATGCCGCTGCCGCTGTTGTCCCGCGCCAAGCTCTCGTGGATGGCCCCGGAGCCGCCCTCCCAGAGGTCGTAGCCGTGACCGAAGTTGCCGGTGGACTCGCACTGCGAGAATTCGATCCGGCTACCAGCACCGCGCACCGCGACGCCGTCCCAGCCGTTGTTTTCGAAGTTGCAGCGGGTCGCTTTCACATTCCCGGACTCCATGACCGCCAGACCGTGCCCGGCGGAGTCTGCCACCCGGCAATCGTTCATGGTGATTTCCGAGCCGCGAACCAGCAGCACTGGGAAGCGGTTCGGTCCGGGATCGTTGCCGCGGTGCCGGAAGGTCATCCCGCTGACCCGGGCGCCGCCAGCGTGCTTGCCGAAGGTTAGGGCGGTGCTGGTGGCGGCGTCGATTTCCACGATCGTCTTGTCGCGCCCTGCTCCTTCGAGCGTGACCGCCTTGTCCACGACCACCGGGCCGGTCCAAGTGCCCTCCGCCACCACGATCCGGTCGCGGTCATTGGCGGATTCCAACGCTTCCGGCAGTGTCTTGAAATCACCCGGCACCTGCAGGGTGCGGGTGTAGGAGGCCATCTTCTGGTAGAGCGCGGCGATCTCCGGATCACCCGGTGCCAGTGCCACGGCCTCGCGCAGCCACTCCATCGCATCGCGATCGAATTGCCCCTGGTCGCGGACCTTGGCTGCGGCGAGCAGCTCCTTGGCCCGGACCAGATCCTTGGCCTCCTTTTCCCGGCCTTGCCGGATTTCAGAAAGCAGCGAGTTGCTCTGCGGATCGCCGGGGAAGGCGCTGGAAAGTTCCTTCGCCTTGACCTCGGCTTCATCCCAGTGCCGCTTTTGGATGGCGGCATTTGTGGCTGCCAGGAGGCCATCGCGCATCTGGGTGCTGCGGGCCTGCTCGACCTTCCCGAGCAGCTCGGTGATCTCCTTCTGGTCCGGATACTTCTCAAGCACCTTGCGGGCAGCTGCGGCGGCTTCATCGAGGCGCCCCAGATCGAAAGCCGCGATCGCCTCGCCGGACCAGTAGCCGACGAATTGCTGCTGCTCCTCCTCCATGCCATTCTCGATGCTGCGGCGGCCGAGCAGTGCCACTTGGGAGCCCGGGCTCATCTCCTCGATCTCGCTGTAGGCTGCCTTGGCTTCCGGCCACTGCCGGGCATCGATCATCTTCGCGCCGAGCCGTTCCAAGAACGCAAGGCGCTCCTGCCTCTGAATCGCCGTCTGCTCCTCGTGGTCATTCCACAGGTACCAGCCGCCCACACCAGCGAGCAGGAGGAAGAGCATCACCAGGACAGGAGCCGCGCTGCGCTTGCGGACTTCCACCACGTGTTCCTCGCTTGGGAGTGCCGGGGACGGTGATTTCGCCGGGCTTGCCGCTTTTGCTCCGGGAAGCGCCGCGGCGGGCACGGTCTCAAGTACCTTCGTGGGTGCCGGTGCCAAGCTGGCCAGCCTTTCCTCGGGAACGACCTTTGGACGCACTGGCGCGGCAGCGGGCAGCGCTGGAGGGATCGGGATAGGGGCGGCGGTGGAAGTTGCAGGTGCTGCAGAAGTTCCGATCGTTTCGTCGACCTTTTCCTTTTCTGTGATCGGGGCCTCGGCCGGGGCCTTTGCCTTGGGTACGATGGGAATGTGGATCGTGGCCTTCGCCACGAGCGGCCCGCCAGCCGTATCGCCAGCCTTGGTCTCGACCGACACTGGAACAGCGACCGCGCCGATGGCTTTTGAGGCAATGGAAATGTCTGGCGGCCCGGAAGCCTTATCCGCAAGCGTGGGCTCGGTGACCTCGGGTGCCTTGACTACAAGCGGCGGGTCCGTGGCCTCGTCGGTCTTCGCTTCGACAGGAAGCGCCACGTCGCTCGTCCCTGTAGCCTTCGAGACGATCGCAATGTCCGTGGCGCCAGGAGCTTTCTCTTCAATCGCGACCTCCTCGGGCTCCGGTGCCTTGGCTACGATAGCTGCTTCCGCCGGCTCGGCGACCTTCACCTCAACAGGAAGCGGCATACCGCTCGGCTCTGTAGCCTTCGCGACGATGGAAATATCCGGGGGGCCGGGGGCCTTCTCCACAATTGAGATGTCCTTGGGGCCGGGAGCCTTCTCCACGATCGCAATATTTTCGGGAGCCGTGGCCCTGGCTACGATGGGGACCTCTGCCGGGCTCAAGGCCTTCGCCACCACGGGGACTTCCGTCGGGACCTCAGCCGCAGTTGGAAGCGGAAGAGGAGGCGGTCCCACGACCTTTGCCTCAAACGAAGATAGATCCGTGACCACGGGGGGGGCGCGATGACCGGGGTTTCCGCGACGACCGGGGTCTCGGCGATGACCGGGGTCTCGGCGATGACCGGAGTCTCGGCGATGACCGGAGTCTCGGCGATGACCGGAGTCTC
>NZ_BATP01000058.1 GCF_000739615.1 Haloferula sp. BvORR071
CCTGAAGCTGAAGATGATCGTGATGGAGATGGATGCGAAGGTGATGGGAGATCCCGTCGTGGTGCATATGGCAGAACACTCGCCGCGCGTGATCTTGGCGGAGCGCTGGAAGGCGCTGGGGATGGCTGCGGCATGGACGCTGGGGGTGAGCGTGCTGGTGGCCATGTTTGTGGCTTATGTGCTTGAGGCGTTGGTGCCGCGGCGGGTGGTGGATGGGGTGTGAGTGACGCCGGCGCTGACTTTTGGTAGGGCGAGCTGGCCTCAGCGCGCCGCGAGCGATGAGGGGATCATCCGGGAGCGTAGAAGACTGTTCAGGTCTCCGCGGATCGCCCGCGGCTGCCTGAGGCCAGCTCGCCCTACCAAAAGGCAGCCCTACTGAAAGCCACCTTAAACGAGTGCCATTCGTCTCAGGAAAGCACGCTCCTTCGGCAGAGGCTTGCAAGGCTACTAGCTTCACCAGAGGCCGGCGAAGCGGGCCTTGAGCTCGGCTTGCCACTTTTCGAGGAAGGCGAGGTCGCGGGCTGTTAGCCAGGGGTCGCCTTGGCGGACTTCGATGGCGGGGAAGTTCGCTTCCTGGGCTGTGATGGCGGTGGCGACATCTGCCAAGGCATCTTCCAGCTTCTCGCGGACTGCTTGGACGGCGGGCTCTAACATGGCCTTCGCCAAGGCGCTTTGTGCGGCGCTGCGGCGGCGAGTGACATCATCCGCTTCTTGGAGGGTGGAGCCGACCTTTGAGAAGAGATCTAACAGAGCGGGGGAGATTGCGCCGCGTTCTTCGCCCTGCAGGCCCTTGCACTCGAGCCATGCGCGCAGGCGTTTGGCCGGACGGGAGAGGCGTGCGTAAGCTTCTTGCAGCGCGGTGAAATCTTCGCCAGTGCCGCCGGCATCCGGGTGATCGCGCTTGCCCGCGGCGCGGAAGGCCTCGCGCAATTCCTCCTCGGAAATCGCAAGCCGCTGCTCCAAGCCGAGACGCGTGAAGGGATCCATCGGTCCTCAGGCCGCGAAGCTTTCGCCGCAGGAACAGGTCACCACCGCATTCGGGTTGCTGACCTTGAAGCCGCCCTGCTGGAGGTCGTCCGACCAATCCAGCTCGCTGCCGCTGACGAAGAGGGCGCTCTTTGGATCGATCACCACGTTCACGCCATTGCTCGGCACCATGATGTCGCGATCGCGCGGGCCGTCGGTGAGGTCCATCTTGTATTGCAGGCCGCTGCAACCGCCGCCGATGACGGCGATGCGGAGCGCGCCCTCCGGCCGGCCCTGCTTCGTGAGCAGGCCGCGCAAATGTGCCGAGGCTGCATCCAGCACCCGGACCAGCTTTTCATTGCCCACCTTGTAATTCACCGCAGCCGCTGACATCGCGGCGGATTTTCGCTCCGGAATCGCGCGCTGGAAACTGAAATCTGGCCAAGTGCGTGCCGATCCCTACGGTGCGCCGCGTTTGCCCGACGACCCTTCACCCATCGCGCCAGTCACACCCGGCCTCGCCGTCGCCCTTGGATCTTCGTTTCTGGGGTATTATGCCCATGCCGGGTTTCTCAATGGCTTGGCTGCGGCGGGGCTGCATCCGGAGAAGGTTTCCGGATCTTCGGCCGGGGCGCTTACCGGTTCGCTTTACGCCTCCGGGCTGCGCGGCGAGGAGCTGAAGGAGGCGGTCCTGGATGCTTCCTTGCGCTGGTCTTTCTTCGACTGGGGCTCGGTCTTCCGCCTCCCAGGGGTGCTTAGTGTCTTCTGGTCCTCCGGGCTGTTTTCGGGAAAACGCGCGGTCAAGCGCCTGCAGCGGCTGGTCGATGACAAGGACCTCTCCGCGCTCCAATCGCCGAGTATGGAGATCGCCGTGACCGATGCGATCAGCCACCGGCCTGAGATTTTGCGCGAGGGTCCCTTGGCGGAATTGATCGTGGCGAGTTGTGCCGTGCCGGGCATGCTGACGATCCAGCGGGTGGGGGAGAAACGCTACATCGATGGCGGCGTGGCGTGTGAGATCCCCTTCGAGCAGTGGCTGGATGATCCGGCTGTGGATACGATTATCGTTCACCGGATCCGCCATGAGGCGGGGAGCGGACCGACGGTGAACTGGGAGACTGTGGCCACGTCCATCGGCTCCGCGCATCACACGGTGTGCAATGAACTTCACCGCCACCGCGCGGAGCTGGCGCGGCTGAAGGGGAAAAAGCTGATCGAGGTGGATACGATCACGCCGATGCCCAGCTTGATCACGCAGAGCAATGCTGCGCGGTGCTACGAGCTGGGGCTGACGGCGGGGCGGACTGTAGTCGCTTAGGCTGGCTCGTCTTCCGCGAGGATCTTGTCGATCGCCTCGATCCACTCCCAAGGGCAGCGCTTGCGCTGGTATTTTTTCCAGAGGATGTCGCGGAGTGCCTCCCACATCTCCCGCGGCACGGGGTCGATGGGTTGCCAGTCGGGGTCAGTCTTGAGAGTGGTTTGGAAGGTCCAGCGGTTGGCGTGGCGGGATGCCCGCCAGAAGCGCAGGCCTTCTTCAGTTCTTTCGCGCCACTCGTGGGACTCCATGCGGGGAGACTGGGTGGGCAAGCGGGAACTTCCAAGCGCCAAGGGCAAAAAACGCCACCCGATGGCTGCGGACTAGGTAAATATCCTAGCACTTGGCGCTTGGAAGTTTCGGGCGGTGGCGGCATAATCCACTCCCGTGCGGAGCGGTCAGCAGAGCGATGTCCTGAAAATCTTCGCCTATGTGGCGGCCACGCTGATTTTGGGGGCCGTGATCGCCCCTTGGCTCTACAATTTTGGCAAGGGCATGGCGGAGGTCTTCTCCGGCAAAGAAAGCAATGCCGTGATCCACTGGCTGGCGGATGCCGCCCGGCGTGCGGATTTCACGCGCTTCTTCAACCGCGCGGTACTGCTTGCCGCGGTGCTGCTGCTTTTCCCGCTGATGGCGTGGCTGCGGCTGGGGCGGGCAAGCGGGAAGTACGGTGACACCCCGTGGTCGGTGCGCCTGCCGCAGCAATTGGTGGTGTCCGACTTCGGCCAACCGTTGAAGCGCAATTTCCAAGGCTGGCTTCAGTTCGGCACGGGATTTTTCCTGGCGGCGGGGCTGCTGCTGCTCTCGGGCTGGGTGATGATTCAGTCCGGTTGTTTCGTGTGGCGGGATATGCCGCTGTCCGCCCGCGGCACCCCCAACAAGGTCGTGGAGGCGATCAACTGGGCTGCTGCGGTCAAAAAAGGCCTGCCTGCGGCCCTGGCGACTGCTCTGATCGAGGAGACCTTGTTCCGCGGGGTGCTGTTGGGAATCTTCCTGCGGGCGATGCGTCCGGCCTACGCGATTGCCACGCTATCCTTCCTGTTTGCTTTCGTGCATTTCCTGGAACCTCCCGTGGGGGTGATGATCTCCGATCCCGAGTCGGCGTCAGCGGGCTTCCAGATGCTGGGCCAGATTTTCGGCCGTTTTGCTGATCCGGTGCCGATGGTTTCGACTTTCCTGGTGCTTTCGGCGGTGGGGGTGGTGCTGGCGTATTCGCGCTACCGCACGGCCTCGCTGTGGCTGCCGGTGGGCCTGCATTTCGGCTGGGTTTTCGGGGAGAAGATGTTCAAGGCGGCGACTTGGGTGGTGCCCGGGCTGCCGCGCGGGGTCCACTGGTTTGTGGGCGAGACGCTCAAGGAAGGGTTGCTGCCGCTCTCGGTGGTCGTGATCACGGGGATCCTGGTGCATGCCATGACCCGCGAGGTCGAGCCGGTGGCGGAGTACCGGAACTGAAGCGATTGACGCGATGACGACGGACGAGGCCGCAGCCCCTGCCACGCCAGTCGCGGTGCCGGTCCGGGGCTGGTGGGCGCGCTGTCTGGATCTGCTTTTCCCCTCCGTTTGCAATGCCTGCGGGCAGTCGACAAAGGGTGACGCGGCGCTGTGCGAGGCCTGCCGGGCGGCGATTCCTTCGTTGCAATCGCCCTTCTGCCTGCGCTGCGCGGAGGAATTCGAGGGCAGGATCGAGGGGGATTTCGAGTGCAGCAACTGCCGCAACCTGGACTTCGATTTCGCTTTTGCCCGGCCGGCGGTGGCGAATCATCCGGTGGTGCTGCAGATGATCCACGAGCTGAAGTACCAGCGGCGGATCCATCTGGCACCGGAGCTAGGGCGCATGGCCCAACGCTCGTTCGGGGAAGATCCGCGGCTGCTAGAGGCGCTGGCGGGGAAGTGGCCGCTGGTGCCGGTGCCACTGCACCGCCGCCGGCAGCTCTGGCGGCATTTCAACCAAGCGGAGGAGATCGCCCGGCCGATCGCAGCGCTGACCGGGCTGCCGCTATGCCGGGGGCTGGCCCGCCAACGGGGGACCGGTAGCCAGACGCGGCTGAGCCGGGCCCAGCGACTGAAGAATTTGCGCGGGGCCTTCGCCCTGACGCGGGAGGGCGAGCGCCACTTTGCGGCCCACCCGGGCGGGGCGGTGCTGGTGGATGACGTTTTCACCACCGGGGCGACCACCGGCGAGTGCGCCCGGGTGCTCCGCAAGGCGGGGGTTCAAAAGGTGGTTGTCGTCACCGTGATGCGCGGCTAGCGTCGCCGCCTCACCACCGATGGGTATTTTCAACAAGCCACCCCTCCGCCGCGGCCGCGGCCGCGACGACATGCCGGAGGGTCTTTGGACCAAATGTCCCGATTGCGGGGCCATGCTTCACACGCTGGAGCTCAAGCAGCATTTCCAAACCTGCCACCATTGCGGTTACCATTTCCTGATGGATTCGCGCGAGCGGATCGATCTGGTGGCGGATGTCGGCAGCTTCAACGAGACCGAGGCGGGGATGAGCTCAGCCAATCCGCTCGGCTTCTTCAACTATCAGGAGAAAATCGCCGGCATGCGCGAGAAGACCGGCATGGGCGATGCGGTGGTAACCGGGCGCCTGACGATCGGTGGCAAGCCGGCGATGATCGCGGTGATGGATTTCAAGTTCTTCGCGGGCTCCATGGGCTCGGTGGTGGGTGAGAAGATCACCCGCGCGGTGGAGCTCGCGATTCAGGAGAAACGCGGCATGATCATCGTCTCCGCTTCCTCAGGCGCGCGGATGCAGGAGGGCATGCTCTCGCTGATGCAGATGGCCAAGACCTGCGGCGCGCTCGCGCGTCTCTCGGAGGCTCATTTGCCTTACATCTCGGTGATGACCCATCCGACCACCGGCGGGGTCACAGCTTCCTTTGCGACGATCGGTGACGTCAATCTGGCCGAGCCGAAGTGCATGATCGGCTTCGCCGGTCCGCGCGTCGTGAAAGAGACGACCCACCAGAGCTTGCCTGCCGGCTTCCAGACCGCGGAGTTCATGCTCGAGCACGGCCTCGTCGATGCGATCGTGCCGCGCCCGAAACTGCGGGACCAGCTTGCCCAGTTGCTCGGGTATATGATGCCGGTGGCGGGGTGAGGTGGACTGGATGGATAGGTCGTGCTAGGAAGAGAGCATGAGCAAAAGGTCCTTGGCGCTTCTGGATGAGGTCATGGCACTGGAGCCGGAAGAGCGCTTAGCCAGCTTGAAGCGTGGCGAAGCCAGACTCATTCCGTTCGAGGTGGCGCTGGAGATGTTGCGGCGCCGATGACCTACCCTGAATCCATCGAGTGGCTCTTCTCCACGCAGCTCTTCGGCATCAAGCTGGGGCTGGAGGGGCCGCGGCGTTTGTTGAAGGAGTTCTTGGCCTACCCGGATCATGGCGTGAAGGTGATCCATGTCGCCGGGACCAACGGAAAGGGTAGTACTTGCGCGATGATCGACTCAGTGGCGCGGACAGCGGGGAACCGCACCGGGCTTTTCACCTCGCCGCACCTGATCGATTTCCGCGAGCGGATCCGGGTTTCGGGAGAAGAGATCCCGGAAGAGGAGTGCGCGGCGATGTTGACGGAATTGCGCGGGATCTGTGAGACGCTTGATCCGCATCCGACTTTCTTTGAGATCGCGCTGGTGCTGGGCATGCGCTGGTTCCGCGAGCGGGGCTGCGACCTGATCGTGCTGGAAACCGGCATGGGCGGGCGCTTGGATGCGACGACCGCGGTGCCCGCGGATGTCTGCGCGATCACGCCGGTGGGACTCGATCACATGCAGTGGCTGGGCGATACCGTGGAGAAGATTGCGGCGGAGAAGGCGGCGATCATGGTCGAGGGCAAGCCGGTGATTTCCGCGCCACAGGAGCCCGGAGTAAGGAAGGTGTTAGAGAAGGAAGCGAACGAGCGCCGCTCCCCGCTGACCTTCATCGATCAGCCTCTGGAGGGATATCCGCTGGCATTGCCGGGCCCTCACCAGCGCTGGAATGCGGCGCTGGCACTGGAGTGCCTGCATGCGGCGGGCATCCATCTTTCCTATGGGGTGGTGCAACACGGGCTCTCCGTGGTGCGCTGGCCGGGTCGTTTCGAGCGGATCGAGCGGGATGGCAGGGAAGTGATCCTGGATGGCGCGCACAACCCGCAAGGAGCCGCGGTGCTGGCGGAGACTTGGCGCGAGCAGTTCCGCCAGCGCAAGGCGACGCTGCTATTCAGCGCCGTGGCGGCAAAGGATGTGCGCGGGATTCTGGCGCTGCTGGCTCCGCTGGCGGAGAAGATCCACATCTGCCCGGTGGATACCCTGCGGGTGGTGCCGGCGGAAGAGTTGGCCGCGCAGCTGCCGGAAGGAGCTCCGCCTCATGTCTGCTACTCCAGCTTCGAGGCGGCATGGCAGGCGGTGTTAGAAGAAGAGGGCGGACCGCTGCTGATCGCCGGGTCACTCTTCCTGGTGGGGGAGGCGAAGGCGAAGCTCGAGGGCGGCAAGTTCCAGTCCAGTACGCAGTGAAGGAGGGCGCGGGCCCTCCTTCATGCAAAAACAAGTGTGAGTCAGAACCTGGTGGTTACTGCAGCATGTAGTTCACCGTGGTGACGGTCACGTTGAAGCCCTTGCCCCGCTTCACCAGGAAGAAGGTCAGAGCAGCTCCGCCGGTGGGTTCATTGGTGCTTGGGTTCTTCCACACCAGCGCGGAGTGCGGTGTCGGGGCCTTTGCGGTCGGAAGCTTGACGTAGCTATTGACGTTGCCGCCGTCCGCCTTGAAGGCGATGTTCAGGCCTTTCGGCGCGAGCAATTCGCCCTTCTTGCCGATGGTGAAGGTTACCCGTTCGCCAAGGGTGTAGGCGGGGATGCCCTTCGGCACCGGAACCGGGACGGCGGTGCCGCCTATGCCTGAAACGGCAGAGGAGACCACATCGGTGACGGTATAGCTGAAGGTCTTGCCGGCAGCCCAGCCGCCGAAGAGGACTGGTGTTGCCGGTGGCTTCGGTTTCTTCTTTACTTCGGCTGCGTTCAAGGGAGCCGCAAACAACGAGCACAGGGCGAGCCCTGCGAGCAGTAGTGTTTTCATCTTCTAGGGGGTGAATGGCAGGAGATATGCCGCAGCCCTGTTAGCCCATCTAACCAATATGGGCAATTCGAAAATAACCAGTGGGTTATAGTCGGTGGGGGAGGTGAATGGCGTTGCGAAATGCAATCGCCTAACAGCTCATCGCGGACCACTGCGTCCTTCCCAGACACCCGCTGGCCTCAGGTCACTTCAGCTGCGAGAGCTCCGTGGGCGGCGGGGGAGGTGCGCCGTAAAGCGGGCACTCGTAGTCCAGCGGCGGCGCGGTGGGCGGCACGGGTAAGGTTGCTGGTGCCAGCCAAGTCGGGATCCGCAGGGAGATCTGGTCGCGGCGGTCGGTCAGCCGCAGATAGGGACCCTTGTCACGGTGCAGCTCGATTGTCGCGCCGCCGGGCAGGGTGTGGTTCCACATCGTCGGGAAGCGGTCACCTTGGCGAGTGCCTTCGGCATTCTTCCCGGCGGTGCTGCGCTGGCGGCTGCCTTCGAGACGCAGGGCGGAGAGGGTGGACAAACGGCGCCAAGTCAGGAGCCGGTGCTGCTCACAGAAGTCGAGGATCAGGGTGGCCTCACCCGCGGAGACCATCACCGGGAGGGCCATCTGCGGCGGCAGGTCGCCGACCTTGCGGGTCTTCTTCCAGTGGCGCGCGAGCGCGACGGAGGCTGGCACGAGGGTCGTGTTTTGCTCCGCGAGCAAGCGCCGCACGGTGCGGATCCGCGGATAGAGGTCGCGCCAGAAGCGCGGGTCGAGTGACGCTTGGGCGGCCGCGTCGGAAATGGCAGAGAGGCGGGTGCGTTCGGCCCATGCGGCGACCAGCAGGAGGCCTTCGACTTCGGGATCGGGATTGACGTTGCGCTCGTTGAGGCGCTTGTCCATCAGGTCGATTGCCGCAGCATCGAAGTTGCCGGCACCCGATTCGCGCTCAACGACAGTGAGGACCCGGAGTTCGGCATCGGTGAAGTCATTGCGGCGCTCGAGGCTGGTAGCCGGTTCGATTTCCGAGAAAATCTGCAGCAATTGGTCCGCGCGGTGGAGGGTATCGGTCTTGCGCCCTTCGTTGGCGGAGATCTCAAGCTGGCGGACCTGGACGTCCACCCAGATCGGCAGGATCTGGGCACCGATCACGTTACTGCGCGAGGCGATCACGGCCTTCTGCCAGTCCAAGCGATCGAGACGCGCGCCGATCTTGGTGGCAACCTTGGAGGCGGCTTCGCGCGGCCGGTCGAGATGGGCGACCTGGACACCATCGGCATCCCTCTCCGTCTCGGCGGCGAGATGGACGAGATCCAAGCGATCTTCGGGCGAGAGGGTGCGATTCTCGCGCGGGAAGGTCTTGCGGAATTCATTCACGTGCTCCGCGGTGCGGACCATGCGGCCGGCATCACCGAGCACCGGGCCTAACAGCACGCCAACGAAGAGCAGGGCAGGCAAGGCACTCGCCAAGGTCAGCAGGCTACCGCCAGCGAAGCGGGTGGCCAAGCTGGGGCGCTTGCGCATGACTTCCATGAGCAGTGCCTCGATCTTCTTGTGCCAGCCATCGCTGCCGATGAAGGAGCCGTGGCCTTCCTGACGCAGGCCGCGGAAGATCCGGCGCAGGGCTTCGCCCTCGTCATTCACTTCGCCGGCCCATGGCAGCTTGCGGGCACCGCGGACGACCTGGATGGTCTTCACGTCCCAGATCACGCCGCCGAACATCGCCATGGCGATGTAGCGCAGCACGCGGTTGTTCAGGACGATGGCAGCGGCAAAAGCGGAGAGCGAAGCGGTGACCGTGAAGAAGGGGCGCAGCAGAGGAAGGTCACGGAAGACCAGCAGGTCGATGATCTTGCCACCATCCATCGGCAGCACCGGCAGCAAGTGCAGGGCATTGAGGGCCACGGCCATGCCTGCGGCATCCAACAGCCAGAGTGGCGTGTCCGGGCGGAAGTAACCGTGGGCGAGCATTGCCAGACCGGCGATCAGGCCGGGGAGGGGGCCGCCAAGGAGGACGACGAGCTGCTGCCAAGCGGGGGCGTGAAGCTTGCGGCCGCGTTCGGTGGCACCCGTAAAGGGAATGAAGACCGGCGGGATCCCGCGATAGCCGAAGAGGCGCATGGGCAGCCAGTGGCCGGCCTCGTGCAGCGCGGAGAGCACGATCACGGTAAGCGCGGTCTGCAGCGGCTGGTCCTCGCCGAAGAGGAAGATGAAGAAGGCGACAGTGCCAGCGAGCAGGACCAGGCGACGGACATGGTCGATCGGGCTGGAACCCACCGATTGCAGTGCGCGGTAGCGAGTGAGGTCTTGCTCGACAGCTTGGTTCAGCGAAAGGCCGATGGCCCCGCCGACGCGTTCGTTTTCATCCGGCTTGGCCTTGGCCGGTGCGGCCACATCGCGGCGCGTGGTCGAACGGAAGTAGCGGCCGAGGAAGAAATCGCCGAGGATCGGCAGCACCCGCGAGGGCAGGCGGGTGAGGCGGAGGCGCAGGACCTCCGGATCGGCCTTGGTTGGCGTGAACTCGCCGCCAGTGACCAGCGCGGCGTGGCGGGCCTCCTCGTCGGCGGCCAGCATTTCGGTGAACTTCTCGATCGGAGGGATGATCCGGCCTTGCTCGCCGCGGATGCGGGCGTAGTGGTGCTTCCACTGGGCGGTCACGGTGCCGAAGTGGCGCTGCACGTCGCGCCACCACGATGGGGGATGGCGGGTGAGGCGATGGTCGAGGGTGACGATCAGCGTGCCATCGCGCAGCGGCGTGAAGAGCGAAAGTGAGACCCGCGGGCCAGCACCGGATACGGGCACGGTGCGCTCCAGGGTGGCAAAGGTCTTTTCCTCATCATTGATGAGGATCCAGCGGTGGGCCTCGGCGAAGCCGGCGCTCTCCAAGCGCACGACCTGTGCCTGACGAAAGCCGAAGTGGCCCATGCGGTTCAGCCATGGGGCCATGCGACGCTTCACATCGGTCGGAACCATGTGGGTCTCGCAGGCATGGGCCTTCACCCGGTAGCGCCGCACGTTCATCAGGGCGATGAAGGCACATACGAGCGGCAGACCGGTGGCGAAGACCAAAGCCAAGAGTACCAGGCCGAAGGTCATACCTAGAAATGCTGGGGGCATCCGGGCCCCATTAAGATTAGATTTCTAAAAAAATCAAGTTGGTTTTACTTTCGTGCAAGTAATTCTTCACGTGTATCGAGATTTTTTTGAACGCCGGACAGTCTGTTTTGTCTGACTCTCCTAGACCGTCGCTGCGGTGGAAATCATTGGTTTGGAGGGGATTCATTCCTTCCCGGCCGCTGGGGGATCTTCCACCGTTTCGAGGTCGCTTGATGACCGAAAACCACCCGCGCCTGCTTGCGGAATGTGGGCGGGAGGATCGTGGAGAAGTTTAACTTTTCCTGATATTTTATGCAGATCGGTGCTAATGTGGCCCCGGCCTTGACGCAAGAAGCCCAAGGCTGCGTTGCCGCAAGCCTTGGGCTTCGAATTGATTCGATGGTGGAGTGGGAGTGCTCGCTCAAGCGGCCGGCGGCATCGGCGGCGGTCCCTGTGGCTGGGGTTCAGCTTTCTTCAAGTGGCCACGGACGACGAGGGCGCCGAGGAGCAGGCCAAGGGCTGTCATCAAGCTGGCCTGTGCCAAGTCTGGCCTCTTGCCGTCTTCGATGATGGCAGCGTTCGAGTCCAGATTGGGGTAGAGCTTGGCGACCTTGTCGCGCTTCTTGCTGTCGGACTCGATGCCGAATTGGACCAAGCCTTCGACATCACGCTTGGGGCGGAGCTTGTCGGCGTTTTTGGCGGCGAACTCGATGGCCTTCTCCGGAGAACCTCCGCCGGCCTCGATCTTGCGGCCTTCGTTGATGAAGCCGACGAGCTCCGGGTCCTTGGTGAGCAGGAGCAGGCGGATATTCCCGGTGGTGGAGTCCTCGCCGGGGGCGACGACGGGGACGTAGATCTCCTTTGCATCCGAACCGGAGGTGCGCGAGGTGAAGACGCTGTTGAGCGTATCGAGTTCACCACCGGTGACCTTCAGCCATTTGGCATCGGGCGTTTGCTTGTAGAAGTCCTGAATCGAAATTTCGAGCGGCTTGCGATTGGTCGCGATGGTGTAGAGACCTTGGCCGCCGAGGGCGAGGAGGCCCAGGGAAAGCAAGGGGAGGAGACAGCCGAGACGCATGATCATGGGAGAAGCAAGTTAGGTGTTAGGATGCCGCATTTGATAAGCGGATCCTGCGCGCTCGGGCAATCGCTTTGCTGGCGAAGTTGCCCGGCCTGGCCTACTTCTGCGAAAGCGGGGTGCCTGGATTGAGCGGGCACTCGTGGTTGATAGGCGCTGGCTTCGTGGAAAGTTGGCTCATCCAAGATGGGGTCAGCTTCGCGAGTTCGCGATGGTCTTCGAGCATGAGCTTCGGGTGTTCGCCGGGGACCAGTTTGAGGATCGCGCCGCCCGGGAGGCTATAATTCCACGTGGGAGGCAGGCTGCCCTTCTTGAGGCGGTGGTTTTCGAGACGCAGCGCGGAGAGAGTGGTGATGCGCCGCCAGGTCATGCGCTGGTGGGCCTCGCAGAAGTCCATGATGTAGGCAGCTTCCCCGTTGAGCGGTTGATCCGCGCCTTCCAGCGTTTCGGGAAGCTGGCCGACCTTCTTGGTGCTCTTCCAATGGCGGGCGACTGCTGCGGTGGCCATGGCCGCCTCCCGGCCGATCACGGCGTGGTTCAAGCAGTTGAACTTGCGGAGGGCGGCGAGACGCCAGAAGCGGTGGTCTTCATCCACGCCCGTGTCAGCAAGGCTGCCGTCGAGCAATTCCGGTGCTTCGAAGGCGGTACCGGAACCTGCGTCGTGCCAGATATTGCCATCGACTAACAGACGGTTCTCCACGGCGGGAAGCGGAGCTTGGTTGAGAGCGTTGATGCGGGCATCGAGGCGGCCGATCGTGACGGCATCGAGCTGGCCGCTGGCGGAGAGTTGTTCGACGACATCGAGGGTGCGCTGCTCGCTATCCCACAGGGCCTGGCGGATGTGCAATGTCGCGGCGGGCTCCATGGAGCTGCGGGCGTGGAGGAGCATCTCGGCACGGCGGGCGGCTTCCGGGGCGCGGCCTTCTTGCAAGGCCTTTTCCATGCGGCTGCAGAGGACATTCATCCAGATGGTGAAGGTTTCCTCGTGGACCATGCCGGCATTGATCACGCGGCTGGCAGTGGGCCAGTCGAAGTGATCGAGCGATGCGGTATCCATGCTCGCGGTCGTCTTGTCCTCGAGAGCGCGAAAGGGGATGACTTGGTCGGAGGTGACGGGAGTCGTGCTGGCGGGGAAGTCGGACCGGAACTCGGTGGTGCTCTCCGCCATGCGGCGGCGGTGCTCGCTGCCGCCGGAAAGCGAGAGCCCCAGGGTGAGGATGATGAGAAGGATGGCGACCGACCATGCAGCCAGATAGGCGGCGCCGCCGAGGATGCGCAGCAGGAAGCCGGGGCGCTTGCGCATGACCTCGGCCAGGAGGACCTCGATCTGGCGGTGCCAGTTGCCATCGCCGAAGAAGCCGGTGTTACCTTCCTCATGGATGCCACTGAAGATGCGGCGCAGGGTCTCGTCTTCATCCGCGGCATCCGTCCAGCCGAGACGTCGGCCACCGCGCACCACGCGGATCATCTTGAAGTCCCAGATCATGGCGCTGAACATGCCGATGCCCATGTAGAGGAGGGCGCGGTTCTGGGTGAAGAACCAGGCGGCAAGCACCAGCCCGGCGGAAACGCCGGTGAAGAAGGGGCGCAGGAAGGGCAGGTCGCGGAAGACCAGCAGGTCCACGACCTTACCACCATCCAGCGGGAGAAAGGGGAGGAGATGGAAGGCATTGATGATGATCGCGAAGCCGCCGACATCGAGCAGCCAGCCGGGCAGCGGCAGGACCAGTCCGAGGGCGATGATGGCGATGCCGCCGAGCAGGCCGGGCAGGGGGCCGGCGAGGATGGCCAGCAGGCTCTGCCATGCCGGGGCGTGCAGCTTGCGGGCGCGGTCGAGCGGATTGAGAAAGGGGACGAAAAAGCGGCCCATGCCCTTGAAGCCGAAGATCTTCAGCATCAGCCAGTGGCCGAACTCGTGGGTCGCCAGCACGGCGAGCACGATCGCCGCCGTCTCCAGGGGATCGGACTTGCCGATGAATGCGACGCAGAGGGCGAGGGTGAGGGTGGTCGCGCCAATACGGGAAGCGTAGTACTTGCGGCCGGCGCTGCTGGTGGTGAGTTCGCGGTAGCGGTTGAGCTGGTCTTCCACGCTATCCTCCGTGCTGCGCTCGTGGGAGGGTGTATGCTGCTGCTGCTCCTGTTCCAGTTCACCGGGCTTGGCGGCGGCGGCCAGGTCGGTGCGGCGGCCGGAGGCGGCGGCAGCGCCGGAGAAGAAGGCGGCGAGCTGTCGCCAGGCGAGCTTGGGCCGTGCGGTGAAGGCGGGCTTGGCTCCTTGGGATTCGTAGGAGAGCGGGGAATAGTTGCCGCTGGCGATCAAAGCCTCCGGCACCGCCTGTTCTTCGTGGGCCAAGCGGGCACCGATCTGCTGCTGGGGAATGAAGATCACCGGCTGGCCTTCCAAGCGGGAGCGATGCTCCAATAACTGGGCCTCGACCGTGGTGAAGCGGCGGTGGCAGAGCTGCCAGTGCTCCGGGCGGCTGGGGGCGATGGCGCGGTCCGCGGTGACGATCACGCCGCCGTCCGGCAGGAAGGCGAAGAGGCTGAGCGAGATCTGGGCCTTGGCCTTCGGCGAGGAGGAGGGGATCCGCACCTTGACCACGGCGAGGCTGCGGTCATTGACGCTGGCGAAACGGTAGATGAAGCAGTCGCGCTTGTTCTCATCCAGGCTGCGGCTGGAGTTCTGGAAGGCATAGCCGAGGAAGCCCAAACGGCCGATCCACGGCTGGATCTGGCGGCGGACGTTGGCTGGCAGGGTAGCGGGATCGGCGGCCGTATGCTGGGGCAGGAACCAAGTCCGCAACTTCGCCGCCGTGACGACGAGCAGCGGCAGGGGCGAGAGTAAAAGGGTCCCCAGATAGAAGGTGAGAAACCATCCGGGCAGGGCATCGAGTGGGAAAATGCCAAGGGCGAGCACGCTACCGCTCTACACTTTCCGGGAATTTTTTAAAAGCTTATATTTGGGAGGACTAGATTTTCAAAATGAAAGATTAATGCAAATTGCACGGATCCAGCCATCACGGCCGCCCGTAATCAGGCATCCACCAATGACCACGCATACTGGAGCGTATCGATGTCCGCCGCGGTCTTGTCGCGGCGGATGGCGTGGATGCGGGGGAAGCGCATGGCCAGTCCGGAGTCGTGGCGCTTGGAGGGCTGGATCGAGTCGAAGGCGATCTCTAACACGAGGTTTGGCTCGACGATGTGCTTGCGGCGCTCGGTGGAGAGGGTGTGGCGCTTGAAGTGCTCGGTGAGGTCCTCGATCTCCGCGTCAGTCAGGCCGGAGTAGGCCTTGCCGACGATGCGGAGCTGGCCGTTGCTGGCGTCGCGGACGGCGAAAGTGTAGTCGGACAAGACCTCAGCGCGCTTGCCGTGGCCTTGCTCGGCGGCGACGACGACGCAGTCGAGGGTGGTGGAAGTTTTGAGCTTGAGCCAGCCCTTGCCGCGGCGGCCGGGGGAGTAGGGGCTGTTCGGGGCCTTGGCGATCAGGCCTTCATTGCCATCGGCGCGGGCCAGCTTGAAGGCGGCTTGGACCGCGTCGGCGTCCGGCGGGAGGTGGGCGACGGCGATTGGGACGATGAGTGCGGAATGCGGAATGCGGAGCGCGGAGTTCTCTAGCAACTGGCGGCGTTCCTTCAGGGGGTGGTGGAGCAGGCTTTGCTCCGCATGCCAGAGAAGGTCGAAGGCGATGAAGCGGACGGGAGGGAGAGAAGAGGAGCTCTGAGATTGGGAATTTGAGGGGCCGGAGAAGAGGTCACCTTGGGCAGTGGAAAGCCGGCCAAGGCGCGTCTGCAGGTCGTGGAAGGTCAGGCGCCGGCCTTCAGCGTAGGCGATGATTTCGCCATCAAGGATGAAGTCTCCGGGGAGCTCGAGAGCGGCGGCGAGGAGCTCTGGGAACTCGGCATCAAGCGGGCGCAGGTCGCGGGAGAAAAGGGCAGCCTGGTCACCTTGCTTGTGGAGCTGGGCGCGGATGCCGTCGTACTTCGGTTCGAGCCAGAGCGGATTGCCGTCATTGCGCTCGGCCAAGGCGGCGACCAGTGAGGCTGCATCCGGCATCGGCGAGGCGAGCATCACCTTGATCGGCACCAAGGGCCGCAGGCTGGCTTCTTCCAGGCGCTTGTGGCGGGCCAAGCGGGCGGTCTCACCGAGATCGCCAGTGAGCATGTGGGCGTGGCGGACGCTGGTGGGCTCCGCGCCGAAGGCCTCGGCCACGGCGTCTTCGACGAGGCCTTCCTTCAGGCCGATGCGCAGGTCGCCGGTGAGCAGTTTCACTAGGGTCTCGCCCTCTGCGGGATGCAGGGTGCGCAGGCGGCTCGCCAGCAGGTCGATCCGTGCCAGCGAGCCGGGCGAGCTCGCGAGCTGTTCGAAGAATGCGGCCAGCCCGGCCAGATCAAGCGGCTCCGGCTTGAGTGGCAGCTCTTGAAGCAGCAGACGGGTGGTGCGGGCGGCATCGGCTTGGGAGATAGAGATCTCGCGGTAGCGTTCCTCGCGGGCACCGGGGAGCTTGAGCAGGGCGCGGCGCAGGGTGGCACCGCCGGTGAATACTGCGCGGCGGTCGGCAGCGCGGGGCAGGGCGCGGCCGGTCAGCCAATTGGCGGCGCGGGCGAGATCCTCATCGCTCACCAGTCCTTTCAGGTAGGCGGCAAGGTGGCGGATCTTCTCCAGGCGACTGCTGGTCTCGCCAGTCAGGCGGCAGAGGCTGGTGAAGTCCGCCAGTGCACAGATCGGCCGCACGTGGCGGGCGCTGGCGGTGGTCTGGATGCCGCTGCCGGTGAGGAAGCCACGCGCGGAGGGCGGCGCTAGCGCCAGCTCCATCTGGTCGTTCCCCGTGGCCGACCAGGCTTCTTGCCCGCGCAGGCGCAGTTCCGCGGCGAATTCGCGGGTGTAGCCGTGGACGGTCAGGATTTTCTTCGGACGCACCCGCTGGATGCATTCGAGCAGGCCGGGGTAGTCGGCGTGATCGGAGAGGGGAATCGCCTCATCCACCCGGTAGCGGAAGCTGGCACCGGGAGTCATTGCCCAGCCGCTGAGCATGGCCACCCGGCGATTGCCGAGGGCGCGCAGGAGCTTCGAGCGCACGGCATTCGGCGGGGCGATTACCGCGTGGCCTGCCGGTACTGGGGTGCCGTCGAGGATTAGCGGCTCGGGCAGACCGGGCACGCCGGCCTCGCGGCAGGCTACGGTCATGTCCGCCACATTCGGGTGCAGCAGGGTGGGGATGCCGTGCTCGGTGAGCAGGGCCAGCGCCTCCTGCGCCTTGCCCAGCGAGTAGCCTAGCAGCACCGGGACCTCGCCATCCGCGAGGGCATCGTGAACGAAACGCAAAACTGCAGACTCCACCTCCATGGGCGAGGGGAAGTTGAACTGCGGCAGGCCGAAAGTGGTCTCCAGGATCAACAGGTCGGCCTGTTGGAACACCACGGGCTCGGCGGTGCGGCCTTTCCGGACCTTGAAGTCGCCGGTGTAGAGTAGGGTAGAACCATCGGCGATCCGCGTGACATGCAGCATCGCCGAGCCGGCGATGTGCCCGGCGGGGAGCATGCGAAGGCGAAAGCCATTGCGTTCCACGGTGGTGTGGAACGAGGCTGGCAGCAGCCGCGATTCGGCAATCCCGTAGCGGGAGCGGACCAGCGCGGCGGTCACGGTCGAGCACAGGGCCATCTCATGGCGCGCGAAGTGGTCGGCGTGGGCATGCGAAACGAAGGCCCACGGCTGCGCGTCGTAGGGATCGAGCCACAGATCGGGCTCGGGGAGGTATAGGCCGCGCTGGAACCTGACTTCGATCACACTCGCCGGGAAGGTGGCCGCGGAACCCCGCCGGGCCAAGCGGTAAGATCGTTTCGGTTAGAACGCGAACGCGGAGGGTGGGGTTGGATGGATGTTTCTAACGGGTGTTTTGTGGATCTGTGGGGATCCATTTCTCCCTCCGTCCATGTGCTCAGGGAAATGGACAGATGGACGCACGGACCGATCGGTCACAGTGCGATGTCGTCTTCCGTGCCAGCGATGCCGTCATCACCGGAAGAATGGACCGTCAGGCCCCCGGCTTCGCTGAAGCGGATGAAATAGGGCCGGTCCCATGGATCGATCGCATTGCCAGTGGAATCCAGGCGGAGGGATTCGCGGAATCGCTTGGCGCAGGATTCGCTTGAGCAGAGTTCGCGGATCAGTGCGGCATTGGTCCTGGCTTCGGGCCAGCCGCGATCGTGTGCGCCGAAGTAGATGAAGGACTCCGTCTGGATTAGGCCGATTTGCTCGCGGGACTTCATGAAGCGGTGAATCGGCCGCGAGTTCTTTTCCTTGTAATACATTCCCCCGCTCGTGACCGCGATGAGGCAGGTGGCGCAGAGCAGTCCGACCACGGATCGAAGTGAGGACTTCGCCGCTCGCTTGGCCTTCGCCAAGGCCGCGAGAGACCAGCATGCCGCGATGATGCCCAGAATCAGGATGAGCCCGGGAGTGTAGTCCAAGGGGCCGATCACGGTGGCAGGAAGGCTCATCGGTAGGGCGATTGGGATCAGGAGAAGTTCGTTCACAGTGTTCTGCCAAGCAAGGAAGGAAGATACGGTTTCCAAGCGCGGCGAGGGAATCCGTCCGTCGGTTCCCTAGGCGAACGGACGGACGAATGGACAGCGGCTTTCCCCGAACGCACTCAGCCGGACTCACGCTCGCTCTCGCGTGCTGCTTCCGCAGCAGCAGCCTCTTTCTCCCGCTCCTTGGCCCCCTTTTGAAAGAGGAAGACAATGCCGATGACCGGCAAGATCGCTCCGACCAGGGCGCCATAGGTAAAGGTGGTGCCGATGTCCCGCGAGCGCTTCCCGAGCGCCAGAGCCCAGACCAGGTAGAGGCCGAGCCGGTAGAAGACCATGTCTCCGGCAGGATAAACCTCAGGGAAACGTCTCATCAATCCGTCCAGGCAGAGACTGATCGCGTATAGGCCCACGCCCGCGGCTAGCAGTTCCAAGCGCGAGAAGCTGCCCTTGGGCGAGAAGTAGCCGGAGAGATACGCGGTAGTGAGGGGCATGGGGACTTGGGACGGATGATGCGGGGGCCGAGTATTCTGCCAATGCTGTTCTGGCAACTCGCCTGGAACTTGTATGGCGCCCTTCTGGGAAGGGCTCACTCCGAAAGCGGCTCTGCCACAAAAGGGATCACGTGCCGTGGTAAGGACGTCTCTCTTTCAGGGGACGGTCCCAATATCCCGCCAATCAGGTCCGGAGTGTGAGCCGGGTGGTGTGCTTGAGCTTTACCGGGCGGAACTCGACCATTCCCAAGGACACCACCTCCACCTCGAAGGGCAGCGCTGCGGCATCAATCACCCCGGCGATCTGGCCGCATTGCTCACGTGGCAGGTCCATCGCCAGGGTGCAGTGTGGCATCCATTTGGCGGGCGTGTAGTTGGGCCAGATGTCGGGACTGATCAACGACAGTTCCTCATGGAATTGCTCCTGCAACTGCAGCAGCTCGGACGTGACCTTCGGCGCGAGGAACATGACCGGCTTCTCGCCGGGGAAGAAACCGGTAGCCGCGAACTGCAGCGGGAAGCTGGCGAAGTTCTCGCCGAAGCCATCGAGCAAGCGGGAGGCGGCGGGCAGATCGATGCTGTCGCAGACCGCTAAGGTCAGGTGTGGCCGTGCGCCGCTGCTGTGCATGTAGGTGGCACCGAGTCCGGCGAGACGTTCCCACAGCTTGCGAATGCGCAGGTCCGAGTCGTCGTCGAAGAAGAGTTCGATGGCGTGGGGCATGGCTCAGTTCTCGGGCTGGATCAGATCAAGCGGGCGGTTGGCATAGAGCTCGGTGAAGCCGCAGGCGGCACAGACCCAGGCGGAGAGTGCGGTCTCCTGCTTGCCGGTGAAGATGAAGGCATCCTTGTTGCGGTAAGTGGCCACGCTCAGGTCCCGGTTGCCACCACGATCTCGGTCCACCACCGTGGCATCGGCGATGATGCGTGGGCTGTTGCACTTCGGGCATATGCCGGATTTCTTCATCGCGGTCATTTCTGCGTACCGCGGGTTCCGCCTTCAAGCTTCTCCGCCTTCCAATATCGTTCTGCCTTTCCATGGCCTTCGGGTGCGCCTCAAGATTTCCGGCGCACGATCTTCGAGACCACCGGATCCTTGGCATCCATGAAGAAGTAGCAGCGGCCCCACAGCGCCTTCATGCCGAACTCATCGAACTGGTTCTGGCCCAGCGAGGTGATCAGCACCTCGTCACGGGCCAAGGCTTTCAAGTGATTGGCTCGGATGCTCGCGATGTGCTCCTGCGCCAGGTCTTCCAGCACCACGTTGAAAGCCGGGTGATTGTAGCGCACCAGCATATTCCCGTCGTCCATTGGCACGGGGTTCATGTCCGGGTGGTAGTTGAAGATCTTCGACAAGATCGCCTTCGCCTCCTCCTTGGCAGCGGTATCGCTCAGGCCCTCCGGAACGAGGACACAAGTCCCGTGGCGGAAGACCACGAAGTCATTCTTGTGATCGGTGTAGTAGCGGAAACGGTCGATGATCTGGTCCTCCCGGATCTTGATGGCTGGTTCCCATGCCGGCACCGGCGGGAAGTCCTTGTCCTTTTCAGGCTTGGCCCCACCACCGAAAAATTTGGAGAAGAATCCCATGCGCCCGTGTTTGTTAGAAGTTCTCGCGAATGACCTCTGCCAAATCTCCTAACAAGTCGTCGCACTGTCCAGCATAGGAAGATCCATGCATCACCGCCAGGGTCTCCGGCTTAAGTTCCGCCAGTGAGTTGAGCACGCCGGCGGTCCGCCGGGTGTAGGGCATGTAGCCGGAGAGGGGACCGGAGTTGAGGCGCTGCATGGCATCGGTGGTGCGGCCGATCAGGTCGGAGCTCGTCAGCGCTTCCGGATTGCCGAAGTGGTGGAAAAGGTCCGAGCAGAAGAGGGTCTTGCGGGTCTCCTCGAACATCACGCTGGCATCCCAGCCGTGCGGGATGTGTGGCGAGTGGTGGAAGCGGAAGCGATACTTGCCGGTCTCCAGCACATCGTCCGCAGTCATCCCGCGCGCCGGGCGTTGCGAGAAGTCATCCACGCTCACCAATTTGCCGACCAAGGTGCACACCGGCTCTGCGTCCGGGGCGATCGCCAGCCAATCATTGAGTGCCCCGCATTCATCCGACTCGAAGTGGCTCCACGAGATGTAGCGCAGCGTGGCCGGATCGATCAGGCTGGCAACTGCTTCACGCAGGACGGGGAACATCGACCGCAGGCCGGTATGGAAGAGCAGCGGTGCCTCGTCCCGCACCAGAAAGTGGTTGAATTGCATGTCGAAGTCCGGGACATACACGCTGAGGCGGAATAGATCGGGAGCGATTTCGTCGGTGGTGGCACTCATGGCATCTCCGGCCATAGCGCGAGGCAGGAGGACGGGGAAGCAAGCGCTGTGGCGATGCCACTATCGGTGCACTTCGTCCGGGTTGCCGGCGTCCGGCGGGACGGGTGGCGGCACATGATACAGCGAGGCGAGTAGCAGGTGCTCGCCCTGCGTCTCCTCCGGTGGGGCTAGCATCGCATCCTCCAGCTTCTTCCTTCGCAGGTAACTCCACAGCATCAGGAAAACCCAAGCATTGAAGAACAGCACAATCACGATCCACGCCGCGAGCCGGATCTCGCGGTGCGGGCCTTGGAAGTCGAAGTAGCAGGAGCCCTGTTCCACTTTCAGATTCTGGATCCGGCCCATGGTGCTGAAGTCCTCATGGCCGAAGTTGAAGCCGGGGTGGATGCTGGCGTTTGGCGCGGTATTCAGCGAGCAACTCAGCGTGGCATCGTAGCCATAGATGCCCAGCGTCCCCGCGGGACGCGAATACTCCGCATAGGAACAGTATCGCCCGCTGTCCCACCAAACCCAGAACAAGTAGGAGAGGACGAAGAGTCCGGACCAGAAGGTGACCGAACGGCGCATTTCTCCCTTGCTAGCACCCGGCGTGCGAAAAGGGGAGCACCTTTTCCATCGGCAAAGGCGTCACTCCCGCACCCAGCATGGCTTGGGAGAGGAGGGTATTGATTGAAGAAAATAAAATGTTCCAATACCCAGATGGCTGAGAGTGAAGTGAAAGTTTTCTCAAATGAACAGCTTGGACGAAGTAATCGCGGAAATTCGGAAAAGGGGGGAGGTGATGCTTCCTTCCGATCTGGCGAGGTTGGCTAACGAGAGGCTGGGGGGAGAACTCAGCGAGTATTTACTTATTCACATCTTCTGGAAGGCTTTCAAGGTCCCCATAGGAAAGATGAAAAGTGTTAGTTTCTGGCACGGCGTCTGGCCCCAAGAGGGAGCGTTAAGTGACGATGAATTCAATGACCGGTTAAAACAGTGGGTGCCCTATGGTTCTTCTGAGAGGATCACTTGAGGAGATTGTTGATCGGTCCGGCGGAGCTGAGCATCTTGGCTTGCCGGTGGTCCCGTTGCTTCGTTCGCCGACGCGTCAGAAAACTTGGAAGGCTTCACGGCTCCCGCGGAATCCACGGTGAGTCGGATCAGGTAACACAGCTGACCGAGAGGAAGACTCGAACTCCGATTCTGCGATCCTTTGTTCTCATTTCTTCAATGGTGAACTGGGGGTGTCCCGGCGCCCCGGTGCCTCGGGACATGTGAGTGACCTTCGCCTTAAATGGCAAATTGTAGGTCCCTCCGCCGTGCTGGATGACTGTGCCAGCTTCGAGGATGTCCTTTTCTCTGTAGGGAAAAAAAACCGCCGGTGCCCCTCCCCGAGCACCGGCGGATTCCTTGCTGCTGCTTATCGATCCCCCCGGTTCGACAGCGGCAGCGGGAAAATGTCAGGTCGCACTGAATCGCAAGAAGCCGCGCAGGCGGCCTTTCACGGTGACGCGACCGACTGCGGAGTCGGCCAAGACCACCATGATTTTGCGGAGTGCGTCCATCTGTGCAAAGCAATGGACCCAAACGGCTCGACCGTCAACGGGAAAAGAATAATTTCTTATTCTTTTTCGCCTCCTACTCCGAATCCGACCATCCCGGCGTGTCAGTAAGCCGCAGGAAGCGCAGGGAGCCGGGCATGGGCTCACGGATGATGGCGATGAAACGAACCACCCCGGAATCCTCGGGGATGGGACCATCGACGGCGAGCAGGTCGGGATCGCTGGTCCAAGTGCTTTGATCCGCTGAAATCTCAGGATACCAAGTATCCGCTGCCGCCTCAGGCACGGTCCAAGTGACGGCGAAATGGGAACCGTCGTCGCTGGTGAAGGGGATGATTTGCAGCGCCGGCAGATTTCCGGATTCAGGTGTCCCGGAGGAAGGAGGTGGCTGCGTAGAGGGGAAGGACGGTTGCGGCGGCCAGGTCACATCATCCGGGCCATGGCTGGGGCCATCATCGGGTGGAGTGGTCTCGCCCCCATCGCCGTTCCCCGGGTCTGAGCCGGTATCGGTGCCCGACCCGGTATCGGTGCCCGGATCGGAGCCCGTGTCAGTGCCGGGATGGGAGCCTGTATCGGGCTCCGGTTGATCCGGTTGCGTGGTTGCCGGCGGCTTGGGATTGCTTTCAGGCTGCTCCGGGCCGACGGGGGGCGTCGGGGTAGGTGTCTTGGTTGGCGGGGTGCCTGGTCCTTCAGAGGGAGCTGCGGGAGGAGGCGGGGGAACCGGGCGCCTGAAACCGAAACCACGCGCCATCGGCTCCGGTGCGAGAGGCGCGCTGTGACTCGCTGAGTCCTCTGGCAAGGAGACGGGGAAGTTCGATGGTTCGGGTTCGCCCCTACGCGAGGTGTAGGTCAATGGCATCCTGGCCGCACGAAGATCCTGGCTGGCGGGAGCTTGTAGCACCGGCAAGATCTGAGGCGGGGAGGCGGGCTGAGTTACTGGCGCGGCAACTGCGACAGATGGTTGCGCTTCCGGCAAGGCGCTGGCGACCAAGGGCTCCACCAGGTCCGACCACAAGCTGGGCGTCGCGGCGTGTCGTACTGTGGCCTTTCGAGTGGTGCGCTGTGCTGGCTGCGCCTCCGCTGCCGCTTTGAAGCCGAGCGAGGCGATCACGAGGGCAGGGGCTGCCAAAGGAAGTCCCACGGCGAGCCAGCCGCTCGTGCTGGGTGCCTTGCGCCGCCGTGTGCTGTCCAAGATGGCATGCAGGCGGGAGATCACCGGGTGCTGGCGCGCGAAAGCCAGCGCGGGCGAGGGCGGAGGAGCTTGGGTCCGGTGGCGGAGCGCCGCAGCGCCCAGGCAAGCGGCGTAGGCTTCCGCATCGCGCCCATCGAGCAGCACCAAGTCATCGGCCGCCATCTCCCGCGCCAAATGGCTGCGCTTTACCAGCAGCCATGCCAGCGGATGAAACCAGTAAAGGGTCCTGAAGATCTCGAAAACCCAAGCCCACAAGGGATCGCGCCGGCGGACATGCGCCAGTTCGTGCTCCAAGACCATGCGGACCTGCTCCTCCGGCAGGCTTGCGACTGAGGTCGGCAGCACCACCACCGGGGAAAAGATGCGGTAGACGAAGGCATCACCCTGCCCCTCTACGATCCGCAAGCGCACCGGCGGCCCCGGGATCGTGGCTGCCAAGTCCAACAGTTCTTGGGTCGGCGCCACGGAGCCAAGAACCCAGCGGCGCAGGGCTGCGGCATTCAGAGCAATCCTCAGCAGGGCCACGCCGACGCCCGCGAGCCAGAGCACAGCGGCCACACGGAACCAGCGCCGATAGCCATCCGCTGCAGGTGCTGGATGCACCGGCGCCGCGCTGACAGAAGGACTTCCAAGGGCGACGCTGCCCGTTGCGACGGGGAGGGCTTCCTTTTGATAGGCGGAGGCCACTACGGCCATCACCGGCGCATTCGGGCGCGGCAGCACCTGCCAATCCGGCATGCAGCGCAGCAAGAGCGGAGCTGCGAGGGAAAGCGTCGCGGCGACGACCAGCACCTGATGGCGGGCCGTGGCGGACGTCCGTTTCGGAGTCGCCAGCAAGGCCAGCAGGACCACCCCTGTGACGAGGGGCATGGATTCGCAGATGACGCCAAAGGCGGAACTCATGAGCGTGGGGGACGCTTGGGAGGAGAAGAGTCGGTTCTAAGTCGATCTACCAGATCGGCGATTTCGTCAAGCTCGCTCTTCTTGAGCGAGTCAGGCGATTCCTCGAAGTGACAGGCGATCGCGTCTTTGAGAGAACCTTTGAAGAAAGTGGAGAGCAGGCGCTTCAGAGACGAGCCGCCTTCGCGCTCGCGGCTGCGGGTCGCCTGGTAGACAAACTCGCGGCCAGCCTTGCCGTGGGTGACGTGGCCCTTCCTCTCCAGGATGTTCATCAGGGTGCGGACCGCGGCCCGCACTGGCGGGTCGCTCATCTCCGCGATGATCTCGCTCAGGGTCGGGGTCCCCAAGCGATGGATAATCTCTACGATTTCCCGTTCCCTGCGGGACAGGGAGGGGTAGGTCGGGGTGCTGTTGGACTCGGGCTGGGCCATGGTTCGCGCCTTCTGTTACCAGAAAGTCGCGAAGACGGCGAGGGCTCAAGGATTATTTTTTATTTCTTCAGGCCGCCCGGCTCGTCCAAGGCTGCTGGCAGCGGTGTCAAATCGGGCGGGAGGAATTCCTGTTTCGCCTCGGCGGACATGATCCGGTCCCGCGAATAGAAGAACAGCAGCACTCGTTTCCCCGCGAGCTGGCTCTGCGTGTTGAGGAAGGTATCGGCATCCTCGGCCGGTCCGAATTGGCCCAGGGTGCTCGCCACGAGTTGCAGCCAGGCGCAGGTCAGCGTCTCATGATAGCCGCCGGTGGGTGTGTCCTCGATGCGATGGGCCGCATTGTAAGCGCGGATGCCGGCACGGACCTTCGCCAGCGCTTCCTCGAAGGGATGCTGCAAGAGGTGGAGATAGGCCACCTTCAGATGCGCGCGGTGGTTCCACTCCTCCAGCGGCAGGGATTGGTCCAGGAAGGCGCGCAGGAATTCCTCGTCGGTCATGGGGGCGGGGGATGATCTAACAAACCGGGTCCCGTCAGGGGTATTCACTACCTTGATGCAGAACCAGCTCCGTGGCGAATTGCGCCATCGCCTTCGAGTAGTCCTCGCGGCGCACGAGCATCACCACGCCTTTGGCCGAAGATGAAGGAGGGAAGGCTCGCCTCATCGGATAGGCCGCGTCGAGCTTCGCGCGAGACTCCTGATTGGGCCTCGCCGTCAAGCGGATGGGCACAGTGGCGCGTTTGAAGAGCTCAACGGTATAGAGGGGGAGCATATTGCAAAGGGAGAGAGCGAGAATGAAGCCGGCTACACGGAACAGCCCTGTTCTCACCCGCCTGAGCCCGAATACCGCGAGGGCAAAGACCGCCGTGGCGATGGCTGGCAGCCAAGGGACGATCGACGCTCCAGGAAGATCGAGCCGCTGCACGAAGCTGCCATGCATCGCGACGATCTCGGTGTTCATGAAGAACAGGGCGAATCCGAAGAAGAGGGCGATGGGGAACATCGTTGGCAGGCTTTGGCCATCGTCACTGCGGTGCCGTCAGCGCCGCGCCGTTGTCCTTCGCCCCCAGCTTCTCCAGGAAGGGGACCACCTTGATCGCCCAGTGAGCTGGATCGGGATAGGCGGAGGAGGCGGAGCCGAAGCTACTCCGCAGCATGTCCGTATCGATGATCCCCGGATTCAGCGCCACGGCAGCCAGTCCGGCGGGCAGCTCCTGCGCCAGCGCGCTGGTCAGGCCCTCCACACCCCACTTGGTGCAGCAGTAAGGGGCTACCTCAGGAGAGGTGGAGCGGCCCCAGCCGGAGGAGAAATTCACCACCACTCCAGTGCCGCGGGCGATCATGGCGGGAAGGAAGCCCCGGCAGATCAGGTGGACGCCCTTGAGGTTCACGTCGATCACGCGAGAGAAATCCTCCGGCGGCACCTCCCAGAGCGGGGCATTGCGGTTGATCAGGGCGGCGTTGTTCAGGAGCAGATCGGGCGCGCCCACCCCGGCTAGGATGTCCGCCGCAAAGGCTGCAACCTCCTCCGCGGAAGTCACATCGCAGCGGGTGACGCGGTGTTTCTCGCCCAGCTCTTTGGCGAGGGCGGCGGCCGCGCTGCCATTCGTCCCGCAGCCGGAGACCGTCCAGCCCTTGGCGGCGAAGCCGCGGGCCATCGCCAATCCGAGGCCGCGCGTGCAGCCGGTGATCAAAACATGCTTCATGCTCGGGAGGGTAGGGAAGCCAAGTTGAAAATGAAGGCAGTAATTCCACCCGTATGCAAGTTGCACGCACGGGGTTTTTCCCTATCGTTCCTAGATGACTTTCGAGTTTTACGGACTCCTCGCGCAGTTCCAGCAACAGCAGCCGGGGGGCGGGCATGGGATTGGGATCGGCTACTGGCTGATCATCGGGGCTTCATTCCTGTTGAGCATGGCCGTCAGCGGAACGCTCAAGCGGCGCTTCGCCGAGTATTCGCAGATTCCGATGCGCATGACCGGCGCCCAGGTCGCCGAGGCGATGCTCCGCCAGAACGGCATCAATGACGTGCAAGTCATCAGCGTGCCCGGTCATCTGACGGATCACTACAATCCCGCGAACAAGACCGTGAATCTAAGCGAGCCGGTGTATCACGCGAACTCTGTGGCGGCCGCTGCTGTGGCGGCCCACGAGTGCGGCCACGCCGTGCAGCACCAGCAGGCCTACGCCTGGCTCGGCTTCCGCTCGGCCATGGTGCCGGTGGTGAATATCGCCAGCACCCTGCAGCAGTACCTGATGCTGTTCGCTTTCGGGGGCTTGGCCTTCTTCAAGTCGCCGATGATGCTGATGATCTGGGCTGGCGCCTTCGTGGTTACCGCCCTCTTCGCGGTGGTGACTCTGCCGGTGGAGTTTGATGCCAGCCGCCGGGCCTTGGTCTGGCTGGAGAAGAGCGGCGTCGCCAACCAGATGGAGCACAAGACGGCCAAGAACGCGCTGTTCTGGGCGGCCATGACCTACGTCTCCGCTGCCATCGGCGCGATAGCCCAGGCCGCCTACCTCGTGATGATGCTTCTGGGCCAGCGCGACAATCGCGGCTGAGCTTCGCGAGGGGGCGTCTAATGTCGCGACGCGAAAACGGTTTACCTACTTTTTCACGTAAGCGGATTTCCGTTGAGATGCGGAGGAGTTGTGGCTTAGTATGACTTAACCGCACCTCTTCCGGCGGCAGAGCCCAAGCCCTGCCCAAATGATGTTCCCACTACCCGGTTCCCCTGATCATCACTCCGCAGCCGACCACGATCAGCACGAGCACGCTGCGGCTGAGATGCCCTTCGACCCTTTGCCGACGCACCTGCAGCCGCTGCGCGAAAACCTCATGAAGGCGGCGATTGAGCTGCTCTCCTTCGCGGCGCGAGACGAGGTGAATCTCTTCGAGACGGTCATCGGCGGCCAGCGCCTCTCCATCGAGATCGCCTTGCTGCCACGGGTTGGCCGGGAGTCTGCCGGTGCCATGCGGGTGGTGCCGCTTCGTCCCGAGCTGCCGTCCCCCGCGACGTCTTGAGATTGGAGGCGGGTTCTCGCTGCGATAGGTCCTATAAGTTCTATAGGACCTGTCCGGGGTGAGGGGCGCAGAGCCCCGCTCACTTCTTCTGGAACACCCGCACGTAGTCGATGGTGAGCTTCTGCGGGAATTTGGTATCCGCATTCGGCGGCCCCGGCCAGCCGCCGCCCACGGCGAGATTCAGGACCATGTAGAAGGGCTGGTCGAAGGGGGCAGGGAACTGTCCGTTGGCGCTGTTCCACTTGGTCTGGGTCTGGTAGAGTTCACCGTCCACGTACCAGCGGATCTCGCCCTTCTCCCACTCCAGGGCGAAGACGTGGAAGTCGTCGCCGAAGTTGCCGGACTTGAGCTTGAAGGGCTCGCCGGTGTGCTCGTTCTTCGGCCAGCCGCCGCCGTAGTGCAGGGTGCCGTGCACGGTGTCGCGCTCGTGGCCGACTTGCTCCATGATGTCGATCTCGCCGCTGGCCGCCCAGCCGCCGTATTTTTGGGTGGCCGGGAGCATCCAGATGGCCGGCCACACGCCCTTGCCGCCCTCCGGGAGCTTCGCCCGGATCTCGAAGCGGCCGTAAAGCCAGCTCGCGCGGCGGTGAGTGCGCATGCGGCCGGAGGTGTAATCCTTCTGGACCCCGGCGTTGTTGAATTTCTCTTTCTTGGCCTCGATTACCAGCATGCCGTTCTCGACGCGGATGTTCTCCGGCCGGTCCATGTAGTACTGCATCTCGCCATTGCCGCCGCCGTGGCCGTTTTCCTCGACCCCCCACTTGGAGAAGTCGATTTCCTTGCCGTCGAATTCATCCGCCCAGACTTGGCTCCAGCCCTCGGGTGCGGCGTGGGCGAGGGGAGCGAGGAGCAACAGGGAGAAGAGGATGGGTTTCATGTTGTGCATAAAATTACATCAGCGGGCAGCCGGGTCTTTCAAGGTAAATCGCCGGAAAGCTTGGCTGCTGTCCCGGATCCCATCAAGGCGGCTTTCCTGCGTCGCTCATGCTTGAGATTCAACGGGACAGGAAGAGCTTGCCGCTTTCTTCACCCGTTGGATTGCCAAACTCCCTGCCACCCGCTCTCATCCCGCCCGCGGAATGGCAGCCGGTTTCTCTTTCGACTCACTCAACAAGGCCCAACGGGATGCCGTGGCCTCCTTGGATGGACCTGTATTGATCCTGGCCGGCGCGGGCACCGGAAAAACGCGCACAGTGACCTGCCGGATCTCGAACATGCTCGAGCGCGGCATCCAGCCGGAGAATATCCTGGCAGTGACCTTCACCAACAAGGCCGCCGCGGAAATGCGCGAGCGCATCGGTGGCATGGTCTCGAAGAAGAAGGCGGAGGCGATGACCGTCTGCACCTTCCACTCGCTCTGCGTGCGGCTGCTGCGCGGCGGCATCCACAAGCTGGGTTACAAGAAGAATTTCTCGATCTGCTCGGGCAGCGATCAGGTCGGCATCATGAAGCAGCTCGTGGTCCGCATGGGTGGCGCCGATGAGAAGGTGAAGGCGGAAGCCGTGCTGGCGGAGATTTCGAGGGCCAAGAACAAGGCGATCCCGCTGGAGGACATGGAGGATGATTTCTTCTCCTCGCTGGCAGTGGCGTATCAGAATGAGATGCGTGCGCAGAATGCCGTGGACTTCGACGACCTGCTCTTGCTTGCGGAGCAACTGCTGCGGGAGCACAGCGATGTGCGCGACTACTTCCGCCACGTTTACAAATACGTGACGGTGGACGAATTCCAGGACACCAACGGCCTGCAGATGCAACTGCTGCAGCAACTGGTGGGTCCGCCCTACAACGTCTGCGTGGTGGGTGATGACGACCAGTCGATCTACGGCTTCCGCGGTGCCGAGAGTGCGAACATCCTCGAGTTCGAGCGCTTCTTCCCGAATCCGAAGGTGATCCTCTTGGAAGAGAATTACCGCTCGACCCATGCGATCCTGCACACAGCGAACAGCCTGATCCGCCGCAATGTCGGGCGCCGCGAGAAGTCCCTGAAGTCCACCATCCTCGGCGGTGAGCCGGTGCGCGCCGTCGGCATGCCCGGGGATGAGGAGGAGGCGACCTTCATTGCGGAGGAGATCCTGGTGGACAAGGCCCGCGGCAATCTTCCCTGGGAAGAATTCGCGATCCTCTTCCGCACCAACAAGCAGAGCCGCAAGCTGGAAGAGGCGCTGCGCGAGCGCAAGATCCCGTACCGTATGGTCGGAGCACAGAGCTTCTACGACCGCCGCGAGGTGAAGGATTTGTTGTCCTACATAGCTCTGTTAGAAGATCCGGAGGCAGACGTGCCGCTGCTGCGGATCCTGAATTCCCCGCCGCGCGGCATCGGCCAGTCCACCGCGATGCTGGCCACCGACTATAGCCGCGAGATCGGTGCGAGTGTCTGGCGCGCGCTTTGCGACGAAGGCTTCCTCGAACAGCTTTCCACCAAGGCGAGGAACTCCGTCGAGACCTTCACTGCCCAGGTGCTCTCGGCCAAGATGAAGGTCGATGCCAAGGTCATGCCGGCCCAGGACGTCATGAAGGAGTTCATCGACGAGATCGAGTACATCCCCTGGCTGGAGCGCGGCTGCAAGACCGAGCAGGAGAAGCTCAACCGCAACGAGGGCATCGGCAATGTCCTGCAAGAGCTGGGCAAGGCCATGGAGCGCGGCAAGACCTTGCGCAAGTTCCTCGACGACAGCGCGCTGGCTTCCGACCGCGAGGACGACGATCTGGATAAGAAGTCCGGTGCCACCTTGATCACCCTCCACGCTTCGAAGGGCTTGGAGTTCCCCACCGTCTTCCTCGTCGGCTTGGAGGAAGGTGTGCTGCCTCACCAGCGCAGCGTCACGGAAGGAACGAAGGACGAGGAGCGCCGCCTGCTCTACGTCGGCATCACCCGCGCCCAGAAGAAGCTGACGATGACCTATTGCACGCTCCGCCAGAAGTGGGGCCAGCCAGTTTCGTGCCTGCCGAGCACCTTCCTCATGGAGCTGGATGACGAGTATCTGATCCACACCTGCTACGACGACATCATGGGTGCTGAGGCGGATGACGGGGAGCTCGACAACTTCTTCGGCAGCATGAAGGACTTCCTGAATAGCTGAGCTTCGCTCCTCGCGATGACGTGAGGGGATCGGGTCTTGATTTTCCTGCTCGGTTGATAGACTGGGCGGCGAATCCAGATGTCGAATCCTCCCCCTTCATCCTCTCATGTTTCAGCACCCGATGAGGATGCGTTGACCGCGGAACTCGCCGCTCTCCGTGAAGAGAGGGATGCACTGAAGACGGAGGTCAAGGATCTCTACGCCTTGCTGGCGAAGGAGGGCGGCTGGGCGGCGGGGCACTACTACTCGCCGATTCCCGACAAGGCGGAGGTGCTGCGGCAGATCGAGCTGAAGCGGGGTGAGCTGTCCTCGATGCCCGATATCGAGATGAATCGCCGAGGGCAGGAGGTGCTGCTCCGGGAATTCGCCACCTATCACGCGGAGATTCCCTTCCCTGAAGCGCAGGCGGAAGACTTCCGCTATTTCTTCCGCAACGAGTGGTTCGGCCATGCCGATGCGGTTTACCTCCACTGCCTGCTGCGCAAGCATCAGCCACGGCGGATCATTGAGGTTGGCTCGGGCTTCTCGTCCGCGGTGATGCTGGACACGATCGACCGCTTCTTCAGCCATCCGGTAGAGCTCACCTTCGTCGAGCCTTATCCGGAGCGTTTGAAGAGCCTGCTGCGGAACGACGATCCGGATCGCGCCACCATCCTGGAGAAGAAGGTCCAGGAAGTCCCGATCGGGGTTTTTCGCACCCTGCAGGGCGGGGACCTGCTCTTCATCGATTCCAGCCACGTCATCAAGTGCGGGGGCGACTTGCAGTTCCTGATGTTTGAGGTTCTGCCCCACCTGCCCTCGGGCGTCTTCGTCCACTTCCACGACATCTTCTATCCCTTCGAGTATCCGGAGGAGTGGTTGCAGCAGGAGCGCAACTGGAACGAGCTGTATCTGCTCCGGGCCTTCCTGGCTCACAATGAGTCTTGGGAGATCCACTTCTTCAACAGCTACGTCGCCTCGGAATTCGGGGGCCTGATTGCGGAAAGTCTGCCGCTTGCGGGGAAGAGCGCCGGGGGTAGCATCTACCTGCTGAAGCTCTGAGTTGGGTCGCGGAATGCACGACCCCGGCGGTTTTCTGTGATTCTTTCAAATCTGGCGAAAATTTCTAATTTACCCGCTCGCGCCAGGCACGGAATGCGCTAGCGTCCGCCTCGTCGTCTCCCCCCTGAGGCCAGACTTCCAAGTCACCTGATTTCCGATGAGAGCTGCTGTTTTCTGTCTGGGCGCCGCCATCACCGTGGCAGTGGCATCCGCGCAAGAGCCATCCGCCCGTCCCGAGACCCCGCTGCGCCTGCAGCGTGCTTTCCCCAATCTCGTCTTTGACGACAACGCTACCGCCGCCTCGGTCACGCCGGACGCGGACAAGCGCATCGTGGTCGCCCTCCAGCGCGGGCAGATCCGTGTGTTGCCCCAAGACCGTGAAGCGACGGACTCCTCGCTCTTCCTCGATCTGCGGGAGAAGATGAAGGAGGAGGTCGAGTTCGAGGAAGGTGTGCACGGCCTCGCCTTCCACCCGAACTTCGCCAGTACGCGCAGGGTCTATGTCTGCTACTCGCAGCGCGGACCGCGCCGCACCGTGCTCAGTGAATTCGTGGTGCCGGAGGGCAAGGAGTTTCGCGCCGATCCTCGCACCGAGCGGGTTATCCTCGAATACCCGCACCCGCTGGGAAATCACTGGGGTGGGGGCATCGCCTTCGGGCCGGATGGTTTCCTCTATGTCGGCATCGGTGATGGAGGCCTGCGCGACGATCCCTACCGCCTTGGGCAGAACCTCTGGGCGCTCCACGGCAAGATCCTGCGCCTCGATA
The DNA here is from genome assembly GCF_000739615.1 of Haloferula sp. BvORR071. Lineage (GTDB taxonomy): Bacteria > Verrucomicrobiota > Verrucomicrobiia > Verrucomicrobiales > Akkermansiaceae > Haloferula. Next base: position 32,793 of record NZ_BATP01000058.1, read on the forward strand.
TCGATGGCCGCAGCGCTGGTCTCGCCTACCGGATCCCGCCGGACAATCCCTTCGGCAGCCGCCAGGAGACCCGCGACGAGATTTACGCCTATGGTTTGCGCAATCCTTGGGGGATGTCTTTCGACCGCGAGACCGGTACCCTGTGGTGCGGTGATGTCGGCCAGGACCGCTGGGAAGAGGTCAACTTGATCAAGCCAGGCGGCAACTACGGCTGGAGCGAGCGCGACGGCCCGGGCCGTCTAACAGCCCGCGAGGCGGCCCCGGAAGAGGGCGGTCCCTATATCGATCCGATTCACGCCTACGGCCACGACCAAGGTATCAGCGTCACCGGCGGCTTCGTTTATCGCGGCAGCCGCATGCCCTCGTTGGGTGGTCGCTACCTCTTCGGTGATTGGGGCATGGGCAAGCTCTGGGCACTGTCTTGGGATCCGGCCACGAGCAAGTCCACCGCGGTTCGCCAGCTGTTCGCCCCGGAAGGCGACCTGCGAATCAATCCCACCGTCATCGCGCAGGATGCCGAGGGTGAGCCGCTGATCTTCTCCCACTCGCCTTCAGTGATCTACACCTTGGAAGAGTTGCCGGTGCTGGTGGAAACGGAGATGACCGAGGATCTCGGCGTCGAGCCCTTGCCGGAGCCGGGTGACTTGGAGCTGCCTTCTGCCGACCCTGTGAGTGAGCCGGACGCCGTCGAGAGCAGCGGCTGATCCAGTGCGGCCTGGCCGCCCTCTCGTTCAGCTTAGCCCTCCCAACTTTTGAAGACCTTCAGATCGGGCGTCTCTCCGGGCCAAATCTGAACCGAGTAAAAATCCCGTCCCTTGAGCCCATCTTCCGACAGGGTGCCGAGGCCATTGAACAGGATGCGGGCCGTGTAGTGGCCTGGCTCTACGCCTAGCTCGGCGAGCGCCCCTCCCGTGCATTCGTGGATCTGGATTGTGCCACTCGTGATTTCCAAGGGGGCTACGACAACATGCTGCCATTCGGCGAAGTGGATTGTGGGCTCGCGGTTCCAAATGCTGATCTCAACCGGCACCTCCGTGTTGCGCAGCGGCTGAACCACCACCACTCCCGTTGTTGCCTTGACCCGATGTGCGATGTCTTCTTGCGTGTAGTCGCGGGGAGCATGCATCCTGACAGCTCGGGATCCCAGATGTAGAACTGATGGTAGTCCGCGAAGACCTGAAGCGAAATGCGATGGACTGGCTTCATCCTGCCGGCTCTTTAGATGGTTCGCTGGGACGGCGCCAGCGCCACAATTGTGCCTGGGTCTCCGCCGTATGTCGGATGTCGACTCTCCGTTTTCCGAATCGTGGGAGTTTTCCGTGCCTCCTTCGCAGCTTCCTCAATCCCGCGCTTGCCCCGGCTTCGAACGCGGTGTTAGTCCTTCAAACGTGTTCGCCCGGCGGACGCCCTACTCCACTGGCCATGAATCCGCTCCGCACCCTGATCCTCTCGCTGACCCTCGCCGTGTCCGCCTCCGCTGAAGAGAAAACCTCCGGCAATCCGATCTTCGAAGGCTGGTACGCGGACCCGGAGGCCATCGTCTTCAACAACGAAGTCTGGGTCTTCCCGACCTTCTCCGCGCCCTACGAGCAGCAGACCCATTTCGATGCCTTCTCCTCGCCGGACCTGGTGAAGTGGACCAAGCACGAGAAGATCTTCGACACGGGTGACATCAAGTGGGCCAAGCGCGCGATGTGGGCGCCATCGATCATCGAGAAGGACAAGAAGTACTACTTCTTCTTCGCCGCGAACGATATTCAGAATGACAACGAGGCAGGTGGCATTGGCGTGGCCGTGGCCGACAAGCCGGAAGGTCCCTACAAGGACCTGCTCGGCAAGCCGCTGATCGACAAGTTCTACCACGGCGCGCAGCCGATCGATGGCTTCGTCTTCAAGGATGACGACGGCTCCTACTACTTCATCTACGGCGGCTGGCGTCACTGCAACATCACCAAGCTCAAGCCCGACTTCACCGGCTTCATCCCATTTGCGGACGGGGAGACCTTCAAGGAGATCACCCCGGAGGGCTACGTGGAAGGACCCTTCGTCTTCAAGAAGAACGGCAAGTACTACTTCATGTGGTCCGAAGGCGGTTGGACCGGTCCGAACTACAAAGTGGCCTACGCCATCTCCGATACGCTCATGGGGCCGCACAAGCGCATCGGCACCATCCTCCAGTCGGACCCTGCGATCGGCACCGGGGCCGGCCACCACTCGGTGATCCACACCAAGGATAATAGCTATTACATCGTCTATCACCGACATCCGCTCGGCGATAAGGACGGCAACCACCGCGTGACCTGCATCGACAAGATGGAGTTCGAAGCCGACGGCAAGATCAAGCCCGTGAAGATTACCAAGGAAGGCGTCCCGGCGAACAAGCCCTAAGCTACCAGTGCCGCAGCCGATAAGGAGAGGGGACCTTACTGTCCCCTGTACCGGTCGGGAGAAGCACCTATTGAGATTCGCTGTTAGGGATCTCACCGGGGGCAGTAAGGCCCCCGCTCCTTATCGAAGGCATCGGATTCCCGCATTCCATGCACTGGATCATCCATCGTGGATTCTTCTCCGAGCCTGGCGGGAGCTGGTTGCTTGATACGCTTGAGCGCTTCGGCATCAGCCACTCTCTCCACGATGTCGTCCCCGTCATCGGCGACCTCGTCCCTGAGCCCGAGCTCGCTCACCTCAACGTGATCGGCATGGGCTCCTTCTCCATGCGCCACTACGCCGCGAAGCAGGAATGGAACCCCGGCATCTTCGATCTCTTCGACCAAGATTTCGAACAACAACGCGTGCACTGGGGAGATCACCTCCTCAACTCCCGATCACGGGTCACGACCGTTCGCGATGCCAGCTTCCCGGACTCCCGCATGTTCGTCCGCCCTGTGAAGGACACGAAATACTTCACCGGCCGCGTCTTCGAACGGAGCGAGTTCCTCGCTTTGCAGCAATCCATCTGCGCCCCCAACCCCACTCACGGCACCAGCCTCACCCCGGAGACCCTCATCCAGATCTCCGAGCCACGTTCCATCTCCGAGGAATGCCGCTTCTGGGTTGTCGCCGGTGAGATCATCGCCAGCTCTCCGTACGAGCGCGACGGCCAGCCCACTCGCGAAGGCAATGTCTCCAACTCCATGACTTCCTTCGTTACCGACCGCATCCGCGAATGGTGTTCGCACGAGGCCTTCGTCATCGATGCCTGCCAGACCGCCGATGACCTCAAGATCGTGGAGATCAACACCCTCAACTCCTCCGCCTTTTACGCCGCGGATGTCCCGCGTTTGGTGATGGCTCTGGAGGACCGGTTCAACGCTGTAGGTTGAGGGAAACCTAAGCTCTCAATACTCCAGCCGATTCGGCACCTTCGTCCACTCGCTCCCCGGCTTCAGCGGCCAGCCCGGATCGGAGGGCGTGAAGACCCGCTTGTCCGCGTGTCTTCTCAACCACGCCGCCCACCAGGAGAAGGAGCTGTTCGCCACGATCGCATGCCGGCAGGCGGCCATCAGCCGGAAGTCGACCAGTTCCTCCGCAGAGGCTTCGTGATACCTCACCGGCGCGCCGTGGAAATCCAGATACTGCTGTGCCCAACCCAGATCGTCGCCGAAGACTTCGAAACGGCAGGTGCCCAAGGTTGAGAGCGCCGAGGTGATGCTGGAGTCGTAGTAGCCCGAACCCAATCGCGGCGAATAGCGGTCGCGGCGGATGTGCAGGAAGACCGAGGGAGTCCCGGCCAGCTCCGCTTCCAGATCCGCTTCCGCGCTGCCCTCTTCGAAGGGTGGCGGCTGGAGTTCCGTGCGGATCGTCGAGGCCCGCTCGAAGAAGTACTTCTCGCTCTGCCAGTAGCCATTCAGGCGCACCACCACGCGGTTCGAGATGAAGCCCGTGAGCTGGGTCTCCGGCTGTTCCTGGTCCTCCGCGAGGTAGGACCGCAGCGGATTTGGCAGCAGCTTGTTGAAGGAGCGGATCGTCTTGTGCCGTGGCCCCCTGGGATCACCCAGGCGCCAGCGCGGCGGGGCGACGCTGCCTGCAATCGGGAAGCGGTCGAGCTTGTAGGCGCGATCGTAGCTGTCGCTCTTGTAACCGGAGACATCGTCCAGCATCAGATCCCGGCTGGTCCGGATCGAATAGGCTCGCGCCGCGGCGTAGGCGAAGAGCTGGTTGCCCAGCCCGCCTTTGATCATGGCGACTACCGTTCGTTTCACTGATTACTCGGGACCTGGGGATTTCCGGAACTTGGCCAGCGCCTTGCGCAGGAGGTCGACGTCTTCCGGATTCCGCGCCGCATAGTCATCCAACTGCGCCTTCACCTTCGCCACCCGCGCCTCCACGCCGTCCGGGGCGAGGAGTTCGCCGTAATCCCCGCCGCCGTGCAAGCGTTCCAGCATCCGATTGCCGGTTTCTGGCAATACGTGGAAAAGGTCTACCCAGCCCTCAGGGTGTGCGCCCTTTTTCTGCTCCTTGGGCATCGGGGGGGTATTGACCGGGTGGCCGTCCAGGAAATCCCAGAACTCCACCGGCGGTGCGGTGGGATCCCCCGCATTGGCCCGGGCAGCCAGATCAGCCAAGGCCTGCCGGTCCACCTTGAAATAGGGGTCCGGGTCGCCCAGCTCGGCGAAGGCCATCTGGAACAGCGCGTGGTTCGGCATGAAGAAGATCACCAGCCGCGTGCCCTTTTCCCGGCAGCGCTTCACGATGTCCTCCAGCATGGCCATTTTCTCCGGATCCACCGTGCCGTTGTTGGTGTGGTTCTTGGCCATCCGGTAGATGGTCGAGTAGTAGAGGGCTTGGCCATCCGGGTATTCCGGCGCCCGGCGGAAGCCCTGCGGGGTGTGGTCTGCCAGCTCGCCCTTGGCCATCCGGGTGGTCGTGACAATTGAGGAGGCGATGGTCGAGATCCCGGCGCGGTAGCGCAGCTCGCGTTCTAAAACGTTTGATTTCGGGTCGAGCGGGGACAGGGCGAAGTCGGTCGGGTTGTGCTTCGCCAGCGGGGTGGTCAGGTCGGTGGCGTCCAAGGCCAGCACCACCAGCTTGGGGCTCTCATGCTCCATGAAGTAGCGGAGCATCGGGTGGCTCTCCTGAAGGAGGCCGGCGTTGAGGCCGAAGTTCCCGCACTTCATTCCCACGAAAACCGGGTGCTCGGGGTTCAGTCCGATGTCCACCCGCGAGGACCCGAACAGGCCCGCGTCCCAAGTTCCGGACAGCGCCAAGCCAGCCTTACAGGTGCGGGTCCAATCCCGCTCAATCCCGCGGTAAGGCTCCATCTTCGCCGAGGCCAGAGAAGAGGGGATCACGCGCCAAGGATTCACCCATGTATTAAACGCCACGCCGGAGACTACCACCATCGCCAGCAGGACGAGGAAGAAGGCTTGGTAGCGTTTGAGTGCGCGCATGCGAACGGTCGATTAAAACTGGAAGTAGATGAATTGGCTTACCTTGTCGAACTGTAGGCCGATCACCACGATAGCCAGCACGCTGGCCGCGGCGAACACCGGAGTGGGGCGCCATTGCCACCAGCGGCGGAGGGTCCGCGCCGGGTAGGGGGCTCCCTTCACGGGGAGGGCCGGCTTGTAGCGGGCGAAGATTTCCTGGGTGTTCGGCATCGCCCAACAAACGAGCAGGGCCAGTCCCACCCACAGTGGCTGGACGCTGGCGATTACCCGGTTCGCCTTGTCCGGCATCCCCGTGAAGCCGTGCACGCCGACCATCGAGCCGAGCATCTTCCCGGCGCTGGCGAAGTTTTCGGAACGGAAGAAGACCCAGCCCACGAGCGCGGCTAGGAATGTGAGTAAGATCGCCGCAGGCTTCCACAAACGTCGCCCTGTGGCGGCCCAAGCGTGATTGAAACAAAGGTATAAACCATGCAGCGCACCCCATGCGATGAAGGTCCATCCTGCACCGTGCCAGAGACCGCCAAGGAGCATGGTCAGGAACAGGTTCACGTAGCGACGTGTCGGACCTTTGCGGTTTCCACCCAAAGGAATGTAGAGATATTCCCGGAGGAAACGGGAAAGGGTCATGTGCCAGCGTCGCCAGAATTCAGCGATTGAAACGGCCTTGTAGGGGGAGTGGAAATTGAGCGGGAAGCGGATCCCGAACATTCGCGCTGAGCCGATCGCCATGTCGGAATACCCGGAGAAATCGAAGTAGAGCTGAAGGGCGTAAGCGACCGCCCCAACCCAGGACTCCGCCATCGTCGGCATCCGGCCGGCACCTGCCGCCAAGCCGAAAATCGGGTTCGCGATCGGCGCCATGTTGTCGGCGATCACCACCTTCTTGAACATCCCCGACATGAAGATCCCCAGTCCGACGGGAAAGTCCCGGTGCCATCCGTGATGCTTCAAACGAAACTGCGGCATCATCTCCCGGTGATGGATCAGCGGGCCCGCAATCAGATGCGGGAAGAAGGTTACGAAGAGCAGGTAGTCCGTGAAATGGTATTCCTCGGTCTGGCCCTTCCAAGCATCCACCAAGTAGGCGATCTGGAGGAAGGTGAAGAAGGATATGGCGAGCGGCAGGGTGATCTTGGCGATATCCCCGGGCCACCCGGTGAGCCAGGTAGCCGTGGCGGCCAAGAAACCGGCGTATTTGAAATAGCCGAGCAGCAGCAGGTTCGCGGCGATTCCAACACCCAATAGAAGCCTGCCCGGCTGTGTGTGCTTCAAACGGGATAGCTGCCTGCCTAGCAGGTAGTTGGCCCCGCAGGAGCTGAGGATCATGACCAGATATTTCGGGCTCCATGGCGCATCTGGATTTGGGTTCCAAACGCCATAATAAACGAGTGATGCAAACACCAGCCAGCCGAGACCCAGCCGAAACGGCGCCCGCCGCAGCGCCAAGAACACCGCCAGTGTCACCGGCAGGAAGAGCAGCAGGAAGGTGTAGGAATTGAAGAGCATCTCGGAAGAAAGCGAACGATCGCTTCAAGCGGACTTGTCGCCGAAAATGTCGCTCTCGATAGCCTCAAGCGTGTCGAGCAAATCGCGATCATTTCGCCCCGCGGAACGGATGCGAAGTAGCGCCGCCTTCAGAGCTTCCTTCTCCTCCGGCTCGCAGTCCTGAAGGGTGAGAACGAGTGATTCAAGCGCTCGTGCATCCGCGTCCTCGCGTTCAGCGCCAGCCGGGGCGGTGCTGATGTAAACGATCGCTTCGATCACGGCGTCGGCCAAAATGCTCATGACTCAGGCGTGGGGAATCTCCAGGACTCCCGCTTTCTCAAGTTCCCTCAGAGCCAGCGGCATCAGCCGCTGGGACAGGTGGGTGCCGTCGTGGAAGAACTCCCGGGCGGCCTTCTCCATCGGCGGGTGATACATCCCCAGGATGCTCACGCAGGGAATCCCGTGCTCACCGCAATGGGCTTTCAAACGCTCGAGGTACGCGTAGGAGATATCCCGCCGCAGCTCGTAGGAGCCGACAAAGGGGAAGGTCGGGCTGGAAAGCTTCTCGTCCTTCGGCACGATCTGCGGCAGGGCCCAGAGGGCGGGGCGGAAGCCGCGCTCCTTTAGTTCCACCAGCAGCTTGATGAATTTCGCCGCGGTCTTTTCCACCGCTTCCTCGATTGTCGTCTTCCCGGCCTTGATGGTCTTGGCCATGTGGATCCGGCAATCGATCTCGCCGATGGAGAGCAGAACCTTGCCTCCAGGCTTCACGTCTTTCTTGAGCAGGATCTCCAGCTTCTCGCGGGCCCGGGTGGAGGAGCCCTTGTCGCCGGCCTTCCACGCCGTGGTCGGTCCAATGTGGAAAGCGCGGAAGCAGGGCAGAAGATCCAGCCCGCGGTTGATCCAATGTGGCTTCCACAGCGCGCTGCGGCGGTAGCGGATGAAGCGCAGGCGCTCCGCTCCGGCGAAGAACATGGTATTGCTGTCTCCGATGCAGGTGATCAGCTCGACCTCCTCCGGGAGCTTGCGCCCCAAGTGCTTGGCCAGCAGGGCTCGCCGCCGATCATCGAAGGGGGTAGCCTTGGTCCGCGGCTTGCGGGTGATCAGGGCGTCGAGGTTGTCGGCCAGCGACGCCAGCTCGGTCAGGGTGGATTCGGGCAGTTCAGGGATCACGTGAGGTCCGGAATCTTGACTCATCCCACGATGCTCCATTCCGGGGCCAACCAGCCATCCGGGGTCTGCTTGCCGACGAGGACGAGATCGGTGTGAACCCGCTCGGCATCGCCGTGGAGCTTTGGCAAGTCGTTGAAAGAGCTGACTTTCCTGAGCTTCTTCCCGCCGATGTTGCCCACCCGATAAGTATCGAAGCGGCGCTGCAGCCACGACAGGTACTCCTCCGGCGATTCGCCGGCCCAGCGGATGTACTGGGCGTCGAACTCGATGAAGCCGACCGAGCGCCCAACCGAGGCGAGGACCTCGATGAAGCCCTTGAGGGCCTTCGACTCGTAGCCCTCGATATCCATCTTGAAGAGCAGGGTCTTGCCGCGTGCCTCGTCCAGCGGGACCACGGAATCGATCGTCCGGGCCGTCAGTTTGAATTCCAGTGTCTGCGGGCGGGTGTTCATCTCCCGCACGGCCGAGGAGCTGCCGCTCCAGTCCGGATTCACGAAGAAAGGGATGTCCTCCGCCGCTTGGTCGGAGACTAGGCAGTTGGTGATCGTCATCCGCAGCCCGGCAGGGTGCTCCGCCTTGCTCTTCTCGAGGTGCGGGATCAGCCGCGGGTTCGCCTCGAAGCCGTAGAGGACTGTAACTTCCTCATAATCCGTGCCGAACATGCACTCGCCATAGTTCAGGCCCACGTCGACGATCAGGTCGGGCTTGAGGTGGCGGTTGAAGTCGCGCCAGAAAATCAGGTTGTCGGAGACCTTCCCGCGCAGCGGCTCCTCCACCACTTTTTTGCGGGCGCAAGGATCCTCGGCGTCGATGTAGATCCAGTGATTGCTGCCGTGGAGCTTCGCCCGCTCCGGCTTGAGGGTGCCGTAACGTATGAGCGTCAAGGGCTTGAGATAAGCGCGCTTGAAGGCTTTCTCCAGGCGCTTGTAGGGGCTGACTTTCATTGGGGCGGCGGCAGGGCCGAGCATGACCGCCCGCGGCGGGCGGGGCAAGCGGGGAGAGAGCGAAAGGGCGGGAGGGCTTTTTCTTCACCGCTTGTTCAATCCAGCTTCACATCCCGTAGTGAGAAGAGCCCATCCATGATGAACCGCCGCCGCAGTCTTTCCCTCGCCCTCGCCGGTCTCGCCGCCGGCACCACCGCCGCCTGTCGCCGCGAGGAGGTAGCGAAAGCTCCCGAGCCCGCTCCCGCACCTCCGCCTCCATCGCCCCCGCGCAAGGATCTCGAAGGTTCGGCACTCACTCCGGTCTCGGTCGATCCATCTTTGGAAATCCGCACCATAACCGGGCTGCGGCCCTTCCGGCCCTCCGGCTTTGTAGTGCGGCGGGAGGAGAGGGAAGGGAAGACGCTGGTCCACAACTACGGCCATGGCGGGGCGGGGATCACCTTGTCGTGGGGCTGCGCAAATCTGGCGGCGAACTTGGTGCCTCTGGTGTCCGGTCTACCCTGCGCGGTGATTGGCGGCGGCGTGATCGGCTTGAGCACCGCCCGAATGCTCCAACTCCGCGGCGCGAAGGTCACCCTCTACACGGATCTGCTGCCACCCGACACCACCTCCAACATTGCCGGGGGCCACTGGTGGCCGGTCTCAGTCTTCGATTCGAACAAGCGCACGCCGGAGTTCACCGCCCAGTTCCTGGACGCCGCGCGCTTCTCCTTCCGCTACTTCCAGCGTCTCATGGGGCCGCGTTGGGGTGTGCGCTGGGTGCCCAGCTACTACCTGAGCGAGGGTCCACCGGAGAATGGCTGGCTGGCTGGTCCCGGCGGGGTGCTGCATGAGACCCAAATCGGCTTCCGCGATTTCGGGCCCGGCGAGCACATTTTCCCGGCGGCCTATGTGCGGCGCTTCCACACCATCCTGATCGATCCCTCGATCTATCTGGAGACCCTCCTGCGCGATGTCCAGGTGGCAGGTGGTGCGGTCGAGATCCGGCGCTTCGCCGGCGCGGACGAAATCCTGAAGCTGCCCCAGCAGACGATCTTCAACTGCACAGGTCTCGGAGCGCGCGAGCTCTTCGCGGATTCCGAGCTCACGCCGATCAAGGGCCAGCTCAGCATCCTCCTGCCCCAGCCTGCAGTGAACTACAATCTGATCAACGGCAGCTACTACATGTTTCCCCGTGCCGATGGCGTGGTCCTCGGCGGCACCTTTGAAAAGGGCAACGGCGACCTCGCGCCGGATGATGCGGTGAAGTCGCGGGTCATCGCCGGGCAGCGGGCGATGTTCGAGCAGATGCGCGAGAACCAGAAGGGAATCCTTGCCGCCGCGCGCTGAAGAGTTCTGATAGGTGGATGGCCGCGAAGAAGCCGAAGCCGTCACCCTCGCCAGAATTGCGACCGAGCGTGGATGAGATCATCGCCCGTCTCAAGAAGCTCGCGACCAAGAAGGATCTCGAAGGGATGGCCCGCTATGCCATTCCTTCCGACCATGCCTTCGGCGTGGCGATGAACCAGATCCAGAAGCTCGCCAAGGAACTCGGCAAGGATCACGAGCTCGCGCAGGAGCTGTGGGCCAGGGGCTTCTACGAGGCCCGCACCCTTGCTGGATATGTGGATGAGCCAGCCAAGGTCACTGCCGCCCAGATGGACCGCTGGTGCAAGGACTTCGACAATTGGGCGATCTGCGACACCGTCTGCTTTGCGCTCTTCAAGCGAGTGCCCGGGTCTTGGCCGATGGTGAAGAAATGGGCTGCTCGCAAACCGGAGTTTGAGAAGCGCGGTGCCTTTGCCCTGCTATGGGCCTTCGCCGGCAGTGCGGATGACGATGCACCCTTTACCGAAGGTCTCAAATTGATCGAAGCCGCCGCTACGGATGAGCGGAACTTCGTGAAGAAGGCGGTGGACATGGCGCTGCGCGCGACCGGTAAGCGCAGCATCAACTTGAATACCGCTGCGGTGACTCTCGCCAAGCGACTCGCTGCTTCCGCCGATCCCACCGCGGCGTGGATCGGCAAGCATTCGCTGAAAGAGCTAAGCAGCCCCGCAGTGGTGAAGCGTCTTAAGGCATAGCGACAAGAGCTCCCGATGGATCCCGACGAACTCAAGCGCCGCTTCGGTGAGGAATACCCCGCGGCTTTAACCTTCGAAGGCAAGCGCCTGCCGTTGAAGGGCGAAAGCCTCTTTGGGCGCACCTATGTCGAGGAGGGAACCGAGAAGTTCTTCACTATCTCCCGCTTCATGGATGGCTCTGCCACGATTTCCCTAGAGGAACTCGAGGCGGAATGGCCGGCTTGGTCTGATCGCCTGCGCGGTAGCTTCTGCATGGGGCTCGGCTGGCTTCGGGATCAGGCTGATTTCCGCGGGATGCTGCAATACATCATGGACCATGGTGGTGAGGATGAACGCGGAGCGATTGCGAACATCGTTGCAAGTGCGTTGCCTCAGGATCAGGCCTTTGACTTCCTCGTCACCGCTTTGAGAAATCATCAAGGGCCGGGCAGTGCGAATCTCATCCAAGGTATCGCAGCAACGGAGCATCCGCATGCCTCCGGGATCTTGCGGGAACATCTCGCCTATCTGTGGCAGATGCCTGATTTGTGGAAGGAGGATCCTTTCATGAACTGGACGGCCTTTGATGCCTCCTGCTGCATTCTCCACCTTCTTGAGGCGGGCGGCGTCCCCGGGGATTATGAGGAGCAGGTGCGTTGCCTCGCCTCCCATGCATGCGAGGGGAATCGCCGTTCCACGAAGAGCTACCTTGGTGCTTACTATCCTTGGCTGGAATGATGCGCTCTCTCAATTCTCAAACAACTCGATGCGGAAGAAGCGCTGGGGATCACCCGCAGGCTTGGTGATTAAGACCGGTCCACCACCAGCCGGCAGACCTTGGTTCTCCGGGATGTCCCAGAGGGTCCATTGATTGAGTCCTGTCGAGGTATGGATGCGGTAGGATCGGTTCGCTGGAACGCTGAAGTTTAGATTCAGCGACCCGCCGTCCACGCTCACGCCGGGGCGGAAGGCGCTGGCCGGGTCGTGGGGATTGGTTCCGGCGAGGAACTCTTCCTGATTCGTGAGGCCATCGCCATCGGGGTCCTCGGCCGGGGCGCCGCTGGGGTCATTGTCCGGCTCGAAGTTGGCGATCCGCCAGTCAGCATAGACTTGGCGTCCCGGTAGCTCGGTGGTGATCCATTGTGAGAGCAGGTTCGCATCCGTCTGGTCGATCACGTTGCTGGCCAGTGGGGGCATGCGGCCGAAGCCTCCGGTGCCATTGACCCGCTGATAGACGATCGAGTTTGCGGTCGAGCCGGGGACCACCAGTTTGTTCGCCGCGTTGCCGCCATTGTTGTTCGGGGTGCCATTGATCAGCCCTGTGGCTGTTAGTGTGAGTTCCGGGCGGCCATCCCACGCTGTGGGTGCGCTGCCGCCCGCCTTGTGACAGTAGGAGCAATTGACCGCGATGTAAGAGCGCACCCGGGCCTCCAGTGGATAGTTGGTCTCATCCGGCCGCAGATGGCGCGGCAGCAGGTTCGGCGATCCCGGATCGTTGGTGAAGTATCCCTGCTGTTGCAGCGTCGTGAGCTGGTTGCCGCTGAAACCGAGCATGCTATTCGCCAGGTTGAGTTGGCGCGTGTTGAAGGACAGCGCATGCCCGGCCTGCGAGGTGTGGCATGCCATGCACTCCGCGCGGCTGGGGATGCGCCAGGTCTGCGGCACCGGATTGCCATTCTCTGTGATCGCCAGGTTGAAGTTCACGCCGCCGTCCGGAACTAGGTCCGCTTCGGTCCCGGCGTCGTTCCAGCGGTAGCTCACGCCATAGGCACCGGTCGGGTTCTTGACGATCAGCCGAGTCTCGATCCGTTTCTTGCTCGCTGGAACCCCGCGCTGCATCTCCATATCGAAGTGCTTCACCCAGATCGTTCCGGATGGCAGGGTCCACAGGCCATCCTGCGAGGTGGTGAATTGCGAAGTCCCATTCGGCACGATGAACCAGCGGCTCTTCACCGCGTGGTCGCTCCAGAAAGGCAGATTCACGTTGTAAGGAACCATCCCCGGCGACGGCGTCAGATCCGTGAGATCGGCAAACAAACCGGTGGCCGAAAGAGTCTCCGGAAAGCTCTGCGTCTGCGTGGATTGAACCAAGCGCAGAACGCGGTTACCATCGTTGTCCGCGATCAGGATATCGCCGTTTGAGGAATCGTAACCGAAGCCAGCGATGCCGGTCTCACCCGCAATCCGGGTCACGTTGCTGCCATTCAGATCCATCGACCAGATGTTGCCGGTGCCGTAGTCGCCGAAGATGTATTTCCCGCTGAGCGAGGGGATGTTCGTACCGCGATAGACCCGCCCGCCCGTTACCGAGAAGCCTTGGAACTCCGCTGGCATCGAACTGCCGGTATCCGGCTGATCATAGGTGTAGGTCGGCTTGCTGTGGTAGAGCGTGTCGAAGTTGGCAGGCATCGTCGGGTTCGTGGTCCGGGCGCCCACGTCATTGCCCTCGCGGAAGACCCACCCGTAGTTGCCACCGCGGGTGATGATGTTGATCTCCTCGTGCTTGTCCTGGCCAACATCGCCGCACCAGAGGGTGCCGGTCTGCGGATCGAAGGACATCCGCCAGGGATTGCGCAGGCCGGTGGCCCAGAACTCACTGCGGACCGTGCCGCTCACCGCACTGCCATTGTAGGTGCCATTCCAGTTGCCGCCGTTCGAGGGCAGCACGAAGGGGTTGGTCTTTGGGACCGAATAGCGCGCGATACCGTTATCATCCAGGATAATCGAGAGGTGTGGGTTCGGCTCAATGCTGTTCGTGGGGCTCTTGTCCACGTCGATCCGCAGGATGGCGGAGAAGAAGTCCTTGTTGATCTGCTGGCTGTTGATGAAGGTGTCGTTGCCGTCGCCCTCGTCACCTATGGAGATGTAGAGATAGCCATCGGGGCCGAAGTGCATGTCCCCGCCGTTGTGATTGCCTGCCTGGTCGAGTTGCTCGATCAGGATCGACTCGCTCGCGGCATCCGCAGCGTTGAAATTTGCCTGCGCGGTGAAGCTCGACACCCGCTGGTAGCGCTGCCCGCCCTTGGTCACCGAGTAGAAGACGAAGAAGCGGCGGTTCGTCTGGTAGTTGGGATGGAAGGCCAAGCCTAACAGACCGCACTCGGAGCCGGTATCGACGCTCTCGGTGGGGTTGTTGCGGGTGGCGAGAATGGTTGGCAGGTTGAGGAAGGTGGAAATTGTCGGCGTGGCGGCCGTGACATCCGGCACCATTTGCAGCAAGCCACCCTTTTGACTGATGAAGAGCCGCTTGGTATCGCCGGGTGCATTGGTGATGCCTACCGGGCTGGTGAAATCCAAGCCGCCGTTGTCATCGTTCGGCAGGGGAAAGGCGTTCACCAGTTGCAGCGCGGTAGTCGGCGGCGCTGCTGGCACGTTCAGGTTTGAGTTCGCCAGCTTGAGCGCGTTCTGGATCGTGATCGTGACCGTCGCCGTATTCGAGAAGCCGCCGCCACCACGCACGCGGTAGCTCAGCGAGTCGCTGGTCGCAGCGAGGTTGGTGTGCGTGTAGAGGATGCGCCCGTCACTCTGAACGCTGGCACTGCCGTTCACCGGTGCGCTGATGATCTCGACGCTGGAGGGGAATGCTTGGCCGCTGTCATTCGTCAGCACCGGGATGCCGGCTTTCTTGCCCGGCATCAGGGAGACGGTGTCGGCATTGGCGGTCGGCGTCATCGCGGCATCCACACCGGCCTTGCGGCTTGCGGTTTGGTCGATGGGCGACATCACGCCGGAGTAGAGGCGGAACTCGTCGTAGGAGATGTTCGAGTTGCTATCGTCAGTGAACTGCGAGCGCCCGAGCCAGTTGTTGACGTCCTCGATCTGGTTGAGCCGGAAGTTGGTGTCGACGAAGCCAACCTGAACTCCATCCCGATACCAGGTGAAGCGACCGCCGGTGGCTGGATTTGCTCCGACCCCGGCCTGGAAGGTCGCCACGAAGTGGTAGCGGGTCCCGGGGACCATATCGACGCTGTTGTTATTGCCGAGTTCGGTGGCGCCGTCGTTGCGTGCTGCGATCCGCTGCTGGTTCAAGGCGGTGCCGCGTTGCGCTGCAAGCATCAGGTTGTCGCGCGAGGCCGCGGCGCTGGGCGCTCCGCCGCTGCCGGTCAACTCGCCGGGAGCACCATTCCCGGTAATACTCATTCGGCCGAAGTCGAAAAGCCGCTGCCAATTTTTGGAGGACTGGAGCGTCGCCCAGATCTCCACGGTCATGTCCGTCTTCGAGGAGACGATGCCATTCGGCAGATCGAAGTAAGCGGAAATGTTCGCGGGTGCCAGACTTCCGTTAGTGGTCCCGGGAAGAGTCAGGGCCGTGCCCGTGCGCACGGCCCCTACACCCACGATTGCGCCATTCGCTGAAGTGATCGAGTCCGGGAGAACCGTGCCATTCCCGGAAGCCCCGGTGCCATTGAAGGACCAGCGGTGCGTGATGGTTTGGGCCTGTGCCGAACCAAGAAGAACCGTGAAGAGGAGCGTGGCTTTCCGGGTCATGGAACCCGTAAGCTAGCCGGAATCTCAGGAAAGGCAAAAGGCTTAGGGTGACATGCCGCTCCGGGAATCTGGCCAACGCTTCGGGCCTACTTCTTCAGCAGCTTGTCGAAAAACGGCAGGGCCGCCTTGTAGATCGCTTCATGCCCTGCCGCGGTAGGGTGCTGCCCATCGCAAGTCTCAAACTGGATTTGTCCCAAGTCTACCAGATGGGTCCGCTCATCCTTGCTGCCCTGCACGTAGCTCTGCACCGCGGCAGTCACTTCGCTGCGAGCCCTGCCGGACACCGGGATCATCACGATGATCTTCGTCTCCGGCGTGCAACGCTGGCGCAGCTTCGTGAGGCCAGCGATCGCGGTGGCGGCCTCCGGTGCGCGGTTCTCGC
Source organism: Haloferula sp. BvORR071 (assembly GCF_000739615.1). Lineage (GTDB taxonomy): Bacteria > Verrucomicrobiota > Verrucomicrobiia > Verrucomicrobiales > Akkermansiaceae > Haloferula. The sequence goes on from NZ_BATP01000058.1 coordinate 48,697, forward strand.
CCAGATTGACCAAAACGACATCGGGACTCGGCACGAGTTTCTCACCCGTGAGGCGTGAACTTGTGCTGGTGATCCGATCGATCAAGCCCGCGACATCGGGATTGTTCCCGCCTCCGCCGTGCCAGGCATAGCCACCGAAGGCCAAGCGCGATTCCCGGTAGCCATAGTGCTTCGCCAAGAGATAGCCATAGCTCGCGCGCGCATCGTCGGATGCGGCCCACTGGTCATCGGGCGGCCGGCCTTGGCTGCCGGCATACGCGGCACCATCACCGGAGAGAATGGAATCGCCGAGGTTCAGCCAGAGGTGGCCGGCGGGCGGCGGTGTGAGGCGTCCCTTTTCATCCACGCCGAAGCCGGTGATGCTCACGGCATTTGCCGGCACATCGCCGTGGAAGCGATCCTCAAAGGGGGAAAGGCCCTTGATGTAGAAATCGATCACCGGATTCGCCACGGAATCGGAAAGGGTGATCTCGCTTTCTCCCGCTGCAAGCTGGTGCGTCTGTAGCGGGTTCTTGTTGACCGTCCAGGCAAGGATCGGAAAGCGGGCGGGGGAGGGATACTTCAATCGCGTGGTATCCACCTTGAGCACGACTTTCTTCGTGTTGAGGAAGGCGAACTTGAAGGATGCTCCACACACTGGAGAATGAATGCCATCGTTCGTGCGGATCCAATTCAGAGGAGAAAGTCCCGCGAGGACCTGAGGGTCCGTGGCTGGAATGATATGACCGGTGGCAGAAGTCTTGGCGGTGAGCATGCCCTGGGCTTCCAGCCACTTGAGTGATCCCGCCTGCCATGCATCCCACGAGGGACCCTTGTAGCCATTCAGTCCATGGCCGCCAGAGGGTAGCTCGAGGTATTCGGCCGCTACGTGGTGAGCCTTGAGTGCATCGGCGAAGAGCTCGCTGTTGCGCGGTGTGACCACCGTGTCGTCCTTCGCATGGGCGAGGAAGCAAGGCGGGGTTTTGTCTGTGACCTGCTTCTCGGTGGAGAATTCGTCGATCGACTGCGGCGTCGGATTTTGCCCTAACAGATTGTTCCGCGAGCCGCCGTGGGTCAGTTCGGTCATCGTGATCACCGGGTAGATCAGCACTGCGAAGTCCGGGCGGGAGCTGAGCCGATCGACTGGATCCTCCGCCTGCGGGGAGCCCGCATCGAAGCGGGTGGCGGCGGTCGAAGCGAGATGACCGCCCGCGGAGAAGCCGATGATGCCGAGGCGCTGCGGATCGATCTGCCAGTCCTTCGCCTTCGAGCGTGCGAGGCGGATCGCGCGCTGGGCGTCGAGCAAGGGGACCATCTTCCTGCCCTGCGGCAGCCGGTATTCCAGCACCAGGCCGGTGATTCCGTGGGTATTCAGCCACTGCGCGATGCCGTGCCCCTCGCCACCGGTGACCAGGCCGCCGTAGCCGCCGCCCGGGCAGATGACCATGGCCGCGCCGTTCGGATGTTCCGGCTGATAGACCGTGAGCATCGTCGTGGCGGGTGAGCTGCTGCCGTCGCCATTCGGTGCCTCCTTGCCCGGCCAGACCGGGATTCGCTGGGGCTCGGCACAGGCGATGCCTGCCAGAGCGGAGAGAAAGAAGAGGGCGCGAAGGAGCTGGGATCGCATGGCTGTTTCTCTACGCAAGAGCGCGCAGAAGTAGCACAACTATTCCAATCGCGGGTAGGAGTGTCCCTCCCTTTTTGGGTAGAAGGGATGCCGTCCCAAAGGCAGGAATCCGCACGCTTAACGCGCGGAAACCTTCAGGTCGTCTCAAGCCTTGGCCGACCTGCGGCTACGCAGGAAAGCGCCGGCGAGCAAAAGCCCGCTGACCGCTACCATGGTGCTTGGCTCAGGGACGACCGAGGTCTGCAAGGCATGAGGAGAGCCCTGACTCCAATCATCGCGACGAGGCTGATCCAATTGGGGTGCCTCGCCTTCTTTGCCTTTAACAAGCGGCTGGCTTGAAGGAAGTCCGCTTGCGCCTTTATCGACAAGAAGCGCAGCGTGTGCCTGCTGCACGGCAAATCCGATCAGGCAGGCGAACAGCCATTTTGAGCTGCTTTTCACTTGGTTTGGGGGGTGAGGGTGAGGGTGAAATTTTGGAAGCTTGAGGCAATCGTAGCGGTTAGAAAAACCGATCGTAGTGCTCGCGCCAACCAAAAGGGTTGAGGTGATCCTAAGGCGCGAGGGTACCCCTGTCAACCAAGCGGACCGAGGGAAGCAGGAAAGGGTGGATGCAAAATGCACGAATGAGACGCTTGGGTTCGCGAGCGCTTGGAAAAACCGGGCGTCTCGCCCGTGAGGCTCAATGCTCCTGCAGCTCCACCCTGAAGTAGCGCTCAGGTGTGGTAATCGGAAAGGTGAATTCGACCAGCCCGGCAGCGTGCGGCAGAGGCTGATTGCCGGGGATGTCCCACGGCGTCCAGGCTTGTGTTAGATCGGGTGTGCTGGTGATGCGGAAGGAGCGGTTGGCTGGCAGATTGAAGGAGAGAGTATAGGCGCCATTCGCAGCGTTGACCTGCGGGAGCAGATGGCTCGTCGCCGCATTCGGATCGGTGCCCGCCAGGAATTCCTGATAGTTGGTCTGCTTGTCGCCATCGGCATCGACTGCCGGAGCTCCGGCGGGATCGCCATCCGGTTCGAAGTTCGAAATACGCCAAGCCTCGTAGGTTTGGCGGTTCTCCAGCTCGCCATTGATCCAGGTCGTCAGCAAGTTGGCTGCCGCCGTGTCGAGCACATTGCTGGCCAGCGGCGGCATGCGGGTGAAGCCATTGGTCACTGCCACGCGGTTGAGGACGATCGAGTGAGTGGTGTCGCCCGGAACTACGAGCTTGTTGGCCTCGTTGCCGCCGTTGTTGGTCGCCGGGCCATTGACCAGGTTGGTTTGGTCCAGCGTGAGCTCGGGCCGGCCATCCCACTGGCCGAGCGCGGTGCCACCGGTTTTGTGGCAGTAGGAACAATTCACCGCGAGGTAGGAGCGCACGCGGGCTTCGATCGAATAAGTGGATTCGTCCGGCCTCAAGTGCCGCGGCAAGAGGTTTGGCGAGCCCGGATCGCCACTCAGATAGCCCTCCGTGAAGAGTGTGGTGAGCTGATTGCCGGCATGGCCGGACATGTCATTCTCCAGATTGAGCTGGCGGGTGTTGAAGGAGAGCGCATAGCCCGCCTGCGAGGTGTGGCAGATCATGCACTGCCCGCGCGCGGGGATGGTCCAGGTCTGCGGCACCGGGTTGCCATTATCGGTGATGGCCAGGTTGAAACTGTCGCCGCCATCGGGCACCAGCGTGGCTTCCGTCCCGCCGGCATTCCAGCGGTAGCTTACTCCATAAGCACCCGCGGCGTTCTTCACGATCAAGCGCGTCTCGATCCGCTTCTTGCTCGCGGGCACGCCTCGCTGCATCTCCATGTCGAAGTGCTTTACCCAGATCGTGCCCGTCGGCAGGGTCCAAAGGCCATCTTGTGACCCGGTGAAGGTGGCGGTGGGGCTTGGGACTGTGAACCAGCGCTGCTTTTGCGCGTGATCGCTCCAGAAGGGCAGGTTGACCTCGTAGGGGACCACCCCCGGGGCCGGAGTCAGGCTCGCGACATTCGTGAACAGGCCGGTCTCTGAAAGCGTATTCGGGAAGGCCGTGGCCGAAACATTGCCGGTGATCCTCAGGAGGCGGCCGCCGTCCTCGTCCGCCAGCAGCACGTCCTGGTTCGAGGGGTCCGTGCCGAAGGCAGAGATCCCGCCCTCGCTGAAGATCTTGGTCACGCCGGTGCCGTCCTGGTTCATCGACCAGACCTTGCCCTCGGTGTAATCGGCGAAGAGATACTTGCCGTAGAGCGAGCTGGCGCTGCCGCCGCGACAGACCAGGCCGCCGATGATGCAATCGCCAGTGAAGTCCGCGCCGCCTTGGCTATGGTGATAGTTGTAAACCGGATCGATCGACGTGAAGCCGGGGGGCGCCGCTGGATGAGCCGCCACATCCCACGGCCCCTCGAAGGGGCCCTCGCGATAGACCCAGCCGTAGTTGCCGCCCTTCACGATCAGGTTCACCTCCTCACGCTTCGAGCCACCAACATCCCCGCACCACAGGTTGTTTGTCATCGGGTCGAAGGAGAAGCGCCAGGGATTGCGCAGGCCCACCGCCCACATCTCGCCGCGGACGTAGTCAGGATTTACCGGCAGACCGTTGAAAGTCGTGGCCCCGACGAAGGGATTATCCGCCGGCACGGAGTAGCGGGCGATGCCGTTGTCGCGCTTGATGGATGATCCGGTGCTGTCCGCATAGGCCGGGTTGGGATTCGGGTTGGGCTCGAGGTTGCCCGGCTTCTTGTCGACATCGATCCGGAAGATCGCGGAGAAGAAATCGCGGTCGATGATCTGTGCGTTGAGCTGTTGGTCGTTCTGCCCGCCCTCGTCACCCACGCTGAAGTAGAGATAACCATCCGGACCGAAGTGGAGGTCGCCGCCGTTGTGATTTCCCTGCTGGTCACGTTGGTCGATGTAAACCAGCTCGCTGGTGGTATCCGCAAGATTCGGATTGGCAGCTTGGGTGGTGAAGCGGCACAGGCGGTCATGTAGCGGCGGCGCATTCCCGCTGCCCAGACCCACGCTGTAAGCGAGGTAGAAGTAACGGTTGCTCGCGTACTGCGGATGGAAGGCCATGCCGAGCAGGCCGATCTCGTCGCCATTGGTTCGGAGCCGCTCGCCGGTGCGGGCATTCACCGTGGCTAACAGATCAAGAAACAGCACCTTGGTCGGGCTGGCGGCGGCAGTATCCGGGATCATCCAGATCTTGCCGCCCTGCTCGCAGATGAAGAGGCGGTGGGTGTCTCCCGGCGGCGAAACCAAGCACACCGGCTCGCTGAAGCTCAGGTTCGGGAAGGCATTGACGAGCGCAAAGCTGGTGCTGTCCACGGGAGGCGTGGCTGGCACATTCAGCGCGGGGTTTGGCTGACGCAGTGGTGCGGGATCGGCGAAGGCGGAAGCCAATACGCAGGGGAGGAGGAAAGCGACCAGGGGGGGACGGCGCATAAAACGGAACCTAGTGAAGTGGATTCCGAAGTCAAAGCGCCAGATGTGCCATTTCTAACTGAAAACAAGGCACTTCCACATTGCAAAAAGCCCCGGCTGATGCCGGGGCTTTCGCGAATACCAGTGGAACAACTTCGCTGCGGCTCAGCGCATGCGGAAGTAGTTGTCGGGGTTGTAGAGGAAGTAAACGTCCTTCGGCGTGAGGTGCGGCAGGTAGGAGAAGGGCTTGCCATTGGCATCCACTTCTTCCTTCAGCGCGTTCGGGGCGGGAGTCGCCACCGGACCCGAATCGGGGTTCTTGGTGAACGAGGTTTCCTCGATGCCTTGGACGATGTGATCGACCCACTTGAGCTTGCAGGCATCCTCGCCGAACTCGCTCCAGTCGCCCGAGGAGTTGTGGGCATACATCTGCTTGATGAATTCGTCCGTGGTCACGCCCATCTTTTGCGCGATGGGGGTGCCGAAGCGGGCCCACCAGCGCTGGCTTTCCTTCACCACTTCCGCTTGCTCGGTCAGGTTGAGCTGGCCGAAGAGAGTGGAGCTGATCTGGTGGTGCAGGATGACCGCATTCGGATAGGCGTAGGAGTGCTTCGCCAGAGTGGTGATCCCCGCGGCCATCGAGGCGGCGAAGGACTTCACCACCACGTGCACGGGTGCGTCGCTGGACTCCATCGCCTTCTGGATCCGGTAGCCGGCCATCACCGAGCCGCCCGGCGATTCGTCGATGACGATGAAGATCGGCAGCTTCTTGTCCAAGTTGTTGTAGAAGTCGATGCGGTCCGTGATGTGGTCCGCAGTGGCCATCGTGATCAAGCCGTTCAGCGCGATCCGGCGGTCGGAAATCACCAGGGTGCCGTCATCCTTCAGCGGATTCTCCAAGTAGGTGGGCTTTGCGTCGGCATAGGCCTTGCGCTTGCCTTCCATCTCATAGGTGGAGATCTGGTTCTGCAGCTTGGCGAGCGCGATACCGGACTCGCTCTGCACCGACTTCAGCTCGTTGGTGAGCAGTTCGGCACGGGCGCGGGCGATGCTGGCCTCGCGGGAGATCTTCGCGCTTTCGGCCTCGGCCTTGGCGTTTTCGTCTTCCTGCGCGGCCTGGCGCTTGGCAGCGGCCAGTCCCATGCGCTCCGTCAGGAGATCCTTCTCCATCTTGAGCTTAGTGATCTCATCGCGCATTGCGTTGGTCTCCGCCTTCAGGCGCTCCGCGGCCAAATTGTTCTCGACCGACAGCTTCTCCTGCTCGGCCTTGATGGGGTCGGCCTTGGCCTCAGGGGCCGGTTTTTCGGCGGACTTCTCGGCGGGCTTTTCCTGCGGCTTGTCCGCCGTTGGGGCGGGAGCGGCCGGGATGTTACCGATGCCGATTGGCGGGGTGGCGGCAGAGGCCGGCACGGGAGCCGCGGGGGTTGCCGGAGCGGGTGCAGGGGCGTCTTGAGCGACAGCAAAGGCGGTGGCCATGCCAAGCAGGGCCAAGGTACAACGGGTGGTGGCTTTCATGGGGCGTTCAGGTGCAGGAAGTGCGGGGAATACCGATCTTCCCGGACAATCTCGCAATCAAGCGCCACCGTCGCCCCGGCTTGTTTCGCCGGAATTTTTCAATCGGCGCTGTTTGCGGATTCCCACAAACACAATAATCCCCACGAAGGCAAGGAAGACGCAGGCGAGGATGCCTAACCATTTGACGATTCGCCCGCCGCCCTCGCGGAAGGCTGCGTCGCCCACCACTTCAGGCGGGGATTCGCCCGGGACGCGGGCCAAAATCAGCTTCCCCGGGGCCAATTCGGCCCGGGTCAGGGCTGCCATCGCAGGGCCGATATTGCCGTCCTTGGTGGCCGCTTCGAAGATCCGCAGGGTGGAGAAATGCTCCATGAAGCCCTCCGCCACCGTTTTTCCTGGAACTTCGAGGGAACTGACCTTCAGCGCCAATTCCCGCCGCGCCAGCAGCGGGTGGCCCTTGAGCGAACCGATGAGGTAGCGCGGATCGGCCGTAATCGGGCCGTCCTCACCGTCGCGAGCCAGCCGCGGCTTGCCGTTCAACTTGTAGTTGATGTCGATAAGCAGCGCTTCCTGAGTGATTTCCTTCACCCGGAAGGTTCCGCGGAGCTGCTCGACCGGCTTGTAGGCAGCGATGGCGAGGTTCAGGTCCTCGACGCTGAGCTCCATCCGGGCGGGCGTTTTGGCGTCGCCCTTCAGCTCATCGCTGAATTTCTCCATCCGGGCGGTCAGCTCGGCGAGCTTGGCCTGATCCACGGTCTCCACCGGCAGTGGGGCAGGGGTGGGGGAGGTGAACTTCTCCATCTCCGTGGCCTGCTTGAAAGGCAGCCAAACGGCGAAACCGACCAAGCTCACCAGCATCAGCAGCGCCAGGATCAGGATCAGGCAGCCGGCGAAGGGGGAGCGGGCGGTGGCTTGCGGTGGCTCTTTGTCAGGCATGGGCGGCGCTTCTTAGGCGCGGCTTGCTGGTTTGTCGAAGGCGGAAATCGAGGGCTACAGTCGGCCCTGCCATTTCCAAGTCAGCATCACGAGCACACCCACGTGGCACAACAACAGGGGGTAGCCGAGCCGCAGGATCCGGGCGTCCCGTGGACTCGGCCCTGCGGGTCGGCGGAAGAAAATGAAGGCAGCCACTATCCAGAAAGCCCCAATGGCGAGGGTATTGACGAATAGCAGCACTCCGCCGTCGAAGGTCAGCGCCGCGAAGAATTGCAGCAGCAGCTGAAGGATACCGGAGAAAACCAGTGCATCCTGATAGTTGGGTGATACGGGCTGTGGGTGGAGCATCTTGCGCATTGGGTTCTACTCTTCCTCGTCCTCGCCGTCTTCGAATTTCTCATCCGCCCGGATCGCGTCGAGCTTCTCCTGGTAGCTCTTCTCGTCGAAGCCCTTCTTGCGCCGGTACATCGCGTCGGTCTCCTCGCCCAGGCAGGCGGCGATGCGCTCCTTGGCGTCTTGCTCGCTCATTCCGCCCGCAGTGAGGCGTTGCAGGGTCTTCGCGACATAGCGGGTCTGCGGGGCAGCCAGTTGCTGCTCCACCGCTGCGAGAAGGTCTTGGAAAAAGGCGTCGTGGTCCATCCGGCCCGCACAGCCTGTTGCAAGGGATCGGAGAAGTCAGCCGGAATCTGGCAGGCGGGATGCTCGCGGAAAAAGCCTGCCAAGTCTGAAATCACGGTCAAACTCCCGCCATGCCGCGCCTGATCCCCTTGCTCCTCTGCCTGCTCCTCGCTGCCTGTGGCGGCAAGAAGGACAACTCCCTTCGCATCGGCATGGAGCTGACCTATCCGCCCTTTGAGATGAAGGACGCGCAGGGCAATCCCGACGGGGTGGGGGTGAAGATGGCCGAGGCGCTGGCCAAGGAACTCGGCCGCCCGCTCAAGATCGTGCCGATGGAGTTCACCGGGTTGATGCCGGCGCTCCAGTCCGGCAGCGTGGATCTGGTGATTTCCTCGATGACTGCCAGCGAGGAACGCCGCAAGTCGATCGACTTCTCCGAGCCCTATGCCTTCACCGGTCTCTCGATCCTGGTGGGGAAAGACTCCACGATCCAATCGGTGGAGGATCTCAAGAAGGACGGCATCAAGCTTGCCCTGAAGGCCGGCACCACCGCCGAGATCTGGGCCAATGCAAACACCCCCAAGGCCAAGGTCACCACCTTCAGCGAGGAAAGCGCCTGCGTGCAGGAGGTGGCGCAGGGCCGGGCGGATGCTTTCATCTACGATCAGCTTAGTATCTACGCCTACCACAAGAAGAACCCGGACACGACCCGCCCGATCCTGAAGGCCTTCGTGGAAGAGAACTGGGGTGTCGGCATAGCCAAGGGCAATGACGAGTTGAAGGGCAAGGTGAATGCCTTCATTGAGAAGTTCCGCAAGGAGGGCGGCTTCGGGAAGCTCGGCGACCAGTATCTCAAGGACGAGAAGAAGGCGCTCGAGGGAATGGGCGTGCCTTTCATCCTGCGTTGAGCTGAACGGCTATGCGCACGGGAACGCAGCGGATTTGGAACGGCATCGCTGCGCTGCTGATTGCGGCGCTGTTTGCGGGCATCTGCACGCTGGTCTTCACCAAGCTTGGCGGGCGGACGGACTGGTCGAAGCTCTGGGAGTTCCGCGGCCTGTGGTTCAGCGGCTGGTTGTGCACCTTGCTGATCTCGCTCGGGGCTTTGGTCGGCAGTCTGATTGTGGGTCTGCTCCTCATGTTAGGGCAGCGCAGCCCCTTGCCCGCGGTGAAATGGAGCTGCCGCTTCTTCCTGGAGTTTGTCCGGGACACGCCGCTGCTGGTGCAGTTGCTGGTCGGCTATTTCGTGATCTTTGCGCCCTTCCTGTCCCGCACGCTGGATGGCATGGGCTGGAATGAGAAGATTGTCATTGGCATCATCCTGCTCTCGCTCTTTGAGGGAGCCTATCTCGGCGAGATCTTCCGCGGCGGCGTGGAGAGTATTCCGCGCGCGCAGTGGGAATCGGCACGCGCGGTCGGCTTCAACCGCAGCCAAGTCTACCGTCACGTCATCTTCCCGCAAGCGCTGCGCCGCGTGCTGCCGGCGGTGGCAGGGCAATTCGTCTCGCTGATCAAGGATTCCTCGCTGCTCAGCATCATCGGGGTGCAGGAGCTCTTCTACCAGGCCCGAGCTTACGGGACGCGAACCTACTCCGGCCTGGATGCCTACATTCCGCTGGCGCTGGGTTACCTGATCCTCACGGCCCCGGTGGTCTTCCTCGCCCACCGTCTCGAACGCCGCTTCCGCGATGAAACTTGAGATCCACGGCCTGACCAAACGCTTCGGCAGCCATGCCGCGCTCGACCATCTCGACCTCAGTGTCGATGGCGGCCGGGTGATCGTGCTGGTGGGCCCCTCCGGTGGTGGCAAGAGCACCCTGCTGAGAGTGCTGGGCGGCTTGGAAACACCGGACGCGGGCGAGGTGGTTATCCGCGAGAAACCGCTGCCACGCAGCGAGGCAGAGCTGCTCGCTTATCGCCGCCGGAATGGCTTCCTCTTCCAGCAGTTCAATCTCTTCCCTCATCTAACAGCCCTGCGCAATCTGACCCTGCCGTTGGAGGAAGTGCAGCGTCTATCGCCTGCCGATGCCAAGGCCACCGCTGAGGCTGCGCTCGACCGCTTCGGCCTGCTGGCGCACGCCCACAAGCGCCCTGCCGAGCTTTCCGGCGGCCAGCAGCAGCGCGTCGGGATTGCCCGGGCCGTGGCCGCGAAGCCGGAGGTCCTCTTCCTGGATGAGCCGACCTCCGCGCTCGATCCGGAGATGACGGCGGAGGTGTTAGAGCTGATTCAAGAGCTGGCGGAAGGCGGCCAGCGGATCATCCTGAGCACGCACGAGATGGGCTTTGCCCGCGCGGTGGGGGATCTCGTCGCCTTCCTGGCCGCGGGCAAGGTGGTGGAATCCGCGCCGCCTGCGCAGTGGTTCGAGAAGCCGCAGTCCGAGCAAGCGCAGCGCTTTCTCTCGCGGGTGCTAAGATACGTGTAAGTAGTCCGCACACGGCGTGTGTGGACTACTTCGGCAATTCCCCATCCATCGCCAGCAGCCACGGCGTGTATTCCGGCGGGATCGGCGCTTCGAACTTCAACCGCTGCTTGGTTACCGGGTGCTCGAAGCTCAGCCGCCAGGCGTGCAGCATCAGCCGCCCCGGCTTGGCCGTTTGGCGTTCCGGCTTCGCATAGATCGGGTCGCCGATCAGCGGGCAACCGCGGCTCAGGAGGTGCACGCGGATCTGGTGGGTCCTGCCGGTGTGCAGATGGCAGAGCACCAGCGCGCTTCCGGTCGAGCGATCGATCCCCAGCACTTCATAGTCGGTGATCGCCGGCTTGCCCCCCGGCGGATTGACCACCGCCATCTTCTGGCGGTTTACCGGATGGCGGCCGATGTGGGTGAAAATCGTGTCCTTCGCTGGCTCGGGCACGCCTTGCACGGCAGCCAGGTAGAGCTTCTCCATCGTGGTCCGCCCGGAAAACTGCTCCGACAGCGACTGGTGCGCCTGATCGGTCTTGGCCACTACCAGACAACCGGAGGTGTCCTTGTCCAAGCGGTGCACGATTCCCGGCCGCTCCACGCCGCCGATCCCCGAAAGCTGGCCCTTGCAGTGGTGCAGCAGGGCATTGACCAAGGTCCCGTCCGGATTCCCCGCCGCCGGGTGCACCACGATCCCGGATTCCTTGTCCAGCACCACCAGATGCGCGTCCTCAAACAATATGTGCAGCGGGATGTCCTGCGCCTGGGCCTCCGCCGGCACTGCCTCGGGCAGCGCGATACTAAGCAGATCTCCGGTCGCCACCGCATCCCGCGGCTTCGCCGGGTTTCCGTTGCGCAGGATGAACTGCTCGCGGATCAGCTCCTGGATCCGCGAACGCGAAAGGTCCGGCAGGTTCGCCGCCAGCCAAGCATCCAGCCGCATCCCGGCATTGTTTTCCACGCGGAGTTCCATTCGCGGCGGAGCGTCGGGGCAGGCAGGCGAGTTTGTCAACCAAGCCGGGGAGATGCGGCTGCGGAGAGCCCTGCCTGTTGAATTGTCTGGCGGGTTGCCCGGAATTGGCGCTCTTCGCATGAGTGGAAGACTTTCTCAGCGCAATCGACCGCCATGGCTGGGGCTTCCTGCCCGGATACGTGAGCGAAGGAGAGGCTCTCCTGCTACGAGGCGAGTGCGTGGATGCCTCCGAGAAGGGCCAATTCAAGCGGGCGGGCGTGGGCCGAGGCCTGAATCTGGAAGTCCGCGAGGACATCCGCAGGGATCAGGTGATGTGGCTGCAGGCGGGTGAGATGGCCGGGACAGATTCCTATCTGGCGATGCTGGAAGTGCTCCGGCTCGCGTTCAACCAGCGCTTCTACCTCGGCTTATTTGCATTTGAAGGCCATTTTGCCATTTACCCGGCAGGGGCCTTCTACAAGGCCCATCTGGACCGCCACGCCGGAACCAGCGACCGGATCGTGACGGCGATTCTTTACCTCAACCAAGACTGGCAACCCGGTGATGGGGGCGAGCTGAAGCTGTGGACGACGCCGGATGGCCGGGACGGCGCCTTCGTGCTCATCGAGCCGCGGATGGGCACGCTGGTGTGTTTCCTGGCCGGGGATTTCTGGCACGAGGTGCTACCCGCGACGAAGACCCGCATGAGCATCACGGGCTGGTTCCAGCAGCGCTGAGGCTGAGCGGGTTGAAGATTTGGCCTTCACCCGCTCTCCAAGAAGTTCACGGGATTTGAAGTTTCCACCCGGCACGCCCGTAGCTACGCTAGGCCATGCCAGAGGGGGAACCGGAGATCGCATACTGCCACGCCTGTGGACTGTCCATGGACGTGTCGCTGGTCGCCCCCTTCTCGAATGTCGAGTGCCCGTCCTGCCGGAAGCACACGCGGGTGAAGCGCGAGTTCGGGCCCTACACCTTGCTGCGCCGCCATGCAGTCGGCGGGATGAGCGTGGTCTTCATCGGCCAGGACAACACCCTCGACCGCGAGGTGGTGGTCAAGATCCTCAACGAGGAATACGGCGCGGACTCGAAGCGGATCCAGGCTTTCGAAGAAGAGGCCCGGATCACCGCTTCCTTCAGCCACCCGCACGTGGTCCGGGTGTTCACCACTGGCCGGGCCTTCGGGCGCTTCTACATCGCGATGGAGGTGGTCGGCGGGGGCCACATGGAGCATCACATCCGCGAGCGCGGCTCGATCCCGGAGGCGGAGATGCTACCGCTGGCGATCCAGGTGGCGGACGGCCTGAAGGCCGCCCACTCCGCCGGCCTGATCCACCGCGATATCAAGCCCGGCAATGTGCTGCTTGATGTCGCAGGCAATGCCAAGATCGTCGATTTCGGTCTCGCGCTGGTGACCAAGGGCGGCAAGGCCAAGGCCACCGAAATCTGGGCCACGCCCTACTACGTGCCGCCCGAGACCATCGAGGGCCTGCCGGAGGACTTCCGCTCGGATATCTACGCCTTCGGCGCGACCCTCTACCACGCGCTGGCCGGCAAGCCGCCCTGCGACGAGGAGTCGATGGACACCAACAAGCTGCGCGAGGCAAAGCGGCGGGTTCTGCCGCTGGCGAAGATGGCACCATGGATCAGCCTGGATACCTGCGCGGCGGTGGACCGGGCGATGGCCCACGATCCGAACCAGCGCTTCCGCTCTTACAACGACCTGCTTTCCGCCCTGGAGGTAGCGCGCCAGCGCCTCGCCAGCGGGGCTGCGCCGATCACTCCGGCCTCGGTGGCGCGGAATGCCGCCACGCGCCGCCGCGAGAAGATGTCCCTGATTGGCGCCGGTGCCTTGGTGCTGGCGGCCTCGGCTTTTGGAATTTACTGGGTCAACCACAACCGCGAGGTCGAAGTCATTCCCGACGCCAAGCCGCGCGAATCCGCCTTGAGTAAGACCGGCGAGACCGATGCTCCCGATGGCGCGCGTGCCGGGACCTCCTACCGCGAGGCCGGAGAGGCGCTCCGGGCAGGGGACTACGCCAAGGCCCGCAGCCTTTTTGCCACGGTCCGCGATGACCCGCATGCGATGGAGCCCACCGGCTCATGGGCCGCCTGCGAAGCCGTGCTCTGCGACTTCCTTGATGGCTCTTCCAACGAGGCACGCAAGGATGCTCGCGATGCGGTCACCCATGTTTCCAGTGCCAAGGGTGTCGATTCCAAGGTCAGCAACGAGTTGCTGGTGGCACTCGATAAGGTGAAGGAACTCCACCCGGTGCTACACTCGGAGGATAGTCCGCCTCTTACGGGTGCCTCGCTGATGGCCGCATTGCTTCACGGGCTCAAGAATTGGGAGCAAGGAATGCCGGAGGCTGCCCGCCCGCAATTCGAAGCGATCATGGCGGTCCAGGCCAAGGGGGCGGACGCTTGGGTTGAGCCCTACCACAAGATCGTAGCCGGCTATCTCACGGACGCTGAGACCTTGCAGAAGATCTCCGGCGACAAGCTGCCGGACGACGCCCAAACCTGCCGCAGCCTCGCCGATGAACTTCACGCCGTGCATGCCGGGCTGAAGACCAAGGGCCGGGCGCGATTCAACGTGCGGGCCCTGCAGCTCGATCTCGAAAAGCGCGCCCGCCTGCTGGAAGCCGGAGCTTCGGTGGATCACTCAAGCTCGCCGGCGTCCACGGAATAGGCAGCGCAGCGCCCTGTGGCGAGCGGACCCTCCTGTCCGCTCGACGGACGGCCGCCGCAGAAAATGCACGACGAGAGCTAACAAATCGTCATCGTGAGCAGCCGCACCTACATCTGCACCGCCTGTCGCACCGCCCGCCGCGCGGAGGCATGGCACGGGATGCCTTCGCCCTTGCGCTGCTCCCTCTGCCGGGGCTCGCTCTGGGAGCTGAGCCGCAAGTGGCGCATCCCAGCGAAGACCAATGACAAGGGCTGGAGCGAACTCGAGCAAATCGTCGCAGAGGAAACACCGCTGCGCGCCACCCTGCTCCGGGAACGCGGCCACCGCCTATTGCGCCAACTTGACGACAAACTCGGCAAGCTGAGGGTCCAAAATCCGAAGGGCCGGAACGACGCGCGTATCGCCGTCCTGCAGAGCCAGCGCGACAAGGTGCTTGCCGAATACTTCATGTAGCGGCGCGTCTATGACCGTCGCACTTCGGCGGCCGCAAGCCGCATCGTGAGATCCCCGCGGGTCGAGGCGAAGCCGACCTCTAATGTAGCGGCTCGTCTATGATTGTCGCACTTCGGCGGCCACAAGCCGCATCGCGAGATCCCCGTCCATTCTCCCGATCCCGATAGGGATCACAGCTCCAGTAGCCGGGGGTTGAGGCGCAGCCGACACCCCCGGTAAGGCCCCGCAAAGTCCACTCGATCCCGAAGGGATCGTAGCGAGTTTCGATTTACCAAACGCTCCCCGCGAAAGCTCTCAACCGTTGGAGTCAGCTACAGCTTTTCGGAAATGCTCTAGAAGTCGTCGGTCCGCCACTGGCGCGTCTCGTTGTCGAAGATGCATCCACTTCCCAGGATGAAAGGCCGCCAGTATTCAAAATAGAAGTAGCCGCGGTCCCCCCGATAGCTGCCGACACCAGCGAGAAGAGTCGGTGGTTCGGGCGCTCCGATCTCATTCAAGGTCTTGGGATAGCCCCCAGTCTTGGCTCGATATTCGTCCAACCGGGGCACAATACCGTTCACATAAGATTGGACCTCCCATACCCGGTAGTAGCCGAATGCAGTGGAGGAAAGCACGAGGATGATCACCCAGGCAAAGAGGGTCATGCTTGCCCTGAAGGTCTTTTCGAGACCGATCGGCACCTCGCCATCACGCCTGAGCCCGATGATCAGCCACACGGCCATCACCAGCCCGAGTGGCACGGCGAGCGCCATCCCCAGCATCGCGACGAGAAGGGGCCCTTGCCCGGTCGCGGAAAAAGAACCGGCGAGGGCGGCCAGCGCAAAAAGGACGATTCTGGAGTGTCTGGGCAAGCTCTGGCCAGAATGACAGCAAAAGGGCGGATTTCCCACATTTTTTGCCGGGTTCCCGGCGCTTGCCACGGGGGCGGGGATTCCTCAGCATTCCCGAAACATCCCCATGGCCGACTACACCGAAGCCGACATCAAGTCCCTCGATTGGCGCGAGCACATCCGTCTCCGCCCTGGCATGTACATCGGCAAGCTCGGTGACGGCTCTTCGCCGGACGACGGCATCTACATCCTGCTCAAAGAGGTCATCGATAACTCGATCGACGAGCACATCATGGGGCACGGCAAGGAGATCCGCGTCGAGATCGACGAGGAGGGCCGTGTGGAAGTCCGTGACTTCGGTCGCGGCATCCCGCTGGGCAAGCTCTACGACTGCGCCGCTCAGATCAACACCGGTGCCAAGTACGACAGCGAGGCCTTCAAAAAATCCGTCGGCCTGAACGGCGTCGGTATCAAGGCGGTGAACGCGCTCGCGGATTTCTTCGAGATCCAGGCCTGGCGCGATGGCCAGACCAAGGCGCTCGAGTTCTCCAAGGGCATCGTGACCGAGGACATGAAGGCGACGCGCAAGGAGGAGGCTCCTTCGGGCACGCGCCTCGCCTTTGAGATCGACCGCTCGATCTTCCCGGCCAAGGCCAAGTTCAAGGAGGCCATCGTCGAGAAGATGTGCCGCTACTACAGCTACCTGAACCCGGGGCTGACGATCGTCTTCAACGGCAAGAAGTTCAAATCGAAGGACGGCCTGCTCGACCTGCTGCGCGAGGAGATGGAAGGCGAAGCTCTCTACGAGCCCATCCACCTCAAGGGCAACGACATCGAGATCGCCTTCACCCACACCGTGGACAGCGGTGAAGAGTACTACACCTTCGTCAACGGCCAGAACACGACCCAGGGCGGCACGCACTTGCAGGCTTTCCGCGAGGGTTTCGTGAATGCGGTCCGCGGCTTCTATAAGAAGCAGTACGATCCCGCGGATATCCGCGCGGGTATCGAGGCGGCGATCTGCGTCCGCGTGGTGGAGCCGGTCTTCGAATCGCAGACCAAGACCAAGCTGGGCTCCGCCTCGATGGTGCCGGATGGCGAGTCGATCCGCACCTTCGTCAGCAACTTCCTCAAGCAGCACCTCGACAACTACCTGCACAAGCACCCGAAGGTGGCCGAGGCGATCCAGAAGCGGATCCAGGCCGCGGAGCGCGAGCGCAAGGACATGAAGGGCATCCAGAAGATGGCCCGCGACCGCGCCCGCCAGGCGAAGGTCCACAACAAGAAGCTCCGCGATTGCCGCGCGCACCTCGACTCGAAGCACAAGCAGCGTCTCGATAGCACGCTCTTCATCACCGAGGGTGACTCCGCCTCCGGCTCGATCACCAAGAGCCGCGATGTGGAAACACAGGCCGTGTTCTCGCTGCGCGGCAAGCCGCTCAATACCTTCGGCCTCGCCAAGAAGATCGTCTACGAGAACGAGGAGTTTGCACTCTTGCAGGCAGCGCTCGGCATTGAGGACGGCATCGAGGAGCTGCGCTACAATCGCGTCGTCGTCGCCACCGATGCCGACGTGGACGGCATGCACATCCGCCTGCTGCTCCTGACCTTTTTCCTGCAGTTCTTCCCGGAAGTGATCCGCGAGGGCCACCTCTACATCCTGCAGACCCCGCTCTTCCGCGTGCGCAACAAAAAGGAGACCATCTACTGCTACGACGAGGAAGCGAAGGAGAAGGCCCTGGGCAAGCTCGGCAAGAACGCGGAGATCACCCGCTTCAAGGGCCTCGGTGAAATCTCCCCGGACGAGTTCAAGTTCATGATCGGTCCCGACATGAAGCTCGACCACGTCGAGTTCGAGGAAGGGAAGGGGACCAAGGAACTCCTCGCCTTCTACATGGGCAAGAACACGCCGGATCGCCAGGACTTCATCGTCGGCAACCTGCGGGTCAATGTGGACCGGCAGGTGGCCTAGGCGGGGATCGAAAACCGCGTCCTTTTATGACTGAGGTGGTCAATTTGGACGATTGGAATCCCTCGGAGGAGACACTGAGGAAATGGGCTTATGCCGAGAACCTGGCTCTCGCCGACCAGGAGGAGGACCTCATTCTGCAGGAGGAAGCTTACTTGCCGCTCCTCTTGGAGTTGGCTGATGACCCCGCCTGTCCCAAGGCGGACTACATCCTTTCCTGCCTCGACCATTACCTCATGTTCCGGGTTCTCCTCGGTAAGGAGGAATTCGATCTGGCAATCGTAGAGAAGGGGGCGGTGCTAGCGGGGCGCGCCACTAGCGGTTCCATTCGCGATTGGGGGCAGCTTCAACAGCGTCGGCTGGAATACCGCCAGGGCACCGGGCCAGTCAGTCGGGAGACGGCTTTGGTCATGGCTCGTGATCTCCTGATCGGAATCTGCCGCCGTGCGGATCTTTCCCTTGTTGGCGAGCGAGACGACACTTGGGAGATCGAGCTTTCCGTGCCCCCGGAGAATCGTCATCGGGAGCGCCTCTCGATCGACAAGCAGACCGGGCGCTTTTCATTCTCCCGCTACGGTGAGGACTGGGGCTGTTAGAGGCGGGGAGCCCACTTCTCACTGCGCGCCCTTCAGCTTCGGATCATCCAGATCCAGGCGATAGAGGATCTGGTTGTAGTTGTACTTCGGCGTCGGCTGCGGCTTGTCGGCAAACTCCGCCGTGTAGGTCCCCTCGAAGACGATGAAGGAGGCATTCTCCGGCGTCAGCTCGGCATGGATCTTGGGATTGTAGAAGGTGTAGTTGTCATGCGTCAGCACCTTCACCGCCTTGCCCCAGGGGCCGGTGGGTGATTCCGCTTCAGCATACCAGATCTCGCCGTAGGCCGAGGGCTTGCCGAAGGTTTGCGTGAAGATCGAGATCCAGCGCTTGCGGAAGGGATTCCACACCACCGATCCGCGATGCGGCTTCACCTCCGAGCCATCCGCCGCCGAGCGCGGTGCGGTCGGCTCTTCGAGCTTCTCCCACGTGCTCGGATCACTCCATGCCTCATAAGTCGCCGGACAACGCGCGGTGGGGAAGGGATCACCGAACATCAGCCACTTCTTCCCCGCGGGATCGGCCCAGGTGAAAGGATGGCCACGCAGCAGCAACTTCGGCTTTGCTTCATCGCCCGCCTTCCAGATCGCGCGCACTTGCTTGAAGGCTTCTTCCTTCTGCTCCCAGCGGCACAGCCCGACCTCATACTCGTCGAGGTGACCCTTGATCTTCGAATAGAGTGCCACCAGTTGCGGCTTGCCGTCCTTGTCTGGCACACTGGCCATGCCGCCCAGCCAGGTCGGACCATCGCCTTGCATCTTCGCCACACCCCGCGGCTTGCCCTTGTCATCGCGGAAATGCTCATACGGCATCGCGAGCGGCGGCTCGAACTTCTTGATCGGCTGCGCATCCGTGAGCGCCGCCGTGGAATCGAACACGCCCAGCGGATAGCCCGGCAACGTGGTATCGCCCCATAGCCAGAAGAGCTTCGAGCCATGCCGCGCCATCAGCACCGAGTCGCAGCCGAACACTCCCGTCTCCGGCAGCGGCGCGGTGCCGCCGAGCTTCACGCTCTCCGCGAAGAGGCCCGCTCCTGTCAGGCGGCCCAAGCGCTTGGCGATATTGGTCCGCTCCACCTCGATCTTCAATTTCCCGCCAGCCTGCGGCGTCACCCGCACACCCTCGAAGCCGAAGCCGTCCTTCTTCACGCCATAGCCGTGACCCTTCACGTGGAAGAACACCTCGCGGCCTAACAGCTCGTTGTCCTCCAGCGCGATCAAGCCCGCGTTGTCGCTCACGAAACGTTCCTCATGCGTCGTCCGCAACTCCACCAGCGGCACCGGCCAGCCGTTCTCCTTGTCCACGATCTCAATCCGGCAAGGCTCCAAGGCGCTTGCGCAGGCAACACCAGAGAGAAGCAGTAAAACGTGTTTCGTCACGGGCACAGGAACGGCAGTACCCGACTGCTTCAATCACCGGGTTGTGTCAGTCGATCCTCAATCCTTCACGCACCTGAACCCCGTGTGATTCGTCGGCGACTCGCTGTCCTGCGAGTGCCGCGCCGCTGGCCGGTAGCGCATGCAGTAGGAGACGTGGCAGAGGAAGGAGCCGCCCTTGGTCACGTGGTGGACCTTGCCGTCGCCCTTCAAGCCGGTGTCGCGGTTCACCCACTGCACCGGGCCCTGCGGATTGTCCGGATCGCACTGGGTGAAATAAGCGGGATCGTAGAGGTCGTTGCAGATTTCCCAGACATTCCCCGCCATGTCGTAGAGCCCGTAGGCATTGGGTGGGAAACTCTTGGCGGGCGAGGCACCCTTGTAGCCGTCCTCGGCGGTATTCTTGTTGGGGAAGTCACCCTGCCAGGTGTTGGCCATCCACTTGCCGTCCACCTTCAGGTCATCTCCCCAGCAGTAGATCTTGCCCTCCAGTCCGCCACGGGCGGCGAATTCCCACTCCGCTTCGGAGGGCAGCCGCTTGCCGGCCCACTTGGCGTAGGCGCTGGCGTCCTCGTGGGTCACGCAGACCACGGGAAAGTTGTCCTTGCCCTCGATCGAGCTGCCCTTGCCGGCGGGCTGGCGCCAGTTCGCCTGCGGGTCCCACTTCCACCACTCCAGTGCGCGACCGGGGATGTTCGGGTTGCCTTCGATGTGGGCGTCCTCGCGGAAATTGATCGCTCCGTTCGCCAGCTCTCCCGCCGGCAGGCTGGCCCGCGCTTCCTCGGGGAAATCCTCCGGCTTCACGCTGCGCTCGGCGAAAGTCACGTAGTGGGTGGCCTTCACGAAGGCGGCGAACTGCGCATTCGTCACCTCCGTCTCGTCGATCCAGAAGGGCTTCACCGTCACCTTGTGGGCCGGTCCCTCCTCGGGAAAGTCCTTGGTCCCGTAGGGCGTTTCAAAGGTCCCGTCGTGGCCCATGGTATAGCTCCCTCCGGGCAGGTGGACCATCCCGTCCTTCTTCTCCAGCCCGGCGACCGGCGCGGGCAGCCCTGCGGTTTTGGCGGGGGCCGAGTCTGCTGTGGCGGCCTTCTCGCGGCAGGCGGGCAAAAGGGCGAGCAGCGGGAGCAAGAGCAAGGGCAGGCGCTTCATCGATCGATCCATGGCGGGTGACGGGCGAACCGTGGTCCTGAATGAATGTCGTGGCACGCGGTTTTGTTCGGAAAATCCCTGTCAGCGGCAAAACCCCGGGCCCGGATTGCGGTTGTTTGGTAAAGCCCGTGTTTTTCCTTGGTAAAACCTTGCGGTATTCCTCGACCACGGGCCAAGACCGCTGAAAATGGAATTATGGCCCAAGCGATTATCGATCCGGAAGAAGTCCGCCGCTTCGCCGCGGAATTGAAACGCTTCAATAACGAAGTCCGCGAGCGCACCACCTCGCTGATGTCGCGCTTTTCCGCCCTCGGGGACTCGTGGCAGGACCAGGAACACGAGAAATTCTCCGCAGAATTCCTGACCATGATGAAGACGATGAAGCGCTTCGTGGAGCTCTCCGACCAGCACACGCCCTACCTGCTGCGCAAGGCCGAGCGCATCCAGCAGTACCTCGACCAACGCTAACGGACTCTACCACGCCATGGACGGACAGGCACGGGTCGGCTCGATCGACGCAATCCAGGATTTCCGGGCGGTGCTCATCCGCTATGCCGAGCGCGCCCGCCGCGCCCTCGATGACGTGACCGGCGAGGTCAAGCGCACCCGCGGCTGGCTGGAGACCGAGCAGCGCCAGAAGTGGGAGGGGGAGTATCGCCGCCGCACCCGGGCGCTGGAGCAGGCGCAGCAGGAACTCTTCAGCGCCAAGCTGTCCTCCCTGCGAAACGACAAGTCGGCCCAACAGATGGCCGTCAAGAAGGCCGAGCGCGCCCTCGCCGAGGCCGCGGAGAAGCTCAACGTCATCAAGCGCTGGCGGCAGGCCTACGATGCCCGGGTGGAGGCCTTGGCCAAGCAGCTTGAAACCCTGCAGGACATGCTTTCCCGCCAGATGCCGAAGGGTGTCGTCTTCCTCTCGAATTCCGTCCGCAATCTCCAGGATTACGCGGAGGTCAATGCTCCACGCCCCGTGGCCGGCACTGCCACTGAAACTCAATCCGAAACGACCGAGCCATCGTCATGAGCCTGGGTGCCAGCAAGTCCCTTTTGAACGAGTCCACGCGCGAAATGTTCGCCCGTTGGGAGGAGCTTCGTCAGTCTTGGCGTGACTCCAAGTCGGCGGAGTTCGACAAGGAATACCTCGCTCCGCTACCCCAGGCCGTGGCCACTGCCACCCGGGTGATCGAGGAGCTCGATCTCGTGCTTTCCAAGATTCATACCGACTGTGACTGACCCGCTGCACCCCGACCGAATCAGCCAGCAACTGGGACAACTCCAGGAGCGCATCTCCGGCGTGGCCGGACGTGAGGCCGCCCTGAACCGCGCCCACGCCGCCAGCGTCCTTGCCGCCAAGCGCCAGGCTACCGCCGCCCGGGAGGCCGGTGCCGCGACCCGCGAGCAGCGTTTTGCCGCCCTCACGGCCGAGAAGGAAAGTTTCGAGTATGGGGTGAATTCCCGCTACGAGCGGCGTCGCGCCCGCATCAATGCTGCCGCGCAATCCGCGCATAGCGGCTTGGCCCGCCGGGTCCGCGAGGGCAAGGACCGCCAGGTCGGTCAGCGCCAGGGCGAGAGCCATCGCCTCAAAAAGGAAGCCAAGGACATCTTCGAGCGTGCCCGTCAGGATCACCGCGAGTTCTCGGACTTGGTTTCCACCGAGGCCGACGAGGTCCGCCGCCACGCGCGCCGTGCCTTGGGCATGCTCTGGATGTTCCAGCCACTGCTCACCCCGGTCCTGAAGAAGGGCAAGCTTTCCGGTGCCCGCGAGGCGGCGACCACCGGTGACCGTGAGATTCTCAAGCGCGAGGGCTCGGCCCGGGTCGCCGAGGCCCGCGCGGCCGCTGGCTCCCTCCGGGGCAATCCGCTCTACTGGTTCCTGAGCATCCTGCCGCTGCTCGGCTGGTTGTTCGCCATTACCACGCCGCTGGTGCCCGCGCTCCGCGAGAAGCTTTCCTGGATCACTGCGGTCGAGATTGCCGCCGGGTTCCATGTCCTTTCCCTGCTCTTGCTCTGGCCTGCCACCCGGCGTCTGGCCCAACGGCTCCAGGAAGCCCGCAATGACTTCAATGCCGCGATTATCGCTTCCGAAACCGCGGTGGAAAACTTGGGCGCTCAACTGCGCAAGGGCATCTCTGACCAGAGCGAGGCCCTCAGTGAAACCCTGCGCGGCAGCGATGACCAGGCTCAGGAGCTGATGAAGGAGGGCCGCCGCAAGATCGAGGCCCAGGCCGCGCGCCTCCCGGCCAAGGCCGAGGCGCTCTATCAGCGCAACCTGTCCTGGGTGGCCATGGGCATGGAGCATGCCGTCGCGGATCTGGATCAGGCCACTGCCGGCGAGGAAGGCGGCCGCGAGGCTAGCTACGAGCAGCAGATCCAAGAGGCGGATGAGACCCGCCGCGCTGGCTTGGAGAAACTGATCGCGGAATGGAACGAGCACGTGAAGCCGGTGCACCACGAGCTCTCCGGCTTGGGTGCCATCGCGGCGGAACGTTTCCCCGCTTGGGAGGAGAGCTGGGTGGAGACTTGGACTCCGCCGGAATCCTCGCAGGAGGTGATTCCCTTCGGCCGTCTGCAAGTATCCCTGCCGGCCTTGGCCGGTGGCATGCCGGAGAGTCCTGAGTTCACGCTGGACGGACCGGCGGATTTCACGGTGCCGCTGTCCTTGGGCTTCCCCAGCCGCGCGTCCCTGATGATCGAGGGTGAGGCCTCTACCGCCGCCGCCACGATCAATGAGGTCGTGCTGCGCGTGCTCGCTTCGCATCCCGCCGGACGGGCGAATTTCACGCTCATCGACCCCGTCGGCCTCGGCAAGGATTTCGCCGGGCTGATGCACCTCGGCGACTACGAGGAGACCCTGATCAACGGCCGCATCTGGACCCAGACCACCCAGATCGAGGAGCGCCTCGCCGAGCTCAACGAGCACATCGAGAAGGTCATCCAGATGTATCTCCGCAACGAGTATGCGACACTGGACGACTACAACCGCCACGCCGGCACGGTCGCGGAGAAGCACCGCTTCCTCGTCATCTCCGGCTTCCCGGCAGCCTTCAGCGAGACTGCATCCAAGCGCTTGCTGAGCATCGCCACCAGTGGTGCCCGCTGTGGGGTTTATCTCTTGGTCCACCGTGACTCGAACCAGCCCGCGCCCGATCCCGCATTGGCGGAGGCCTTGGATCGCGCCTGCCTGCGCGTGCTGCCGGGCAAGCAGGGACTCTACCTTGCGGGCCTGCCTGCGGGTGCCGATCAAGTCGAACTCTTGCCGCCGCCGCAGGGTGAGTTGGAAACCACGGTGGTCCATCGCTTGGGCAAGGCCAGCGTCGACTCAAACCGCGTGGAGGTGCCCTTCACCAACATCGCTCCAGAAGAGGCGGATTGGTGGAAGAGCAGCACCGGCGACGAGCTGCGCGTGCCGATTGGCCGCAGCGGCGCGAAGAAGTTCCAGTGGCTCGCGCTCGGCAAGGGCACCCGCCAGCACGCGCTGATCGCGGGTAAGACCGGTTCCGGTAAATCGACCCTCTTCCACGTGATGATCACCAACCTCGCGCTGAATTGCAGCCCGGATGAGGTGGAGTTCTATCTCGTGGACTTCAAGAAGGGCGTGGAATTCAAGTGCTACGGCCACAAGCGCCTGCCGCATGCGCGCGTCGTCGCCATCGAGTCCGACCGCGAGTTCGGCCTCAGCGTGCTGCACCGCGTGGATGACGAGTTGCGCCGCCGCGGCGAGCTCTTCCGCAAGCACGGCTCGCAGGATCTTGCCGGCTACCGCAAGGCCTCCGGCGAGACCATGCCGCGGACCCTGCTGATGATCGATGAGTTCCAGGAGTTCTTCACCGAGGACGATCCGGTCGCGCAGTCCGCATCACTTCTGTTAGACCGCATCGTCCGCCAGGGCCGTGCCTTCGGCATCCACGTGATCCTTGGCTCGCAGACCTTGGGCGGAGCTTACACCCTGGCCCGTGCCACCCTCGGCCAGATGGTCGTCCGCATCGCCCTGCAGTGCAATGAGGCCGATGCCTATCTGATCATGGACGACGACAATCCCGCGCCGCGCCTGCTGACGCGCCCGGGGGAGGGGATCTACAACGACAACGCCGGTGCCCTCGCCGCCAACAGTCCCTTCCAGACCGTGTGGCTCGGGGAAGACACCCGCAACGATCTGTTGGACAAGGTCGCCGCGCTGGCTGTCGAGCGTGGCCGCAAGCCCGGCTCGCTCGTTGTCTTTGAAGGCAATGCTCCCGCCGAACTCCGCGGCAACATGGAGCTCGCCGAAGCACTGCAAGCGCGCCCTGAGAAGAGTCCCGCGGAAGCCCGCGCCTGGCTCGGTGAACCGAACTCGATCAAGGGCCCGACCGAAGCGATCTTCGCTCGCCGCAGCGGTAGCCATCTGCTGGTCGTCGGCCAGTCGGACGAGCGCGTCTCGATGCTGCTGTCCCTCGCCATGTCCACCTTGGCTGCAGGTCAGCCTGCAGATGGTGCCCGCTTCATCGTGCTCGATTCCACCGGCACCCAGGGCCTGCCAGCACGCATCAAGCAGAGCATCCCGCAGGACGTGAAGATCACCAGCCCCACCGCGGTGACGGATGTCTTCTCCGATCTTGCCGCCGAGTTGGAGAAGCGCGCCGCCGGTGCCAGCGGCCCGGAGATCTTCCTGGTCATTCACGGCCTTCAGCGCTTCAAGAAGCTACGCCAGGAAGAGGACTTCCTCTTCTCCATGGACGACGGGCCCTCCGGTCCGAATCCCTCCAAGGTGCTCGCGGATATCGCCAGTGAAGGCGGCCCGCTCGGTATCCACCTCTTGGTCGGCATCGACACCTGGAACAACGTCGGCCGTTGGCTGCCCCGCAAGGTCATGGCCGAGTTCGAGATGCGCGTGCTCTATCAGATGAGCGCGAACGACTCCGCCAACCTCGTCGATTCGCCCGCCGCCAGCACCCTCGGCCTGCACCGCGCGCTGCTCTACAACGAAGCCCTCGGCACCATCGAGACCTTCCGTCCCTACGCCGAGCCGGATGCCGATTGGTGGGACGAGTTCTCGAACAGCATGCGCGAGCAGGTACCGAGCTGACCCCGAAGGGCAGCCCGATATCAACCGTAGGCGCATTCGTGAGAATGCGGAACGGTCCCTTGTGGCAAGGCCTCACCGGTGGCCCCCTCGTTCTCACGAACGATCCTACGGCAGGCAGGGGCGACGATTGCCTACTTCCTGTCCGCAGCCCCCAGCAAACTCTTGGTCAGATCACCGCCCGCCACCATCAGCTCCGCCACCGCCGCCTCGAGGTGGCGCTCCTTCACCGCGATCTTGCCTTTGCTCGTCTCCAGCGCGGCATGCACCGCCGCCTTGCGCAGCAACTCACGGATGAACGCCGCACTCACCCCCTCCAGTCTCTTGATCAAGCCACCCAGATTCTTGGTCTCGACCTTCAGACCCTTGCCATAGAGCTCGAACAGCCGCCGCCGGCAATCTTCATCCGGCGGCGGGATCTGGATCGCTTGGTCGATGCGGCCGGGACGCGCCGCCAGTGCCGGCTCTAACACATCCGGCCGGTTGGTCGTCAGGATGAAGAGCAAGTCCGCATCGTCCGCCAATCCGTCCATCTGGTTGAGCAATTCGAAGAGCACCGCATTGGCGCCAACCACCTGTTGCTCACGCTTCGTTCCGATGAGATCGACGTCCTCAAGAATCAAGGTGGACGGTTGCAGGACTCGCGCCATCGATACCGCCTTCTCGATCATTCCCATGTCTGCGCCGGTAAGGAGGAAGACCGTGCGCTCCGGCATGCGGCTGGCGAGATACATCGCGGAGTAGGTTTTGCCGGTCCCCGGCGGACCGTGGAAGAGGATGCCCCGCTTCAAGTGCCGCCCGGCGGCTTTCAGGCGTTGCGCCTGCCGGCTGAAGTCCACGGTGTGCCGCTCGATCCGTTGTAGCACCTCTTCCGGTAAGATCACCTCCTCACGCTGGATCTGCGGTAGCTGATGGAACTTCAGCGCGAAGCCCCGGTAGCAGTCACCGGCCATCGAGATCACTCCGCCACGGAAGGCCTTGCCATAGGTGGTCACGCTTTCGATCCGGCGCATCAATTCTTCCGCCAGACCGCGGTCGGCGGCCATCACCTCCATCTGAATCTTGGGCGTGGCGGTGAAGCGCTCTTCATCCAGGTGAATGGCCACCGGCATGCCGCGATATTTGCACAGCTTCATTCCGCGCTTCACACAGGCCAGCCGCTGCTTGCCCGGCAAAATTTCATCCACGTGCTGCACCGGCCCGGCATCGAATTGGTCGGCACTGGCGGGCCGGCAGAATTTCGAGAGTGAGGCCACGCCGTAGTCTTGGAAATTCACCACGCCGTGCCAGCTCCCCGACTTGCCGCCGATCTCTTCCAGAGCCTGGTACAAGTTCGGGCGTTCGTATTTTTCGAAGGTCCGCTCCAGCAAGGGCAGCGCACCCGGGTCACAGCCGAAATGCTTCACCAGCTTCTGGAACAAGACCGGCGCGGGGTCGGGGGACGGGTTCTTGGGCATCGTGTGGAAGACTCAAGCATCCCCGCGCCGGGAAATCCATCCCGCTCGGCGCTTCGGGCCGGATTCACGCAAACTTCATCCGAGTCTCCTTGTCACTCCCTCGATCGACCGCTAAGCGGACATAAGTGAAGCAGGGAAATCCCTATCTTGTGATCCTCGTCGTCGGCCTGGGCTTCGGGGCTGGCTTTGCCCTGCATCGCGGCACGCGCTCCACGGCTACGCCTGCGGATCACGATCCGGCCCCGCCACAGCGGACTTCCTCCAGCGGCACCAGACCGCCTTCGGCGGACAATCTCGAAGCCACCCGCTCCACCGACACCATCCAGGACCTGTTAGCCGCCGACCGCAGCTCCTTCGCCGGACGCTTCAGTCTCTGGTTGCTCGATGCCAGCGCGGAGGACATTGCCGCCTTCTGGGACCAGTACCGCCAGCGAAACTCCTACGAGACCGACCATTGGGATAAGCTCGTCATGTTCCGCCGTTGGATCCAACTCGATCCGGAAGGAGCGATAGCGGCGGCCAAGCGCGATGGTGCGGAGGAGTCGGCACTCTGGGCCCGCGCCATGCTCGATCCCATGTCGGTGTTGCCGGCAAAGCCGGGCTTTGGCAGTCGTTGGGACGATATTGCAACGTCTGCGGTCATGCGCTTCCATCCCGATCTGGCGCTCAAGATGATCCGGGACAACCCCAACCTGATCGCCGATTCGGATCCGGACAAGATCGCCAACGAAATCGCTGGGGACGATCGTGAGAAGGCGCTGACCTATCTGGTCGAGAATGGCCAGCTTCACCTGACTGAGCCGCTGCAACGCTGGACCCGGGAGGACCCGCAGGCCGCCTTCGCTTGGATGCGCCTGCACTGGGGGCTGGCGGAGATGAAGGATGACTTCCTGACCATGCTCGGCAGCGAGCATCCCGGCCTGGCAAAGGAGTTCGCCGCAGGGCTGCCGGAAGGTGCCATGAAGCGCGACCTCGCACAGCTTGCTTTCCGCGAGTTGCTCAAGTCCGATCCCGCCGCAGCCTTGGCCGCGGCGCGTGCCGAACCCGTCCCGCAGCCGGAGCAATTCGCTGCCTGCGCACGGTCCATGGTCGACAGTGATCCGCAAGCCGCGCTCGGCCTCATGGTTGAACTCTTCAAGCTCACCCCGAGCCCCACCGTCCGGACGATCCGCACATATTCGCCTTTGGACCCTACGGACTCCTCAAGCGAGGAGATACCTGGGCCCCGCGATTTGGTGACTGACCTCGTGGCTAGGGACCCACAGGCGACCATGGCTGCTGCCCTGCAGATGCCCGGGGACAAGACGCTGGTATCTCAGGCTTACTCCCTTTGGTCGGAGGACGGCGAAATCAGCTATGTCGGCGGCGATCCGCGCAGTCTCGCGGCCAATGCCTGGGTGCGGAGCGATCCCGCGGCATTCGCGGAGTGGTGCAATGGCCAGGAAGATCAAGACCTCCGGAGCTCGGGCCTGAAGATGGCCGCCGCGCAATTCAGTACCCAGGAGCGTTTCCCGCAAGCCATGGAATGGGCGATGGAACTCGTGGGTCAGGACGACTCCGCGGATGCTGCCGTGGATGTCTTCAAGCAGTGGTCGTCAAAGAACCCGGAGCAGGCTGTTAGATGGTTGGAGGAGACCGATCTCCCCGACGAGACGCGGGCCGCGATGCAGAAAACCCTCAAGCCGGCTGCACCATGAAGACCACGCCACAGCTTCCCTTGCTTGCAGTCTCCTTCGCCCTCGCCGCGATCGGCGGTTGGTTCGCGGCTGGCCAGGGCGACCAGCCGGCAAGTGCCCCTGAACTCGCCCCGGCGAAATCCGCGGACCGCAAGCATCCCGCCCGCTCGGCCCGTGAGATCCCGCCGGAGGTCGCGGCTCGCTTGGCACCGCTGCGCGCTGCCAAGGCAACGGAGGAGAAGCTGCGTGCCATGACCCTTCTGGCCCAGTCGCTGCCGGTCAGCGATCTCGCGGCGTGGTATGAAGCAGGCTGGATCCCGCGGCGCGAGACCGTGGAGTCCCTGCAGTTTTATCACATCACCGGCCAGCGCTGGGTCGCAGAGGATGGCGAAGGCATGCTGCGCTTCCATTTCGCGAAGGACCGCGCCCGCGCGGCCGATGTTTCTCAAGATTGGGGGAGGCTGGATCCCACCGCGGCCTTCAAGTTCCTCGACGCGCTGAAGGACCCTAAGGATTTCGCTCTGATCGCGGGTCCACTGTCTTGGGGCGCGGCCTACGGCGATCCGCGGCAGGCCTTGGCGCGAGTCCTGCGTTGTCAGACGGCTGCTGAGATCAGGGCTGGTGGCGAGAATGGGCACCTCAGGAATTCAGGCGAGTCCGAAGGAATGATCAACGTGCTGGCCCGCAGTGCCCCCGATCTCTTGAAGCAGGAAGCCGCCGGGTGGCCGGAGAAGTTGCGGCGCAGGGCCATGGATGAAATCACCCGCGGCCTCTTGGCAAAGGACTTCGCTGCCGGCGTCGCAAAGCTCGCAGGAGAAGCGGATGGCTTGGAACAGTTCCTCGGAGCCACCTGCTGGGAACTCAATGAGAAGTACGCCGCCTCTGTGGACAAATTGCCGGAAGGATGGCTGCCCGCGCTTTTGAACAAAAGCAACAAGCTTGCCGAATCCGATCCAGACCGCTGGTTTGCTGCCGACTACGCCGGGATGGGGATCACCGAAGAAAAGGCCCGCGGACTCCGTGCCGCCGCTGCCCGGGTACTTCTCTATCGGAGTCCTGAGCGCCTGCCCGAGCTTCTTGCCGCGGATCTGGACCAAAGGTCGCGCGACTACCTGATCGTGACCAGCCTCAGGCAGCTCTATGGGACGGATCCGGCGAAAGCCGCAGAGCTTCGCGACCAGATCGGCCTCTCCGCGGACATGGATGGCCTGTGGGGGAAGGCCTTGGCGGAAGCGCCTTCGAATGGTCCACCCAAGTACCTCGACTCGCCATCCCAGCTTGGCGAGATCACCTCATGGAGCCGCGACGACAAGGACAGGGCTGTCGTCAAGATGCAGGCTTGGGATGAAGGCCAGATCCAACAATCGCTCAAGGCTTTCGAAACCTTGCCCGATGGCGATCGCCACAGCATTGCCGAAATGCTGTCAGGCTTGAAAGGCGAACCGGCACCAATGCCCCTGCGGGCGGAAGGCATCCGCTACTTGATCACGGAGCAAGGCGACACCGGGTTGAAGGAGGATCGGAACTTCCGCTACTTCTGCGAATTCGCCGGCAAGTGGGGCGGCGATGAACCCGCTGCCGCAGCCCGCTGGGTGGAGTCGCTTCCCACCGGCGAAAAGCGCCTCTGGATGGTCAAGAACGTCGCCGCCTCATGGGGCAGCTACAATCCGCAGGCCGCCGCCAAGTGGGTCGATTCGCTCGGCCTCAAGGAGCAGCTACAGGAACTGGGGAAGAGGAAGTCGGAGGAATGAGTCCGGACTCGAAAAATCTCACTCCAAGTGCCCAGATCGGTCAAAACGGTATTTTTAAGATAAACTTTGGAAGCTTGCGCCGCTGGGGAGCCCGAACATATTCGAAATGATCCCTCCCATGAATGAACTCTTGCGATTGGCCTGCGCCTTGGCGCTGGCGGGTGTAGCTGGGACAGAAATTCCTGCGGCCCCGGCGGAGCCGTCCGCGGATGCCCCGGCTCCCATCAAGCTCAACTGGAGCCACGGCCTGATGACCTTGCCCGTGGAGATCCAAAACAAGAAGGGCCACCTGATGGTGGACACGGGAGCTGCGGCGACCAGTCTCTGCGACCGTCTCGCCAAGGAGCTGGATGTCACGCTCAAGGAGGTGGAAGGCGCGCAGGGCAAGGGCATCGCCGGGGACTTGGGCAAGATCATGGAGGGCAAAGTCGCCATCTCGGTGCCCGGCCAGAAGGCGGACGCATTCCCGAAGCTATCCGGCACCCATACCTTCATTCCCATCGCGGCGGTGGAAGGAGAGTCGGATGGCTTGGGTGTCATCGGCTTGGATGACCTTTCCTCTGCAGGTGCGCTACTCGATTGCGTCGACGGGACCATGCGCCTCGATCCTGCGGGATATTTCCGTGCACCGGATGGCTTGCTGGAAATTCCCATGACTCGTCGAACCATCGGCGGGGTCGCCAGGAAGGAGCACGAATTTCTGTGGTCGCTGCCGGTCCGCGTCAACGGGAAGGACGGCGTGATGGTGGTGGATACCGGTGCGGCGACGACGGTGCTGGACGATTCCTTCGCCAAACAAGCAGGCGTCGAACTCGCCAAGTCGAAGGCGGTCGCCAAGGGCGCAGGCGAGGGACTCAAGCCGCTGACCGAAGGGAACACCGAAGTGGTCCTGGGAGGAACGGTGAGCTTGGGCCGCATCACGGTGTATGGCACCGATCTCACGGCCATCAGCAAGAATACCCGGCAGTCCGATGGCAGCAAGGTCCCGCTCGCTGGCATTCTCGGCCTGGACCAGATCCACCGGGTTCATGCCCTTCTCGATTGCAAGCGGGGTGTGTTCTTCAGCGCCAAGGAGGCGAGCCCGGCCGAGGCCGCTGATACCCGTCTCATCGCGGTGGCACTCCATGCCTTGGTCGAGCACGGTGACCCGCAGGCGATCGCGATTCACGACGATGCCATCAAAAACCAGGGCCACCTCGAATTGTCTTCTCTGGAAGGTGGACAACTCATTGCCCGCGCCCGCAGCTTGGGGCTGCTCGGGGACAAGGCGGAGGTCGAGAAGAAGGCGGACCTTGCTACCGCCATCCAAAAGCTGGCCGAGCATGGCGACGAAGAAGCCAAGAAGCTTGTCACGGACGCGGCCGCCAAGGGCGGCAAGCTCGCACTGAAGCCCGAACAGGCCGAACAGCTCATCGCCCGCGCCCGTGAAAAGGGTCTGTTAAAATAGCCGTCGGGCTACTGATCATCGCACAGGCTCGCCGGGGTGGAGCTCCCACCCGGCGAGCCGTTGAGGATGCAGTGAAATGCGAGCGATAGGTCCTATATGTCCTATAAGACCTATTTCTACCTGATCTGAAGCACTTCTGGCAGCCCCTCACTTCACCGGCGAGAAATCAACCGGCTTCAGGAATACCGACTTCACTCCATCCGGCAGCACCGTCAGGGAACCACCCGCCGCATCCTCGGATGCCTTCTTCGCCGCCACCCACACCGGGTCCGCGCGGAAGTTCGTCCAGGAGCTGCTGGCTGTCTCGGCATCCTTGTGGGCCAGGAAGTAAAGCAGCGTGTTCTCCGCGCCGGGCTGCCCGCCCAGATAGCGGAAGTAGCTCATGTTGGTGATCCCGTGCTTCTTGAAGAGTTCGATCGTGTGGTTCTTGAAGCGCTGGTGCAGCGCCGGCAGGTTGCCCGGCCCGGTCGTGTAGGTCCGCATCTCGAACAAGCGATCGGGAGCTCCTGCCGCAGCAGGCGCAAAGCCTGGCGAAAACTCCGTCGGCATCAGATAAAGTTCATCGACCTTGCCGACCAGCTTGCCGTTGGCCTCGGACTCGGCCACCACCTTCTTCCACTCCTCGTCGCTGCCAAATTCCTTCCACGCCTTGTCCCGCGCCTCCTTGTCCGGATAGGCCAGCAGATAGACCAGCAGGTTGTCCGCGTTGTCCACCGGCACGAAGTAGGCCACGTTGGTCATCCCGTGTTTCTCGAAGAGCTTGCAGGTATGGTCGCGGAAGCGGGTCAGCAGCGCGTCCAGTTTGCCCGGCTCGGCATGATAGGTCCGCAGCTCATAGAGACGCTGCTTCTCCTGGGCGGTGGCGGTGAATGACATCCCCAAAACGGCAAGACCGACGGCGAGAGCTTTGAACATGGCAGCGAGACTCACGCCGCTCTCCGGCCATGGCAAACCCGAATCGCGGCTTGCCCGCAACGTCGACAGCCGGAATCCCCTCTGGAATAGTCCCGCCAGCCCGCGACGCGCCTGCGGGAACCTCCACAGCATGAGCAAGCTCCACATCTCCCAGAACGGCGAAGCCCCGGTCCAGTATCCCGAGCCGGAAGTGGAATCGATGTTCCGGCAGGGGCGGCTTGAGGCGGATGCGATCTATTGGAAAGAGGGAATGAGCGACTGGCGGCCGCTGCGGGAGCTTTTCCCGCCGGCGACCACACCGCCGCCTCCTCCGGCTCCGGCCCCTGCGGCCCCACTGTCGCCCTACGCGCCTCCTTCCGTGAATCCGGTGCCCGCGCCGCCGGAGCCGATTCCCGGGCGATACACCTTCACCAAGGATCCCCGTAAGCTCACCCGCTTGCTGAAGATGATGCTCTGGATCTACGGGATCATCCTGGCGCTCAACCTGCTGGGCCACTTCGCCCAATTGCAGCTCGCGAACAGCGGCTCAATCACTGCGGAAACTGCGGCTGCCAATGACTCCCGCCAGATGATGCTGGGGACGCTCCTCACCATCAGCTCCCTTTCGACCATCGTCGTCTTCGGCATGTGGATCTACCGGGCGAATCTCAATTGTCGCGGCTTCGGCGCGGAGCGCATGGAGTTCACCCCGGGCTGGGCGGTCGGCTGGTACTTCATCCCCATCGCGAGCCTCTTCCGTCCTTTCCAGTCGATGAGGGAGATCTGGCAGGTGAGCAGCAATCCGCGGCATTGGGCGCTTGAGAAAGTGCCATCCCTGCTGGGCTGGTGGTGGGGACTTTGGATCGCCCGCATCGTCTTGACCCAAATTGCTGTCGTTCTTTCCAAGCAGGTCAACGACGTGGAGACCCTGAGATCTGCCACGGTCATGCTGATCACCGCCACCGTGGAAAACCTCTTCCTGGTGGGAGTCGCGGTGATGCTGATCACGCGCATCACCGCCATGCAGGTCCGGCTGGTGGAAGAGAGCGAATAGCGCTCCAGGCGCGGACGGCTCCAGCGATCCTTCAGTGCCGGGAGAACCCCGCAAAATCGTCGTGCGGGATAGGGTTCAGGTGGAAGTTTTCGGGATAGTATCCGGCCCGGGCCAGAAGCTCCCGCATGACCGGCTCCTGGATCTCCGCCGCGTCGGCGGAGCGCCACAAGTGCGCCACCGTTGTGGCCAACAGCTCCGCCCTCTGCTGGCCGAAGCTGCTGCCATCGCGCGGACTTTCTCCCCAGGCGATGCCCGGTGCTACTTGACGCGTGAAGCGCGGGACCTGTGGCCGCAGATACCTTCCAAGTGATCGGCCTGACATCGCCAGGGCGCTGGTCGCCCGCGGGCGCGATGCCCGGTGGAGATAGATGATGAAGTTGTCGGCCCGGGCGAAATCCGCCGGATGCGCGGGGATCTTGAATTCGAAAGGTTCCTCCAGCGTCCGCAAGATCGCGGCGGTGGCACTGAAGCTGTGCGTGATGGTGCTGGGGCAGGCGTTCAGATAGATCCTGCACTGCTGTCCCTTGGCAGGCCCCTCGGTCCTTCCCGTGCCGAAGTAGCGGAAGTGTGGCTCCGGCTCACGGCTCGGGCGTTCGCGTAGCCCGGCCTCGTCAGCTGCCATGCTGATCGCGGCAGAGTAGCTCGCATGGCAATCCGGACTCAGCAGCAGGCGGTCGGTTTCCTCGGCATGCTCCGCGAAGCGGGCATAGTAGCCGTAGATTCGCACCAGCAATTCCTCCTCGCGGATACTGGTCCTTTCCGCAGCGGGGATCTCCCCGTGCAGCAGGTCCAGGATCTGGTCGATTTCGTTGCTAGCGGGCACCGGCATGTTGTGACGGTCGGCGATTCTTTCGATCAGCGTTTGCAGATTCCATGAATTCCCCGCGAAGCGCGGACCCTTAGTTTTCTCCCGGTTTCGTCCGCCCCTCGCCGAAATACTTCTCGCTGCGGTATCGCAGCCACACCCGCAGCTCCTGCGGCACCTTCTCCTTCTCCGCTTCCGTCAGCGTCTCATACAGCGCGATCGCCTTCTCCCGCTCACCCCGGCAAGCCGCATTCCGGTGCGCGTCCCACAAGCTCCGCGCCAAACGAATCCGCCGGTTGACCTCCTTCACCAAGGCGGCCCCCACCAGCGGCTTTTCATTCCCTTTCTTCTTCGGCGGCATCGCAAGTTCAGTCGCGCTCGTTTACTCCTCCGCCCGGAGATACACGAGCTGGGCGAGGTGCTCCATGGGTAATGGTGCCGGCACCACTGGATAGTGTTCATCCAGCGAACAGGGTGCCTGTAGATCGGCGATCATTTCGGCAGCCGCGGTGCTCAGGAAATCACGCGTGCCTTGATCGGGATCGCTGTTGAAGATCGCCCGGAAGCGCAGGATGCCTTTTCCCGCTTCGACGGATACGGCGCGCAAGCTGGAAGGCACATTGCCGAGGAGTGCCCGTTGGGCGGAGAGAGCAAGACCGGTCGCTGTGATCTCTCCTCCCATCTTGGATTACTCCGGCGCCTGCTCGTTCTCATCCCGCACCCGCGTCTCAAACCGCATCAGCTCCGCAATGAAGGTCAGCGGAACGTGTCCCGTCTCACCGTTACGGTTCTTGGCCAACAGCAGCTCGGCGCGTCCCGCTTCCGCCTCCTTCTCTTCCGGCGTCTCGGCGTAGTAAGCCGTCCGGTAGAGCAGGCCGATCATGTCGGCGTCCTGCTCGATCGTTCCCGATTCACGCAAGTCCGACATACGCGGCACACCCAGCGACTTGCCGGTTCGGCCTTCAGGACCGCGGTTGAGCTGTGCCAGCACCAGGATCGGCACACTGAGTTCCTTCGCCAGCGCCTTGATACCCGCGGAGATTTCACCGATTTCACGCTCACGTGAGTTCTGTGCCTGCTTCGATCCGGATTTCATCAACTGCAGGTAGTCGATCGCGATGAAGCCGAGTCCATCCTCGCGCTTCTTGCGCCGCGCCTTGGCGCGAAGCGTGTCGATCGAGATACCCGCGGTATCGTCCACGAAGAGCTTGGAGACCGCGATCTCTTCCGCAGCGCGCTTGAGCCGGATGAGCTGCTCCTTGTTCGGTTTGAAGCCCTTCCCGAGCTGCGCCATCGCGAAGCGCGCCCGCGAGAAAAGCAGACGTTGCACGATCTGGAACGCCGTCATTTCGCAGGAGAACACCATCGTTGGGATCTTCTGATCCACGCAGATGTGCTCCGCGATGTTCATCATGAACGAGGTCTTGCCCATCGAGGGCCGCGCTGCGACCACGAACATTTCACCCGGCTTCAGACCCTTGGTCATGCGGTCCAGATCGATGTAACCGGTCGGCGCTCCTTGCACCTCGAGGTTGCCGTGGAGCAGCGCCTCGAAGTGATTCATCACCTCCTGCACCGATTGCTTGATGTGGAAGCCGACCACACCTTCGCTGCCCTGGCGGATGCCCAGCACGCTCGACTCCACCCGGTCTAACAGGGTCAGCGTTTCCTCCGGGTTCTCGTAGGCCTCGCTCACCGCTTCCGTGCAGGTCCGGATCACCGAACGCAGCACATACTTGTCCTTCACGATCTTCAGGTGACCGTTGAAGTGCGCCGCGTTCGGCGCATAGGTGAAGATGTCCGTCACCGCCGCCGGGCCACCCACGTTCTCGAGATTGCCGCGGTCGTGCAGCAGCTGCACCAGCGACACCAGTTCGATCTCCTTGCTCGCCGCATTCAGCTCGCGCAGCGTCTCGAACAAGAGCCCGTGTGCCGGCAGGTAGAAGTGTTCCCGCGTCAGGCCCTCTTCCAGCGCCATCCCGATCCACTGCTCGGGATCCTTCAGCATCGAGGACAGGATGCTCTTCTCCGGCCCCAGCGCGTGGGGCATCGAGCGCGTCACATCCGACGCAGCGGCACCATTGGCGTCGGCAGCTTGAAGGGCGGGGGAGTCAGTAGGGCGGGCGGGCTTCGTATCGACGGCCATGGGTCAGGTGGTAAGGGCGACGCCGCGGAGAAGAGGACGACTTCTTGGGGGCGGCGGTGGGTTGTAGCAAGTCCGGTGCCCGGGGGTCAATCTGGGCAAGCTGTGAATAATTTGGGCACAAGGCTCGCAACTTCATGCACGCGGCCCTTCGCGAAAACTTGTGAACAAGGTGCGAAAACCTCGCCTCACCCATTCACAAGCCCCATGAGCCTTTTTGATAGAAGCTGGAGATCTTCACAGCCATGTGAACAAGTGTCCGACCATCTCCCTCGTTCCAGCCACCAAGAATCGTTCCTATGCGCGGTTTCCACTCACTTCGTGAATCGCTGTGAATAAGTCCTAACGCTTTCCGGGCACGAAAAAGGCGCGGTCCTAACGGAGCCGCGCCTTGTGAAAAACTTGCAGGGGAGATATCAGCCTTCTGCTTCCTCTTCGCCGTTCGCTTCGACGTTGATGGTGAGGATGGTGCTGACTTCCGGGTGGACGCGGACGACCACTTCGCTCTTGCCGGACTTCTTGATCGGCTTCTCCAGTTCGATCGCGTGGCGGTCGAGCTTGATGCCAGCGGCTTCGAGTTCCTTGTGGATGTCCAGAGCGGTCACCGAACCGAAGGCCTTGCCACCTTGGCCGAGTTCCAGCGTGAACTTCGGACGCAGCTTGGAAACCTTGCTCGCCAGTTCCTTGGCTTCTTCGAGCTCAACGGCTTCGCGCTTGGCGCGGCTGGCCTTGAGGTTCTCGACGTGGCGCAGGTTGGACTTGGTCGCTTCGTAGGCCTTGCCCTGAGGGATCAGGAAGTTACGGGCGTAACCGGCACGCACCTTGACGACATCCGCCTCGGCGCCGAGACCTTCGATCTTTTCTTTGAGAATGACTTGAGCGTTGGCCATGAGAGTCGTGGTTCGTTCGTTGGGGCGGCGGAAGTAGGCTCCCAGCGCCGCAGAGTCAAGGGAAGAAGCAAAACCGGGCGAAAAAGGCCCGTTTACCGGGCGATCTCCGCCGCCTTGGCCACCCGCAAGAGGGTCGACTCGCCCATGTGGGGCGCCAGGATTTGGAGCCCGACCGGCAGATTCGTGCCCTCCCCGGAGGGGACGCTGCCCGCCGGCACGGAGATGGCGCAGAGCCCGGCCAGGTTCGGCCCGAGGGTGAAAATGTCGGAGAGATACTCGTGCAGCGGATCGTCGGCATTCTCGCCGATCTTCCGCGCCGGGGCGGGTGCCACGGGGGTCAGGATCGCATCCACCTGCCCGAAAGCCGTTTCGAAGTCCCGGCGGATCAGGGTCCGGACCTTCTGCGCGCGGGCGTAGTAGGCATCGTAGTAGCCGGAGGAGAGCACGTAGGTGCCCAGGATGATCCGGCGCTTCACTTCCGGCCCGAAGCCTTCCTCGCGCGAGCGCTGGTAGAGGTCCGCCAAGTCCTTCGGCGCATCCGCGCGCTTGCCGTAGCGGATGCCATCGAAGCGCGACAGGTTCGAAGACGCCTCGGCCGGGGCGATGATGTAATAGGTCGCCACCGCGTGCTCGGTGTGGGGCAGGGAAATGTCCACCAGCTCCGCACCCGCAGCCTGCAGGCGCTTGGTCGCGGCCTCCACCTGCTCGCGGACGGCGGGGTCGATGCCCTCGCCGAAGTATTCGCGGGGGATGCCCAGGCGCATTCCCGCCACGCCCTTGTTGAGGTCCGCAAGATAGTCCGGCACCGGCAGGTTCAGGCAGGTCGAGTCACGACGGTCCGGCCCGGCGATCGCTTGCAGCAGCAGCGCCGCATCATCGACCGACTTCGTGAGCGGTCCGATCTGGTCCAGCGAGGACGCGAAGGCCACCAGTCCGTAGCGCGAGACCCGGCCGTAGGACGGCTTCAGACCCACCACACCGCAATGTGAAGCCGGTTGGCGGATCGAGCCGCCGGTGTCCGAGCCGAGCGCGGCAATCGCCAGATCCGCCGCCACCGCCGCCGCCGAGCCACCGGAGGAGCCACCCGGGATCCGGGACAGGTCGTGCGGGTTGCGGGTCAGCTTCAGCGCGGAATTCTCGGTCGCCGAGCCCATCGCGAACTCATCCAGATTCGTCCGCCCGAAAAGCACCGCCCCAGAGGCCTTCAGCAGCTCCGTGACCGTCGCGTCGTAAGGGGCGGTGTAGCCGCTGGCCAAGAAGCGCGAACCGCAGGTGCAGGGATGGCCGATGACGTTGATGTTGTCCTTGATCGCGATCGGGATGCCGCCGAGCGGTTTCGACAGGTCGGCCTGTGCCGCCATAGTGCGCGCTGCCTCAAGGTCTTGCGAAAGGTAGGAGCCGATCTCGCCGTCCTTCGCGGCAATCGCGGCCGCGAGGTCCTCGACGATATCGACGGCGCTGATCTCGCCGGCTTGCAGACGCTGGCGCAGCGCGGAAATGGTGGATGTGGACAGGGACATCGGGGAAAATCTCAAATCTCAGATTTCAAATTTCAGATCGCTGGGCCTCAGGCATCCGCGATCACTTTAGGCACCCGGATCTGCTCTTGGGCCCGGTCGGGGGCATTCGCCAGCACCGCCTCCTGCGGCAGGCTCGGGCGCGGCTCGTCCTCCCGCATCACGTCATACACCGGGGCGGGGTAGGAAGTCGGCTCGATGCCCGTGACATCAAGGGCTGCCAGCGATTCCGCGTGGCCCAGGATGGCATCGAGCTGGCGCTGGAAAACCTCGCATTCCTCGGCGCTGAGTTCCAGCCGGGCCAAGGCCGCGACGTAGCTGACGTTGATGTGTTCGGTGGCCATCGGCGGCGGATTGGAGAGGAAAGCCCCGGCCGGGGCAAGGATTGCGAGCAGCCCGGCGCGACATCCCCGCTTGAGGCCATTCGAGGGACTTGTCAGCGCCGCATGGCGGGCTAGGGTTTCCGGCATGCGTTTTTCAATCCTCCTCGCCACGGCATTCGCCGCCATCACGCTGCACGCCTGGGCAGGCACGCCCAAGCAGGCTGCGGGGATCCGCGAGGCCTATGACCGCGACTTCCAGCTCTGGGTGCTGAAGTTGAAGGTCGCCCAGACTTCCGAGGAGCGGTCGAAGGTGGCCGCAGCCCGCCCGGATGTGGGACCGCCCGCGCGTGAAATGTGGGCGGCGATCCAGACGAACCTCGCGGAGGACTGGACTTTGGATTCCGCCGCTTGGCTGCTGCGGGTGACCGCCGGCCAGCAGGTGAAGGACGCGAATGGCAAGCCACTGGTCAGCACCGTTTTCCCGGAGATCCGCAAGGCGATCGAGGCCCGCCACCTCGGCAGCAAAAACCTGACCGCCTTCTGCATGGCGGCGGTCGCCGCAGACGATCCAAACGCGCTGCCGCTGCTGGAAAAGATCGAGCGCGATAGCCCGGATAAGAAGACCCAGGGCGTGGCTGCGCTCGGTGCCGCGATGCTCCTGAAGAATCTCAGCGACGAGCCGGAAGTCATGCGCCGCCGCCTGACCCTGCTGCGCAAGTCGATCATCGAGAGCAGCGAGATCGAGATCAACGGCGTGAGCGTCGCCAAGATGGCGGAGGACGAACTCTACATCATTCAATTCCTCAGCAAGGGCCGCGTCGCGCCGGACCTCGAAGGCGTCGGCTCCAGCGGCCAGCCGATGAAGCTCTCCGAATACAGCGGTAAGGTGGTGGTGCTGCTGTTCTGGCGCTTCGAGGAAGACACCAATGGCCAATTGGTCGAAATGGTGCGTCTGATGAAGGAGCGCTTTGCCGGCAAGCCCTTCGAAGTCGTCGGCGTGAACCGTGATGCCCAGGCCCAGCTCGCCGATTTGCAGTCCACCCGCGGGATCAAGTGGCCGAACTTCTCCGACCCGGACAACAAGCTGGGTGCGCAGTACCGCGTGGCCTCATGGCCGCTCGCCTACGTGATCGATGGCAGCCGCAAGATTGCTTACGTCGGTGGAGTCAGTTCCTTCGTCGAGCTCACGGCCGCGGCGCTGCTAGAGGATAAGAAGTAGCCCGATAAGGAGCAGCGACCTTACTGTCGCTGGCGCTGGTCGAGCGAAGCAGCTCTTGGGGACCGCTCGGGGGACACTTCGCCTACTTTCCTTCCTCGGTAACCTCTCCAGTCGGGAGGCTCTTGCCAATGACGACCAACACGCTCCGCCCCGAGGGATAGCGCACCACCGCACAAGTACCGGCGGCAAGTTGCATGGCCATCTTGGTCGTCGTCCCGCCATCTTCCGAAGACTCGATCCGGAGTTCCGGAAAGCCCTCCCCGGCGTTCTCCAAGCGGGCGCTGATATCGATCTTCTCTCCCTTCCAAGCGATGCCCTCCGCCCCACTCCCGACTTTCCCCTGAATCGTCGCACCTTGCCGGAGCGCCTTCTCAAGAAGCTGGCAGGCAATCGTCTTGGACATCATGCCTCGCACTAGAGGCACTCCTAGCTCGGCGGCTGACTCGCCGGGCACGACAACGACATCCGCCACGAAGTCGGCGGGAATCGGCAGGATCCCCAGTTCGCCGGCGCGCAACTCCAGCATGGACTTCGCCTTGGCGGCGAAGTCCGTGGGCCGGCGGCTCGCCTTTCCCTCATCACTACCGGCCGCCATGGAATCGCCGGACTCGGTGGAGGAGGACGACCCCTTGCTTGACGCCCGGCTGCCTGCCGCATTCACGGCGGCCAGTTTCCAAGCCACCGGGACTAGTAGCAGCGCTAACAGAAGGCAGATCAGAAGGACCCAGGACCGTTTCATCACGACAACCAAGATGCGAGGGCTGGGCCGGAGCCATCAAGATTCTTTATCCGTGGTAATCTGTGTTCATCCGTGGTTCCTCCTGCCTTTGGTGAAAAGTCGCTCCGTTTTCTGAAGGCCATCGCCTCTTTGTTCAGACCGCGGGGCATTCGGATTCCCGCGGCGCTCAGCGCGTTTCACCGTCCTCGTCCTGGCAGCCGATGAGCCCGGCGGCCTCGCGTTCCAGCACGCGCGCGATCGACCAGTCGAGCCACATCCCGGTGCCCTGGCCCCGCGGATAGACGACGTCGCGATCGTAGGGGGCGGCCAGCAGCGCCCGCGCCCGGGCCAGTTCGATATTTGCCTGGGCTGTCTGGCCGAGCTGTCGCGTGGCCATGGCAGCTATCGCGTGAATCGAGGCAGTGCGCGCTTCGTTTGAATCCGGGTAAGACCAGCACTTCGCGCACCATTCCAGAGCCCCTTGGGAATCGCCGCTGCGGTAGGCCAGCATCGCGAGCGAGAGGGCGGTGAACGCACTCTGATAGGCATCCATGCTCTGGGGATGGGTGGGTGCGGAAAGGATCATGGTCAGCCTTTCCGCGTGTGGCTGCATCCGCGCCAGCAGCGCCTCGTCCGCTGGCATCAGCAGGCAGGCTTTGAGCAGGTGGCCGACGGCGGTCGGGTCCTCGATTTTCTCGCTGCGGTCGATCACGTCGCTGCGAAAGCGCTGGTAGTCGGCATATCTTCCCGCTTCCACCAAGGTAGGCCCGACGGAGATCAGCATCATGCTGGATTGCGACACTGGCGCTGGGTCACGTCGGTTGGCTTGCAGGAACATGGCGTAACAGTCGGCAGCCATGTTCGTGCGCTGGCGAATGGCATTCCAGTCGCCCAAGGCGAGGAATACGTTCGCCGCCTCCCGCGAGGGATCGATCGATGCCAGCGGCGTTTCGAGCAGCAACTGGTCGGCCTCCTCCATCCTGCCCTCGGCCAGGCGCATGGCCGCGAGCGAAACGGATTCGCGGGCCTTCGACTGCTGGAGCATGTGGGCCTCGTTGGCGCGGGCTGCTTCCGCGGTTTCACGCAAGCTCACTTGCACTTGCCGCGCCTCGCGCTCGCGCACGTAGAACCAACTGGAAACTGACAAGCCCGCGACCAAGGCCAGGGTCACGGCCGCGGCCGCCGCGAATACCAGCTTGTGGCGCCGCAAGAGCTTGCGGAGCAGGTAGACCTTGCCGGGCGGACGGGCTGACACCGGCTCATCATTCAAAAAACGCCGCAGGTCCGCAGCGAGGCCATTGACGGTATCATAGCGACCCGCCCGTTCCTTGGCCATCGCCTTGGCGACGATGCCATCCAGGTCACCCCGCACCGCAGTGACCAGGGTGGCGGCAGTGCAGTCCCGCGCCGTCGCCACCTCCGCGAGTTCCTCCGTGCCAAGTCGTGACAGCACCAGCGAGGGGGCGGGAGGCTCTTCCTCCCGCAGGATTCGCAGCATCTCGAACAGGCCTGCCCGGCTCAGCCGCTTGCCATCGAAGGGCGTCCGGCCGGTGAGCAATTCATGAAGCAAGACGCCGAGGCTATACACGTCGCCGCGGGTATCCGGGTCCTGCCCGCCTTCCGCTTGTTCCGGGCTCATGTAGGCCGGGGTGCCGATGAGTTGGCCGTGGGTGGTGGCGTAGGTTTCGTCGCTCAGCCTGGCTTCCACCGCGCGCGAAATCCCGAAATCGATCACCTTTGGCAGCGCCGCTCCGTCTTGGTCCGAGACCAGCACGTTCGAAGGCTTGATGTCACGGTGGATGATGCCCTTCTGGTGCGCATGCTGGATCGCTTGGCAGACTTGGATGAACAGCTCCAAACGCTGCCGCAGCCCCAGGCGCTTCGTGTCACAGTGGCTGGTGATCCTATCCCCGAACACCATCTCCATCACGAAATAAGGCCGGCCGCTGTCCGTCGCACCGGCATCGAAAACCCGTGCGATTCCCGGATGATCCATCAGCGCCAGCGTCTGCCGCTCCGCTTCGAAGCGGGCCATCACGCCGGCACTGTCCAGCCCGGAGCGGATCACCTTCAGGGCCACCCGCCGTTGTACCGGTTCGAGCTGTTCCGCCATGTACACCACCCCGCAACCGCCTTCGCCGATCCGCTCTAACAGAAGATAGCGGCCGACCCGCGAACCCGGGGCATCCTCGACCGGATCAAGCTGGCAAGACAAGGCACCGCTCTCCATCTCCTCCGCCACCTCGAAGCTTACCGCGGCACG
The DNA here is from genome assembly GCF_000739615.1 of Haloferula sp. BvORR071. Classification (GTDB taxonomy): domain Bacteria; phylum Verrucomicrobiota; class Verrucomicrobiia; order Verrucomicrobiales; family Akkermansiaceae; genus Haloferula. The sequence goes on from NZ_BATP01000058.1 coordinate 92,378, forward strand.
CTCGATCGCGGCGTTGCGGAAAAAGGCCTCGGCGAATTCCTGCTCCTCCAGCCACTCCGTGACGCGGGTCACACGTGCGGCATCAGCGCTCACGCCGCAGGCCATGGCCAGGAAAACCTGGCGGGCCTCCGCATCGTCAATGGCCGACGCGGCCTCGAACAGGGCCTTGTCGATCTTTCTGGAGGCGTCGCCGTTCATGGTTCCCGCATCGGCAGCGTCGGAGTGGCGTTCCTCTTCAGGGGCGCGGCTGGTCCGGCCAGCTCGCGCATGATTCGCATCAGGCAAACCTTGGCAAAGGCCCAGCGGCCCTCGACCGTGAATTCGCTGATGCCGAGCGTGAGGGCGGCATCCTTGTTGGAAAGCCCGCAGAAAAACTTGAGCATCACGATCTCCGCGCTCTCAGGATCATCGCCTTCGAGCCGCTTCAGGCCCTCGTCCATCAGCAGCAGGTGCTCGCCCGGCTCCACCGCCGCGGGATCGAGGTGCGCAAGATCCTCACGCAAGCAGCCGCCGGCTCCTTCGGGCGATGACTTCCGGCGGGCGTGGTCGACCAGAATGCGGCGCATCGCCACCGCTGCGCTGCGATAAAATTGGCCGCGGGATTCCCACTTCTGCCCGCTACGGTTGAGCCGCAGCCACGCCTCGCGAACCAAGTCAGTCGGCTCCAGGGTCTGCCCGGCGGCCTTGTCGGCCATCTTCGCCGCTGCCATCGCGCGCAGCTCCTCATGGACCAGCTGCAGGAGCTGCTCGGAGGGCGGCTCTCCGCTGGACTCGGGAGCCTGCGGGCTTGGGTTGGGCATGCCCGAAAAATAGCGGAGATCCGGCGTTCGGCCAGCCTTTGACCCGGCATAAAATGGGCGGGAAAACGCGCTTCAGCCCTCCATCAATTCCGCCGCCAGCCAGCGCTCGAAGGCAGCATGATCGTTCAGGTCGTACTGCCAGGAGCGGAAACCCCAGCGCTTGCCGGTCTCGATGTTCGGGCCCAGGTCGTCGATGTAGCGCGTCTCCTTCGGCTTCAGCCCATGCTCGCGGATCGCGTATTCGTAGATCCCATCGTGCGGCTTGAGGCCCTTCGCCTCGTGGGACAGCACCGCGCCGCTGAAGTGTTTGAAGATCGGGTAATTCTCGAAGATCCAGGGGCAGTGGATCCCGTTGGTATTCGAAAACAGGATCAAGCGGTGCCCGCCGGCGGCCAGGCTCTCCACCACCCGCCACATCGGCTCGTTCGGCGTGAAGATATTCCGCCAGGCATGCAGGAAATGCTCCTCCTCGATCTCCGCAGCCAGTTGGCCGATCGCCCAAGGGATATACTCCGCGTTGGAGATCGCGCCGCTTTCGAAGTCGTCCTTCTTCTCCAGCAGGGTGGCCAGCCGGGTCTCGACATTGTCGGTCCCCGGCGGCAGCAGAGCCGCGAGCGAGCGCTCGAAATGGAAATCCAGGAGGACCTTGCCGATATCGAAGAGGAAAGTCATGCGAGGCGGCAGACTGGGGCAGGGCAGACGGGCTTCCAAGCGCCAATCCGGCCCGGGTCAGATGGCAAAATGCGGAAATGCTGCCACCCGGGCATTAGCGCTCGATTGACTCTCTATCAAATGCTTGTTCATTTGGCTCCCGATGCCCAGCCAGCCCTCTCCCCAGTTGCCGGACGAGACGATCTCGGCGTGGCTGCGCGCCCGCCGCGGGCATTTCGACGAACTCGTCGCAGGGGTGGAGGACTACGCGATCTTTATGATGAGCCGCGAGGGCATCATTCTCGATTGGAACCGCGGCGCGGAACGGCTCAAGGGCTACACGGCGGACGAGGTAATTGGCCGCCATTTCACCCTGTTCTATTCGGATGAGGACCGCGCTTCGAAGTTCCCTGATGAAGAGCTGAGAATTGCTTCAGCGGAGGGGAGCTTCTCGATCGAGGGCTGGCGCTACCGCAAGGACGGCTCGCGCTTCTGGGCCTCGGTCACGATCACCGCGATCCGCTCGGAGGGCGGTGAGGTGGAGGGCTTCCTCAAGATCACCCGCGACCTCACCGAGCGGAAGGCCGCCGAGGAGAAGCTCCGCCGCAGCGAGGAGCACTTCCGCTTGCTGCTGGAAAATGTGGTGGATTACGCGATCTTCATGCTCGATCCGGAAGGCCACGTCATGACCTGGAACTCCGGGGCGCGGCGGATCAAGCAGTACGAGGAAGAGGAGATCGTGGGGCGCCACTTCTCCATCTTCTACCCGCCGGAAGCGATTACGATCGGCCTGCCGGGTGCCCTGTTAGGCAAGGCGCTCAAGGAGGGCCGCGCGGAAGACGAGGGCTGGCGCGTCCGCAAGGATGGCACCCGCTTCTGGGGCAATGTGGTGATCACCGCGCTCTACGATGGGAGCGGCGAACTCCATGGCTTCACCAAGATCACGCGCGACATGAGCGACCGCCGCCAGGTGGAGCAACTCCGCGAAACCGGCCGCCGCAAGGATGCCTTCCTCGCCACGCTGGCGCATGAGCTCCGCAATCCACTGGCACCGATGTTGCCCGGCGTGGAGCTGATCCTGAATGCGCCCGGCGATATCGCCGCGGTAAGCGGCGTGGGCGAAATGCTCAAGCGCCAGGTCGACCAGATGGCCCGCTTGATCGATGACCTCCTGGATATGTCCCGCATCACCGCGGGCAAGATCAACCTGCGCCGGGCGGTCCTGCCGCTGCGCCAAGTGGTGGACATGGCGGTGGAGGCGGTCACCCCGCTTGTTGAAGAGCGCCAGCATCGCCTGACGCTCGGGCTTCCGGATGAAGCAGTGATGATCGAAGCCGATCCCAGCCGGATTTCGCAGATTATTTCCAACCTGCTTTCGAATGCGGCGAAGTACACGCCGCCGGGCGGGGTGATCGAACTCAGCGCCAGTTGCCTCAGCGAGTCGGTCTTGGAGATCAAGGTCCGCGACAATGGCATCGGGATTCCCAAGGCCTTGCAGCAGTCCGTGTTTGAGCTCTTCGACCAAGGCGCGAGCGGCTCGTCCGAGGGCCTCGGCATTGGCCTCACTCTCGTGCGCAACCTCGCGGAGATGCACGGTGGCAATGTCAGCGTCGCCAGCGAAGGGGAGGGGAAGGGCTGCGAGTTCACCGTGCGCCTGCCGGTGTTGGCGGGAAGCGATGCCACCATCGCTTCGGCCCTCGTGTTGGAGCCTTCGGTCCTGCGGAAGCCCGGACCGGCCCGCGTGCTGGTGGCGGACGATGGCCGCAGCGCCGCCGATATCCTTGCCATGTTCTTCCAAATGGAAGGCATGGAAACGGTGGTCGCCTACGATGGTGCCCAAGCAGTGGAAGCTGCCTCGAAATTCGCCCCGGACTTCGCCTTCCTCGACCTTGGCATGCCCAAGCTCGATGGCTATGAAGCCGCCCGCCGCATCCGCCGCATGTACCCGCGTGTCTTCCTCGCCGCGCTCAGCGGTTGGGGCGCTGCCGACGACCGCCGGCGCTCTGCGGAAGCGGGCTTCGACGTGCACCTGCTCAAGCCCGCCAAGCCGGATGACTTGCGCGAAGTGCTGCGCGGGCATGAGGCTCCGAGCTTGTCGTCTTGAGCCAATCGGGACCGCGGCTTTGAAAGCCGCACGAACCACCTCGCGACTTTCCTCCGCATGTGACGAAGCCGCCACCTCTCCGTCCCCCACTTGCAAGCTTCTGCACCTTCACCTAGCACGCCGGGGGTGCGGAGATTTCTCGATACCGTTCTGGATTACCTGCTGTGGCCGCTCCTGTTTGGCGGAGCGGTCACACTGATGGCCTACGGCACCGCGCTGGGCCACGGCACCCTGGCCTTCAATCTCACCTACCTGCTCCTCGCGCTGCTGCTCTGCGTCCTCGAGCGGATCCGGCCGCATGAGGAAGACTGGCACCACTCCGACGGCCAGGAGATCCCCGACCTCGCCCATACCCTGCTCACGAAACTCTCCGTGCAGGTGCTGATCATTTCCGCCACCGCCATCGGCCTCGCCAAGAGCATCGGCGATCAACCCAGCGGCGGCATCTGGCCGAACCATTGGCCGATGTTTTTCCAGGTCGTGCTTGCACTCGTCGTCGCCGAATTCGGCCTCTACTGGGCCCACCGCGTGGCCCACGAATGGATGCCGCTGTGGCGCTTCCACGCCGTCCATCACAGCGCGAAAAAACTCTGGTTCTTCAATACCGGCCGCTTCCACTTCATCGATACCTTCAAGAGCATCGTCTTCACCGTGCCCTGCACCGCCCTCGCCGGCGCGCCCGGTCCGGTCATGGTCCGGGTCGGCGGCATCACCGCATTCATCGGGATCCTTACCCACTGCAATATCCGCATGCGCTTCGGGTGGTTGAATTACATCTTCAACACGCCTGGCCTGCACCGCTGGCATCACTCGATGGACCTCCGCGAGGGCAACAAGAACTACGGCGAAAACCTCGTCCTCTGGGACCTGATCTTCCGCACCTACTTCAACGACCAGGCCCGCCGCCCCCCGAGTGAAATCGGCATCCGCGAGGCCATGCCCCAGACCTTCTTCGGCCAACTCGCCGCGCCCTTTTACTGGAAGCGATATCAGGCCGCGCAGAAGAAACTGCGGAAGCAGAAGAAGACGACTGAGGCTTCGTAGGTGCTCGGCCTCGTTATTGGGAGTGTCCAACCACGAATGAGAGATCCAGTTCGGAACTAATTTTCCTGCCTTTCATCCGTGTCCATCTGTGCCCATCCGTGGTTCCTTCCGCCTCTAACGAAAAGTCACCCGGGTTGTTGAAGTTGGTATAACCGATCGATCCAATTTCCACGGACCCCATCGATACTCAGTAACATCCATAGCGCCCATAGTGGCCTCGATACCCATACCCATAGCGATAGGGCACGGGCCCGTAGTAGTAGCCCGGACCGTAGTAGGAATGGTGATTATGCCCGAGCGCGTAGCCGAGCAGCCCCGCGGCCGCCACGCCGGCGATTGCCAAGCCGGGATCGACGCCGCTGCGATAGCCGTAGCCGTAGGGCGGGGCTTGAGGAGGGGCCGGCTGCTCTGGCCCGGGAACTTGATAGCCCTTCGCATCCGTATAGGCGGGGGCCGACTGGTAGCTGCGAGGGTAGGCCGCGGAATAGCATCCGATGCTCGAGGCGCAGAGCGCGACCAGCACCGCCGCTCCCGCCACCCGCAGCCCGGGTAAATGCTTTTTCATCCTCCCTTATTCGTTCCTCAGCCGCTGGGATTCAACTCGAAATTCAGGCTGCCGGCCAAGGGGAAAGCCCGTCTGGAATGGCGCTATATGGAGTGCGGTGGCACGACACCGCTTTGGCTCCGGGTTGGTGACGTCGCGGCAAACGGCTCCGGATTGCCCAAGAGTGAGCTTGGCGATGGGCGCTTCGTTCACGCTGCGGGAAAGGGCTACGAATTGAAGAATGCCAGCGCCCCCGCAGCCAAAGCGGTGTCGTGCCACCGCACTCCATAAGACGCTCCCTGGATTCGGCACCTGCTGGAGCGCCCGGCCACGGAAACCGCCTCAATCACCACCCATTCGACCCGCCACCCTGCCGATCAGCTCCCGGGCCTCCGCCTCCGTCCCATAGATCTTCGGAATCACATTCCTCACCCGCTCCGCGATTCCCCGGAGCATCTCCGCCGCCTTGGCCGAGACCGCGGCATCGCTCACCGCCTTGTCCTCATCGCCGTCCTTCGCCGCCGCGAAGTGATTGGCCAGCTTTGAGTCCAGTTCGATGGCGCGCAGCTTGTCCACCATCCTCACTCGCCGCCGCAGGACCACCTTGCCGTCCTCACCCTCCCGCGGCATCTCCAACTTCTCCCAGAACTCCTGACAGAGCCGCGACTCCGGTCCGATGCTTCCTATCGGGGTCTCGACGACCTCCGCCAGGAAGGTCCGCTTCCGCACGATCGTCAGCAGCGCGACTCCCAGGCCATCCGCCATCTCGCGGATCTCCGCGACCCGCGCCGCGACGTGCGGCTTCTTGAGCAGGGCACTGCCATTGGCTTCTGCACCGTGTCCGCCTGCGCCGAGATAACCTGCCTCGCCGTAAGCTCGCGGGGCGCCTAGTCCCTGCGCCACCAGTTGGGCGAATTTCTCCTGCTTTGGATTGAGTCGTGTTTGCTTGTCTTTCATCTCTGGTCTCCGGGGATTCCTTGCCCTCAGGCTGGCCAGATTGGCGGATGGCACCGCTGGTTGGACACGGGCGCATCTTTGGGGGGCGCTGGGGCGTTGCTCATCGGAACCAGCGAAAACGCCTGCGATCCGCCATCGCACCTGCATTTCACATCCCCGCCATCGCAGTTTCATCATCCGGAGCCAGCTTCCCTCTAGCTCCGCTTTACGGGGCTCTTATGAAGCGCCTCCTCATCCCTGCTTTCTGCCTGTTTGCCGCGGTGGTCTCCGCCAGCGCCAGCGAATCCCAGCTCACCCTCACCTGGCAGCCATTGAGCGGCATGGGTGCCGGCGGGATCCGGATCTGCCAAGTCCCCTGCGATGACTTCTACGGAAACGGCGGCACAAGCACGGTGGTGAGCCTGATCTCCGCGGCCTATGCCCCGCCAAGCAACAATCCCAAGCTGCGCAGGGAGGATATCAACTTCGCCTCCATGAGCGGCGTGAAGTTCCAATCCACGGACAGCTACGAGGAAAAGCAGGAGCTGGTGATGGATGCGACTCAGTTTCGCCCCCTCAAGGACTACGGGATCTCGCGGGAGGAGATCATCCGCGCCTGCCTCGAGTGCCTGCGCCGCTGCCTGCACGAAAAGGTGATGAAGGTCCCGCTGACGCTGAAGGCCGCAGACTCCGACAAGGCTTGGCTGGAGCCGATCATCGCGGAGTTCAACAAGCACGACCGGACGAAGGTCTTCTACACGCAGCGGGAGTGAGCGCTGGCTTGGCGCTCCGGATTCCATTTCCCTCCATGAAACGCATCACCTTCTTCCTCTCATTGCTGCTTTCGCTCACCGGCAGCGCGCTGGCCGGGGAATCGTCACTGGCCAAGACCTGGCAGCCGCTGATGTCGCTGGGCGAATCGGGCCTCTATATCCGCGAGGTGACCTGCCACCAGTGGAACTACCCGGGCCCGGGTGCAGACATCCACCTGATCGGCGCGAGGAATGTGCCGCCGACCGATGACCCGGAGCACGCGAAGGAGGACATCAATCTGGCCTCCATCTACGGCCTGGTCTTCGAGATCGGCGGCGCGGATGACGCGAATCCGGAGGTGACCCTGAATACGACCAAGATGAAGGCGACGTCGGAGGATGGCCAGGAGTGGCGCGTGAGGGTGCTACGCGCTTCGCTGGAATGCGTGCGCCGCGTGGCGGTGGAGCACAAGCTGAAGAAGGTGCCGCTGGCACTGAAGGCGAACGACGCGGACAAGCCCTGGTTGGAGCCGATCATCGCGGAGTTCAACAAGCATGACTTGAGCAAGCCGTTCGCAGAGCGACCGGACAAATGATCTCGGCGTGCGTGTCGGAGCTCAGGAGCATCTGCCTAGAACTCCCCAAGTGGAATCCGGCGCGGATGTTAAAATGCGAAGCGCCTCCATAGGGCCAAAGGCCCGCCCCATACCAGCCTAGGGCGATAGCCCTAGGAACCGGACCAAACAAGAATCCAGAGGGCTGAAAGCCCGATCCAAGCTGCCGCTGCCTGTCTAACAGATTCAAATTTCAAGGACGGACCCCATCAACGCATCGCTCACCGTCAGGACCTGCCGCCCATTGTCCATGTTCTCATGGGTTTTCCTTCTTCGGATTCTGCTGCTGTCGCTCCTCGAGAGCCTTGGATTCTTCTTCCGTCAGGGTTCGGACTTGCGGCGTCGCCCAAGCTTCATCCGCGGTTTTCGTGGTGGGCACCAGGACCAGGCCGGCACCGGCACGGAGGAAGTTCGCCTTGCCCGCGATGTAGAGGTCGAGCTTGCCCTCGTCATGAATCTTCAGTGCATCCGAACGCCAAAGAGTCAGAACCCCGTCCACCTGCCGCGCGGCCCACTCACCTTGGAGCCCGGGAATCTTCTCATGCTTGAGCACGATCTTGTCGCCGTCCGTGCTGTAAGTGCCGGCCAGCGGATACTTCAACTCGTCACCCGCAATCTTCGCATCCGAGCTGAACCAGTAGCGGAACTTGCCACCCTTGAGCTCAAGCACGATCGAGTGATCTCCGTAGGTCACAAACACGCCGTCGGCAGGAATGGCGGGTGCAATCTTGGCTTGGTCAGCAGCGGCAGCCGGGAAGATCATCCCGATCGCGAGGATTGTGGCTTTCATCGAGGGGTAGACCCAAAAGGGAAGATCTCCTTAGGAATCTCCTTGGGAAAAACCATTCCTTGAAATGGATCAGTAGGAAGTTCAGTCCTGAATGGCACGTCGATGAGGTCCCCCGACGCATGGACTCGCCGAGATCAATGGAAGGGTTCAGGTGAAAATGCGAGAACTGACCCCCGCACGCGCTTCATCCGGTGTCATTCTTTGCTGACCCGGCTCCATCCGCCCAATCACGCGATTTTGCGTGAGAAAATCGCGCGTTTCATATGCTCCACGGTTTCCGTTTCCTCCTCATCCATCGAGGACAGGATCCCTGCCAAATCGTTCGCGATTTCCTTTCGCATGTGGGCCACCATTTCCATGCCCTTCGACGTGATGCGCACCATGATCTTGCGCCGGTCTTCCAAAGCATGGGTGCGTTCCACGTAGCCCAACTTCTCGATACGATCCACCAAACCGGTTGCGGCTGCGGTTGAGTGCCCCATCTTTTTCGCGATGTCCGTCATCGTCAGATAGTCTTCGCTGGAAAGATAGGTCAGCAGGAAGAATTGGGGATACGACAGGTTGCCGCGGTTCAACTCTTTCGAGAGGTTCAGGATGCAGCCGCGCTGGGTGAACAAGACGAAGTCTGCGAGACGGCCGGCATCAGCCTTGAACGAAGCACTCTGGGTGCCCGAAGGGATCAGTTTCATGGGGGGATGTTTGGGGAACCCTCCGCGGGGGTGGGGAGGGGAAAGCAATTGCTTGCTGACGGTCGGACCCTTCCAGAATTCCGGACTCGGCGATATTACGTAATCGCGTTGAAATGGGGATCGCGGCATCCGGCTACTCACCGACGGCAGACCCCATTCATGTTCCGGAATCGCTGGGGTCAGTCCTTGAATCTTGCAAAGCTGGCACCGACATCGTTCAGGAGTCGTCGAATTCAAAATTCAAGAACTGACCCCATCCACACGCATAGCAACCGTCCAGCAACCCCATGCCGGACAAATTCGCGGCTCCCAACGGGCAAGCAGCTTTTCAATTGCACTTCAACCACACCTCCGTCGCGCCCCTTGGAGCGCTTCTGAGGTTCTCTAACAAAATGCACCTCTACCTCTCATCGTATCTTATCGGCGATCAAGGGCACAACCTTGCGCACCTCGCACGAGGCAAGACTGCTCTGGTGGTTTCTAACGCACTTGATTTCTCAAATGATTCCGAACGCCTCAGGTCTGGAATGGGGCGGGAGCTTGGTCGATTGGCCGACCTCGGAATTCCAGCAGAGGCATTGGATCTCCGGGATTATTTCAGCTCCCCGAGCACCCTTTCGGAGAAGCTCGCTGCTGCTGGCATGTTGTGGGTGCTCGGAGGCAATACCTTCTTGCTACGCAAGGCGATGCACCTCAGCGGACTCGACCAATTGATCCATAGCAAGGTTGACGACGAGCATTTCCTCTACGGAGGCTACAGCGCTGGTATTTGTGTTCTTTCCCCTTCGTTGAGAGGCATTCACCTGGCTGATGAACCGGAAGCTCAGTCCTACGGATATGAGCACCCCACCATATGGGAAGGACTTGGCCTCATTGACTACTATATTGTGCCTCACTACAGATGTGACCACTTTGAATCCGAAAGCATGGAGGCTGTCGTGGACTACTACCGTGAGAATGATCTTCCGTATCGAGCAATTCCGGATGGCGAAGTCATCCTCGATGCAACGCACAACAGAGAACAAACCCTTGCTCCTGACGCCTCGGTCGGTGGGTCAGTCCTTGAATCTTGAGAGGTCGGCACCACTATCGTTCACGAGTCGCCCAATTCAAAATTCAAGGACTGACCCCATCCAAAGGACTTCAAGAAGGGTAAACCTTGGAAAAAGAAGCGGGGGCTCGACTCTTTCCCTAATAATGGTGGTGAGGGTCTATGGAGTGGCTTAATTTCGATGAGACCGAAAATAAATTTTAATATGAATCGTAAAATCTTTTTAATTGGGGCTATTGCGGCAAGCGGATTGCATGCTTTTGCACAAGATTCGGATCAAGTCTTGCGGGAGAGTTATGTTTCGTCCGCGAAGAATATGGCCTGCAGGGGGATTGTGGAGGGGGTTGTCAAGGACTTCGAAGGAAGGCCAGAGAAGGCAAAGAGATGCCTGGTGATGTCCGCTGAAGGTCATCTCGACTTTCAATGGGTTGTTTGGGTTACCGATGTGGGGGGTGTTCGAGTTGCGGGAAGTTTTAGTCCTTCGGAGAATCGGTGGCATGTAATATTAGGTAAAAGTAAACAGGGTGAAAGCATAATAAAATCCGTGATTGATTCAGTTGATAAAATTATCGCTGAAAAGCCGGAGGAGGGAAGTTCTGATGATATTCGAAAAAGTGGAATTAAAATTTCGATCCGTTCTTTTAATGGTGATAAGGCCGACTTTATTCCTTTATGGGATATGAAGGATTCACAGGAGAATCCGCAATGGTTGGAGGCGAAAAAACTAGCGGAAAAGCTTATGGAGGGCAGCGATTGAAGGAATGCTATTGTTGTTGTGTAAACGTTACCTAAGCTGCCGTGCGGTTGGCGCTGCTCCGGGCACCTCCATCGTCGCAAGAATTGCTGCGACGATGACGAGCTGCCTTCCGGTAGGGCTGCCTGGCCTCAGGCAGCCGCGGGCGATCCGCGAGGACCTCAACAATCTACTAAGCTCTCGGATGCCCCGACCGCTCGCGGAGCGCTGAAGCCGGCGCGCGCTACCGAAAGGCAGCCTACCGAAAGCCGCCCAAATTTAGCGCCATTCAGGACTGACCCCATCGGCGAATTTCGGTGAATGACCCATTACTCCACACATCTGCGGCCACCGCAGATTGAAACATCAAACCAGCAGCACCTTATGATCAAAGCCTCCTTCAGTCAGCTTCAGATACAAATGGAATGAGTAATTGGCGAATGGCCAGTTCCCTTTGACCCTGCAGTCCCCCGCACCTGGAAAGGACCATTGCAGGAGATGCAAGTAGCCGTCCGCAAGCAGATCCGCTGAGACTCCCCTGGCGCTCGGGTGATCATAGTCCAGGAAGGGCAGCCCGCCAATCTTGTGCGGTACTCCGGTGCTCGGATCCTCGGGGTCACTCGTCTCTTGCCCGACCGTCACGCGATAGCCTTCAAGCTCCGACTGGAATGGAGAGGCCTCGGCCCGGGCGGCAGCGGGGTGAAACAGGCATTGAACGAGTTCGGAACCAATCGCCTTGTGGATATTCCGCGCGAAGAAACAGGGGTTCTTGTAATCCAGATAATCGAAGGCACAAAAAATCGACATTTCCTCAGTCCTGCCCTCGGAAATCGGGAAGGTCCCGAAATACTGGGTCCGCTCATTCGGGAATTCCGGGACAATGCCCAGGGGCGGCAGCCCGCCAATCCGGAAGCCAAGCGAGCTGTCACCCTCCGCAATATGCAGGGGCCAGCATCTACGGGCATTTGATCTTAAGCTCGTAAGCATAGTTGAGTGCCGTTCTGTAGATGGGATGAGCTTCCCCACCTCGCCGGTGCGATTCACCGCCGCTCCACCCGGGTGACGAGAACCTCGTTCACGAATGGGCATCGGCCTGCGACACGCGCCGCCCCTCCAGCAGGTCGCTCCGGCGGCGGGCCAGTTCGGCCAATTCCCCGGCAGTCTGGCTCAACTCAGGAACCGCGAACATCTGGTCGAGCAAATACGCGGTCATCTACTTCCGCTCCTCGGAAGTCCGCGTATCGATCATTCGTTTCAGATCCGCAGTGCTCATCGGCTGTATCGAGTGAGCATACCAATTGTCTGAAGTTTGTCGAGAAGTCGGCTGGCGGTAGGGCTGCCTTTCGGTAGGGCTGCCTGGCCTCAGGCCGCCGCGGGCGATCCGCGCGTACCTCAACCGTCTTCTACGCTCTTGGATGATCCCCACATCGCTCGCGGCGCGCTGAGGCCAGCGCGCCCTAGCGGGCCTTTGGCCCTGAAGAAGCCGTCACTAATCCTCTCTGCCAGGCTAGCCCTCTCCGCTCGTCGAGCTCTCTTCGCCCCGCTTCTCCAAGCGCTGCAAAATATGCCGCGCCGCGCTGATCGCCCCGGCATTCCTCCCGTGCGCCGCCAGCTTGCGTTTCATCGAGCGCCACAGCGTCGCGTTATCCGCCAGCATATCCGCCACCGCACTGCGCAAGGCCTCGGGACTCTCCGCCAGCATCCCCGCGCCGATCTTCTCTAACAGCCGTAGGTTGCCTTCCTCCTGCCCGGGCACGAGGTGATGCACCAGCATCGGGCAACGCGCCGCGATCGCCTCATGCACCGTCGCTCCGCCGGCCTTGCCGACGACGAGGTGGTGGGAGTTGAGCAGGGCGGGGACCTTGCGGGTCCAGCCCTTGAGCTTCACGCGGCCGGGGAAGGCATCCTTGATCTCCTTCGCCTTCTTGTAGAGGTGGCGGACATTCCGGCCCAAGACGATGGTGATCTGCGTCCGCGGCGAGGTCTGCAAAATCGCCTTCGAGATCCGGCGGACGTGCAGGCGGCGGCCGGTGGTGAAGTAGAGCACCTTGAAGGGCTCGCAGGGATCATCCGCGGGCACGGGCTCCATCCGCGAGAAGGCGGGATTGACCGGGAAGCCGGTATCGACCAGCCGCTCGGCGGGCACGCCGTCCTTGATCATCGCCTGGCGGGTGTAGGGATCGGAAACCAGCCACTCGCCGGTCGGGGCCTTGATCCAGGCGGCGTTGATCTCGATCGAGTCGGTGACGACGGTGTAGAGCTGGGGCGGATTCGGGTTTCCCTCCAGCAGGCGCTCGAGGAAATAGGGGTAGAGCGGGTAGGTGGAGACCACCGCGTCCGGCTTCCAGTCCGCGACCAGCTCGCCCAATTTGCGCTCCGGCTTGCGCATCAGCGGCATCCGCTGGCGGGAGAAGTCGACCTTGTCGGTGGAGAGGTAGACCCGGTACCAGAGCCGCGGGGCGCGGGTGGTCATGATCCGGTAACCCTTGCAGATCCAACGGGTGCTGACCGGCGCGCCGAGCATGCAGGGATCCGCCACCTGGGTCTCCGCGCCCGCCTCCTGGAGGGCCAGGGCCAGATTGCGGGCGGCGCTGTTGTGGCCTTCCCCGAAGGCGGCGGTGCAAATGAGAATCCGGGCTGGCATCGTCAGGCGTCGCCGCGCTTCTAAGGCAAAGGCAGGCATTGCGTCGAACGGCATTTGCAGCTTTTGTCCCCCCGTCCGAGATTTCATGCCCGACTCCGATCCCACCCCAAAATTGCGCGTCGTCGATGACGACGGGTCGGACGCGCCGCAATCGGTGGTGCGCTTGAAGCCACAGGGCGGCCCCGGCACGCCGGCACCCGCCGAGCCGAGCCTGAAGGTGGCGCCGATGCCCGCGCCGGCGGAAGCCCCGGAGCGTCTGGAGGTTGAGGGCCGTGAAAATTTCGACGGCCGCAGCATCGAGCCGGGGATCGAGGCGATCCTGGAGACGCCCGAGGAGCAGGAAAGCCTGGAGCAGGCATGGGGCGGGGAAGGCACCCGTCTCAAAGGCCTGCCCTACGGCTGGTTTGTCCTGATCTCGCTGCTGGTGCTGGGGGCGGGCGTCTGGTCCTTCCGCGCGATGCGCCAAGGCGAGGCCAAGGTGGAGCAAGCCCACGAAGGCGCGCGGGAAAAGGAGGCCGAGGACGAGCACGAGGATGCGGTGGCCCGCCGCCTGGTGGACGCCGTGGAGAAGACCGTCCGCGACTACCTGGCCGCGGATACCATGAGTGCGATCTTGCCCTTGGTGCGGGACCCGGAGCGGGTGAAGCCGCTGATCGAGGACTTCTGGAAGCGCAAGCCGCCGGTGAAGACGAAGTACCTGCGTCTCGGGCTGTTCCGGCCCGAAACCCTGGATGGCAAGCCTTTCTGGGTGGTTCAGGCGGAGGTCGGCGGTGGCCAGATGCAAAGCCTGCTGCTTGAGCAGATCGGCGACGACCAGGTGAAAGTGGATTGGGAGACCAACGTTTGCTACCAGCCGATCCCATGGGACCGCTACGTGAAGGGGCGGCCGACCGGGGCCATGGACTTCCGGGTCTGGATCACCCGCGATGTCCATTTCAGCCACGAATTCTCCGATAGCGGGAAGTGGCGCTGCTTCCGTCTCAGCACCCGGGATTCGGATGAAATGCTGTACGGTTATGCGCAGGCAGGCAGCGAGGTAGTGCGGGCGCTGGAAGCTTACTGCGACAGCGCGCCCGGCAATGTGGCGACCGCGATCCTGAGCTTGCGGGTGCTCGAACAGAGCGCTTCCCCGCGCGGCGTGGTGATCGAGAAGATGGTAGAACCGCGCTGGGTCAAGGTCGGTGCCCGGTCCGCTGAAACGCCTTGATTGCGGCAGGCCTTCCCGGCATTGCGGCCCGGCGCGACGAATCTTGCCCGTCCCTCCCGTAGAGTCATCCCCGCGCATTACGAGCCTATGCCATCAGAATCCGAGCCCGCGACCCAATCCGGCGAGAACAGCCCCGCGAAACCTGTGAGCGAGCGGCGCAAGGAGCTGAAGGGCGCCGGGATCGCCGTCGGCATTTTCCTGGTCTTCCAATACGCGGTCGCCCTGATGCAGCTGGCCGGTGGCTCGGGCGGGATGGACAACAAGTTCAGCCAGCTCGCGCGGAAGGATTACCTCAACTTCGTGATCGGCCAGAACCTGTTGGTGCTGATCGCTTATGCGCTGCTGTGGGTGGCGGGGATCTTCATGATCATGCCCGCGCTGGTGACCTGGCGGAAGCGGATGAAGTGGCGTGGCCGTGGCTCGGTGGTGATTCCCGCGCTGGTGCTGGTGGTGCTGGTGCACGGCTACTTCATGGTGCGGATGATCCACAGCCGCCCCTACTTCATGGGCGACGCCAAGTTCGGGAATTTCTACTGGGCGATCCTGAATGCCCCGCCGGAATCCCTGCGGCCGGCGGTGAATCTGGTGCTCTTCGACGTCCTGCCGTGGGCGGTGCTGGCGGTCGTGGGTGGCTGGTGGCTGCTGCGCTTCAAGCCGCGCACGCGGATCGCGCTGGTGGGCGTGCTGCTGCTGGCCACGGGCGGGATTGCCTGGGCGCTGGCCCCGCACAAGACCGGGGAGGGGACTACGGCGGATAAGAAGCGGCCGAATATCATCATCATCGGCTCGGACTCCCTGCGCGGTGACCGCCTGGGCTTCTCCGGTTACAAGCCGGGCCGCAGCGATGGCGCGGCCGCGGCGGGAGTCTCACCGAACATCGATGCCTGGGCCAAAGAAGCCGTGCGCTTCGAGCACTGCTACACGCCGATTGCCTCCACACTGGAGTCCGCCGTCACGGTGATGTCGGCGAGCTACCCGCACACCCACGGGATCCGCTACATGTATCCGGCCCAGGATCAGGTGAAGAAGACCCAGGCATCCATCCGCACCATCGGCAGTGTGCTGGCGGAGAAGGGCTACGACACCGCCGCGATCGGTGACTGGTGTGCGGGCTTCTACCATATGATGCCGCTCGATTTCCAGGACGTCGCTGTTTCTGACTTCGACAACTTCCGGATCTACATGAGCCAGGCCGTCTTCATGGCGCACTTCGTGGTGCCGCTGTATTTCGACAATCGCCTAGGATACGCGATCTACCCGCAGATCCACTCCTTCGCGCAATTCGTGACGCCCGCCGTGGTGACGCGGCGGGTGGAGGACAAGCTGGCGGAGCAGGCGAAAAGCGGACGGCCCTTCTTCTGGCACGTCTTCTACTCCTGCAACCATCTGCCCTACCGCTGCGCGGAGCCGTATAATACTATGTTCTCCGACCCGAAATACAAGGGGGCGCATCAGACCGGCGTCGCCTTCGACATCAATGAATTCGTCAAGGGCACCCAGATGGAGAACAAGCTCTCCGCGCTGCCGGAGGCCGATGTCCGCCAGATCCGCTCGCTCTACGACGGCTGCACCCGCCAGTTTGACACCTGCTTCGCCAGCATCCGCGAGGCGCTGCGCAAGAATGGCCTCGAGGACAACACGATCGTGGTGGTCACTGCAGACCATGGCGATGACCTCTACGAGCCGGGTGTGACCCTGACCCACGGCATGGGCTTCAATGGCGCGGATCATTGCTCGCACATCCCGATGGTGATCCGGGCTCCGGGCGTCTACCCCGCGGGAGTTTCCGAGCAGATCCGCAGCATCGACCTGGCGCCGACCTTGCTGGATCTGGCCGGGGTCCAGCCACCCGCCCAGTGGGAGGGCAAGTCGGTGGCGGGCTGGATGCGCGGCACGGACAAGCCTGCCGACCGGCCCTTTTTCGCCGAGACCAGCCTGCCGTGGATCCAGTTCAAGGTCCCGGGCATCGAGCGTCCGAAATTGCCTGGCGTGGAGGACATGGTGATCGTGGACGCCAACTACAATTATCAGTTCGTGGTCCTGCCCCAATACGACCAGCCGGTGATCAATGCGAAGCAGCGCTGCCTGCGGACCCGGGACTGGAAAGTGGTCTGCACCCCGTGCAGTGAGGGCAACCGGCACTTCGGGCTTTTCCACATCAAGGAGGATCCGGACAGCCGCCGGGACCTCTCCGCCGAGCGTCCGGAGGTGCTCGCGCCGATGCAAAAGGCGCTGGAGTCGTGGATCGACAAACGCGAGGAAACGCTGATCCCGGCGATTTTCCCCGGCGGAGAACCCTGATCCCGGCGGATTGCCGCTTGAGTTTCGCGCGCGGGCGGAAATGCTTCGGCCCGCTCCCCCGGCAAAAGTCCGCTCGTCTCCATGAAGAAATTCGCCCTGCTACCGATCGCCGCCCTTGTTTCCACCGCTACGCTCCACGCGCAGCAGGTTCCGAAATGCTTCGAGGGACTGCTGAAGCCCGGGGTGCCGGTGAAAGCCGAAGTGGTCGTGCCGACGCCGCCGCCGGAGCTGAACAAGTATGTTGCCAAGGTGGAAGCGGCTGCCCGCAAGAATCCCGATTGGTTCATCGAGTATTCCAAGACTGGCAAGAAGGGCGTGCCGCTGCCCTACGACGAACGCCTGGGACTGACCAAGGAGGAGTATGACGAGTATCTCAAGCTTTGGGCGAAGCGCGAGTTGCGCCCGACCGAGGGCGTGACACTGCTTCTGCGCTCCGAGCCGGAAGGTCGCTGGGCGCTGGGTTCCAGTGGCAGTGTGTTGCCGACGCTGGTGACGCTGAAATACGACTCGAAGGAGGACGCTTTCTCTTCGCCCAACGGCACTCTCAAGCGGATCGACGACGTGGCGGCCGATGTCAACAGCACCCTCGGTGCCTGGACTGGCGCGGAGTGGCGCTACCTGGCGGAAACCACGCTGGCGTCCACCAAGGAGAACGTGGCGGTCGGCAAGACCGGAGACGGCAAGTACGGCCTGCTGATCTACAGCTTCCAGGAAATCTCCGCGCAGGGTTCGCCGCTGGGCGAGCGCAAGTTCGTGATCCGCTTCCCGCTCGGTGCCGCTGGCATTATCGAGCCGAAGCCGGCAGCGACCCCGGCACCGGCTCCGGGCACCAAGCCCACGCCCGCACCCGCGCCGAAGCCGACCACCAAGCCGAAGAAGAAGTAAGGAATGCCCGGTGACCCGAGCCGCGTGCCCCGACGGAGACGCAGGCTCCGCCGGATCGTGCTCGGCTTGCTGGCCGCGCCGCCGCTTTTGCTCGGGCTGCTGAATCTCGTGCTCGCCACCCCATGGGGACGGGCGCGCGTGGCGGCGCAGATCACGCAGCGCTGCGGGCTGGAAGCGAGCCTCGGCCACGCCTCGTGGACGCCATGGAGCGGGGTTTTCTTAGGCGAGCTGCGCCTGCTCCAGCCGCCGCCGCTGCGGGACACGCTGGATCGGCCGGTCTTGGAATTGCGGGGTCTGCGGGTGTTTCCGCAGTGGAAGCCGCTGCTCAAGGGGCATTTGCGAGTGGCGGAGATTCGAATCGAGCGGCCACGCGGGGCGATTGCGCTGGAGATGCTGGCGAGCATAGCAGGGAAGCTGAGTCCTCCCCACGAGGGGCCGCCCTTGGCGAGTGCGGCCCCGGAGGCACCGCCGACCGCCGTGCCTGATCCCCATGGCGCGCCGGAACCACCGGCAGCAGGCAAGCCGCCGCCGGTCGCAACTTCGAGCCCGGCTGTGCCCGTCTCCGCCCCGGTCACAGCCAAGGAGCCGCCTGCCGGAGCTTGGCTGGAGCTGAGTGATGCGGACTGTGATTTTTACCTTTCCGGGCAGAAGCTCGCGGGCTTTGCCGGTTTCAAGGGGCGGATTCCGATTGGTGGGCCTCAGGCGTCCGGCAATCTGAGCGTGGCGGCGGTGGAGGCTCTGGAGCAGGAGATGGGGGCGAATCTGGCCCTGCCGGTCGCGTGGGCGGGACCGGCCTTGCGAGTCGGGCCGGGGGAGGTGGAGCTGGCGGGCATTCGCGCGCAGGTGGAAATGGTCCTCGGTCGCCTGCCAGGCATCCCCTTCGAGGCGGATATCCGGACCGAGAAGCAGCCGCTGGATCTCTCGCGTGCGATTCGTGAACTCAGCCCGAAGGCCGCCGAATTCGCGGCGGGAGCGCGGATCCGCGGGTTGCTGCTGGCACCCGGCAGCTGGCAGGGAATCGCTGCCACGGAGATGAAGGAACTGGCGATGAAGCCCGCGGTGCAGACGCTGGAATTCCACGATGCCTCCGCCAGCGTGAGCTTGCAGGGCGGTATTCTTAATTGCCCGGATGCGCGCATGATCGGCGATAGCGTCTCGCTGCTTGGAAATGGCTCGCTGCGTGGCGGCGAATTGGCGGCGGTCTTGCGCATGGTCGTTTTGCCGGAAGTCGCCCAGACATGGCAGCAGCGGCTGATCCCGGCAGGTGCGGTGGTGCCGCCCGTCTTCCACACGATGGACACGCCGGCGCGGCTCTACATTGATCTACGATGGGTATCGTACCCGGGTGGCCGCGGCATTGAATTCGGCGAAGGCGGGCCGGTCTTGAAGCCGGGGCAGGCCCTGCAAGTCTTCGCGGGGGCGCAGTGATCGCGGGTTGCAGCGCGGCGCATGACTTGGCATCGTCCGGCCGTGCGCATTATCGCCGGAACTGCAGGAAGACTCGCCATCAAGGTGCCGAAGGCCGTTACCCGCCCGACCACGGATTTCGTCAGGCAGGCGATGTTTTCGATCCTGGGTCCGGCGGTGGAGGGTACGGCCGTGCTTGATCTCTTCGCCGGCTCCGGCGCGATCGGCCTGGAAGCTCTCAGCCGCGGCGCGAAGTCCTGCGTCTTCGTCGATGAGCACCGCCAGGCGGAAATCGTGATCCGCGAGAATCTGGCCAAGGCGAGGCTGGAAGGCGGGCGGGTGGTGCGGGCCGATGTCCATGCCTGGGTTACGAAGGACCTCGGGATCTACGATTTGATTTTTGCGGACCCGCCTTATGCGAAGAACCCCGGCGACCGGGACCACCTGAAAGCGCTGCTGGCAAATCCCGCCCTGCCCCCGCGGCTGGCGGAGGGTGGCTGGCTGATCGGCGAGTGCGCCACCTCATCCCGCTCTCCGGAAGGCCCGGGCTTCGTGCTGCAGGACCGCCGTGAATATGGCAACAGTGCCATCCTGCTTTACGCTGCGGCCCCTGCTTCCTAGTTTTTCCGGAGATGCCGTTCCGCCTTGTCCTCGGGCTCTATCGCCTGTTGCTGCCCTTGTTCTTGTTCACCGCATTGCCGGGCTGGCTGATCAGGATGGGACGCCGCGGTGGCTTTGGCAGCGGCTTGCGCGAGCGCTTCGCGATCTACACCCGGCCCGAGGAGGAAGAACCCTGCGGCGCGGTAATGGTGCACTCGATCAGCGTAGGGGAGACCATGCTCGCGCTGAAGTTGATCCGCGCTTGGCTTGAGCGCGATCCGGAGCAGCGCTTCGTGCTCGCGACCGGCACCGCAACCGGTCATGCCGTGGCGATGGAAGCCGCGCTGCCGGCGGTGCGAGTGACTTACTCGCCGGTGGATTTGCGGATTTGCGTGAGCCGCTACTTGAAGCGCTTCGAGCCCTCGCAACTTGTGCTGGTGGAGGGCGAGGCCTGGCCGCATCTGCTGATGGCCTGCCGCAAGCGCGGCATTCCGGTGAGCCTGCTGAATGCCCGGCTTTCGCCACGCTCGGAGCGCCGCTACCGCAAGCTCGCGTCGATCGTGCGTCCGGTCTTCGGGATGCTCGACAAGGTTGCCGCGCAGGAAGACGCGGACATTGCGCGCTGGGAAGCTCTCGGCGTGGCGCGCGAGAGGATTACCGTCACTGGCAGCTCGAAGTTCGATCCCGGTGCTGCCGCCCTGCCGCAGCAGCGCGCGGACTTCAGTGCGATGCTGTCCGTTTTTGGTGCCGGGCGTCCGGTCATTCTCGCTGCCAGCACGCATGGTGACGAGGAGGCGTGGCTCGCCGAAGCCCTGCGAGAGGTGGATGCCGTCTATGCCGTGGTGCCGCGTCATGCGGAGCGCCGCGCAGAAGTCAGGGCCGCGCTGGAGAAGGAATATTTCGAGGTCGTGCTGCGCTCGGCTTTTTATCCGCCGCTGAATCCGGTCCGTGCCTGTCTGGTGATCGATAGCACCGGTGAGCTCCGCGATTGGACGGCGCATTCCACGCTAGTGGTGATCGGCAAGAGCATCCTCGGCACGGGCGGCCAGAATCCCGCCGAGGCGATCCTCGCGCGCAAGCCGCTCTTGTTCGGCAAGAACATGCAGAACTTCGAGCCGCTCGCTTCATCCCTGGTCGCGGCTGGCGGGGCAATCCGCTTCAGCGATCAAACCGGGTTGGCGGAGAGTGCGCGGATTTTGCTCGCGGACCCTGCGCGCTGCTCGCGGATGTGCGATGAGGCCGCGCGGGTCCTCGCTGTGCACGCGGGCGCGACCGGCCGCATGCTCGATTTATTGACTGCCTGAAAGGCCGCAGGTGTTAGAATGCACAGCGTTTTCCGGTTGGAAAAGCGGACAGAGATTGTTCCAACGCGAGTTTGTCATTTCCTGAACGCCCGCTAGCATCGCGGCGTGAGCGATCCCTCCGATGAGCTGGCCAAGCGCCTGCTGTCCGCATTCGAGCTGGGCCCTTCCTGGGCCCGGAGCGATGCACCGGCGAAGAAACCCGTCGAAAAACACGGCGAAGAAGCACCACCCCGTGAGCGTCGCGACCGCGATGATCCGCGCGGTAGGGGCGGCTTCGAGCGCAGGGATTTCGATCGCCGCGATGGGGGAGGGCGTCGGGACAACCGCGATAATCGTGACAACCGCGGTGGCGGTGGTGGGCGCGGCGATGGCCGTGGCGACCGGGGCGGGTTTCGCGACCGTGACAATCGCGATCGCCGCGGTGGCGGTGGTCGTGGCGACTTCGGCCCGCGCGAATTGCCGATGCCGGCCGATGGTGTGCGGGTGACGATCTCGCCCGCAGCGGAGGCAGTCCATCTCGTCGTCCGCGAAATCCATCATGTCGCGCGTGTCTATTCGCTCTATGATGTCGCGCAGATCCTGCTCGCAGGTCGAGGCCGCTATCATCTGAACTTCTCGCTCGCGGGCAATGCACCCTCGCTGTTCCTCTCGAAGAAGGACCAGTCGATCTGGTTGACCAAGGAGGAAGCGGTTGCCCACTTCTGGCAATCGGAGACTGCCAACGAGTACTACGAGTCAGAAGAGACTGAGACCGATCCGCCGGCTGGCAACTTCCAGGTGGTGGCCCGCTGCGGCATGAGCGGCGAATGGCTTGGCCCGCCGAACTTCCATTCGTATCAGACCACGCTGCGCCGCATCCATCGCGAGCGCTTTCCGAACCTGCCCTTCGAGGTCTACGCCTCGCGGGTCCGCACCGAGCGCGGCGAGGAAGCGGTGAATGCCTGGCTCGACACGATGCGCAAGCGCGTGCGTTGGCGGGCCAAGGGCGCGGACGACAGCGCCTGGCGCTTCGACCGCAGCGAGATCGAGCGCGACTTCGCAACCCGGGCCTTCTCCGAGATCTTCGCGGAAGTTCGCACTGCGGAAGTCTCCGGTGACATCCCGGCGAAGAATCTTTCGCCCGGCCTTCTCGCGTGTGTCCGCATCGCCGGTTCGCACGCCCGCAAGCATCCTGCGATTCTGATTCCCGCGATCTGCCGTTTGCTGGAGAACGAGCACCTCTCCGTCTTCAAGCGCGAGGGCAAACTCTTTACCGGTCCGGCCCGTCCGCATCCGCTGACGACTGATGCCGTGCTGGCAGAGCGCCCCGCGGCGATCGTCGCTTGGCTCGAAGCGAACCCGACGGCCAAGCTCGGCCAGCTCTGGAAGGGTGTGCTCCCCGAAGGCCAGACCGAAGCAGGCACCGAATGGCTCGCTGATCTCTTCTGGCTGCTCACGCAGGGCCATGTCCTGCTCTTCGCCGATGATACCATCGTGCTGCCGCGCCGGCGTGCACCGCAGGGAGCACCGGCAGCGAAAGAGAAGGCACCTGCCACCAAGGCCGCGAAAAAGAAGAAGCGCAAGAAGCGGAAAAGAACCCGCAAGGCGCATGTCACCGTGCCGAACCAGGCCAAGCTGATCCGCAGCATCACCCGCATGTCCGCCACGCGCTTGAAGCACCTGCGTGGACCGGCGATGATCTGGAAGCGCCGCCTCGAGAAGCGCGGGCGGATCGTGGCGCTGGTCAGGGAGGATTGAGCCGTTTCGCGCGGCTTACCCGAAGCAATCTGTCAGGGCGGTGACGAAGCGATTCGTCCCGCCCTTTTCATTTCCATCGGGCGGCTGTCTTGGCTGATCCGGTATTACCTTCACGGGGGATCGCGTCGGGGTTCCGCGCTCTGCTAATGTCGGATCCAACAAAGAAGGGTGACTCTTCGTCAAAGGCAGGAGGAACCACGGATTTGCACGGATTAACACGGATGAAGATCCAGTTCCGGAGCTTCTTCCTGACTTTCATCCGTGCCCATTCGTGTAAATCCGTGAGTCCTTCTGGATCCAGACAGAGTCGCCTTGATCCTTGGATTTTGTATGAGATCCCCGCACGCCGCATTCCGCTGCCATCTGCTCTATTCGATCATCATCGGGGTCCTTTCCGCGATGATCGTCCATGGTGCGGAGCCACGGCCCAGGGTGCTGGTATCGAGCGATATCGGCGGCACGGATCCTGATGACTTCCAGTCGATGGTCCATTTGCTGGTCTATGCGGACAGCTTGGACATCGAGGGGATCGTGTCCTCGCCCTTCGGGCCGGGCCGCAAGGAGGACATCCTGCGGGTGATCGATTGTTACGAGCACGACTATCCGAATCTGAAGAGTTATTCGAACCACTACCCAGCGCCTGATCTATTGCGCTCGATCTCCAAACAAGGGGAGACTGAATCCGCGCCCTATGTGGGCGTGCGAAGGCCGACGGAAGGCTCACGCTGGATGATCGAGTGCGCGCGCCGGGATGATCCGCGCCCGCTGAACCTTTTGGTCTGGGGTGGCATCGATGATCTGGCGCAGGCCTTGCACGACGCTCCCGAGATCATGCCCAAGCTCAGGGTTTACTTCATTGGTGGATCGAACAAGAAATGGTCGCCGGATGCCTACCAGTACATCGCGACGCATCATCCGGGGCTTTGGGTGATTGAGACCAACTCTTCTTACCGTGGCTGGTTCGCCGGTGGCGATCAGACGGGTGAGCGGGGTAATGCCGAATTCGTGAAGCGCCATGTGGCGGGCAAGGGTGCCCTCGGCAACTTCTTTGCCACTCAGCTCAAGGGCACGATCAAGATGGGGGATACGCCCTCCGTGACTTGGTTGCTCAAAGGGTCATCGTCCGATCCCTCGCAGGGCGGCTGGGGCGGACGTTTCGTGCGGGCTTGGGAGCGGCCCTTCCCGAAGTTCGAGCGGCTAACAACGACGGATGACCGCATGGAGCAGTTTGGCATCCTTGAGTTGGTCTTGCCGCTGGGTGAGAAGGTGCCCGTGGAGCCAGAGGCACGGCTCAAGGTGGAGAACCAGTCATTGATTGGTTATGCGCCCGGGGATGGGACCATGCGCTTCCGTTTCTGTCCGCGGGACGCCAAGGCCTATGCCTTCGAGATCCAAGGCAATGTCCCCGGGCTGGATGGGATGAGTGGCGGTATCACGGCTGTTGCTCCATCGCCGGATCTGATGCGCCAGCCGTCCGCGAAGTATCCGAACTGGTGGACGGATGATTTGGATCCGGCCGTTGCAGAGGGGCCTCATGCGGGTGCCAAGACGGTGAGCCAGTGGCGGGAGGAGTTTCTCAAGGACTTTGCGGCGCGCATGGTGCGGTGTTCGGTTGCGGCGAGACCGGGTCCCTAGGTTGGCCACGGCGTCGCGTGGGACAGTATTGCGTTGCTCAATTCCCATTCCCCATCACCAGAGTGCGGTCCGGTTCTCCGTTCTTCATCAGCATCCGTCCGTTCCGCGCGAGGGTCAGCGTCACGGATGCCGTCGCATCCCAACGGATCACGACTTCATTGTGGCTGGTCACGGAATAACTCCAGATGTCATTCACCTTGCCGTTCTTGCCAAAGGTGAAGATCTCCTCCGGCTTGTCGATGCCACGCCAGCGCGTGCCGACGATCTCGTTTTCGAGATCTGACACCGGCCCGATGCCTGCTAGCAGCAAACGCTTCTTCTCCGCGCTGATCTGCCCGGCCAGGGCTGGATCATCCGCGGCGCCGGGGATCTTGTTGAGCGCCGCAAGATATTGCAGGTTGAGTCGTTTGGCCTCCTTGGCCATGTCGTCCTGCGCTTTGTTGAGGACCTTCTGGAAAGCCTTGCGCGCGGGAACTGCCTTTCGCGGCAGGCCATCCGGGGCAGCGGCGGCGAGTGCGTCCACCTTGGCGGCGTAACGCTCGCGGCTGATGATCGCGATGGCAGAGGAGTTGCCCTTGTCGGTCGCTTCCTTCTCCGCCCCATCGAGCGCGACGAGGTAAGCGTCGCGGGCGAAGCGGATCGCGCTGTCGGCAGTGCCGCCCAGCTTGGTGATTTCCTCGCGATACTTGGTAGCAAGCGGCGCGATGGCGGTGTGCCATTCCTCGGCGAAGCAGGGCGACAGCGACAGCAACGAGGCGGCGAGCAGGATGCTTGGCAGGAGTTTCATGGGAGTATGAGGAGTCCAGCATGGGCCCACGCCGGGCCCATGGATGGGGGAACCGCAAACGCGCGCTTCCTTAGAAGGATTCTTCAAGAATCGCTTCCGCTTGTTTCAGGACGCTCTCAATCCTCTGCGGAATCTGCTCCGCTCACTTCCAATGCCGGTCCGCGAAGTCGAGATACTCCTTCCAGTCCACCAGGGTCAGATTGTGAGTGCCAGGGCGGATGTGGTAGCCGATCCGGCCGCCATGGAGATGGCCGCCGGCCTCTGGCATCTTGTCGCTCTCCAAGCCCGTCACTCCCAGCAGGCGATAGACCGGTCCCGCATGCACGCAGCACAAGAACTCGCCGAGCGGATCGGCCCAATCATCTTCCTTGGCACTCGCCACATAGGCGAGGCGCGGTGCGAGCAACGCGATCAACTGGTGCTGGTCCACGGGTAGCTCCTGCTCCTTGTTGTAGTAGCGGTGGTAGTTCTCGCAGAACCAGTGCGAGAAGCCCTTGTTGATATCGGCCACGGTCTCGCCATGGATGCGGCGCGAGAGCGCGGCACCGGTGCAGCCGGAATCATTCGAGATGGTCAGCGCCACGCGTTCATCTTGTGCGCCGCACCACAGAGCCGCCTTACCGCCGCGCGAGTGACCGATCACAGCGATTTTCTTGGGATCAATCCCGGGTCGGGTGGACAGCGCATCGATCACGCGGCTGGCACCCCATGACCATGCGGCGATGGTGGCCCATGAGTCGGGCTTGCGTGGCTGGGTGTCGTAGAGCGCGTGCACGCCGTCCTTGAAGCCCTCGTTCTTGTCCGGATCGAACTGTGCGACATGGACGATCGCGGTGGCGTAGCCACGCTTCGCGATCTTCGCTGCGGGCCAGAACTCGTTTGGTTTGTCGAGATCGGCCAAGTCCGGCGCACGGTTGTTGATCAGGATGAAGAGTGGCACCGGCTTGTCCGCGGGCTTGGGCTCGACGAGGCGCAGCTTCACTTCGAGTTGGCCCTTGGGTGTGGGGAACTTGAGCACGCAGTCGGTGGCGCTCATGCCGCTGTCCGCCGGCAGTTCCAAGGGAGTGAAGGTCGAAGCCGCCTTGTCCCACTTCGGTGCTGCCGGGCTGCGGCCATAGACGTGCTCGCGGAAGAGTTCCAGCGTGCGCGGCCGGACTTCCTTCTCCCATGCCTCTGCCGTGGTGATGGGCTTGCCCTGAGCATCTGCCAGTGGATCGGGCAGCTTGAGATCATCTTCGGCAAGGGTGAGAGCAGGGGTGATCATGGCACAGAAAATCCAAGCGAGGCGGGTTCCCATTCGTTGGCTACGCGTTCGGGATGAAGGGCTTTCAAGCCGACGGGAAGGATTTCATTTTCCGTTGCGGGGGATCGGGTCCATGGTGGGCGCGTGAGCGAAATTGCGGGCGGGCCGCTGGACAAGCTGGGACGAGGGATGCGCGATCTGCGTATCTCGTTGACAGACCGCTGCAATTTCCGCTGCCGCTACTGCATGCCGGTGGAGGTCTTCGGCCCGGGCTACCGCTTCCTGCCGCGCGAGGATCTCCTGAGCTTCGAGGAAATCCTGCGCCTGACCCGCCTGCTGGTGCCGCAGGGAGTCGAAAAAGTGCGGCTCACCGGTGGCGAGCCGCTGCTGCGCAATGGCGTCGAGGACCTCGTCGCGATGCTCGCCACGGTGGATGGCGTGAAGGACATCGCCCTCACCACCAATGGAGTGCTCCTCGCTCATCACGCGGAAGCCTTGGCTCTTGCCGGTCTCTCGCGGGCGACCGTAAGTCTGGACGCACTCGATCCCGCGATCTTCGCCCGCATGAATGGCGTGGGTGCCAAGGTTGAGCGGGTGCTCGCTGGCATCAATGCCGCGCGGACCTACGGCCTAAAGGTGAAGGTCAACGCGGTGATCCAGCGCGGTGTGAATGAAAGCGAGATTCTTCCGCTCGCGCGTTGGGCCAAGAGCGAAGGCATCGACTTGCGCTACATCGAATACATGGATGTGGGCGAGACCAATGGCTGGAAGCTCGCCGAAGTGGTGTCTGCGTCGGAGCTCCTGGAAATTCTCGGCACGGAGTTCGATCTAACAGCACGTGATCCTGCCTACCGCGGCGAGGTCGCCCTGCACTGGAAACATGCCGATGGCAGCTGTGAACTCGGGGTGATCGCCTCGGTGACGCGGCCCTTCTGCCGGGACTGCCAGCGCCTGCGGTTGTCTGCGGACGGCAAGCTCTTCACCTGCCTCTTCGCCGCGAATGGCTACGACCTGCGCGATCTACTGAGGGGCGGGGCAGGGGATGATGTGCTGCTTGCGGCTGTGCGCGGGATGTGGCTGGCCCGTGAGGACCGCTACTCCGAAGAGCGCGGTCTGGCGACGCGGCCGAAGGCGGAGATGAGTTACCTGGGCGGTTGATGCCGTGAGCCAGGGGGAAGCGGGTATTTACGATTCGCTCCGCTTTACGGTCGGGGCCGAGGTTCTTCTTAACCGCGAAAAGCGCGAAAGGACGCGAAATTTGAACAGCCGGAAAAGGCATGGAATATGGAGAAGATGAAGTGGCATTCGGCTTCCTTGCCTTTTCAATTTCGCTTCCTTTCGCGGGTCATCGACGAAACGGGCTCAGGCTCCCACGAATTCCAACAAGCGGTCCCCGCGTCGCGGGGACTCCGATCTCACCTCACGCTCCAGCTCCAAGATCCCGCTGGGGTTGAAAACCCGGATCGTGCCGCCATCCCGGCGGGCGGTGAAAGCCGCGTATTCGATCGCTGCACTCGCATTGCGGAACCAGAGATCCAGATGGCGGCCGCCGGAATCGTTGAGCGCAACTCCATGGCCGTAACGGGAAGGACGGATGTCGTAGGTGTTCACGAGTTCAGGTGAACACTGTTCGTGTGAAATGTCAAGCGACCCGTGAAATAGGTCTTATGGATCCTATGGGATGCATTTGCGGAACTTGCAGAGTTTCAATGGCTCATGCTGTATTCAGGAATCCCTTCAGCAGGCTCTCCAGTCGTGCGGTCCCGTGATCGGCGCGATAACGGGCGTGTTCAGAGTGCAACGGCTGATCCTGCCAATCCCTGCCCTCTAGGATCCTTCGGATCGCCTCCAGAGCGCGGTCGGAATCGCCCTCCGGAATCGTCAGACCGGTGCGGTAGCCTTCGATTCGGTGGCCAATACACTCGCCAGCGGTGGCCAGACAGGGGATGTCGAAGGAGGCAGCCTTGCCGAGTGCGCCGCTGCTGCCCTCGAAGCCTTCATACGCGGCCCATGCCACATCGAAAGTCTTGAAGATCGAGTTGAAGTCCGACTCCTCGGGAATGCGGCCGGCGTTGAGATCGAGGTGCACGTTGTCGATCTCGCCGCTCTGGATTTTCGCCGCGATGGCATCCACCGTGGCGAGTTCCTCCGCGCTGTATTCGGGACGCTCGAAGCGGCCGGCGCAGGCGAAGTACCATGGAAGTCGTAGTTCGCGGGCCTTCTCCGCCACGCGCAAGAGATTGAGCAAGCCCTTGCGGCGCTCCATGCCGATCAGGCCGATCACCTTGCGGCCACTTGCCTTGCGGAGGATCTCCTTGGCCAGCACATAGGGTTCCTCCGGCAGGCTGAAGTCGGTCACATCCGGGAAGCCGTGGACCGGCTTGCCGATGTAAGCCTGCATCGGATCCACGAAGCGCTCGTCCAGCACGCCGATGCCACGGCACAGCGGGCTGCGGATCAGGGCATCGCCCTTGGCCAGCAGGCGCAGGGATTTCTTCGGTGAGGGCGACTCGCGGTAGTGGTGATTCCGCAGGTAGAGCCCGCTCCAGGGACGATCAATCGTCAGGTGCGGGACTGATGCCAGCGGCAGGAAGCGCAGGTAGCTGTCGAGATAAGGGAAGAACACCAAGTCGACTTTGCGGCCGACCTTCTGCTCGGCCTCGAAGAGGGTATCGGCACAGCGTTTCCAGCGCTGGAAGGTCCGCAGCGGATCGCCCTCGAAGCGGCCACCGAACCAGCTGCGCTTGCCGCCGGGGAGGTGGTGGGTGCTCAGCTTCTTGTCGACCTCCGGCACGCTGTCCTCTGCCGCGGCACGGGCTCCGGCGAGGGCTTCTGCAGGATTCGGGCACAGACCGATGACGAAGGCACCCAAGCGCAGGAAGGCAGCGCTGAACTGGGAAAAATACATCGGGTGGTGGCCGACCCAAAGTGGATCGACCAGAGCGACGGTTTTCGTCGGCTGCGAATCGGAAATCATGAGCGGGGAGCGCGCAGCCCGGCATGGATCCAGGAGGCGCGCACGAGGAAAGATTGGGAGAGTCCCGCCATCACGCCGAAAATCATCGCGGCCAGTCGTTCGTCGAAAGGATTGGAGGTCAGGCTTTCACTGAGCAGGCAGCATGCCGCCACGAAGGGCAGGAATGCCAGCCACTGGTCCGGCCCTGGATCGGAGGCATTCGAGCGCGCTGCGAGCAGCGAGGCCGCCATCACCCCGCCGATCAACCCGAGGTGCGCGAGCAGGCCGATGACTCCGCCGGAGAAGAGTGAGTAGGTCCAGGTGGAGTGACCGGCAAACCACACGTCATCGCCGATTTCCTCGCTCGGCGGATAGACGAGGTGGATCGCTGGCATGTATTGTGAGTGCCAGTAGTAGGAGGCGCCGATGCCCTTGCCGAAGAGGTAGTGCACGGGGTCGCGGTTCAGGATCTCGAAGATCCCGTCCGCCTCCGCACGCCGAGTCAGGTAGGAAATGTCCTCGGTGGTGTTGCGGTCGGAGGCGTGGTGGAAGAGCCGCTCGTTCCAGCGCTCGATCTGGTGTGGCTGCGCAACGAAGAGCCCCGCGATGGCAATCGCCGCCAGTCCGCCCAAGACCACCAGCGGTGCCATCCGCTTCAGCGCATCAATCGGCTGATAGATGCCCCAGCGGGTGCCGAGCACGAAGCACAAGCTGCTAGCCGCCGCTGAGGCCATGACCGGGAAGAGCAGCGAGCGCGTGACCGTGATGAAGATCCCGAAGAACAGCACGCCCACCGCCAAAGGAAGCAGCCAATGGAAGCGCGAGCGCAGCAGCATCGCGCAGCCGATCCATGCGGCCAGCCAGTTGTTGGCAGCGCTCTGCACCTCGGTGCGCGCGGTGTCGAAGGTCACGCCCTTGAACACGAAGCCTTGGAAAATCCGCCACACGATGTTGGTGCAGGCTGCGGCGAAGACCGGCATGACGATCCGCGATGGCCGCACGCCGACACAGCTGGCGATGTGCGCATTCATCATGCCCGCGAAGCACAGGCAGAGCGGCAGGATGATGCGGATCGAGCGGGCGGGCTGGACGCCCTGGAGCAGGGAATTCGCCGCCATGAAGGCGAGGAAGCCGCCCCAGAAAAGGATCAGCCAAGCCCCGGGCCGGACCAGCAAGTAACGCCAGCCGAACCAGAGGATGCCCGCGGTGGAACTCATCGCGAGGGCCAGGAACACCAGCTGGTCGAGGCCGGCACCGGCCCCCGATTCGCGAGCGATCGCATTGCGGTAGTCCAGCGCGAAGGAGGCCATGAAGACCCACAGCAAGATCTCGACCCAGCGTGCGGCCGGGCTGAGAGGCACTTCGACGGGATCGTGGCTCGTGCTCGTCGTCATGGGCGGCAGGCGGCCGGATCCCCGAGCGCCCGGGCAAGAGTGACACCGCGGTCCTCCCAACGGAAGGCGGATCGGCAGGCGTCCAAGGCCCGCGAGGCCGCGTGGTTGAGGAAATCCAGGTCGTCGATCTTCGCGGCCACGGCGGCGGCGAGCGTGGCGGGATCAGGAGCGGCGACTGCCTCGCTACGCGGGTCGACCGGCACACCGCTCAGAGCGGCTTCCACTGAGGCGAGCGGCAGGCCGCGGAAAATGTAGTCCAGCGCCTTCAGTTTGAAGCCACCACCGAGCGCCTCCGGGATCAGCCCGATCCGGGCCTCGTCGAGGTAGGGTGTCACGGAGGGCACGTTCGCCTGGAAGCTGGCCCATGGATACTGGCGGGCAAGCGCGGCAAACCACGCCGGGTCCGCCTTGCCGACCACTCGGAAGCCGATGTTCGCGGCCTGGAAGGGGGCCGCTGCGGCTTGCAGGAAGGCTTCAAGGTTGCGTTGCTTGGCCAGCCACTCGAAGGCCCCGGCGAGGACGACGCGGCGGGGGGTTTCCGGCACGATCGGGCGGGGCGGTCCCGCGGGCACTTGGCCGCCGTAGCCTGGAGGCAGGACGAAAACCGGCACGCCCGGTGCATCCACCCGGAAGGCCTCCGCATCGCGCGGCGTGATCGCGGAGATCAGATTCGCGCGGCGGGCGAGGGCCAGCTCCATGCGCGCGTACTTCCAAGCGTCCCACTTCAGCGCCGTTCGCAGGTGGAGGGAGCCGCCGCGGTCACCGGCCACCTGCTTGCGCACGGAGGCCTCGTGGTTGTGCGCGAGGTAGAGGACCTTGGCACTGGCGGGGATCTGGCTCAGGGCCCAGGCGCAGGCGGCTTGATCAATGATGATCCAGTCCCACTGCTGTCCGAGGAAGTTCTTGAGCAGCTCGCGCTGGACGGGATTTCCCAGGCGATAGGCATCGCTGGGGAGTGCGGATGCGAGGCTCTTGAGGCGTCCGCCGGGGATATTGCCCATCAGCACCCAATCGAGCGGGCGGCGGCCCTTGCTGAGCTGGCCATCAGGCATGACCCCTGGATCTTCCTCACCGAGCAAGGCCGCGACTTCCGCACCCAGGTGGGGATCACGCCGCGCCTTTTGTAGGTAGGGCGTGGCGGGCAGCAGGCCGCCGCGCTCGAACATGATCTTCGCCGCTTCGAGATTCAGCGAGGGATTTTCCGGATCGGTCGCGAGGCGCTGCACCACTTCCACGACCCCCGCGTCCCCAGCAGGATCGATCGCTTGGTGGGCGAGCACGGTGATCTCCATCCCCGGCTGCGCAGCCAGCGAGCGGAGCAGACCCAGCGAGTAAATCAATTCGCCGCTATTCGCGGGTCGCGGGTCTTGCCGGGTGATCCAGAGGCAACGCATGGCTGGAGCTTGCCGCAGCCCTCAGGGCTTGGCTGTTAGAATCCGCTCGAAAGTGCTGGCGGTTTTCTCGATCGGGAAGGTTTCCTCCGCATAGGCCCGCGCCTTGGCGCCGAATTCCGCGCACTCGTCGGGCGAGGCATGCAGGAACTTGGCCGCTGCCAGAAAGCCATCGAGATCTCGCGGCTGAACGGTGATGCCCGCGCCTTGCTCGCGGGTGATCCGCGCAGCCAGGTTTTCCTGCGGCACCGCAAGCAGCAGCGGCCGGGCCGCACAGAGATAGCTGAGGGTCTTCGACGGCACCGAGAAGACTCCTGCGTCTTCTTCCAGGATTCCGACCAGCACATCACCCGTCGCCAGCACGGCCGGAAGCTCAGCGAAGGTTTGGTACGGCAGAAGTAGTAGATTGTTCAGGCCCGCTGCCGCGGACTCGCGCCGCAGCCATTCCGCGCCGATCCCTTCCGAGACGACGACGACCATGACCTCGGGCTGCGTCTGGAAGCGCTTGGCCAACTCCAGCAGCATCGCCGGATTGTGCTTCATGCCGATGGTCCCACTGTAAAGGAACACGAACTTATCGGCCAAGCCGTGGCGCTGGGCCCAGGGATTGTCCTTCGGCAGCGCGGGCAGTTCTTCGATCACTGCCCAGTTCGGCACCACCGAGACCCGCTCCGGATCGACGCCGAACTCGCCTTCAAGAATTGGCGTGAAGTCTTCCGTGATGGCGACGATGCCGCTGCTGCGCTTGAATTGCCGCGAATCGAGCAAGCGATACCAGGCACCGATGAAGCCGCCGGCGACCGGGATCTTTTTCCGCAACAGCTTGTCCACCGCCAGGCTGTAGAAGTCCTGGACCCAGTAGTAAAAGCGGCCGCCGGATTCCACGGTGGCACGGGTGATCGGCTCCTGCGTCTCAGTCGGCGTATTGCCGGAAAGCACCGCATCCGGCTTCCAGGAGCGCACGAACTCCGCGGCTTCCTGGCCATAGCGGATTTCCATGCTGCGCCGGCGGCGGAAGGAATACTTGTAGCGGGTGTACTCCGGATCCATCGGGATCTCCCGGAACTCTAGGGTCTCGGCATCACCGGGATTGCGGCGAAGGTCGCCGCGCGGCGTTTGCAGGGATCCGGCAAAGGCGTGAACCACCTGATGACCTCGCGCGGCGAGGGCACGACTCAGGGACGTTGGGAAGCCGTGGCCGGCGTAATCGTGGACCAGAATCTTCATTCTCGGGGGGAGAGGGGGGTGCGCGGATCTTAGCCGCTGGCCGCAAAGCGTCAACGCGGCCTGTTCACGTGATCGCGTGGGGAAGGGAATCACTCATGCCTCGACCCTTCTCAAGTCCACCGCTAGCAATCCCTTCGTGAACGACCCTCAGCCCGCCCGGCCGGAAGTCAGGATCGCGCTCATCTACCTTCTGGGGGCGAGCGCGTGGATTCTCGGCTCGGATCATCTCCTCCAGCGCTTCTTGCCGGAAAGCCAGAGCTTCCTGCAGCCGCTGAAGGGAATGAACTTCGTGGTCGCGACTTCGATCCTGCTCTACTTTGTGCTGCGGCGGGCCTTCAATGGCTGGCGCCAGGCGGAATCCGAGAAGCGTCGCGTGCTCTCGGAGATGAGCGAGATGTTCCGCAATCTTTCCACCCGCATCGAGGGCTTGCGTGAGGAAGACCGCACCCGGATCTCCCGCGAACTTCACGACCAGCTCGGCCAAGCCCTCACCGGCATGAAGATGGACCTCCGCTGGGTGGAGAGCCAACTCGAACTCCGCGATGAGCGTGCGCTCAATCCACTGACCGACCGCTTGGTCGATGTGGAGGGTCAAGTCGATGACCTGATCCTTTCTGTGCGGCGCATCGCCACTGACCTGCGACCAGATGCCCTGGACGAGCTAGGCTTGCCGGTTGCCCTCAAGCAGGAAGCGGAACGCTTCGTGCTCAGGACCGGAATGCCCTGCGAACTGGAGGTCGGCGAACTCCCGGAAAAGCTCTCGCCCAAGGTGGCCACGGCAGCCTTCCGGATTTTCCAAGAGGCCCTGACCAATGTCGTCCGTCACGCCCAAGCCAGCCGGGTGCAGGCCCGCTGCGCCGCGACCGGAGAAGTGCTCGAACTCGCCGTGGCTGACAACGGCAGGGGCATCGGCGCTGGTCTTGAGATGGACAAACAGTCGCTCGGTTTGCTAGGAATGCGGGAAAGGGCGGAAATGCTGGGCGGAAAGGTCAACTTTACCACCGCCGAATCCGGAGGTACTCGTGTGCAAGCAAGCCTCCCGTGGAAGGGAACCCCATGAAAGTCCTGATCGCCGATGACCATGAACTGATCCGCCGGGGCCTGAGCGGGCTCCTGCGCGATCATTTCGGGGACGTGCAGATCAAGGATGTTGCCGATGCCCGGGAGGCGCTGGAGGTTTTGGATGAGGAGGAATGGGACCTTGCGCTGGTGGACATCAATATGCCCGGGCGCAGCGGCTTGGAACTCCTGAAGGATCTCCGCCGCCTCAAGCCCACGCTGCCGGTGCTGGTCGTCAGCGCCCATACCGAGGAAGATTTTGCCTTGCGTGCCCTCAAGCTCGGAGCGGCAGGCTACGTCTCGAAGCAAAGCGCCTCTGATGTGCTTGTGGGCGCGGTGAAGAAGGTTCTGGCAGGTGGCCGCCACGTCAGCCCGGCGGTAGCGGAGAAGCTGGCTCAGGCCGCGGCAGAGGGCTGGTCCGGCACCCCGCAGGAGAATCTCTCCCACCGCGAGCTGCAGGTCCTGCAAATGATCGCCCGCGGCAAAACCATCAAGGAGATCGCGGCCGAACTCGCCCTGAGCGAGAAAACCATCGCCACCTACCGCAGCCGGATCTCGGAGAAGCTCGGCCTCTCGACCAACGTCGAAATCACCCGTTTTGCGCTCCAGCACAACTTGGTGGACTGAGGCAGCATTTGTCCGACAGGCGGAAGGGTAAATTTACGAGGGTCTGCCGGTAAAACTACCGACAAGGGGAGAGCGGGCTAACTACATGCGAATCAGCCATGCACCCCCTGTCCGGAATCGGTTTTCCGGTGACAATGGAACATGCGTTTGGAAACCCAACGTCCAATCAACAACCGTCGTGGCCTTGCTCTCGTCCTGGCCGTCCTTTCGTCCCTGATCCTGCCCGCCGCCCTGCAGGCTGCGGAAGCTCCGGCCGTCTCGCTGGCATGGAATGCCAACCCCGAGTCGAGCGTCACCGGCTACAAGGTCTATTTCGGCACCCAGAGCGGCGTGTACGACAATGTGGCTGATGTCGGCAAGGTGACCCAGACCAGCCTGCCCGCGCTGACCATGGGCTCGACCTATTTCATGGCGGTGAGCGCCTACAACTCGAGCGGCCAGGAAAGCCCGAAGTCCGCGGAGTTCAAGGTCACCGCCACCACTCCGGTTCCGCCGATCGATACCACCTTCGCGATCACCCCTGGTAGTGGCTCCGCCAGCCAAGGCAAGCTGCAGTGGAAGTATCTGAAGTCCGAGCAAGCCAGCCTCGACCGCTTCGCCGTCTACTCCAGCGAGGATCTGGTGACTTGGACCGAATCCGCGCGCCTCGCATCCACCGCGGCCACCAACTCGGATAGCCAGTATCTCTACTTCGACTACGCGCCTTCGATCACCAAGCAGAAGATGTTCTTCAAGGTCGCACCGCGGAATGCCTTCGGCGAGACGAACTGATTCACCTGCACAACTGACTGTTCCCTAGTTCATGGTAGTGCCCGGGCTGCCACGGCGAGTGCCGTGGTGGTCCGGGCCCTTTTCATTTCTGTTCCGGAGCGATGGCGATGCTGTCCAAGATCGCTTGGAACTCCTTCTGGCCCTCAGCGGGGTATTTCAGCGGATGACTTGCTCTTCAGCCGCCACCACAGGCGCGATCATGCAGAGCAGAGCGAGAAGGCGGAGAAGTTTCATGGGGAGTTGTGAGGTCGCAGGCGAGGCCACGCCATAGGAGCGGCTTGGGGCCGAAACTTCAATCGGCGGAGCAGTTCTTTCACGCTTCCAGATAGGGAAGAGAAGCTTCCGGATGATTGTAAAAAGTTTACCAAAGCCGCTAAGCTTCTCGGCGGATTCGGTCAAAAAGGCGGTAAACTTTCCGGCTGGGCTTTTGCGGGGATTGCACCGGCGGGGTTTTCCCTTATTGGGGGGCGGTCCGCCCCGCTATTTCCGCGGGTTGCGCCCACAAGCTCATGTCCGCCCACACCGACTTCCGCAGCCGTCACCTCGGGGCCATCGGCTCCGATCGCGAAGAAATGCTCCGCGCCACCGGCTACGCATCGCTGGATGCCTTGATCGCCGATACGGTCCCCGCCGGTATCCGCTCGGACAAGGTTCTGGATCTGCCCGCCGCGAAGTCGGAGCCCGAAGCCCTCGCGTGGCTGAAGGGCATCATGGGCAAGAACAAGGTCCTCAAGTCCTTCATTGGCCAAGGCTACTACGGCACCCACGTGCCGGGCGTGATCCTGCGGAACATTCTCGAGAATCCGGGTTGGTACACCGCCTACACGCCCTATCAGGCCGAGATTGCCCAAGGCCGCCTCGAGGCGCTGCTGAATTTCCAAACTCTCATCACCGAGCTCACCGGGCTCGATGTCGCGAATGCCTCCCTGCTCGACGAAGGCACCGCCGCGGCGGAGGCCATGAGCCTCGCCCTCGCCGGCGCGCCGAAGGGCAAGGTGATGTTCGTTTCCGATGCCTGCCACCCACAGTCGATCGACGTGGTGAAGACCCGTGCCGAGCCGCTCGGCATCGAGATCAAGGTCGGCGATTGGCGGACCTTCGATCCCTCCACCTGCGAAGGTCTCTTCGCGGTGCTGGTGCAGTATCCGGACACTTACGGCAGCGTGGCTGACTACACGGCTTTCTTCGAGAAGGCCCGCGCCGCAAAGGCCGTGACCATCGTGGCCGCCGATCTCTTGGCGCTGACCCTTTTGAAAGCCCCGGGCGAATTCGGCGCGGATATCTGCGTCGGCTCCAGCCAGCGTTTCGGTGTGCCATTCGGCTTCGGTGGTCCGCACGCGGGCTTCATGTCCTGCAAGGATGCGCTGAAGCGCAAGCTGCCGGGCCGCCTGATCGGCGTGTCGGTGGATTCGCGCGGCAAGCCGGGCTTCCGCCTCTCGCTCCAGACCCGCGAGCAACACATCCGCCGCGACAAGGCGACCTCCAACATCTGCACCGCCCAGGTGCTGCTGGCCGTGATGGCCTCGATGTATGCGGTCTATCATGGCCCGGATGGTCTGCGCCACATCGCGAAGAGCGTGCATGCCCGCACCGCCAAGCTGGCTGCCTCCTTGACCGCTACCGGCGTGAACGTGGAGAACGAAAGCTTCTTCGACACCCTGACCGTGTCGGTCGCCGATTCCGCGGAGATCCTGACCAAGGCCGCCGAATGGGGCATCAACCTGCGCGCCATCGATGGCAAGCGCGTCGGCATCGCCTTCGATGAAACGACCACCGACGCGGATGTGGTGGCCCTTTCCGAAGTCTTTGGTGCCAGCACCCTGTCCCACGACAAGGTCAGCGGCTGGCATGCCGATCTCGGCCGCAAGTCGGAGTTCCTCACCCAGAAGGTCTTCAACTCCTACCACTCCGAAACGGAGATGCTGCGCTACCTCAAGCGCTTGGAGTCGAAGGACCTTGCCTTGAACGAATCAATGATCGCCTTGGGCTCCTGCACCATGAAGCTCAATGCGACTTCGGAAATGATTCCCCTGAGCTGGCCGGAAGTCGCTGCCATCCATCCCTTCGTGCCGGCGGACCAAAGCCAGGGCTATCGCGAGATGCTCGGCTTGCTCGAAGGATGGCTGGCGGAAGTGACCGGCTTCGCAGCGGTTTCGCTGCAGCCGAATGCCGGTTCGCAGGGCGAGTATGCCGGCCTGCTGGCGATCCGCCGCTACCACCTCTCGCGCGGCGATACGCATCGCGACGTCTGCCTGATTCCCGTCTCGGCGCACGGCACCAATCCTGCCTCGGCCGTGATGGTCGGCATGAAGGTCGTCGGCGTGAAGTGCGATGAGCAAGGCAACATCGACGTGGGCGATCTTGAAGCCCGCATCGCCGAACACCGCGAGAACCTCGCCGCGCTGATGGTGACCTATCCTTCGACCCACGGGGTCTTCGAGGAGACCATCGTCGGCATCTGCGAATCGATCCACGAGGCGGGCGGCCAAGTCTACATGGACGGCGCGAACATGAACGCGCAGGTCGGCCTCACCAGCCCCGGCCGCATCGGCGCGGACGTCTGCCACCTGAATCTCCACAAGACCTTCTGCATTCCTCACGGCGGCGGAGGCCCGGGTGTCGGCCCGATCGGTGTCGCGCCGCAGCTCGTGCCCTTTCTGCCCGGTCACCGCGAACTCGATTCCGCGGAAGGCCCGGTCTGCGCGGCTCCCTGGGGCAGCGCCTCGATCAACACGATTTCCTGGATGTACATCGCAATGATGGGTCCGGACGGTCTCAAGGAAGCGACCGAAACCGCGATCCTGAATGCGAACTACGTGGCCAAGCGCCTCGGCTCCTTCTTCCCGGTGCTCTACTCGGGCAAGGCCGGTCTGGTCGCCCACGAGTGCATCATTGATGTCCGCCCGCTTTCCGAGAAGAGCGGCGTCACCGTCGAAGATGTGGCGAAGCGCCTGATGGATTACGGCTTCCACGCGCCGACCATGAGTTGGCCGGTCGCCGGCACCCTGATGATCGAGCCGACCGAGTCCGAGTCGAAGCCTGAGCTCGACCGCTTCTGCGATGCGATGATCTCCATCCACGGCGAGATCATGGCCGTGATCAACGGCGAGGCCGACGCCGAGGACAACGTCCTCAAGAACGCCCCGCACACCGCGGACAGCGTGATTGCCGACGAGTGGACCCACGCCTACGGCCGTGAGGCCGCTGCCTATCCGCTGCCCTATCTCCGCAACCACAAGTTCTGGCCTTCCGTCGGCCGCATCGACAACGTCCACGGCGACCGCAACCTGGTCTGCACCTGCGACAGCGTGGAGGCTTACGCGGCGGCCGCGAAGTAGCCTTGCATGTTGGATCCCCTCGCCGAGCCCGTCTATCCGCTGGAGAGAGCGGAGTTCGTGCGGGCATTGGCGACGGGGCAGGGGCGGGCGATGATCCATGTCGAGCGCTGCGGCGCGGAAGCTTTCGAGGATGAGATCCTGGATGCCGCGCTGTTCCCGAAGGTCTACGACACCCAGTGCAACGGCTATGGGGAGCAGTGGCTGGCCCGGCTTTGTGCCATGGCGGGGCTCGTGGATGTGATCATCTTCGGGAGTCACGGCATCGAAGGGGGGAACGGGACATTGCGTTGCCGCTTGCTGAAAGAGTTCGCGCTCCAGGGGCACGCTGCGGCGCGGCCGGCGCTGCGCGAGATGTGCCGCTACGATGCGGAGTGGAATGACCTGATCGCCCGCGAGGAGATCGTGGAGCTTGAGGGCGAGGAAGGCTTCATCTTCGTGGTGGAGCAACTCGGGGAGAGCTTGCTGGCAGACACGGATTTCCGGATCTATCCGAGCGAGATCTCGGTGCTGGATGAGAAATGCGGGAAGGGAACTGCCATGACGATTCTCGAGCGGGAGAGTCCGGGAAATCCGTGGATTGCCGCGTATCACAAGGCGGTGCTCGAGGATCAGGCCCGGGACCAGAAGAAGCCGGCGCCTTTCGAGCCTACGGTAGAAGAAGTCATCGGGATGATCCTGACATCTCCGACGCAGATGCCCCGGCTGATCCATTGCGGAAAGAGAGCGACTGTGGAGGAGCGTCTGAAGGTTGCCGCTTTGGACTTCACCAAGATGAGTCCGGCGTCCTTGGGGAGCTACTTGTGCTACTTCCGGGAAACCGGCTTTCCGGAATTCAGGGAGGAGCATCTGGAACTGCTCGGAAATACCGGAGATCGGATCTCCGGGAGGGCTCGTAAGGTCCTGTCTCACCACGCCGAGCCCTTGGTCAGAAAGGCGGCTTATGAAGCTCTCGCGCGAGGCGAGGTCGGTTCGTTCGTCGAACTGCTCCGTAGCAGCGGTCTGGCCGGGGATATCGAGCCGGTTCTTGAGGCGATCAGTGCTCCGGCGACTCTGGCGGATCTTGATGAGTGTCACTACATCGGCCCGGCACTGATCGAGATGATGGAAGCCAATCCGGCGATGAGGGATCTCCGTTTGCCTATGTGGGCTTACCAGCACAATCCCTGCATGATCTGCCGGGAGGAGGCCGTGAAGGCCATGAAGGAACTGCCGGATTTCCCCACCTGGGTTGCGCAGGAATGTCTCTATGACGCTCGCGAGGACATCCGCTCCTTGGTGGCGACATAGGTTCTCCTGACTAACCTGAGGGTGTTCGGGCTCACTGCGGTGACCTTCTT
Source organism: Haloferula sp. BvORR071 (assembly GCF_000739615.1). GTDB lineage: Bacteria > Verrucomicrobiota > Verrucomicrobiia > Verrucomicrobiales > Akkermansiaceae > Haloferula. The sequence continues at coordinate 132,936 of NZ_BATP01000058.1, forward strand.
CGAACCCACGGCGGACTCCGCTTGGAGGGCCACATATCCGGCGAAGGGCCCGGACTTTGCGCGTGCCAGTCCCGCCCGCACCTGCCAAAACCCGCCCGTGCATTCCTCACCGATCGATTGGGCCAGCTGGCGGGCGGAGATCCATGCCACGCTGCTCTTCATCATCCGCGATGGGGAGATCCTCTTGATCGAGAAGAAGCGCGGCCTCGGGGCGGGGAAGATCAATGGCCCCGGCGGCAAGATCGATCCCGGTGAGACACCCCGGGAATGTGTGATCCGGGAGACACGGGAAGAGCTGGAAATCACCGCCTTGCGTCCCACGAAAGTGGGAGAGCTCCACTTCGCGATGTCAGACGTGCCGGATATCCTTTGCCATGTCTTCCTGGCCCGCGATTTCGAGGGCAATCCCACCGAGACCGCGGAGGCCAAGCCCCTCTGGGTCCGCTTGGATGACCTCCCCTACGACCGCATGTGGAAGGATGATATCGACTGGCTGCCGCTGTTGCTCGATGACCGCAGATTCCACGGCCGCTTCGTCTTCTCGGGCGAGGACGTGATCTGGAAAGATGTGGAGGTCGACGTCCACTTCAGCAACGCCGCGAGTTGAGGCATCGGCTGGTCAGGGACGCGGGCGCGCATTCCGCCGGCCGCCTCCTTGGTCAAAAGAAAACGCCCGTTCCACCAAGGAACGGGCGTGTTGGTGTTGATTAAACTGAAGCAGGCCCGCTGTGCTTACAGTGCGGACTTGAGGGAGTTGAACTGCGTCTTGAGCTTGGACAGCTCCTTCTCGGCTCTCGCGATCTGGTCGTGAAGGGCCTGCAGCTTGGAAAGCTTCTTGCCAATCGGTCCAGCGACGGCGCTACCGCCGCCGATGCTCAGGGATCCTCCGCCCGGACCCGTGCGGATCCAGCTGGAGATGGTGAGGGGTGAGATCTTGTATTTCTTCGAAGCGGCACTCTGGCCGCCGCGCCCCTTATCGGCATTTACCTTATCAACGAAGGCGATGATGTCCGCCTTCTCTTTCGCGGTGTACCGGCGGCCTTTCGCCGCGTTGACGTTGGAGTTGCTCATGACTCTGGAGGTGTAGTCCCTGGGGTCTTGAGCTCGCAAGCCGAATCTTGAACTAAGACTCACTTTTTTTATATATGCGTAGTTCCACGATGACATCCTTTTGTTCGTTCATGGAGGGGCTCTAGCGACATTCTCAAAATCGGCACCACGTGAAAACTGCGTCATTTCAAGCGTTGGACTCGCTTTCGAATCAGCGTGTTGCGCGGAACGCTGGAGAAATGGCAAGCCGTCAACAGTAGAGGATTTTCAGCGCATCGTGTTTTCACGTAGAAGGGGAAACCGTTACTCAGTTGAGTGATTCCCCGGAGCCTGCCTCGCTTTGTTTCATCTGTTGGTGATGGTCGGAGGCTGTGGGTTGGGTTCGGTGTCTTTCGCGCAATTGATTGATTCAGAGTGGGCTGAGAGGTCGATGTTAGGTCGACTTAATGCAATCTTAATATTTCGACTCGCGGTGGCGCGCTGCTCTTGCGGCGGAGCGGTCGGTTAGAGCGTTTTGCTAGCTCAGGTGTCTGCCGTCTGGGCTGGAAGGACAACATTCGCAAATTCAGCCATGCTGGTAAGCCATGCCCCGGCGCCTTCTTCCACGGCTTTGCGGGCCACCACGCCGCCAAAGCCGATGAAAAGATCGACCTCCGGCTTGGCCTCCAGATCGGAGATGCCATCGCCCATCATGATCACGGCTTCGGGCCGCATCGCTTGCTTCCATTCCCGCACGACCTCTGGCTTCCCGCCATTCCGGGTGGTGGGATAGTTGGTGCCATATCCGGCGTAATTCCCTTCGGCATCGAAGTAGAGTGGCACTGCCTCGACGTGCTCGATCCCCAGGGCCTTCGCCAGTGGCCGGATCAGCGGCTCGAAGCCGCCGGAGAGAATTACCGGTGTCCAGCCCTTGGCCCTCAAGCCGGCGATGACCTCCGCCACGCCGGGGACGAGGGTGTCGACATAGAGCTGCGCCACTGCATCGGCAGTCGCGCGATCCGGCTGGATGATCTCCATGCGCCGCCCGAAGACTTCGCCGATCGGCACTTCACCGTTCATCGCCTGGTGGGTGAGATGCTCCACCAGTGCGAAGACCTCCGGCCCGCGGGCCCGCCCGAGTTCGTCGATGCCCTCGATGCTGGAGAGCGTGGAGTCGCAATCGAAGAAGGCCAGCTTGCCCCGTGCCTTGGTGGGCGGGAGGATCTCGACGATCATGCCCGGCTCGACCAAGTCATGGAGCTCGATCACATCGGCATTCGCGAGCCGCACGCAGCCGCAACTCGCCGGGCTGCCGAGCTTCGCCTCGTGGTTCGTGCCATGAATGTAGATGTAGCGGTCGAAGGAATTGGCATTCTCCGGCTCCAGGCCACTCAGGCGGATGATGCGGGTGAGCACATGGTCCTTCTCGCTGGCGTCGCCGGCTTGCCAGAGGCCCACCGGTTCACGCGCCACGAAGATGGTGCCGCTCGGCTGATCACCACCTACTTTCTGGCAGATCACGAAGCGGCCGGTGGGCGTGCGATGGCTACCTGGCGTGAAACCCACGCCCTTGGCCGCCGTGGAGACCGGATAGCAGCGCTGGAGTTCTGTGCCGCGGAAGACGCGGAGGACTTGGTCATCGACGGATACTTCCAGGCGGAGTTCGTTCATGGCGGTGCTTGCAGTGCGATCAGTGAGTTCTTGCCGCCCAAGGCGGAGGCGATTTTGAAAAGAGTGGCGGAAGCAGGAAGTCTGCCCGACGGCGGCGTCATGGACAGGCAGCCGGGGCAGCTTAAGCCCGGTAGCAAGGGCGGCAGTTGATGCTCGCGCACGAATGCTGCCAGCAGCACGGTTTCCAGCAAGCCGCCGCCGCCGATGCCGTGTCCGGTCCAAGGCTTGAGCGGGCTGAGCAGTGTGCCTTCTCCCAGCGCGGCGCGAATCGCCGCGGGTTCCAGCAGCGCGTGCGCCGCGGTGCCGCTGGCATGCGGGCACAGCGCGGCGGGCGTGCCGAACTTCGCGCGGGCCTTGCCTAACAGTTCAAGCAGCCCCGGTGCGCCGGGGGGCATGCCGATGGCATCTGCCGCGTCTGCGTTTGCCAGATAGCCCGCCATGCGGGGACTTGAATCCTTGCTGCCCGCTTCCAGGGCGATGGCTGCCGCCGCTTCCGCAGGCAAGATTCCCGAGGTCTCCGCGGAGTAGGGATCGTTGCGGTTGTTCTTCGAGAGGATCCCAGTCGCCGCGTAGCTGTCCAGCAGGGCGGGGGACAGGGGGAGATCGACTGCGACCACCAGCGCCCGCTGCGCCAGACCTGCGGAGAGCCATAGGGCGGCCATGCCCAGCGCATCGATCCCCGCCGCGCAGCCGCTCGACTGCACTTGCCAAGGGCCGCGGATGCCGAGCTCGATGCTCACTGCTGCCGCCGGCTCGCTGTGGAGCGAATTGCTCGCGGCCATTAGCGGGAAGGCACGGCGCTCTGGCCACGGGTCGATCCAGCCGGCTGCCGTGCCGCGGCTGGTACCGAGGAAGACCACCGCATCGCGAAGCTCATCCGCGTTCCAGTCTGCCTCGGCGACCGCTTCTCGCGCCACATGCAGTGCGGCCATGCTGGCGGGCGACCACTTGCGGCTGCATAGCAAGTCCCGCCGCTCAATCCACGCCGCCGCCAGTCCTGCATGCGGGCTGCCTTCTCCTAACAGCTCGGCCAAGGGCCGGAAACCTGTGCGCCCCGCCTGCATCGCGGCCCGATGGCCAGCCACGGATTCGCCCAAAGTGGACAAGGCCCCGAGGCCGGTGATGGAAAGCGGCGTGTCGATGGAGGGGGACTAGCCATTGCCGGGCCCGCAAGCCAATGCAGAATTTTCGCGCGGGCCCAGATGCGCACTACAGCATCTCTTCCACGAACTTCTGCTTGTTGAACAGGGCGAACTGCTCCGGCTCCTCGCCGGTGCCGAGGTAGCGCGGTGGAATGCCGAGCTGCTCGTAGATGGAGACTGCCACGCCGCCTTTGCCGGAACCGTCCATCTTGGTGACGATCAGTCCGTCGATCGGGCAGGCCTTGTGGAATTCCTTCGCCTGTTGGAGCGCGTTGGCGCCCGTCGTCGCATCCACCACCAGCAGGGTCAGGTGAGGGGATGTCTCGTCGTTCTTCGCCAGGGTGCGTTTGATCTTGGACAGCTCCTCCATCAGGTTGTGGCGGGTGTGCAGGCGCCCCGCGGTGTCGCAGATCAGATACTTGGAGCCGTCGGCGATCGCCTTCTGGTGCGCATTGAAGCAGACCGAAGAAGGATCGGCATTCGGCTGGCCCTTCACCACCGGGATGTCCAGGCGCTGGCCCCAGCGCTCAAGTTGCTCCACGGCGGCGGCGCGGAAGGTGTCCGCGGCAGCCAGTACGGTCGGCTGGCCACGGCGTTGCAGCCAATGCGCGAGCTTCGCGCAGGAGGTCGTCTTGCCGACGCCATTGATCCCAACCACCAGGAAAGTGAAGGGTTTGCCGTCCATCCGCGGCAAAAGCGGCGGCGAATCCGGCGGCAGCCGGTCCGAAACGTGGCGGCGGGCCGACTCAATCACGTCATCCGCGGAGACCTGGCGGCCGAGATCCTGCAGGTCCGTCACGATCTGCATCGCCAGCTTCGGGCCCAGATCGGCGCCAATCAGGTCGGCTTCGAGCTCGTCCCAGTCGATTTCCGCCTTGTTTGCGATCTTGTTGTAGAGGGATTTGAAGAAGCCGGCCATGGAAAGGCGGCGTTTCTAGCGGGCGGAAGCGGGGTGGGAAAGCCCCGAGTGCGGAGGGAATGCGGAGTGCTGAAATCCCCGGAGCCGCGGGTCCTCAGGCCGCGGGTGCCTCTTCACTCCGGCCCTTCTCACTCCCCATTCCGCACTAGCCCCTTGTTTTTGCAGTTGAATGTAGCGGCGGCATCGGGAATCAATCTCCCCGCCCCGCCGTTCGGCCGGGCTTTTTATTCCAATGAGTCAAGGATA
>NZ_BATP01000057.1 GCF_000739615.1 Haloferula sp. BvORR071
TGAGCCGTGAAGCCTTGCAGCATTGGCACGGCGCTATCCGTTCATCGCGCGAAATTGTGCCCTACCGTGCTGGTCGCTTCTGCGGGGCGGGTGCCTCCGCGCTCCCGGGGAAGAGGCACCCAGTAGTTCGACGCGAAAGGGCTGGTGAGCGAGCGATGATAGGGGGACGACTCTTCCTTCTTCAGATCGCGCGGAGGTTCTGGGAATGGTCCCTCACTGAGGTTTGTCGTGAAGCCTTGCAGCAAAGCCACGGCGCTATCCGTTCATCGCGCGAAATTGTGCCCTAGCGCACTGGTCGCTTCTGCGGGGCGGGTGCCTCTGCGCTCCCGGGGAAGAGGCACCCAAGTAGTTCGACGCGAAAGGGCTCAGGGCTTCTGCGGCGCCGCTTCAGGAGCCTTCGGCTCTGGGGCGGCCTCCTTTGCTTCCGGGAAGCTGAAGGTGATCATCACGGGCCAGTGATCGCTGGCGCCTTTGGGGGCTTCGGCCAGTGCGGCCTTACCGGTGCCGAGACCTTTGGTGAGCACATAGTCGAAGGTGGTTGCTTCGTAGCGGTCGCTGCCGCGCCAGCTCAAGCGATCGGCCTTCGGCACGTCGGCCCAGGTGTTGTGGAAGCCGCCGGCGGTGAGGATCTCCAGGGTCTTGTCGCCGAATTGGCCGTCTTGGTTGGTATTCACATCCCCGGCGACCACCACGCCGCGGACCTTACCCTTGAACATGGAGTTCTCCATTTCCGCGACGTGCGCGAGAAGCTGGTGAGCGGATTCCTCGCGCATCTTGTAGTTGGCGGCATCCTTTTCGCCAGTCCCGCCGCCGCTATTGCTTTTGAGGTGCACGCCATAGACCAGCAGCACGCCGTTCTCCGGTGCGGGCAGGCTGACTGCGGCGAAGCTGAAGCCGCGTGGCGGCGTGTCCGCGGTCACCGGCGTATCCTTCCATCTCTCCGCCCAGGTCGATTCCACCGGCAGCTTGCTGGCGATGCCGACCTGCTGGGGGCCGACGCCACCGCCGCGCTCATTGCGGAAGGCAGAGACGACCACCGGGCGCAAGTCCGGAACGGTCGCGGCGAGATCGGCAAAGGCCTGCCAGTTCTTGACTTCCTCTCCGATGAAGATGTCGGGCTTCTCGCGGGTGACCACCTCGGAGGCGAGCTTCCTGTGCTCGGCTGCCTTGGCCGCATCGGCACCCGGGGTGCCGCCGGGATACCATTCCAGATTCCACGCCATAAAGCGGATCTCAAGCGCGGGTGCCGCGGCCATGGCCAGCAGCGAGAAGAGGGCGACAAAACGGGATGTTTTCATGGGGCAGGGGCGGCGAAAATAAACCCCGGCGCTGCGGCGCAGTTCCGCAGGGCTCGGGGTTCTGTTCATTTGAATAGACAGAATTCCGCGCAGAGTCGAGGAGAGAATCCGGGTGGGCGGAATCGTCACAAGGGAAGAATGAGCAGTGAAGGTCGGCCGGAGTGAGGAGGGGCTTTGGCGTGCCGGAAGGGAAGAGCAGGAGAGTCATTTCTGAGCTCCGTCAGATTTGGTGGTGGGTTCCAAAACAGCCATGCAACCACAGATGAACGGGATGCACGCAGATGAAGAGGATTGGTGTTTAGGATCGCTGATTCAGGCTGCCTTCCGGGTTCTTTTTGGGACCGGGATGAATGGGATGGATAGGTTGAAATGCCGGGAGAACCGGAGGTAGAGACCTTCTGGATCCCATCCATCCAATCTATCCCGGTCCAAATCTTAAAACGGTGGCCTCGGTGGAAATGGCCTTATTCAAGTGCCATTCGGGCGGGATGGGAATGAGGGATCCTGCCGGTCGAAGGTAGAAATTCGAACAGGAGAAAGGCAGGAGCCCGAGAAGCCTCTTGGACCTTCTCCACGGCAGTAAATCTGACGGGAAAGTCTCCATTTTTTGTTTGGGGGAGTGCTGTTCGGTTATCTCCGGGGGAATATCGGACATTAACTCGATGAGTTGTCATTAAAGTGCGTTAGAGACGGGATTTCTTCTCGCCAAGTGATGGGGTGTCCGAACAGCGTCCGACCCTCGCATGATAACACACCATTCTTCTTCGTGGGTCTGTCGCATGGCTGCAATCGGTTGCGGCTCATTGGCGTCTTTTGCTGCCGCACAGGTGGCGCAGCCTCAATTCCTGCCGTCCACCCAGGACTATCCGGTGGCGCTGGATGTCACCGTTTCCTGCGCTACATCGGGCGCTACGATTCACTACACCTTGAACGGTGCGGTGCCGACCGAATTTGACCCCATCGTGACAAGTGGTGGCACCCTCCGGGTTAACCGGAATGTGGTGGTGAAGGCAAAGGCTTGGTTGGGCGGCGTGTCGAGCACGGTCGCCACCGAAGACTACCGGATCACCGGTGCGCTTGCCGCAGGCAATGAGCACGGGCTCGCCTTGAGCGTGTCCGGCCAAGGCTGGGCGTGGGGAAATCAGAACCACGGCAAGCTGGGCAATGGCCTGTCGACCAACGACCAGGTCGAGGATCCGGAGTATGTGCTCGGCTCAGGGAGCATTGCCGGCAACGCAGTGGCTGCGGGCTTCACGCACTCCTTGATCCAGGGTCAGGATGGATACGTCTACAGCTTCGGCCGCAACAATTCCGGACAGCTCGGCAACAACTCGACGACGGATCGCTCGGTTGCCTCGCAGGTTCTCACCTCGTCCTCGCCGGTGACGTATCTGAGCAATTCCAGGGCGATTGCGGCTGGCAATGAGTGGTCGATGTCGCTCCTCAGTGACGGCAGCGTGGTGTCCTGGGGCAGCCACGCCTCCGGTCGCTTGGGAGGCAACACCACGAGCGGCACGCGCCTGCTTCCCGGCGCTGTGCTGCGCGGGGATCTCGGAGGCTCTCCGACGGCGCTGACCGGCATTCGAAAGATCGCCGCGGCCGAGGCCTATGGTCTGGCACGGAGTGCGCACGCCTCCGAAACTACCGGGGGCACCGGTAAAGTGTGGTCCTGGGGCTACAATTTCACCGGCCAATTGGGCCAGGGCAACACCACTAACAGCTCGGTGGCGATGCCGGTAAAGAAGGATGTGTCCACGGATCTGGAGGATGTGCTGGATTTCTCGGCAGGCGGGGCACACGCAGTGTTCGTCCGTTGGAAGGCTGGGGTTCCCACGATGCAAGGCACGGTTTGGTCCTGCGGCAACCGGGCCTATGGCCGTCTGGGGAATGGCTCGACGGCTGCGGGCTCCGTGCTTTTCCCGGAGCAAGTGCTCAAGACCGGGGGCGCGGCCCTCGATCAGATCGAGCAGGTCGCCGCGGGTGCCTCTCACACGTTGGCCTTGGATAGCAGCGGCCATGTCTGGTCCTGGGGCTACAATGGCTACGGGCAGCTGGGCGATAACACCACCTCCAACCGCGCCTATGCGGAGAAGGTGAAGGACCCTGCCGGAACGGGTGAACTCTCCGACATTGTCCAGGTGGCAGCCGGTGGCGATGGCCTCGCGGGAACCAGCTATGCACTTGCCTCCGATGGCACGGTCTATGTCTGGGGTCGCAACAACGAGGGGCAGCTTGGCAACGGCACCACGGCGGCCGGTGCCACCAAGCTCCCGGTGGCGCGGGATGCCGACCTCGTGGGGGAAGGCAGCCCGAGCGTGATCGCTTTTTACGGCATCACTGTCTCCACGGCGCCCGGCACGGTTCAGGTCGGGGCCCTGCCCTCTCACAGCGGTCCGAATGGCGCCGCCGAGATCGAGAAGGTGGAGATTGTGCTGAATGGCACTCTGTATGGCACCATGACCGGTGGCACATGGACGAAGAGCCTGACGAACCTGCCAGCAGGTACCTACTACGGATACTGCATGGCCTATGCCTACGATGATACGGTAGCGATGTCGACTCCCTTCAGCTTCGTGATCAACCCGTGAGCTTTCGGGAAGATATCATGAAGGGCTCTGCCTTCATGGTTCCGATCTAGTATGTGTAGCGAGGGCCTCCGTAATTGAACAAAGATTACGGAGGTCCTCAGCGGCCGGTTCCGAGGAGCGGGCAAGTTATATCTCCGGGCGGTCTCGGTTCTTGCGGCCGGCCTAAGCGCCGAGCAGCTTCTCGTAGATGCCTAGAACCTTGTTGGTCATCGCCTCAAGGGTCACTTCGCTGGCGACCAGCTGGAAGGATGGCTCCTGCCGCTGCTTGAGGCCGGCCAAGTCGGCGAGCGCGAGTTTCAGGCCGCGGACGAGTTCCGGGACGGAATTTGCCTCCATGATCGCTTCCGCTGGCAGGAACTCCGGGGAGAAGCCGACGCGGGTGGCGATGCTCGGCACGCGCATGTGCAGGGCCTCCGCCAGGGTGTAGGGGCCGCCTTCGTTCCGCGAGGCCACGATGAAGAGGTCGGAGCAGCCCATCAGGCCTACGGCATCATCGCGATGCCCGGCCATCCAGACGCGTTCGCGGAGCTGGTGCTTGGCGAGGAGTTCTTCGAGCAGCGGGCGCTGCAGGCCCTCGCCGATGAGCCAGAGCTTGAAGCCCGGGACTTGGGCCATCGCTTCTAACAAAAGGTCCATGCCCTTGGCGGGAACCAAGCGGCCGACGGTGCTGAAGACCGGCTCGCCGCCGCCGAGGAAGGGGGGATTGGTTGCCAGTGCGGCTTCCTTGGTGCCGGGTGGTGGTGGGGCGATCGAGTTCCAGATGACCGTGGCGGGGATTCCGCCGAGCGAGTCCTTCACCTGGGCGGAGGCGGTGATCACTGCATCGTAGTCGCGGAAGGGTTTGCTGCTGCGCTTGATGTTCTGGACCGTGGCGACGCGTTTGATGCCCGGGAGTTTCTTGCGCAGCGAGCGGACCATCGTGCCGGCCTTGTTGGCGTGGGCGTGGACGATCTGGGGCTGGGTGGAGAGGATCTTTTTCTTCAGGGCGCGCAGGTTCAGGGGATTCAGCCGGCCGCCGCCCATCGGGTGGGCGACGAAGTTCACCCCCGGCGCGAAGTAGGCGCGCATGGTCTCGTCCGCCACGGCGCTGACGGCATGGCCGAGCGCGACCTGTTGATTGGCCAGCTCGATGACATTTTTCTCCAAACCGCCCTTTTCGCCGACGCTGGCGAGGACGTGACAAACGCGAATCACGGGGGGAGGTTCGGAGGAGAGAGAGCCAGTGAAAAGCGCGAAGTGTGGCGAGGCCGGACGGGGGCGTTTCGGATTGCGCGGAAAGGGGCCGGGATGGCACGCTTATCCATGCTCAAAGCTTTCGTGGGTTTTGTCCTTGGACTGGCGCTCGGATGGGGACTGCTGCCCTTGGTCGTGCCGAGGAAGGATACGAGTTCCCGGCTGATCCAGTCTTGGCAAGGCATCCAGCCGGGGATGTCGCTTCAGGAGGTGGAGAAGCTGCTCGGGCAGAAAGCCAGCTATGAGTCAAAACCCGGGGAAGGTGTATCCTGGGAAGCGCAGGCCCACTTTCCGGATGGCTATTCGGCGGAGCACGGGCTGCAAACCTATCTGATCAAGGGCTGGGGTCCCTACCTCTTGTTCGTGGCCTACGACCGGAGCGGGCGGGTGAGCTTCGTCAGTTCCTCGGCCACCTGAGCGGGGGGCAATTCTCACTTTCCACGCCGCGCTTTCCGCTCAAATCTCGCCCATGCGCATCGTCCACGCCGCCAACCTCCAGCTCGACAAGGATGGCGCGCACCTGTGGAACCAGGACCAGAAGATCCATCACGGGCTGGTCCGCTTGGGGCACTTCGTGTATCCGTTTTCGATCAATGACCGGGCGCGGATGCTCTCGCCGACGAAGAGCAAGACCTTCGGCAAGGGGAAGGCGAACAAAGCGCTGATCGAGACCTGCCGGAATGTGCACCCGGACCTGCTGATCCTGGGGCACGCGCAGTACATCACCGCGGCGACCCTGCGGGAGATCCGCGCGATCCTGCCGGAGATCCGGATCGGGCTGTGGTATGTGGACCCGCTCTGGGATGAGGAGGAGACCAAGCACCTGCGCGAGCGGCTGGAGGTGATTGATGCGCTGTTTTGTTCGACTGGTGGTCCCTTGTTGGAGGCGCTGGCGCGACCGAATTGTCCGGCGGCTTTTATTCCCAGTGCGGTGGATGCGGGGATCGAGTGCCACCGGGCTTTTGAGACACTGGATGGGGAGATTCTTCACGACTTGCTCTTCTTCGGCCGCGACAAGGGCGAGCCGGGGCGGCGGGCTTTCTTGTCAGAGCTGCGGGAGCTTCTGCCGGATCTGCGGGTGGGCTACTACGGCTGCCTGGATCAGCCGGGGATCTTCGGCTGGGAGAAGGAGCAGGTGATCCGGCGCTCGAAGATGGCGCTGAATCTTTCGCGGCGGGTGGATGTGCCGCTTTATTCCTCCTCGCGAATCGCGGAGCTGATGGGGAATGGTATTCTCACTCTCACGCCGCGGGGGGCGGGCTTGGAAGGGCTGTATGGGGAGGATGAGATCGTTTACTTTGATGGGGTGGGGGATCTGGCGGAGAAAGTACGGTACTTCTCGGAGCACGAGGCGGAGCGCTTGATGATCGCGAGAAATGGCTGGGAGAGGAACCAGCGGGATTACAGCGGCACGGAGGTGGCGAGGTTTATTGTGGATTTGACTGTGCGGGATGAGGCTTGGCGGAAGGTGCCATGGGCGGCACATGTTTTCGGAGGCTGAAGAAAGCGGTTGATGTGCTGGAAAAGCAGCATAATGTGGCGGGGAGATGCCGCTGCACCGCTCGCTGCTTTTCTGGTTCGGGTTCTTGGTCCTGGGGTTTCAGGTTTGGGTCTGGCAGGACTCGCGGACGACCTATTCGTTCTACCGCTGGTATGCCGGGTCGCACCATTCGATGGGCCTGATCTCGAGCCAGCGCTCGGAGATTGTGTTGAGCAGGTGGCGGGTTGATCCCGATGAGAGGCCTGGCGTTGATTTCCGGCAGGTGGAGCCCGGGCTGCCCGGTGGGTTTGACCGGAATTTCACCGGCGGACTCATGGATACAGGGCCATGGTTTCCCCAACCGGGCTTTGAGCACCGCTCGGAGGATTATCAGATGGTCGTCGGGGGAAGTGTCGGGCGGATTGAGGCTGATTTGGAGTGGTGGCGAGTCGCGCACTGGCTGGTGGTCCTGTGCTACCTGCCGCTATGGCTGGGACTGGCGATGTGGCGGGCGCGGCGGATCGCGAAGGCCCGGCGGGCGATCCTCGGGAAGCCCGGTGCTTTTTATGTCAGGGTGGTGGCGCGATGACGCTGGGGTGAGCTTTCCCTACTCAGGCAGGTAGCTGGCCGCCGGTCGCGCAGGGGCTACTTTTGGGAATTGCATGAAACCCACCCCGCTTCTTTCCATCCTGCTCGCTTTGGCGTCGTCACAGCTCCTGCTGGCGGAGCCCGCGATCCTCACACCGAAGCCGCCCGCCGAGCCGCGGATCAATGGCCCGAAGATCTCCGGTGTGCGTCCGGGATCGCCCTTTCTCTATTCGATCCCGGCCACCGGTGAGCGGCCGATGAATTTCTCTGCCAAGGGTTTGCCGGATGGCCTCAAGCTCGACTCCGCCACCGGGCGGATCTCGGGCAAGCTCGACAAGCCGGGCACGCATGAGGTGGTGCTGAGCGCGAAGAACTCGCGTGGCACCGTCGAGAGGCCTTTGCGGATCGTCGTCGGCGAGACCATCGCGCTGACGCCGCCGATGGGCTGGAACAGTTGGAACTGCTGGGGTGGCCGGATCGACCAGGAGAAGACCCTTGCCGCGGCGAAGGCGATCGTCCGCCACGGACTGGACCAACACGGCTGGACTTATGTGAATATCGACGATGCGTGGCAGGGGCGCCGCGGCGGGCCGTACCAAGCCATTCAGCCGGATTCCGAACGCTTCCCGGACATGAAGGGCCTCTGCGATGAGATCCACGGCATGGGCCTGAAGGTGGGCATCTACTCCAGTCCCTGGGTGACTACCTACGCGCGCCGTATTGGTGGTTCCTCGGAGAATGAGAATGGTGATTGGACCTCGCCCGGCAATGGTCCGAAGACGGTGAACAAGAAGATCCTGCCCTGGGCCATCGGCAAATATCACTTCGCCGAGAAGGACGCCAAGCAGTGGGCGGAGTGGGGGATCGATTACCTGAAATACGACTGGAATCCCATTGAGGTGCCTGAGACTGCCGAGATGGACAAGGCCTTGCGTGCCTCCGGGCGCGACGTCGTCCTGAGCCTCTCTAACAGCACGCCCTTCCAGAGTATTGGCGAACTCTCGCCGCTGGCGAATTGCTGGCGGACCACCGGCGACATCAAGGATACCTGGGACAGCATGTGGAAGAAGGGCTTCAACGGCGACAAGTGGGCGCGCTACCAGAAGCCGGGGCACTTCAATGACCCCGACATGCTGGTCGTCGGTCAGGTCGGCTGGGGCAAGCCGCATCCGACCAATCTCACGCCGGACGAACAGTATACCCACATCAGCATCTGGTCGCTGTTGTCCGCGCCGCTCCTGCTCGGCTGCGATCTGGAGAAGATGGATGACTTCACCCTGAGCCTGCTGACGAACGACGAGGTGATCGCCGTGAACCAGGACAGCCTGTGCAAGCAGGCGTTGAAGGTCTCGGAGAAGGACAAGCTGATAGTCTTCGCCAAGCAACTTGAAGACGGTTCGCGGGCCGTGGGCCTGTTTAACCTCGGCGACAAGGAGGAGACGGTATCGGTCAAGTGGCAGGAGCTCGGCCTCAGCGGCAGCCAAGCGGTGCGCGACCTCTGGCGGCAGAAGGATCTGGGGGCATTGCCGGCGGGTTTCGAGGCACCGGTGGCGTCTCACGGCGTCGTGCTGGTCAAGGTGGGGCCGGCTCACTGAGGGATGAAATGATCTTAACCCGCGCGCCGAACCTGCTAGGTTCGTGATCATGCTGTCGCTCCGGATCCTCTGTGCTGCCGCCCTGGCCCTCCTCGCCATGGCGGGCGGGCGGCTTGGCGCGCAGCAGGTGCCGGAGGAAAACTTCTCGATCCGCGCCTGGGAGACCGATGAAGGCCTGCCCCACAATGGCGTCAATGGCATCTTCCAGAGCCGCGATGGCTTCCTGTGGCTTGCCACACAGGGTGGCTTGGTGCGCTTCAATGGCATCGAGTTTCTCCAGCGCCGCTCGGAACTCTTGGACAATCCGCGTGCCTCGCGGGTGGCCGACGTCATTGAAGAAAATGACGATACGCTGCTGGTCGCTTGCGATGTCTCCGGCTTGGTGCGTTTGACCAAGGACGGTTTTTCGGTTCATCCGCTCAGTGCCGAGTTGGGCGAGGGGCGGCGGATCAATGCGATTTTTTCAGAAGCGCCGGATGTCTTCTGGATCCTCCGCAATGACCGCAATGTCTGGCGCTGGGATCATGGCAAGATTCTCCACATCGCGCCGCCAGTGGGGGCGAACGCGGCGACATTCGGGACCTTTGCCCGGGCGAAGGATGGCACGATCTATGTGGCCCGCGGGCTCGGAGTGGAGCGCTTTGATGGCAGCGGCTTGGTCCGTGTGCCCGAGATCGACGCGACAGGGGTGAGCATCACCTCCTCAGCCGAAGGCGGCCTGTGGGTTGCTTCTGCAGACAGCTTGTGGAAGTGGGATGGCGGCGCACTGCGCTTGTCCTCCAGTACGGCTCCATGGTCCTCGGCACCGCCGATCGCGATGCTGGAAGACCGCCGGGGCGCGGTGTGGCTTGGCTCGAAGGCACACGGCATTTTCCGCTGGGCAGGCAGCGGTTTTCAGCAGGTGAAGATCTCCCACGCCCGGATCGCGGCGCTGCATGAAGACCGCGAGGGTAACATCTGGGTCGGCACCTCCGGCGGTGGCTTGAATCTGATCCAGCGCGCCCGCTTCCAGATCCTGGGCGAACAGTCCGGCTGGACGCCTGAGATCGAGGGCTGTGTGGCCGAGTGTCCACCGGGCAAGGTCTGGTTTGCCAGTGGTGGTGCGGGCCTGCGTGAGTTGAGCGGTGATCGCTTGCTGCCGCCCCCTGATCTCACCGGATGGCCCTCCCGCGCGGTGCCGCTTTATCCGGGCAGCGATGGGCATCTCTGGGTGGGTGCGAATACCCAACTGCTGCGGGTCACGCCGGACCTTTCCCTTCCGCCCGACCGTGTCGGGCCGGTGGTCGCCGGGAAGTACCATGCGATCCACGTGGCCCGCGATGGGACGGTGTGGGCCGGTGGCGAGGATGCGGTGCTGATGAGCGTGAAGGGGCCGAAGGTTACCCTGTATGGACCGGCCGATGGCTATACCGGGATCCAGGCCCAGGCCATCTGCGAGGATGCTTCCGGCGCGATCTGGGTGGGCACCGAGCTGGGCGATCTCTTTCGCGGTGTGGGCGGCCACTTCACCAAGCTCGCGGAGCCCCCCGGCCTCAATGGCAGCGGGATCCGTGTCCTGAATGGTGATGCGCAGGGCCACGTCTGGATCGGCACCGGGGGTGCCGGGCTGATGCTCTGGCAGGGCGGGAAATTCTCCGCCCTAACAGAAGAGCAGGGCCTGCCCTACAATGTGATTTCGCAAATGGTGGAGGATGACTTTGGCTCCATGTGGTTCGGCACTTCCAGCGCCCTGTTCCGGGCGGACAAGGCCGAGTTGCTGGCCTGCGCGGCGGGGAAAATCGCCCAAGTCACGCCAGTGAAGTATGGCAAGGACGATGGCCTCGCGGGCTTCTCCGCGGCTGCCAATTACCAGCCCTCTTCCTGGAAGGCGCAGGATGGGCGTCTCTTCTTCGTTTCGCGCAAGGGCATCGTCATCGCCGATCCCAAGCAGCAGCGGACCGATTGGGTCGGCCCGCCGGTCATCGAAAAGTTGACGGTGAACGGCAAGCCTTGGCCCTTTGCCGAGAACCGGATTCCCTACCATGCGCAGAAGCTCGATTTCGACTTCAATGCGCCGACCTTCGTTTCCCCGGACAAGGTGCGCTTCCGCTACCGGCTCGCCGGGCTGGAATCGGAGTGGAATGACGCCGGCAACCTGCGCAGTGCCAGCTATGCCCAGCTCTCTGCGGGCAGCTATCAATTCGAAGTCCAGGCCTGCAACCGCGAACTCGACTGGAATGGGGAGACCGCGAGCCTGAAGTTCGTAGTGCTGCCCGCGTGGTGGGAAACCTGGTGGGCGAGGGGGCTCGCGGTGTTGCTCGGTGCTGGTTGGCTCATCGTGGCGGTTCGTTACTGGTCGCACCGGCGGCTCAAAGCCCGGCTGCTGGAGCTGGAGGCCACGCGGCGGGTCGACATGGAGCGATCACGCATCGCCCGCGACTTGCACGATGGCCTCGGTGCCGGGCTCACCCAGATCGGCATGATGGCGGAGGAGCTGGCGGAGGACATGAACGACCCGCAGGAGATGAAGACCTACTCCACCAGGATCGCCGGGCGGGTCCGTGGGATTGCCCGCGATCTCGATGCCGCGGTGTGGACCGTCAGCCCGAAGAATGACACCCTTGCCGCGCTGTCATCCTACATCGGCCAATACGCCATCGAATACTTCCGCGAGACCCCGGTGCGCTGTCACGTGGATCTGCCGGAGGATATTCCGGATTCGCATCTCTCGCCCGATGTGCGCCACCACCTTTTCCTGATGGCGAAGGAGATCATGAACAATGTGCTGAAGCACTCCGGGGCCAGTCATGTGACCCTCGCCATCCGCACGGCGGGTGAGCGCTTCCACCTCGAGATCGCCGACGATGGCCACGGCTTTCCTGCGGACGACGTCGTCGCCCCCGCCCGCCACGGCCTGAAAAACATCCGCGAGCGCGTGGCGGAACTTGGTGGCAGCCTGGGGATCCGCAGCTCTGCCAGTGGCACCGCCATCGCGATTGAACTACCTTTGCCGAAGCCCTGAGAGGTCCGCGCGCATTTCATTTCATTTCAAATTTCAAATCTGAGATTTCAAATCTCCAACCCTTACTGCCATGCCAATCAGCGTCGCCATTGTCGAAGACAACGTCGAGATCTGCGAGATGCTCACCCGCACGGTTGAGCGTGCTTCCAGCCTGCGTTTTCTCCAGAGCTTCTCCAGCGGCGAGGAAGCCTTGGAAAAGCTGCCCGAGCTCAAGCCGGATGTTGTCATCATGGACATCCAGCTTCCCGGGATCACCGGGGTGGAGACCACCCTGCAGCTCAAAGCGAAGGTCCCGGACATCCAGGTGCTGGTCTTCACCGTCTTCGGGGACAGCGATCTCGTCTTCAAGGCGCTGGAGGCCGGTGCCAGCGGCTACCTGCTCAAACGCACTCCGCGCCAGGAGATCGTGGAGGCGGTGAAGGATGTCTGGTTCGGCGGCGCGCCGATGAGCGGCGAGATCGCCCGCAAGGTGGTCGATTCCTTCCGTAAGCCCGCCAAGGCCAAGGACGCGGATCTCGAGGATCTAACACCGCGCGAGGAGGAAGTGCTCGCGCTGCTGGCCAAGGGCTACATTACCAAGGAAATCGCCGATCAGCTTGGGATCAGCTTCGATACCGTGCGCTTCCACCTGAAGCACATCTACCGCAAGCTGCACGTGCGGTCCCGCAGCGAGGCGCTGATCAAGTATCTCAAATAGCCACTCACACGAGTAGCTGGCCTGATATGGCTCCTTCCCGGAGACTCCAGCCAGATGTTTTCCCGGCTGTCCCTGGTCCTTTCCGCCATCCTTGCGCCCAGCGCCTTCGCGACGGAGCATACGATTTCCTCCGCCGTGGAGCTGGCCAGGCTGAGCGACTCCCTGGCCCCGGGCGATGTCGTCATCATCAGTGACGGCACCTGGAAGGACCAGCGTCTTGCCTTCACGGCCAAGGGCACAGAGGCCCAGCCGATCACGCTGCGCGCGGCCACTCCGGGGAAGGTGATCCTGGAAGGCGGCTCGGCCTTGAAGGTCGATGGCGAGCACCTGCTGGTCGATGGCCTCTGGTTCAAGGACGCCAGCACCGATGCGAATGCCATCGAAGTCCGTGGCAGTGATTGCCGGATCACGAACTGCGCGGTGAGCGGCGGCCAGCACCGAAATTTCCTCCGCCTCTGGGGCCTCCGTCATCGGATCGATCACTGTGCCTTCTCTGGCAAGACCACCGACAATCCGACGGTCCAGATCGAGGTCGAGGAAAAGCCGAACCATCACCAGCTCGACCACAACTACTTCGGCCCGCGCCCACCGCTGGGGCGCAATGGCGGCGAGACCATCCGCATCGGCTACAGCCACCAGTCGATGAGTTCCTCCGCCACGGTGATGGAGAACAATCTCTTCGAGCGCTGCGATGGCGAGATCGAGATCATCTCCAACAAGTCCTGCGACAATATCTACCGCGGGAACACCTTCCGCGATTGCGCCGGCATGCTGACCCTGCGCCACGGCAATCGCTGCCGCGTGGAGGGGAACTTCTTCTTCGGCAATCTCAAGCGCGGCTCCGGCGGCATCCGCATCATCGGCGAGGACCATGTGGTGGTGAACAACTACATCGACTCCGTCTGCAACGGTTCCTTCTGGATCACTGCCGGGATTCCCGATTCGCCCTTGGTCGGCTACTTCACGGCGCGCAATGCCACCATCGCCTTCAATACGGTGGTTGCCTCGCCCGGCACCGCGATCGATCTGGAAGCTGGCATGGGGTCATCCGGGCGCAGCCTGCGGCCGGACAATGCCAGCATCATCGGCAATGTCTTTTCACTCCCGCCAGGAGCCGAGCTGAGCAAGGGCACGGAAGGCAGTGGCTTCCGCTGGTCCGGCAATTTCAGCAATCTGCCGGACGAACATGTCACCGAGGCCGAGCTGATGCTCAGTCGCAGTGGCGATGGGATGTGGAGGCCGCTGCCAGCCAGCTCGCTGCGCGCGGCGGTGGATCGCCTGGCCACCGTGACGATGGATGCCGATGGTCAGGCACGCGCCGCCCGCACCGATGCCGGCTGCGACCAGTTTTCCGCAGAGCCCGTGAAATCCCATCCGCTGAGCCGCGATGAGACCGGCCCTGAGTGGATGCGCCAAGCAAGCGCATCCTTTGGTCTAACGGAACTCATTGCCCACGACCGTGCCCGCATCCTCGCCGCCGCGGAAGCCGCGCTGAAACTCGAGCCGCTGACGATCACCAAGCTGCCGGCGAAGCTCAGCGAAGGAGGTCCGAACGACTTCTACTCGAATGGCGACTACTGGTGGCCGGATCCTTCCAAGCCGAATGGCCTGCCCTACATCAAGCGCGATGGCGAAACCAATCCGGAGAACTTCACCGGCCACCGCGATGCCGTGCGCGAGCTGCGCGATGCGGTGGCCGCGCTCGGCGCCGCCTGGCTCGCCACGCACGACGAGAGGTTCCCAAAGAAGGCGGCGGAACTCCTGAGGATCTTCCTCCTCGATCCCGCGACGCGGATGAATCCGCACCTGAACTACGCGCAGGCGATCCCCGGCGTCAGCCCGGGCCGCGGGATTGGTATCATCGATACCCTGCACTTGATCGAGATCCCGAAAGCTGTGGCCGCGATGCACGGCTCCGCTGCTTTCAATCAAGAGCTGGAGGCCGGCTTGAAGGGGTGGTTCCGCGACTACCTGAAGTGGATGCTCGAGAGTAAGAACGGCCAGGAGGAAGCTGCCACCAAGAACAACCACGCGGTGGCCTTCTGGCTTCAGGTGGCCGTCTTTGCCGAGTTCACGGGGGACGAGAGAGCGCTCGCCGACTGTCGCAAGCGCTTCAAGGAAAGCTTCCTCGCGAAACAAATGGCGGGCGATGGCAGCTTCCCCCAAGAGCTGGCGCGCACCAAGCCCTACGCCTACTCGATCTTCCAGCTCGATAACATGGCGACGCTTTGCCAAGTGCTCTCCACTCCCACAGACGACCTGTGGAGCTTCACCCGCGGCGACGGGAAGGGGATCAAGGAGGCCGCGGCCTATCTCTATCCCTTCCTGAAGGACAAATCCCGCTGGCCACTCAAGCCCGACGTCCAGGCATGGGACGGCTGGCCCGCACGCCAGCCCTGCCTGCTCTTCGCCGGTCTGGCTCTCAAGAACGCCGACTACCTCGCGCTCTGGAAGTCCCTCAAGCCGGATCCGCAGGACGCCGAAGTCCGCCGCAACATCGCCATTACCCAGCCGGTGCTGTGGGTTCTCCCATGAATGGGGGGTGAGGCGAGTCCAAGCCCAACACAACCCGAACGGGTAGCTAGGCGACTACAAGAAAATCCGTTAGTTTCACTACTGTCCACTCAGGGTCTGCCATGACCCGGTAGGCAAACGGTTACGATATCTTATCGAGGGTAAAGGCAGTCCGGTGGGATTCGGGTTTCCCCCGGGCTGCTTCTCTTTTGGTGGAGGGCGCGCCCTTTCGCCGCGCCATCTCAGGGCTTCACGATCTCTCTTGCCGCTGCTTTCAGCTCTTCATGCTGCAACGGCCGGAAAGCCGCTCCTGCAGGATGGGCTGTCAAGAAGCCGCGCTAGCCGCGCGGATGGAATTTCTTGTGGATCGACTTCAGACGTGCGCCATCCACATGGGTGTAGATCTGGGTGGTCGAGATATCCGCGTGTCCCAGCAGCTCCTGGATCACCCGCAGGTCCGCACCGCCCTCTAACAGGTGGGTCGCGAAGGAGTGGCGCAGGAGGTGCGGATAGACGTTCTGGTCGATGCCAGCCATGGCCGCGCGTTCCTTCACCACCTGCCGCACACGGTCCGGCGAGAGCTTGCCGCCGCGCACGCTGAGGAAGAGGTGCGAGCTGCTGCGTTTCTTGACGAGTTCCTTGCGCTCGTTCCGCAGGTAGTCTTCGATCGCTTCTTCCGCCTGGCGGCCGATTGGCACGATCCGCGTCTTGTTGCCCTTGCCGGTGACGCGGATGAAATGCTCCTCCATGTCGAAGTTTTCCAGCCGAGCCGAGCACAGCTCCGACAGGCGCAGGCCGGAGGAATAGAATAGTTCCAGCATGGCCCGATCGCGCCGTCCGAGGAATTGCACCGGATCGATCGACTCTAACAAGCGGGTCACCTCCTTGCCATGCAGGGTTTCCGGCAGAGTTTGATCGGGTCGCGGCGACAGCAGCGGCTCCGCCGGGTCCATCGGCAGCTTTCCGCGGGCGGCCAGCCAGCGGAAGAAGACCTTCAAATGCACCGTTACGATCCTCAGTGAGGAAGCAGCCAGGCCGCTGCTCTTCCGCTCCGCGAGGAAGTCGGAGAGCTCATCCGTTCCGACATCGGGCAGGGGGAGATTCTTCTTTTTGAGGAAGCCGGCGAGTGCATCCAGGGTCTGCCGCACCGATAGCTGGTAGGCCGCCGAGAGCCCGCGCTCCGTCGCCAGATAGAGGATGAAGCTGTCGGCCTCGGCTTCCACGGGGGGAGCTTAGCCGTGGGTATGCCGGTTGGCGAGGGTTCTCACGCTGTCCCTTAGCGCAAGGCCCAGTGGAGGGCGGACACCTTTGTCCGCCTATGAGGAGCAGCGGCGAGTGGCACGTGATTAAGGCTGTTTTCGCAGGGAAGCAAAGCAAGCGGCGCCCAACTCCTGCATCAGTTGATTAGCCCGTGCGCCAGAAGCATGAGGCGTCCCTTTGGGACGCGATGATCCGGCTCGCCGTACCCGGCACTATCGTGCCGGGCTATTATGAGCCGTCCCGTCGGGACGAAGAGAGGTCCACGAAATCGAGCTTAATCACGTGCCATTCGTCGTCGCTCCCTATCAAGGCGATGGGCGGACAAAAGTGTCCGCCCTCCACAGGGTCTCCCCCTTACTTCTTCTTTGCGAGGTGATCGCCGTTCTGGTGCAGGATCAAGCTGTCCACTTTGCCTTCGTCATCCTTCTTGAACTCCAAGGCGGCCTTCACCACGTCATACTCGAAGTATCCCGGCTTGGTCTCAAACACCGTGAAGGGCGGCTGCTCATCCAGCTTCACGATGAGGCTGCCATCGCGCACGCTCACCGTGAAGATGCGTCCCGGAGCCAGCTCATACTGGCCTTCATAGGGTTTCAGTTCTTCCTCCTTCGGGAAAAGGATCGTCGGCAGTTGCTCCTCGCTGCGCTTGCCGATGATCTCGCGGCCGTTTTGGTGCAGCACCAGGGTCAGCGCCTTGTCCTTGCCATTTTCCCGCTGGAACTGCAGCTCCGCCGGCACCACCGCGTAGCGGAAACGGTCCCCGCCCATAGGTGTGACTGGGTAGAAAGGCTGCCCGCTCAGCCTCACCCACAGCGCGCCCTCGCGACGCAGCACCGTGAAACGCGCCATCGGCCCGATCTCATAGACAGCGGGGAAGGCCTCCAACTCCGCGTCCGTGAGCTTCACTTCCGGAGTCTCCTTGACCACCGCAGGCACCCGCGTGGCAGCGGTGACCTTCTCCGCTGGGATCGTGTCGTTGTTGATCATTACCACGCGGACGATCTTCTTGGATGGAATCACCTGCAGCATCGAGCGATAGCCGCCGGTGCCGCCCGCGTGTTGGTATTCCTGCTCGCCGTCGAGCTTGCCGACGATGATGCCCAGACCGATCTCGCCCGCGACGTCTTCATAAGAGGAGCGCGGAACCATCAACATCTGAATCGCTCCGGGAAGAGCTGTCTTGCCCGGCTCTAACAGGGCCTCTCCGAAGGTGAGCAGATCCTCCGCGGTGGAGCGCAGCGCACCTGCTCCTGCCAGCGCCTGGAAGGTCCACGAGGTCCCCGCTTCCGTGCCGCGGTAGGGTGGGGCCAAGCGCTTGAGCTGGGATTTATCCAGGCTCACGAGTGTATCCTTCATGCCGAGCGGGCCGGTGATCTTTTCCTTCACCAGTGCCTCCCAGTTCTTCCCGCTGCGCTCTGCCAGCAGGTCGCCCAAGAGGCCCGCGCCGAAATTCGAATACGATGCGCGATGGGGTGGGGGAGGCAGCGTCACCTTCGCCAGGAAGGCCCGCATTTTCTCCCGGTCATACTTGGCATAGGGATCCTTCTCCGCATCCGGATTCGGACCCATGTTGTCGGGCAGGCGCGGCAGGCCACTAGTATGAGTCGTCAGTTGCAGCAGCGTGATCTCGCCGACCTTGGGATCCGCGAAGCTCTGCTTCTCGCCGAGCAGTTCCTTCAGGGTTGAATCCAAGCGGACCTGCTTCGCTTGCACTGCATCCGCCAGCAGCAAGCCGGTGAAGACCTTGCTGATCGAGCCGATTTCATAGATCCGCTTCTTCGGCGCCACGCCATCGGGCTCGGCCTTGCCGAAGACCGCGTAGCTGCGCTTACCGTCGATCGATTCACCGGTGACCATACTGCCCGCCGGCAGGTCCTTCGCGAAGGGTGCCGCCGCTTCCGCCAGTGGCTTGTCGGCAAGAGCGAGCGTGGCGGAGGCGATCGTGGCGGCTAGGCTGCGGAAGATGATTCCCGTCATGCCCGGCAGGCTGAATCGCCGCCTTCCTGGAGGCGATGAGGAACTCACGCGGATTTTGGAGTCCGCTTATTCCTCGATTTGGACAAAGCTGCCTTTCAAGTAGCGGCAGCGGAAGGGCTCCGCCTTCTTCGCCGGATCCCAGCCGTTCGTGCGCGCGTAGTCGATCGCCAGCGGCACCATCTCGCGGTTCACCACCCGCGGCACGTCGGCCACGAGATGCTGTCCGCCTGCTGAGGCGCTCATCTCCACCCACAGCTCGTTCTTGCCCCCGCGGTTGCGGTAGATGAAGCGGTAGTGGGTGTCCTTGTGGTTGATGGCGCTTAGGCCTTTGGTGGGGAAACTCATGATGATTCAGATGGTAGCCAGCACTTGCTCGAAGACCTCGAGTGTCTCATCCAGATCCGCCTCGGTGTGGGCCAAGCTCAGGAAGCCGGTCTCATACGGGCTCGGTGCGGTGTAAACACCCTTGTCGAGGCAGCCCCAGAAGAACTTCTTAAACATCTCCAGATCCTGCTTCATCACATCGTTCACGTTCACGATCTCGCGGTCGGTGAAGAAGAGGCAGAACATCGAGCCGGTGCGGTTCAGGCGGTAGGGGACGCCCTTCGCGTCCATGACGGAGCGCAGGCCTTTCTCGAAGTGAGCTCCGAGTTCTTCCAGTCGCGGGAAGCCGGAGATCTTGCCGAGCTCCTTGAGCTGCGCGAGGCCTGCGGCCATTGCCAGCGGATTCCCGGAAAGCGTGCCGGCCTGATAGACCGGGCCGATCGGCGCGAGCATGTCCATCACATCCGCCCGGCCGCCGAAGGCTCCCACCGGCAGGCCGCCGCCGATCACCTTGCCGAAGCAGCTCAGGTCCGGCGTCAGGTTCTCGATGCCCTGCACGCCCGCCTTGCCGAGGCGGAAGCCGGTCATCACTTCGTCGAAGATCAGTAGCGCGCCATACTTCTTCGTGATCGAGGACAGCAGGTCGAGATAGCCCGGCTTTGGAAACACCAATCCCGCATTCGCCGGATAGGATTCCACGATGATCGCTGCGATCTGCTCACCCTGTGCCGCGAAGATCTTCTCCAGCGCTTCCGAATCATTGTAGGGCAGCACGATGGTCTTCTCCGCAAAGGCCGCCGGCACGCCCGCCGAGTCCGGCTCACCATGCGTCAGCGCACCCGAGCCCGCCGCCACCAGCAGCGAATCACTATGGCCATGGTAGCAGCCGTCGAACTTGACGATGTAGTCGCGCTTGGTGAAGCCGCGCGCGAGGCGGATCGCGGACATCGTGGCCTCCGTGCCGGATGAGCACATCCGCACCTTCTCGACGGATGGCACCCACTCGGTGATCACCCGCGCCATCTCCACCTCGAAGGGATTCGGGATGCCGAAGGAGACGCCGTCCTTCGCCACCTCGTGGATCGTGTTCGTCACCACGGTCGGCGCGTGGCCGAGGATGTTCGGCCCCCAGGAGCCGATGTAGTCGATGTATTTTTTCCCGTCCACGTCCTCGATCCGGCAGCCCTTGGCGCGGCGCACAAAGAAGGGCTCGCCGCCGACATTGCGGAAGGCGCGCACGGGTGAATTCACACCGCCGGGGATTAGGCCTTTGGCGGTGGCGAAAAGTTTCTGGGAAAGCGGACCGGTCACACGCCGATTCTGCCCATCTCGCCCAGCGGGTCAACAGAGAGAACTTTTGTTTCGCTGTAAGCCCGGTAGGATTAGTGGTTTCTGCAGGCGTGGCGACCCTCAAAGAAGCGTCACGCCATTGCCATTCACCTCCGGATACACCGCCACGCCCTTCTCCAAACGCACGCCGGTGGCGATGTCCGTTGCGATCAGTACCGCGCCGTCCATGTCCACATAGTCCAGCAGCGGCAGCAGTTGCCCGATCGCGCTGATGCCTACGCTCGATTCGGTCATGCAGCCGATCATCACCTTCAGCCCGCGCTGGCGGGCGTCCGCGATCATCCGCAGCGCCGGCGTCATCCCGCCGGCCTTGCAGAGCTTGATGTTGATGCCGTCGTAGAGCCCGTCGCAGCGCGCGACATCCGCTTCGGTCTGGCAGCTCTCGTCGGCGATCACTGGTAGCGCACAGCGTCCCTTCAGGGTCTTCATCCCGTCCCAGTCGTCGCGCTTCAGCGGCTGCTCGAAGAATTCCACGCCCAGCTCCTTCATTTCCGGCGCATAGGCCAAGGTCTGCTCCGCAGTCCATGCCGTGTTGGCATCGATCCGGAAGACCGCATCCGTGTGCTTCCGCAGTTCACGCACGATCGCCAGGTCATCACCGGTGCCCAGCTTGATCTTGTAGATCGGCCAGCCGTCGAATTCCTTCATCTTCATCACCATCTTGTCGATAGTGTCGATGCCGATGGTGTAGTCGCTTGCCACGTTCTGGTCCAAGCTCAGGCCCCACAGCTTCCAAACCGGTGCGCCCTCGCGCTTGCCCCATAGGTCGTGCGCCGCCTGGTCCAGCCCGCAGAGTGCGAAGCGGTTCTCGCCTAGCACCGGCAGAACGCGGTTCCACAGCTCCTCCGGAGTCGTGAAGTCACCGCTCTCAATTACCGGTCGCGCCGCTTCCAGTGAGGCACGCATCGAACTCGGCGTGAAGAGATGGAAGGCATGCGAGGACGACGCTTCGCCATAGCCGATGATCCCCTCGTGCTCGAGTTCGATCAGCAGATTGTGCTGCAGCGTGGTGGTCCCCAGGGCAATCGTGAAAGGGTGCCGCAGCGGCAGCTTGATGTCGTGAATGCGTAGCTTCATGAAGTTTACTTGATCCGTTCGAGCCGCATGTTCGCGAATTCCACTGCGCTGACCTTGCCGCTCTCATCCGCCAGGAAGACCGCGTGCTCTTTGAAATACATGCCCTCCGGCAAGGCGAAGACGTGGCGGTTTACTGGCGTCAGCCGGTAGTCCACCATGTTCTCCGTGGTGGCGTAGAGCCGGCCATGCTTCGCATGCACTACGAACGGGATCAGCCCGGGCCCGTAGCCGCCCGTCAGAGCCTTCCATTCCTTTGGCACCTCGCGCTTCTCCAGCACCCGCGTGAAACGCTGCGCGCCGGCGACCAAGGTCTTCACCTCACCCTTTTCGTCGCGTTCGACCGCCACCGACAGATGGTCGTGGATCTTGCTCTCCAGCACATAGCGGTCCTTCGCGCCGGGCTGGAGCGTGCAGGGCTGGCTGGACACATTGCCTCTCAGCAGCTTGCCATCCGCCTTTAGCTCCATCCAAAAGCTCTGTGACTCCCAAGCCCCCGCGAGGCTCGCAAGCTCCTCACCCGCCTCCACCGTTTTCTTGGCCGGCGGTAATTTCACACCCTTCGCTTCCAGCATCCGGATCAGCGCCTCATTCGCCAGATACTGCGAACGACCGTTCACGATGTCCTCGTTGATCAGCACCACCACCCCGATTTTGTGCTGCGGTAGGTAAGTGAGCGCCGTGCTGTGCCCATACACCGCACCTCCATGACCCACGGTCTTCAGGCCCTTCCACTCGCCAACCGCGAAGCCGATGCCGAAACTGCCATTTTGATCGAACTGCGGCTTCCACATCTCCTCCAGCGTCTCTTTCTTCAGGATCCGCCCGCCCGGCGAGTCACCGCCAGCCGCCAGCATCATCATGAAGCGCCCGAGGTCTCCGGCCGTGGTGAAGAGATTGCCCGCGGGAATCGTCCCCAAGTCGAAGACCGGCGTGCTCCTCTCCTTGAAGCCACCCTTGCCATCCGCCGCCCGGATGTGCGAGGCCAGCACTTCATGCACGTCCTTGTGCAGCCATGCCGAGCGGTTCATCCCCAACGGCTTCAGGATTGCGGCCCGCTGCAAATCGGGAAAGGGCTTGCCCGCCGCTTCCGAGGCAATCTGCCCGGCCAGGCTCGGCGCGATGTTCGAATAGCGGTTCTCGCTGTTCGGCGGCGAGGCCAGAGCCGAACCCTTCAGGCTATCCACCGTCGCTTTCAGCGTCGGCTCCTTGTCATCGAAATAACCGCCCACCGTTGCCTCCCGTTGCATCCCCGAGCGGTGGCACAAGAGATGCCGCAGCGTGATGGCTTGCCCATCGAAGGGATTCACCGGCAAGCGAGCGGCAGGCAATGGTGCATCGATGTCCAGCTTGCCCTGCTCCGCCAGTTGCATCACCGCCACCGCATTGAAGAGCTTCGATACGGATCCCGCGCGAAACACGCTGTCCGCCTTCGCCTCGCCGAAACCCTTCTCATACACGATCGACTGCCCGTCCACCCAGGCCACCGCGATTCCGCCGAGATCCCACTCCTTCATCTCGGCTTTCACGGTCGCCTCATACCCGTTGATCGCGGCGCTGTAGTCCGTGGCAAGGAGAGGCGAGGACATGGAAATGGCAAGTAGGACGAGGGGAAGAAATCTCACAGGCGAGAGGTAATCACGATATCGCAGCATCGCATCACAGCAGCCCGCGCAGCGCACGCAGCAAATCATCGATCATCTCCAATTCATGCCCGGAGCACACCGCGAAGCGCATGATCCCCTCCGGCCCGCTGCCGACATAAGAGGTCACCGGCACGATGAAGCCCTGCGCCCGCAGCTCCCGGTGCAGTCGCTGCATGTTTCCCGCCCTGCCGATCGCCACGCCCACATGCGCCGAGGGTACATCATGGACCTCCAATCCCAGTTCGCGCAGCCCCTGTCTCAAGTGCAGCGCATTCCGCCGCAGCCGCTCGCGATAAGAGGGATCCCCGGCCACCAGCTCCAGCGCCTTGGCCGTCGCGGCGGCCACCGGCGTGGGCGGCGCGCTCGCCCCGTCGTAGTAGTTCGAGGAATGCCGCAGCTTCTCCATGAAGAAGCGGTGGCCGGTAATGATCCCGCCGAAGCCCCCCATCGCTTTTCCCAGAGTCCTACCGCAGAGGATGTTCACGCCCAAGCACGGCGTCCCGCCATTCACCGCATCGCCCAAACCGAGATGCTCCAGGCTACCCCGGCCTCCTTCGCCCAGCACCCCCAGCCCATGTGCGTCATCTACCATAAGCACCGCCGGGGCGAATTCAGCCAGCAGCTTCACATACTCATCCAGTGGAGCCAGGTGACCCGTCGCCGCCACCAGTCCATCGCTCATCACCAGCGGCACCCCGCCATGCGGCAAGTGCGCATGCAGCTTCGCCCGCAAATCCTCCGGGTCGCGCGCATGGAAGCGATGGATTGGCAAGCCCCGGATCTTCGCCGCCTCCACCACACAGAAGTGCGCCGCCTCATCCAGGAAGATCGCGGCAGCCGCCTCCACCGCCTGCACCAGGATGTGATTCGCCGCGTAGCCGGAGCTGAAATAAAATCCCTCCTCCTGCCCCGAATATTCCGCCGCCCGCCGCTCCACCTCTAACAAAGGCGCACTATTCCCAAATCCCGCCCGGCTCGTCGCCGTGTGAAAGCCATACTTCCGAAACCCCTCGCAGCCCGCCGCGATTACCTCCGGATGTCCGTGCAACCCATAGTAGCTGGTGCCTGCAAAGTAACGGTAGAGACGCCCATCGATCCACACCTCCGGGCCGGGAGGGGATTCCATCAGGGGAGGGGAAGGCATTGGAGAGAAAGGCAAATTACTAATGACTAAGCACTAATTTTTAAACAGGAGTGTGTTGGGGAGAGGTAGCTCCGCTTGGCGGGCACGCTTGCAATGAAGCGCTCCAGAAAGTGAGGGGAAATCCGAGGCTCTCGCCCAACCCGGACATTCTAGAACTGCGCCTGCACCCTTCTTCATCACACTCTGGTTTAAAAATTAGTGCTTGGTAGTTGATGGTTCTCTTCCTCAAGCCAGCACCGCCTTCACCACCTTCCCGTGCACATCCGTCAACCGGTAGTGCCTCCCTTGGAACTTATACGTCAGCTTCTCGTGGTCGATCCCTAACAAGTGCAGAAGCGTCGCCTGGAAATCGTGCACGTGCACCCCCTCCTTCGCCACGTTGAAGCCCAGCTCGTCACTCTCTCCATGCGTATACCCGGCCTTCACCCCTCCACCCGCCATCCACAGGGTGAAGGCATAGGGGTGGTGGTCGCGGCCCCAGTTCGGCCGGTCGTTGAGATCGCCTTGGATGAAAGGAGTGCGTCCGAATTCACCGCCCCAGATCACCAGGGTGTCCTCCAGCAGACCGCGCATCTTCAGATCCTTCACCAGCGCCGCACTCGGCTGGTCCGTATCCTTGCACTGCGAATAAAGCTCCGTCGTCAGGCTCTTGTGCTGGTCCCAGCCCGCGTGCATCAGCTGCACAAACCGAGTCCCGCGCTCCACCAGTCGCCGCGCCAGCAAGCAATTCCGCGCAAAGGTCCCCGGCTTGTTCACGTCGGGCCCATACATATCGAGCACCTCCTTTGGTTCCCCCGAAATATCCGCCAGCTCCGGTACGCTGGTCTGCATCCGGTAGGCCATCTCATACTGCGCGATCCGCGTTGCCACTTCCGGATCGCCGCTTTCCTCCAGCTTGCGCTGGTTCAGTTGCGCGATCCCATCGAGCATGTTTCGCCGCAGTTCGGGGCTCACGCCTTGGGGATTATTCAGATACAGCACCGGATCGCTGCCCGCGTGCAACTTCACCCCTTGGTGCCGGGATGGCAGGAAGCCCGAACTCCAGTAGGAGTCGTAGAAGATCTGCCCGCAGGTCGTCGCCGGATTCACCGAGGTCATCGCCACGAAGGTCGGCAGGTTCCGGTTCAGGCTGCCCAGGCCATAAGACAGCCAGGCCCCGATCGTCGGTCGCCCCGGAAGCTGGTTACCGCTGAGGAAGAAATTGATCGCGGGTGCATGGTTCACCTGCTCTGTGAACATGCTCTTCACGAAGCACAGTTCATCCGCAATCCCCGCCGTGAAGGGCATCAGCGAACTCACCGTCGCCCCGCTCTTCCCGTGGTTCTGGAAAGGCTCCAGCGGCGCCAGCAGCTTCTTGCCACTGGCATTTCCCGTCATCGTGCTGAAGCGCTTTCCCGCAAGAAGGGAATCCGGCACCGCCTCCCCGTGCCGCTTCGCCAGCTCCGGCTTGTAGTCGAAAAGCTCCACGTGGCTCGGCGCGCCGTTCTGGAACAAGTAGATCACCCGCTTCGCCTTGGGCGCGATCTGCGTGATCGCCGCCGGAATCTCATCCCCGTTGGCGAAGGCATCTTCCCCTAACAAGCTCGCCAGCGCCGCCATGCCGATCCCGGTGGCGCTCTTCCCGAAGAAGTAGCGGCGGTTCACGAGAAGCTGTCGTTCGGTGATCGGGTGCATCGTCATTCGAAGTTCAGTTCAAGGCCGCGACTGTGGCTTCGGGTGGATGTCGCTGGGGTAGGAGACCACGGACAGGCGGAGAGGAAGCGCCCCCACAGCCAAAGCGGTGTCGTGCCACCGCACTCCATAGGTGCCTGGCGGGTTTGGCATCGGTTTGAGACTCGTTTCATTCCTTCGTCATCGCCTCATCCGTATTCAAAATCGAAAGGCAAACCGATGCCAGCGCAGCCAGCTCCACCGGCTCCATCGTCAGCTCCGCCACCGCATCGCCATCGGCCAGGAAGGCCTTCGCCCCTTTGGCATCCGCCGCGAAGCTTTCCCGCGCCTCCCGCTGCATCCCTAACAAAATCTTCGCTTCCTCTTCCTTCGCCTCACGCCCCAGGATGATCGCAAACGCCCTCCCCACGGCCTTCTCCGCACCCATCTCCTTCACCGCTCGCGCCGCCAGTAACCTCGCCGCCTCCACATAGGTCGTATCGTTCAGCATCGATAGCGCATGCAGCGGTGTATTCGTCCGCCCCGGATTCACCGTGCACTGCTCCCGCTTTGCGTTGTCGAAGAACATCGGCGGCATGCTGATCCGCCGCCAGAAAGTGTAGAGGCTCCTACGGTGCAATCCTTCGCCCTTGTCCCGCTCGTACTTCACCTTCCCGAAGGTTGCATCCGGCCACAGGTTCTCCGGCGAATACGGCTTCACCGGCGCTCCGCCAGTCTTCCTTACCAGCACTCCACTCGCCGCGAGCGCCTGATCCCGGATCATCCACGCCGGCATCCGGAATCGCGGCCCGCGTGCCAGCAAACGATTCGCCGGATCCCGCTCCAGCATCTCGGCCGTCACCCGCGACGACTGCCGGTAGGTCCGACTGGTCACGATCATCCGCACCAGCTTCTTCATGTCCCAGCCGCTCTCCATGAAGTCTGCGGCCAGCAAGTCCAGCAGCTCCGGATGCACTGGCACCTCGCTTTGCACGCCGAAGTCCTCCGGCGTCTTGATCAGGCCGATCCCGAAGAACTCCTGCCAGATCCGGTTCACCGTCACCCGCGCCGTCAGCGGATGATCCCGCGACACCAGCCACCTCGCCAGATCCAGTCGATTCGCCGGGCCCTCATGTTGGGGCAGGGGAGGGAGGATTCCCGGAGTCGCGGCATCCACCTCCGCCAGCGGCTTGTCGTAAGAGCCCACCGCGAGCACATGCGTCGTGCGCTGCTGCTTGCGGTCTGCCATCACCATCACCTTCGGCATGCCCTCGCGCAGCTTCTTCAGCTTCCCCTCCAGTCCTGTCTTGTTAGAGGCCAGCTTGCCATACTCGCTGTCGCCCTTTAGGAAGGCCTCGCGCACCAGCTTGGCCTGCTCGGCATTGCGCTCCGCCGCAGCCACCCGCAACGCCGCCATCAGTGGCAGTTGATCCGGATTGGAGAGCGCCGGCGTCGGCTCGGCAGTGGTCGCCAGCCGGAATCTTCCCAGATTGTGATTCGGGTGCGGCGAGTCATGCCGCAGCGTGAGCTCCAGCGCAGCCCTTGGCGGCACCTCGATCGGCTGTGCCAGATGGAAGATCGCCGCATGATTGCGCTCGATCGGCTTGCCTTCCCACACCGCCCAGCCACTCCGCGGATCATCGTCCAAGGCTCCGCCCACCAGGAACGCATTGCCTTGCTCGTAG
This sequence comes from Haloferula sp. BvORR071, assembly GCF_000739615.1. Lineage (GTDB taxonomy): Bacteria > Verrucomicrobiota > Verrucomicrobiia > Verrucomicrobiales > Akkermansiaceae > Haloferula. The sequence goes on from NZ_BATP01000057.1 coordinate 27,105, forward strand.
GTCGCTTCCGCCCGGCCAAACTGCAGCCGCTCCTTCTTCCCATCCGGCAGGACCAGCATCACCTCGAATCCCGTGAGCACGAAGTTCCCGCTATCCGATCGGGCGATCCCGCCATGCGTCATGCTTGGGTCCCGCATCGCCTCCAGCCGCAGCGCCGTCAGCCTGCCCGGTGCTACCGGTGCCTGCACCACATAGGTCGCATTCACCGGATTCGCGCCGAAGGTCAGCACCGAACGATCCTCCAGCACCTTCGCCTCCGCACCGGTGATCGATTTCACCTCCAGCATCTGCCAGGCATCCGCCATATCCTGCGCCAGCATCCGCGCCTCCCATGCTGACTGCTCTTGTTCTAAGAGCTTCGCCCGTGCCGCCAGCTTGCTTTCCGCTTCCCGCAGCTCGCCTGTCAGATGTTCCTGCTCCTGACGCTGTGTTTCATCCGCCACCGCGATCACTGGTGGCGTCTGCGGATCTCCGCCACTGCCATCCACCGGCGTCTGGTTGAAGAAGGCCAGCAGGCTGTAGTAGTCGCGCTGCTTCAGCGGATCGTATTTGTGATCGTGGCAGCGGCAGCAGTTCATCGTTAGCGCCATCCACACCGTGCCAGTGGTCTCCGCCATATCCATGGCGTAGTTTACCCGGTTCTCCTCCGGGATGCTGCCACCCTCGCCATTGATCGGGTGATTGCGCAGGAAGCCGGTCGCCAGGATCTGCTCCTCCGTCGCGTTTGGCAGCAGGTCACCGGCGAGCTGCCAGACCGTGAATTGGTCGTAGGGCAGATTCCGGTTGAAGGCGGACACCACCCAGTCGCGCCACGGCCACATCGTCCGGTCAGCATCGCCCTGATAGCCGTTGGAGTCCGCATAGCGCGCCGCATCCAGCCAGGGCCACGCCATCCGCTCGCCATAGGCCGGGTCCGCCAGGAAGCGGTCCACCAGTTTCTCCCAGGCATCCGGTGCCGTATCCGCCAAGAATTCCGCGCTCTCCTCCGGCGTCGGCGGCAGCCCCCGCAGGTCCAGCGACAGCCGGCGGATCAGCGTCTCCTTCGCCGCTTCCGGTGCGATGCCTAGCCTCTCCTTCGCCAGTCGCCGTTCCACCACCTCATCCACCGGATGCTTGTCCGCCGGCAGGGCAGGGCGGTCCACCTTCACCAGCGACCAGTGCGGCTGATACTTTGCCCCCGCCTCGATCCAGCGCTTCAGCAGCGCCTTCTCGGACTCCGATAGCTTCAGGTGCGAATCCGCCGGTGGCATCACCTCATCCGGATCCTTCGAGGTGATCCTCTGCCATGCCTCCGACTCCTGCGGCTTGCCCGGCACGATCGCCTTGTCCGCATAGGCTCCCTCCGGCGTGTCCAGCCGCAGGTCGGCCTCCCGCGCCTTGGCATCGAAGCCGTGGCAGACGAAGCAGCGGTCCGAGAGGATCGGCCGGATGTCCCGGTTGAACTCGGGTGCGGGCTCCGCGGCATGCCCCGCCGCCACCATGGCGAGCGCGAGCAGCACGGCGAGTCCCCGGGATGGCTGGAGTTTCAAGTCCAAGGCGAAACGCAATACGGCAGATTCCCGGCATTCTTCCTTTCCCGGCCGGACAGGTCAATTCCCCAGCTCCCCTCCCGGCCTAACGAAACGCCGCATTGCAGCTTTCCCCCGAATCCGGCATTCTGCCTCCATCGTGAAAAACCCTCTCCCTGCCAACCTTGCCCTCGCGTTGCTTCTAGCCGCGCCCTTGGCCTCCGCCGAAACCCCGGCGTCAGAGCCTACGCCAGCTCCGGCTCCCGCGCCGGCACCGGCCCCCACCACTGCCAACGCCATCGGCACCATCACGGCCGCGAAGGAGCGCGTCGAATTGGACCGCAAGATGAGCGTGGACTACAGCTACGCCGCCGATACCAGCCTGGTCCTCGTGGTCCACGGCGTGGAAATGAACGGCGCCGCGGCTACCGGCCCGAAGCAAGCGGTCGGCGGCGAACTCCGCGTGCAGGGCAACCAGATCAAAATCCTGCCCAAGGAGATCTACGGCGAGAAAGGCGCGGTCGAAACCGTCAAGGTCTTCTCCGTCCGCTACATCATCCCCAAGCTGCAGCCCGGCATCTACCGCCTGCTCCACGATGACTCCGCGGCTGAGGGCGAGGACCGCGTCATCGACATCAGCCTGGACCTCCGCAAGCCGGTCAAAAAGACCCTGATCGTCAGCGGCAAAACCGTCTCCCCGCCACCGCCGCCCGCCCCGGCGCCGCCTCCTGCTCCCGTGATCCGCGAGGACCCCTAGGCCGGGACCCCAAATCAATCGGGATCTGAGATTTCAAATTTGAGATTTGAGATTTCGGATTGGGAATTTCGAAACCCATCATCCCATCGCCGCGGATCACTTGATGGCAGGTCCAATCCCGCCATTCACCCGGATCACGTCTTCCGTTCCGCGGGCGAGCCGATTTTTCCCCTGAATAAGGCGCGGGCCGCCGCGTCCTACAAATGCAGGGCTTTCGCTCCGCGCCGTAAAACGCTATCCATAAGCTGTCATGAAAGCCGTGTTGCTGCTCTCCTCGCTGCTCCTTTCCTTGCTCCTGCCGGTCTCCGCCCAGGTCAGGCGCACCGAGCGCAAGTCGCTGATTGATCGCGACCCGGACGTGGTGCACCTCGCGGAGTCCGTGAAGGATCCGATCGAGCTGCGGGTCATCAAGGAAGCCACCGTCTTCTCCGACAAGAACGGCAAGACCAAGCTCGGCATGCTCCAGGCCGACCAAACCGTGATTCTCGAGGCCATGACCGACCGCGCCTACAAGGTCCGCGGCAAGGGCGAGAAGAACGGCATCTCCGGCTGGGTCGGCCCCCAGAACTTCGCCTCGAAGGACCCGAACTTCGTCGAGAATCTCAAGAAGCTCCACAAGCGCCAGCTCGAGGTCCAACAGCTCATCGACGAGAAGCAGCTCGCCATCGGCATGAGCCCCGATGAAGTCGAAAAATCCCGCGGTGCCCCGACCAAGAAGCAGGCCAGGATGACCGCCAAAGGCGAGTCCGGCCACTGGGAGTACATTGAATACGAGCAGATCTCCCACTACCAATACGTCCGCGACCCGGTCTCCGGCCAAGTCTTCCGCACCCTCGCCAGCGTCACCCGGGAGGAGAAGAACAAGACGGTGGTCGAATTCGAGAACGGTGCCGTGACCTCCTTGGAGCAGAGCGAGCAGAATGCTGCCTCCCCGGTCAAAATCATCGTCCCTCCGGTGGTTTTCGTGTGGTGAGCGGCCCGTCATGGGGAGGATCACTTGAACTGCCCCCTTCGGCGCGTGGCTCTATTGTTCCACTCGGTCCGGCTCTGGATACCTCTGCGGAACCTGAGGGTCGTAGAATCCACATCCGAAATCGTGCGCCACATCAATGATCCGGTTCAGGATCTCGGTGTGATCCAGCAGCTTGTATCCGCAGGTAACAACGATCAGATGGATTCTCCGTTCGTCGGCGTGGCAGAAGTTGACTTCGAATCCGGAATCCAGCCCGCGCCATATCAGTTGCCCGAAATTGCGTTCTATTTCTGGAAACTCCTTCTCGAATCGAGCGATGACATCCTCCTTGGCAAAGGACTCCACCTCGGGGTCGGGTTGCTCCCGGGAAAGCTCATCCACGCGCTGCCCCGCATCGCCATGGAAGGGACGTTTTTCACGCCAGAAGTATAGGTCGTAGCTCATGCCAGTATTGCTGAAAGACCGAAGCGCAGCGACCCGGCCCTTCGTGGCAGCGCTTGCTTAGGCGCGTTCCGGTTGGAGTATTTGGGCGTCATGCTTGCGGAGGTAAGAAAGTAGCTGCGGCCAGTAGGCTCTGTCGATGGAGCAGAGCTCGCGGTCGAGTCTGGCCCAATGCTGAATTACGCTTTCTGGAAGCCGCTCAATGAATGCCTCTCTCGCGGTGTCATCAGCTGGCACGGCACCGGATGGGAATACTGAACACGCACGATTGAAGACGTCGGCGGCGTGGTGAAACGCAAGGGCTCGGGAAACGGCGGCAGTGTGTCTCCCGGACGGGTTGAGGAAGAACTGGAAGTGACCTCCGTTGCCGACCTCGCCCTGATAGAGCAGGTAAAGATGAACGTGAAATTCGGGCTCAGAGAAGCCGAAGAACTCGCGGTCCTCGGAAACGCCTTCGCGGCAAGCCCACATGTCACAAAGCGTGTGAACGGCCTCCATCGGCTCGGTGTGAAAGAGCAAGCGCTCAATGTAGCAGTGCGCGAATTTCGCCATGCGCGAGGAAGGTGAATGGGGTAACAGTTCTCGCATTTTCACATGGGCTGCGACAACCCTTGAACGACTTTGAAATGCGAGGGACGGATCCCGGGTGATCGCCATTCTTAACGCCCTAAGTATGCATCCTGTTTGCTGCCAACCATGCGAAAAATAACTCAAAGCATCTAACATCAACCCCTCCGATCGTCCGGGCACTGTCACCGCTGTAGGCCAATTTTTGCGAAATCCAATCCTGCCGATCTAAAGACCGAACGACGAACTCATAAAGCAATTTTGGACCGCCTTGAGGCTCCCTGTAGTAAACCTTGCAGATCCGATCGGATCCAGATGCATGACTGAGGTTCCAACCATGCACAGAGAACAGCAAGTCTTCACCCTGGTAAACATGGAGGCTTCCAAACAAAATGGACCTCCAGGCAAAGGTGAAGCGTTTTCCAAACGCCGAAAACTTCCCGGCGCGCCTGCTGGAGCTTAATCTGAAATTTTTTGAGACAACGACGGATCGTGCAAGGAAAGGAACACGTGACGATCTGATCAAAAGAGTTTCAGGGTGACGAGGGGCCCCATCGATAGAGCACTGGATGTATTTGGTCGCCCCTCTGAACTTGGCGTATTCGACAATTAAAAGCATGGCTCTTGGTTCTCGACTGACGCGGCTATCTCGATCGGCGGATCATCTCGTAGCGTTCGTCGCTCCAACCGAAGTTTGTCTGCGACATGATCTGAATCCCATGCGACTCAATCAGCTGCCGGGCCTCAATCGTGAAATCGCGGGCCGCGAATAATGCAGAACCGCCGCTCTCTGCGGAAAGCTTTCGAAGCGCCTTGCGAGTTGAGCCCGAACTCACAACCTCGTCGTCGAAAACAACGAGCGTAGTCGGCTCCGGGAGATGAAGGCTCGCCGCGAACTCTGCGAGACTACGGGGGAGCATCTTCGCCAACTTTGCGTTGCTGACTCGTTTGGTGATCGTGAGAGACACGGCATCTGAAGGATGGGGTCAGTTCTGGCATTTTCACACCGGCGGCAACAACCCTCGAACGGCTTTAAAAGTGAGAACCCCATCAGCTTGAGGCCTTTCGCAGGGACTCTCCGGTGAGCCGGAGCGAGCTGCGATCCCTTCGGGATCGGAGGAAGTGGCGCGGCCTCTCCTGAGCCGCGACCGTGGGCGTAATCCATTGATCCTCTGGTGTTCTCAGCAGGAGAGTCCCCCCATTCTCCAGAAAGGACACCGCTTGAACTTTCAAAGCTGTGGGATCGGGGTCGCGTGCGTGGTCGGGGTCGGTTCTCGTACTTGCTAACATTGTGTGGGCCGGGGTTGTGCATTGGAGGCCATGTGAAAATGCGAGAACCGACCCCGACCACGGAGGTCAGAATCATCGTCCCACCGGTGGTTTTCGTGTGGAGCTGCGAGGGGCCCGTGATGGGGAGCATCGCTTGAACCGCGGCGGGTCGCGGGTGATGTTAGAATGCGAGGGCTGACCCCATCGATCGGTTTTTCGGCTGGTGGCACGCGCCGTGCCATCGGCTGGCGCACAGTTTTTTCACGGGCCATGCGAATCGGGGTCGAACGCAGTAAACCGTGGGCGCTTTGTGTCATAGCGCCCACGTTCAAATATGGAGACAGTCCGCCCCTCATCGGCGACTTCGTGAAAGCCGCCTAAACGCATACCAAGTCCCATAAGCATGACGAATCCCACCCAGAGATGAGAGTCGCTATCCAGTTTTAGCAGTTTATTCAGAGCGGCGGGGTCTTCGAGAAGATCAATCCCGTTCAGGGTCAGCCTTCCATTGAAATGCTTGTCGAAGCCGATCTGTGTCAAACATCCATTCGCATCGAAAGCAAACGCTAGGCCGGGATATTCCAATTCAACGGCACCAAGAGGAAATGGCCGCTTGGATCGAAACTTGGGGGCTCCTAAATGGTCTTCCACGAGTGCCTCAGTAACGCCAAATCGAAAGGGCTCAACGCCACGGTGAGGGATGATCTCAAGATTCACTTTGCGTTGGTGACTCGTTGGGTGATCGTGAGAGACACGGCGTGTGATGGATGGGGCCAGTTCTGGCATTTTCACAGGGGCGGCGACAACTCTTGAGCGACCTTAAAATGCGAAAACCCCATCATCTTGATGGGCTTTCGCGGGGAAGTGGCGCGGCCTCTCCTGAGCCGCGACTGTGGATGTGCTCCCTGACCGCCGAATCCTATCAGCAGGAGAGTTCCCCCATTCTACAGAAAAGACGCCGCTTGAACTTCCAAAGCTGCGGGGTAGGGGGGGAATTCCCCCAGTCGCGGCTCGGGAGAGACCGCCCCACTTCCAACTCTTCCGCCCCCGCCTTCGCCCGACAGACCTCGTTTTCCACCAACCAAGCCCCCGCTGACCCGAAATTCCTCCACATTCGCCCGGAACTGAGGGTTTCGGGTTGAAACCTTGCCCGGAAGTGATGCCTTTGGAAAAGGATCGCCGACCGTGCGCGCCGCGAGGCAGGCTCGGGCGGCATTTTATCCTCAGCTCCAATATGAAAAAACCAGCAATCGTAAAACCCGCCTCCGGCTTCACCCTGGTGGAGCTGATGGTGGTGATCGTAATCATGATCGTTCTCGTCGCCTTGGGATCCGCCATGTTCATCAGCGTGAGGAACAAGTCCCAGTTGACCGCCAGTGTCGCCAATCTCCGGGACCTCGGCGTGAAGATCGAAGGCTACAGCCAGGACAACGCCGGTGTCCTGCCGGTCTACAAGGACAACACCCAGAACCTCTACTGGTGGGGCATGCTCGTCCCCGGCAATGACATCAACAATGAGTCCTTGCTGATGGTCTTCAAGAGCCCCGCGCACAAGGAGTTCGACCCGAAGAAGATCGAGCAGACCATTTCCTACGGCTGGAATGCCCACGTCTGCGGCCGCTCCGAGGATTCCACCGGTGGTGAAGGCCCGAAGCGCAAGGTCAGCTTCAAGAACCCCGGCTCCAACCTGGTGCTCACCGAAAGCCCGCGTGTCAATGGCATGGGTCTCTTGGACGACTCCAACCTGCCTGATCCCAAGCGCTACAAGGGTAAGGCCGCCGCCCTGATGCTCGACGGCTCCGCCAAGCAGCTGGATATCGAGACCGAATTCAAGCGCGGCAACTCGAAGTGGCTCCTCACCGAGGAAGAGCGCGACGCCAAGGGCATCAACTGATCCTGCCCCGCCTACGCCGTCGCTCCGGCATGAGCGGCGGCAATCCCGCGCAGCTTCTGCTGCACAGCTTCAGGCCCTTCGTCCGTGGACACCACATGGACGAAGGGTTCTTCTTTGAGGGCCAGGAAGATCTCGCGGCAACGCGCCAGAGAGTCCCGCTTCTCGAACTCATTCGCGGTATCCCCGCGGGCACCGATCCGCGACAACGCGGTATCCACATCCAGATCCAGGATCATCAGCAGGTCCGGCTTCGGCGCGAAGGCCTCGTTCTTCGCCCGGATCGCCAGCGGATCGAAGCCCCGCGAGCCTTGGTAGGCCATGGTGGAAAAGTAGTAGCGGTCGAGAATGACCACCTTGCCTGCGGCCAGGGCAGGGGAGATCAGCTCCTCCACGTGCTGGCGGCGGTCCTTCAGGAATAGCTCCAGCTCCTCATCCGGCGACAGCCGCCCCGTTGCCGCCGTGGCCCGGATCTGGCGGCCCCAGGGTCCGTCCGTCGGCTCCCGGCTCGCCACCACTTCGCGTCCCTGCGTACGGAACCATTCGGCCAGCAATTGCGTCTGGGTGGACTTGCCGGTGCCGTCGATGCCTTCGAGAACGATAAAGAGACCTGCTTGCTTCATTCAGTCGGGAGAGTGCCGGACGCTCCCAAACGAGGGCGAGAAGGGCAAGGGCGCATTCCAAGTGGCGCGGCCTCTCCTGAGCCGCGACCGTGAAGATCCATCCTATCTCATAGCCCTGGAAGTCCTGGCGTCCTCCTTTCTGGAGAATTGGGGGGACTTTCCTGCCAAGACTACTGGGGACCGGGGAGCACGTTCACAGTCGCGGCTCAGGAGAGGCCGCGCCACTTCGCGTCCCCCTCACGGCGGTGGCAACTCCACGATCATGGGAGCGTCCTCGAAGCTGGCGGCGAAGACGTAGATCTTGGCCCTTTTGAGCATCTCAATGCGCTTGATTTGCTCCGGGCTGTCGGCCGCACCCGCGTCGAAACTGAAGGAGCCACGCCGGGCGAGGAACACTTTGTCATTGATGCTGCTATCATATCCCATGCGATCCACGGCATAGGCCTGCTTCCCCGATTCATCGATGATCACGAGCCGGAGGTCCACCCAGCCGCCATAGTAATCATCCTGATCTTGTCCGAACCAAGGCCCGCCGTCTTGCCAGAGCTTCTCCCTGTAGTAGTGCAACTGGATCACATGGTGCCCGTTCTCCCGTTCCGCCAGGGGTGACAGCTTGATCGCGCCACCTTGGACGAGCTTGAAGCTCGCGCTGTGCTTGCTTTCGCAACTGCCCAGCAAGCTCCATCGCATCGGCGGTGATACCCATCCCTGCCATGTGGAAGTCTTGAACAGTTCGGGGGTCAGCTTGCGGTATTCCATCGGCCGCCGCTCTTCGCCTGAGTTTTGGCCGCGGGGGATCGAGGCTCCCGGCCGCAAGATCACCGGCGGCGATGTGGGGCGATTGAGATTGGCCTGCCAGTATTCGAAGTGCTGGTGCGGCGGAAGTTGGCTCCGCATGCTTTGCCAGATCGCGTCTTCCCCCCACAGCAACTTGCCGCCGCTCCGGTAAGCTTGCGCCTCCAGATAGCGGATGCCCCCGTGCTCCGGATCCTTCTCATCCCGCACCTCGTAGCTGGTCAGATACTCGCGCTCATTTTCGCCCCCCCACTGCGCGTGGATATTGAAGAAAGCGTATTGCCCCTCCTCCAGGCCATCCACGCTGACCAGATCGGAGACGGGAATCCAATTGCCGGAGCTTTCAGCCAGGGGCTTGCGCGTCAGCTTGACCGGTGATGGCCGCCTGGAGCGGCTGGCCGCGAGCTCCTCGTATCGCCCCTGGCGGTCAGGTGCCTTGAAGAAATCGCCATAGGCATAGAGCCACGGCAGCAGGGCTCCGGTCGCGGCACCGAAGAACAGCCCGAGCTGGCGACGTCGCGGCACCGCAGCGAGCCACCAGATCAGGGGATACAAGATTCCGGCGCTCAGGGCGATGGTTCGCACCGGCGTGAGATAGACCTCACGCTCCGGCTCCGGATCCAGCCCCATGCGCGCCCAATACATCAGCCCCCAGGAGAAGATGGGCGAGGTCAAGATCGCGACCCAGGCCGTCGAGCGCCAGTGTTGGTTGGTGGCGGCGATGGTGCCGGCCAAGCCGGTGGCTGAGATGAAGGCCCACAGCGGCAAGGTCAGGAGGGCGATGCCATAGGAAATCGCGCGCCAGCTGAAGTTGAAGAGCCAGCAATAGGTCAGCACCGCGAGCGCCACACCCGCCAGCACCAGCAGATGAATCCATATCACCCGCAGGAACGCATGACCGGGCCCCGGAGGCAGGCAGCGGTGGAAGGCGCGGTCATCGTAGGGCGCGGCACTGCGCACCACATTCCAAGTGAACACGCTGACGATGAGCGGCAAGGCACCCAATGAATAGAAGCCCCAGAGTTGGGCACGATCATCCGGCCACAGCAGAGCCAGAGCGAAGATGGCCACGATCACAAGGGCCAGGAAGCGGGCGAAGGGTGAGTAGGGCATGGTCTCGGGTGCTTGTTAGGGTGCCGTCAGCGTCAGACCGCGGCCATTCTCATCTGCCACCGGGATGAAGACGTAGAGCCGGCCCTTGCGCAGGATCTCCCGGCCGCCGGGTGGTTCGGAGCGATTGGGTAAGGATAGGGTGGACGGGAGCTCGCTCGGCTCGGCCAATAGGAAGTTCCCCGAACCTGGGACAGGAGTCACGAAGGTGAAGTCCTCATGGTGGCCCAAGGTTGTTTCCTCGCCCTGAGATGGCGCCAGGGAATCGAGGGCGTAGGCATCCTTGCCGGATTCGTCTAACAGTAGCACCATGGGTTGGCAGGACGGCGGATAGTGGTCCGGCGTGCCGAACCATGGTCCTTCCCAAGTCACGTCTCGCGAGAAGCCCTTGTAGCACTGGATCGAGAGTAGCGAGGTCCCGCCTTCTTTCAGGGCTTGGACCTTTATCACTCCGTGGCGCAGGCGGAAGGTTCCGCCCTCGGCCGCGCGGCACTCGCCTGCCAATTCCCAGCGGATCTTTCCGGAGAGCACTGCAAGCCATTGACCCTTCTTCAGGTGCTCAAACTCGGTGAAGTCATCGCGCGAATCTTCCGTCGCGCGGTCCAATTCCGTCGGCATTCCGCCGCTCGGGCGCATCCACGGATCATCGGTCGGCCGCATCTGCGGATCATGGGGCGAAGTAGGATGAAGGATCCGAAATGGCCGGGTGTAGATCCCCGCTACCCTCGGTCCTTCGTAGGCTGAGGTCCAGTAGTGGAAACTCTGGTGAGCCGGGATCCTTCCGCGCAGATGTTCCCAGACCGCTTCGCTGCCCCAGCGGAACTGTCCGCCGACCTTGCCCACGAAGATCGACTCCGGGCGTGACTCCCTGCGATCGTGCGAGTCCGAGAGGATCACGCCATTCCTGTAAGCGGCTCCGTCCTTTTCGTCCTCGATCATCAGCCCTTGCAGCTTGGCAAATTCGCCTTCACGCAGCCCCGTCGGCTCCAAGGCATCGGCAAGGGGCGTCCATTCCTGGGCTTGTTCCGGCAAGGGTTTGCGGACCAAGCCAAGGCTGGTCGTTGGCAATCGGCTGCTCACCCAATCTTCGCCAAAGGATCCCACCGGCAGGAAGTAGCCGGTGTAGTACATCAGCGGCAGTACCGCGCTGGTGAGGCTGCCAAGAATTAGTCCCAACACCTTTCGCCGTTTGACGGCCACCAGCCACCAGATCAAGGGAAAGGCGAAGGCAGCAAGGAGGATCACCGTGCGATGGGGAGGCAGGTAGTAGTATTCCCCATAGGCGATCGATTGGGTGTATATCGACTTGGACTGCCAGTGGTTCATCGCATAGCTCGAGGCCAATGGCGCCAGGAGCATCGCCATCCAAGCGGCCGACCGCCAAGCGCCGCCCGCGCTGCCAATGCTGGTGATAATCCCCACCGCGGCGGCGAATGCCCACAGCGGCAAGATGAAGGCCGCCAAGCCAAAGGAAATCGAAGGCCAGCCGAAATTAAACAAGAGACAGTAAACCAGCACCGTGAGCGCGATGCCCGCAGAGACCAACAAGAGGAGGCGGATCACCCGCAGGAAAGCGCTCTGGTCCCCCGGCGGCAGGCAGCGGTGGAAGGCCCGGTCATTGAAGGGCGCGGCATTGCCCACCGCGGCGGCCGTGAAGGCACCGATCAAGATCAGCCCCGGGCCGATCAGGAAGTAGCCGGAGTGGTAGGCCAGGTCATTCGGCCACAAGATGAGGGTGGCAAAACCGGCGACAAACAGGATCGCCATTCCTCGGGTCAGGGGTGAGAGGGGCATGGCTTCAGGCGGTGCTTTTGTTGCGGTAGCTGCGGGCCAGCGCGACGAAGATCTCCCGCAAGGTCATCTGCCGGGCCTCTAGGCGCTTGTGCTCGGGGAAGACATGGGAAAGGACGGCGGAACTACGGGAGTCCTCGTAGTTGGTGTCGCTGAAGGTGATCGTCCTGCCGCTGACCTGGGCATTCAGCCAGGTTTCCGGAATCGCGGGTGGCAGCGCGGGCGCGGCGTCGAACCACAGCTCCACGCTGCGGAAGCGCTCGCGCAGGGAGTCGACATCCTCCTGCAAGTCGACGCGGCCGGCATTGATGATCGCCACGCGGTCGGCGAAGCGCTCGACCTCCTCGATATCGTGTGAGGATATCCACACCGTCCATCCTTCCGACTCGGTGAGTTCCAAGAGACCGGAGAGGAACTCATCGCGCACCAGCGGATCGAGCCCGGAGAAGGGTTCGTCCAGCACGACCAGTTGCGGGCGGTAGGCCAGCGCACTGAGCAAGGCGGCCTTCATCCGCTGGCCGCGCGACATCGACCTCAGGCTGGTCTTCAGCGGCAGCTCGAAGTCCGCGATCATCTTGCGCTCGAAGTCGCGGTCCCAGTGCGCGCCATACATCGGCCGCAGGAAGCTCATCAGCTTCGGCACCGTCATCCACTCCGGGAGCAGGCGGTTCTCCGAGACGTAGCCGATCCGCTGCCACTGCTCCGGCCCGAGCTCGCGCGGGTCCTTGCCCAGCACGCTCAGCTCACCGCCATCGCGGTCGATCAGGTTCATCGCGCACTTGATGGTGGTGGTCTTGCCCGCGCCATTCGGTCCCAGGAAGGCGGTGACCTTGCCCTCCGGCACTTCGAGATCGACGCCACGCAGCGCATCCTGGCGGCCGAAATGTTTCTGGAGTCCTCGGATCGTGATCATGGGGTGTTGGGCGGGGTGGGGCTTTCCATTTGGCGCAGCAGGGTTTCGAAATCGTCGACCTTCAGGTGCAGGGCGCGGGCTTCCTCCATGAAGCGGCGCGCGGAGGGCTCCAGCAGCGCCAGCCGCTGCGCCAGCTCTGGCAACTGCGGAGCCTGGATCACCATCCCGATCCCCGGGCGGCTCGCCAGGAAGCCGAGCTCGCGGAGCTGGGAGATCACCTTGTTCGCCGTGGTGGGGGAGATCTTCAGGTGCTGCGCCAGCGCCCGCGTGGAGGGGAAGAGCTCGCCCTCCTTCAGGTCCCCGCTCGCCAGCGCATGGTGCGCGGCCCGGACGATCTGGTCCGAAACCGGCTCACCCTCGCGCAGATGGAAAACGAATGGCAGCATCAGTGAGACAGGTGATACAGCTATGATGTATCACCTGCAAGAAATTTCTGCCCGCGTTGAAAATGGTCCGCAGAGGACGGTGCGGATTACCTTGTCCGGATTACTTCACCCGCGCCAGAAAACGGAGCACCGTGCGACCGGTCTGCTCCAGCGCTTCGGCATCGATCACCTCCAGCGTGTCGCCGGGCTTGTGCCAATAGGGCATGCTGCCGAAATCCCCGATCAAGTGCAGCATCTGCAGGCCTGTGCCTTGAAGGGGCACGTGATCGTCCGTGATGAGCCCGTCGTAAGGGCGGAGCGCCAGGCTGGAGTCCTTCGCCGCTGCTTCGAGGGCGGTGGAGAGATTGCGCGGGAAATCCGGATTGTAGCGGGCCGGGTATTCCTTGTCGCCGACGAGGTCCAAGACGATGCCGAGTGAGGGCCAAGTCTGCCGCAAGGAGATCTCACGGGCGTAGTACTTGCTGCCGTAGAGCCCGTCGGACTCGGTGATGTTTCCGAGCAGCGCCTCTTCCCCATCGAAGAGCACCAATTCGACATTGGCGGCGGCCTTTGGATCGGTGGCCAAGACCCGGGCAAGCTCGACGATGATGCCGGTGGAGGAGCCGCCATCATTGGCAGCGACGAAGGGGACACCCTCCATCAATTTGCTATCCACGTGACCGGAGATCACCACCGGCACCGACTGCTTCCAGTCGGCCTTGTCGTGACGGGCCAAGAGATTGGTGAATTTCACCGCCGGACGGTTGGTGGACTCGCCCAGGAAGCGGGGAACCCGCTCAAAGTTCTGGCGCTCGGTGGTCCAGCCAGCCTTGGCGAATTCCGCTTCAAGGTAGGCAAGCGTCTTGGCGTAGCCCTCGCTTGCCGGCGGCCGGGGACCGAAGGCGCAGATGGCCTTGATATGCTCGTAGGCCTTTTCCCCGGAGAACTGCGCGGCGAGGTCCGGTAGGGGAGTGAGGGCGACCCGGGTGCCAAGCGCTGGCGTGGCCGCCGGCTTCGGCTTCATGAAATACCAGGCAGCAACGGCAAGGACTGCCAGCAGCAGAAGAATCGGCGCGCGTTTCACTGGCGGAGACTCAAGACTCCAAGGCGCAAGACACAAGACTGGAAAACGCGGGCGTGTCCCAAAACACAGAAGCCCCAAGACTTCCGTCTTGAGGCTTCAAGTCTTGGGTCTTTTTTGAAGTCACATTTCGCCCACGCCGAGCAGCTCGAGAATCCGCTGCAGGTCGTCGTCGCCGTAGTATTCGAGCTCGATCTTGCCCTTCTTCGTGCCCGGCATGATCATCACATGGGTGGCGAAGCGGTCGCGCAGCTTGTTCTGGAGCGCGCGCAGGTGGGCATCCGGAGCCGCGGGGCTGGAGGCCGCACCAGCCGCCGTGGACTTGCCGGATTCAGCGACCACCGTGGAGGGATCGAAAGTCTGGGCCAGCTTTTCCGCCGCGCGGACGTTGAGCTTCTTCTTGAGAATCTGGTCGGAGGCCAGGAGCTGGGCGTCCTTGTCCTTGATCGAGAGGATCGCCTTGCCGTGGCCCACCGTGAGGTGACCGCGGGCGACCAGCACCTGCACATCCGGATGCAGGTCCAGCAGGCGCATCGCATTCGCCACGCTGGCGCGGGACTTGCCCACGCGCGCTGCGATCTCTTCCTGCTTCATGGAGAACTCCTTGGCGAGACGCACATAGCCGCTCGCTTCTTCAATGGCATTGAGATCCTCGCGCTGGAGGTTCTCGATCAGCGCCATCTCCAACACATCGCGGTCGGAGGCTTCGCGCTCGATCACCGGCACGGTGGCCAAGCCGAGTTTCTTGGAAGCGCGCCAGCGGCGTTCACCGGCGATCAGTTCATACTTGCCATCCACCGGCCGCACGATCAGCGGCTGGATGATGCCGTGCTGGCGGATCGACTCCATCAGCTCGTCCAGCGGGCTCTCGATGAAGTGGGTGCGTGGCTGAAGGGGGCTCGGGACGACTTGGTCGATCGGGACCTCGCGGGCGCGGCCGTGGCCATCCACGGAAGCCGCAGCGTCCGGGGAGGGGCTGCTTGGGTGTTTGCGGATCAGGGCGCCGAGCCCCTTTCCAAGTGCCGGTTTGGACATGGGGCGCGGAGGTTGGCAAAGCCCGCCGGTGATGCAAAGCGGATTCAACACCGCGCTGCTGTATTTTTAAAAAATGCGCTTCCGGATTGGCGGGGGGCCGGGTTTTGCGAAAGATCACTGGTCTGTTTTAGGAACGCGGGTGTAAAATGCTATTTTTGGCTGGCTTGGAAAAGGACGGTGTGGAGAGAATAGGCTAAGGGCTCCCAAAATTGAAGAAGGGTAGGGTGGAAGCGAATAGGCCGAGTAATCCCAGAATTGGGGGGAGGATGGGGTAGGGTGGAAATAGGCCAAGTGCTCCCAAAATCCGCCAAGGCCTCCTGACTTCTTTCCGCATGCCGATCTGCTTGCTGTGGTCTCCATAAGTTATCCCGGAAGATCCCAAGAGATGAATGGAATGCAGCCACGGTTCGGCAATCTCTATCATTTCTGCCCGAGGGGGACTCGCGCTATGAAGACCAATCATCTTGTGAACACCGTGCCGCGCACTGTTGGCCGCAGGCAGCAACTACTCGCTACCTCCTTCGCGGCGGTGATCCTTGCCGCCTTGGGACCGGCCCAAGCGGTTACGGTGTTTGTTCTGAATGGGGATCACCGCGTCGCTGCCGATGCCGCGCAGGGCGAACTCGGGAACCTCTATGTCGACGCTGACCTGAGCGTAGGCAAGGGAGTCAATTTCGGGACCACCGCGGGCAGTTCGAGCGCGGTGGATCTCGCGTATGACAAGGATAACGAGATTGTCTCCACCAGCGCCACCGAGCAGGGGTGAGCTTCGTGTGGAACGAAAACAATGGCGCGAGTATCGAAAAGAAGCTGGAGATGAACAGTTCGAACCTCATGTTGTCCTACAAGGAAGATGGATCGGCCGCGGGATTGATCCTCAATCCCAATGCTAGCACGCTCACGTTTTCCGGCCGCGGCGGTGGGCTCCGCCATTCCAGTGGCGGCTCGGTCCTGAGGTTCGACTCGTCGGGCAATCCGATCTTCGACCACGCGCTCTTGCTTCTGGAATTGGACAATTGCGCGGGAACATCATCCAATGCCATCACGACTCTCAAGAACGGCGAAACGACACTGACGAGCAAAGCTTGGAAGGCGAATGCCGGCCACCTGCTCAAGGATCTCTCGGGAAGCACCGATAGCGATGGCCAGGCCTTGGAGGTGGAGGCCATACCGTGCTGAAGGGCAAAGTCGTCATCTCCCAACCCCAAGGGGATATCCCCATTGGGATCTACGAGTGTTCGGTCTGAAGAGAATTAATTCCAGGAGTCGAAAGTATGAACATCGGAAAAGTGAAATACGCTGGCTCGAGCTTGGTCATTCGAATGGGATTTCTTGTCCCGCTTGTTGGAATCGCACCTGCGGCGCCACCTGCTTGGTGGGCGGATGGTAGCTCGCCGATCTTGCAAGATGGCATGATCCCGGACAACAAGGGAGTGGCAAACCTTGGACAGGCGAAGTGGATGGCACATCGCGCTTTGCAGACGATCCACATGTATGCGCCGACCCTCGCCGATCAAATCGAGGGGGATCTAGTGGGTGCCGGCAAACCGATTCCGAGCTGGGCGGAACCGGTAGACGATGCCGGGCGTTTGCTCCAGCGCAGTCCGCTGTTGATCGGTCAACTCAAGGCGATCACGGCTCCCTTTTACACGAGAATCAATGCGGTGATACCCAGCTGGCTCGCCGCCGAACGCCTCGCCAACGGGACCGAGACCGGGGACGGGATTTTCCCTTGGACGAACACCAACGCGGCGGACGATAACAACAAGGGATTCGCGACGATCGGCCAATTGAAGGCGTCGTTCGCCTTCCACCTCACGGAGTCCGCAGACGGGGATACGCTGCCCGACTTCTACGAATGGATCATGAATGGCGGCACCTCCGGGCCGGGAAGCGGCGTGGACAAGGACGGCGATGGTTGGCTGGATTCCGCCGAGGTCACGGCCGGAGGCAATCCTTTCAAGAAGGATAATCCGAAAGTGAAACTGGTGGTGGTGGTGAGCGGAAACTGAATTGGATCAAAATAACATGACTCTCCTTCGTCGGGCTCTGGCCCTGTGGGCTATCCTTTTCGCTGCCAGCGTGGCTGGGGCGCAGAATCTCTCGGACCTCTTGATCTCTCTTCAGGACCGGCAGCTGGCGGTTGAGCAGCGTCAAGTTGCCGCGACCATCCTAGACAATCAGCTCCCCGGAGCTGACGACTCAATACCGAGCCCTGGAACGATTAGCTGGGGCTTTAGCTTGCCGGCCCGCCCGTCCATGGAAAATCTCAACCGGCTTACATTGGAGCAGCGGCTGGGGGTATTGAACCGGGCGGCGGTGGAGTTCGAGCGGCTGAAGTACGAATACCTCAATCTCCGCGGCGACGATTTCGAAAATGGATCCAAGGTCGGAGCCCTGCGCAAGTATTTGTCCGATGATTTTCCACCTCTCGCTCGTGGGACTCCGGAGAACTTCAATGCTCTCGTTGCGCAGATCGCGTTGCAAACCCGGAGTTTGAGGGTCTTGCAATGGGTATACTCGCCAAAGCAACAATATTATTACTATAGCGCCTATGGACCGAGGGCAGAGGAACTCCTGCCCATGGCGTTAGGTCCTGCTGAAGAGTTCGAAGAACCGGGGGAGTTTGGCGATGCATCATCCTATGTGGGGGATGCGGTATCGCTCAATTCCGGATTTTGGGGTCACTCTGACGGGTTCATGGAGGCGTCCTTGAGCGGACAAGTTACTATCGGAGCGAGGCTTAGTACAGGCAATGTCGGCGAAGGTTTGGGCGGCCATGTTGCCGTGCTGCGGCGCTCTGCATGGAGTCCGGCTACCACCCTTACCCCGGCAGCCTCAATAGCGACGGATTCCTGCTACAAGGTCGTTGGCCGGGGCAGCAATGGGGAAGTGGCGCTCACTGCACCGAGCGCAGCGCAATTTACTGTTACGGGTACTTGGGTGGAACAGGATCACGGATCCGTGGGAGTAAAGGAATTCGTCCCTTCGGGATACACTGACAGAGCACAATATGTGGCTGGTGATTTCACTCTGGCGGACTGGGAGAAGTCGCATGAGCGTGTGGCGTTCAATACTGGTTTTGGCAATGGTTATGTTGTGATTAAGAATGATAGCTACGCAGTGTTCATTCCGGATTTCACACGCGGAATCGACAGGGCGGAAATCGTAGCAGTACTTGAAAATGCCGCGAAGGTGACGGCTGCCACCGGTGGCGATGGTGCTGTGTCGCTGAACCCCGCGCCTTCCTTGCTGTTTGGCATCGATATGGGCACGGGGCTTGAGTCACGGTCCTCGGGCATGCTTGCCGTCTCGGTGACGAGGACGCAGGAACGCTCTTCCTCCTTCGCGCCGCTATCGGACAAGGGCGAAGGAGATTTGATTTATCCTTTCTTTCCTACTTATGGAAATAACTCTGCCTATGAAGGTTACACCGGGCCTCAACGTGGATTCCGCTTTGATTTTGCGTCCCACCTCCGATTTGCCGGTCCGGCGGAGGACTTCCATGTGGTCTACGAAACGGTGCGCGCTAATCGTGGGGTGGAATTGCCGCACCAAGGTAGGATGGATCCCTACTACACGACTACCTCCGACAACCAAAGTCTGTTCATGTGCTGGGACATGCCGCGCATTAAGCAGGTGGTGGGGCGGGATCTGATCGCCAACGTCAGCTATCAGGGCCACTATGCCTACACCATCAAGATTTATCGCCGCCCAACCGGCGAGGCGGGCGCTAGAACTCCAGGCGTGGCGGAGGACGTGAAGGAGGAGAACTTGATCCGCACCTATTCCATCAGCAATCCTGCCGCCGGAGCCATGTCTTATCCGGCGGCTGCCGAGAAGTTGGAGATCGTTGGCGATGACGTGAGCTATCTTATTCAGCGCGACAAGCTCGACGATCTCGACGACACCCTAACATTCCAAACGCTCTCGTCCTCGGGAGGAGAACTGTACCGGAAAAAGATCGTAAGCCACAAGGCTTCCGATGCGGGAATCTCGAAGGTGGAAGAGTGGATCAACGGCAAGCCGACCGGCGTGCGCACCTTCACCTCCGATTGGAGTTGGTGGAACCACCGCTTTCCAAAGACGATGAGTTTGTCCGGCGGCAGCCTGGATATGACGTATGAGGCGGGGACGATCGACACGAGCAGCCTAAGCCCGGGGACCCGGGAGGGGCGTTTCCCTACGTCGCTGACGGTGACCTCGAAGAACGCGGGACCCTCCGAGAGCTATCCACCAAGCAGCTTCACGTGGTCGGGCGCGGGACTTCAGCTTACGGCGGTTCGTGGCCGTTGGTCGGAGAACACCTCTGCTTCCGAGCAGGAATGTGTGACGATTCACAAGCTGGACGGAAGCCCCTATACCAAGACTTGGGTGACCATGCCCACGGACGACGAGGGGAGGACGCTCAAGGTCTACAGCGCGCCGGATGGCAATTCGACATCCAAGGAAGCAAACGCGGTCAATTGGACTGAGATCAAATATGGCAGTCAAGTGACCGGAGGACTCCCGGGACTGCCGCGGGAGGTGCTGCGCAGGGACGGCGGCAAAACCGCTTATACTTGGACTCTCGGAACAGAGGAGGGCGCCTACACCTGCCAGGTCGATAGCGGCTACTCGCTTGGCACCGGATCCGCCCGTGGCGTTCGCACGGTTAGTTCGGTGAACGCGCGTGGTTACGGAATTGGATCCGAGACTTTCCAATTGGCGGGCACGGCTAGCCTGAAGCTCGCCGGGACCTCCGTAACTGCGGGGCAATTCACGACATGGGGTGCGCCGAAGGAAGTGGTGGAGTACCCTTCCGGGTACACCTCGTCGTGGACCTTTGACGGGGTGCGGGAACGCATGGAAAGCGCGACGGATGCCTTCGGTAACAAGACTACCTATACCACCTATGATCCCTTGGAGCGGGTGGTGGAGTATGGTTGGAAGCCGGCGGGATCCTTGACAACCTCGACAGGCTCCCTAGCTTACAACAGCGGAACGGGTTTCGGGGTTGAGAACAGCATTACGATCGGCGGTCGATTTGCGGAGAGCGCCTTCAGCACGGATACGGTCGGGCGCTTGCTGTCGAAAAGTGGCACTAGCGGTGGGGTTACATCGAGCCTGGGTGTCAGCCGCGACCAAACCTATGATATCCTCACCAGCAGCAGTTCCCTGAGCGGGGCTGTGAACACGGCGAAAGTCCGGGCTGCCGACGGGACGACGCAACTGGTCTCCGGCCACTCGCTGCCATTCGGGGGCAACAAAGAGAGCGAGCTGGGTGTGGAGGGCGGCTTGCTGAAGTCCCACAGTGAGGTCGCCAACTTGGCCGATGCCTATCAAACCGTTTGGTCTGATGCCTGGGGCCGCCCTCGCCGGATTGAAAGCCCGTCGACTTCGGGAAGCGGAAAAGAGGCCACCACCATCAGCTACAGCGATCCGGTGCCCGGGACGCATCGCACCAAGGTGACGGATGCTGCCGGACGGAAGTCGATCAGCGAGGTCGAACCAGGTGGAATGACGAGCCGCCAGGGAATCGATATCGATGGGAATGGCCAACTCGACGAAGGGGACCGCTACACCACCTCCACCACGATCGTGGAGTCAGGCAAGCTGAAGACAACTGTGACGAGCACCGGGATCACGCCGGCGCTTTCCGTCTCCACCTACGATCCCGCGACCGGGAAGTCGGTAAGCACCCTGGATGGAGGCGAGCAGAAGGTGACGCAGACTCCCGACTTCGGAGCTTGGAAGATGGAAATCGACCTCACCCGGGGGGCTGATGAGGAAGTGCTCAGCAAGACATTGAGCTACGATCATCTCGGGAATCTCGTAACCGCTGTGACCAGCGGAGCCGGGATCCCGGATTCCAACCTCGAAGTCAGCTATCGTGAGGATGGGAGCCGTACCGGGGTGAGCCTGACTCGGGGGGGGCGCTGGCCTCCATCGGCTTCAAGGACAACGGGCTGATCAACAGCATCCACGACCCGGTGTTAGAGGATCTGACGGTATCCCACACCGTCGACACCAGTGAGGAGAGCCTGACGGTGAATGGCACGAAAGTGAGTGCGGCTTTGAACGGGACCGCGAGTTCCGTTGGCGGAACCGGGGTGATGTCGCGTCAGGACTCGGTCGCGGTTGCGGGTTCGGGATTCAAGCACATCGTCGATCCCGTGGTGGGGGCATCCACCGAGATTCTCATCAATGCCGCCGGGGCGAAGACGCTGCACGACTACGCGGCCGGTGCTGACCGCGGCATGAAATGGCTGCCCGGCGGATTGCCCTCCGAGATTAACTTGGGCCGGGGGGGAACCGTCGAACTCGCCTACAAGGGGAATGGCGCGCGTGACCTTGAATCGATCACCTGGCCGATGGTGAATTCGGGGAACTGGGGTGGCTTGCCGGGTAGCAAGACGTTCTTCGGCTACGATGCCGCCGGGCGGGTCAATTCAATCTCGGACTCGTCGGGAACGCGCTCCCTCACGCACAGCGGCAAACATCTGACCGAAGTCCAGTGGCTTTCCGGAAGCATGACCGGCTACAAGCTGGTGAGGGGCTTTGATAGCAAGGGGCGTTTGAACAAGGTCTCCGTGTATCGGGGGGCCACCAAGGTGCATGAGTTCGAACCAGTCTATACCGGTGCGGGCGATGAGATTTCCGCGATGGAAGCGGACGACGCCGGTTTTTCGGCGTCCATCGAGCGTCGCGACGTGGGGGCCAGCGCGGATCGCACGCTTATCGGGTTTGCGCGCGGGGGGGTGGAGCAGACTTGGACCCGGGGTGTCGCCGGTCGTATCGAGGGGGCTGATAGTAGTGTCGCCGGTGCACCTTCGTTCACCTATACCTACGACGACCGGGGCCGCCGCGAGACCTGCACCACCGGCGGAGACGTGTGGGACTATGACTACAACGGAACGGGCCAACTGACCTCGGCCACCCACGATACCTACGGGAATTTCAGTTACGGTTTCGATGGAATCGGGCGGCGTGCCGATTATGGCAACGGGGGTGATGCCTTAAACCGCTTCCTCACGATGTCCCATTCCGGGCAGAAGGAACTTCTGATTGCTGCGGACCCGGACGCGCGCTTGTGGATCAACGGTGTGGAGAAGGCCCCCTTCAACGGAGGCTGGGTTCATTCGCTTGGTAACCCCGCGTCGGTAGGCATGTGGGTGCCGTGGAAGGTGCGGGCGATACTGGAGGGTGAGGGCGATACCGGTGCCAATCCCGATGCCGAGTCGGAGCTGGCAGGTGTCACCTGGGTCCCGCCGGCGACCGAGACCTTCGGCTTCGATGATGATGGCAACCGCCAGGATTCCTCCTTGTGGAACTATGGCTGGGACTCCCGCAATCAACTGGTGCGGGCGAAGACCAAGGACTACGCCACCGCTGGCGATGGCTGGGATCTTTCCTTCGAGTATGACTCCGAGGGACGGCGCTTCCGCAAGACGGTCGTCCACAAGGGGACGAACAGCGCCGGTCAGATCTTCGTCCACCGCGAGCAAGTGACCTTCGTCTGGGATGGCTGGGATCTCGTCTACGAACTCCACGAGGGCTCGGAAGGCAGCTTCGAGCGCAAGTATGTGTGGGGCCCCGATCTCAGCGGCAGGCCCGGTGGCCTGGGCGGTGCCGGCGGGCTGCTCCTGATGCGCGAGACCCGTGGCACGACATCCACCAACTACTATCCGCTCTACGATGGCAGCGGCCACGTGACGGGCCTCAGCGACGCTGCCGGGAACCTGTTGGCCAGCTACGTTTACGGGCCCTTCGGTGAGTCGATCTCGATGAGTGGGAAGATGGCTCCCGTGAATCCTTGGCGCTACGCGACCAAGTACTACGACGCGGAAACCGGGCTCTATTACTTCGGGAAGCGGTACTACGATCCCGTGAGCGGGCAGTGGCTGAGCCGCGAGCCCTTGGGGGAGAGCGAGAGTTTGAATCTTTACGCTTATTGCCACAACGATCCGGTCAACCACGTGGATCGGCTCGGCTTGGATTCCCATGGCGACCCCATCGACGCCGGATGGAACTTCCTGATGGGTGCGGGTGAAATGTATGGCGACTATCTCGATGCCCAGCGCGACTGGACGAAGGAGCTGGTGGTCGGCACCGCCCTGACGGTCTACGACAACTCCGGCATTGCGATGTTCGACTCGCAGGCAGCGGAGAGGAACAAGAAGAGGGCCGAGGGCGTCGTCAGGTTGGGGCTCATGTCGATGCCGGGGACGGCGCTTTTCGACATCCCGGGGCAGAGGGAGTTCGAGAAGCAGTTCGCGCGCGGGATTACCGGCGGGAACGATCCTGGGAAGTCGAAGTTTTACCGGGCCACCTATGCCGGTCTGAATATCGCCTCGCTCGTCCTTCCTGAATTAAAGGGAGGATCGCTGTTGGGAGTAGAGTCAGCTGCCGCAAAGACAGAGTTATTAGGCGTTTCGAAGGCAGAGCTACTGCTGGAGGGGAACCTTTCGAATCCCTTGAAAGTGATAGCCGAGCCCGCTGCGATTGCGGGTGCTGATTCTAGACTGGCTGTGACGGGTAATACCGGAAGCAACGGGTTGGTGTATAATTTTAATTTCGCCGCAAAAGAGGCGAGTTTATTTGGTGAATTCGGTGTTGTCCCGGGGCGAGGTATAAGCTTGGCGACGCCCTCGGCGATCGGAGGTCGAAGCTATATAACATATGCCTTTAGGAATGCGGCGGGAGAAGTGGTGTATGTAGGTAGGGCGAGTGGAGCGGGAAGCCCGATTGAAGTTCTTGCGGCGCGACTTAGAAAGGGTCATGACCACTTCACGGTTGGGCTGACACCCGAAGTCGTAGCTACTCAAAGATCCCTTGTTGCAAGTCAGGGAGCGGAGGAATTCTTCATCCAAGGTTTTCGAGAGCAGGGCGCAAAACTCACAAATATTGATGAAGCGTTGAGTTTCGATCGGGCAAGCCGCCAAGCCAGATCACTTGAAAAGATCGAAGCGTTTTTCGAAGAACTGTTTTCCCGGTAATAAAAAACTATGGATGCATTTATCTATTTCAAAGAACCGATGGGCTATGGACTGGACGAATTAGAAGACGCGCTGACCGACGCGTTGGGAAATGTCGGGGAGGTCACCGGTACTGGGACGGGTGAGATGGGGGCGAACCTCGATGTTGAGTTTTTTGAAGAGATCGGTGAATCCCGCGCTTTGGGGATCTTGCGCCAAGCGCTCGCTGCCTTTTCGCTTCCCAGTTCGTCGGAGGTGGTCATCGATGGTCAGAGGCACAAGCTCTAGCCGCCAGTATGGGGCAACTAGCTGTAGCGGTCGTGCCACCCGTATTGGATACTAGGGCCGGGAGAGCTTCTTGAGAGCCGGTCCGCATCCGGGGGCGGTGTGCCCGTCCGTCATGAATCACCTTTTTCGTCCTTCGACCCAAGCAATCCACAACGGCTCCCTTGCCGCGTATTCCTCCGGTGTGAGGCGCGCGCCGGGCGGCTTGCCCCAGATGTCGACACACGCTTGCGCCCAGTTCGTCGTGCGCTTGGACGTGCGGGCTTGCCTGGGCGGGATGCCCTTTCTGCGCCGGTAGGCCTCCTGCTGCCCGCGCCGCCTCTCCCTCCGTTCGTCGTCGGTCAGGTCGAGGCGGGGACGACCGCCTTTCTTGCCGTGGGCTGCGCCCTTGATCCCGTGCAGCCCCTGCGCCTGCGCCACCTCCACCGGAATGTTCACGGCGGCAGCCTACGGGCCGTGGGCGGGATCGCCAAGGGGGTTTCCGTCATTCCGTCAATTATGGTTGTAATAAACAAGGAAAGGGGCCGCGCGGAGGCATGGGCCGCTATCGCGGCCCATGCCTCCGCGCGGCCCGGCTCCCTGCGGTCACGAAAGCCACTTGCTGCGGAACCCCGGGAACGCGCTTCGGGAGGCATCTCCCATGCCAGGGATCGCCCGCTCGCGCTGCCAACTCCGAGCGCTTTGCGGGATCAAGCGCTGTCCTCGTCGCGTCCGGCGCTTCCGCGTTCGTGCCTCACTTGTGCAGCTTGGCCGCACCTGCGAGATCGCTTTGAAGAATCAAGGCGAGCTGAGGCACTCTACGTTAGATGTGGCTGCTTTCGTGCCGCAATAATGCCGACTCCCAGCTTGCATCCGAAATGAGTTTCGATTTCAGCCGTACTACGTGCCGGATTCTCGATGAGTTGTCCGGCGTCATTGATCACCGCGAATTCCTCGATGGTCCATCCTTCTGCAAACCATCCGAGCAATGTTGCCGGGGCAAACACACGGTGCGCATTGAACTCGATCCGCTGCGGGCCGATTGGCGTGGAGAGATAGAAGCGTCCGCCGGGCTCGACCATCGCCATCAATTGCTTGAGTCCCTTGAGATGGCCTTCGGGATCGATCGGATCACCGTAACGGCCGAGACCGAAGTGCTCGATGCTGTGCAAGCAGGACAGTGAGTCCGTGCAAGCGCGCCATTCCGCGGGCAGCTCTTGCATGATGTCGAGTTGGCGGAAGCGGACATTCGGCACCTCGGCCGGTTGGGGGCGGATGTCGAGGACTTCCACTTCACGGAAGACCGCGAGGCTGCCGATGAAACCATCAAGGCGTGAACCGAGATCGACATGCCGCCGTGGCTGCGCCTCATGCACCCAGCGCGCCACGCGCAGGTCCTGTTGGAAATAGGCACCCACACCGCCGCTGCTGTCATCCCACTCGTCGAGCACTGGGAATTCATCGCCCCATGCAAAAGTTGCAGGCAGGCCCGCGCGGAACTTTGCCCGGTCAGCGCGGAAGCGCGCATAGCCGCGCCATGCGGATTTCATCTTGCGCAGATTGATCCCGAAGCTGCGGAGGAGGGTGGGGAAGCGGGGCATGAGTCAGCGCGGTGTGGCGGGAGTTTGTGGGGTTCGGTGGAGCAGCACAACTTTTCTGGTGCATGTGTTCAATCGGCCCGCATCCTTCGAGTGCAACGCAGTGACCGCCCCACTGGGTGCGCGGGCTTTAGCCGGCTTGGAAGGACGAGGTGCATGAGGAGCAGTGACGGACGGCCCACCGGGTGCACCGGTTAAAGCCGGTGCACCCGGTGGGCCGTCCGTGGGTCGGAGATGAAGCGGTTTTGGGGAGCTGTCATTCTTCCTCACGGCTTCCCCAAGATCCACAGCACCCGGTCCATGGGTTCATCTGTTTCGGGGATGGTCTTGAAATACTTCGCGAGGTCCCCGGGTGTGGTGCCGGGCACGACCACCTGCTCGCCGGTCTTGGGATCGATGGACACGATCCGGCCTTGTCCCGGCTCGAATGCCACCTTGAAGGGATCGAAATTGATCGCCCCGGCGAGGATGTCCGGCAGATAGACGAGAGCGAAACTGCCGTCTTCCGCGACCGCGGTCATGGGCATGAACTTGGGATCCCAGCCGTCCTTGGGCGGCATGATGAAGCTGTCGTCCCGCCGCAGCTTCCACCACGGCAGGCCTTCCATGAAATGCCGCATGATTCCCATCTGCTTGGCGCCTGGCAATTGGAGTGCATCCTTCCAAGGCGTGCGCGCGTCCGTGAGCTGCGCGCGCTTTTCCGGATCGTGGAATTGCCAGATACTATGGGTGCCGTAGACATGCCCGCAGGCGCCGGAGAGTACGCTCCACCATGCCGCGCGGCGGACCTCGTATTCGCCGAACCACTTGGTCGGCTTGCCGTCCTTCATCAAGCCGCGGACCGGGTGGTCCTCGTAGTTCGGTTCTCCATCGAGCGTCGGCTTGAGCGCTGGTAGCGCCAGGTTCTTTGCGTTGAGCGTGTAGTTCGGGAAGACGGCGCGGCCGTGGCCGGACTGGAACATGTGGAAGGAGAGCCATGCCTCATCCGGCCAGTAGTCGGAGGAGTTCGCCATACACTGCGGCATTCTCCGGTGTGAAGATCTCGGGACCCTTGCCCCACTTCTGGTTCCACTTGTCACCCCAAGTCGGCAGCAGGCCGGTATACATTCCCCCGCTTCGCCGCCTCGCCGATCACCCAATCGATGTGCTGGAAGTAGGCCTCGCGCGGCTTGGTGGGATCATTGTTCTCCAGCGGCATCTCGCCATAGGCATTCGGCTTGTCGAATTCGAATTCCGCGAGTGCTACGGCGAGCACCGTGTTGAAGCCCTGCTGCTGCCGCGCATCGAGATAGACCAAGGTCTCCTCGCGGGTCAGGCGGTGGAAGAGTTCCCAGGCGGTGTCGCCGAGCAGGAAGAAGGGCTGGCCCTCGACTGTTTCCAAGTGCCGCTTGTCCGCAGCGACGCGGAGCTCGGGGAGGGGCTCAGCCCCGCAAATGGTCACGCCGAGAAGGAGCAGGGGGATCAGGCGCCCGAACATTTCACCGATACTCTAGGGGCTCGACGGCTTTTTCAGAAGGAAGATTCTCTTCTCTGCCATGTGCGGTCTCCTTCCATTCCGTCTCCTGTCTGCACTGCCGCTCGTCGGAGTGATCGCATTGGTGCTCGCCCCTGCCGCTCTTTCTGAAGAGCCACCGCCACTGCCGGCGGCGCGCAGTCTCTCGCTGATCGCCTGGCATCCAAAAGGATGGGTGATCGATATCGAGAAGGATGGCTCGGGCTCGCTCCGCTACGGTATTGGTGAGGTGGAGCCCGCCACCTTTCCCGCGGGCACGGTTTCCTTTCAGCAAGTGCTCGAGTGGGCGGAGACCCGGAGACAGGTCGCGCCCAATCATGCCGAGAGCGTCATCACCGTCATCGATCGCTCGGCAGAAGGGAAAAGCGAAGAACCGATGCAGAAGGCCCGGGCGATGATCGGCGACTTGCAAACGATCAGCCAGCAGATCCTGCCCCATCTCCATGCCCGGGATGTCGCCGTAACGCTTGAGCTGCTGCGCGCCCATCCGCTGCTCCAAGACCCCGGCGATTTCAATTTGACCAAGGTCGTCGAAGCGGCGGCGCCACCCGCACCTGGAAAGGTGGCGCAGCCAGCAAAAGATACTGCGGTGCTGATCAGGATGACGCGTGAGGGGACGGGCTGGGAGCTCACCGTGGAGCCCGATGGGTCGGGATCGATCGTCTTTGGCTCGCGCGGTGGGGACTGCGCCAGCTTCCCCAAGGGAACGGTCTCCTTCCAAGATCTCATCGCGGCGGCAAGGTCGAGCAGGCTTGTGGGCTTGTGGGATCCCCAGGCCGTTCAAGTTCAGGTGAGGATTTCGTCCGAAGCACGGGAGAGTCTTGGGGTACGCGCGATGTCGCGGGAATGGGAGGCAATGGGCAAGCAGATCTTGGCTCACCTAGAGGTCATGGAATCCTGGGAGAAGCACTTTGGGGAGCTGCTGGAGGAGCGGCCTTTGATCGAGGACACCACGGTGAAGCCGCAGTTCCAGAAGCGCACGGAGCGCTGGCCAGAGCCAAAGGCTCGGCCCGCGACACCAGTCGAGCCTCCCAAGGATTGAAGGGCTGGGATGGGATCCACCGATAATTCCGCCCGGCGGCGGCATTGGACCATGCGATGATCGGCTCCGCCTCCCGTTGCCGCCGGCTTGCACTGTCACTCGTCGGGATGATCGCCCTGGCCTTCGCCCCTGCCGCTCGTTCCGAAGAACCATTGCCAACGCCGCCAGCGCAAAGTCTCTCGCTGATCGCCTGGACTCCCAAAGGATGGGTGATCGATATCGAGAAGGATGGCTCGGGCGTGCCGCGCTATGGCTTGGGTGAGGTGGAGCCTGCCACTTTCCCCGCGGGGACTGTTTCTTTTTCCCAGGTGCTCGAGTGGGCGGAGACCCGGAGCGAGGTCGCGCGAGGGAATCCCGAATGCGTCGTTGCTGTCATTGATCGCTCGCTGCCTGATGGGAAAGAAGATTTGAGTGAAAAGAGCCGCGCGATGAGCGGTGACTTGGCGACGCTCGCCCGGCAGATCCTGCCCCATCTCCAGTCCCGGGATGTCGACATGGCGTGCATGCCGAAGATCTCCGTCTGCTTCGGAGTAGTCCCCCGGGAATGGGAGTCGGTCGGCGAGAAGATCCTCTTGAACCTTGCGGCGCACGATGAGAAGCGCCTGGCGATGCTGCTAACGAAGTATCCGCTTGTGAAGAATCCAGAAGTCCGGCCGCGCTTTTATGAACCGGCGGAAACGACGGAGCGGCCTCAGCGGCCGAGGAATAAACACTAGGGACCTTTGTAATGGAGGGCGAGTCTAGCGAGATGTTAGACCGCGGCATTGTTCGATGCTTCTTTCGTCCATCCCTGAACTCTTCCCTGGCATCCTGATCCTCGGCTTCATCGCCCTGGCTATCTCCAGCATGGTCTGGCGGGAGAAGCGCGGCAATGAGCTGGTCTACGGCTGCGCTAGGGCGAATGGCTTCCGCTTGATGCGGGCCGACCGCTGCGTGTCTCAAAGGGGCCTTTTTCTGGGTATGTCGAAGAGCCGAACCACTCGGGCTGGGTGCGCTGCGGGAGTTGGTTCGGCGGCTTGTGGTCCGACCGGTCAGAAATTCGGTGGGACTGAAGCGGAGATTCAAAGCTCAAGGGATAAACGAGAGGGGCCACTTTGACGGCTGCTGGCACCAGCAAGATATTCGGACTTTCCCTTTCAGCTGATCCACTCGTTCGTTCATGCACGATTTCTTCCATGTCTTTCTGGTGATCAGCATCATCGGCCTGGGCATCGCAGTCTGATCTGGCCGAGGATGCGCAGGGCATGGGCCGGAGAGGTTGGGTGCGCTTCGGGAGCTGGGGAGGAGGGCCCATGTCGGATAAGATTGATGTCCGCTGAGATTGACGTGGCGGTAGAACTTCCGTGAATTTCAAACGCCCCAAGGATCAAAGGGCGGAAGCTGCCTGAATATATATTTATTCCCATTTTCGGACATTATGCCGATTCCTCTTCCCCTAGTGTGGGCAAGTTGATGAGTTCGGCGAATTGCTGCTGTATGTCGAGATGAGAGCCCAAGTCTTCCTTATCTTTGCTGCGATCCAAGTCTGCCCTAAACTTCTCCTTACGTGAAAACGTCCTCGCATTTCTCGTCCATCTCCTCTCTACTTTTTATTGCCTCCGCCGGCATCTGCCTCCAGCCGGGTTCAGTCCAGGCAGACCCCCCGCCAGACCTAGTCGTCAATGAGCTAGTCGTGAGCGGGAACGACTTCAGTTTCGGAACCACCACGCATGAAGGGTCTCCGGTCGAGGCTGTTCAACTGGGGTATGCGGACCTGTCTCATGATTTGACCTTCACGATGACGCAGCCGGGCAGCTTCACTTGGAAGGACAACAATGTCAGTGCGAGCAAAGCCAAGATGGTCTTGGGCGTGGATAACACGCTCTCACTCTATCGCTCGGACGCCCCGAGCGTGGGCATGATCCTTAACCCGACGGACGGAAGGATTGTTCTGTCGGGAACCGGAAGCGGCTTGTATTCGGGAAGCACGCCTCTGGTGACCACCGGCAGCGGCGGTGGGCTGGTCTTCGGCCCTGCTGCGACATTTACTGCTACAACGACCCTGTCCAATACGACTGCGGCCACGTCTTCCACGACAGGTGCGTTGACGGTGGCTGGCGGTATCGGCGTCGCGAAGGATTCCTATATCAATGGCCAGAGGATTGGATCAGGGGGAGGGAATGTAGCGGGTAATCTGGCGGTTGGATACAACGCCTTGAATGCCAATGGCACCAGTGGCTTTAATAACACTGCCTTGGGGCACAATGTCTTGAGCTCCAACGTCTCCGGTTCTTCGAATACGGCCGTAGGCACCAATGCCCTCCAATCTAACCTGACCACTTCCAATAATACCGCTGTGGGAACCCTTGCATTAAACGCAAACCTAGGTGCCGCAAATACGGCAGTTGGTGCAGTCTCCCTCGCGCTTAATACGACGGGTGCTGTCAACACCGCCGTCGGTAACGCCTCGCTGGCGGTCAATACCACCGGCGCGCAAAACACCGCGGTAGGGGCGAGCGCACTGGCAGCGAACACCACAGGTGGTTTCAATACGGCTTTCGGCTGCCAATCGATGATCTTGAATACGACAGGGGCCTACAATGTCGCGATCGGACATTCCGCGCTTCGAACGAACTCGATCAACGGTTACAACGTCGCGGTCGGCGCGGATGCCATGCGTTCCAGCAGCGGCGGGGAGTACAATGTCGCAATGGGCTACCAAGCCCTTTACGGGAGTACCACCGGAGCTCTTAACCTCGCCTTGGGGAAAAGCGCAGGCAGGTTCCAAGCCGACGGGGCGACCGCACTGACGACTGCCCAAAGCAGCATTTATCTCGGAGCAGATTCGCGGGGTTTCTCCAATTCTGACAGCAATTCGATCGTGATCGGAAGCGGGGCAATTGGTGAAGGCGCGAACACCACCGTGATTGGCAATAGCTCGACGACCAAGACCCGTCTCTACGGAGAGACGAATGCAGCTTCGCTGAAGGTTGCAGGTGCGACCCTCCTTGAGGGGCAGGTTACTATTGCTCAGCGGCAGGGAGATATCTCGATGGGGATCTACGAGTGAGGCTCAACTTTTCCGGGCTGAACAATACATAATCGAGATCATTGTTGTGAGCCGTTTCCATCTAACGGCAGGCCTTAGAGGCCGTCTGAAAAATCATCTGTTTGCGGATTTTGATCTGTACTAGGCGGAGTGCGGCATTGGAGAAGCTCGGGATGCGCGAGTATCCGAGTAGCTTGACCGAATCCGAGAGGGAGGTCATCCGGCCTCTTCTCCCTGATTGCCCGATGGGCTTGCGCGGCCGTCCGCGCGAGCATTCCCGGCGTAGCATCCTCAACGGCATCTTCTACATCATCCGCACCGGTGGCGCATGGCGGATGATGCCTCACGACCTTCCGCACTGGAAAACCTGCTACCACTACTTCCGTCTGTGGGCCAAGCAGGGCCATTGGGGGCGCATCCATCACGCGATTCGCGACCTGGCCCGCCTGAAACTCGGCAAAAAAAGCCCAGGTTGCTGCGATCCTCGATAGCCAAAGCATTCGCACAGCTAGCCAATCCGGACTTCGTGGCTTTGATTCGGGTAAGAAAATTACAGGAAGAAAGCGACACGTCCTGGTAGACACTTGCGGCTTCATCCTCGTGCTGAAGGTCACCCCCGCCGACGTTCAGGACCGCGACGGAGCCCGCCTGTTGCTGCCACACCTCACCAAGGCCTACGGCTGGCTCAAAACGGATCTGGGCCGATGGCGGTTACGTCGGAAAGCTCGAGGGTGAGGTGGCCCGCTTGCCGCGCCACCGCCAGATCGATCTGGAGATCGTGAAGCGCAGTGACGATCCGAAGGGCTTCAAAGTGCTGCCGAAGCGATGGGTCGTCGAGCGCACCTTCGGCTGGCTGATCCAGTCCGGTCGTCTGATCCGCGACCAGGGGTGAGGATCGAGCTTTCCGAAGCGCTGGTTTATCTTTCCATGACCAAGCGCATGCTGGCGAGAATCACGGCCTAGACAATTTTCAGACGGCCTCGAATGGCGCGTAGTTAAGGCAGTTTCCGTTGATTTTGAGAGACGAAAAGCCGGCTCAGGTACGGCTTGTTAGCGTGACCAAACAACCTTCCCTCACCGGCTTTCCGCGGACGGTTTTTGCCACCGCCAAGCGTAGGCTGCAAGCCGCCTTGCACGGTCGGCGAGCATCCGTATTGCGCCGCTTGATCTGCGGCTACGCGCTGATGTTCTCCCGCTTCCTGCCCGGCCCTTTCCTTGAGGGGATCCCGCCGCCCGTCAGCGCCATTTCGGACACGTGCCGGTGTTCTGGGCATGGCTGGCCCAGATTTTGGAGGCAAACGCTTCATGTTCCAAAGCCGTGAGCCTGATCCAGGCATGGTCGCGCGCCAACGGCTTGCCGGTGCCTTCCGGCGACACCGGCGGCTTTTGCCGGGCCGCCGCCGCATCCGGCCGGAGTTCCTCGCCGCGGTCCAAGCTCCGGTCCTCCGCAGCCTCGCCGCCGGCATCCGCCCTTCCGATCTATGGCGGGGCCATGTTCTCAAGGACATCGACGGGAGCAGCGCCCAGCTCATCGACACCCGGGCCAACCAGCGCGCCTATTCCCAGCCCTTCGCCCAGCCCTTCGCCCAGCCCTTCGCCCAGCCCTTCGCCCAGCCCTTCGCCCAGCCCTTCGCCCAGCCCTTCGCCCAGAAGCCCGGCTGCGGCTTGCCTACGATGGGCATTGTAGGCGTGCTTAATCTCTGCCACGGTGGCTGGGAAGGATTTGTGACATGCCCGCACACCGCGCACGACTCGGCTATTGCGCCGCGCCTGCGCAAGCACGTCGGGGAAGGCGACATCCTGCTCGGCGATCGGTCCTTCTGCACCTGCGAACTCATCGCCCTGTTGTGGGAAAAGGGAGCGCACGTGGTCATGCGCCTCCATCAAACCCGTCACGCCAAGCTCGACTGGCGCAAGGGCAAGGAGGTCTGCGCGATCGAACGTCTCGTTGTCTGGAGGAAACCGCGCCTGCAACCCGCCGGCAGCACCATGGGCGTGGAAGCATGGCAGGCTTTGCTGGAAGAACTCGTTTTGCGTTACATCAAGCTCGGCTACGAGGACAGATGCGGGATGAAGCGGATGCTGGTGGTCGTGACCACTTTGCTCGACGAGGTGGCATACGATGCCTTGGACGTCGCTTCCATCTATGCCCGGCTCTGGGACATCGAGCTGAAGCTGCGCGACGTGAAGACCACCCTTAGTATGGAGCGTTTCGGCGTGCGCACGCCTGAAATGGCCCGCCGCACCGTGTGGATGATGATGGATCGCCTGCGAGCTGCTGCGCTGCCTGATGCAGCGCGCCGCAATTGAAGCTGGCAAGCCGGTGGCACGGACGAGTTTCAAGGGCATCCTCGACCATGCGATGGCGAGCCATGAAAGCTACATTGCCCACCGTGGCCGTCCGCGTCGGTTGGCCACCCATCACGACCGCGTGGTTGAGGCCTGCGCGGGGAAGCTCATCGACCCCCGGCTTTTCCGCAGCGAGCCAAGAGGGGTCAAGCGCAGGCCGAAGGGCTACCCGTTACTGACCAAGCACCGGAAAGACTACCAGAAGCCCCCTCATCGCGATCGCCCGAGCTTAGCGGCATAGCCGCTAAATACGCGCCATTCCAGACAGCCTCTGATGACGTCCACCCATTTAGAAAGAAATCCTCCGACCTTGGATATCGATGAAGGTACACCTACAAACTATTAAATCGATAGAAAAAGTTCTGTTTTTTTCGGTTTCGACGCTCGGTGTTAGCTAGGCGAAAGAGAAGGCGAAAGAGAAGGCGAAAGAGAAGGCGAAAGAGAAGGCGAAAGAGAAGGCGAAAGAGAAGGCGAAAGAGAAGGCGAAAGAGAAGGCGAAAGAGAAGGTGAAAGAGAAGGTGAAAGATGGCATTGCACCGCCGGTGCAGTTGATCACCCTGCTCAGGGTGAACGAAGGGTGAACCCTTACTGTATATACCGACGGGTCCGGCTACCTCGTATTCGGGGCATCGGATGTGGCAGCTTTTCCCAAAGGGACAGTGGCTTTCAATGAGCTGCTTGGAGCGGCAAGATCCCGAAAGATCACGGAACTAAAGGATCCAGAAAGTATCCAGGTGGCCATCGAAACCTCGCAGGAGGGGCCAGTGAAGCCAGCGGAGGTCAGAGCGATGGGTGCCGACTGGGATGCAATTTGCGAGAAGGTCATTCCCCAACTCAAAACGAAGAGCCCACAAAGGTTTGAGAAGCTTCTCAATGAGCGTCCTGTTCTGCGGAAGAAGCCTGAGAAGAGTCCGGAACGGGACCTTGCTCCCAGCCCTCATCCCAAGAACCAGATCATCCTCAGGAGAGACTGCCAATGCGCGGAGAATTGGCTGCGCCGCTGCGGATCGTTGAGGTGCCATCGTGCTCACGAGTCCCGGGCGAACAGAGGATCTGTCCCGTGGCTAGCCTACCTCTCAGGCCAGCTGAAGCGGGCGCACCATCCTGCGGCCTGCTTCGCCCACGAGCTCCGGACCTTATCCAAGCGCCATTCGACTCATCCCCAAGGTTTTCCGTCTCATGGTTAATTTCTCGCCGGAACGCGTCATCTTGCTAGGGTTCACATGGCGAAGGTAAAATTCAGGGACTATTACGAGGTCTTGGGCGTGAAGCGGGATGCCAAGCAGGACGAGATCCACAAGGCCTTCTGCATAGCTGGCGCGCACCCACCACCCGGACGTGGCCACGGCCAAAGGTTCCGTCAGCCAAGCCGACCAAGGAACAAACGGCAGGGGCCTTTGTAATGGAGGGCGGCAACTGCGGGATGTTAGACCGAATGCTGTCCAATGTCTCATTCGTCCGTTCCCTCTCTTTTCCCCGGCTTCTTGATCGTCGGCTTTATCTGCCTGGCCATCGTCAATATGGTCTGGCGCGAAAAGCGTGGCAGCGAACTGGTTTACGGCTGGGCCCGGGAAAATGGCTATCGCTTGATGCGCGCGGACCGCTGCCTGTTCTCAAAGGGTCCCTTCTTCTGGGGCACTTCCAAGAGCCAGATCGTCTTCCGCGTCGTCGTGCAGGACACGGATGGAATGCAACGCAGCGGCTGGGTGCGTTGCGGCAGCTGGCTCGGCGGCTTGTTGTCCAATAAGACGGAAGCGCGCTGGGATTGATTCAGCCGAAAAGGGGAGCCAACCGGAGTTGCCTTACATCTTCCATGCGTCCGCTGATTCCATTCATTTGTGCCTTCGTCCGGATGTTGGGGCTTTGTTCGATCATTTGCGTTCCAATGGCATTCCTCGTTTGGCTGGGCCCTAGGGATTTCGGGGTGGCGCTCGTCATCTGGGGACTTCAGATGGTGATGTACATGTCCATCTTCACCGTGGATCTAATCATAGCCTACCGGCGAGGGCCGAAGTGAAGCCAGTGGTCCAAGCTCGATCCACGCTTCATGATGCCTGGGAGCAAAATAACAAGCGAATGGCTTATGCGCCCATCCCTCCTCCTCACTTGGAATTGTTTGATCGTCCTTTGCTATGCAGCGTTCTACAGCCTGCCCTTGGCCTTGGTTGCCTGGGTAGCGCATAGAAACTTCATCTGCGCGGTTATCATATGGGCTTTTCAGTTCCTGTCCTTTGGTGCGGCGGGGCTCGTCTTCTACATCAAAACCTACCGCATCCACTCCAGGCCGAGCATTTTCCGGGCCCCGAGCTGCCCAAGCAATAAACGGCGGGGACCTTTGTAATGGATGGTGGCCGCAGCGGGATGTTAGACCCTGTGCCACCAGCCGGCCGTCCATCCATGCACGATTACTTCCATGTCATTCTGGTGATCGGCTTCGTCGTGCTGGTGATCAGCCATCTGGTCTGGAGGAGGAAGCGAAGCAAGCAACTCATCCACAAATGGGCCGCGGAGAATGGCTATCGCCTGCTGTAATCGGACCATTGCTGGGCAGGCGAGGGGCCCTTCTTCTGGACCACTTCCAAGGCCCAGGTGGTGCTCCGGATACAGGTGGAGGATGCGCAGGGCATGCGCCGCAGAGTCTGGGTCCGCCTCGGGAGCTGGGTCGGCGGGCTTACAGCGGACAAGACCGATATCCGCAGGGATTGATCGGGTCCGGTGCTTCGCCGCGTGTGAAAAATGCGAGAAGGGCCTCGTTCATGTTGGATGCCTTGGAGAAAGGCGTAGAGTGAAGCCGATGAGATTCATCGGACTCGTGGTCTTCGCGTTGGCCGTGACTGCCCGGCAGGGGGTGCTTGGCGACCTTACATTTCCCCCTGATTCCGTTTTAGAGGCCCTCTATGCTAACAAGCATGACCCGGATGAAATCATCTACGAGGAAGGAGATGACGATGCTCCGCCCCCGGGGAAAATCCGGATGGACGAATGGCGGCGACTTCAGAGGATGAACGCTAGGATTGGTGAGCTTCTTGTCGCGGTGCCAGACGGTGCGACCGGCAAGTCGTCCGCATGGTACCCCAAGGTTCAAACTTGGAAGGCGGGGTTCGATCAGCTTCTCACGACCAAGGCGCAGGCGGACCTATTCGCCTTGTTGCCATTCTTGCTGGAGTTCACCGGTCGCAATCAAGAGGGAGAAGAGCTTTCCGAGGAATTGAAGGATATCTCGTCGGCGATGCGGTCGGGAATGGGGTCCTACTTCGTCAATGCGTTTGCTCTCCATGTGAGCGAGAGCACCGCAAAGGTCTCCGCGACAAGGAGGGAGCAATTCATCGAGCTATTTGCCAGGGCCGGGTGGGTGAGCCCTACCGATTGGCCCGAGGGAACGCAGATGCCCGTGGATGGGGCGGGAGTGATGATCCTGGATCCTGCGGTCGCCGTGGTCCAATTGAAGGCCGCAGGCGTGGAGAAGGCAGAGTGGTTTATTGGAGGACATAAATCCTCCGCGGATTTTTTTGAGGATTATGTTGGAGCGGGACCGGGTCTAGGCGTGTTGAAAGCAAGGTATGAAAGTAACAAGGTGCTTTGTGATCAAAAGTTCAAGGAGTTGCTGGATTGGACCAAGCAAGAGTAATGCTGAGGTCGGCCGCGCCTTCACGTTGATCGTCGTTGGAAGCAAAAATCCTCAGGTATGAAATTCCGTCTATGCTATCGAGCAATGAAGGCGAAGGAACCTGCAGTCGCGTTGATCTTCCTGATGCCTGCTGCCGCAAGAGCAGGCGCGGAACTGGATCCGCTGGAGGCGGAGTATCTCAAGTATTCCGCTTCCTTGGAAAACATGTCACCTGTAGATCCGAATGAAATCCTGCGGACTTCCATGGACCTCAATGGGGACGGTAAGCCGGAGGAGCTATTGAGCAAACCGAGCCTCCGCGATGGGAAGCAAGGTCACAAGTGGACGATCTATCGGAGGGCGGCGAAGGGAGGCAAGATGGAGCGGATCGGCGATGTGACGGTGGACCTCAGTTGCATCGCTCCCGCGGCTTGGAAGAAGGATCCCGAGGTTCGCGGATTCTACACTTACGGTCCCGGCGGGGCCGGGAAGGGCATGCTCGGATTTTATGCCATCGTGAAAGGCAAGCTCAAGGAGCTGGAGAGCCGGGAAGTTCGTGGGGCCGGTGCTGAGGTCGAGAGGCTGTTCGGGAAGTTTTCCGAGCGGGCGGTCAAGCACGTCGCAATCCCCCTCGAGGACGAGGGAGCGGCTGGGGCTCCGGAGCAGGAGTCCGGCGAAGCCTCGGAGGGGCCGACCAAAGCTCCCCAGCCCAAGTAGATTGTGGACGCTGACGATTCCGCTCGAGCATGAAACATGGCCTGGCAGAAGCTTTGGGTCACCTCGACCACGAGGCGGTGTTGCTTTTCCAGATGTGCGCGATCGCGGGAGCCTTGTGGGTGAAGGATTTGAGCGATGTGGGCAGGTATGGGCTGATTCTTGGTGTGGCCTTCCAATTCATGGTTTTCACGCGTACCTTCGATCGGTCCAAGGCGAAGGGAGAAAGGTTGGTTTATTGGGCGGCCAATGAAATCTATGGGCTCACTACGATCCTTGCGATCCTGTCCTTGAAGGTGCTGTTTTTTGGCCCTCGCTGATCGTCCCCGGGGTTCCGTCGGCTTCAGCGTGGACTCCCGGGGAGTCCGCGCGGCCCCGGTCATTCTGCCTCGATTCCTGCCACCGCTGTCCCGGAGTTGATTTCCCGGCGGAACACGCCATCCTGCTAGGGTTCACATGGCGAAGGTAAAATTCAGGGACTACTACGAGGTGCTGGGCGTGAAGCGGGATGCCAGCCAGGACGAGATCCGCAAGGCTTTCCGCAAGCTGGCGCGCACCCACCACCCGGACGTGGCCAAGGACAAGGCGACCGCGGAGGACAAGTTCAAGGAAATCAACGAGGCCTACGAGGTCCTGGGCGACGCGGACAAGCGCAAGAAATACGACCAGCTCGGCGAGCACTGGAAGCATGCCGACAGCTTCGGCGGCGGGGCCGGGGGGGCGACCTTCTGGCCGGGTGCCGGGGATGAGGACCGCGGCGGGGACTACCACTTCGAGGGCACTGGCTTCAGCGACTTCTTCGAGAATTTCTTCGGCAGCCGCGCCAGCCGCGGGGGCTTCGCGGCGCGTGGGCCGGGCGGGGCGAAGAGCAATGCCCCGCGCCGGGGGCGCGACATCGAATCGGAGATCCTCGTCACCTTGGACGAAGTGATGAACGGCTCCGAGCGCTCGCTGACCATTCAGGCTCAGGATCGCCGCGGCGAGCGCAAGCCGGTGACGATCCGAATCCCGAAGGGCATCACCGAGGGCCAGTTGATCCGCGCCGCGGGCCTCGGCGAGCCGGGGCAGGGCGGCGGTGCGCCGGGAGACCTTTTCCTGAAGGTGCGCTTGGAGCGCCACCCGGATTTCCGGGCGGAGGAGCACGATCTCTACTACGACCTGCGCCTCGCGCCCTGGGAATCGGTGCTGGGGGCCACGGTGCCGGTGCGGACGCCGCATGGCGAAATGAAGATCAAGGTCCCGCCGGGCACTGAGTCCGGCACGGAATTCCGCCTCAGCGGCAAGGGCCTGCCGAAGGGCAAGAGCGGCAGCTTCGGCGATCTCTTCGCGGTGGCCCAGGTCGTGACCCCGACCACTGCCACGGAGGAGGAGCGCCGCCATTGGCAAGCCCTGGCAGACAGCTCGAAATTCAATCCCCGATGAAATCATGACCTATCAGCAGGAACGCGGGCGCGGTCTGCCGGCCCCACAGGCGCTTGAGACGAAGGATCTGCACGATCTGGAAGCCGCGGCGGAGTTGTGCGGCATGCACCCGGAGATGATCCTGGAATACGCCCGCGCCGATGTCATCGAGCTGCGCCGCGAGGGCGAACTTTATCACCTCGATTGTCATGCCATCCACCGCCTGCGCCAGATCGCCGTGCTGCGGGAGGAGCGCAGCATGAGCCTACGCTCGATCCGCTTTGTGATGGACCTGATGGAGCGCCTCGACTCGGCGGAGCAGGAGCTGCGGGTCCTGCGCGAGCGGGTCTGAGGGCGCTGCCCCTAAGGCGCTGGGTGAAAAGTAGATGAAGGGCGGGTGAAGCCCTGGGCGGGAACCTTGTGGGCCCGGGAAATCCGCGATAGGGGACTCCATGGGCGGTCTCACAGCGGGAGTCCGTTCTTGAGCTTTTTACGGGGATTTGTTCGATTCGCGTCAGGGCGGTGGACTTATCCCGCTCCGATAGAATCTGATCCTCCATGAGCTTTTCCGACCTCCTCAGCAGCGGGCGTGGCCCCGGCGTCATTGGCACCTTCCTCGCCTTGTTGGTGTTGGTGGGCTTTGGCACCCTCTATATCTTCGTTTTCGATGAGGGGCTCCAGGGCGGCAAGCAGACCATCGAGTCGATGATCCGCGAGCAGGGCACGGCGATCGAGATCTTCAAGGAGGACATCAAGATTGCCAATCAGCGGCTCGAGGAGGCTGCACGCCTGAAGGACCAAGGGCGGGAGCTCAGCGATGCCCAGGCCAAGGCCAGCCACGGCGAGGCCCAGATCGATGAAGCCGAGGCGGCGAAGCGCGCGGCAGGAAAGGCCGTGGACGACGCAAACCAGAAGTGGGAGGATTACAAGGCAGCCTACCGGACCTCCGAGTGGGGGCGGGCGAAGGGCGAGAAGCTGGGCGATGTCACTTCGCTCTCCGGGACCACTTATCACGACGTGTCAATCCGTGAGGTGAACCACACGGAAATGAAGATCACCGACTCCACGGGCCCGAAGAGCATCAAAATGAAAGATTTGCCGCTGGCCCTCCAGGATCGCTGGCAGCCGGATGAGAAGACGGCGGTGAAGGTCGCGGGCGACCGGAACAAGGGCGAGCAGGACCACGTCAACAGCGTGGAGTATGCGACCACCGAAGATCGCCGCGATCAGAAGCAGGCTGAGTTGGACAAGGAGCAGATGAATGCCCACAAGGAGGAGGCAGCAGCCAAGGCGGCTAGCGATGCGATCCCGGTCTGGGAAAACAGTCTCGCCCAGCAGCGCACGGCTATCGATATGGAGAAGAGGAAGAAGCTGAGCAAGGCGCCGGCGATGGAGGCGAGGTTGCAGGAAATGGAAGGACAGGCGCGCGAAAACAAGAACTCGATCTCCCAGCACCAACAGAAGCAGCGCGACGCGGAGAACAAGGTTCGCACCTTGCAGAAAGAGATTGATGGGCTGAACGCCGACCTCGTCCGGATCGCGAAGGAATATGCGGCCCGCAACAAGCAAGGCACGGATCAGAAGTAAGGGGCGGCCAAGCAAGGAGTGGTGATCGCTCCGCGTAAGGCGGAGAGTTCATGCGTGCCTTTGTTGCCTTCTTCTTGCTCCTGTTTTGCCGTCTCGACCGCTTGGCGGCGGCGGATGTTCGTCCGCTCTTGCCCAATGGCAGCTTTGAGGCATTGACCTCGCCGGGGCGAGCCGATGGCTGGCCGGCGGATGCGGACGTCACGATCCCGGAGGAGGCGGGGAATCACTTCCTGCGCCTGAAAAGCCCCTCCCCGGGTAAGCAGGTGATGGCCTATCAGGCCGTGTCCTTGGGCAAGGAGGTGCAGGCACTGCGGCTGAGCTACAAGGTGCGCCACGAGGATATCCGCCGCGGCAAGCAGGCTTGGTTCGACGGGCGGATCATGATGAACTTCAAGGACGCCGCCGGCAGCGTGGTGAATCCTTCGCCTGCTCCTCCGTCCTTCACCGGCACAGCGCGGGATTGGCAGGAGAAGACGCAGCAGTTCCGCGTGCCGCCGGGTGCGGTGAAGCTGGAGCTGATGTTCACGCTCTTCCAGGCGGAGAGCGGGACGCTTGATTTCGATGAGGTCCGCCTCGTGGCGATCGATCCTGTGGTGATTGATGCCGCGGAGGCGGAGGCGAAGGCCAAGGAGGCGGCACGGATTGCGGAGCTGCCCAAGCCGCAGCCCCAGATACCGGTGCCTTCTCCGGACAAGCTGCCGCCGGCACTGAAGGTCTCCGGCAATCGCCTGGTCACGCCAGCGGGCAGGGAGGTCTGGCTGCAAGGCCTGGCCGTGCCGAGCATGGAATGGTCGGCGGGTGGGGAAAATGTGCTGAAGTCGATCGGTGTGGGCATCGATGGCTGGAAGGCGAACTGCATCCGCCTTTGCCTCGGGGAGAAATTCTGGGCTGGCACCGGCCCATGGCAGAACGACGGTGGCATGGCCTACCGGCAGTTGGTGGAGGATGCGGTGAATGCCTGTGCCGGGCGCGGTGCCTACATCGTTCTCGATCTCCATGCCTACCGCGCGCCGCAGGCGGAGCATGCCGCCTTCTGGAAGGATGTGGCGGCGCGCTACAAGAATCACCCGGCGGTGATCTTCGAGCTCCTGAATGAGCCGCATGACATCTCATGGGAGGTCTGGCGCAATGGCGGGCTGGTGACCGACAAGAAGGGTGGGGGAGACGCTGTGGCCGAGAACGGCGAGAAGCTCAGCGGCTTCCAGTCGATCGGCATGCAGGGCCTCGTGAATGTGATCCGCGAGACCGGCGCGAAGAATCTGATCATCGCGGGCGGCCTCGATTGGGGCTACGATCTCGCGGGTGTGTTAGACGGCTTCGCGCTGGAGGATCGCGGCGGCCATGGGATCATGTATTCCAGCCACGTCTATCCTTGGAAGAGTGACTGGCAGGGCAAGTTCCTGGCTCTTGCAGACAAGTATCCGCTCTTCATTGGTGAAGTCGGCGCGGACACCCAGCGGATGGAATTCATCCCGACCGAGCGCCAGGAAGATCCCGCCACCTGGGTGCCGGACATGCTCGGTGTGATCCAGAAGCACCGGCTGAACTGGACTGCGTGGTGCTTCCATCCCAAGTCGACCCCGCGTGTCTTGTTAGACTGGGACTACACGCCCACGCCCTTCTGGGGTGTCCCGGTGAAGGACGCGTTGGGCGGGAAGAAGTTTGAGACGAGGAAGATGAGATAAGGAGCAGCGGCCGTCGCTGCTCCCTATTGCCGCATGAGCGGTTTGCGAGCTTACAGCGAGAAGTTGTCCTCCGCCGGCGTTGCGCCGAGCGAGATCTGCGCTTCGCCGTTGGCCGCGAGGTGCGTCAGGCAGTGATAGACGTCCTCCGCGTCAGCATCGGTCTCGAAGGCGATCTCGTTGGCGGTCTTGGCCTCGGAGACCAGACGGCTGCGCACGGCGCCGAGCAGGTCCAGGAACACGGCTGCGGCCTTCTTGCCGGCTTCCACGCCCGGTTGGTGGTAGGCGTTGATGTTCACCAGCGAGGCGTAGAAGGAAACCGTGCGCTCGAAGAGGGCGATCAGCACGCCGAGCTGGAAGGGCGTGACTTCCGGGATCGAGATGGTCACCGACTTGCGGCCGGAATCGTAGAGCGCCTTGCGGGTGCCGCGCAGGAAGCCTTGCAGGTAATCGGCGGAGCTGTTGCCTGGCTCGACTTCGATCGACTCGCCGTGGCGGCCCTTGCGGACCTCGATGAGAGTGGCGAAGAAGTTCGGCACGCCGTCGCGGAGCTGCTGGACGTAGGCATGCTGGTCGGTGGAACCCTTGTTGCCGTAGACCGCGATGCCTTGGTTGACCACCTTGCCGTCGAGGTCGTGCTCCTTGCCGAGCGACTCCATCACGAGTTGCTGCAAGTACTTCGAGAATAGTACCAGTGAGTCCTTGTAGGGCAGGACCACCATGTCCTTCTCGCCCTTGCCATTGCCGGAGGCATACCAGGCGAGTGCCAGGCGCATCGCGGCGTTCTTGTCACCGGTCTTGCGGGTCTCCACGTCCATGGCAGCGGCACCGGCGAGCAGGGAGTCGATATCGATGCCTTGCAGCGCGGCGGGCACGAGGCCCACGGTGGACATCACCGAGGTGCGGCCGCCGACCCAGTCTTCCATCGGAAAGCGGGCAATGAAGCCTTGTTTCTCGGCCACCTGATCGAGCTTCGAGCCAACTCCGGTCACGGCCACAGCATGCTTGCCGAAGTCCATGCCCGCAGCGTCATAGG
Organism: Haloferula sp. BvORR071; assembly: GCF_000739615.1. GTDB lineage: Bacteria > Verrucomicrobiota > Verrucomicrobiia > Verrucomicrobiales > Akkermansiaceae > Haloferula. The sequence continues at coordinate 71,002 of NZ_BATP01000057.1, forward strand.
CGGCCTTGGCCTCGACCATGCCGTTGCGGGTCTCCGGGGTGCCGCCGGACTTGGAGATTACCACCACCAGGGTGTTGGCCAGGCCGGTCGTGCCGATGTCCGAGAGCACGCGGTCGATGCCGGCGGGATCGGTATTGTCGAAGAAATGAATTGGCATGCGCGCGCCGTGGCCGATGGCCTCCGCGACGAGCTGTGGGCCAAGCGCGGAACCACCGATGCCAATCAAGAGGATGCGCTGGAAGATGCCACCGCCCGGCGGCTTGACCTGACCGGTGTGAACCTTCTCGGCGAAGTGCTTGAGATCAGCCAGTGGCTTGGTGATGGCATCGCTCAGCTCCTTGCTCGGAGCCAGCTTGGCATTGCGCAGCCAGTAGTGGCCGACCATGCGCTTTTCATCGGGATTGGCGATCGCACCGGACTCCAGTGCGGCGATGTCGGCATAGGCCTTCTCCACTTTTGGCGCCATCTTGGTCAGGAAGGCTTCGTCGAGGTCCATCAGGGACGTATCGAGCGAGAAGCCGAATTGCGGATAGCGGATCAGGGTGGCGGCGTAGGTATTCCAGGACATGGCAGTGGCAGAAAGTGAAAGGGGAGAAAAGCGTAGGGCCTGCGAGCGAGGTGGCAAGCGGCGCGATTGTCACGGGACGGCTCCCGCGATGAGAAGATTTCAGGGCGTGAATGAATCCCGGGAAATCCCGGTATGATTCCGCCACCCTCAGTCGAAAATCAGGATCGATTCGATCTTGTGGCTGCCGAGCTGCGAGCGGCCATTCAGGAAGCCGAGCTCAATCAGGAAGGCGACCCCGACGACCTTGGCACCGAGTTGGTCCAGCAGCTTCAGGGCTGCGCCCGCGGTCCCGCCGGTGGCCAGCAGGTCATCCACCAGCAGGACCGTTTCGCCGGGAAGCACGGCATCCTCGTGGAGCTCGACCACGGATTCGCCGTATTCCAGCGAGTAGGCCACCTGCTTGGTCTTCCACGGCAGCTTGCCCTTCTTGCGCACCGGCACGAAGCCTGCGCCGATTCGGTCCGCCACCGCTGCGGCGAAGATGAAGCCGCGGGCATCGATGCCCACCACCTTGTCGATCTTCTGCCCGGCGGCGCTCTCCGCCAGCAGCGTGATCGCATCGCGGAACAACGCCGCATCGCCGAGGATCGGGGTGATGTCCTTGAACACGATTCCCGGCGTCGGGAAATCGACCACATCGCGGATGGCGGCACGCAGGGAGTCCGGGGAAGGCATGGCTGGCGCTTGGTTAGGGCAAGGTGGGGGGCACGCCAAGCATTCCCTCACGGGCAGGCCACCATCGGATCCTCCGGTGCCAGCGAGCGGAAGTTCTCCAGATTGAAGGTCAGCAGCTTCTCGCACTCCGCCTTGTGCGCCGCGACGATGCAGAGCGCGTCCCGGATCGCGGTACCATCCATCCCGCGTTGGGCGGCCATCCGCATCGCACGGGAAATGACCTCCGGGGACTCCGGCACGATCTCGAAGCAGTTCAGGATGATCGCCCGGATCAGGCGCTGGGCATCCCGGGGACTGATCTTCGGATCGAGAGGCAGCGAGGTCAGCGTTTCGAACAACTCCGCAAGGGTGCGGCCATTCGTGAATCCCTGCGCGTAGCCTTGGTAGATCGCCTTCACGCGGGGGAAGGCTGCGGCATGGGCCGGGTGCTCCTTCAACAGAGCTGCGACAAGGACTGAAGTGTCGAACCAGATTTTCACGTTCAGTTCGCCCCCTCTCGCCTTCTTGGGACCCCTGCGAATCCTCGATCCCGCAATGGCCCCGGGCTGGCCGGAACTGCCGTAGGATGAAGGCGAGGAGTCATGATTCCTGAACGCCGGGAACCGTGGTGATCTGTCGAAATTGAAGGGCGGATTGCCATGGCCTGCGGCTGGCGATAATTTCGCGCCGTGATTGCCATCGACCTCGAACCGGTAATCGAGCGCCGTCTCGCCTTGCTGGCGGAGAAGGCCGGCCAGAGTGAGGCCTTCCATGCGGGAGCGGGGATCCGCGAACTTCTGGAAATTCTTGAGAGCGGCTCCTCAATCCCGGAACGGGTTGCTCGTCCGATGAGATGAATCGGGAAACGGGTTTCCCTACCTGACCTTGCCCATTGGAATGCAGCCGATACGCAACAAGGTACTCATTTTGGGGGGATTTGTTGTCTCGGCCCTGTGCCCTCTGATCCTTGCTGTCACCGGTGCGTATAAGCCTGAGGCTCGTGACCTGCAGAACTACCCCTCGATTGCCAGAATCTCGATTGCCGCAGGCGACCACGTGGCCACTTACAGTATCCTGGCCCTCATCGGTCTCGGGGCTTTCTGCGCCTTTTACCGGAAATTACGTATCGCGATTGTCGCGGTGAGCTTGCTGCTCTTGGCGTCCTCCTGCCTGCAAGTTCTCACGAAGCATGTCCGGGATCAGCCGGTGGGCACCTACGATTGGTAAGGGGCTCTCCGTCTAGCAGTTCCGCTGTCCGAAATTGCAACTGCCGATTGAGGGCTTGCGCGGGAGGCGATTGAGCGCCAAGGGAGGGGCGTGGACCGCTGGTTTCTCATTGCCGCGACCGCCCTCGCTGCCGTGGGCGGGATTACCGGTATGCTGACCGTCCACCAAGGAACGCGCAGCCGCTGGACGGTGATCTGGATGGTGGCGGCCTTTGCGGCGCAGCTCGCTTTTCTCTACGTCCGGGGCCAGATGCGCGGGGCCTGCCCCTTGGTCGGGATCGGCGAAATCCTAGCCTTTTTGGCCTGGTCCTTGACCCTGTTCTATCTCGCGGTCGGGCCGACCTACCGGCTTTCGCTACTGGGGGTGTTCACGGCGCCGCTGGTGGTGATTTTCCAGATTGTGGCCCTGCTCCCGGGGGTGTGGATTGTTGAACCTGAGAGGATTCCGGCAACCAATCCGTGGCGGGAGACGCATGCCGCGATGTCCGTGCTGTCCTACGGCGCGCTGGCGCTCGCGGCGGTGGCGGGAGTGATGTTTTTGGTATTGGACCGCCAGTTGAAGGACCACCACCTGCAGTCCGGCCTGTTCCGGAACCTGCCGCCGGTGCGGGAGCTGCTGAAATCGATGGTCCGCCTGCTGTGGATCGGGGTGGTGTTGCTGAGCATCGGGGTAGTGGCAGGCTTCATGATGCCGCGGCAGGGAGGGGGGGCGCACTTGGTGGCAGCCTCCGGGGTGTGGATCGGCTACGCGCTGTTGCTGGGAGTCCGGCAAGTTCGCGGGCTGACTGGTCGTAGGTTGGCGGTGGTGGCGGTGCTCTTGTTCGTGGGTTCGCTTTCGGTTTTTGCCTTGGTCTGAATGGAACTCGTCTGCGTCGGCCTGAATCACCGCACCGCGCCCGTAGAAGTGCGCGAGCGCTTCGCCGTGCCCGCGGGCAAGCTGGGGGACTCCGCGAAGGAGTTGCTGGCGATTTCCGGACTGGAGGAGAGCGTGGTGCTTTCGACCTGCAACCGGACGGAATTTTACCTCGCCGGTGAGCAGGCCGAGCATGCCGCCGCGGAGCTGCGCCGCCGCCTGGCTGCCGAGCATGGGGCGGACTCCGATCCGCACTGGTATGAGCATCATCGCATCCAGGCTGCCAAGCACCTGTGCCGGGTGGTGAGCGGGCTGGACTCCATGGTGCTGGGCGAGACCGAGATCTTCGGCCAGGCCAAGGACGCTTACCGCCAGGCGCTCGATGCCGGGGCGACCTCGGGGATCCTGAACCGGGTCTTCCAACGTGCTTTCGGCATCGGCAAGCGGGTCCGGACGGACACGCGGATCCAAGAGGGCGCCACCTCGGTGGCGGGAGCCTCGGTGGAGCTGGCGGAAAAGATTTTCGGCAAGCTCGCGGGCTGCCGCGTGATTGTGATCGGGGCCGGCGAGATGAGCCGGCAAACGGCGCAGGCGCTGGTCTCGCGCGGGGCCACCTCGGTCTTCGTGACCAACCGTTCCTACGACAAGGCGGTGCTGCTGGCGGAGGAGATGGGCGGGCGCGCCGTGCACTTCGATGAGTGGCAAGCGGTGCTCGCGGGAGTGGATGTGGTGATTTCTTCCACCAGCGCGCCGCACCCGGTGGTGCTGCCGCATCACATCGAGTCGGTCCGGCGGGTGCGTAAATTCCGGCCGCTGTTCCTGATCGACATCGCCGTGCCGCGCGACATTGATCCGGCCTGCGGCGCGATCGAAGAAGTTTACCTCTACGACATCGACACGCTGGAACAACTGGCCGGTGAGGCCCGGGTCCGGCGCGAGAAGCAGATTGTGGAATGCGACCGGATCATCGACGAGGAATTGAAAAAGCTGAACCTGCCAGGCACGTGAGCGAAGAAGAAGCAGTCCAACACACCGTTATTGGCACCCGCGGGAGCGATCTCGCGCTGGTGCAATCCGCCGCCGTCGAGCGCACCCTGTCCCTGGCATTTCCGGAACTGCGCATGGGGCGCAAGGTGATCCGCACGACTGGTGACCGCCGCACCGATGTGGCGCTGGCAGACGTGGCCAAGGCCGAAGGCACGGACAAGGGGATCTTCACCAAGGAGCTGGAAGAAGCACTGCGGGCAGGCGAGATCGACATCGCGGTGCACTCGCTCAAGGACGTGCCGACGGTGATCGATGAGGACTTTGAAATCGCCGGAGTGCTGCCGCGGGCCTCGGTCCGCGATGTGCTGGTCTCGAAACTGGTAGGTGGGCTGGATGCCCTGCCGGCCGGATCGGTAGTCGGCACCAGCAGCGTGCGGCGTGCCCGCCAGCTCGAGTGGATGCGCCCCGATCTGCGGGTGGTGGATGTGCGCGGCAACGTGCCAACCCGCCTCAAGAAGCTGGCGGATGGTTTGTTCGATGCACTGCTGCTGGCAGAGGCCGGCTTGACGCGTCTCGGCTACCGCATGACGAAGCCGGCGGTGCTGAGCGGTGTGGCGCTGAACTTCTCTCCGCTGCAGGAAGACCGCTTCTTCCCGGCCGCAGGGCAGGGGGCGATCGGCCTGGAGATCCGCAAGGGTGATGCCGCCGCGGGTGCTCTGGTCGCTGCGATCCGCGATGCGGATACCTTCACCCGCGTGCGGGCGGAGCGGGAATTCCTGCGCCTGCTGGAAGGCGGCTGCAGCACGCCGGTCGGGGTTTACACCTCCTGCGATGGTGATCTCCTGCGGATGGATGCCCGTGTCTTTCCGGATCAAGGCGGTGAGCCATCCAAGGCCAGCGCGAGCGGCACGGAGCCGCTCCAGGTGGCGAAAGACCTCTTCGAATCCCTGGCATGAGCACTTCTGGAATTTGCTATCTGGTGGGTGCCGGTCCCGGGGATCCGGGTCTGGTGACCGTGCGGGCCAAGGAGCTGGTCGAGCGGGCGGACGTGCTGGTGTACGATGCCCTTAGTAGTCCGGTGATCCTGTCCTGGGCGCGCAAGGACTGCGAGAAGATCAACGCCGGCAAGCGGGCCAAGGATCACACCCTCACGCAGGATGAGATCAATGCTCTGATCGTCGAGAAGACCCGCGCCGGGAAGACCGTGGTGCGGCTCAAGGGCGGCGATCCGATGATCTTCGGCCGCGGCGGCGAAGAGGCTGCCGAACTGGCTGCCGCTGGGGTGGCCTTCGAGATTGTGCCGGGCATCAGCTCGACCATCGGTGGCCCGGCTTATGCAGGGATTCCGGTGACGCACCGCGACCACTGCTCGCAACTGACGATTTTCACCGGTCACGAGGACCCGACCAAGGGCGAGAGCTCGATCGACTACGCCCACTTGGCGAAGACTCCGGGCACCAAGGTGTTCGTGATGGGCGTGGCGCGCTTGCGCGAGATCACCTCCGCCCTGATCGCGGGTGGGGCGGATGCGGGCACGCCGATGGCGCTGACGCGCTGGGCGACCACTGGCTCCCAGAAGACGCTCACGGGCACTCTCGCCACCATGGCGGACATCGCGGAAAGGGCGGACTTCGGTTCGCCGGCGGTGGCAGTCATCGGTGGGGTAGTAAGCGAGCGCGAAAAGATCAATTGGTTCGAGACTCGGCCGCTCTTCGGCAAGCGGATCGTGGTGACCCGCACCCGTGAACAGGCCGGTGCCCTGAGCCATGGCTTGGCTGAACTGGGCGCGGATGTGGTCGAGCTGCCGACGATCCGCATCGAGTATCCGGATGACCGCATCGGTTTCGCCGAGGGCGTGACCCATTCTCACGAATACGACTGGCTGGTCTTCTCCAGCCCGAATGGCGTGGAGAAGTTCTTCGATGCCTTCTTCGCGACCTACCCGGATGCCCGTAGTTTGGGCAATCCGCGGATTGCGGTGATTGGTCAAGGCACCGCTCAAAAGGTGAAGGAGTATCGCTTCGCGGTGGACCTGATCCCGGAGAAGTTCGTGGCGGAAGGGCTGGTGGAAGCCTTCAAAGCCGAGTCGATCGAGAACCTGACCATTCTCTGGGTGCGGGCGGAAGAGGCTCGCGATGTGATCTACGACGGACTGGTCGCCCAAGGCGCGATCGTGGACGAGTGCATCGCCTACAAGACCGTGCCAGAGACCGAAGACCCGACCGGGGCCGCGGCGCGCTTCCGCGAGGACGGGGCGGATCTCGTGACTTTCACCTCGGCATCCACCGTGGAGAATTTCTTCAAGCTCGGGCTGCCGTGGCCGAAAAAATGCGCAGCCGGAAGCATTGGTCCGGTGACCAGCGAGGCCCTGCGGAAGCAAGGCGTGGAGCCGGCCTTTGAGGCGGAGCAGCACGATATCCCGGGCTTGATCGCGGCGATCCGGCAGTGGGCCGGCGCCTAGAGCCGAAGAAATAGACTTTGGTACAATGCACAAGTCTGCACGGAAAGTGGCAGGCTTGTCGGAGCCAGCGGAAGTGTGCTAGGATGCCACCTCGCTGCTGCACTCATGCCTCTTCAGAATTCACCCGTTACCGAAGCCGACTTCATTCAGGTGGTCCGCGTTCTTGCGGAGATCGCCACCATGGAGGGATCGCTGGATGACAAGCGGGTGCGCTTGATGGATGAGATTGCCGCGATCGTCGGAGCGGACAGTTGGGTATGGGCATTTTCGCCCTTGTTGAAACCGGGAGCCCAACCGGTCTATCTGGTCCAGAATCGTGGTGGCTTCGATGAAGGGCGGATCAGCCGGCTGTTGATGGCAATCGAACATCCGGATAGCGGCGAGATGACCGCTCCCTTTGCCCAGGCGATGATGGAAAGCGGGGCCCAGGTCACGCGGATCCGGCAGCAGATTGTTCCCGACCAGCGCTTTTTCAATTCGCCTTCATTGCCCCTCTGGCAGGAGGCCAATGTCGGGCCGCTGATGCTCAGTGCGCGCCCGCTGGAAGGGAAGGGGATCGCGATGTGCGCATTCTACCGGGCGGTGGCTGCCCCGGAATTCACGCCGCGCGAAGCCCGGATCGCCCACATCGTCCTTACCGGCGTGCCGTGGCTGCACGAAGAGAGCGTGCCGCACCCGCAGGCGAACGATATTCCGAAGCTGCCGCCGCGCTGCCGCCTGATTCTCAACCAACTGGTCCAAGGCCGGGCACGGAAGGAGATCGCGGCGGATCTGGTGCTGTCGCTGCACACGGTGAATGACTACATCAAGCAGATCTTCAAGCACTTCGGCGTTCACTCGCAGACCCAGTTGATCGCGCGGCTGAGGAATGGGGATGGCGGCGATCAAGCGGATCCGGCGTGAGCTGGAGGGGACTCCCGTACTTTGGGGGGTAGGCGGGTGGCGTAGGATGATGTTAAGCTCGGACGCTCAGCTAGCGGGACTTCCCCTGGCTGGGTGGAATCTGCTCTCCCCCCGTAGGCAGGTCTCCTCGCCCGGAATTTGCTCATGACACCGCTAGCTCCGGGCGGGGAGGCAGATGCCGCGGAAGGTGGGAAAGAGCGAGGCTGATTGGAGCCCTTCCCGGGGGCCCAAGGTGCCGCCGGCTACCACAAATGCTCCGCCCGCACAGGCGCTGTGTGGGCTGCCTTTGTCCTTGCGCCCGGGCATTTCCTCGTGAGAATCGCCGCCCCCGCGGACGGCGGGACTGACGCATCATGCCCGAAAACGCGACCTACCAGCAGATCGGCGAAATTTTCGCGCGTTACGACTCCTTCGTAATCATGAGCCATGTGCGGCCGGATGGCGATGCCATCGGCTCGCAACTCGCACTTGGCCTCGCGCTTGAAGCCGCGGGCAACAAGGTGCGGATGATCAATGACGACGGGCTGCCGGATAACCTGGCTTTCCTGCCGAGCTCGGAGCGGATCGAACTGCCGCCCGCAGAGCCGCTGGATGTAGAAGTGGCGATCGCGCTCGATACCGCGACCAAGCCGCGGCTTGGCGAGGCCTCACTGCATGCCGCCTCGAAGGCGAAAGTCTGGATCAACATCGACCACCACAAGTCGAACCCGCGCTACGGCGATGTGAACCACATCGACTCCAGCAGCCCGGCGACTGGGGAGATTCTTTACAAGCTGATCACCGCGCTGAACCTGCCGCTGACCCCGGCGACGCGCGATGCGATCTACGTGGCGGTATCGACCGATACGGGCTCCTTCCAGTATCCCTCGACAACGGCGGACACCTACCTGATGGCGGCGGATTTGATCCGTCGCGGGCTGGATGTGGGGCGGATCAATTCGCTGACCTACGACAGCCACCCCTATCGCCGGATCCAGCTCACCCGGGCGCTGCTCAACACGCTGGAACTGACCGGTGGCAATCACATCGCGCACTGGGAACTGACGATGGCCACGCGCGATGAGCTGGGCCTGAAGCCGGAGGATAGCGAGGGCCTGATCGACATGATCCGTGCCATCGAAGGCGTGACCGTGGCGCTGTTCTTCGAGGAGCTCTCCGACGGCAAGATCCGCGTTTCGATGCGCTCGAAGGATCCGAAGGTGGATGCCAGCGAGGTCTGCAGCCAATTCGGCGGCGGTGGTCACGCCCTGGCTGCGGGCATCCGCATGGCCGGGCCGATGGCCGAAGCCAAGCAGCGGGTGTTGGCTGCCGTGCAGGCAGCGATGCCCGGCAACGGCAATTGATTTTTACTTACTGATACATGAATCGACCGAACCCCGGGCTTGTAGTTCCCAGCGGCGTGCTGCTGGTGGACAAGGCTCCCGACATGACCTCGCACGACGTGGTCGCCATTGCCCGCCGCGCCCTGGGCACCAAGAAGATTGGCCACTGCGGCACCCTGGACCCGATGGCCACGGGCCTGCTGATGCTGGTGGTGGAACGCGCCACCAAGATCCAGGACCTGCTGATGAGCGAGGACAAGGAGTATGAGGGCACGCTGACACTCGGCAAGACGACCTCCACCCAGGATCGCCAGGGTGATGTTCTGGAAGAGAAGGAAGTGGCGGCCTTCACGGCGGCTCAGGTCGATGCGGCATTCGGTGAGTTCACCGGGGCCTTCGAGCAGATCCCGCCGATGGTTTCCGCGATCAAGAAGGATGGTGTGCCGCTCTACAAGCTGGCGCGCAAGGGCCAGGAGGTCGAGCGTGCGCCGCGGCCGGTGACGGTGATGAAGTACGAGGTTCATCGTATCGAGCTGCCGGAGATTGATTTCACGGTGAACTGCTCGAAGGGTTTCTACGTCCGTACCTACGCGCATGACATCGGCGCGAAGCTCGGTTGCGGAGCGCACCTCAGCGCGTTGCGCCGGACCCGTTCCGGGCGTTTCACGCTGGAGCGGGCGGTGCAGGTCGACCAGCTCAAGACGATGCCGCGGGAAGAACTGTGGCGGAGCTTGGTGAGCCTGGCGGAGATCTCGCTGATGCGCGGGGCTTGACCTGAGGAACATCCCCGGTGTCCTAGGCGTCCTATGGAGTGCGGCGGCACGACGCCGCTTTCGCTTCGGGCGGACTTCCTTTGCTCGTTCGTGGCCACCAATCGTAGCGGCATCGACACCAAGCCAGAGCGGCGTCGTGCCGCCGCACTCCATAGGACGCCCCTTTGGGGCCTATTTCGCTTCGTCCCACTTGCGGTGGGGGAGGAAAGGGCGGGAGTGGGCAGCGTCGGTGGGAGATGTCAGCTTGCCATCCCGCACGCCATCAGCCAGGTCGACTTCGATGGCGCGCTTGGCGACTTCATCGCGTTTGAGAACGCCCTTCTCCTCTAGCAATTGTAGCAGGGACTCGATGATCAGCCCTGCTTGGCCGAGGTCATTCTCCAACTCCTCCACCCGCCGTTCGAGGTCTTGGCTGCGTGAGCTTTCCCAGCGGCGTTCACGTTCTTCACGGAAGCGGTTCTGACCATCTTGGTGTGCTCGCAGGCTTTGGGTCTCGGCGATGTTGCGGAGGTGGCTCGCTTGTGCCTGCTCAGGGAAGAAGAAGTCGAAGAAGCTCATGGTTGGCGGAGGATGACGGTTTCCCGGCGCGGTGCGATTACAAGATGTGAAGCTGCTTCCAGTGTCAGTGGATGGCGCGAGACTCCAATCACGCCAGATTGATCAAGTTCCGCCGCATCTCCTCCGCCACCGCGGCGGGGGTGTCGCCGAAGAAGCGCTTGAACTCGCGATTGAACTGCGAGGCGCTCTCGTAGCCGACAAGGCGTGAGGCGCTGCTGGCGGTCTCGCCTTGGTTGACCATGAGCAGGCGTGCGCGGTGAAGGCGGATGCTCTTCAGATACTGGAGGGGAGGTGAGCTGGTGACGGCCTTGAAGTGGGCGTGGAAGGTGGAGACGCTCATGCCAGCCTCAGCCGCCAGCGTGGCCATGTCCATGGGGGTGGCATACTCCGCATGCATGCGGTGCAGGGCGCGGCTGATCTGGCCGAAGTGGGTGTGCGGTGCGGCGAGTGCTCGCAGTGTGCCCGCCTCCTCATGGCAGAGCACGCGGTAGAGGATCTCGCGGACGATCTGCGGACCGAGGATCTTTGCTTCATCGGCATGGCCGAGGGTGTCGACCAAACGCACCACCGCATCGTAGAGACGGTCATCGAGCGGATTGGAGCGGATCGCCTGCGGCTTGCCCATCGGGATCGGCGGGGCCTTCTCCATCTCCATCATGATCTCGGTGATCACACCGGGCGTGACACCGATGGAGATGCCTAACAGAGGACCATCCGGCGAGGCTAGGGTCTCACACTCGAAGGGCAGGGGAACGGAGAGCACCAGGTAGTGGTTCGCGTCGTAGGTGTAGATCTGCTCACCGATGTAGCCGCGCTTCCGCCCCTGAGCCACGATCACAATACTAGGGTCATAGGAGACCTTGGTGCGCATCATGGGGAAGCTCGAGCGCATGAACTTGACCCCCGGCAAACGTGAGAGACTGTAGCCCTCGCCCTGCGCAAGTTGCCCGAGGAGATCGACGAGGCGGGTATCGCGCGGTGATTCGATCGGCTCGTGGAATGGCATGGCCCTTTTTGAGGTGCTGTTGGTGCTCATGGGAGAAATAGGCAATAGAGTGGGTGAATCGTGCAATGGAAATCCGGGGCTTCGTAGGATCGTGCAATCATTTCGGTTCATCGGGTCTATCGCAGAAGCGCCGCTCTGGATACGGTTGAATCATGGAAACGCGGTGAGCGCGCTCCTCCCAAACCAACGAAAAACATGAACCCCGAATCAAAAGTTGTCCTGATCACCGGCGCCAGCAGTGGCATCGGCGAAGCCACTGCCCGCCACCTCGCCCGCAAGGGTCACCGCCTGGTGATCGGCGCGCGCCGCACCGATCGTCTCGAAGCCCTGGCCACGCAACTCAATGCCGAGTGTGGCACCGTCGAGTTCAGCTCGCTGGATGTGACCGACCTCGATGATGTGCGCGCCTTTGCCGGGCTCGCGCTGGAGAAGTTCGGCCGCATCGACGTCATCGTGAACAACGCCGGCGTGATGCCGCTCTCTCCTCTCGAAGCTCTCAAGATCGACGAGTGGAACCGGATGATCGACGTGAACATCCGCGGCGTGCTCCACGGCATCGCCGCAGCGCTTCCGGTGATGAAGAAGCAAGGCTCCGGACAAGTGATCAACGTCTCCTCGATCGCGGGGCACCTGGTCTGGCCGAGTTGCGCGGTCTACAGTGCCACCAAGCATGCGGTGATCGCGATCTCCGAGGGCCTGCGCCAGGAGAACACGGACATCCGGGTGACGGTGATCTCGCCCGGTGTGACCACCTCCGAGCTGGCCCACACCATTACGCATGAAGACACGGCCAAGTTCATCGATGGCTTCCGCGAGGTGGCCATTCCCGCGGATGCGATTGCCCGCGCGATTGCCTTTGCGATCGAGCAACCCGGCGAAGTGGACGTGAACGAGATCATTGTTCGTCCCACCGCTAGCGCTTATTGAAGAGAAGCCCCAAGAACCCCGATACCCCATTCAATCCCATGAACCTCTCGAACAAGATCGCCCTCGTCACCGGTGGTAGCCGTGGCCTTGGCCGGAATATCGCCCTTGCTCTCGCCGGCCGCGGGGCGGACATCGTCCTCACCTACCGCGAGCGCAAGTCCGACGGCGAGGCTGTGGCCGCGGAGATCGAAGCACTCGGCCGCAAGGCGGTGCTGCTGCAACTCGATGTGGCGGACACCGGTGGCTTCGCTCGTTTCGCCGATGATCTGCGCGCCGCACTGGCCGCGACCTGGCAGCGTGAGTCCTTCGACTTCCTGCTGAACAATGCGGGCATCGATTCCTCCGCGCCCTTCGCGCAAATGACAGAGGAGAACTTCGACCGCCTCTACAACGTCCACTTCAAGGGCGTCTATTTTCTCACCCAGCGGCTGCTGCCCCTGATTGCGGATGGCGGACGGATCGTCTGCACCTCCAGCGGTCTGGCGCGCTTCGCGATCCCCGGCTACTCGGCTTATGGTGCGATGAAGGGCGCGATTGAAGTGTTGGCTCGCTATCTTGCGAAGGAACTCGGCTCGCGCCGCATCGGAGTGAACGTCATCGCACCGGGAGCGATCGAGACCGACTTCACGGCTGGCCATCTGGCGCACGAGGGCGTGCGGGAGATGCTCTCGGCACAGACCGCCTTGGGCCGCGTCGGCGTGCCGGATGACATCGGCGGTGTGGTCGCCTTCCTCTGCTCGGAAGAGGGACGCTGGGTGAATGCCCAGCGGCTGGAGGCATCCGGCGGGATGTTCCTCTGATCCCCGACTGCTAACAAAAAAAGCGGCCACCCCACCCGGGATGGCCGCCTCTTGTTACCGTCCCCGGATCAGGGAACTTCTTCAACCCGGTAGAAGGCTCGTGTCGCCGGCGGCGCGGGATCGACAAAGACGTGCGAGGCCGCTCCCGTGAAGGGGGCTCCCACTGCGGCGAAGTCGTTATTCAGCGCGGCACTGCGCTTCAATTGATAGCTCTTGGAGGCGATCAATCCGGTGATAGTCACTTGGAAGCTCCCGCCATTGAAGCCGGAGCTGCTCACCACCGGTGGTGATGGCACGCTGTTGATGTCCGCGGGATTGGAGCCGGACAGCAGTTCGTCGGCGTTGGTATAGCCGTCGAAGTCCGGATCGCCATTGGGTCCGTTGTCGCCCGTGGCGCTCTTGGGATCCAAACGGTTGGCAAGTTCCCAAGCATCGGGCAGGCCATCGCTGTCGGAGTCCAGCGAGTTCGGCACGGCGATGATGCGGACATTGTCCACGATCACGCGACCACCGGTCTTGTGGCGCACATAGACGGCGATGTTCCCCGCGGGTGGAGTGGCACCGGTCACCAAGGCGTAGGCCTGGGCCAAGCCGCCGAAGCCGACGCTGGAGATGGCGCTGGCATCACGGATCTTGTTGATCGCGTTGTCCGCATCCGGGCTGCCAGAGGCAGGCAGGGTGTTGTTCAGGTTCATCTTGCCCGGCACGGTGTGCAGCTCGGTGCCAATCGCCGCGCTGGAGAAGAGGCCGAATTCGACGATGCCGGTGGCGTAGCCATTGCGGTAACCGCCGGCGATGTCCACGAGGTAGGTCGTATTCGGCGCGAAGGCCACGCCGGTATCCTGATAGATGTAGCCGTCGATCTGCTCGATGCCGATGAACTGCGTGCCCTCACCACCGGTCATGCCAACCGAGGCGATGTTTTCCACGAAGGTATCGCCGAGGTCAGGTGCGTTCGCCTTGGTCCAGCTGTCCGGCACACCTTGGATGTAGGTGGCTGTCGTCGGCAGCTCAAAGCCGTGGTTGGCCACTGCGACCGTGGGCTGGTTGGACGAGGCTTGGCTGGGATCAGTACCGAGCAGGAATTCCCAGCGGTCGGTGGTGCCGTCGCCATCGCTGTCGGTCTTGTTGGGATCGGTGCCGGGGCTCACACCGGCCACGTAGGTGCCGGGGATTTCCTGATCATCCCGGAAGCCATCGCTATCGCTGTCGGCCTTGAGGGGATTGGTACCGCGAGATGCAGCACTGACCCAGATGCCGGTGCCGGTTTCCGCGCCATCAAGCACGGTGTCGTCGTCGGAGTCGGAGTCACGCGGGTCGGTCTTGCGTGTATACTCTTGGGAGTTGGGCGAACCGTCATTGTCGGGATCGCCATTGGCTCCGTTGACCACATTGCCGGTGCCTGGGTCGGTCGGGTCGAAGTTGTTGGTGACCTCCCAGCCATCCGGCAGGCCATCGCCATCGGTATCCACCTTGTTGCCCTTGGTGTGATAGACGGTTTTTTCGTCCAGATCGCTCAGGCCATCGCCGTCGCTGTCGGTATTGATCGGGCTCGTGCCATCTACCCCACCGTTGTATTCCTGCAGGTTGGTGAGGGTGTCGCCGTCCGGGTCGCCGTTCGGGCCGTTTTTGGGGTCGATGCTACCGTTGTCGTTCGGGTTCAGGCCGTAATTGCTTTCCCAGGAATCAGGCAGGCCGTCGCCATCGGTATCCACGATCACCGTCTGGTCGGTGCCGATGATCTGGATTGCATTGATGGTGGCGCGGATTTTGTCCGTGCCGGCTTCTTCAGCGCGCAGATAGAAGGACGGCGCGGTGAGATTGGAGAAGACGGTGTAGTTGCCCGCGCCGGAGGTGCCTGTCACCTTGGTGAAGGTGGGTGTGGTGCCCCAGTTCGAGTTGTCGATGACCTCCACCCGGCTGGTGATATCGGGTCCCAGGCCGGGGTCTCCGTTGACGGGATTGGAGCTATCGGTCGCGGCGAGCCAGAACAAGGAGCCGCGGGTGCCGGTGGCGGTATCGCCGTCCGAGTAAATCACCACGCTATAGGAGGTGAGTCCCTTGGCGGCCATCCAGGTGTCGAGACCGGTGAGCAGGCAGTCCGGCTTGTCGTCGCTGTTGCCAAAGACACCGTCGAAGGCAGCGTTGATGGCGGCACCGTTCGAATCGAGGTAGCCCTTCATCAGCTTGTGGTTACCGCCGAGGGCCTCGTTCGCATTGGTGTTCCAGAGGCCGGTGGCGTCCCACTTCAGGGTCACCGCGGTGGCGGTTCCGGTATTGTCATTGAGTGTTCCGGCATTGCCCCAGCGGCCGCGGTTATTCCAGTTGGTCTGCTCATAAGTTGGAGCGCCGGCGCTTTCCGTGGCACCTAGTAGATAGGCGGCATTCTCGGAGAAGTTAACGCCGATCGGGAAGTCCGTGGCCGAAGCGGTGCCAGCCAAGAGAGGGAGTGTGAGGGGGATGGCAGATGCGATCTGCCGACGGAGGTTGGTCCTGTTGGGTTGGGTTTGTTTCATGGGCGTGACAAGGTCACTATTTGGGTTCACCTCCGGAGCGATCATAGGGTTAGTTAGAATCGCAGGGTATCCGGGGATAACTGCGCAGCGTAGAGGAGTTCGTGCTATCCCGCCACTACCCAGGGTGGTAGAAATCCCCCCCTATCCATTGATGCCGCCGATTCGCATTCGATTTCCTTCCCTCAGCGGGCCGGGTATGATGCAACGCGGTTGTTGCCACCACGAGTGCATGCGAGCGAGCAATCCAAGCCCTGATCTCCTGCCGTGCCGCTATTGGCGGGGCTGCTTCGTGGCTGCATGTCTCATGCTTATTCCTTGGTCTTCGGGCTTCGCGCAAGAAGAGCGGCCGCTGACGCTCGCGGGCTTCAGTGATTCGCTGGCGAAGGGCGTGGTGGCGAATGCCAACTTCCGCCTCGCGGCCAAGGTCTGTGCGGTGAGCGCCGACCGGCGTCTCCTGGCGATCCAGGATGAGAGCTCGACGCTTCTGTTAGAGTGCCCGATCTTGCCGCCGGATCTTGCTGTGGGCAGCAGCGTGATCATCGACGCCAACGGCAGCCGTTTGTCCCGCGACCGCTTTGCGATCCAAGTGGATTCCGGTCCGCTGATTGAAGTCGATGGTCATCACGCGACGATCACCCGCGATGCCCCGGTGTACCTCGAAGAAGGGCTTCAGCCGGTGCGGGTCGAGTGGTTCAATGGTCTCAATCTCGCCGAGTTGAAGCTCGAGTATGAAGGTCCGGGAGTGCCTCACCAGCAGGTGCCGGCATCATCGTGGGTTCACGATGACAACAACGGCACCCAAGCGCCCGGGCTTCGCTATGAGGTCTTCACGCGGGACTGGTGGCTCGGGGTCGCCGACTTCGACGAGGTAAAGGCGGTCGGCGGTGGGATCGTCAAGGATCTCGATATCTCGGTGCGACCGCAGCCGAGCCAAGTGGGCCTCGCTTTCAGCGGCCGGATGAGGATTCCCAAGACTGGGATTTATACCTTTCGTCTCTCGTCGGACGACGGTTCGAGATTCTACATCGGCAAACCGCAGTCCCGCATTTCGGTCGAAGCGGTTGCTGTCGAAGTTCCGCAGCCACAAGCATGGAATCCGTCGATGGCTCCCGGAGCCGGCGCGTGGGTCAGTGCGGAGGGGAATGTAACCTTCGCGGCCCGGGTGGGCGGGCATCTCGAACTTGATGTCAGCGGACCTGACGCCTCCTTCCATGTCACGGTGCTCGATGGCACGCGGGAGTTGCCGCAGCGCTTGTTACGCCAGCATGTGATGCTGAAAGGGATCGGCCGGGCGGAGGGCATCATCGTCGTGGATGGCCGTGACCTTGAGCTCAGGGGCGACTCCACGGGCCAGGTTGAGTTGCTGACGCGCGCGGACCAGATCCGGCGCCTGCAGCCGGAGCAGGCGCGCAAGCGCCGCGCGCGGATCCGCGGGGTGGTGGTCATGTCCTCGCAGGATGTGTTGGTGCTCCAAGACGCCAGCGGCGGCGTCTTCATCCGCTACTCGGCACCCAGCGGCAATGTCCAGCCGCGGCCGGGTGAGTTTTGGGAGGTCGAGGGCCCGACGGATCCCGGGGATTTCTCGCCGATGATCTATGCCGAACGTGCGCGGTATCTCGGCAGTGCCGCGATGCCGGAAGCGGCGCGGCCCTCATGGGAACAGATTGCCAGCGGCGGGATGGATGCCGAGTGGGTCGAGCTCGAAGGCGTGGTGGTCTCCGCCTCGCTCAGGCAGATGGTGCTGCTCACTCGCGATGGCAAGGTGCAGATCAACGACAATCTCTCCTATCCGCTGCCGACCCACCGGATGACTGCGGAGGAGATGTCCGCTCTGCCAGGCAGCGTCGTCCGCATCCGCGGGGTCTTCACCGCGAACTGGGATAGCTACGGGCGGGTGAACGCGGGGATCTGTCAGATGGGCAATGCGACGATGTCGGTGGATGAACCGGCGCCTGTGGACCCCTATGCCGCGGAGCCGATGCAGGCTTCCGATCTTCTGCTTTTCATCTCGCACCCGGTGGTCTTCAAGCGGGTCAGGGTGACTGGGGTGGTGCTGCACGCGCGGCCACCGGAGTATTTCCTGTGGGATGGTGCGCGGGGCTTTCGGATCTTCGGCCGCGATGCCGTGCCGCTGCATGCCGGTGACCAAGTGGAGGCCGCTGGCTTTCCGCGGATCGGCGGGCCCTCGCCGATGTTGATGGAGGCGGATGTGCGCAAGACCGGCACTGCGGCGGTGCCGGCGGCAAACAAAATTGAAGGCAAGGCCTTCCCGAATCCTCGCCTGGACTCCACGCGTGTGATGGTCGAGGCCAGCTTGCTCAGCGACACGCTGCGCCAAGACGAGCGCATCCTGGAAATGCAGGCGGGGCCGCAGCGTTTCGTGGCGCGCTTGGCGGCGGCGGCCGTGGCGGGTGGCGAGACGAAGCCGATTGAGCGCGGCAGTCTGTTGCGTCTCACCGGGACTTATGCGAGCGCGGTCTCCAGCAGGCCGGGAGTGGCCGCCGCGGAACCCTTCGAGCTGCTCTTGGATAGCGCTGCGGACCTGGTGGTCCTGCAGCGTGGTCCGTGGTGGACCCTGCGGCATACGATTGCGGCGATCGCGATTCTTTCCGGCGGTCTGCTGCTGGCGCTGGTGTGGGTCTCGCTGCTGCGGCGCACCGTGGCCCAGCGCGGCAAGCAGCTCGCCGCCGAGATCGAGGAGCGCGAGGCTGCTGAGCGATACCGCGAGATCGAGAAGGAGCGGACCCGCGTGGCGCATGACCTTCACGATGAGCTGGGCGCGGGACTTACCGAGGCCGGCATCCTCACCTCGCTGGTGAAAAACCCCGGTGTCCCCGCAGAGAAAAAGGATGGCTACCTCGATCAATTGGCCGAGGTCTGCCGCGCTCTGGTGACCGGCCTGGACGAGATCGTCTGGGCGGTGAATCCGCGCTACGATTCGGTGACCGATCTCGCCGGCTACTTCTCGCTTTTCGCACAGCGTTTCCTGGGGATTGCGGGAATCACCTGCCGCCTCCAGATCGCGGAATCGGTCGCGGAGCACCCGATCGGATCCCATCAGCGCCACGACATCTTCCTCGCATTCAAGGAAGCCCTGAATAATATTGTCAGGCATTCGCAGGCCCGCGAAGTGCGGCTCGCCATCGGAGTGGCAGACCGGATCCTCACGGTCTCGCTCGCCGACGACGGCTGCGGCCTCGACCCCGCAGAGACCAAGCCGGGCAGCGACGGGCTTGTGGGGATGCAGGAAAGAATGGAGAAACTCGGCGGCCACTGCCGTATCAGCAGCAACCCGGGTGGCGGCACCACAGTCGAATTCAGCCTGCCACTGGAAAGGATCAACCCATGACCAAGATCGGTATCGTCGAAGACAGCAAGACCACCCGCGAGGGCCTGGCCACCATTATCGATCTCTCTCCGGATTACCGCTGCGTCTGCGTGTGCGACACTGCGGAGAAGGCGCTGGTGCAGCTGCCCAAGCACGCGCCGGAGGTGGTGCTGATGGACATCCAGCTTCCCGGGATGTCCGGCATCGAATGCGCCGCCAAGCTCAAGAAGCTGCTGCCGGAAGTGCAGATCATCATGGTCACGGTGTATGAGGATCCTGACCGGATTTTCAGCGCGCTGCGCAATGGGGCCTCAGGCTACCTCCTGAAGCGGGCTGCGCCGGAGCAGGTGCTCACCGCGATCCGCGACGTTCAGCAGGGCGGTGCTCCGATGAGCGGTGAGATCGCCCGCAAGGTGATCCTGCATTTCCGCGACCAATCGACCGTCGCGGAGGAAGTGGAGAATTTGACTGCGCGTGAGCGCGAGGTTCTGGAATTGGTGGCGGAGGGCTTCATCAACAAGGAGATCGCCGACCGCCTCTCCGTGACGATCGAGGCCGTCAGATGGCACCTGAAGCGGATCTACGCGAAGCTGCACGTGAGATCGCGGACGGAGGCAGCGCTGAAGCTGCGCGGGCCGAAGTGAGTCACGTAGCGGAACGGCTGCGCCGTTCCGCTACCTCAGTGCGCCGCAAGCCAGTTGGTCCCCGTGCCGTGCTCAACGAGTATCGGCACGTCGCCGGGGAGGGGTAGGGCGGTCTGCATGGCGTCGAGGATCCTCGGCACGAGTTCGGACTGCTCCTCCGGTGCGAGATCGAAAACGAGTTCGTCGTGCACCTGCAGTAGCATCTTCGTCTTGTAAGCTCCCTCGCGCAGCAGCCCATCGATCCGGATCATCGCCAGCTTGATCATGTCCGCGGAGCTGCCTTGGATCGGGGTGTTGATCGCGGCACGCTCGGCATTGCCACGGATGGTCTGGTTGCCGGACGTGAGGTCCGGGAAGTAGCGGCGTCGGCCGCACAAGGTTTCCACATAGCCGCTCATGCGCGCTTCCTGGATGGTGCGGTCCATGAACTCCTTGATCGCCGGATACTGCTTGAAATAGTTGTCGATGATCTCCGCAGCCTCGCCGCGCGGAATGTTCAAGCGCTGGCTCAGACCGAAGGCTGAGATACCGTAGATGATTCCGAAGTTCACCATTTTTGCGCCGCTGCGTTGCTCGCGGGTGACCTCGCCCTCGGCCACGCCCCAGACCTTGGCGGCGGTGGCGGTGTGAATATCGCGGTTCTCGCGGAAGGCCTCGCTCATCGAGGCATCTGCAGCGAGCGCTGCCATCACCCGCAGCTCGATTTGCGAGTAGTCGCAGGACAGCAGCGTGAAGCCCTCGCGCGGCACGAAGGCCTTGCGGATCTGGCGCCCCATCTCGGTGCGGATCGGAATGTTCTGCAGGTTCGGATCGGTGGAAGCCAAGCGCCCGGTAGCTGCCACGAGCTGGTGGAACTGGGTGTGGATTCTTCCCGTCTCCTTCACGATGTGCTGCGGCAGCGCATCGAGATAGGTGCCCTTGAGCTTGGTCGCCTCGCGATACTCGAGGATCTCGTCGATCATCGGGTGTTTGCCGGCGAGTGAAGCCAGCGTGGCTTCATCCGTCTTGAACTGCCCGGTCTTCGTCTTCTTCGCCTTGTCGGCCAGGCCGAGCTCATTGAAGAGAATCTCCCCGAGCTGCTTGGGTGAGTTCAGGTTGAAAGGCCGCCCGGCATGCTTGGCGATTGAGACCGAAAGCTCGTTGATCCGCTGTTGCAATTGCCCGCTGATCTCCACCAAGGCCGCGGGATCGATCGCGATGCCTTCCATCTCCATCCGCACCAGCACAGGAAGGAGGGGACATTCGATCTCATCGCAGACCTTCTCCTGGCCGTCCAACAGAGGCCGGATTTTCGCGGCAATCTGCCAGGTCACATCGGCATCCTCCGCCGCATACTCGGCGAGGACTTCCAAGGGGATCGAGGAGACATCGAACTCCTTCGAGCTCTTTTTGGTCTCCGCCAAGCTGAAGAGATCGTCGCTGGGTGCCGCGGGAAGGGCTGGCTGGAGATTCGAGTTCGCGATGTCCGCCAGCTTGATCGGCGAATAGCCGAGCATGGTCTCGCTGACATAGTCCATGGTATGCCGCTGGTCCGGGAAGGCCAGCGAGTGCGCCAGCATGCTATCGAAGAAGGGGCCTTCGACCTCGATGCCATGATGATGCAGCACCGAGAGATCATACTTCAGGTTGTGCCCGGTCTTCTGCGCCTTGCCGGTGAGTGCAGCCTTGAGCGGCTCGAAGAGATCCGCGGAGTAGGGGAGATACCATCCCTCGTGGTTCTGCCAGGAGAAGGCCACGCCCAGCAGCTTCGCCTCGAAGCGGTCGAGCGAGGTAGTCTCGATATCGAAGCAGAAGGCGTCCTGCTTTGCGAGGAGGGCGAAGAGCTCAACCTGCTTTTCCGCGGTATCCGCAAGATGGTAGCTATGAGGAACCTCGGCGATCTTCTTGAAGGTCTCGAAGATCGTCTGAGTCGGAGTAGCAGCCTCCGACGAACTTTCGCCTGCCGGGGCGGCGGTATCGGCCGCGCCGGGAAAGAGCCGCTTGGTCAGCGAGCGGAACTCGAACTCGGTAAAGAGCGCCTTCACCGCTTCGTCATCGCGGGAGGAGAGCTCGAGATCCTCCCAGCTCACCTCGAGCGGCGCATCGATGATGATGGTGGCGAGATCCTTCGATAGCCGTGCATTGTCGGCATGGGCTTCCAGGTTCTCCTTCTGCTTGCCTTTCAGCTTGCCGAGGTTCGCCAGCAGATTCTCCACCGAGCCAAAGTCGGCGATCAGCTTTTGCGCGGTCTTCGGGCCGATGCCGGGGACACCGGGGATGTTGTCCACTGTGTCGCCCATCAGGCCGAGCAGGTCGATGATCTCGTGCGGGCTCTTCACGCCCCAGATTTCCGGGAGCTGCTCCACGCCGATGATCTCGTGCTCGGAACCCTTCTTGCCCGGCTTCCACATGAAGGTAGTGGGGCTCAGGAGCTGGGCGAAATCCTTGTCCGGCGTGACCATGTAGGTCTCGAAGCCCGCCGGCTCGGCGCGCTTGGCCAGGGTGCCGATCAGGTCGTCCGCCTCATAGCCATCGATCTCCAGCAGGGGAATGTGGAAGGCTTGGCAGAGCCGTTTCACATTCGGGATCGCGGCGGCCAGTTCCTCCGGCATCTCATCGCGCTGCGCCTTGTAGGCGGGGAACTTTACGTGCCGGGGCGTCGGCGCGTGAGTATCGAAGGCCACGCCGAGGTGGGTCGGCTTCTCCTTTTCGAGGATGGTCAGCAGGGTGTTGGTGAAGCCGTAGAGCGCGGAAGTATTGATCCCCTTGGAATTGCGGATGGGATTCTGGATGAAGGCGAAGTGGGCCCGGTAAACGAGCGCCATCCCGTCCAAGAGGAAAAGCCGTGGCATGGGGGCAGGCTAAGCGCCGCAGCACCGGCGGGCCAAGCGCGGTGGCAGAAAAATGAACCACCAAAACGCCGGGTTTTCCATGTGTTTGATTGATATGAAGTTAGGTTTGTGACGGGCTTCGCAAGCCCGGCCGGCAGGGCCCTTGGTCGCGGCCTCGCCGCGAGCCCTCCGGGGCTAGGAAATAATCTGGCCAAAGGGCGGCAGGAAATCCTACGTATGGGCCAACAAGATGAAGTATTTCTTCCCGATGCTATGCGTCGCTGCCGCCGCTGGGGCGGGCTACGTGTTCGAGCCGAAGATCTCCCCGAACCTGATTTCCTACAATCAGACGAAGGAACGCGTGACCACGATCACGCAGGACGGAGGAAAGACGACTGAGACGGCTCCGCCGCCAGCCCTGCCCAAAGTAGACCCGGTCCCAACTCCCGCGCCGACCCCGGCTCCCGAGCCACCGCCGGTTGCGAAGGTGGATCCCGAGCCCGCGCCGACCCCGGCTCCCGAGCCTGAGCCGCCGGTTGCGAAGGTGGATCCCGAGCCTGCCCCTGCACCGACCCCGGCCCCCGCTCCGGAACCGGAACCCGCCGCTCCGCCAGCTGGTGCGGCCCTGGGCGACGCCGACATCGTCAAGGTGATGCAGGACAGCATCAAGGGCGGTGCCGTGAAGGAATTCAAATTCGAGCAGGTGCTCGCTTGGAAGGCCGGCTCCGAGGAGACGGTGGATGGCACCTCGTATCAAACCGGTGAGGCCGCCTACAAAGCAGAAACCATCTTCGGCACGAAGACCATGCAGGCCAAGGCCCTGATCAAGGGCGGCAAGGTCGCCAAGTGGGTCTGGAAGACCAGCGGCATGGAGATCAAGTAAGGGCGCAGAACTGCAGCCCGACCATTGGTATAGGTCCTATACGTCGTATAGGACCTATTTTATTTTGCCGCCGCCGTATCTTCTATCCCACGTATCTCCGCGTCAGATGAGCCAAGTGCGCCTCCGCTGAAGGCTCCTTGCCCGTGGCTTCGCGGATGATCTCTGCTGGAGTCATCACCGCACCCTTGGAGTGCACCTGCTTGCGCAGCCATGCCAGCAGCGGCGCATACTCGGCCTTCGCCACTCCGGCCGCGATGCTTTCGTCGGCTGTCGCCGCGGCGAAGAGCTGCGCCGCATTGAGATTGCCCAGCGTATAGGTCGGGAAATAACCGAGACCTCCCATTGACCAGTGAATGTCCTGAAGGCAGCCGTGCGCGTCATCCGGCGGGGTCATGCCGAAGAGATCCTCGAAGCTCTCATTCCACGCCTTCGGCACGTCCTTCACCGCCAATTCCCCGGAGAGCAAGCGACGCTCCAAGCCAAAGCGCAGGATGATGTGCAGGTCATAAGTCGGCTCGTCCGCCTCCACGCGGATGAAGCTGTATTCCGCCTTGGCCACGTACGCCATGAAGTCCGCCAACTCGACCGAGGCGAGCTGCGGGAAGTGCTCCGCCGCCACCGGCAGCCATTTCTCCCAGAAAGGCCACGAGCGGCCGACATGGTTTTCCCACAACCGCGACTGCGACTCGTGGATGCCCAATGATGCGGCTTCGCCAGAAGGCAGGCCGAATTCATCTCCCGGCAGGCCTTGTTCGTAAAGTCCGTGGCCTGCTTCGTGCATCACGCCGAAGAGGGAAGAGGTGAAGTCGCTCTCGTCGTAGCGAGTGGTCAGTCGCACGTCGCGCGGACCCAGGGTAGTGCAGAAAGGATGCGTCGTGGTATCGATCCGTCCCGCCTGGAAATCGTAGCCGAGCGACGCGGCCACCTTGGCATTGAAGGCCTGCTGCGCGGCGATCGGATAAGGCCCGGCGGGAAGCTGCGGGTTGCGTGCTTTCGAGCGTTCCACCGCGGCGGCAGCCAGATCGCGCAGGCGCGGGCGCAGCGCATCGAAGAGCGTGGCAATGCCGGCCGAGGTCGCATCGCGCTCGTAGGCATCTAACAATGCGTCGTAAGCCTCGCCCTTGTAGCCCCAGCGGTCGGCCTTTTCCCGGGCAATGCCGAGCAGAATCTCCAGATGTGGAGCGAAGGACGCGAAGTCCGACCTCTTCCTGGCCTCCGCCCAAGCCTGCTTGCCCAGCGAGGTCGCCTGCGCTTCCCGCGCCACCAGTTCTCCCGGCAGCTTGGTCGCCTTGTCGTAATCGCGGCGCATCGCGGCCAGCAGGGCGGGGGAGGCCTTGGCGGCTTCCGCTTCGGCGAGAGCATCGCCCCAGGCCTGGGACGTGCCCAGCTCGTGGGCCTTCTCCGAGAGCCAGGCCAACTGGTCCGCGCGCCAGGCGTGGCCGGCATCCGGCAGGTAGGTCTCCTGATCCCAGCCGATCACGGCGGCGGCACTGGAAACCACGGCGCGCTCGCGGGCCATGGCACGAAGTCGGTCGAGAGCGGTGCTCATGGCGGGAGCTTGGGACGGCCCGCCGGAGAAAGCCAAAAATATTTTGTCACCTTTCGGCGGCGGATCGCGCACTTGGGATCATGAAGCGAATCACCCTTTTTCTCTTCGCCATCACCCTGCCCCTTTCCCCCCTCGGAAAACTGTCGGCGCGTGAGCCCTGGGTCACCCTCACCGGGCTGACCGAAGACCAGGCCAACTCACGCGTCGGCACCTTTTCCAACTCCCAAACCGGGGTGGTACCCCAACAGATCTGCGGCTACGTCGAGAATAACGCGCCGCGCTTTTCCATGCTGTGGGCACCCCGCGGCGACGGCGACAATGACAGCCGCCGGGTGATCTTTTCCCAAACCAGCGCGCAACTGATCTCCACCAACAACCAGCTCCAGCCGCTCGGCTGGCGCATGCGCTGGATCAATGGCTACGAGTTCGACGACACGCCCTACTTCAATGCCATCTGGGTGAAGACCGATGGTATTCCTCAGCTCCTTCGCATCGGCGATTCGCAAGCCGACTTCCAGGCCGCAAAGTCCCAGATGGCCGGCACGCACTATCTGGAGAACCTCTGCGTCTATCGCGATGGCACCGCTGTGCGCTATGCCTCGATCTGGAATCAATCGAACTTCGCCCTGTCCTCGCAGATCTCTTACGGCCTAACCGGTGAGGAACTGAATGACGACGTGCAGGCGAAGAAGGCGAGCTGGCACATCCACAATCTCTGCGGCTACACCTTGCCCTTCGTGCTGAACGGACAGAGCCCGATCCGCTACACCGTGATCTGGCGCTCGGGCGCTGCCGGGCAATTCGGCGTGATCCCGAACATGACGAAGGAGAACTTCTTCGCCACCGATTCCAACCAGACCGGCGTCGGCTGGCGCACCAGCTTCCTGCAAATGTGGAACCAGGGCGATGAGGTGCTGGCCAATGCCATGTGGTTGCCGGATGGCGGACTCAAGCAAGCCTACATCAACCAGCTGGATGCCGTTGTGCGCGATGCGATGGAGGCGAATGAGATCCCCTCCGTCTCACTGGCCATCTCGCGGCGTGGCAAGATCGTCTTCAAGCGCGCCTACGGATTTGCGGATGAAGCGGGCAATGAATGGGCAGGCACCGACCACCGCTACCGGATCGCCAGTGTCTCGAAGGCGATCACGGGAGTCGCCGTGGTACATGCGCTGGCGAGCCAGAGCACCTGGAATTTGAATAGCAAGGTCTTCGGCAGCGGTGCGCTCTTCGGCACGGACTACGGCAGCGCGCCCTACAGCACCTACGAGCAGGATATCTCTGTGCGAAACCTGCTGACCCACACGGCAGGCTGGCTGGATGATGGCAACCTGTGGTACGACGATGAACCTTCCTACGGCTCGCAGCACAAGCCTTTCATCGACTACCAGCTCCAGAACCGTTCGGTCACCTATGATCCGGGAACGATCGGGCGCTACTCGAACCTTGGCTTCACGATCGCCGCCCGGGTCGTCGAAAAGATCAGTGGTGACAGCTACGAGACCTACGCGAGGAACGAGCTGTTTGCCCCCTGCGGGATTTCGCCGCTGCTCGGCCCCTTGGTCGGCGAACGCACGCGGGCGCAGAAGAAATTTATGGAGGTGTCCTACTACACGACTTCCGCAAATACTGGTTCACCCGAAACCGTGGATCCGCGGCGCATGGATGGCAGCACCGCATGGATTGCCAGGCCGGCGGATCTCCTGCTGCTGGCGCGCCGCGTCGATGGAGACACCCGCTATGATGATATCCTCGCTCCGGATCGTATCACCGCGCTGCATACCAGGGCTACGCCTGACAGCTCAAGCGGCTACCCGTGGCAGCGCTACGGACTGGGCTGGTATTGCGATGACTACAGCAATCCCACGCGCTGGGGGCACAATGGCAGCATGAACGGCACCCGTGCCGAACTCGTGGTCGGTGTCGGCGCGAATGAAAATGCCTACAGCTGGGTGGCGAATGCCCAAGGCGATGTCCCGAACGATTCCATCGACTCAATCCTCGACGACATCACCGCGAACAACGATTGGCCGGACATCGATCTCTCCGGAACCTGGCATCCGGCCTACAACGCCTGGCTTGCGGAGCACTTCACCGGAGTGGAGCGCACCACGGGGATGGAAGCGATCCTGCTGGCTCCAGAGGCAGATCCGGATGGCGATCATCTTCCGAATGCCGCGGAATACTACTTGGGCACGGACCCGCGGGCGGTGAATGACTCGCCTTTCAGCCTGGCGAAGTCCGGCAACAATCTGCGCATTCGCTGGCAGCGCAAGACCGGCATCGAGGGTGCGACGATCACGCACCAAGGCAGCAGCAACATGAGCTCGTGGACCAGCTTCCTGCAGCCGGAGATCATCGATCGCCCGGACCTGATCTCGCAGGTGGGCTACAGCTATCAGGAAGTGCTGATCCCCATTTCGGGAACGAGGCGATTTGCACGCTTCGACTTCCAAATCCACTGAGTCTCCGGCGGGCTTGATGTTCGGGATGCTCTGCTTAGTTTTGGGGGATGGATGCCCCGCCGGAGAATCTAACCCGACTCTTCGAAGCGATGGATGCCGGCTCCGACCATGCTCGCGAAGCGATGTTGGAGGCAGTCTATGGCCAGCTCCGGGTGATCGCCGCGGTGCGCATGGCGGATGAGGCACCGGGGCGTACGCTGCAGGCCACCGAGCTGGTTCATGAGGCTTGGCTGAGGCTCGGCGGGCCGGAGGGCGGCGGCAGTGGTTGGCGCAATCGCCGGCACTTCTTCTCTGCTGCGGCTACCGCCATGCGCCGCATCCTGATCGAGCACGCGCGGCAGCGCGCTACCCTGAAGCGTGGTGCGGGACGCGAGGCCCTGAACATCGAGAGTGTGCTGGATCTATCAGAGACACCGGCTTCGGAGCGGGTGCTGGCGTTGGATGCTGCGCTGGCGTCCTTGGAGAAGGAGGCGCCCGAGGCGCACCAGGTGGTGATGCTGCGCTTTTTCACCGGCCTCTCGGTGGAGGAATGCGCGGAGGCTTTGGATAGCTCCACCCGCACGGTGCTGCGCCACTGGGCCTTTGCCCGGGCCTGGCTGGCACACGATTTGGAAAGAGATTAGGACATGAGCCTGTCGCCCCTCCAGCGGCTGTTTCAGGAAGCCAGCGAATTGCCGGCGGATGAGCAGGCGGCCTATCTTGAGCGGGCGACAAATGATGAGGCGCTGCGGCGGCGGGTGAGTGACTTGTTAGAGAGTGCCTCGCGCTCGCCGGATTTCCTGGGCTCGCCGACGCTGGATTCACGCGGGAATCCGGTGGCGGATGCCGTGGCCTCGCCCTTGTCACCCGGCTCGCGGATCGGGCCTTATGAATTGCTGCGGAAGCTGGGCTCGGGTGGCGGCGGGATTGTCTTCCTGGCGCGGCAGGAGCAACCGCTGGAGCGCGAGGTCTGCCTGAAGGTCATGCGCGCCACGCTTGATGATGAGGAGCCACGCTGGCGCTTCGAGATCGAGCGGCAGGCGATCGCGCGCATGGAGCACCCGGGCATCGCCCGCGTGCTGGACGCCGGTCTAACGGACGACGGTCGGCCGTGGATTGCGATGGAGTATATCCCCGGCGATGCGATCACGACTTGGTGCGATGCCCATGAGCTGGGCCTAGACCAGCGAGCCGGGTTGATGGCTGCCGTCTGCGATGCCGTCCACCACGCGCACCAGAAGGGCGTGCTGCACCGCGACCTGAAGCCCTCGAACGTGCTGGTCACTTCTTCTGCGGGAGCGGCACCGCGGCCCTGCCTCATCGACTTCGGCATCGCTTGTCTGAATGACTCCGCCACGGACTCACGGCAGACGCGGCCCGGGCGCCTGCCAGGCACGCCGGCCTACATGAGCCCGGAGCAGATCCATGGGGATCCGGACGCATTGGATGCCCGTACGGATATCTTCTCTCTGGGGGTGATCCTCTATGAGCTGCTCACCGGCGTTTCGCCTTTCCGTGAGCCGAATTCGGCATCGCGCGAGGTCACCCCGCCAGAGCGCAGCACGCGGCTGGAACTGGCGGGGGACGTGGCAGCATTGGCCCAGCGTCGTGGCGAGACTCCGCAGGCGTGGCAGCGGGCCCTGCGCGGCGATCTCGCGTTGATCGCATTGAAATGCCTGCGCCGCGACCCGGCGGAGCGCTATGCGAGTGCGGACGCCCTGGCCGCCGATTTGCGGGCCTATGTGGCGCGGCTGCCGGTGTCCGCGAGCCGGCCTACCTGGTCCTATCTCGCCTCGCGGATGATCCGTCGCCATCCCTATGCGGCGGCAGCCGTTGTGGTGATGTTGCTGGTGCTGGCCGCAGCTTCGGCGGCGATCCTGCATGCTCAGCGCCGGGCCGTGGCGGAGCGGAAGCGGGCGGAGGATCTCTTCACCGGCTTTGCGCGCTTGATTGTGGCGGGGAATCCGGAGTTCGGGCGCTCGAAGGATTATCCGCTGCGGCAGGCGGTCTTCGATTTCGCGGAGCATCTGCCAGAGGAACTGACTCGCGATCCGCGGACAGAAGCGCGGGCGCGGCACACGCTGGCGGATGCCTTGCAGGGCATGGGTGAGACCGCGAAGGCGCAGGAACAATTCGCGCGGGCATTGGGCCTGTTAGAAGCAATGCCGGGCGAGGATTCGGCTGATCTGCTGCCGTTGGCCTTGTTTGGCAATGCGATCTCGGTGAGCGAGACGCAGCCGGAACTGGCCCGGGGGCAGATGATGCGGGCAGAGGGGATGCTGGGGCATTCGGATCGCCCCCATGATCGCTACATGAGGATCCGCGCGCTCTGCCATCTCTCGGTGCTGGCCCATGACCGTGACAAGCTGGAGGATGCCGAGCGGCTGGCGCGGCAAGCTTTGGGATTGGCAGACGCGCAGTTTGCGGGCGACCGCGAATTGATCGCGAAGTGCCTTTGGACCTTGGCCCGGGTGGAGCGGTCCTTGAATCGGATGGGTGAGGCGCGAGCCCTGCAGGCGAGGCGGCTCTCGCTGATCGAGAGCGCGATGGGAGCGGACTCTCCGCAGGTTTGGGACACGAAGGCGGAGCTGGCCTTGCTGGATCTCGGGACTGGCGATCCAGCGGCGCAATTGGCGATCCTGGAAGACATGGCGCGGCGCACCGAGAATCATTTCGGCGCGGTTCATGCGCAGAGTCTGGCGAGGTGGATCGACTATGCGCGGGCCCTGGCGCTAACGGGGAAACGGGAAGAGGCCTTGAAGGCTTATCGGGAAACGATTGCCAAGGCGGCAAACGCGCCGTCCTTCAAGGAGCCTGCCACCTTGGCGCGGTGGCGGGAGGAGGCGAGGGAGCTACAGGAGCGTTAGTGACCGTGATTCCTATTGGGATCCTTGCCGGAACTTCTCCAGTTCCTCCTTCAAGGCATCGTAGCTCTCCTTCGGGAGGTCGTAGGGCACCGGGTTGAGTCAGCTTTCAGAACTGCTTCGTCCGCTCAGAGGACTGAGCGGACTACCTTTGTCTGCCTCACGCCGGCTGCTGCTGGGAGATGCAATGCAGCGTCCCGCCTTCCTCGACGAGGTCGAGGCAATCGATGCCCACGACCTCGCGGTCACCGAAGAGTTCGCGCAGCATGCCCAGCGCGCGGTCGTCGTTCTTGTGCTGACGGAAGGTGGGCACCAGCACCCCGCCGTTCACGATCAGGAAGTTCACATACGATGCGGGTAGTACCGGCAATCGCCAGCCCGGGACCTCACAGGCTTCGGGGAGGTGGATCTCCACGATCTCGAAGGGCTTGCCCTCGTGGCCGAGGAAACCCTTCAGGCGGCCGAGGTTTTCATCGAGCACGGCGTGGTTCGGGGAACCGCGGTCCTTCTCGGTGCACGCGATGATCGTCCCGCAGTCGATGAAGCGCGCAAGGTCGTCAATATGCCCGTCGGTGTCGTCGCCCTCGATGCCTTGGCGCAGCCACAGCACATCCCTCACATCCAGCGTATCCCTCAGCTTCTGCTCGATCTCCTCCCGCGAGAGATGCGGGTTGCGGTTTTTATTCAGCAATACCGCCTCGGTGGTCAGGAGCTGGCTCGCGCCGTTCACCTCGATCGCACCGCCTTCCAAAATCATTCCTCCCTCGAAGCGCTTCATGCCGAGGCTCTGCGCGACTTGGCGGGGAATCGAGTCGTCCAGATCGAAGGGCGGAAACTTGCCGCCCCAGGCATTGAAGCCCCAGTCGCTGATCGCCACCTCGCCGCTCTCGCGGTTCTTGAGGAAGATCGGCCCGTGGTCGCGGCACCACACGTCATTGTGCGGATGGTCGAAGAGTTCGACGCGGTCCATCACCGCCTTCGCCTTGTTGCAGAGTTCGCGGATCGCGGCGTGCTCCTTCCCCTCGGCATTGATCCGCACCTTTTCGAAACGGCTGATGCCCGCGGCGATCTCTGCGAACTTCGCCTTCATCAGGTCCTTCTTCTTGCCGCCCCAATGGCGCGGGTCCTCCACCGGCCAGGACAGCCAGACGGCCTCTTGAAAGGACCATTCGGCGGGCATCGCGTAGCGGAGAGCGGCGGGAGTCATGCGGGCGGCAAGTAAGCAGCATCTTGCTTGGCGCGAAAGCGGGAATATGAACGCTGTGACGATGATGACCCGCGATGAACGCCATTCCCTCGCCCGCACCGTCCTGGAAGGACTGGCCATCGGCGATGCCTTCGGCGAACTCTACGCCTACGGCTTTGAGAATGTGCGCCAGCGCGTTGCCCAAGGCGTGCCCGCCGGGCCCTGGTGGTGGACCGACGACACCGCGATGGCACTGGGGGTCATCGAGTGCCTCGAGCGCAACGGCAAGATTGAGGAAGAGATGCTGGCGTGGATTTTTTCCCGCAACTACAAGCGCGAGCCGGATCGCGGCTATGGCAAGGGTGCCCGGCAAATCCTGCAGATGATTGGGGGAGGCGAGTCATGGGAGAAGGCGGCGCGGTCAGCCTTTGGCGGTGGCTCGATGGGGAATGGCGCGGCCATGCGCGTGGCCCCGCTCGGGGCTTGGTTTGCGGATGATCTCTCGGTCGTGGTCACGCAGGCGATGAAGTCCGCGCGGGTAACCCACTGGCACCCGGAAGGCATCGCCGGGGCCATCGCGGTCGCGGTGGCCACGGCCTGCGCTTGGCAGACAAGAGCGCTTCCGGCTGCCGAGGCGCGTGAGGTGATCGGTAGCGAAGTCCTGCGCCTTACTCCGGAGGGTGATACCCGGGAAGGTCTGAAGGCGGCCATGCAGGTGGAACCCATGCTCTCACCCGCGGTGGCTGGACGGCGTCTGGGGAATGGCGCATTGGTCACCGCTCCGGACACGGTGCCCTATGTGATCTGGTCGGCTTTACGTTCGTTGGATGACTATGCTGGGGCCCTCATTGCGACAGTTGAGGGCGGAGGCGACTGCGATACCAATGGAGCCATGGTCGGTGGCATCCTTGCCGCGCGTCTGGGACTGGACACGATTCCGAAGGAGTGGCTTGAAGCTCGCGAAGCGCTGCCACCCTTGGTCGCTTAACAAGCAACGACCTTGCTCTCCCTCTGGGATTCCAGCGCCGCGGCGAAGATCTCATGAGTGGCCACTGCTTCCTCCACCGTGGCGCATCCAAACCGCGCGCCTAACAACCCGGCTCGCTCGGTGAGATAGGAAGCCCACATCTGCTGGATCAAGTCCGGGAAACCGGGCTCGAAGATCCCGCCCGTGATCGTCTTGAATTCCACGCCAAACCCGAGGTCGGTGCGCTTCCACCACTGCTCCTTGCCGCGCTCGAAGAGCTCGAACGCCTTCCAGTCCGAAGTATTCAAGCGCAGCCCCCCCTCAGTGCCGTGGACCTCGATGAACCAGGAATTCGTCGCGCCCGGTGCCAGCCGTTTCATCTCCAAGCGCAGTGGAATTTCATGCCCATGCACCGTCGCCCAGGTGTGGAGCAGCGCATTGTCCCAAGTGTCGCAGGTCGCCATGCCGCCCTTGCCATCCGGCCGCTCCGCATAGCCGCGCGTGAGCTGTGCCATGACCTTCGTGGGCCGCCAGCCGAGGCGTAGCGGCAAGTGGCAGGCATGCATGCCGAGGTCGCCCAGCACGCCGATCTCGCCGCAGCTCGCGCTCTGGCGCTTCCAGTTGGCCGGCTTGGTGGGATCAAGGTCGCTGCTGTGATGGAAACCGAAGACTGCGTGCAAGGGCATCCCCAGACGGTTCTCCTTGAGGTAGTCGAAGGCCCGTAAGGCTCCCGGCAGGAAGGGAAACTCTGAACTACAGCGCACGAAGCGCCCGCTCGCCCTCACCGCCGCCTCGATCCGCCGCGCCGCCGCCAAGTCGATTCCGAAAGGCTTCTCCGCCAGCAGGTCCTTCCCCGCAGCCAGCACGTCGCAATACAGCTTCTCATGCAGATGATGCGGCACCGCCACATACACCACCTCCACCGCGGGATCGGCGAGCAGTTCCTTGTAATCCGTCACCAGCTTCGGGGCATCGGGCAGTTCCTTGAACCATTCGAGCGCCGCGGGATTCAGGTCCGCCACGACTGCGAGGCGCGGAGTCACCGGTACATCGGTGAGGGCGCACCAGCGGGCAAAGGCGCTTGCGATCTCGCGACCCATCAGGCCGCCTCCGATGATTCCGATCGATACCGTGGGTTTCATGATTGAGAGAGGGCAGGGGGCTCGCGCCGATAAGCACGCGCGAGGAGGGTGACCGGTTGCAGGATCTCCGTGGCCATGCCAGCGTCTGTTAGGCCGCGAGCGATTTGCAAGTGGCAGCCGGGATTCGAGGTGGCGAGCACGTCGGCGCCGGTGCTGCGGATGTGTCCGACCTTCCGCTTCAGCAAATCCGCGGAAGTCTCCGGCTGGGTAATGTTGTAGATCCCAGCACTCCCGCAGCACCACGAGGACTCCGGCAGCTCGATCACCTGCACGCCCGGCAGCAGCGCCAGCACTTGCCGTGGCTCGCGCTTCACGTTCTGGCCATGGGTGAGGTGGCAGGATTCATGGTAAGTCACCGTGATGTTCTCCTCCGCAGGCGATGCAAGCGGAGCCCGGCAGCCGATCTCAATCAGCCACTCGTGGATGTCCTTCACCTTCGCATCCCAGAGCTTGGCCAGCGGCCCATAGTGCGGATCACCCGCCAGCAAGCCCGAGTAGTGCCTCAAGTGCGAGCCGCAGCCGCCGGCATTCGTGATGATCGCATCGAACTTCGCGGGCGGTAGCAAATCGATCATCCGCTGCGCCAGTTCCACCGCGATCTCCGGCTCACCGTTGTGCGATTGCAGCGAGCCACAGCAAGGCTGAACGGACGGGGTATGAACTGCACAGCCGTTGGCTAACAGCACATCCGCCGTATCCCGGTTGATGTCTGGAAATACCAGATCCTGCACACACCCGGTAAGCAGCGCCACCTTCCACCTCGGCTTCTCCGGTTCCTCCCGCTCGGCAATCAAATCATCCGAAAACTTCTCCGCGATCTGTGGTGTCTGTGGTTCGAGCCGCCTCAGATTCTCAGGCAGCAGCCGCATGAAACCCCATTTTCGGAAAGCTGTCTCCGCACCGCTCTCCTGATAGCGCCGGAGCACCCGGCCAACCGCCCGCAACACCCGAGGATGCGTGAAGAGGAAATCGAGCGTGAGCCAGCGCCAGAAAGATCTCTGCACGCTCTTCCTCACGCCACTCGCTTCGATGTCGGCCCGTGCCGTCTCGAAGAGCGTCGCATAGTCCACACCCGCCGGACAGGCGCTCTGGCAGGCCAGACAGCCCAGGCAATAGCTCATCTCCTCCGCAAACTGATCCGAGATCCCCAGCTCCCCATCCGCCACCGCGCGCATCAGCGCGATCCGTCCCCGCGGGCTGTTGCGCTCCCGCAGCGTCGCATCATAGGTCGGGCAAGTCGGCAGGCACATCCCGCAGTGCATGCATTGCTGCAGCACTGAGTAGTCGAGGGATTTCAGAGAGCCCGCCATGCCGCTTAAGAAATGATCTTGCCCGGGTTCAGCAGATTGCGCGGATCGATGGCCCTCTTCACCTCGCCTAACAGCTTGTAAGCTGCCCCGCCCATCTGCTGCTCCAGCCACTGCTTCTTGGCCAAGCCGATGCCGTGCTCGCCGGTGATCGTCCCGCCCAGCTCCAGCGTCTTGCCCACGATCTCATCTAGCGCCAGGTGCACCCTCGCCATCTCCTCCTCATCGCGCTCATCGGTCAGGAAGGTGGGGTGGAGGTTACCATCGCCCATATGCCCGAAGGTTCCCACCGCTAATCGATGCCGTGCCGCGGTCTCCGCGATGAAGCGGACCATCACCGCCAGTTCGCTGCGCGGGACGGTCACGTCCTCCAAAATCGTCGTCGGCCGCTTCCGCGCCAGCGAAGAAAACGCATTCCTCCGTGCCGAAGCCAGCTCCAGCGATTCCGCCTCAGTCGCCGCGCGCCGCACCGCCTTCGCCCCATGCTGGACTGCGATCGCCTCCATGCGCTGCGCCTCATCCTCGACCGCCGCCGGATGCCCATCCGTCTCCATCAGCAGCAGGGCCGCGCAATCGGTGGGCAGGCCCACCTTTGAAAAATCCTCCACGCACTGGATCGTCATCTGGTCCAGGAACTCCAGCGTGCAGGGAATGATCCGCGCCGCGATGATCGCCGACACGGTCTCCGCCGCGGCCTCCAGCGTATCAAAACTCGCCAGCAAAGTGCGCCGCGCGGCAGGGAGGGGGAGCAGCTTCAGCAGCACCTCCGTGATAATTCCTAGCGTGCCCTCCGAACCGATGAAGAGATCCTTCAGCGAATAACCCGCCACATCCTTCACGCACTTGTTGCCTAGTTCCACGACCTCGCCATCCGCCAGCACCACCTGCAAACCCATCACATAATCCCTCGTCACCCCATACTTCAACCCCCGTAGCCCGCCCGAGTTCTCCGCCACATTCCCCCCGATCGTCGAAATCCGGATCGATCCCGGATCCGGCGGATAGAAGAGTCCCTGCGCCGCCGCCGCCTCCGCGATCTTCTGCGTGATCACTCCCGCCTGGGCTCGCATTGTCAGATTTCGCGCATCCACTTCCAGGATCGCATTCAGCCTCACCAGGCACAGCACGATCCCGTTCTCCACCGGCACGCTCCCACCGCTCAAACCCGTCCCGGACCCGCGCCCCACCACCGGCAAACCCAGCTCCGCCGCGACCTTTACACAGGCCGCCACCTCCTCGGTCGAACCCGGCAATATCACCACCTGTGGCATGCGCTTCAGCGCCGCTGTGCCATCGAAGCCGTAGGGAATCAAATCCTCCGGCTTGGTCAGGACCTGATCCTGCCCGACAATCGCCGCGAAACGTTCAAGCGCTTGGTCGCTGAGAGCCATGAGCGGTTAGGCATCGATCATCGCCAGGGCCTGATCCGCCGAAGCTCCATCGTGAAGCATCGCCATCAGGGCCCGGACAATGCCCGTCGGATTCGGATGCTGAATGATATTGCGTCCATAGACAATACCGCTCGCCCCCGTTTTCAAAAGTGCGGCCGTGCGCTCCATGATCTCACGATCACTCACCCGCCCGCCTCCGCGCACCAGCACCGGAATGCCACCTGCCGTCTCGATCACCTGTTCGTAGAGCGTGGGATCATCCGTCGGGTCCGCCTTGATCACGTCCGCGCCCAGCTCCACCGCTTGGCGCACCAGGTGCACGATGCCCTCCAGCGCGCCATCGACCATGTAGCCGCCTGCCTCCGCATTCGGCCGGAAGACCAACGGCTCCACCATCATCGGCATGCCGTAGTAGTCGGCCTGTGGCTTGAGCTTCAGGATATTCTCCACGCACTGCGCATGCACCTCCGGCGCGCCAGGGATCTGGAAAAGGTTCACACACACGCAGGCCGCGTCGTGGCGCACCGCCTGGAGCATCGTCTCCTCGATCATCAGGCTGAAGGCCGTGTCGGGCAGCTCCTTGCCATAGACATTCGCCACGTCCGTCCGCAGCACCATCGAAGGCTTCTGCCGCCCCGGCAGGTTCTGCAAGTGCCGTGCCTGCCCCACCGTCAGCTGGATCGCATCCGGCCCCGCGGCGACCAATTGGCGGATCACCTCCGGCATCGACGTGATCCCCGTCAAGAAGCCCGGCTGATTGAAGAAACCATGATCCACCGCCACATCGAAACAGCGGCCGGACTTGGCATTGAAAAGACGGTTGAGACGGAACTGCTTCATTGGGAAATAGGAGAAACTAACAGCATCACGAT
The DNA here is from genome assembly GCF_000739615.1 of Haloferula sp. BvORR071. Taxonomy (GTDB): domain Bacteria; phylum Verrucomicrobiota; class Verrucomicrobiia; order Verrucomicrobiales; family Akkermansiaceae; genus Haloferula. Next base: position 107,943 of record NZ_BATP01000057.1, read on the forward strand.
CGGGGAGGCCCTGCAAGCGGTCATCGCGGGAAGGGCTCCTCGATCGGGAATCCGGGACTACGCGGGGCCGATCGCCCAATCTCCCAAGCAGCGCCGGAAAAATTGACGCGTCGCTGATTTCGTCGAATTCACACGAGCTTCGTCGTCTTTTCCCGGAGGCACGCTACAGCTTTAGTCGTCGTCACCGTGAAAAGACTCTTCCTGACGTTTTCCGCCCTTTGCCTGCCACTTTCTGTTGTTGCGCAAGAACCCGAGCTTGGGGATCCAGCAGAGAAGCCCTTGACCGTGCTGGAAATTCTTGCCGGTCTCAGTGCGGAGAAGATGCCGCGCAAGCCGGAGCCTTGGGTTTCACCGAAGGGCCCGATGGTCCTGCACGGCGACCTCTTCGGCGATGGCCGCCACCTGGCGGTCGAGGGCTCGGGCTTGGCCGTGGGCGACAAGAAGGGCTGGAAGGTTCTCTCCGAGTGGAAGGATGTGTTTCCAGCTTGGGTCCCTGAGGGAAAAACTCCTGAGGAAGCCGGCTATCAACACATCTACCCACCGTCGGTGCCCTTTGTCCTCAAGGATGTGACCGGCGACAAGGTGCCTGAGATTCTGATCTCTTTCGAAAACGATGGCTGGAGCCTTGGATATCACATCCTGAAAAAGAAAGGCGAGGGGGCCGAGCTTCTTGAGATGAGGTCGGAGCGTGGTGAGCCCAGACTGGAAGCAGGCTTGATGGTAGTGTGCACCTCGGATTGGGGACGGAAATGCTGGGGGAGCGTGGACACCTTCTACCGCTGGACCAAGGGTGTCCCGGTGGAGTTGGGCTCCTTCGGCGAGTACTGCGCGGACCCGGACCACCCGACCCTCTTTGTCATGCGGAGGCTTCCTGACGGCTCCGAGCAAGCCTTGGGAATCGAGTCGGAGGGTGACAAGTTGGTGGTCAAGACTGGCAAGTTTAAGGCTTGGGAGATCGAGGATGCCAAGGACTTCGCGACCGTGCGCGATGCGGCAGACAAGGAGGGGCCGGGGCTCTACAAAGCCACTGCCCTCCTCTTCGAACGCGTGACCGGGATTCCGGGAGAGTTGTGCTTTGAAGCTTCGCGGGAAGGCGGGGCGCCCGAAGCGGACCTACGGAAGCGTCACAGGGAAGCCAAAGCCGCCATGAAGCTGGAGATCGAAGGCAGCCCGGAAGCCAAGGCGCTTCTGGGCGAGAAGAAGCCGGAGTCAGCGAAGCCGCAGGGGAAGAAAAAGCGCTGACTTTGTCAAAACCGCCAATCTCGGTGGCAATATCGCTGATTAGACTAATTTGTCGTGAATTTGTCGATTTTGTGACGTATTCAGCCCTCGTGAAACGTCGTGGATTTCTTGGCAAGGTCGCAGGTGGAGCAGTGGCAGGTGCCGCGGGCATCGCACAAGCGCAGGACAGCAAAACCGCCCCGGCCGCCGCGCCGGCGGTGGATCCGAACGCGCCGCTGGTGAAAACCCCGGCCGTGGTGATGGCCCCGCAGTCCGATGGCGTGGAAGTCGTCTGGGCGGTCTCCCGGCTGGCCCGCGGTCATGTCGAGTGGAAGGCCGAGGACGGCAGCAGCGGCACCGCCGGTGCCGACCGCTTCGGCTTCGTGCCGCAGGGCGATGAAATCCTGCGCGTGAAGCTCAGCGGCCTGAAGCCGGGTACCGCCTACCAGCTCCGCGCCATCACCGACTCCGTCGACAACAAGGAGCACATCGAAGGCCCGTGGAAGAAGTTCAAGACCCTCAACCCCAACGCGAAGGAAACGCAGTTCGTGGTCTGGAACGACACCCACCAGAACGAGGAAACCATCAAGCGTCTGCACGCCGTGACCCCCACCGGTGACTTCCTGCTCTGGAACGGTGATACCTGCAACGACTGGCACCAGGAAGACTGGTTGGTGCCCACGCTGCTGCACCCCGCCGGGCAAGACATCAGCGAGGGCCGGCCGATGCTGCTGACCTGGGGCAACCACGACGTGCGCGGCAAGTGGGCCTTCCGCGTGCCGGAGATGATCGCCACGCCGCAGGGCCGTCCCTTCTACGCCTTCCGCAGCGGCCCCGTCGCCTTCATCTGCCTGCACACCGGCGAGGACAAGCCGGACAATCACCCGAACTTCGGCGGTCGTGTCGCCTTCGAGTCCCTGCGCCGCGAGCAAGCCGAGTGGATCAAGGAAGTCAGCGCTCGGCCGGAGTTCCGCGATGCACCGTACCGCGTCGTCTTCTGCCACATCCCCCTGCGCTGGACCCAGGAGATCACCGAAGTCGGCTACGACAAGGGCGGCTACGATGCCTTTAGTAGATTCAGCCGCGATGCCTGGCACGATGCCTTGGTGGCTTGGAAGACCCAGATCGTGATCTCCGGCCACACTCACAGTCCGGCGTCGATCGCGCCGAACGAGAAATTCCCCTATGCCCAGCTCGTCGGCGGTGGCCCTCGGCCCGAGCACGCGACCTGGACCGAGGGCAAGGCGGATGCGAATGCCCTGACTTTCGTGATGAAGAATCTTGAGGGCAAGGTTGTGCACGAGGTCACGCTCAAGCCGCTGGTGTGAGAGGGTGATTGGAATGGCGCTTGTTTGGTGGCATTAGCATTGGCTCTTCCGATCCCGACGGGATCGGAAGAAGTGGCGCGGCCTCTCCTGAGCCGCGACTGTGCACCTCCCCCCGTCCTCCGGGTCTTCTCAGATGGAGGGTTCCCCCATTCTTCATAAGGGGGAACTCTGGACCTTTTAGAGCTGCGGGATAGGGGTGGATTTTCCCGGTCGCGGCTCTGGAGAGGCCGCGCCACTTCGGGGGCTTGACCCAAGAGGGTAGATATCATCTTTGACCGCATGCGGCGGAGCCTGCTGATCACTGCCTTGCTGGCGAGTCACGGCGTGGCCTTGTGGCTGGGCCGGCACTCGCCGGTAGCGGAGACGGCGGCGGCCAGCTCACCGCCAGCCCCAGCTCCCGGCAAGCCAGTGGCTACGGGTCTCGCATCCTTCCTGGGCAGCAGCGTGAAGCCGGCGGAGGAGGCGGCGACCGAAGACGAGGCAGAAGCGGAGGAGGGCGAAGACGAAGACAGCCTCCTAGCCGCAGCCCGTGGTGCCATTCCCGCGGATACGGATGTGGCGGCCCTGGTGAAAGCCGCCGCCGCGGATCCGGACCTGACCGTCTCCCGCGAGACCCGCGCCGCCTTCGGCGTCTGGGTGGACCGCGATCCGGTCGCCGCCTTGCGCTGGGCCACAGAGTGGGCGCGGGATTATTCCGGCTCGCCGGAAGACCTGCTGGAGGAGTTTTCCCGCCACCTTCGCGAGGGCGGCACGGCGCAGCTCGCGCTCTACCTGCGGGAAGTGCCGGCAGCGCGGTCCTTCCTGTTTGAGCAGGCCGCCTACGTGGCCAATGACCGGGAACCTGTATTCGCGCTGCAACTCGCCGCGAGCTTGGGTTCCCACGAGGACCGGCTCGAACTTTTGGCTAAACGCTTCCGCAATGACCCTGACTTGAAGGACCATCTTGCCAGTATCCGGCAGCTTCTGGATGACAGCAGCGCCGCCGGATTCTTGGGAGAAATCATTGGCTTCTTTCCAGTGGCAAGCGGACTTGTGGAGGCGCTTGAGCAATCCGGCTACCCTCCCTATGCGGTGGCCCAATTCGCGGCCGATTGCGCCGCAGGTGAGGGCCAGACGCGGACCAATGCCGATTTCATCGGCACGGTGGCGAACACCACGATTCCGGGCGTCCCGGCCGCGACCGGCACGAATGTGACTGACATTGTGACCGTCGGACTGCGTTCGGGCGATGGGGCCATTAACCGCAACAACATCGACGCGGTTCTCAACAATCCGAACCGGACCGAGGGCATCTTGATGGCGGACAAGATCCGCGGCTATTTCTCGGGCGGCTCTTCCAGCTCATCCGTCGCCTGGGCTTTGTTTTCGAGTTCGGATTTCGACGGGATCGAGGGCTATGCCGAGAGCCGCGACCAATTCCTGCGTGGCAAGATCACGGGCGAGGAGTGGATTTCGGCGATGGAGCGGGCCGTGCCCAGTGGTTCAGGGCTGCACGATGAGATCTCGGCGCTGGCCTTCCGGGCCGCGGTGGAGGACGACCCGCGCCGGGCGCTGAGCTTGCTTTCACCTTCGTTTCCGCATCAGGAGCGGCTGGTGAACTTGCCGGTCTCGCCGGAAGTCGGGTTCTTGATGGCGAAGCAGCTTTCCGAGGGTGGAGAGCCTTCCTTCACGGCGCTGTCCCTGCTGGGGCAGCGCTTCTCGGCATGGTTCGAGGAAGATCCGGCAAGCTGTGCCGCCTACGTGGCGGAGATGCCCTCAGGGGCCATGAAAGAGAGCCTGGCGCCATGGATGGAGCCGCCACCGGATTTGGGAGGGGAGGAAGGCCCATGAAGATTAGTCCGCTCATGGGATGGTCCTTGTTGCTCCTGCTCACGCATGCGGCGGCATTCCTTGTGGCTCGTCCCAAGGCTTCTTCGAGTGCAGGGTTTGTGGTCGGTGCGATGGATCAGCCAGCACCCCTGCCAGCGGCCAAGGCCGGTGACCGCCAGCGCCCGAAGCCACCCTCGGTGCATGCCGGGCTGCTGGCCGAGTTGAATGCGAGCGATCTGAAGGGTGAGGAATACGACAAGGCCTTTGCCGCGATCTTCCGCGAGTGGATCAAGCGGGATCTCCGCGGGGCCCTGCTGTTTGCATTCGGGCCGGAATCCGGCCAGCGCAGCAAGCAGGTTGGCAGGGAGTGCGAGGAGGCGCTCAAAGGGGAGCTGCTGGCGCAGGCCATGCAGGTGGGACAGTGGATCAGCAGCGGCTATTTCGGATCGCGCTCCGGGGAAGTGGCTGGAGCTTGGGCCAAGGCCTTGGTGGAAGCGGGGCCACAGCGCGAGATCGTGATGGAGGCCCTGCCGCATTTGCCGAAGCCCGCGCGGGTTGAGGCGATCGATGAGCTTTGTGACACGGCGAAGGACCACGAGCTTGCGGAGCTGCGCCGGTGGATGGTCCCGGAGTCGCAAGGGGGTCTGGAGGACTACGCCAAGCGGGTGGTGCGCTTCAGCGGGGATGATGCCGAGAACATCTTCGCGGGGGAGGATGATCCGAAAGTGCTGGAGGAACTCTGTAAGGCTTACAAGCAACGCCATGTCGATTCCTTGCCTGCCACCGAGGCGGTGGCGGCCGCGCTCAAGTTCCCGGAGAGCTATTGCGGGGAGTTGTTGAAAGAGATCGCGGGCCGCGAATCCGGCGGGATGGCAGGCTTCACCGCGATGCTGTCGGAGATGGACCGCCTTGGACTGTGGGAGGGGTTGCCCGGGGAATGCGAGCAGGAGATCCTCAGCTCGGGGATCGAGGCGCACTACGGCAGCTATAGCCTTCCGGAGGAGGTCCTCGCGCAGCTCGGCGGGATTTCCCGGGAAAGCACCCGCCTTGCCGCGTTCAAGGAGGCGGGGGGCCGCGTTGCCGGCCGGGCTGGCGAGGCATTGGTGAACGCCATGGAGGCCTTGCCCCAAGGCAAGGAGCGCGATGCCTTGATTGAAGGCATTTGGGATGGCGCGATGAAGTTCAGCGACGAGACGGCAGCGCGGGTTCTGGCCTCCGTCTCCGATCCGGGCTTGCGCGCAAGATTGCAAGCGTCCGAGGCCGGGGAGGCCGAAGCGAATGAGGGCGTCTTCCCGCTTTCTCCCTCCGACTGATCGACTACTCGATGTTCTCCACGGCGGCAGTAGTCTCCTTGGCCGCATCCGCCTTCTTCCCCGGCAGCCCATCCCGCACGATGAAGAACACCGCACCCGCCATGCACAGCGCGGCGAAGACGTAATTCCAGCTCAGCTTTTCCTTCAGGTAGAAGATCGCGAAGGGCGCGAAGACGCAGAGCGTGATCACCTCCTGGATGATCTTCAGCTGCGCTCCGCTGAGGCCGCCGGTGTAGCCGATCCGGTTTGCCGGCACCTGCAGCAGGTACTCGAAGAGCGCGATGCCCCAAGATATTAGCGCGGCGATGATCCAGGGCTTGTCCTTCAAATCCTTCAGGTGGGCATACCACGCGAAGGTCATGAAGATGTTCGAGCAGGTCAGGAGCGCGATCGTTTTCAGCAAAGTCACGCGCTCCCGATAAGCCCGGAATGGCTTCAGATCAAGGCAGCGGGATCACACGGTAGACCTTCATCTTCGAATCCTCGCTCGGCGGCGTCGCGTCCAAGGTGATGGGCAAGGGCACGGCGGAAGCTGTGCAGGTAATGCACCGGGTCGTCCAGGTGCGGAGATCCGTGCTCTCTTGGAGCTGGAGAGTGGCGAAGCGCGAGGGCGTGACGGTCACCTTCGACTGTGCCGGGTCGTAACTCACCCATTGGGCGGGACTGCCCCCGTCCAAGGGATTGGAGCCCAAGTTGTATTCCTCCCGGTTGTTCAGGCCATCGCCGTCGGGATCGGAGAGCGGGTGACTGGGGTCACCTTCTGCTACTGCGTTGATATTGCCGAAGTAAGTGGTTAGCCAGTTATTCGGCAGGCCATCTGTGGGCTTCGAGTCGGTGTCGATCTGAATCACCGTGCAGCGTGCCGCCCGGCTCAGGTTGGTGCCGTCGCTGACTTGGAAGTAGGCCAAGCTGCGGAAACTGCCGGCTTCGATCTGGGCATCGGTGAGTCGTGCTGCGCCGAGGAAGCCGGCGGGCGTGTAGACAAGTTGGCTGCCGGAGAGCGACCACTTCGTGACATCGGAGGCCCAAGGCATCGAGGGCGTCAGCGTGTCGCCCTGGAGGTCAATTCCGCTCGTTTCAATCCGGTTCACGCCGAGGGCCACCGGCAGATCGCCCGAGCCGCTGTCAGATACCGCCGGCATGTAGCGGTCCGCCACGTAGGGCGGGGTGTTCGTGGTCGGATATCCGAAGGCAATCCGGTCCTGGTCGTAGACGGTGAGCGCCGCGCCCCGGCCGTCGTTGGCCGCCGAGTAGTACATCGTCGCGTTCTTGAGGATCGCGTTTGGTTCAGACGGATTTTCGCTGGAATGCGCGAGTCCCAAGGCGTGACCCAGCTCGTGGGTTAGCACTTGCTTGAAGTTCGCAATGTCGTTCATGAAGGCCGTATTGTGCTCCAGCACAACGTAAGCGTTCAGGCGTTCCTGGAAGCCCTGGCCGGCCACCGTGCCGCCTTGCCGGACATTGGCGTTAGTGGTGAAGTAGCCGCCACCGATGCCGATCGCCGGCGAATTCACCACGCCGTAGCTATCGTGAAGCTGGATCCGCAGCACGCCGTCGTAGGTCGTCACCGAGTCGGCGGATTTGCCGAAGGATGCGGTGCCGACATAGCGGAACTTCACCGAAGAAGCCGCCGTCCAGACACCCAGTGCCTCGCTCACGGCGTCGAGTGCGCCTTGCGAGTTCATCCCCGGAGGAAGCTTCGCGGGATCGATATCCACCACATAGGGGATCGGGAGGCCGCCGTCGCAGATCGTGAAACGGGAAGGATAGCCGCCGTCCTCGGAGTAGCCGGTGGCCGTCACCACGGAGCCGGGGACCCCGGAAGTCCCTTGGTCGCGGCCGACGCTGAGATCGCTGGTCGCGACCGGCATTCTCCCGCTCGCGCCGTTTTGGAAGTAGTTCCGCAGCGCTTTCTTCTGCACCGGTGTGCCGCGGTTGAGGCGGGTCTCGAAGGGGACCGGTGCCCAGGATTCATCGGCTCCCTGGCGTAAGTGCAGGATGTAGTCCTCGCCGATCGTGAGATCCAGGTTCAGCGAAGAGATTTCCACGACTTCACCGCGGCGTCCGCCGGGCGTGCGGAAGTCCAATTGGGCTGGTGCCTCACCCTTGAGCGTTGCATTGAGCTGCGCCGTGTAGTGGGTGAAGATTCGCCCCGATGTAGCATCGGTCACGTCCTCGCGGGAGGTGATCCGGTATTCGCCGATCGCTTGCGCTTCGGCATGTTGCGTCGCGGCATCGTGGGCGGCGCAACAGCCTGCATGTAGGGACGGCACGGAGATGGCGGCCAAGAGGCCGCCAAGGACAAGGGCATGGACCTTCATAGGGAGGTGGGTGGGTGTGACAGCCCGCCATGAAGATCATAAATTTAAAATTAATGAAACCGTAAAATCGGTTTTTGAAAATATTGCAGGGTTGTAAATAAGTGACTTAGTGCAAAATCGGACGCGATGATGCGCTTTGCAAGAAAGTGCAACCAGCCCCTGTGCGGAGGCTGAAAATGCGAAGGATAAGAATAAAGATAGAACCAAGGATGTTGAGGAAGGCTGTTAGCCATCAACTATCCGCAATAATCCTTGGAAGCGCCGGAGCTCCTATTCCCCCGGCACCCCTTCGCGGATCTTCTTCGAAAAATCCGGATCGTCCTGCGCTTCCATCGCCCGCGCATCCACGTGGCCCTTCTCCTTCAACTCGGCGAGGGGCATGTCCTTCACGGCGAAGGCACCTTTCTCTGCGAACATCTCATCCAACTTGCCGTTCAGAAGCAGCCGCCAGTCGGGGATAGTCTTCTTTTTCATGTGCACCTGCGAGCGCACCGCGGTGGTGCAGTTGGCGGAGAGGACATTGTAGAAGCGCGGGTGCCCGGCGAGCTGTTGTACCTGACCCACGTATTCGAGGAAGCGCTCGCGCGCCTGGTCCGGCGGCGTGCTCAGGCGGAAGAGGTAGGCGTCCTCATCCTTGCGGATGTTCGTCCGCACGCGGACGAAGTCGCGCTCGTCGCCGACGAGATAGCTCAGTTCGTAGAGCTTGTACAAACCGCCGAGCGTGGAGTAGACCTCACCCTTCTCGCGGCGCGTCTCGATCGAGAAGGCGACATGGCCCTCATCGCCGAAGTCGAAGCTGAAGATGGGATGCGCAATCAGCGGGGAGCCCCAGTAATTCAGGAAAAAGTCGATCCCGCGCAGCTTGGAAAGATGGACCGTCCGCGTCTCCCAGCGCTCGGTGACGCTCTCGTCCAAGCCGTAGTCGAAGTTGCGGAAGTTCGTGAAGGTCACGGCGTCGCCCTCCACGATGGCATTCGCGGTGCGGGCGTATTCGGGCGCCCAATCGCGGTTGTTGGAGGGCTTCTTGAAGCACCAGGGCGCAATCACGGCGGCGATGCAGACGGCGAGACCGAGGCAGCGGCGCGAGCGCAGGCGGAAAGCGACCAGCGCGGTCAGCACAAGCCAGACGCAGGCGATCACCAGATTGCCGGTGCCGGGAAAGGGCCCGTCGAAGTAAATCGCGCCGAAGCACCAGAGGATGACCAGCAGCAGGATCAGACGGAAGATCCAGCGGGTGAGGGTGCAGAGGAAGCAGCCGCGTTTCTTCACGGAGCAGGTGCTATCGCTGGAGGATGTGGAGGGCGCTTCCATTGCATCAAGATGTTCGCTGCGAGGATCAAGGAGCCTCCGAAAACCAGAGGCCTTGTAAAGGATTCGTTCGGATAGGGGTGTCCCACCATCTGCCCCAGCAGCGCCGGCAGGAAGAGGACGAAGAGTGCGGTGAACACCGGCTCCGTGGTGTAGATCAGCCCGGCCTCCGCGGCCGGCACCTTGGGCTGCCAGCTATTCATCAGGCCATAGGCCCCCACCGAACACAGAAGGGCCAGGGCCAGCACCAGAATGAAGGCCGGCCACGAAGCACCCGCTGCAAGCAGCGCCGACGGATGGGGGGCCAGCGCCAGGCTAACAGGCAGGAACATCACCGCGATCCACACGCTCATCGCAAAGGTAACGACCAGACCGCGGTTGTCCTCATACTTCGGGTTCTCCAAGGTCAGGATCTGGAAGGTGAAGATAAAGGCCGCGGCCAGCGTGGCGAGTTCACCATCGCCAATCTTGAGGTTGCTGGGAGTGATCTTGGATAGGATCGCGCCGCCGACCACCACCATCAGCGTGGCGATCAGAATCCGCGGCGAAGGGGCGCTGCGGGTCCGCACGCAGGCGATCAACGGCAGGATCACACAGTAGGCCTGCGTCAGGAATGCGGAAGTGGAGGCTTCTGTCCGCGTGAGCCCCCAAGCCTGCAGGGCCATTCCGAGCCCACCCCACAAGGCCAGCCACGCACCTTGGGCAATCTCCTTCTTGGTCGGCCGCTGATGCAGCAGCAAAGGAGCCATAAGGAGCGCCGCCAGCCCGAAGCGCGCCATCTGCAGCCAGGCCGCGAGGAAGGGCTTCGAGATATCCCCGAGTCGTGCCGAGACTTCAAAATCGAGCGACTTTACAATCGGGAAGCTCAATCCCCACAAGGCACAGGCGACTATCAGGAAGAATACGGGCATGGCGCGGGGCCGCCAGCCTTGCTTACTCGACCGTTACTGGGAAGTCCGGACAGAGGCGGGATTTTACCGCAGCGTTTTCGGGCTCTTCCTTCATGAAGAAGAACATCCGCCCCCTTCCGTCGCAGAACCAAACTTCCTCCGCGCCCGCTCCGAAGAGCAGGCCGCGCTTTTCTTCCATTTCGGCACGGGTGTTGCCGGAGGAGAGGACCTCCACGCAGATCTCAGGTGCGATGATGAGGACGTTCTCCTTGAGGGCCTGCATTGCGCGGGAATCGGAGATCCAGACGGCATCCACACCCCGCACGCCGCCGGAGGTGGAAACTGGGCACTCCGGCAAAGCCCGACCACCGCTTTTCTTCAAAAGCAGAGCTAGTATGGCCCCTTGGCGCGAAGAGTGGCTGAAACCGGGAGGAGGGCTCATGAGAATATGTCCGTGGGCATCGGACTCGATCCTGCCCTCAACCTTGGAGAGTTGCGGATCGGCGCAGATCTCCTTCCAGCGCGCCAAGTTGAAGGCGTGCCTGTCGCGGATTTCCGGGAGATCCAAGGTCACCGTCATTTGCCTGCATGCTAACCGGTCGTTGATGACCCCGCAATGCCGCTCTTCAGATTCGCTTTTGACACTCCGGAAACCGCGCCTACCGGTGCGACATGGCTACCACTACCCCTGTCACCAACAACTCCTTCAGCCTCCCTTCGATCATTGCCGTCGTCGCGGCCATCTGGAGCTTCTTTGCCTCCGCGATGGGTGGCTTGGTCCTCGCATTGATCGCGATCGTCTTCGGGATCCTCGGCGTCGTCATCTCGCTCTCACCCGCGAAGCGCGGCGGCGTCGCCAGCACCTTCGGCATCTTTGCCGGCGGCCTTGGCATCGTCGCGGCCCTGATCAAGGGCATCATGTGGCTGATGAGCTAGTGACGGCGGCCTGAGCATCTTCCGCGTGCTCCATCAGGAAATGGGTCTCGCTCTCATTGCTCACGCGGAAGCCCAAGCGCTCATACAGCGTTCGTGCTGGATTCACTTTTAGGACCTGTAGCCTGGCGGCGAATCCGCGGGCCTTGGCTCTCGCGACAAACTCTGCGACGAGAATGCTGCCGATCCCTCGCTTCTGCCATGCCGGAGTGATCTGAATGTTGCGAAGATAGAGGTGATCCTCGTTTTCCTTCACGGTGATTGCCCCGAGGGGCTTGCCGTCGACCGTGAGGATCTCCATGTCGCGAGTCTCGTAGAAGCGCCGGAAATTCTCTTCCTGCCAGAGGTTCTCCCAGCCCCAGGTCTGCTCGATGTAGTCGCGCATGGTGAGGACATGAAGATCCCACAAGAAGCCGAGGTCGTCTTCCGTTGCGCCACGGCACTGGAAACCTTTGGGAAGCTTGCCCCACTCCATCAGCAGATAGGTACGGCCGTCCGACATTCCATGTCCGGTCACGACCCAGCCGAGGCGCCGGTAAAAACCAAGCGCAGCGGTATTCTCCGCGACACACTTCAAGCGCAAGGGAGCCTTTCGCCTTTCCTGCAGATCCTCTAGTAGTGCCCGGCCTGCTCCTTTGCCCCGCTGCCGGCTCGCGATGAAGAGATGATGAACGAAGTTCTCCGGCTCCCACACCGAGAGGAAGCCCGCGAGCTCGCCATGCTCGTCCTCGGCGATATGGATCGTTTCGCTCTCAGTCTGCTCCGCGAAGTCCTCTAGACGGAAGCTTTCGGCATCCTCCCAAGTGAAAGTATCGCGGCGCGCTTGCAGGAAGACCTCCGCAAGCACCGGATGATCCTCTGCACGCGCGGCGCGGATTTTCATGTCGATGAACGATGCCGCTCAGCTCCGCCAACGCTTCGTCAGCTCTCCATACGCATCGATCCGGCGGTCACGGAAGAAGGGCCAGATCCGCCGGAAGTCCTCTACCTTCTTGAAGTCGAGATCGTGATAGAGGATTTCCTCTTGGTCGGTGGAGGCCTTGGCCACCAGTTCGCCATAGGGATTCGCCACGAAGGAGCGGCCCCAAAATTCGGTATTCCCTTCGGTGCCTACCCGGTTCACTGCCGCGAGATAGCAGCCGTTCGCCACGGCGTGGCCGCGCTGCACCGTTTCCCAAGCGCAATGCTGGGCATCGCCCAAGGTCGGCTTCTCCTCCGGCAACCAGCCGATCGCGGTGGGGTAGACCAGCACTTCCGCCCCGCCGAGGGCCATCAGCCGCGCCGCTTCCGGGTACCATTGGTCCCAGCAAATCAGCACGCCGAGCTTGCCGAAGCGGGTGTTCCACACCGGCCAGCCGGTATCGCCGGGGGTGAAGTAGAATTTTTCCTCGAAGGCCGGGTCCTGCGGAATGTGGCTCTTGCGGTAGAGTCCCAGAAGAGAGCCATCCGCATCGTGGATCGAGGCGGTATTGTGATACAAACCAGCGCCGCGGTGCTCGAAGAGCGAGGATACCAGCACGATGCCCAATTCCCGCGCGAGATTTCCCAGCCGGTCGGTGACCGGACCGGGCAGGGGATCCGCCAGATCGAAAAGCGCAGGGTCTTCGACCGTGCAAAAATACGGGGTCAGGAACAGCTCCTGCGTCACCACGATCTGCGCGCCACCGGAGGCGGCCTTGCGGATCAGGGCTTCATGATGGTCAAAGGATTCGGCCTTGGTGGCGAATCCCTTCGACTGGAGGAGGGCGAGGCGTGGCATGCCGCTAAGGAATGTCAGGACCCCGCCGTGGGCAAGGCAGGAAAGGAAGCGGTGGCGTGACCTGCCGACAGGCGTATCGTGCCCGGATGAGAGCTTTCACATTCAGACTGGCCGCGGCCATCGGATTGGTAGGTTCCGCGTGTGGGCAGGAGCCGGCGGCCGCTCCTGTGGGACCGGATGCCGGTGCCATTCCCGATGCTGAGACGGCCACTCCTCCGGCCGCGCCCCAAGGCCCTACATTCGTTGAGCCGGCTGCCTTGACCACCGCCCGCGCCCGAATGGTCATCGAGCAGATCCAGCGTCGCGGGGTGAATGATTCCCGGGTGCTGACGGCGATGCGCGACATCCCGCGGCACGAATTCATGCCTCCGGACGTCCGCGATACTGCCTATGACGACCGGGCAATCGCGGTCGGCTACGGGCAGACGATTTCCCAGCCCTACATCGTCGCCTTCATGACCCAGGAGCTGGGACTAAAGCCAGAGAGCCGCGTGCTCGAGATCGGCACCGGCACCGGCTACCAGACTGCGGTGCTGGCGGAGCTGGTGAAGGAAGTTTACACCATCGAGATCGTCGAGCCGCTCGGCAGGCAGGCTGCGGAAACGCTGGGCCGCCTCGGCTACCGGAACGTCCACACTCGCCTCGGCGATGGCTACCGCGGCTGGCAGGAGGCCGGCCCCTTCGATGCGATCATCGTTACCTGTGCGCCTCACGCCATTCCGCCGCCCTTAGTTGAGCAGTTGGCGGAAGGCGGCACCATGATCATCCCGGTGGGTCCGCAGGGTGAACCGCAGAATCTCGTGCTGCTCAAGAAGAGCGGCGGCAGGATGGAGGAGCGCAAGCTCCTGCCCGTTGTCTTCGTGCCGATGACCGGCGAAGCGAAGGAGTGAGTATCCTCAATGGCCGGATGGTCTTCGCGACGGCAGCGGGAAATCACTGCCATCGCGAATAACGGCGCCGCGGTCAATCAAGCCTGGCTCTTGCGGCCGAAGAGCTTCTTGAGCCCCGCCGCCACTGCGGCGATGGCCACGATCACGAGCTTCTTGGCCGCCACTAGGATGCTGCCGAGCTTCGCGAATAGGCCGAGCTTGGATGCGACTACTCCTCCGAGCACCAGGCCAGCGAGTGAATACTCCGCCTTCTTGTCGGTGCTCTCGTTGAAGTCTGCGTAACGATGGCCGTCGTTGAACTTCGCCATCGAGACGATCGCGGGAGTTGCCTTTTCCACATCGCTTACGCGGCTCATGCTGGCCACGCCATTCAGGGATAGCACCCCGCGGCGACCGAGCACGCGCACGTCATAGTTGAGCGTGCCTTCGCTGCTATCGGCGAATTGAATATTCTTGGCCCAGTAGAGCACCTTCTTGTCCTTGTCGTAGCGCGGAGGCACGGCCCAGCCCTTCAGCTCAATCGTGGGATAGCCGCTGGAAGTGCGCTGCTTGTTGCTCTCGCGGGTGCCTTCCTTGAGCTGGGAGAGCAGGTCGTTGTAGTCGATTTTGTCCGCATCCTTGTCCGAGATGTAGCCATCATCATCAAAGGTGACGACAATGGCCCAGGAATCCGGCGTGCTGAGATCTTCTCCGGCCGGAACCACCATGCCGAGCAGATCGGAGGCCTTTTCCGGCGGGTTGCCCCACAGGTCCACGATCACTTTTTTCGCGTCCTTCGGATTGAGGTAGCGGTAGCCCTTCGGCAGTTCCAAATGGGCCACGCCGCCGGGAAGCTCCGCGCTACCCTCCTGATACTTCACATTGCCGATGACCTTCGACATGTGCTCCTCGATCGCGGCCTTGACTTCCGCTTCGCTCGGCTCTTTGCCTCCAGCGGCGGGTTCTTGGGCGAATAGGGCGGTCGTGAGAAACAACAGAGGTAGGGCAGGCAAGAAACGCATGAACTCATCATGCCTTGCCTGGTCCTATATTCACAAGCTCAATCCGGCTCTCTGTATGATATCCCCGGCGATATCTTTACGGAGCCTCGTAATTTTGCGTGGCAATAGCTGCCTACATCACCCGGTTTACCAAGGATTCGCCCTTCAGATAGCGGCTGAAATTATCGAGGAAATGCTGGATCAGCACCCGGCTCTCTCCGCCCTGTCCTCCGGCAGTGTGCGGGGTGATGAAGCAGTTGCTGCAGCCCCAGAGGGCATGGCTGTCCGGCAGCGGCTCGGGATCGGTGACGTCCAGCCAAGCCGCGCCGAGATGGCCGGAAGTGAGGGCCACCGCGAGTGCATCTTGGTCCACGGTGGTACCCCGGCCAATGTTGTAGAAAACCGTGCCCGGCTTCATCGTGGCGAAGCGGGCGGCATTGAACCAGTGGCGCGAGGCGGCATTGTCCGGCAGGATATTCATCACGTGATCCGCGCTGGCGAGGACGGCATCGACTTCATCGAGGCTGACGGTCGGCACTTTTTCATCGCCACGCACGGAGCGCCGCACCGCCGTGATTTTCATGCGGAAGGGAGTGAGCAGCTCGACCAGGCGCTCGCCGATCGCACCGTAGCCGACGATGGCCAGCGACTGCCCCTGCAAGAGGCGGCTGTTCTGGCGGAGGGTCAGCCATTCCGGTGAACCGTTCGGCGTGCGGGTAGCCAAGTTTTGGGGAAGCTGGCGGGCATTTGCCAGCATGAAGGACATGGCGTGCTCGGCGCAGGCATCGTCATAGACATGGGAACTGTTCGTCACCGGAACGCCCTTTTCCTTCATGGCTGCGCGGAACTCGGCCGTGTCGTAGCGGGTGAATCCGGCCGTGCTGACTTGCAGCCACTTCAGCTTCGGGGATGAGATCGCTGCATCGGTCCGCGGCTGGCCGAGCACGATATCCGCCTCCTGCATCAGCGGATCGGTCGGAATGTCCGAAAGCACCGAGGCCCCGGTCGGCGCGGGCACCAGCAGCTCGTGGGGAGCGATGGATTCTCGCAGCCAGTCGATCAATTCCGGCGAGGTCTGCAGATCCGTGAATACCTTCAGCGTGGACATGCACGGAGCTTCGGCAGGCAGTGGGGGAGGGTGCAAGCGTGTTGCGGGTCGCGCAGGGGAATCCTCGCCCCATCCTGCTATCCGGGATGCACCCGTCAAAACGGATCATCCGGATTGCCCCACTCGGGCCGGATCTTCCATTCCTCCACCAGATTCCGCGGGAAATCGTCCAGGAAGCGCGAGGGGCGTTGGATGATATCGCCCGTATAGGACTTCGGGTTGATGAACGGATAGGTGAGATACAGCTCATCCTTTGCCCGCGTGATCGCCACGTAGAAAAGCCGCCGCTCTTCCTCCAGTTGGTCGGCATCGTCGGACTCCAGGATCCGCCCGTTCGGGAACTGTCCGTCGGTCAACCAGATCACGAAGACCACCTTCCACTCCAGCCCTTTCGCCTGGTGGATCGAGGACAGCATGACCTTCTCGTCGTCCTTCTCCGCCTTATCGCCGGTCGGCTCGCCATCGGCGGAGCTGAGGAGGGAGAGCTGCGAGAGGAATTCGAGCACGTCGTCGAAGTTTCCACCATAGGCCATCAATTGCTCGATGTCGCTACGGCGGTTCTCGTAGTTGTCGTAAGTCGCCTGCAGGTGGTCGTTCAGCATGCCCTCCAACACGCTGAAGACCATCTCGGACGGCCGGGCGAAAATTCCTCCGGGCGTGAGTTCGTCCAGAATGTAGCCGAATTGCTCCCACAGCTTCGCAGCCTTTTTCGGCGGCTTGAGCTTGGACAGCACCTCGCTCCACTCCGGAATCTCATCCAGTTCAGCCCAGCCGCTTGCCAGCCACTCGCTCCACAATTTCTCCGCGTTGCCGGCGCCGATGCCCGGCATCAGCAAGCAGATCCGCTTGAAGCTGGTCTCATCCCGGCGGTTGGTGACGAAGCGCAGGAAGGCCGCGACGTCCTTGATATGCGCCTGCTCGAAGAAGCGCAGGCCGCTGGTAATAGCGAAGGGAATGCCGCGCGAGGTCAACTCAAGCTGCACCTCCAGCGATTGGAAATGCGCCCGGTAGAGCACCGCCATCTCCTCGAGCTCGATGCCCTCGTCGCGAAGTTCCAGCATCCGCTGGGCAATGAAGGCTGCCTGGGTCGCTGGATCTTCCAACGGCACCAGCGCCGGCTTCACGCCGAGCTGCTCGCGGGCCGAGCGCAGGTCCTTGTCGAAGCGCGCACGGTTGGCGCGGATTGCCGCATTCGAGAGATCGAGGATCTCTGGCACGCTGCGGTAGTTGGTCTCGATCTTGTGGACTTGGCAGCCTTCGTGTCGTTTTGGGAAGGACAGGATATTGCCCATGTCCGCGCCGCGCCAGGAGTAGATCGACTGCGCATCATCGCCCACGGCCATGATGCTCGCCCCGCCACCCGCCAGCAGATCGATCAGCTCGCTCTGCACCGCGTTCGTGTCCTGATATTCGTCCACCAGGATGTGCTTGAAGCGTTTGCGGTAGAGGTTGAGCAATTCTTCGTCCTGCTGGAAAAGCCTCAGCGTGAGCACCAGCAGGTCATCGAAGTCCATCGAGTTGGTGTCCTTCTTTCGCTTCGTATACCCGGCTTGGGCGGTGTGGATCTCCTTCTGCCACTCGTCGAAGTAGGGGTAGCGCAGGCGGATCACATCATCGAGCGACTCGCCGGTGTTCTCAACCAAGCTGAAGATCGTAGCCAGCACCTCAGCCTTCGGGAAACGGCGTTGCTTCGTATCGATGTTCAGCGCCGCGATCACGCCGGTAAGCAGCGACTTTTGGTCATCGCGATCGAGGATCGAGAAGGACTTGGTGAAGCCCAGCACCTCCGCATGACGGCGCAGGATCCGGTTGCCGATTGAGTGGAAGGTGCCGCTCCACAGTGCCGAGACATCGTGCGGGACCAAGTGGCGCACGCGCTCGGTCATCTCGCGGGCTGCCTTGTTGGTGAAGGTCAGCAGCAGGATGTTCCGCGCCTCCACCTGCTGATCAAGCAAGTAGGCTACGCGGTAGGTCAGCGTCCGCGTCTTGCCTGATCCGGCACCGGCAATCACCAGCGCCGCGCCGGGAGGAGAGGTGACGGCAGCATACTGCTCATTATTCAGCTCCGCCCGGTAGTCGATCCCCGAGGTGGGTCCGGCCGTTTGCCGGTGCAGGGTGTACTCGCGCGCCATGTGCGGGAGAGCTTCGCGGATTTGGCCGCGGGATCAAGGGAGAGTGCAAAAGTGGCGCGGCCTCTCCAGAGCCGCGAATGGGAAAACTCACCCTAACCCCGTAATCCGGCTGCTCCTAGGGTTCCTGGGCCGCATCCGCAGTTCAGGAGAAGCCGCGCGACCTCAAGCTCCCAAGTAAGCCTCTTGTACCCGCGGATTCGCCTTCAGATCCGCGGACGGCCCCTCCAGCAGGATCGATCCAGTCTCCAAAACGTAGCCGTAGTTGGACACATCCAACGCGAGATTCGCATTCTGCTCTACCAGCAGGATCGTCAGACCCTGCTCGCGGTTGATCTCCACGATCCGCTCGAAAATCGCTTTCACTAGCAGCGGCGCGATCCCCAGCGAGGGCTCGTCCAGCATCAGGAACTTCGGATTTCCCAGCAGCGCCCGGCCAATCGCCAGCATCTGCTGTTCACCGCCGGACATCGTCCCGGCCGCCTGATTCTCGCGCTCCTTGAGCCGTGGGAAAAGATGGAACACGTAATCCATCTGCTTCGCGATCCAAGCCTTGTCCTTCTGCAGGTAAGCACCCATCGCGAGATTTTCCTTCACGGTCAGGTTCGCGAATACCATCCGCCCCTCCGGGACGTGACACAGGCTACGCGAGACGATCTTGTGCGGGGCGAGCCCACTGATGTCCTGGCCATCGTAGCGGATGCTGCCCGTGGATTTCACTAATCCGGAAAGCGCACGCAAGGTGGTGGACTTGCCCGCGCCATTCGCGCCAATCAGAGTGACGATGCTGCCCTTCGGCACATTCAGAGAAACGCCGTGGAGAGCTTTGATCGCCCCGTAGGACACGTGGAGATTTTCAACCTCAAGCATGGTTCGGCTCGATCGGGGTGGCGGCTGCGCCGAGATAGGCTTCGATCACCTTCGGGTTGCACTGGATCTCTTTCGGGGTTCCTTCCGCGATCTTGCGGCCATACTCCAGCACGGCGATGCGTTCGCAGATTCCCATGACGACCTTCATGTCGTGCTCCACCAAGAGCACAGCCAAGCCAAAGCGCTCCTTGATCGAGCGGATGAGATGCATCAAATCCTCCTTTTCGGATGGATTCATTCCCGCGGCCGGTTCGTCGAGCAGTAGCAGCTTCGGCTTGGTCGCCAAGGCTCTCACGATCTCCAGGCGGCGCTGGTCGCCATAGGGCAGAGAGGTCGCCATCTCATCGCGCACTTTGGCCAGATCGAAGATCTCCAGCAACTCAATCGCATCCCTCTCGATCTCCGCTTCACTTTCTTTCCATGCCTTGCCGCGCCACAGCGAACCCAAGAAGTTCTGGGTGTTGTGGAGCTGCTTCGCCACCCGGATGTTATCCAGCACACTGAGCGAGGCAAAGAGGCGGATGTTTTGAAAGGTCCGCGCGATCCCGCGGCCCGCGAGCTTGCTCGGCTTGACGCCAGCGGTCGGCTGTCCGGCGAAGCGGATGCTGCCCGAGGTCGGCTGATAGACCCCGGTGATCATGTTGAAGGCCGTCGTTTTACCAGCTCCGTTCGGGCCGATTAACCCGACCAGCTCGCCTTCGCCGATGGTCGTCGAAAAGTCGCAGACCGCCGTGAGGCCGCCGAACTTGATCGTCACCTGTTCCAGTTCCAGCAGGGGCGAGCTCATGCGGCGGAACGGCGCTTCCGGTTTAGGGTGAAAAGACCGCCCGGGCGCAGCAGCATCAGGAAGATGATCAGCAGGGCATAGACGATCATCCGGTATTCGGAGAACTCGCGGAGCAACTCAGGCATCACGGTCAGGAGAATTGCCGCACAGATCACGCCGACAGTGCGGCCCATTCCGCCGAGGATCACCATCACCACGATCTCGATCGACTTGATCCAGTCGAAGCCGGTGGGGGAGAGGAATTGCTTGTGGTGGGCATACAGACCACCGGCAATGCCCGCGAAAAACGCCCCGGTGACGAAGGCGGTCACCTTGTAGCGGGTGGTGCCGATCCCCGATGACTCGGCCGCGATTTCATCATCATGTACCGCCAGGAAGCCGCGACCGTAGGTCGAGTTCACTAACGCCGTGATGGTGTAGACGGTCACGGCCACCAAGCCGAAGGTCCAGCCGAGGTCAGTGAACTTCGGAATGCCTTTGAGACCACTGGCGGCTCCTACGGCGTCGGTAGTCTGCGCGACTACGCGAATGATCTCCCCGAAGCCAAGGGTGACGATCGCTAAATAGTCGCCGCGCAGGCGCAGCGAGGGGATGCCCACGACCAAGCCTACTAGCGCCGCCAGCAGTCCACCCGCCAGCAGTGAGACCGGGAAGAGCATCTTGGCATTCGGCCCCAGCGTGAGCGATAGCCAAGCCGCGAAGTAGCCGCCCACCGCCATGAAACCAGCGTGGCCAAGACTGAACTGGCCAGTGTGGCCATTGATCAGGTTCAAGCTGACGGCTAGAATGATGGCGATCCCGACATCGATGACGATGCCGAGGTAGTAGCGGTTGAACTCGCCGGAGAACTGCGAAAGTAAAATGGCGATCGCGATCCCCAGGAAGAGCCAGCGCTTGGCACCCGTGAGCAAGGAGAAGCGGGCGGCAACCGGGGCGGGTTTTTCGGCAGGTGGGAGAGGGTCCGGCATCAGACTTTCTCGATGGTGGCACGACCCAGCAGGCCGGCCGGTTTGAAGAGGAGAATCAGGATCAAGATCCCGAAAGCGATGGCATCGCGGTAGTTCGACAGTCCCGGGATACCACCCGCGAAGGTCTCGACGATGCCAATCAAGAGACCGCCAAGCACCGCGCCGGGAAGGTTCCCGATGCCACCGACGACGGCCGCGATGAAGGCACGCAGGCCAGGCTGCACGCCCATCAGCGGCTCGATGCCAGGAGCCTTGATCGAATAAAGGATGCCCGCGATCGCAGCGAGCGCAGAGCCCAGACCGAAGGTGAAGGAGATGATCCGGTTCACCGGCACGCCCATCAGTGAGGCTGCCTGCTGGTTGAAGGAGACCGCACGCATCGCCGTACCGACCTTGGTCTTCTGGACGATGAACCACATGCCGCCCAGAAGCAACGCGGTGACCAACGGGACGATGATGTCATTGCTGCCCATCACCAAGCCGCCAAAATTGAACTGCTTCTCGGGCAGCAGGGTCGGGAAGCGTTTGGTGTCAGAGTTGAAAAGCGCGGGGTTCTGGCAGCTGAACTCGATGAACAGCGAAACCCCGATCGCCGTGATCAGCACTGTAAGCTTGGGCCGCTTGCGCAGCGGCCGGTAAGCCAGGAACTCGATCAGCATGCCGATGCAAGCACAGATCACCGCGGCCAGCGCGATCACCACGATCGCGCCCGCCGCGGATTGCGGGCCCATCACCTTTTCGACCTTCGGTGCGATGTAGAAGGCGGAGAAGGCTCCCAGCATCAGCACATCGCTATGCGCGAAGTTGATGAAGCGGAGCACTCCATACACCATCGTGTAACCGAGGGCGATCAGCGCATAGATCGATCCCAGCCCGATACCGTTGATGAGCTGTTGGACCGTTTGCTGGAAATCCACTGGCGGGAGGAGGCGGGCGGTTGGTGTTTGCTATGCTCGCTAGGTTGCTGCAGTGCCGCCAGGATCAGGGATTGACCGTCGCGGTGTAGGTGAACTTGCCACCGTCGATTTTGATGAAGACCAGCGCCTTCACCGCATCGCGATCGGCATTGAGCGAGAACTTGCCGCTGACGCCCTCGAAGTCCTTGGTAGCGGCGATCGCATCGCGAAGCTTCGGTCCTTCGGTCGTGCCGGCGCGCTTGATCGAGTCAGCCAGCAGCATCGCGGAATCGTAGCCCAGCACCGCCATGGCGTCCGGAACCTTGCCGCCGAAACGCTTCTTATAAGCTTCCACGAAGGCGGTCATCTTCGGCGTGCCTTGGTCAGCGGCGCAGTGGGTGGAGAAGTAGTGGCCGTTCATCGCTTCCTTGCCGATGTCGAGCAGCACCGAGCTCTCCCAGCCGTCGCCGCCGAAGAGCGGGACCGTCAGACCGAGGTCCTTGGCTTGGATCGCGATCAGCGCGACGTCGGTATAGTAGCCCGGGACGAAGACCGCCTGCGGGTTGCCGTTCTTGATCGTGGTAAGCTGAGCCTTGAAGTCCTTGTCACCGCCATTGTAGTCCAGCTCGGTGGTGAGGGTGCCGCCGTTGGCCAGGAACTTCTCCTTGAAGCACTTGGCGAGGCCCTTGCTGTAGTCGCTCTTCACGTCGGTGAGCATCGCCACCTTGGTGGCTTTCAGCGTGCCGGTGGAGAAGTTCGCCAGCGCCGCGCCTTGGAAGGGATCGGTGAAGCAGGCGCGGAAGACGTAATCGCCGGCTTGGGTCACGGATGGATTGGTGGAGGCCGGCGAGATCATCGGGATCTGGCTTTGCTGGCAGATCGGAGCAGCTTCCAGCGAGCGGCTGGAGGCGACCTCGCCCAGGATGGCGACCACGCCGTCCTTCGAAATCAGCTTGTTCACGGCATTCGCGGGCTCACCGGCCTTGGACTGGTCGTCCTCGGTCAGCAGTTCCAGCTTTTTGCCCAGCACGCCACCGGCGGCATTGAGTTCCTCGATCGCCAGCAGAGTGCCTTCGTGGGAGGAGGTGCCAAAGGTGGCCTCCTTGCCCGTCAGCGAGGCGAATTCCCCGACCTTGATCTTGTCACCCCCGCCACCCTTGCAGCCGGTAAATCCAATGGCGGCAATAGCGGCGGCGAAAGCGGGGATGGCAAAATGGCGGCGTTTCATGGGAAGATCGGTGCTTGGTTCGGAAAACCGGAGCAAAACCTAGGAAGCCGACCCGCCGAGCGCAACCGTAAAGCAGGATTCATGCCCCTTCCTGCGCGGGAAGGGGAGGGGGCTTGCCGGGCCGGGCCGGGCTTTCTTCCTGATTTCGACCAGCAGACTTGATCCAGCAGAGCCCGGACAGCGGAACTGCGGGAAGACGCTTGATCCTCGTGGACTCGCTCATTCTCTCGCTTTCGCTCCGGCCCAGAGGATGTGATGGATCGTGATCTCTTTTACTTCCTGCCGGTGGCTTTCCAGCCGAGAAAGCTCCTGGGTCTCGCGCTCGAAGTCGCCCTTGGCATCAACATATACGGCCGCGCCTTTCTCCGGTGCTGCCGGCGGCGTAGGGGATGCTAAGGCTGTGGAGTCTGTCGGAGTTTCCCTCTCACTTTGGTGGATGATCATTCCCGCGCGGATGATCGATGCGAGCAGCTTGCGCTTGTCCTCGACTGTCTCATGCTGGTCTTTGATATCCCTCTCCAAGCGTCGGGTTGCTTGCGCCGAGCGTTCGAAATGATCACGTAGCACCGAGGCCGCGGTATTTGCCAGGCTTGCCGCCATCACCGGTGAGGCATCGCTGGCCCGGACGATCCCGCCCTTGCTGTCGTCACTGAGGGTGACCTCGAGGAGCTTTGCCAAGTGCTGCGCGGTTCGCTCCGCATCCATGGACCACGCTGTTTCCAAGGCGAGCCGCGCGGAGATTTCATCGAGCTGCGGGCGCTCCAAGAGTGCCGCAAGGGCACTCGCCAAATCCGCCGCTGCGACGTTCCCGGAAGTCTCAATCCGCAGGATCGCGCTGGCCTGCACCAGCTCCGGCTGGCGGGAGTCGCGGCGGAGCGCAGTGCCCTCGTTGGCAGTGGCCCCGGGTTCTTCCGCCTTCTGAATCCCGTGCTCCCCGTCCTTCGCTGCGGGCCACAGCAGAAACAGAAGCGCCGCGAAGCAAACCACAATGCCGAGGAAGAGCGACCCACGTCTCATGAAGACATCACGCTGCGCAATGAGATGTCTTCGCGCAAGTCGTAACTTCGCGGCGCAAAGCTAAGCCTCGACTGCCTTCACGATCGCCCCGAACACCTCCTCCGCACAAGTCACTGGCACCGGCGAACCGATCACCAGCGGCTGCTCCCCGGCCTCCACCACATCCCGCCCGTGTGAGCCTTTCACTAATCCAGCATCCAGCGGAATCACATCCAGCAGCCCGCGGAATCCCAGCTTCTTCTTCAGCAGGAATTTCGCGATCTTCAGCTTCGGATTCGCGATCTTGGGATCGATGAAGAGCTCCACCGGATCGTAGCCGGGCTTGCGGTGGATATCCACGCAGCGCGCGTAATCCGGTGCCATCGCATCGTCCTCCCAGAAGTAATAGGTGAACCACGCGTCCGCCGCCGAGATCGCCACCAGATCCCCGGCCCGCTGCGCACCGATCCCGCTGCCCCACATCTCGCCCGCAGTCCGCACCTCGTCGATCCCCGGAGTCTCCTCCAGCACCGAGCGCACCTTTCGCAGCAAAGTACGATTGTTCACGTAGATATGCGCCATTTGGTGGTCGGCTACCGCGAAGACCTTACAGCCGCCCGTGTCCAGCGTCTCGTAGCCGAGCTCTTCCTTTACTTGGATCCAGCCCTGTTTGCGGAAGATCCGGTTCAAGTGAATCGGTCGCGAGACCTTCGAGATTCCGTATTCGGAAAGCACAAGCACCTTCACGCCGCGCGATTCCAAGTAGTCGATCAGCTCACCGGCCACCTTGTCGATCGCCAGCAACTCCGCTGCCATCTCCGGTGCGCCCGGGCCCCACTTCTGCAAGCCGTAGTCCAGATGCGGCAGATACACCAGACTCAGGGTCGGCTTCTCGCGCTCCTCCGTCCACTTCGCGGAGGCTGCGATCCACTCCGAGCAAGCGATCCCCGCACCGGGCCCCCAGAAGCTCGGGAAGGGGAACTCGCCGAGGTCGGCCTTCACCTTCTCCCGCAAGTCCATCGGCTGCGTGTGGATGTCGAAAACCTTCCGTCCGTCCGCCGGATAGAGCGGCCGCGGGGTCATCGCGATGTCCGCGCTGGAATACATGTTGTACCACCAGAACAGCTTCGCGCAGGTGAAGTCCGGATGCTTCTTCCTGAGGTATTCCCACACCTTCTCCCCACGCACCAGATGATTGCTCTGCTTCCAGAAGCGCACCTCGGCGCTTTCCCGGTCATACCAGCCATTCGCCACGATTCCGTGCTCCCTCGGGCTGGTCCCGGTCAGCATGGAAGACTGCGCCGTACAGGTCACCGCCGGAAAAGCCGGCCGGAAGGCCTGCATCCCGTGCTTCTGGGCAAAAGCTGTTAGCCGCGGCATCCCCGGCCCCAGCAGGGAAGGGGAGAGCCCTACCACATTGATCACCGCCACGCGCTGCATGCGCGGAGTGTTCCAGCGGCTCCGGTGGCTGGCAATCCCTTGATGCTGGGGATGCTCCTAAGAATCTTGCTTGAAGCGCCGTTCATGGATCTGACGCCCCCGCGGTGCTCCCATGAAATCCTCCTCCCGCTACGTCCTCGCCTTCTCCCTCGCCCTGCTGCCGGCTTTGGCTTGGCTTGGGCTCGACTCGGCGCGGCGGGTTGTGGTGGAGAGCTGCCCAATTTGTGAGTCCACTTCCCAGCATGAGGAGCACGACTGGTGTTTCTGGGGGCTCAGGGGAAGCAATGACTCCCGGCCCGTGGTCGAAGCCTCGCGGCTCTTCTCCGACTTCCCGGATTTTTGTCCCCATCACCAGTGGTCGCATGTCTCCGCGAAGCTCACTCGTCGGCATGACAGCCCGCTTTTCGAGGCGCGGCTGAGGGAGCGCTTCATCGCGATCGATTTCATGCCGCTGAGCTGTGGAGGCTCCCTTTTTGTCTCCGAAATCCGATCCTACAACGAGGATCCCGAACTCCGCGATCTCCTCCATGAGGCGCTCGATGATGAGCTGGTCACCCGCGATCAGCTCTTTCGGTGGCTGGAGCTTGGTGAGGACGACCCAGCGGAGAGCGGCGCCTTGGAAGACGAGGATGTGACGGCTTTCGACATGCTCGATGCGATGTTTGCCAAGTTCCTCAGCGGGCACCGCGCCGGCTGCTCGCATTGTCCGGCCTATCGGGAGCCGCGGCTCCCTCCACCGCCGCCTTATGAGTTTCCGCGGCCTCGCTTGTAAGCTTGCGAACTCAGTGCCTGTTTAGGCCTCGATGAGATCGATGTTTTACCTTGGGGCGATGACTCTCCTCTCGCTCACGGCCACCAGGGCAGAGGAGGCACCCACCTTCGCCCCGCTCAATCCCGACCAGCCCGCCCCCGCCTGGCAGCCTCTCTATCAAGGCATCGACTACCGCTTCGACGAACTCGCGAAACCCCGCCGCCTTCGCATCCACACCGCCCGCATCGACACCAAGGCGCCCGGCATCCGCTTCTTCTCCACCCCGGACAATGGCGACAAGCCAGCCGAGGTCGATGGCCGCAACACCGTGACCTTCCTCAAGGAGTTCGACCTCGAACTCGCCATCAACGGCACCGGCTTCGCTCCGGTCACCGCGGAGGGCAAGCCGCTCGACGTGATCGGCCTCTCCCTCTCCGAGGGCAAGCTGGTCAGTCCCGCCGACCACGAACGAGGCAATCCCGCCTTCCTCGTGAGCGAGCGCAACGAAGCCCGCATCCTTCCCGCGCCCTTCACCGAGCAAGATCTCGCCGGTGCCCGCACCGCCCTCCAAGGCTGGTCTGGCGAGGACGGCATGCTGCTCGATGATGGCAAGATCGTCACCGGCAACCGCGACCTCCACCCGCGCACCGCCATCGGCCTCTCGCAGGACGCCCGCTATGTCTACCTTCTCGTCGCCGATGGCCGCCAGCAAGGCTTCAGCGAGGGCATCAATCTGGTCGAGCTCGCCGCCTGGATGAAGCAGCAATTGGGCTGTTGGGACGCCATGAACCTCGATGGCGGCGGCTCCAGCACACTCGTCGTGAAGGCCCCGGACGGAAAAGCGCGCATCCTGAACTCCATTCCCGGCGGCGTGCAGCGCAGCGTGGCGAATCACCTCGGTGTCCACGCCTTGCCCTTGCCTGCGGCTCCTTGAAACGCCCCGGACTTCAAAAATTCCGGCCTTCCTGAGCTTTCCTGACACGGAATCTCCAAAAATCCCCGCATCCACGGTCGAAGCTTTCATTTCGTGACGGATCGTCCAATCTTCGCCCGCACATGAAGCTTTTCGGAACCGACGGCATCCGCGGCAAAGCGAACGAATTTCCCATCACCCCGGAGGTCGCCCTTCGGGCCGGCAAGGCGGTCGCCCAGGTCCTGCGCTCCTCCGGCCACAACCGCAACCGCGTGGTGATCGGCAAGGACACCCGCATCTCCGGCTACATGCTGGAAACCGCGCTCACCGCCGGCCTGGTCTCGATGGGCATGGACGTGCTCCTGCCTGGCCCGCTGCCGACACCGGCCATTGCCCACCTCACCAAGTCGATGGGCTGCGCCGCGGGCATCATGCTCACCGCCTCCCACAATCCCTACGAGGACAATGGCCTGAAGATCTTCGGCCCGGATGGCTACAAGCTCTCCGACGCGCTGGAGGAAATCATCGAGCGCCACATCTTAGGCGATGAGCCGGAGCCGCGCGCGATGGCCCCGGAGAAGATCGGCAAGGCCTACCGCATCGATGACGCCCGCGGCCGCTACATCGAGTTCGCCAAGCACACCGCCGACAACGTCCCGCTCCACGGTCTCAAGATCGTGGTCGATTGCGGCCACGGCGCGGCCTACTTCATCGCCCCGCTCATCTTCAAGGAACTCGGCGCGGAAGTGATCAAATACGGCTGTGAGCCGGATGGCATCAACATCAACGACAAGTGCGGTGCTCTCCACCCGGAGACCGCCGGCGAGCTGGTCCGCCAGCACGGCGCCGACCTCGGCATCTCCTTTGACGGCGATGCCGACCGCGTGATCTTCACCGATGCCACCGGCACTCCGGTCTCCGGCGACCGTATCCTCGCCCTCGCTGCCATCTCGCTGAAGGAGCAGGGCAAGCTCCGCGGCAACAAGATGGCCTGCACCGTCATGAGCAACCTCGGCCTCCACGAGGCCATGCGCCGCCACGGCATCGAGGTGCTCACCACCGCCGTCGGCGACCGCAATGTCATCGAGGCCCTCCGCGAAAAGGGCGGCTCCTTCGGTGGCGAGAATTCCGGCCACCTCATCTTCGCCGACCACGCCACCACCGGCGATGGCATCCTCAGCGCGCTGCAGGTGCTGCGCGTCATGAAAGAGCGCAAGGCCACCCTCGCCGAACTCGCCGCCTGCATGCGCGAGTTCCCGCAAGAGCTGGTGAACCTCAAGGTCGCCGCCAAGCCGCCGCTCGCCAACCTGCCCGGCATCCAGAAGCTCATGAAGGAGGCCGACGAATCCTTCGGCGACGCCGGCCGCCAGCTCATCCGCTACTCCGGCACCGAGAACAAGATCCGCATCCTCGTCGAACACCGCGATGCCGATGCCGTCCACCAGTGGATCGGCAAGTTCACCGAAGCGGTGAAGGAAGACATCGGAGTGGCGGTGTGAGGGCATCCGGCTCCGCGGTTCAGAGCGCATGAAAGGCATCATCCGACGATTTCTCGGCCTCGAGAGACTCAGCGACATCGCGCGGGAGAGTAGTGCCGAAGCCTTCGTTGAATCCCTGTTAGGCTCACACCTTACTCTCCTCGGACTCTGGAGTAAGGATGGCCTGGAAGCATCGGAGGTCACGGAAGACAGCCTGCTGGCGGAGATCCGCAAAAACTGCGAACACCTGCAGGGTAACGAACAGTTTTCGCCCTTAGTCGTAGAGGAAGGCGGAGAACGCCGCTTGGGCGTCTTCACCACGGATGCCGACTTGCAGGCCTTCACCCGACAATACTCGCGCTCCCATCCACGCAGCTTCGTCTTCCAGACCTTTGCGACCACCGGCGAGTCCCTGCGCTACTTCCTGCCACTCGTGGAGAGGTTCGTCCTGAACCCCGCATCCAAGGACGCCACGCCACTTTCCGATGCCCATATGACGCTGCTCGCACGAGAAGGAGCTGCCCAATGATCTCTTCCTCACCAGCCTTTCAAATCTCGCGTTCTTTCGCGTCCTTTCGCGGTTAATCCTTCTTCCCCCCGATCTTTCATGCCCGTCTTCATCACACGCCCGGTCGAAGCCTTCCCCATCGGGAACCTTCCTCTCCGCGATCACCACCAGAGCCTGGGCCTCGAGAATCTCCACACCCACCCGCAAGCTTGGGTGGACAGCAGCGACTTGCCCTTCCTCACGCCCTTCGGCAGCACCACCCTGGTGGATGAGGATCGCACCCCGCTCGCCTGGCTCGGTGATGCCCCGGATCTCTCCCGCTCCCAAGTCGCTCGCAACTCCTTCATCATCGTCCATCCCTGGGACCTCCTGCGCGCGAATGAACTCTCCGTCGGCACTCTAACGGAATCCCGCATTGAAGGCGACATCCACCCGAACGCCGTCATTGAGGGGGTAATCCACCTTGGTCCCGGCTCCCGCATTCTCCCCGGCGTCTACATCGAGGGCAATGCCGTCATCGGTGCCAATACCAAGCTCGGCCCGAACTGCTACATCCGCGGCTCCTCCGCCATCGGCGACAAGTGCCACATCGGCCAGGCCGTCGAGATCAAGAACTCGATCGTCCTCTCCGGCACCAGCATCGGCCACCTCAGCTACCTCGGCGACTCCGTCGTTGGCGAGAAGGTGAACTTCGGCGCCGGCACCATCACCTCGAACTTCCGCCACGACGGCAAAAACCACCGCAGCATGGTCGATGGCGTCCTCGTTGACACCGGTCGCCGCAAGTTCGGCTCCATCATCGGCGATGGTGTCCACACCGGCATCCACACCTCCATCTACCCCGGCCGCAAGCTCTGGCCGGGCACCAGCACCCGCCCCGGCGACATCGTCCAGCACGATCTCGTGCCCGAGGAATGAGTACTACTCTTCCTCACACTTCAGTTTCAAAATTAGTGCTTAGTAATTAGTAATTTTCTTCAGCATATGTGCGGCATCGTCGGATACATCGGAAAAGCCTCCGCCCCATCAGTCCTCATCAGCGGCCTGCGCCGCCTCGAATACCGCGGCTACGACTCCGCCGGCATGGCCATCCTCGAGGATGGTTCGGTCGTCGTCAGCAAGGCCCCCGGCAAGGTCTCCGCGCTCAATGACAAGGCGCATGCCGATTGGCCTGCCGAGCGCTTTGTTAGATCCTCCACTGGCATCGCCCATACTCGCTGGGCCACCCACGGCCCGCCGACCGAGGCCAACGCCCACCCGCACCTCGATGAGTCCGGCGACATTGCGCTGGTCCACAATGGCATCATCGAGAACTACCGCGCCCTGCGCACCCGCCTCGAAGGCAAGGGCCACCACTTCTACTCGGAGACCGATACCGAAGTGCTCGCCCACCTGATCGGCGACCGCAACAAGGGCGATCTCTTCCAAGCTGTCTGCGACGCCCTCAGCCAGGTGGAAGGCACCTTCGGAATTGCCGTGATCTCCGCCAAGGAGCCGGGCAAGATCATCACCGCGCGCCGCGGCAGCCCGATCGTGATCGGGGTGGGGGAGGGCGAGACCATCGTCGCCTCGGATGCCTCCGCGATCATCGCCCACACCCGTCAGGTGATCTACCTGGAGGACAATGACATCGCCGTCGTCACCGCCGACAACGTCGATATCCGCGATCTTCACCAGGTCCCCGTCACCCGCGAGGTCAATGAACTCGGCTTCGATGCCGCCGCGGCAGAGAAGGGCGGCTTCGCCCACTTCATGCTCAAGGAAATCCACGAGCAACCGGACTCCCTGCGCAATGCCATCCGCGGTCGCCTCGATTTCAACCTCGGCTCCTCAGTGCTTTCCGGTATGGGCACCTCGCCCCGCGACCTCGCGGAGATCCACCGCGTCGTCCTGGTCGGCTGCGGCACCTCGCTGCACGCCGGCCTCGTCGGCGAATACGCCTTCGAGGATATGGCGGACATCCACGCGGAGGTCCAGCAGGCTGCCGAATTCCGCTACCGCAATCCGATCATCGGCAGCCGCGACCTCGTCGTCGCCATCTCCCAGTCCGGCGAAACCGCCGACACCCTCGCCGCTGTTAGAGAGGCCAACCAGAAGGGCGCCTTCGTCATGGGCCTCTGCAACGTCGTCGGCTCCACCATCGCCCGGGAGACCGGTCGCGGCGTCTATCTCCACGCCGGCCCGGAAATCTCCGTCGCCTCCACCAAGGCCTTCACCTGCCAGGTCGCCGTCATGCTCATGATGGCCCTCAAGCTCGGCCGCGGCCGCCGCTTCTCCCGCGATGAAGGCATGAAGTTCGCCCGCGAGATTGAGAAGATCCCCGAACTTGTCGAGCAAGTCGTCGCCCAGAGCGAAACCATCGCGGCCATCGCCGCGCGCTATGCCCACCACGAGCACGCCTTCTTCATCGGCCGCGGCCCGATGTATCCCGTTGCCTTGGAAGGTGCGCTCAAACTCAAGGAAATCTCCTACATCCACGCTGAGGGCTACCACGCCGCCGAGCTGAAACACGGCCCCATCGCCCTGCTCACCGAAGGCACCCCCGTCGTCGCCCTCGCCAACGACATCCCCGGCAAGGACAAGACCCTCGGCAACGTCGAGGAATGCCGCGCCCGCGGTGCCCGCATCCTCGGCATCATCACCGCCGGCGACCACGAAGCGGCCCAAGTGATGGACGACGTCGTCGAAGTGCCTGCCTGCCACCCGCTGGTCAGCACCATCCCTACCGCCGTCGCCCTCCAGCTTCTCGCCTACCACATCGCGAACGAGCGCAAGTGCGAGATCGACCAGCCCCGCAACCTCGCCAAGAGCGTCACCGTCGAGTAGTCCACCCCGCACCCCAAAGCCCTGTGGAGAGCGGACACTCTGTCCGCTCGATAAGGAGCAGCGACATTCCTGTCGCTGGAGTCGCCTCCCACCGAAGCCTTGGGCGGACAAAAATGTCCGCCCTCCACGGGGCCTCCTCGCTTCTCCAGATATTTCGCGCCGCGCTTGCATTCTCGCCCGCAAGCTGACACAGGCGCCGCCCGCCCCACCCAAGGGGGCGCCCACCCGGCATGAAATCCGCCATCGCGTGGCTTGGCATCGAGCTCAATGTCGTCAGCAAGCGGGAGAAACTCCTCTCCCTGCTCGGCGGCTTCATTTCCATCCTCTTCCTCGTCCTCATCAGCGAGAAGACCCTGCACCTGCCTCACGCCAGCGGACTCATCGCCTCCATGGGCGCCAGCGCCGTCCTCCTCTTCGCTGTCCCGCACGGCCAGCTCTCCCAGCCTTGGCCCGTCCTCGGCGGCCACTGCCTCTCCGCCATCATCGGCGTCGCCTGCGCCCGCTGGATCCACCCCGTCCCGCTCGCAGCGGCCTGCGCCGTCGGCCTCTCCATCGGCGTCATGCACCAGCTCAAGTGCATCCACCCGCCCGGCGGTGCCACCGGCCTTACAGCCGTCCTCGGCGGACCCGCCATCCAATCCCTCGGCTTCGGCTTCGTCCTCTACCCGGTCTTCGCCAACTGCCTCGTCATGCTCGGCGTCGCCGTCTTCTTCAATTCCTTCTTCCGCTGGCGCCGCTACCCCGCCGCCTTTAACCGCCCGG
Organism: Haloferula sp. BvORR071; assembly: GCF_000739615.1. GTDB lineage: Bacteria > Verrucomicrobiota > Verrucomicrobiia > Verrucomicrobiales > Akkermansiaceae > Haloferula. Next base: position 140,355 of record NZ_BATP01000057.1, read on the forward strand.
CAAGCGTCACCGCTCACAAGACCCCGGCCCCCTCCCACGAGGAAATCATGGCCGCCCTCCGCCAGCTCGACTCCTTCGTCGATATCTCGGAGGAAGACCTCGTCCGTCTCGTTCAGCTTCTCCGCCCACCCGAGCCCGCGCGGCTTCCGGAGAAGAAGTCCAAGCGCGGCAGGGAACGCGAACTCAAATTCTAATATCCAGCGTATCGCTCACCGCGGCTTGGCATGTGCCTCAATCCGCATCTTGTCGATCGCCTCAAACGCCTGCTCACCGAGTCCCGGGACCCGCCCGAGGCCATCTAGCAGATCCATGGCCTCCGGATCTCCGTTTGAGTCATACAAAATCAGCGAGCGGGCCAATTCAATTGCTGCGCGGTCCCTGCTCGTTCCTGCCTTCATGGCGGTGAGCGCTGGAACCCTCGTTTGCGGGGAGAACTGGCACCAAGTTGCCATCTTGGTCAGGATATCTTCGTTGTCCTGTCCGGGATCCGCCAGCCAAGCGATCGCCTCTGCCGGGCGAGTCTCCAGCCAGGATGCATAAATCAGGGTCCTGATCGGAGCGATGCTCGACCCACCCGATCCATTGGTCCCGGAATTGAAGCTGTCGATGAAGCGCGGTTGCCCGTCTTGCTCCCAAGCCGCTTCACAGGCTCCAAACCAGCTCAAGGCTCCATCCGGGTCACTCACAATCCATCGCTTTGCCAATGCCACCCCGGCGGCAGCTTTCGGATCGTCAGAGCCGCTCCCGAATATCGCACCCCTTGAAGAGTCCCTCTCTTTTGACGCAGACCAATCGAGCGCATCAAGGCGCGACGCCCATTCCTTCCAGTCCGATCCAATCCTCAGTCCATCGATCAAGCCCTCAAGGACGCCGGCGTTCTGGTAGTCCAAGTCCCTGCGGGGAATCACAGCCTCCCAGGCTTGCTCCGGCTGTGAGCTCGCCCAGCCTTTCACCAGCCCCTTGCGGACCTCTTGATCAAATGACATGCCGTTGATGATGATAGGAACTTCTCCCACGCCCTGGATGAACTGCCCGAATAGACCGTCCACGCAGGGCCTCCAAGGTGCTTCCAGAACCTCCTTCTCAAAGGCCAGCCACGTCTCCAGGGCACCACGGCCGTCTTGGCGAGCAGCGGTTTCCCAAAGCAGCATCGCCTCACGGGGATAGCGCTGCAGCCCCTGCGGGAGATCCAGCATCGCCAGTCTTTCCAAGAGCACTTTGCGCAGGGGCTTCAGCCTCTCCCATTGCTCGTGCTCCTCCTCCTTCCAAAAAAATTCCTCATCCTCGTTCCAGTGCCGCCCCAGCAGTTCCTCGACCGCGGCCACGCCGAGCTTGGATGCCGCCTGCTCCAAGGCGTGGCGGTCGAGTTTGATCTTGTCTCCGCTGGCGGCCTGCCGCGCCAGCTTGTCCAGCCAAGAGACCGCATCGCCCTCGCTGCAAAACGAGAGCCGGTGGCTGGACTTCGCCCGAGCCACCGCCATCGGCAATCCCTCCGAAGCCTTTCCCCGGTCCCCCGCCGGCATCACCACCAGCCCACACGCCAGCACCACCAGCAAGCTGGCTGCTGCCGAGTTCCGGTCGAATCGCACCCGGCAATAAAACCGCCGATCGGCAAACCTGTCACCAACAGGCTCCGCCCCTTGCTCGCCATTGCCTCAGATCACGCCCAAGTCCTCCGCCTCACTCATTCAAGGGTCTCTTGTTGCCCTTGGCTCCATCCGCATCGAGCTCCTCCTTGATGGTTCCGATCTCTGCCAAGGTTCCGGCACCCAGGCCTTGGAGTCGGGCAATCTCATCAAGTCTCGCCACCCTTGTTTTGTGATCAGCGGACTTGGTCCACCTAACCCTTCCCGCCAGGCTGACCGCGGCATTATCCTTCTTCTCTCCGCCGGGCATGATCGCAAGCACCCCGATCTTCGTTTCATCCGGCAGCTCCGTCCACTTCACGAGATACTGGAAAGGCTCCCGCTGGGCACCGATGGAGTTCTCCAGATAAGCCAATGCTAACCCCGGCCTCTTCTCAAGCCATGCCTCGTACACAGGTGCCAGCATCGGAACGACGGGCCCGTGACTATTGCCTGGCTCTTCGAAATTGAAAGCCGACAGATGGAAATAGGTCTGTGATTCTTCCCAAGTCGCTTCCTGTGCCCGGTACCATTCAAGCGCCGCGCCGGCGTCCTCCACAATCCAGCGGCTCGCCAGTGCCGCTGTCGATTTGCTTTCCGGACCAGGAGAGAAATCCAACTCATCCTGGCCCGGAGTCGCCCACCCGAATGACTCGATCCGCGATGCCCATCTCCCCCAATCGCTTCCATCAGCAAGACCGCTGACTAGGCCTCCTCCGGAGCCGAGCTAGCCCAGCCCTTCATCAGCCGCGCGAGCACCGACGCCTCCGCAGTCTCATATCCATCCGTAATCGAGGTCTCCGGAACTTCCCCGACACCCTCGATCCACTGCAAGCTCGCGTCACTATCGACGGAGATCCGGCCCGGCCGCTTCCGCCACTCCTCCTTGCACGCGAGCCAAGCCTTAAGCGCTGCTGCCCCATCTTGTCGTGCCGCCACTTCCAGCAGCAAGCGCGCCTCATGCGGAAACTCCCCCAGTCCTCGCCGCACATCGAGCACCGCCACCCGCTCCAGCAGCATCCTGCGCAGCGGCAGTAGTCTCCACCACTGCTCATAGACCGACTCCTCCGGCCAGTAGTCGGGATTCCCCAAAAGCCGCAAGACCTCATCCAGCTCCAGCAGCGAAACGGCCTTCTCCAATGACCGCCCCTCAATCTTGAACTCAGCATCCGCTATCGCCCTCCTTGCGATCGAATGGATCCACGCCACCACCCCCTCCTCATCCTTCAGCACAAGTCTCCGCACCGACTTCGCAGGAGCCACCGGCAGGGGCAATCCATCCGATGCCTTGCCCCGATCTCCCGCTGGCATCACCACCAGCCCACACGCCAGCACCACCAGCAAGCTGGCTGCCGAGGAGGTCCGGTTGAAGTGCACCCGGCAATAAAACCGTCGGTTGGCGGAGCTGTCACTAGCGGCTTGGGGAGTGCTGCGACGACTCACTCGCTCTGCACCCGTTCGTAAGCGCCGCTTTTCCCTTCCGCCGCGATTCGCGCCAGACGAGCCTTCTGATCCTCTTGGATGTTCTCGATCGCTTGCAGTTCCGTCATCAAAGAATGGAACTTTGCGAGTTCCCCCTCCCGCTCCTGGCCCCTTGTTGTCGCGGGTGCCTCGATCCAAGCCAGTGTTGTCGCGGCACTGCCCCGCGTGCTCGGATTCCCGATCCGTCGTATCAAGTCGATCTTGGTGGAGCTAGGGAGGCGTGACCACTCTATCGTATCGGCCAAAATCTCGTCCTTCACGGGATTCGCATTCATCCACTCCAGTGCTTCCGCAAGCCGTGACCTGAGCCAATCGGCGAGCACGAAGACTTCTCCTTCGACAAACACAGTGTGCCCGGTGGTGGCGCTCAAGGGCCAAGATGGCACGCTGCCGCGATTGATGGGATAGTCTTCGGTACTGAGTGCCGCCCGGAACTCTTCATCCCACTTCACCTGTTGCTCGCGCAGCCAGGCGAACGCGGCGTCCGGATCATCTTTGATCCATCGCTTCGTGAGTGTGAGCATGGGGTTCTGCGACTCTTCCACATTGTCATACCAATCATTCTTCCACGGAATGGGAAGCAGTCTCGCGGCCCACTCGCTCCAGTCGGAACCAGCCGGCAACTCACGGACGAGAGCATTCAACTCCGGGGCGGAATGAAGCTCGCTCTCTACCTTGCCGATCTCCTCCCATGCCCCTTCCAGATCCGCCGAGGCCCAACCCTCCACCAAGCTGGCCCCAATCGCACTTTCCCGCGCACCCGGTGATCCGATGAGCGGAATCTCCCCGACTCCCTCGATCCATTCGGAACTGCCGTAAAGGCCTGGGGGCATCCCGCCCGTCCTCCACCCGTCCCTTGTCTCAAGCCAGAGCTTCAGCGCAGCAGGGCCATCCACCGCCGCAGCCGCACGCAGAATAGCCTGCGCACCGGAAGGAAAACGATTGAGAGCTATACCGGGGTTCATGGTGCCCAGCCGACCCAGCAGGGCTTCCCGCAGTGGCAAAAGCCGTTCCCATCTTCGGTGACTGGCATCATCCTCAGGAATCGGCTCCGGCCAATAGTGCCGGTTTTCCAAGATTCGCAGGGTTTCAGTCTCGCCGAGCAGCGCCACCGCCTTGTCCAAGGAGCGCCTCTCAATCTTGAACTCCACATCCACAATCGCCCTTCCCGCGATCGAATGGATCCGCGCCACCGCCTCTTCCGCCTTCTTCAGCGAAAGCCGCTGCGCCGACTTCGCCGGAGCTGCCGACATCGGCAAATCTGCCGAGACCTTTCCCCGGTCTCCCACCGGGACCACCACCAGTCCACACGCAAGCACCACCAGCAAGCTGGCTGCTGTCGAGTTCCGGTCGAATCGCACGCGACGATAAAACCGCAGCCACACGGTCTAGTCTACCCGATCCCCATGAAGCGCGAGATATTCGAGAAATCCCGCCGCGGCTTCCTTCTCACTGCCGCAAATCCCTTCCCGGGCGAGGCATAAGTCTTCTTCATACCCGATGCACTCCGTCAGATAATTTGGAACTTGATAGCTGCGGTGGGCGCAGAATGCACAAAGGAAGCGGAGGAAATCATCCAAGCGCGAGCGATCCTTCACCAAAGCCTTATGCATCCCCGCAAGAACCCGCGGCATCACCTCAATGGAATCGACATCTCCCGCCAGCACTCCCAGCCGCGCCACCACCTCGGCCCGGCTTTCCTTCGCCGCCATCGCCACCTCCGCCAAAGCATCATGGTAGCCTTCGACCGCCATCACGGCGCCATCCGCCCAAGCAATCACCTCCACCGGCGCAATCGCTCCAGCTTCCAACAGGCACTTCAACTCAAACGCCTTCCTCTGAAGTTCCAGGTCCTCCATCTTCCAAACACTCCCGTTTGAGAACTAGCGCTGAGTCATCAGCAATTCCTCCACCTCCATCTCCCCCAGCGAAATCCTCCCGCTCTCCAAAATCCGGCACCTTAGCCCGCCGCGGTTGAACATCACCTTCTCCGTGCCCTGCTTCCCGCAGGCCGCATCCATCCAGTAGCAGGGCGCACACTTCTGCGTCCCCTCCAGCAGCACATCACCCAGCCGGAAGGTCTTTCCCACCAGCTGGTTCAGATCCACTCCGGAGATCACCACATTCCGCCGGAAGGCCGATGCCTCCAGATCCATGTTTCCCGCGAATTCCCGCACCAGATCGATCGTCTGCCGCTCGATGAAAGTCACCTGGCCCTTGTAGCCGTCCTTCCAGCCGAAGAAGCGATCGCCGGGAATACCCTTGCCCGCCACCAGCTCCACCGACTCGTGCGATTCAAGCCCGTGCGCATCCGGCTCCCGCTCGTGATGGCCGAAGTAATTGTGGCCCGGCGAGGTGTAGATGCCGTGGATCACGACGCGCGACATGGGATGAACTTCGTCCTTTCTGGCCTAGGATTCAATTTTCAATTTCGGCGCACTTTCTCCAGCACCACCGCACAAGCCTTGTAATTCGGCTGCCGCGAATGCGGATCGAAGGAGGGATGCGTCAGCCGGTTCACCTCCGGATAGTGCATCGGCAAAAACACCTGCCCTGCGGATACTGTCGGCGCAATATACACGGACGCCACCAGCTCCCCGCGCCGCGAGCGGATCGTCACGGGATCATGTTCTTTCACCCCCAGCCGCGCCGCATCCGCCGGATTCACCTCCACATAGATTTCCTGGGGATACAGCTTTCGTAAAATATCGGATTTTGCCGTGCGGCTCTGCGTGTGCCACTGGCTGCTGGTGCCGCGTCCGGTGAGCAGCGTGAAGGGGTAATCCTTGTCCGCAGACTCCGGCATCTCCGCCGGCGGGGAGAAGAGGATCTTCGCCTTGCCACTAGGAGTGTAGTAAATCCCGTCCTCGAAAAGCCTTCGCTCCCGCGCCGTCGTCGCACCATCGCCCGCCGTCTCCGGGAAGGGCCACTGCACCCCGCCCAGCCGGTCGATCATCTCATAGCCCTCCAGCCCCGTGATGTCGCAGGGCCGTCCCTTGGTCAGATCGCGCAAGATCCGGAAGGCCGCTTCCGGGTCTGTCCACTTCGCGAAGAGATCCCCGCAGCCCCACGCATTTGCGATCAGCCGGAAGATCCGGAAATCCGAAAGCGCGATCCCCGGCGACGGCCTCACCTTCTTCAGTGTGCCGATCCGCCGCTCGGAGTTGATGAAGCAGCCATCCTTCTCGCCCCAGCCCGCCGCCGGTAGCACTAGGTCTGCCGCCTGCGCGGACTCCGTCGTGTGATACATGTCCTGCACCACCAGGAAATCCAGCTTCTCCCGCAGCGCCTCCAGTCGCCCGCTATCAATCCACGAGTGAAAGGGATTCGTCGCGATGATCCACAGCCCCTTGATCTTGCCTTCCTCCGCCGCCGCGATGATCTGGTCATACGCCAGCGATGTTTCGGAAGGGATATTCTCGAGTGGAATCTCCAGCCCCGCCGCCACCTTCTCGCGGTGCTCGGGGTAGGCGAAGTCATGCCCGCCTACGAGGGATGTGGTATTGGAAAATAATCGCGAGCCCATCGCATTGCACTGCCCGGTGATCGAGTTTGCACCCGTGCCCGGCTTGCCGATGTTCCCGGTGATCAGCGCCAGGTTGATCATCGCCTGCGCTGCCCGCACGCCCTCATAGGACTGGTTTACGCCCATCGTCCACCACCACGAGACCCGCTTGCCCGGCTCGGATACCGTTCGTGCCAGCGACTCGATCTCTTCCACGCTCATCCCGGTGCGCTCGCACATGGACTCCGGACTATAGTCGCCTATGAACTCCAGAAACTCCTCCAGCCCCTCGGTCCGGGCGATCGATTCCGCATCCGTCCTCCCATCCCGCAGGATGCAGTGGGTCAGCGCATACAGCAGCGGCAGGTCACCCTTCGGCTTCAGCTTCACATGCCGCGTCGCCGCCTGCGCCGTCTCCGTCGCCCGCGGGTCGATCACGATGATCTGCGGGTTGCGCTTATTCCGCATCACCCGCTGCCACAGGATCGGGTGGGCGATGCACAAGTTCGAGCCGACCAGCACGATCACATCGCTCTCCTCGAAATCCGCATAGGAATACGGCGGCGCGTCGAAGCCGAAGCTCTGCTTGTACGCCGTCACCGCCGTCGCCATGCACTGCCGCGTGTTCGCATCGCAGTGCAGGAAGCCCATCCCGAATTTGAACAAGCAGCCCAGGAAGGCCATCTCTTCAAAGGGGATCTGCCCCGTCGAGAGGAAGGCCACTGACTCCCGCCCGTGCTCCTCACCGATTTTCTTGAAGCGAGTCACAAAGGCGTCCAGCGCCTCCTCCCAGCCCACCGGCACCATCTTGCCCGTTTCGGCGTCCCGCAGCAGCGGCACCTTCGCCCGCTCCTCGGAGTCCAGCGGGTCCAGCGCCTGCCAGCCCTTCGGGCAGGCCATTCCCAGATTCACCGGGTAGCCTGCCTGCGGGCTCAGATTGATCGCCCGGCCCTCGTCGTCCAGATGCAGCTTCAGCTGGCACCCCGTGGCACAGAAGCCGCAGATGGAAGTCGTGGTTCCTGCCGGCATCAGCCGCTTCGGCACCTTCCCCAGCCCGAAATTCCCGGGCTCCAGCACCAGATCCGCCGTCAGCGGACCACTATGCTGCTTCAGAAACTTCGAAATCGCGGCGGGAATCAGGGGCACAGAGCCCCAGAATAGCAGTCCCCGTGCACGTTTCCAGCCCCTCATTGGTAGCCCGGGCCGGAACAATCATCCCCCCAATGAGGCTCGCTCATTGCAGCTTTTCGCCCACCAAGGCCCTTGGCGGCTCCCGCGCAACGCGGCCCAATTGATAATTAGCGGATTAGTGGTTGATGATTGCTCCCAAATCCTCCTACACCCGGCCCGTGAACGAAGACCGCGAGCACGGCCTGCAGCCGCTGGATGCCCTCATGACCGCCTGGGGCCTGGGAAACCACGACCTCGTCGACGCCTCCACCGAGCAGTTGACCCACAAGCAGGTCCAGCGCGCCCGCACCGGCCGCACCCTCACCCTGCACATGATGCAGAAGGTCACCCGCGGCCTGAATATCGCCATCTGGTATCGCCTGAAAAAGGACGAGCGCGAGACCTACTTCGAGTACTTCCACAAGCACGTCTTTAGTTACGCCAAGAACCACGACCCCGCCTGGCAAGACCCCAACGGCCCGCTCATGGAAGCCGTTCAAAAGCGCGGTGGCAAAATCATCGACCGCGGCGAGTAGTCTCCGCCTCGGTCGAGGGTGGAGGAAGACCCTATAGCCTCCCTCCACCCCGCAGTTACCGCGTCACCGCCAGGAAAACCTCCTGCGCGAGCAGTCGTGCTTCTCGTATCGCTTTATTCACAGGAACCCGAGATTCGCGCCGCTGCCGAAGGGGTCTTCGAAGCGCCCGAGATTCGGGAAGATGTCCGCGAGGTAGCTGGGCGAGACGCCGAGCCACTTTGCGGACACGGCGGCATATTGGTCCACCGAGGTTGTGGGAATCCAGCGGCCGCGGTTGCTGGAGCCGGCGTCGAGTCCGGCGCCCAGGGCCAGTGAGGGGAAGGCACCGTAGATCTGGCCGCCGTTGACCGGACCACCCAGCACGATTTGGTGACCACCCCAACCGTGGTCGGAACCAGCGGTGGCGGCATCCTGCCCGTTCGGGGTGAGCGTGCGGGTGAAGTCGGAGTGGGTGATGGTAACCACGTTGTCGTTCACGCCGAGCGCCTTCAAGGTGTCGTTGAAGGCCTTGAGTCCGTTGCCGAGCTCGCCGAGCAGGTTGGTCTGGGCGTCGAGCTGATCCTGGTGGGTGTCGAAGCCACCGATGCTCGCGAAGAAGATCTGGCGGCTATTCCCCAAGGCGGTGCGTCCGGCGATGAGCTTGGCGATCGCTTTCAACTGATCTCCCAGGCTCGACTGCGCGTTCAGGAAGAGGTTGTCGAAGTCCACCCCGCTGGTCGCGGCGGCGGTGAGCGCCGCACCGACGAGTCCTTCATTCGCCCGCGCCCGCTTCACCACCTTGGCATGATCGTCGTCGAGCAAGTGCTGGTAGGTGTGATTTGTGATGTCGTCGAAGGCCTTCAGACGCTTGCCTTGGATCGTCGTCTTGTAGCTGCCGTCGCCATTCAGCGCATTGCCGTAGGGGGCACCGCCGGCGGCATAGCCCGCTAGGGGAATGGCCCCATCCGGGGTCACCGCGTATTGCACCTCTTGGTCCGCCACCTGCAGGCTGTTGATTCCCGCCAGGCTCACGGAAAGCGAGACCTGTCCTTGGGCATGACCTTGCGAGGCCAGCAGATCCGCGATGCGTCCACCCCAGCCGCGGCTGAACGGCTGATCCGGCACCGAGCTCTGCCACTGGACCTGCTGGTCGGAGTGGGAAAAGAGCTGCGGTGGCAGCGGCACCGTGCCTGCGTTGTACTCGTTTCGCGTGGTCGGATACACCAGCGTGCCCACGTTGGCGACGAAGGCGAGTTCGCCAGTATTGAATAGCTGCGCGAGGCCACCCGCCGCGGGATGAACACCGTAGTTCGCGCCTGCTCCTGTCAGCGGGATCGAAGCCGGCTGACCTGCCACATAGGCGGGATCGTTCGCATCGAGGATCTTCAGCACGCCGCGAGCAGACTTGTATTGGCTGTATGAGCCATGGGTCTGGCGCGGGATGAGCAGGTTGTTCGAGTCATTTCCTCCGAAGAGGAAGAGCACGACGAGGGCCTTGTAGTCACCCGCCGGAACTCCTTGTGCGATTGCCGAGTTCACCAGCCGCAGGTGTGCCAGCGTGTTGATCACGCCCGTCAAGCCAAGCGAAGCGCAGGCGGACTGGCGGAGGAAAGAGCGGCGGCCTTGAAGCGAATCTTTGTCCTGTGATTTCATGATGAGGAAATGGTGTGGGATTACTTTTGGTTCACATACTCCGGCGAGGTGGCGAGCAGGTAGAGCAGCTCCTTCACCCGTGCGGCGGTGGTTGTCGTGGCGGGATCCAGCGAGGCGACCGTGTTGATCACGATGCTTCGCGGGTTCGGCGTGGCGGCGGCGGCGTAGCTGGCCTTGAAGTTCCCCGCGGTGAGCAGCAGATCGAGCTGGTCGAGCACCACCGTGGCGGCCTGCGCCACGCTATCGCCCGCGGTGATGCGCGCGTCGTAGAGCTGCTCGTAGGTGCTGCGATCGAGTTTCACGTTTTCCTCCAGCGCATCGGTGGAACCGACCAGGCGATTCACGTTCTGGCCGTCGTTGTTCTGGATGATGGTGTTCGCGTAGTTCGCGGTGCGGATCACCCCGGTCTCCGTGCTAAGCTGGAGCTCCGGCGCGACCAGTCCGGCTGCGGCCAGTTCGCCGCCAGGATTGAAGCCAGGCAGGAACCAGTTGAAGACGGTGGGCGCGTTCTGCGGGGTCTGGCCGAGCGCGTCGTCCGTGTTCGGATAGCGATATAGCGTGGTGCCCGTGGGGAAGTTGTCGAGCTGGCCCTCCGGATAGCCGTAGGCGCTCAGCGCGGACAGGGGCAGGGCCGACTTGCCATCGAAGGCGCGCAGCAGCTGGATGTAGCGGACGATGGGCTCCTTCTGCTTGCCGTAGCCGACTTGCTGGACGAGCTGCAGGTCGCGGGCTTCCGGATCGAGGAGGATCGCCTTGATCACCGCCTTCAAGTTGCCACGGGTGCCGGAACCGTTGTTCTCGAACTTCTGCGCGACGCGATAGACGTAGCCGCGGCTCGGGTTCGAGGTCACCAGCCGCTGGATCAGCTGGCGGCTGATGAACGGTGCGACGTTCGGATGCGCGAAGATGATGTCCAGCGCTGCATCGAGATCCGCTTGGCCGGCCAGTCCCGACGGAATGGCGCTTCCCAACAGGTCTTCGCATCGGTGTCGTGATACGCCACGAAGTTCTTCAGCGGATTGGTCCACGAGGCCTGGTAGTAGGCTGGTCCATTCCCCTGGAAGAAGCTGGTGTTGTCCTGAACAGGATAGCCGCTGCCTGCCGCACCATTCCTCTTGCTGAAGCTCCAGCCGGTGAAGACACGGGCGAGGTTGGTGATGTCGTCGTTGTCGTAGGTGGTGATCGGCAAGCCGTCGCTTCCAAGCTTCAGCGTGCCATCCGGATGCAGCTCGACCAGGCCGATCGAGAAGAGCTGGAGGATCTCCCGTGCGTAGTTTTCATCCGGACTGATCAGCACGTTGCCACTGCCATCCGTGACCGTCTTCTGGTTCTGCAGGTGGCTCAGGTATTTACCCATCACCGGGCTCTTGCTCACGTCCCCGAGCAGGGTTCGGAAGTTGCCGTCCACACGGCTGCCGAGCTGGTCGTAGTAATTCGCCAGGCCGTAGTGCTTGTTCCGCAGCAGGGCGAGATCCTCCGAGACCACGAAGAGTTCGCTCAGCGCAAAGGCCGCCCGCTGGCGCAGTTGGTCCCGGGCCTTGGTCGAAATCAACCACCAGCCGCGACGCCGGTTGTGGTAGGCCGGTTCGTCATTGTTGGTGAAGTTCGAGGGCGAGGCACCGCGCAGGTTCCACTCGTGGGCATCCGCCGCCTCGGTGTAGTCCAGCAGCTTGGTCTGGTCGTAGCCCAGCTGGGTGTCGATCCATGCCGAGTAGGCCGCCAGGCGGTCGCCGCCGTAGGTGGTCTGAATCGAGCTCACCAGCGCATCGATCTCCGCCTTGGTCGCGCCGAAGGTCGCCTGTGTCAGGAAGCGGGACACGTCGCGGGTCAGCGCATCGCCCGTCAGTACCGCCGGTGTCGGCGGGGCAGGGGGCGCTGTGAAGGTGCTGGATCCCGTTTGCTTGGTGAAGGTGCCCGCAATCTCACCACCCGGATAGGTGCCGGTGCCGATGTTCAGGTAAACCCACTTGCCCGAACTCTGGAGCAGTCCATCGATGAGATCCTGTCCGGCAAGTGCTCCCACCGGATTGATGGTCCAGGTTTCATTTGTCACCTGGCCGATCGGCAGGGTCGGGCGTAGTTCCGGTCCTACCCCGGAGGTCACGCCATAGCGCAGGTAGGCATTCACCTGATTCGAAGTAAGGCCGCTGAAGCTGAGATTCACGCGCGCGGCGGTCTTTGAACCATTCAGGAACAGTGTCGCCACGCCGGAGCCATAGCTCTGGGCCGTGCCTTGCCGGGTGAGATAGGCCACGAAGAGCTGCTCATTGGCCGGGACATCAGTCGCGTCCTTGATCTTCACCGTCGCCACGTTCGGCGAGCCGACCGAGTAACCGGAGCCGGTGGAGACCGTCAGCGAAACGCTTTCCGGATACTCCTCCACCGCATCGAGGGTTGGGACGATGAATACCGTGCGCGAGGTCTCACCGGCCGCGAAGGAGATGGAGCCGCTGAGCGTTGCCCCGCGGTCGTCCTTCACCGCATACTCGCTGGCCGATGCCGTTCCGCCGAGGGCGAATGCCACTGTCGCTGGTGCCACGCCACCACTGCGGGTGATCAGGAAGGCCGCACGTCCGCCTTCCTTCTCGAAGGCATCCGGGGTCAAAGTCGTGACGCTGATGCTTCCTGCGCCATTGGCGGCATTCGGATTGGTCCCGTAAGTCTGCTCGGCGAGGTTGTTGAGCCCGTCACCATCGGGATCAAGCGTGGCATCGGCAGCGTTGTTAGGGTTCAGCCCGTTGGCGAGTTCCCACGCATCGGGAAGCCCGTCTTCGTCCGTATCGAGCACGCTGGCGATCGAGAGGAATCCCGTCTTCTCAGCAGTGTGCGCGAGGTTCACGTCGAGCGAGCTTTCCTCCTGCAAGCGCAGGTCCGCGCCGTTCGCGCTGAGATTGCGGAAACGCAGCGTGACCGGATCGGTATCGTTGCGCGTCTGCACATCCGCGAAGAGGAAGGGATCGGCGACCTTCCGGGTGAAGGACTGCGACTTGAAGAACTCGGTCACATCCGCTGCCGTCACGACAGAGTTGACCGAGAGGAAGGGCGGGGTGACCCAGCGGCCATTGCCGGGCTGCACTGCGAGGTAGTGCACTGTCTCATCGACGTGCGTCTGATCCTGCCCGGCTTCCTCCTCGAGCCTTACGGAAAAGCCGGTGGTGGTGACACCGCTGATCCGGGACTTAACCGCGCTGGCACCATTCCGTGTAGCCGTCTGCGTCAGCACCACGGGTGCCGCCGTGAATGCCTGCGGGAAGGTGAGCGCCGCTGCCGTGTTGTTCACCGCGCTGGCGCGTCCAAGCTGCCAAAGAAGGCCGCCAACAATGTAGCTGCCCTCTTCCCCCACGAGATAGTGGACCTGCTCCTGGGCATGGCTGCCGTCCTGATAGTCCCACTCGTCGAACTGCCACTCAAATCCCGTGGACGTCACATTGCGTACGCGGATCCCCACCGGCTCGCTGTCGTTTTGCGTCGACGGCCCGAAGATCACCACCGGGTTCGTGTAGTTCACGGCAAAGTTCACCGTGTGCCACGTAGCTGCCGTTGCCTGGTCGTGGACCAGCTTGCCGATCTCCAGCTTCGCACGCACCTCGCCCTCGGTCTCGCCGAGAACGAGGAAGCCGACGTCCTCTCCGTTGCCATGCACCGTTTCCGTTCCGGCGGATTGCTCTTCCTGCAGGAAGATGTCCACGCCGGTGCCGCTCAGATTCCGGCGGCGGATGGTGAAGGGATCGACTCCGTTGTTGGTCTGCGACTGTGCGAAAATGAGCGGTTGTCGTACCGTGCTACCGAAGGTGATCGTCTTCCACGCGTCGGTCACGTTTGCGCCGGTCTTCGCGGCTTGGAAGACCGCTCCGTCCAAGTTGCCGGTCGAAGCCGCAATCGCGATCCAGCCGACGGACTCATTCGAGAGGGCCGCCGTATCGGATTCCTGCGTGATTGCCTTGAGTTGGAAATTCGAGGTGGTCACCGCTTGGACCCGGCTGGTCACTGCCTTGGCATTCGCCGTGGACTCTACTTGAGCCAGCACCACCGGTGCAGCACTGAAGCCACTGCCCAAGGTCACTGTCTGCGTCGTGCGGGTCACTCCAGAGGTCCGGCCCGCTTGCCAGGTCTTGCCATCGATCGTGTGGGTCCCTGCCTCGATCGCCAGGTAGTTCAAGGTCTCCTGTCCGTGGACACCGTCGAGGTAGTCCCACTCATCGATTTGGTATTCGAAGCCAGTCGCGGTGACATTGCGAACGCGGGCCGCGAAGCCCGCCGCATCCGCGTTCGTCGGCGTGCCGAGCACCACCACCGGAGCCGTAGGGAAGGCGGTGGTGAAGGTCACCTCTTGCCACGTCCCGGCATTCGGCTGGGAAAGGATCAGTGATCCGGACTCATATTTCGGGGCGGCTACCGCACTGGCAACGAGGCCGGCGGACAACAAGGAGCTGAGGGCGACGCCACGCCGCCCTGACAAGGGATAGTTCATGTTAGAAACGTAAGGATTTCCAACGCCAGGAGCCACGTGGCCTGGGGCGAGGGTGGATTTCTCGGTTGCTTGGTCGCCCGAATGTCTTCCGGGCTGGACCGCCGCCGCGGGGAAGACGCGGTGGGCGAAATTGACGATCCTCTTCGGAGGTCTCAGTCGCTGCTCAAGCACTCGGATCTAGCAGAGTGCTCAAGCTGGATCATTGGTTACTACCTTGATCGGAATGCGCAACTAAAAACCATATGCAAATAGTGCTTTAATTCGTATGGATTGAGCCTCCGCGGCTTATCTGGGCGTGCTTGGGCCGGATGCCTCGCGTGGCAACCCTGCTACTTCACGGTCTCGCCGTCGCCGTGAACGACATCGTCACTCGTGAATATTCTTCCGTCAGGGCCGGCAGATCGGAGTTCGGTGTTGGACGCCGTGATACTATGGAAGTAGTAGGGAGTTCCCCAGCGGTCGATCAAGCGTCCCGATCTGTCCAAATAGCTTCCGCCTTGTTCCAAGTAGGCCAGACGCTCCGGATTTTTCCCAAGGAGCGCAGCTGCGATTTCCTCATTCTCTCCGGTCGGATTGCCACCGTGAGTGCGTCCATAGGTTGAAAGCAGCAACTCGATCGTGGAGAGATCTTCCTCTACGGTGCCATCTGCGGCACCCAAGGCCGCTGATGCCTCGCTTGCGACAGGTAAGGTCGTTATCTTCGCTGGCATCTCCGCTGGAGCTGGAGGCAGCGTGCGCCGCCGGCCCTCAGCTCTTTCGACCCGCACCTCTTGAGGGATTTCCCGATAGTTCAAGAAGTAGAGGCCGCCGGCGACCGCGGCTGACGCCACCGTAGCCGCGATCACGCGACGAGAGGTTTGCTTCATCTTGGGAAGGTGGGAAGTGTGGAAGCTTTCGGAAGCCCGCTCCCAGCTTAGTCGGGATCCGTGTCTCCTTCGCTGTCGGCGGCAGCTCGCCTGGCGTTTCCCCGGCCAGCGTCCTGCCATCCGTCACCATTGGTCAGGCCCGCTGCGTTGTGGTCTGGCAGCAGTGCCGCCAACTCGCGCTTCACGGACGCCTGGCTTTCGTCCTTGGCGAGATTCTTCCATTCATAGGGATCACTGAGATGATCGTAGAGTTCCTCCGAACCGTCGGCATAGCGCGTGTAGCGCCATTGCTCGGTGCGGATGGAGTGGTTCCCCTGCAGCCAGGTGCTCAATGCATAGCCTTTCCATTCCGCCGCAGGATCCTCGAGAAGGCGATGGATGTTATCACCCTCGACGTGGGATGGCCTCGGGATGCCCGCAAGTTCCGTGAGCGTGGGATAGAGACTGCTGAAGTCAACGGGACGAGTGCTGAGTGTTCCGGGCTTGGTAAGACCAGGCACGACCCAGATGTAGGGCGCGCGCGTCGCTTCTTCCCACAGGGCGAATTTCCTCCAGTGCTCCTTCTCGCCGAGATGCCAGCCGTGATCGCCTAAGAGGATGACGATGGTGTCCTCACGATAGCTGGAAGCATCCAGTGCGTCGAGCAAGCGGCCGATCTCCGCGTCCGCATAGGAGACCGCGGCCAGGTAGGCCTGTATCGCTTCTTTCCAGCGACCCGATTCAATGATTTGCCGGTGATCTCCCTTGGGCCGCGCGAAGGCCACGCCTGCCTCTGGGACATCGGCCAGATCGTTTTCCTGGATGGGCGGCAGCTCGATCGACTCCAGAGGATGAAGATCGAAGTACTTCTTCGGCACGAACCACGGCATGTGGGGCTTGTGCAGTCCCACGGTCAGGAGGAAAGGCTTGTCGTGCTTCTTCTGCAACTGGGCGATCCCGTAGTCGACAATGCGGTGATCGCTGAGCTCCGAGTCATCGGCATCCACCGCACCGAAGCGGATCCCGCCCACTCCCTTGCTGCCAGCCGGCGAAGGCCCCATCGGGCCCTCATTCTGCAGATAGTCATCCCACTCCGATTTCCGGTCATAGGCACCGTGATAGATCTTGCCGGAGCCGAGCGTGAGATAGCCCGCTTGGCGGAATACGGAGATCAGCGTCTTTTCCGGCGGGATCACCTTCCGCCAATCATCGCCGTTTCCATAAACCCCCGAGGTGTAGGGACGCACCCCGGAGAGAAGGCTGGAGCGTGAGCCATTGCATACCGGCACGGTGGCGTGGGCGTTCGTGAAGCTAAGGCCCCGGGCCGAGAGCCGGTCAATGTTCGGCGTCTTAGTTTGCTTGTTGCGGCCTGTATAGCCGACCCAATGGTTCAGGTCGTCGGCAGCAATGAGCAGGATGTTGGGCCTACGCGCCTCCTCGGCTCTGAGAAGGGGAGCGACAAAGAGCAGGAGGACCAGGAGGTGATTCTTCATGTCAGGATGAATTGGGAAAGCAAGGTGCCAGGATGGATGAAACAAGTTGTCGGAGCAGGAAGTGCGAGCGATGGCAGTGCCACTTTGGATCCGGCCGGCTGGCAAATAAGCCAAGGTCCGGGGAAGAGAAGGGACACGCGATCCCATCATGCCCTCAGGCTGGAATCGGCTCTCACAGGATCGATTCAAAGACAGCAACAACAACGTCCCGTGTCGCCGAGGCGTCCACTCGCGGTGTCGAAGCTGGTAAGAACGAGGATCATGGAATCCGATTTTCTAGGAAGCAGGGTCTCAAATGGTCCGCAGGAAGGCGGAACCGCGGGAGCAACCCGGCGCGGCCCTACGAAGGGCTAGCTGCGCGATGCTGATTTCAATTCCCACTTGGAGGTGGGAATTGCAAGTCCTATTTTTTGTCCGGCATGGTTTGGTGCCGATACGGCTCCACCGCCGCGTGGTCCTTTTTGTGGCGCAGCCACTTTAGGAGTGCGGCGAACATCGCCGCTTTTTCGGCGGACTCACCCAGGGAACCAAGTTCCAGGCTAGTCCTCCTTCACCACATTCTCCGCCTGGGCAAGAGCCACTCAACTCACCTCTTTGAAAAACAGAGCAGGTGAGGGGCCGCAGCGTGTCGGCTTGGACGGGGATGGACCATTCATCGGAGCCCTCGCCGATCACGCTTGCGGTGATCCGGCCGTGGGTGCGGCCGGATGGATTATTGGGTGAATCAGGGAAAGGGGGGTGGGGTGCGCCGTCCGCCGGGAGGGCGGACGGCTCCATTTTCGGGAGGTGGTAAGCCCGGCCGCGGGGAGGGTGCGGCCGGACTTACTCGCACACTCTGCCCCGATCCCGCACCATCCACCATTACGTGATCGCGTTCCCCGGACTTCGCTCGGGGAACGGTCCCCAGCAGCCTCACTTCAAGCTCGCGAGGTATTCTAAAAGATCGCGTAGCTCCTGCGGCTTCAGGATCTCACCCATGGGCGGCATCGGGCTGACCGGCGGGGTCTTGGTGGCGATCTCCGCGGCAGGCACGCTGGTCTTGCTGCCGTCTGGCAGTTGCAAGGTCATGACACCATCCTTCTCCTCGGCAAGGGTGCCAGCCACTGCGCTGCCATCCTTCTTGGTCAAGGTCATCATCCCGAAGCCCGGGGCGATCACGGCCTGCGGATCGAGCAGAGACTGCAGCAAATAGCTGCGCTCCTTCTTGCCGATCTCTGAAAGCGGCGGCCCGACGTTTGAGCCTTCCTCACCGACGCGATGGCAGGCGGTGCAGTTTGCCGCCAGATTGGTTTCGAAGACTTTCTTGCCAGCGTCGGCGTTGCCACCGGCCAGGGCATAGGACCACTTCGCCAGTCCGCCCTTCACGGCGAGGGCGGCTTCCGCCTCGTGGATGCTGTCGAGCTGCAGGTTGGAGGCGCATTCGATCACCTCAAGCTGGATGGCGGGATCAAGCTTGCCGGTCCCGAGGTCGCCGACGAGGCCATCAAGCACGGCTTTGGAGTCAGGCAGGAACAGCAAAAGGCGCACTGCGATCTGACGCTCGGTCGTGTCCGGAGACTTGAGGCCGGTCTGGCGGACGTAGTCGAGGATCAGCTTGGGCCGCTCGTCGGAAAGAGCGTCTGCTGCCGCCGAGCGGAGGGCAGGGGATTCTTGCCGCAGCAAGGCCTCCGCGAGGTCCGCCCATTGCGGGGCCCGCGAATTCTTGAGATGCCACAGGGCGCGGATTCTCGCACCGGGATCCAATTGCGGATCTGCTGCCTGCTTGGCCAGCGTCGCCAAGTCCTGCTCCACTCCGAGTGCGTCCAGCGCGGCGCTCGCGGCCTTGGCCACCGCGGCGTCGCGTCCGAGTGGTGTGATCATTCCCGCCAGCTTCGCGGCCAGCGCCGGGGCCAGATCCACTGCAGGCGTCGGGCTGAAGTGGCCGTCCACGGAATCGAGCAGTTCGGACGATCTCACGCTGGCCAGCGCCTCCAGTGCGGCAGTGCGCAGGGGTGTTGGACGCTTGGCATCGGCAGCATAGGTGGCGAGACGCAGCAGCGCGGCTTCGTCGCCGATTCGGCGGTTCGCGCTGATCGAGCGGCGGAGCGCGGAAACTCGTGGCTCGGGCTTCGCCTCAAGCAGCGGCGCGAGCGGGGCCACTCCTTGCTCTCCTTGGGCGGTTTCATAGATGGACCTTGCCGCCTCCGCCACCACGGCGGGCTCGGCATCGGAGAGGAAGAGGGCGAGCGCCTTGTGAGCGTCGAAGGACTTGGATTCTCCACCGCCGCTCTTCTCCGCGGGGATCTTGCGAAGCGAGTCCTCGATCGAATTCCTCAAGGCTACGACACCGGCGAGCCGGACCGCTGTTGAGGGGTGCCTGGTGATCTTGGTCGCGAGCGCTTCATCGATGAAATGGCTCAAGGCGCGGCTTCCTGCGTGCGTGAGATAGGCATCCTTGCCGGCATTCTCAGACAGCATGGCGAGGATCGCGTCGGCCTGATTCCGCATGCCAGCCTTCCCGATGGCGATCGCCGCCTGGAAGCGGACCCGTGGCGAAAGATCACCCAGCAAGGGGCCAAGCGCGGATGGGGTCGCCTGGCACTCACCCGCCCACTTTGCCGCTTGAGCCCGCAGCTCGGGATCCGGCTCCTTGATCAGCGCCGAGAACAGAGAGGCATCGAATTGCTTCCCTTGCGAGAGACCCCATAGCGCATGGATCCTTGCGATCTGGGGCACCTTGGCGGTTCCCGCCTCCTTGATCAGGGCCTGCCACTTGGTCCGCCGGGCGAGTTCCCACTGGGCGTCCAGCCGCACCCGCTGGTCGACGTGGCCCAGCCGCTCCAGCAGCTCCTCGTCCTTGGCTTTGCCCGCGCCTTCCTTGAGCATTGCGGCTACCTCCTTGCGCACAGCGCTGCCTGCCGCCGCCGGGTCATCGATCTTCCAGAGCGCGCCCTTTTCCTTGAGGGGATAGCCGCCCTGCCAATCGGCCACATACAGTGCGCCGTCCGGCCCGAAGTTGCAGCCCACAAAGGGGGTGCCGCTTGCCATCAGATGGTCGTCGGCCATCTTGTAGGCCGCGCCATCCGGCTCCAGCTTGAAGGAATTGATCTTCCCGGCAGGGAACTGGGTCAGGAAGAAGTGATCGCGGTAGCGCTCGTTCAGCGCAGTGCCGGGATTGTGGGCGAAGCCGCTCGGACCATCGAGGTAGAGCGAGAGCGGCGGCAGGATCGCAGCCGGCCGGTCCTCGCCATCGGGGAAGGCGATCCGCTCATCCATCCACGGGTTGTACTTCCCGCCACGATACTGGTAGTAGCAGCGCCAGCCCGTGTCCGAACCCTCCACGATGTAGACCAAGCGTTCCTTCTCGCCCTTCTGGTCGGAGTCATTGTCCACCCCGAAGATGTTCCCGTAATCGTCGAAGGCGATCTGCTGGACGTTGCGCAGGCCGCGGGCGAAGACCTCGAAGTCGCTGCCGTCGGGGTTGCAGCGCAGCAGGGCACCCTCGTGGGGATAGAACCAACGCTTGCCGCCGTTGACCACATTGGTCCCCTTGTCGCCGATGGTCCAGTAGAGCTTCCCATCCGGCCCGAAGATCAGGCCGTGCATGTCGTGGCCGGCGTAGTTGATGTGGACGCCGAAGCCGCTGGCGATCGCCTTGCGCTCGTCCGCCACTCCGTCGCCATTCGTATCCCGGAGCTTCCACACATCGGGGATGATCGTGGCATAGACATCGCCATGGCGGGCCAGCACCCCGGCGGCGATGCCGGTGACCTCAGTGTTGAAGCCCTCCGCGAAGACCGTCGCCTTGTCTGCCACCCCGTCGCCATCGGTATCGACCAGACGGTGGATCTTCTCGCTGTGGACCGTCAGGTCATGCCAGTCGATCTGGCCGTTCTTGTCGTGGTCCTTCAGCGAGGGGTGCTTGCGGAAGAGCTCGTTGTCGATCGAGCGGTGGAAGAAGTCGCGCTTGTCCTCGACGCTGGTGTGGGAAAGGTCCTCCGGGACCCAGGCCATGATCTCCCGGATGTCGAGGTCCGCCTGCTTCCGGCGGGTGGTCTCCGTCACGTAGATCGTGCCGTCGGTATCCACCGCCACGGCCACCGGGTTCATGAACATCGGCTCCCGTGCCACAAGGCTCCGGACCAGGCCATTTTGGCAGGGGTAGGTCTCCGGCGCGGCATGGGCGACGGACGTAAGGAGAGGCAGGAGGAACCAGACGGAGCCATTCATTCGGGGTATCATCCAATCACTCCCCACGGGGAGGTGGCAAGCCACCAAACGGGGGGGCAGAGCGGAGGATCGGAATCGGTCGGCGGGTCGGGGCGCGCAGGGAAATGCTAACTGGATGCCTCCATCCCGAGTTGCAAATTTCACGAAATTCCGGGTTCCAGCGCGCCCAAGGCTCCTCCGGGTCTTAGTTTCTTGTAGGGGAAACCCCAACTCGTGGCCCTCTCCGGGCTTTGACATTGTAAATCAAGGGGGGAATCGGGTTCTCTCGGTCTGTCCCGCACGGCGCACCCCTCTTCCCACGCCGGCGGAACCATCCCCCCAATCTCTACGTTCCCCCGCGCATGAGAGTTCATCTCCCCTGTTTTCGGATCGTCTGCGTACTGCTGGCGCTCCTTCTTGCCCCCGTCCACGCCGTCGGCGTCTATTCGTCGAGCATCGTCATCAGCGAGTTCCTTGCCTCGAATGGCAATGGCTTGGCGGATGAGAACGGCTCCCGTGAAGACTGGCTGGAGGTCCACAACCCCACGCCCTTTGCTGTCAATCTGGACGGCTGGTACCTCACTGACGACGCGAACAACCTCAAGAAGTGGAAGTTCCCCGCGGTGACCCTGCCCTCGAAGGGCTTCCTGGTGGTCTTCGCCTCGGACAAGAACCGCCGCAATCCGGCCGCGCCCCTGCACACCAACTTCAAGTTGAGTGCCGGCGGCGAGTATCTGGGCTTGATCAAGCCGGACGGGGTGACCGTCTCCTGGCAGTATGCGCCGGTCTTCCCGGAGCAGCTCACGAATATTTCCTATGGCATTACCCCGATCCCGGGCCCGCCCACGACTTTGGCGGGAACCGGCTCGGAGGCCCAATTCATGATCCCCCCGGCCGCCCCTCCCGCCGATTGGATCCAAACCGGGTTCACTCCGGCGGCGGGGTGGTCGTCATGCCGCAGTGGCATCGGCTTCGATGACACGCCGATTGCCTTCGGCGGCGCGAAGATTCTTTTCGTCGGCAACTTGGCGTCCAACGGCACGGCTCCGGCCGGTGACCAGACGGTGATCGACCGGCTGAGGAATGTGATGGGGCACCGCGTCACAGTGGTTGATGACAACGCGGTGGTGGCTGCGAATGCCGCCGGGATGAATCTGGTGATCGTTTCCTCATCCGTCAGTTCCAGCGCGGTGAATACCAAGCTGCGCGATGTGGCGGTGCCTGTGATCAACTGGGAGCGCGGCCTGACCGATGACTTCCTGCTCAGCAGCGCAGGCGGCGCGGTGAACTTGCAGACGGATATCACGATGACCACGCTGGGTGCCTCCCACGTGCTGGGTGCCGGTCTTCCAGCCGGGCCACTGACGGTTCGCCAGAATCCGGGCACCTTCAATGTCGCCTCCATCAGCAACATCGCGCCGGGTGCGAAAGTGCTCGCGACCGCAACGACCGGCGAGCCTGCGATTCTGGTTGTCGACCAAGGTCAGATGCTGCGTAGCAATACCGTGGCTCCCGCGGTGCGGATCGAGACTTTCCTGGGTGACGATGGCATTCCCCCGCTTACCCCGGCAGGTGTGGCCTTGTTCGATGCGAGCGTGGTCTACGCTCTCGGCAACTACACGCCCACCAACCCCTACGACGACGTCTACAAGACGAACATCGTCGGCAGCATGAAGGGGCTCGGCACCAGCGCCCTGCTGCGCATCCCCTTTGTCCCGGAATCGGTGAACTCCTTCGATTCGCTGCTGCTGCGGATCAAGTATGACGACGGCTTCGTAGCCTATCTCAATGGCGTGGAAGTGGCCCGCCGGAATGCTCCCGCGGTGGTGGCTTGGGATTCCGTGGCAACCGCGACCCGCACGACCGAGACCGGTCTGATTGCCGAGACGATCGATATCAGTGCCTACCTGAGTTTGCTCGTCGCCGGGCAACCGAACGTGCTGGCGATCCAAGGCCTCAACTCGTCCCTCAATGACGTGAAGTTCCTGCTCGCTCCGGAACTGATCGCAGGCGGCGAGGTGCAGCCCTACTACCAGTACTACACCATCGCCACGCCCGGTGCGGTGAATGACAACAGCACCTTGGGCATCGTTCCGGAGACCACCTTCGATATCGAGCGCGGCTACTTCACTGAGCCCTTCAATCTCACCCTCTCGAATGAGATGGAGGAGGCGACCATCCGCTACACCACCGATGGCTCCGCTCCCACGGCGACCACCGGCACCATCTACACCGCCCCGATCCCGATCAGCACGACCACGGTGATCCGCGCGGCGGGCTTCCGCAGCGGTTATAGTACCGGCAAGCCGGAGACCCGGACCTACCTGAAGATCGCCGATATCATTCACCAGCCGGCTTCCATCCCGGGCTGGCCGCAGCCGGTGGTTCCGGTGGGCGTCGGCTCGCGGACGCATGACTACGAGATGGACCCGGAGATCGTGAACGATCCCGCCTACACCGCGGATCTGATCAAGGGAATGACCGAGATCCCCACCATGTCCCTGGTGGTGAAGCAATCGGACATGTGGAATTCCGCCGGCGGCGGCGGCTTCTACCGCAACGACGACCTGAAGAAGCCCGCCTCGATCGAGTACATCAATCCACAGGATCCGACCGAGAACGTGCAGGCGGACTGCAGCGTGGAAGGCCATAGCCATGACCGCTTGAAGCGTTCGCTGCGCCTGTCCTTCTCCAGCGCCTACGGTGAGTCGAAGTTCGAGTCGATGCTCTTCAAGGGCTCGCCGCTGTTCCCGGAGGCGGGGAACACCTCCGTGGACAAGATCATCCTGCGCGCGGGTAACAATCACAGCTTCGCCCGCACTTGGAACCCGACCCGCAGCACTTACACCGAGGATGAATGGTATCGCACCACCCGTGTCGCGATGGGTGGACCTGCCGAGCCGGGACGCTTCGTGCACCTCTTCATCAACGGCATCTACTGGGGTCTCTACAACCCGGTGGAGCGTCCGGATGCGAGCTTCTCCGCGAGTGAATTCGGCGGTTCCAAGGAAGACTATTTCAGCGTGAACCACGGTGGCACGCACGACGGTGATTCCACCCGCTTCTACTACACGATCGGCGAACTCACGGCCAAGAACATGGCCATCCCGGAGAACTATTCGGAGCTGAAGGATTACGTGGATATCCCGAACTTCGTGGATTACCTGCTCTGCTCCTTCTACATTGGGATGGACGACTGGCCGGTGAACAACTGGTGGGGCGGCAACCGCAACAATCCGGCTGGGCCCTTCTATTTCTACAACTGGGACGGTGAGACCTCTTGGGGCACCGGCAACGGCTCGAATCTAACGGCTTGGGTGCATCCGCTTTTCCGTGCCACCTCGATCGACACCAGCGCTCCCGCGACCCGCATCTGGAACTCGGCGCGTGTAAATCCCGATTTCCTGATGACGGTGGCGGACCGCGTCCACAAACACCTCTCGCAGGGCGGGGCCCTCAGTCCGGAGCAAGCGGTCGCGCGTTGGGATATCCTCAACAACCATCTGCGCAACGCGATCATCGCCGAGTCGGCACGCTGGGGCGATGCCATCCAGGAGCCGCCGGCCCGCCGCGACGTGGAGTGGCAGGCGGAGGTGACACGCGTTCGCAACCTGATGCTGAAGGGCACCGTCGATGGCACCGGCACTTCCAGTAACGCCAATATCCTCCGCGCTGCCATGCGGGCCCAAGGCTTCTATCCCAATATCGACCCGCCGGCCTTCAGCCAGGAGGGAGGTGCCGTTCCCGAGGGCTTCACCCTGGCGATGAGCAATCCCAACCCGACCGGGGTCATCTACTACACCCTGGACGGTTCTGACCCACGCCTCTCCGGTGGCGCACTGAACCCGGGAGCGCTGGTCTACGGTTCTCCGGTGGGCATCGGCTACACCTTGGCGGTGAAGGCACGCGTGCTCAATGGCAGCACCTGGAGCGCGCTCAACGAGCGGAACTTCGTCTCCGGCAGCTTGCCGCCGCTCCGCGTGACCGAGCTGATGTACAATCCGTCTCAGCCGACCCCAGATGAGATCGCGGAAGGCTTCACCGATAACGAGCAGTTTGAGTTCATCGAACTCCACAATCACGGCGACCACGGCATCAACCTGAGCGGTGCGAAGTTCACCAGCGGTATCGACTTCACCTTCGGCGAGCGGATCCTGCACCCCGGCGAAAGCATCCTGCTGGTCCACAACCCGGCGGCCTTCTCGCTCCGCTATGGCAGTGGCCTCAACATCGCGGGTACCTTTGAGGGCAGCCTGGACAATACCGGCGAACGGATCCGCCTGAAGAGCGCGGAAGGGGAGACCCTGATCGACTTCGTCTATGACGTCACCTGGTTCCCGACGGCCAATGGCGGTGGCTACTCACTGGTGGCGGCCCAACCGGCCGGCGATGCCGCGCTGTGGAATTCCGCCGCCGGCTGGCGGGCGAGTTCTGATCTCGGCGGTTCGCCGGGCGAGGAAGATCCACCGCCGCACACGGGCGGCGGAGTGATGACCTTTGCCCAGTGGCGCGAACTCAACTTCAGTGCAGCGGAACTGGCTGACCTCACGATCAGCGGTCCGGATGCGGATCGCGATGGCGACGGCGTGCTGAACCTCTGCGAATACGCCTTCGGCACCGATCCGCAGGTCCCCAGTCCCCAGAGGTTGAAGATCCAGGGCGAGCTTTTCGCCGCCCGCGGAGTCCCGGAGATTGACACCGTCGGAGTCCGGCGCGCGATGTTCTGCCAGCGCAAGGGCGGAGCGGGCGTCGGTCTGATCGTTCGTCCGGTCTTCAGCAATGATCTCTCGACCTGGCTGGACGCGGAGAGCGAACCCGTGGTGATCGCCGATGACGGCGAGATCGAGGTGATTTCCGTCGCCTTCCCGGAAGAGGGCGCGAGCCGCTACTTCCGGGTAGAGGTCACGCAGGCGCCGTAAAAGGAGGAAGGCGCGAGGTCACGGGCGGCCTTCTCGGGATGACCGCCCCCGTGATTTCGAACTCTTAATCTCTCCGCGTCAGCTCCACGAAGACATCTTCCAGCGTCGCGTCCTTGCGGTGCAGGCTGCGCAGGGGCCAGCCATACTGGGACACTAGCTCGTGGATGCGCTCACGGGCATCACTGCCGGAGTCGACGAGGATCTCGTAGTGGGACCAGTCCTCCCCCTTGGCCTCGTTGGTCACGCGCTTGACGTGGTCGAGGCGCTGCAGGGCAGGGGCGATCACCGCCGGGTCTCCGGAAATCTCGGCGTGGATCCGGCCGGCGGCACGCATCCCGGCGACGAGGTTCTGGGGCGTGTCCTGGGCCTTGATGACCCCGCCATCGATGATGATCACCCGGCCGCAGGTCATCTCGACCTCGTGCAGGATGTGGGTGGAGAGCAGGATCGTGTGATTCTCGGACAGCCGCTTGATCAGCTCGCGGATCTGGCGGATCTGGTTCGGGTCGAGGCCGTTGGTCGGCTCGTCCAGGATCAGGAGCTGCGGTTCGTGGACCAAGGCGTCAGCCAAGCCGACGCGCTGGCGGTAGCCTTTGGAGAGCACCCGGATCATTTTCCGGCGCACGGCCTCCAGGCCGCAGGTCTCGATCACCTCATTCACCCGGCGCTTGGCCTCGCTGCCGCAAAGCCCCTTGAGGGAGGCCCGGTAACGCAGGAACTCGCGAACCCGCATGTCATCGTAGAGTGGAACGTTTTCCGGCATGTAGCCGATGCACTTGCGGGCTTCCAGCGAGGCCCGGAAGACGTCGTGCCCGGCGATGCTGGCGCTGCCGGAGCTGGCTGGCAGGTAGCCGGTCAGCATCCGCATGGTCGTGGTCTTCCCGGCGCCGTTCGGCCCGAGGAAGCCGACGATTTCGCCCTTCTGGACGCTGAAATCGATGCCTTTGACCGCCGTGTGGCGGGCGAAGCTCTTGGTAAGTTGCCGGACTTCGATCATGGATGGCGGGTGCGAATGAATGGCAGGAAAGACGGCGATTACTGGAATTACCGGAAAAACCGGCCTTGTGCGTTGACGGTTCCGGGGCGGCCTCTTACCTAAGCGCTACGCGCGAGGGGCCAAGCGGGAATTTCCGCAATCTCCCGCTCGGCACCCGTAATCACCGCCCATGAAATCGTCGGTTTCCGCCCGCTTCAATGCGGACTTGCTGGAGGAACAATACGCGCTGTGGTGCGCGGATTCGCGCTCGGTCGACCCCACGTGGTCGGCCTTTTTTGAAGGTTTTGAACTGGGAGTCGCCCAGCTCCGGCCCCGCGGCGAAGCCGCGGCAGCGCCAGCTGCGAACGGCGCCGCCGTCCCGGCTCCCGCTGCCGCTCCAGTTTTGGAAGCGACCCCGAGCGAGGGCCAACTGGCTTTCTACGGCCGGGTGGTCGGCTTGGTGTACAATTTCCGCGCTCTCGGCCATACCCAGGCCCACATCAATCCCCTGAGCGGCCCGGAGCGCAACCCGCGTCTGGCACCCTCCCAGTTCGGCTTCACCCAGCAGGACATGGACAAGGAGGCTTCCAATCCGCTGTTCCGCGACGGCGCGAAGATGAAGCTCAGCGACATGCTGCAGGCCTTGGAGGCCACCTACTCCGGCTTCATCGGCTTCGAATTCACGCATATTAATAATACCGTGGTCCGCCACTGGGTCCGCGAGCAGATCGAGGCCCACGCCCTGCGCTCTGCCGATCCCGCCGACCGCAAGGTCCGCGCCCTCGGCTGGTTGATCGAGGCGGACAGCTTCGAGAATTTCCTCGGCAAGAAGTTCCTCGGCGAGAAGCGCTTCTCGATGGAAGGCGGCGAAGGCGCCATGGTCGTCCTGAATGCCATTCTCGAAAAATGCCCTGCCGCAGGGGTCTTGGAGATCGAAATGGGCATGGCCCACCGCGGTCGCCTCAATGTGCTGGCGAACTTTGTTCGTAAGTCGCTGACTACCATTCTGTACGAGTTCACGCCGAACTACATGCCCGACCTCGTCGCTGGCGACGGCGACGTGAAATACCACCTCGGCTACGAGAGCGTGCGCGAACTGCCGGACGGCAAGGTCCGCGTCAGTCTGGCCGCCAACCCGAGCCACCTCGAAGCCGTGAACTCGGTGGTCGAGGGCAAGGCCCGCGCCCGCCAGCGTATCCTGGGGGATGATGGCGCTGCCACCGATCGCAAGCGCGTGCTGCCGATCCTCCTCCACGGGGACGCCGCCTTTGCAGGCCAAGGCTCGGTCGCCGAGCTGCTCAACCTTTCCCAGCTCCCGGGCTACCGCACCGGCGGCACGATTCACCTGATCATCAACAACCAGATCGGCTTCACCACGATGCCGGCTGACGCGCGCTCCTCCGCCTATGCGACGGACGTGGCCAAGATGATCGAGGCCCCGATCCTGCACGTGAACGGCGAGGAGCCGATGGAGCTCTACTGGGCCGCCCAGTTCGCCCTCGAATTCCGCCAGAAGTTCGGCCGCGACGTGATCATCGACATGTATTGCTACCGCCGCCAGGGTCACAACGAGACCGACCAGGCCGCGTTTACCCAGCCGCACATCTACAAGCTGATCCAGGACCGCCAGACGATCGGCCAGATCTACAAGAAGCAGCTCGTGGAGCAGGGCGTCCTCACCCAAGAGGGAGCCGACAAGATCGAGAAGGACATTTGGGACCGCTTCGAGGCGGGCCATGCCAAGATGGTGGAGATGCAGGCCACTGGTGACCGCAGCGTCTTCAGCGGCTCCACCGCCGTCGAGCAGGAGCCCTACAACCACGCCCCGGTGCCGACCGGCATCTCGCGTGACATCATCCAACACGTCGGCAAGGTGCTGACCACGGTTCCGGATGGCTTCAATCTCCACCCGACCTTGGCCAAGCGCTTCATCCCGCGCCGCCAGGAGGCGCTGCAGAATGGCGGCCCGATCGACTGGGCCTTCGCCGAATCCCTCGCATGGGGTGCCTTGCTTACTGAAGGCCACCAAGTCCGCCTCTCCGGCCAGGATTGCCGCCGCGGCACCTTCTCCCAGCGCCACGCGGTGTTCTACGATTCCGAGTCCCGTGCC
The DNA here is from genome assembly GCF_000739615.1 of Haloferula sp. BvORR071. GTDB lineage: Bacteria > Verrucomicrobiota > Verrucomicrobiia > Verrucomicrobiales > Akkermansiaceae > Haloferula. The sequence goes on from NZ_BATP01000057.1 coordinate 169,307, forward strand.
CGCTACATCCCGCTGGAGCACGTGAGCCCGACACAGGCGAAGTTCTGCGTGTATAACTCCTTCCTCTCGGAGTTCGCTGTGCTCGGCTTCGACTACGGCTACTCGATCGGTGCGCCGAATATGCTGACCATGTGGGAAGCCCAGTTCGGTGACTTCTCGAATGGCGCGCAGGTCATCATCGACCAGTTCATCTCCTCCGCGGAGTCGAAGTGGCAGACGCCGACGGACCTCGTGCTGCTGTTGCCGCACGGCTACGAAGGCATGGGCCCGGAGCACTCCAGTGCCCGTCTTGAGCGCTTCCTGCAGCTCTGCGCGGACAAGAACATGATCGTCGGCAACTTCACCACGCCGGCCCAATATTTCCACGCCCTGCGTCGCCAGAAGATGCGGTCCTTCCGCAAGCCGCTGGTGCTGATGACGCCCAAGAGTCTGCTGACCCGCCCGGAAGCCGTCTCCACGGAGGCCGATTTCCTCGAAGGTTCCTGCTTCCAGGAAGTGCTGCCGGATCCGCTGCACCACGACGATCCGAAGAAGGTCGAGCGTATCGTCTTCTGCACTGGTAAGGTCTATTACGATCTGGCCGCCTACCGTCAGGAGAAGGGTATCACCAACACCGCGATCCTGCGTGTCGAGCAGCTCTATCCCTTCCACAAGGAACTCGTGGGCGCGCTGGCCAGCCAGTATGGCTCCGCTTCCAAGTTCGTCTGGTGCCAGGAAGAGCCGCTGAACATGGGCGCTTGGTCCTACATCTTCCCGCGTCTTGAAGAGGTCGTCGGCACCAAGGTCCGCTACGCCGGCCGTGGCCGCGCCTCAAGCCCCGCCGCGGGCTCCAAGGCCAGAAGCTACGCCGAACAGAAAGCACTAGTCGAAGCCGCCTTCACGGTCTGAAGGCGGTGAGGAGAGATGGCGGGTGGGGCATAATGTCACATCCGCCCCCTCTCACAACTTTTTCACCAGCGTCGCTCGTGGCCATATCGATCCAAGTTCCATCTGCAGCAGGTCCCGTATTCGGGGAGCGGTTTCAGATTACCCGCTGGCACGCGACTCCCCGGCAGAAAATCGCCGTTGGCGATACTCTGGTGACCATGGAGTCGGAGCAAGCCGTCTGGGAGATTGAAGCGGCAGACCCGGGGGAACTTGAGATTCTTGCTCCCGAGGGAAAATTCGTTTCCGCGGGCGATACGATTGCCATCTTGCACGACGCCTAGTTCACTTGCCGAAGTTTCTTCCACACTGCTCCGCCCTCAAATGTCTCTCGAAGTCAAAGTTCCCGCCGCCGGCGAATCCATCACCTCCGCCAACGTGGCCCGTTGGCACAAGCAAAGCGGCGATGCCGTGAAGAAGGGCGAGGTGCTCGTGACCTTGGAAACCGACAAGGTCTCCAGCGAACTCGAAGCCGCGGCCGACGGTGTGCTCAAGATCGTCGTCGCGGAAGGGGAGGAAGTGGCCATCGGCACCGTGATTGCGACCTTGGAAGGTGGCACGGCCAATGGTGCTCTCTCGTCGGCTTCCGTCGCGGCTCCGGTTCCGGCCGGTGCGCCTGCGCCTTCGGCCCCTGCCGCAGCATCTCCGCCGCCGCTCCCGGCTGCTAGTGCCCAAGTGGTGGACGTGAAGGTCCCGGCTGCCGGTGAATCGATCACCTCCGCCAACGTCGCGCGCTGGCACAAGAGTGACGGTTCCGCGGTGACCAAGGGCGATGTGCTCGTGACGCTTGAGACCGATAAGGTCTCCAGCGAGCTCGAAGCCGAAGCTTCCGGCTTGCTCAAGATCCTCGTCGCGGAAGGCTCCGAAGTTGGAATCGGCACGCTGATCGCCAAGATCGCCGTCGGCAACTCGGCCTCGTCGCCGGAGAACGTGGCCCCGGCTCCCGCCGCCCCGGCTTCTGCACCTGCTCCAGCAGCGGCCCCGGCTGCCGCTCCTGCACCTGCTGCGGAGGCTCCCAAGCCCCGCACCTTTGAATTGCCGGCCGCCCCGGCTCCTTCGGCAGCACCAGCCGCTCCCGCGGCTTCTGCCGATGGTCGCGTGACCCGCAAGAAGATGAGCATGCTGCGCCGCAAGATCGCGACGCACTTGGTCAATGCCCAGCAGACCGCGGCGATCCTCACCACCTTCAACGAAGCGGACATGACTGCAGTCATGGACCTGCGCAAGGCGGTGCAAGAGGACTTCCTCAAGAAGCACGGCGTGAAGCTCGGCTTCATGTCCTTCTTCATCAAGGCCGTGGTGCAGGCGCTCAAGGACGTGCCGCAGGTCAACGCGATGATCGAAGGTCAGGATATCGTCGAGAACCACTTCTACGACATCGGCGTGGCGATCGGCACCGAGAAGGGCCTGATCGTCCCGGTGGTGCGCGATGCCGACAAGAAGAGCTTCGCGCAGATTGAGCAGGACATCATCGACTACGCCAAGAAGGGCAAGGAAGGGAAGATCACCATCGAGGACCTGCAAGGCGGCGTCTTCACGATCTCGAACGGCGGCACCTATGGCTCGCTGCTCAGCACCCCGATCCTTAACCCGCCGCAGAGCGGCATCCTGGGCATGCACTCTATCCAGCAGCGCCCCATGGCCGTGAACGGCCAGGTGGTGATCCGCCCGATGATGTATCTCGCCCTGAGCTACGACCACCGCCTGGTGGACGGCAAGGAGGCCGTGACCTTCCTGATCCGCATCAAGGACTGCATCGAGAACCCGACGCGGTTGATGCTGGAGATGTGAGGAGGGCTTCCTGGCAGCTCAGTTATTCATTCTGTGAACGGCCCGCGGGAACAACCGCGGGCCGTTTGCTTTAGGGCCAAAGGCCCTACCTATACCAGCCTAGGCCAGAGGCCTAGGTTGCCGGCACCACAGGGACGCAGGGCTGAAAGCCCGATCTAACATGGGGGATGGGCGAATCAAAGCGTCCCCGATTTAGGTCGGGCTTTCAGCCCTCGGAACCTCGTTAGGCCTATTCCTAGGCCGTTGGCCTAGGCTACGATAGGCCGGGCCTTTGGCCCTGAAGAGGCATTGCTTGCGGCCATTTGCAAGATGCCGTCTACGAATGTCGTTCCATCGTCAATCCGATGAAACCGCTCTTGCTGCCTTTGGTTCTCGTGTGGTCAAGCCTGGTAGCTGCTGCCGAAATCACGGAAGAGCAGGCGATGGAGAAGGTGAGGGCTCTCCCCGAGTTCATCCACTACGCGGCGGCCCACGAGTCCACCTTCGACGACAACGAAACGATCTCCGAACGCGGCGAACTTCCAGAAGCGATCAAGCTCCCCGCATGGCGCTTGGACGTGCACACCCTGGTCCACGATCCGGTGGCTGATCATCTATCGCTCTGGAATCGCTTCATCGTGGATGCGGATGGTGAGATCCACGCGTGGGACCGGGTGGCGGATCGCATCGTGAGCCTTGCCGAGTGGCGGAAGGATTCCGGCCAAGCTGTGGCGGCAGGGGAGCAGGCATCCTGGTCGCCGGACGGGCGCATCGTCGCCGCTTGGTTCGATCATGATGGCGGCAAGCCCTTTGGCGTGACCCGCTCGATTGCCGTCCGCGATTCATCGGATCCTGATAGCACCTTGTTCTCCTTTGTCGGTACCTCGCGCTCCACCCAAGCCGCCTGGAACGCGAATTCTACGGCTTGTGTGGTTGCCAACGAAGTGAATTGGGAGAAGGCCCTCGTCTGGCTGGTCTCGAAGGACGACAAAGGCCAGTGGCGCTCGCGCGAGCTCGGGGTCATCGCGCCCCTCGAAGCAGCCTACCGGCGTTCCATCGGGGAAAAGGATCATCCAGGCTTCCGCGTGCACGTGGAGAAGATCGAGTGGCACACCGGCTCGGAACTCCGCTTCCTAGTCTGGGCGAACGGCCACAATCCGGAGCTCGCTTCCTCGGGCAACTACCAAGTGAGCTTCGATATCGGGAAGCCCGGTGCCGAGCCCGTGGTCGAGAAAAAGTGAGCCGCGAACGCGGAATCGACGGCCCGGAGCGGAGAAGTGGAGCAAGTCAGAGCTTCAAGGGATGTAAAAAGTTCCGGGAGCTAGGATGGAATGTTTTTGGAAAGTCCGGAGCTCGCGGGCACACCGATCTTGCTGGGAGTAGGCTGTCGGTTTCGCGCGCCTGGAAAATATTATTGGTTCCGCCGCTCTAGCAGGTTGAGGCGACGCCGGAGCCACGATTTCAAGCACTTCCACGGGAAGCCTCGTATCTCGCTGCCGCGGTTTTCGGCCTTGCCAGCCCCCTCCGGGGTCATTAGTTAGACGCCCGGCAAGGCGCCGAGAGCCATTCTTTTAGCTGGACATTACCTTTTGGGTTTCTTAACTAATTGCCCGACAGGCAGCGTCCGCCCGCTGAAAGGCTGGTGATCGCAATTTGCCAAAAAACTTTCCGGGGAGTGCCGCAAGGCCGTCGTCGGAGGGTTGCAGCAACCGAACAACCGAATACCAAGATGCGCAAACACACCAAAATCGTCGGCGCCCTGGCCGCTGCCTCCGCCCTCGTGGCCGGCTACGCCTCGGCGGAAATTGAAGGGGAAGTTCACGTGGGCTACAGCAGCTCCTACGAATTCCGCTTCGTGGACCTCGGCAGCGACCTGATCGAAGCCGGTGCTGATATCTCCTACGACTGGTCCGACATCGGCCTGAACCTCAGCGCTGGTGCCTGGTACGGCTCCGTCAACGACTCCGGCAACGCGTTCATCGCCACTCCTTCCGGTGCGGTCCTGGGTAACCACGACTTCAACGAGCTGGACCTCTACGCAGCGGTCTCCAAGGAGCTCGGTCCGGTGACCCTTGAGCTGGGTTACATCTACTACGCCTATCCGGACAGCCTCACCTCCTCCGACACTCAGGAGTGGTACGTGGGCGCGAGCTACCACCTCCCTTGGGATCTGGTCCTCAGCGGTACCTTCTACTACGACTTCGATGAGAACAACGGTTGGTACCTCCAGCCGGAGCTGAGCAAGAGCTTCAAGTTCAACGATTGCCTTGCCCTTAACCTGTCCACCGGCGTTGGTTTCGCTGACGGCATGCAGAGCCAAGCCCAGGCTGGCCGCATCAACCCGTTCTCGTCCGCTGACGGTTTCCAAGGCTGGTACATCAAGGCTGAGCTTCCTTGGGAGTTCCGCGAGCACGTCACCATCGCCCCTTACCTCAAGTACGCCGATGCTGACAGCAACCTTGCTGGCGACATCAACAGCATCGAAGGTGGCCAAGACCACCTGATCGGCGGCGTGAAGCTGACCGTTGGCTTCTAATCCAAGCCGGCGCAGGTTTCATACCTGATCCAAAACTTCGGGCGGCTGCGGAAACGCAGTCGCCCATTTTTTGTGTACATGTGTCGGTGTGTTGGTATGGCCGCTGCTTCCTCCGGTGTGAACAAACCGGAAAAGTTTCATACTGGTTTGTCCTCAATCTTGTCCGACACCACTATGAAATCCCCGAATCGCTTCCGTTTCCTCCTTGCTGCCGGGCTGCTCGCGCTGAGTGGTTTGACTCAGGCCGCGCCGCTCAAGATCGCCTATTCCGACTGGCCGGGTTGGATCGCGTGGGAGATCGGGATTCAGAAGGGCTGGTTCAAGGAGGCGGGCGTGGACGTGGAGTTCCAGTGGTTCGACTACGTGCCCTCGATGGATGCCTATGTGGCGGGCAAGGTGGACGCGGTCTGCATGACCAATGGCGATGCGCTGGTGACCGGCGCGACCGGAAAGCCCTCCGTGGGGATCCTGATCAACGACTTCTCGAACGGCAACGACATGGTGGTGGCTGCGCCCGGCATCAAGTCGATGAAGGAGCTGAAGGGCAAGAAGGTCGGTCTGGAGGAAGGTTTCGTGCCGCACCTGCTCTTCCTCACCGGATTGGAAAAGGCGGGCCTGAAGCCGGGCGATGTCACCATCGTCAACACCAAGACCAACGAGACCCCGCAGGTGCTTGCTTCGAAAGCGGTGGACGCGATTTCCGCCTGGCAGCCGAACTCGGGTGAGGCGCTGAAGGCGACGCCCGGCTCGAAGCCGATCTTCACCTCCAAGGATGCGCCTGGGATCATCTACGACCTGCTCTATGTCTCGCCGGAGAGTCTGGAGAAGAACAAGGAGGACTGGGGCAAAGTGGTGAAGGTCTGGTACAAGATCGCGGACTACATGCACGACGAGGAGAACACGGATGATGTTCTCAAGATCCTCTCCGCCCGCGTGAAGGTGAAGCCGGAGGAGTATGAGCCCTTCTTGAAGGGGACCTACATCCTCACCCGCGATGAAGCGCTCAAGCGCTGGGAGAAGAAGGACGGCCTCGGCAGTGTCTATGGCTCTACGAAGGTGGTGGATGACTTCAATCTCAAGTTCAAGGTCTACGCGAAGACCCAGGATCCGGCCAAGTATCTGGATCCCTCCTTCACCAAGGCGCTGAAGAAGTAATCAGGCGGAACAGCAGCGAAACGCGAAGCAAAGGAAACCGCATGGCGCGCCCGGGTATTTTCAAAGACTGGTTCGTGATCCGCAAGGATCTGCCACAGGCGCGCCGGGCCACGCTGACAGTGGTGTCCTTCGTGTTGCCGCTGCTGCTGTGGTGCGTGGTGTCCTACGTGCCCTGGGTCTGGCATCCGGACGTGAAGATCGAACTCTCCGCGGAACGCGAGGGGGTGACCACTGTCTTCACGGCCGGCGATCGCGTCAGCAAGGCCTACTTCCCCGAGTTCCAGAAGGAAGTGCGGGACGAAAATGCCGCGGTAATCGCAGCCCGGGAGGCGGGCAATCCGGAGACCGGGGCGCGGCGCATGAACCAGAAGTTGCTGCGCCAACTCGCGCCGCTGGCGATGGCGCAAGGCTGGATCGGCCAAGAGGACGGGCAGAACGACGCTGCTCTCTATCCTGTGTGGCGCGATCTGGCTACCGGTGCGAAGACAGCGGTGAAGCCGCACTTGAGCGAGGAGAATCTCGCAATAGTCCGGCAGAACTGGGAGCGGCTCGGGGCGCTTTCGCCGGAGTTTGTCTTCAAGCAATTGCCCGAGGATCCACTGCTGAAATTGATCCCGCAGGGGGCACCGTCGAACCCCGTGTATCTCCCTGCGCCGCATGAGGTGATCGAGGCCGGCTTGCGCGACTTCACTGCGCAAGCAAGCACGGGAGAGCAGACGATGGGTGATCGCTACGTGGCCTCGCTGAAGATCATCCTGTGGGGCTTCTTCTGGGCCTGCCTGATCGGCATTCCCCTCGGGATTCTTTGCGGCGTCTTCGACTTCTTCTCGAAGCTCTGTGAGCCCTTCGTCGATTTCTTCCGCTACATGCCGGCGCCCACCTTCAGCACTTTGCTGGTGGCGGTGCTGCTGGCGGGCGATGCGCCGAAGGTGGCGCTGGTCTTCGTGGGCACGGTCTTCCAGATGGTGCTAGTGGTTTCCAAGACCACCCGCCTGCTGGATCCGGCATTGTTGGAAGCGGCGCAGACCCTTGGCGCGAAGCCGAAGCAAATGATCACTCAGGTGGTGATCCCGGGGATCATGCCCAATCTCTACAATGATCTGCGCATCCTATTAGGCTGGGCTTGGACTTGGCTGGTGATCGCAGAGCTGATCGGGGTGAAGAGCGGGCTCACGGAGTTTATCGAGACCCAGGGCCGCTTCCGGAATTTCGAGCGGGTGTTCCCGGTGATCATCCTGATCGGGGTCACCGGCTTCGTCACGGACCAGTTCCTGTCCTGGCTGCATGGCCTGATGTTCCCGTGGGCGGGGCGCTCTGGAGCGCTCTCTCGGGGTATCGCGCGGGTATTCACCTGGCCCTTCCGTGCCATCGCAGCCTCGCGTGGCAAGGCGCTCGCCGAGCATGCCGAGCGGATGGCCGCTGTCCGCAACCAAACGCAAACGCCATGAGCACCGTGCTAGAGCTTCCCAGTTACAAGGACCAGACTCCTGACGTGGCGGCACGCTTTGCTCGCTTGCAGGAGCGGCCGGTGGCATTGGAGGTCAAGGGGCTCACCAAGCGCTTCGAGACGCCGCGTGGCATCGTGACCGCGCTCGATGATGTGTCCTTCTCAGTCCACAAGCGCGAGCTGATGTGCGTGATCGGGCCTTCCGGTTGCGGGAAGTCGACGCTGGTAAGAATCCTTGCTGGTCTGGAGACGCCGAGTTCCGGCGAGGTGATGGTCTATGGCGAGCCGGTCTCGGGCCCGGGCCCGGATCGCGGGATGGTCTTCCAAGGCTACACGCTCTTCCCCTGGATGTCGGTGAAGCAGAACGTGATGTTCGGTCCGCGCATGGCCGGGAAGTCCGACTATATCGCGGAGAAGGAAGCGCGCGAGTGGATCGATCTGGTGGGCCTCTCGAAGTTCGAGAATGCCTACCCGCACCAGCTCTCCGGTGGCATGAAGCAGCGCGTGGCGATTGCGCGGGCGCTGGCCAATCAACCACGGGTGCTCTTCATGGATGAACCCTTCGGCGCTCTGGATGCCCAGACCCGCTGCAAGATGCAGTCTTATCTGCTGGAGATCTGGAAGAACGTGGACATCACCATTGTCTTCATCACCCACGATTTGGATGAATCGATCTTCCTCTCCGACCGGATCCTTGTGCTGGATGCGAATCCGGGGCGGGTGAGGGAAGTGGTGGAGGTGCCGGTGCCGCGGCCGCGCTCGGAGTCGCAGATCTTCGATCCGACCTTCGTGGCCACGCGCAAGCACATCGACCACATGATGCACCCGCCGGGTCAGGAGCAAAAGGAGACGCCGGTGATGAGGCTGGCGGTTTCTGATCCGGATGTGGTTTAAGCGGCTATGATCGAAGGTGGATGTCTTTGCGGGGCGACCCGCTATGCGATTGATGCGGAGCCGCGCTTCACGTCTTACTGCCATTGCGTGGATTGCCGGAAAGCGAGCGGCGCACCGGTGCTGCCTTGGACCTTCTTTCCCGGTGGTAGCCTGCGCTGGACTACGGGTGAGCCAAAGCTCCTGCGTCATGCTGGACGCGAGCGCACCTTCTGTCCGGAGTGTGGCACACCGCTGAGCTTTTTCGATCCCGGCATCCCGGAGGAATACGAAGTCACCAGCTGCAGTCTCGACGACCCGAACCTGATGCCGCCACAAGACCATACGTGGACCGAGGACCAGCTCCCCTGGTTCGAAGTGGCCGATTCCCTGCCGCGCCACCGCCAGTGGACCGAATAGGTCCTATAAGTTCCATAAGACCTATGCGCCTGGGCCATGCACCGAGCGGAAAAAACGTCTCACCGCAGTATGAAGAAATGAAAAAAACTTCACATCGGGCATTCCCGCTGCTTTCTCCTCCGCGTGCCCATTGACCCGAACAACGATGGCCTGCGGCGGATCACCGTCTCGATGCCTGAAGAAACCTTCCAGGCCTTCGAGCGGATGGTCGCTGAGCGCGGATTCGACAGCCGCTCGCAAGCAGTGGCGGAGATGATCCACCAGCACTCGGCAGAGCATCTGGGCAAGATTGGCAAGGAGGTCATGGCCGGGACCCTCACGCTGATCTACGACGAATCGAAGAGTGCGTTGCTACGGGATCTCTCGCGCATCTTCCGCGAGCATATCGCGGAGGTGATCTCCTCGCAGCATGTCCTCTTGGAGGAGGAGCATGTGCTGGAGGTGATCTTGATGCAGGGGCCGGCCAAGACCCTGCGCGAAATCGCCAACAAGCTGGTAACCTGCAAGGGGGTGAAGACCGCCAACTTGACCCTGACGCCCCACCTCATGCCGCCCATTCACGCGAAGGCCAACGCCGGACGCCGATGAAAACGATCTTGGAACGAACCCTCACTGGCGCCGGCATGTGGTCCGGCGTGATCTCCCGTGGCAAGCGGCTGCACCTGACCGACCTGGAAGGCGGCGCCAATGTCGGCATGCTGCTCTACAACGCGCAGGAGCGCCAGGAGCGCTACAACATGCCCGACACCCTGAAGGGCCAACACATCTTCTACCTGCGCACGCCCTACTGCCTGCACTCGGACATGGGGCGCTTGCTTGCCTCAATCACCCGCGACGACTGCGGCTGGCACGATACCGTCTGCGGCCACTCCGATGCCGCGCGGGTGCTGGCGAAGTATGGCGAGCACAATTACCAGGAGGCCCGCAACGAGTGGTATCGCAATGGCCGTGACTGCTTCCTCATCGAACTGGCGAAGTGGGGACTCGGGAAAAAGGACCTCGTGCCAAACCTCAACTGGTTCAGCAAGGTGATGGCGGACGAAGCCGGACGTCTGTCCTATGTGCCGGGCAACTCGAAGGCGGGGGATGTCGTCGAACTGCGTTTCGAGCTGGATACCCTGGTCGTGCTGAATCTCTGCCAGCATCCATTCGATCCCGCGCCGGGGTATCACCCGCGGCCGGTGAAGCTCGAGGTGCTCTCGGGACCGGAGCTCTTGCTCGATGATCCATCCTTCACGGTGCGGCCGGAGAACCTCCGCGCCTGGGAAAACAACGAAACCTATCACGCCCTGCGTCTGCCATGAGCTTGATTGAAAGCTGCTACGATCCCGCTACGGCGGCCTTCCGCCAAGTGATCCCGGCAGGGGATTGGTGGGTCCATGAGATCAAGAAGGGGCAGACCTTCCGCATCACCGATCTGGAAGGCAATCAGGCCGCGGACACGCTTTTCTACAGCGCCGCCGATCCGACCGACCGCTACTCGGCCGATGGTACCATCCAGGCCCAGCAGGCACTCTATCTGAGCACGGGGACCAAGCTGATGAGCACCGAGGGGCATGTGCTGTTAGAGATCACTGCGGATACCTGTGGCCGGCACGACACCCTGGGCGGCGCCTGCTCGCGCGAGAGCAACACCATGCGCTACGCCCACGACAAGGAGTGCATGCACGCTTGCCGTGACTCTTTCATCCGGGGAGCCCAGGAGTGGCAGGTGGAACTCACCAAGCGCGACATCGCCTGCAACATCAACTTCTTCATGAATGTGCCGGTGAGTCCTGAAGGCGGCCTGACCTTCGCCGACGGCATCTCCGCACCCGGGCGCTACGTCGAGATGCGCGCCGCCATGGATGTGGTCTGCTTGATCTCGAACTGCCCTCAGCTCAACAACCCTTGCAACGGTTGGAACCCTACACCGGTGGAGGTGCTGATATGGGACTGAACTGCAAGTCGCTAGGGTCCGAATCCACCAGCAAATCCCGCCTCGCGGACGGCCCACTGGGTGCGCCGGGCTTTAGCCGGCTTGGACGGTCGGGCGAACCCACCACCAAATCCCGCCCACAAGCGTATGTAGTCCCGCCTTTAGGCGGACGAAGCAGTTCTAGCAGCGGACCCACACCCAAAAGCCTCAGGGCGATGCCGCAACTCAGGTCACCTCGGTCCCCCGAACGCGGGAGCGGCTTTCGATCCCGGGAATTCCTCCCAAGCAAGTGCCATTCCCCTGCGTGCTCCAACCTTGTGGAAACGACTTCACCTTCCCACCCATGAACGGTTCCATCCTCATTGCAAATCGCGGCGAAATCGCCGCGCGGGCCATCCGCACGATTCATCGGCTGGGCCTCAAGGCCGTAGCCGTTTACTCCGATCCGGATGCTGGTGCACCGCACGTCGATCTCGCGGATGAAGCCCGTCGTCTCGGGCCGGGACCGGTGGCGGAAAGCTATTTGCGGAAGGACGAATTGATCCGCATCGCAAAGGAAAGCGGCGCAGCGGCCGCCTTCCCGGGCTACGGCTTGCTCAGTGAGAATACCGATTTCGCGCGGATGTGCGAGGACGCCGGCGTGCGCTGGCTCGGCCCCACTCCCGAACAGATCATTGCCTTCGGCTTGAAGCATGAGGCCCGCCGTTTGGCGGGAGATGCGGGCGTGCCATTGGTGCCCGGCACGGACTTGTTGGAAAATGCGGCTGCCGCATTGGAAGCCGCGGAGGGAATCGGCTACCCGGTCATGCTCAAGAGCACCGCCGGTGGCGGTGGCATCGGCATGAAGGTTTGCCGGGATGCAGAGGAGCTTGCCAAGGAATTCGAGAGCGTAGTCCGGATCAGCGAGCGCAGCTTTGGCTCCGGTGGAGTCTTTATCGAGCGCTTCATCCAGCGCGGACGACACGTGGAGGTGCAAATCTTCGGCGACGGCAAGGGCCGCGTGCTGGCGATCGGCGAGCGCGATTGTTCGGTGCAGCGCCGCAACCAGAAGGTCTTCGAGGAGACTCCCGCGCCGGGCTTGTCCGATGCAGTGCGTCAGGCGCTCCATGCTGCCGCGGTGAAGCTTGGCGAGAGCGTCTCCTATCGCTCGGCCGGGACGGTCGAGTTCATCTACGATGCGGATCGTGGTGACTTCTTCTTCCTGGAAGTGAATACCCGACTGCAGGTTGAGCACGGCGTGACTGAGCTGGTCACGGGCATCGATCTCGTTGAGTGGATGATCCGGCTCGCCCTCGATCCTGACTGGCAGATGCCCCAAGAGGCGCCGCCCTCGCGTGGCCACGCCATCCAGGCCCGCGTGTATGCGGAGGATCCGAACCACAATTTCCGCCCGAGCGCCGGCTTGCTGACCGAGGCGAGTTTCCCGGAGTGGACTCGCTGCGATGGTTGGATCGCCGCCGGCACGGAGGTCAGCCCTTTCTATGATCCCTTGCTCAGCAAGGTGATGGTCCATGGCAAGGATCGCGGGGACGCTGTGCGATTGCTGGCCCGCGCCCTCGATGAGACCCGGATCTCAGGCATCGAGACGAACCTCCGCTACCTGCGCCAGGTAGTACGCTGGTCACCGTATCTCGCGGGCGGTGTGGCGATGCGCGACATGGCGAGCTTCAGCTACCGGCCGCAGACCATCGATGTGATCTCTGCCGGGACGATGACCACCGTGCAGGATTGGCCGGGTCGTATCGGCCTGTGGGAAGTGGGCGTGCCGCCCTGCGGACCCTTCGATAGCCTGTCCCATCGCGTGGCCAACCGCATGGTGGGGAATCTCGAAGCTGCGCCCGCGCTTGAGATCACGATGAGTGGTCCCACCCTGCGCTTCAATGCCGCCGCCACGGTGGCTCTGGTCGGCGCAGCGGTGCTGGTCATGAAGAATGGCGAAGCCGTTGCTACTGACCGTCCCATCGAGATGGCGGAGGGAGAAGTCCTCAAGATCGGTCGTATCGAGGGGCCCGGCATGCGTTGCTACCTCGCTGTGGCGGGCGGACTTGAATCGCCGGACTATCTCGGCAGCGCCTCGACCTTCACCCTGGGACGCTTCGGCGGGCCCTTCGGTCGTGCCCTGCTGCCGGGGGATGTATTGGGAATAAGGAGCGGCGACATTCTTGTCGCCGATAGCAGTGGCAACGGCGACAGGAATGTCGCCGCTCCTTATATGGCGCTGCCCATCCGCTCGGAATGGAACATCGCGGTCCTCTACGGGCCCCACGGCGCTCCGGACTTCTTCCTCGATGAGGACATTGAGACCTTCTTTGCGACCGCGTGGGAGGTTCACTACAATTCCGCCCGCACCGGTGTGCGCCTGATCGGCCCGAAGCCGAAGTGGGCCCGCACGGATGGCGGCGAGGCCGGTCTGCATCCCTCCAATCTCCACGACAATGCCTATGCGATCGGCGCGGTCGACTTCACCGGCGACATGCCGGTGATCCTCGGACCCGACGGCCCCAGCCTCGGCGGATTCGTTTGCCCGGTGGTGGTGATCGATGCCGAGCTATGGAAGCTCGGTCAACTCCGCCCTGGCGATACCGTGCGCTTCATCCCGGTGGACGAAACCTGGGCCGCGGCCCGTGCGGAAAGCCTCGAACGCTTCCTTGCCGGCGAGATGGAGGCCTTGCCCGAACCCGAGCCACAAGCGCGTGGGGCTTGCATCATCGATGCCTTCGGCGAGGGCGACGACGCCGTGGTGCTGCGCCGTGCCGGCGACCGCTACATCCTCATTGAGTTCGGCCCGCATCACCTCGACCTCAAGCTCCGCTTCAAGGTCCACGTCGTCTACGAGTGGCTCAAGGAGCAGGGGATCGCGGGAATTATCGACCTTACGCCCGGCATCCGTTCGCTGCAGGTCCATTTCGATCCCGCCAAGGTCACGCGTGAGCTGCTATGGGCCAAGATCCGCGATGGCATCCTCGCGCTGCCGCCCTTGGAGCAGATCGAAGTGCCGACGCGCATCGTGCACCTGCCACTGAGTTGGGACGATCCGAGCACACAGGAGGCGATCCGCCGCTATATGCAGAGCGTGCGCCCGGACGCGCCGTGGTGCCCGAGCAATCTGGAATTCATCCGCCGCATCAACGGGCTGGACTCGATCGATGAAGTCTATCGCATCTTCTTCGATGCCTCCTACCTGGTGATGGGCTTGGGCGACGTCTACCTTGGCGCACCCGTTGCCACGCCGCTCGACCCCCGGCACCGGATGGTGACCACCAAATACAATCCCGCGCGGACCTGGACGCCGGAGAATGCCGTGGGCATCGGCGGCGCCTACCTCTGCATCTACGGCATGGAGGGTCCGGGCGGCTATCAATTCACAGGCCGCACGATCCCGGTATGGAATCGCTGGCGGACCACCCGCGATTTCGACAAGCCCTGGCTGCTCCGCTTCTTCGACCAACTGCGCTTCTATCCCGTGAGCGCGGAGGAGCTTCTCCGTCTGCGCGAAGAAGTGCCGCGTGGCCGCCATCAGCTGGAGATCGAGGAAACGATATTCCGCTTCGCCGACTACGAGGCCTTCCTCGAGGCTCACGCCACGGAGATCACGGAGTTCCAATCCAAGCAACGCGCCGCCTTTGCGGCCGAACGCCAGCGCTGGGAAGAGGCCGGCCTCTCGATGGACAATGCCCAAGAGGAGCAGCCCGCGGAAATCGAGATCAGCATTCCGGATGGTTGCTTCAGCCTGGATAGCCCGGTGACCGGCAGCGTCTGGAAGATCGCCGCGAAGGCAGGGGATCTGCTTTCACCGTCCGCCACGGCGATGATCTTGGAAGCGATGAAGATGGAAGTTCCTCTGGAGGCCGATGAAGCTCTTGAAGTGGTCGAGGTGCTGGTCAGCGAGGGCATGAGCGTGAAGGCAGGGCAGGCCCTGATGGTCGCGCGGGCAAAAAACTAAGCGACGACATCCCATGAAGATCGCGGAAGTCAGAAGGCGCTACGAGACCGGTCTCACCCCACCAGAGCTGATCGCGGAGATTTATCGCAAGATCACAGCTTGGAATGATCCCGCGCTGTTCATTCATCTGCCTGCGCTGGATGAGCTGGCTGTCTTGGCGGCGGAACTCCAAGCCCGTCCCCGCGATCTGCCGCTGTGGGGAATTCCCTTCGTCGTGAAGGACAACATCGATGTCGCCGGGTGGCCGACCACCGCGGCCTGCCCGGCCTTTTCCTACGTGCCGCGCGAGGATGCCGAGGTGGTGCGCCGCTTGCGGGAGGCTGGCGCGATTCCGATTGCAAAGGCCAATCTCGACCAGTTTGCCACCGGTCTGGTGGGCACTCGCTCGCCCTATGGCGCGGCGCGGAATGCGATCGATGCCGAGTTCCTGCCCGGTGGATCGAGTTCCGGCAGCGCCTCGGCGGTAGCGGCCGGTCTCTGTTGCTTCTCACTCGGGACTGATACCGCGGGCTCCGGCCGGGTGCCTGCGGCTTTCCAAGGCCTGATTGGCTGGAAGCCGAGCAAGGGGCTGCTGAGTACGCGTGGCGTCGTCCCCGCCTGTCGCTCGCTCGACTGCGTCACCGTCTTTGCAAATAGCGTGGCGGACGTCGCCACGGTGGTCCCGATTGCCGCTGGCTACGACGAAGCCGATCCCTATTCGCGCGAGCTGAAGCCCTGTGGTGCCATCGGGCCGAAGTTCCGCTTCGGGGTGCCCGCGGTGCTCGATTTCTCCGGGGATCCCGACACCCCGGGGCTCTTCACCGCTGCGGTCAAGCGCATGGAGTCGCTCGGCGGGGAAGCCGTGACGATTGATCTCACGCCCTTCGTCGAGGCTGCCAAGCTGCTCTACGAAGGCCCTTGGGTCGCGGAGCGCTGGGCCGCTGTCGGAGGCTTCGTGGAGGAGAATCCCGGAGCCGTCTTCCCGGTCACCCGCAAGATCTTGGAGGCTTCCAAATCTTGGGATGCCGCCTCCGCCTTCCGCGCGCAATACCGCCTCGCGGAACTGGCGAAGAAGGCAGCGAAGGTGTGGGACACCGTGGAGGTCCTGCTCCTGCCTACCACTCCGCGGATCTACACCGTGGCGGAAGTACTGGATGAACCGTACCAGACGAATGCCACGCTGGGACGCTACACGAACTTCATGAACCTCCTCGACCTCAGCGCGGTGGCTGTGCCTGCCGGGCAGGCGAGGGGAGGCCGTGCCCGCTGGGGCGTGACCCTTGCGGCTCCCGCTGGATGGGACCGCGCCTTGCTCGAACTGGCCGCCAGGTCCCAAGGTGAGGCTCTACCCGTTCAAGCGGCCTCCGCGAAGATTCCCGTGGTCGTCTGTGGTGCCCACCTCGAAGGACTGCCCCTGCACTGGCAGCTTGCCGACCGCGGCGCGACCCTGCGTTCGCGCACCAAGACCGCGCCCGCCTACCGGATGTATGTGATCCCGCCCGCCGGCAGCCTGCCGCCGCGCCCTGCCCTGATCCGCAGCGAGGGCGGCGCGGCGATCGAGGTGGAAGTCTGGGATCTCGACCCTGCGGCCTTCGGCGACTTCGTCTCCAAGATCCCAGCACCACTGGGCATCGGCAAGGTCCTGCTGGAAAACGGCGAGGAACTCCCGGGCTTCATCGCCGAGCCCCGCGCCGCCGACGGTGCAGAGGAAATCACAGCCTACGGCGGCTGGAAGGCCTGGCTGCAACGATAGCCAAAAAAAGTCCGCACACGGCGTGTGCGGACTGCTTCAGCACCCCATCCAAGACCTTAGAAGGGGAACTCGACCTGCGGTCCCTGCGGCTTGGCCTCTTCGTCGCCCTCGGCCAGTCCTTGCTTCATCCCCGCCGTGGCGAAGCGGATGAAGCGCGAAAGGTTCTGCTCCATGGTCGGATTGCCGGACTCGCCAGCGGACGCCCGGTGTACGATCTCGGCGTGTGCCATGGTGTGGATCATCGATCCGGACATGAGGTGCATTCGCCACCAGATCTCATCCGCCGGCAGGCCCGGCAAGGCCTTCGAGAGAGCCTTGTGGTAGCGCTGGACCATGGTGATGAAGAGTGACTCCACCATCGGTGGCAGCTCGCAGCCCTGCTGGCCGAACATCCGGCCCATCAGCTTGAAGAACAGCTTCTCAGAAAGCTCCGAGCGGCGCACCTGCGTGGCGAAAGGACGGATGAAGGCTTCGAGGATCTCCTCGACTGGCACCGGCTTGCCCCCGGCCTTGCGCTCCAAGGCCTCCAGACGGGCCATCCGTTCCTCGGTGACCGGATTGGTGTAGCGGGCCATCACCACCGCCACCAGCCCCTCACGGCTGCCGAAGTGGTAGTTCACCGCCGCGACGTTGGCCGCCGCCTTGTTGGTGATGTCCCGAACCGACACCCGGTCAAATCCCTCGTCCGCAAACAGGGCCTCCGCTGCTTCAATCAGCCGCTGCTTCGTGGCCACCTTCGAGTCTCCAGCTACCGCGCTCATGCGAAAACCATGATTCAAGCGCTCCGGGTGTCAAACGAACGATTCAACCCAAAACTCGGGCAATTACGCAGGGGTCTCTAGATCAGTTCATTGCGAGCTTGTGAAAATTTTCACAAGCTCGGTTTGTGTTATTTCGTATTTCTGCGAGGGTTGGCGCATGGCAGCCACGGACAGCAGAGTGAGCCGCGTTTTGATCATCGGCGGAGGTTTCGCGGGCCTCGAATGTGCGAGAACTCTGGCCGGTGATTCGCGCTTCTCCGTGACTCTGGTGGACCGGACGAATCACCACCTCTTCCAGCCGCTGCTCTATCAAGTGGCCACCGCCTCGCTGGCGGCACCGGACATCGCCCGCTCGATCCGCCAGATCTTGGAGGACGCTCCGAACGTCACGGTGCTGATGGACGAGATAAGCACCCTGGACCCGGTTGCGAAGACCGCCGTGGGGGTTTCGGGAACACACTACGATTTCGACTACCTGCTGCTGGCCGCCGGCGCACGGACCTCTTATTTCGGCAAGACCGAGTGGGCCCAGCACACGCTTGGCCTGAAGTCGCTCGCCGACGCCCAGATGGTCCGCCGCACCGTGCTCTCGAACTTGGAGCGCGCCGAACTGACCGAAAGCCAGGCCGAGCGCCGCCGCCTCATGACCATCGCCATCGTCGGCGGCGGCCCGACCGGCGTGGAGCTCTCGGGAGCCTTTGCGGATCTAGTTCACCGCTCGCTGCGGACGAATTTCCGCCGCATCGACACCTCGAAGCTCAAGCTCGTGCTGATCGAGGGCTCGCAACGGATCCTCGAAGCCTTCGACGAGGACCAGAGCGAATACACCCGGCAGCGCCTCAAGGACATCGGAGTTGAGGTTTGGACCGGCATGCGGGTGGACGATGTGCAGGAGCACAAGCTGCACTTCACCGATGGCACAGTGCTGGAGGCCGAGGCCATTATCTGGGCCGCTGGGGTGGAGGCGAATCCGCTGACCGCGCAACTTGGCGTGCCGCTGGCCGACCGCGCTGGACGGGTCACGCCGAATGGTGATTTATCGCTGTCCGGCCTGCCGGACATCTTTGTCGCTGGCGACATCGTCCGCATGAAGGACGCGGACGAAAAACCGGTGCCCGGGCTCGCTCCTGCTGCCACTCAGATGGGCCGCCACATCGCGAAGCTGCTCAAGGAGGAGCGGCGCCTTGAGACGACCCGGTTCGCTGCCACCAAGCACGATCTGCGGCCGCAGTTCCGCTACCTCGACAAGGGCTTCATGGCGATCATCGGCAAGAACCACGCCGTGGTGAAGGCCGGGAAAATGAAGATGCGCGGTTTTGTGGCGTGGTGCGCCTGGCTCTTCATCCACATCGCCTTCTTGATTGGCTTCCGGAACCGCCTCTCGGTGCTCCTCGGCTGGGCCTTCGCTTACATCCGCGACAACCCGGAGGCCCGGATCATCGTCAATCAGCCCGGGTCCAAGCCGGGGTGGTAGGGCTCAAATTTTCCTCGCGGGAAACGCCGTTATCGAAGAAGATTCTTAGATGCCCGACCTAATTAAACCGATAAAACAAGGGGTTCGGATGCTTTGTTTGCTTGGCGGGATCCCTTTGTTGATCGCCTCTTCCGCCACAGCCCAGCAAGTTTTTGACGGGAATATAGCTTTTAGAGGAATTGTGGATGGTAACAAGTTCCGCTCCCCGAGCTTTGATGTGGAATATGTAGAAGACAAGTTTGTCTTTAGCTCCAAAGCTAAGAATGCTAAGTTTACCATTCAGCAAAGAGACACATTTTTCTCTGATGCGGTGGTGAGTGACGACGGTGGCACTGCTGCCGTCATCCTGGATAGGCCAGATAAAAAGGACCCATTGCAGTCCATTGTGGTTTGTAAGGCCGATGGCAAGACCTTAAGGGTCGACTATCGGCCACAGCAGCTATCGTCCGTTTATAAATGGGTCGTCGAGCTTGGTGCAGTAGCAAACGACGGGCAGAGGATACTGGCGAAGTGTGCAAAGATGATTGATGAGGGGAATGGCGTTTTTAATGTTAACCACGATTGGGTCATCATCTCGATTGATGGGAACTCGTTTAAGGTCATTGATGGAAAGCAGGCATTGGGAAAATGGGGAGAACGGATCGAAAAATAAGAGCCGAATGAGCAACCATCTCAAGTAGAGGGTCGGCCATATACGATGGTGGCGGGGACCAACCCATTTGAGCCGCACGCATCTGCTTGAAATGGGAATCTTTCAGACCTTTCTTGCTCCCATGCAGACAGGTTGCGGCTTTCGCGGCGTTTAACCATTGCTCCTCAATCCATGGCATCCCGAAATCTCACTCTTATCGGCGCGGTCGCAGTGGCCAGTGCCGGAGCCTTCTTTGCTGGCCGCATGACTGCTCCGGCGGGAGCCGCAGCCTCTGGCGGAGGCCAGAATGGTGCGCTTTCCGGCAAGGCCGCTAGCCGTAGCGCAGGCGGGGAGCAGGATGGAGCCGCCGGTCGCCGTGAGGGTGCCGCAGGCCGGGACGCCTCGCGGAAAGACGGTGGTGCCAGCAATCGCGGCGAGAAGGCAATCGCCAAGATGCACGATCTGATGCTGGTCACCGATCCGATGGCGCGCAGCAAGGCGTGGTTGGATTTCCTGAATACGGTGGACCCCAGCGAGTTTGAATCGGTAGTCGCCGATTTCCGCGGCTCCGGCATGACCGACACGCGGATGTCGGAATACTCGATGCTGTTGACCGCTTGGGCCAAGCGTGACCCGCTGCAGGCTCTGGCCTATGCCGAGGAGCACACCGGCAACCGCTTTGCGCGGAATACGATTCTCACCAGTTGGGCCGCCAGCGATCCGGATGCGGCGCTGCAGTGGGCCAAGGAACACCACAAGGACCAGGAAGGTGAAGGCAACCCGTGGTTGATCGGCGTGATCCAGGGGATCGCGGCCAGCGATCCGGTGCGTGCTTCCCAGCTTCTGGTCGGAATGCCTTTCTCCGAGGAGCGCGGCGAAGCGCTCGGCGCCCTGATGCCGCACTTGCTGGCACAAGGTGCAGATGCCGCCCACAAGTGGGCGGAAAGCATCACCGACGAACAGCTCAAGCAGGGTGCGATCGGCCGCGTTGCCGAGGCGCTCGCGGAGAAGGACCCTGAAGGCACCGCCGCGTGGTTGGCTCGCAATCCGGGTGAAGCCTCCGACCGCTCGATGGACAACGTGATCTCCACTTGGATGGAGAAGGACAAGGACGCTGCGGTGGCCTACTACAAGGGTCTGCCTTCCGGTGATATGCGGACCAGCGCACTGCGTGGCGTCGCCAATAGCATGGCGATGCAGGATCCCCGCGCCGCAGCGGATTTCCTCGATGCGAATGCCGTGGATGCCAACGACGGCGTCTATCAGCAGTTCGCCTGGCATTCCTTCGGCCAAGCTCCGGACCTCGCCGCGAACTACATCGGCAAGATGACCGACCCCCGCGAGCAAGAGCGGATGTATGGCCGGATGCTGGATGGCTGGCTGCGCCGGGATTTCGATTCCGCCTCCAAGTGGATTAACGGCAATTCCCTGCCGCAGCCGGTGATGGACCGTCTGCAAAAGCGCATGCAGGAGCAGCAGCAGCGCCAGCAGTGAGCTGGAGTTGACCTGCTGCTACCAGGCTCGCTCCTTGGGAAGGGCTGAGATCTGTTTTCCCAAAAGCTTCAACCGGCGTTGTTGGTTGGTGAATCTCAGTCTGAAACGCACCGCAAAGGCGAATGCGAGGGCAGAAAGGAGGAAAAGAGAGTAGGTGAGGGCGTCGTCCCGGATCGTATCCAGCCAGTTGCCGGCGCTGCATCCGCAGAAGAAGGTCGGAGCCATGGCGAAGCAGATGATCGTTACGAAGTAGCAGGCGAGTTGCCTCTGCCGTGCTGTGTTAATTGCTGCCCTCAGGTCCAAGAATTGCTGCCGGAGAAGCTCCGGATTTGCGGGTGCCGCCCTTTGGGGTCCGGGCGGCTGGTAGGGATCACATTCCACGGGGTCGAATCTCGAATGAGGAATGCCGTGGCGGCCGCCAATTGCCGGTGAAGCTTTGGCGCTACCTAACAGTTAGCCTCGCGCCACCGCTTCCTGCGGGACATTTCCTCGCGCTACTCCCGTTTCGTTGATATTTCGTTTTGACGAAATACTGCAACTTTCGTAGCGTGCTCGCGCCCCCTATGAAGTGTCCCCGTTGCGTGCAGGTGATCCATCGCGGGGCGAATCTGTGCCCGCACTGCGGCTTCGGGATTGGCGAGGTGGACCAGCGCTACGGTCATGATGACGTGGTGCTCCGCCGCTTGGGCGATGTGGCCGGACTGATCCGCGCCAAGGATCGCCCGAAGGTTTCGGCGGCGCTCGACAAGTTTTGCAAGCGCTTCCCGCAGCTGTTCTTCGCCGTCTACACCGGCTCTGGGCAGGGTGGGGGAAACCTGCGGCAGTTCGGCTTCTGGCTCCTGAACCGCGCGGCCTTTGAGGATGTGCCGGTGGACCGTCCGAATGAAGCAGGCATCCTGCTGGTGATCGATGCCGACTCGAAGTCGGCGGCGGTCACTTGGGGCTATCAGCTCGATCCCTTCCTCACTGAGGAGGATACCTTTTTCTGCTTGAGCCGTGCCCATGCCTACTGGCTGGAAGGACGCTTTGCGGAAGGCATCGTGCGGATGATCGACCAGCTTGAAAAGGTGCTGCGCAAGCGCGCCGCTCAAGCGCGCCGCGACCCGGAAAAGTTCGAGCGCAAGGTGGCCGCGCCGCCGCGCACCGGTGAGATCGCCCGCCGTATCCGCGAAGGTCACAAGCAACACGCTGCGGCACACACCGTTGTGCCTGCAGAAAGCCAGAGCCGGGAGGTGGCGGGGTGAAGGTTGCATTGTGGATGCTTTCCGCGGGAGTGGCTGTTGCTGCCAGCAGCGTGCCTCTGCCCACTTGGACCCCGGAGGACAAGGAAGCCGTCAAGAAGGGCCAACTGGTACCGGGTTTGTCGCTGCTGACGGAAGAGTCGATGGCTGACCCGCTTCCGAAAGCGGTGGCGGAGCCACCCAAGCCCGAGGAGATCGCCCAGTCCGCCACGCCGACGCCGGTAGTCGGGGACCAGTATCTGGATGCTTATTTCGGCGAGCGGCCGCAGCATTTCCTGGTCGATCCACAGGGTCTGCTAAGCACCAAGGATGCGCGCGACCGCGAGAACTTCCTGAATTACCACTCCAGCGATTCGGCGATCGATCTCTTCGTCTATCTCTTCGATGCGCATCAGGAGATCCCTTCCGAGGTCCGCGAAGAGGAAATCGTCGAGCGGCACTTTTCCAGCGGCAAGCCAGCGGTGGTAGTTTACTACTACCTCGGCGCGCCGGAGCGCTCCAACATCTACGTGAGTCCGCTGATCAGTGATTCGGTCTCTGCGGCCGAACAGCGGCGCGCACTCGCGAGCTCGGTGGAGGAAGCCATGGAGAAGCCGGACAAAGTGGCCCAGTTCGAGGCCTTCTGCGTCCAAGTCGCGATCCGCATTTACTGGATGGAGCGGGCGACCGGACTGGTCACCGACGAGGATCCCGCCACCCCGCAGTTGCGGCCGCTGGCGAAGGCACCCAAAAAGGAGAAGGAAAAATCGGCGCTGGTCGTGAAGGCCGAAGCAATCGCCGCGGAATGGGGTCCGATGGCGGGGATCATGGGCGGGGCTCTCACCATCGTGGGAGCCGGCCTGTCGCTCGCCCGCCGCCGCACGCGCTATCGCTTCCCGGTATTCGAAGTGCCGCCCCGCATGGGGGGGGCGCACGCGGCGGGCATCGGTGCGGTGATCTCCTTCGGCAGCACTACCCAATCTCCGTCCTCGCAACGCAACGAGGTGCCGGATTACCTCGGGCTGTGAACCGCTGGGAAGAGCTTTGGCAGACGGGGGAGACCCCGTGGGATAAGGGTTACGCGGCGCCTCCGCTGAGCGAGTATCTGAAGCGAGGAGACACCGTGCTGCACCGCGCGAAGCGAGTGCTGGTCCCCGGCTGCGGCAGCGGCCACGACGTGCGGGAGCTACAGCGGCACGGAATCGGCACGACCGGCCTCGATCTCTCGGAAACGGCCGTCGTCCAAGCGCGGGCTCAGACGGCGGTGGGAGATGAGGATTATCTCTGCGGCGATCTCTTCGCGGAGGGGTGGCGGAAAGGCAGGAGCTTCGATGCTGTTTGGGAGCACACCTGCTTCTGTGCGATCGATCCAGAACTGCGACCGGCCTACGCCCGCGCGATGTCCGAAATCCTCCCGCCAGGCGGCTGGCTAAGCGGCGCATTTTACCTCACGCCGTGGGATCCCGGCGAAGATTCCACAGGGCCGCCGTTCGAGGCCTCGCGGGAGGAAATCATCGACTTGTTTGAGCCATGGTTCGTCCTGCGGGAAGATTGGGTCCCCTCCAAGGCCTACCCGGGGCGTGAGGGCAAGGAGTGGCTGGCGGTGTTCGAGCGGAAATGAGGCGCCCGGCCTGCATTTTTTCTTCGCCAATTCTTCATCCAATCCTGTGCGAAACCCGCTATTCGGCCTACGTATCAATACGTGGAACGAACGCTTCTCCGGGCCCGCAGGCATTCCGCCTGCTTGCTCCGGCACTGTTAGCAAAGCGCCCCAATCGAGGGGTTGCAGCATGGCGATCGTTTGTTTAGAATACACGGTGTTTCACAGCATGATGGCTTTCCGACGCGCTGCCCTGCCCGGTCTTCTTACCGCCCTTCTGTTGTCGCCGGCCATGGCGCAAGGGAAGCGCTCCTATATCAACGACAAGAAGGCTCCGGAGAACCGCCACGATCTGGATGTCATCCAGCAGCAGGTGAAGGACAGCCTGCCTGCGGCGCGGCGCGCCACAATCTGCATCGACCTCGGCGATGGTTCCGGCAGCGGCGTGATCGTTTCCCCGGAAGGCTTGATCCTGACCGCCGCCCACGTGACCGGCGGCGTAGGCAAGGAGTTCACCGTGATTTTCGAAGACGGCAAGAAGGTGAAGGCTGAGTCGCTCGGCCTTAACTCGAGTGTCGACTGTGCGATGGCTAGAATCACCGAGCCGGGCACTTATCCCTTCGTTGAGATCGACCGCGATGACAGCGCCAAGCTCGGCGACTGGGTTTTCGCCCTCGGCCACTCCGGCGGCTTTGACAAGGAACGCGGCGTGGTTTCCCGCATCGGCCGCCTGGTGCAGGTGAAGGACTCCACCATCCAGTCGGACTGCTCGCTGATCGGCGGTGACTCCGGTGGTCCGCTCTTCGATCTCAGTGGCCACTTGATCGGCATCCACTCGCGGGTGGGCGCACGCACCCCCGAGAACATGCACGTGCCAGTGCGCGAATTCGTGAAGAACTGGGACAAGATGCAGAAGGAGGAATTCGTCGGCGATGGTCCCTTCGCCAAGAAGCCCGAGAAGGGCAAGGGCTTCCTCGGACTGGGCACCAAGGAACGTGCCGGCGGGGGGCTTGATGTGGACAAAGTGGGCCGTGAATCCCCCGCGGAAAAGGCCGGCCTCAAGCCGGGCGATATTCTTCTGAAGATGGATGGCACCGAGCTGAAGTCGAAGGGACAATTCCAGGACTTGCTGAAGGAGAAGGCCCCAACGGACAAGGTGGCCCTCGAACTGCTCCGCAATGGCAAACCTGAAACTTTAACCCTGCGACTTGGTGAGCGCTAAATTCTCCATTTCCGCCGCGCTATTGCTTTTCTCGGGCATGGCCGGCGCAGCCCAGACGCTGGAAACCACCTACCGCACCAATGGCCAGACGGTGCAGTCTGCCTTTGAGTCGGTGCGAGAGGTTTTGCAGAATAGCAGCGCGGTGATCCAGCGCGGCAACAAGGAACTCGCCTACGGCACCGTGATGTCCGCCAATGGCGTGATCCTCACCAAGGCCAGCGAAGTCGCCGAGGGCGAGGGTCTGACTGTCACGATCGGTACCCAGGTTTACAAGAACCCGGCCCTGTTGGCGGTGGACAAGACCTGGGACGTCGCCTTGCTCAAGATTGAGGCGACCGGGTTGGTTCCGGTAAAGCTGGCGACTGACCTGCCTGATCCTGAGCGCGGGACTTGGGTGGTGGCCAATGGTGCCTCCAGTCGACTGAAGCGGCGGCCGCAGGTGGGGATCATCGCTGCGAATGCGCGTGAAATTTTGCCTGCCGGTGGCGTGGTGCTCGGCATCACTTTCAAGGAAAAGGAAGAGAAGAAGCTGGTGGTCGAGGAGGTCCGCGGAGGCAGTGGTGCTGAAGCCGCCGGGATCAAGCCGGGCGATGTGATCGTTGCTGCCGGCGGTCAGGATGTCACCGACCACGAGTCACTGGCGAAGCTTTTTGAAAACCGCCACGCCGGTGAAGAAATGGAAATCGCCGTGGAGCGTGAGGGCAAGAAGATCACCATGCAGGTCAAGCTGGCCGCACGCATGGATCTCTTCCCCGAAGCGGAAGAGGATAAGAGCCGCAACGACATGATGAGCGGCAATTTCTCCTCGCGGCGCAGCAACTTCCCGCGGGTCATCCAGCACGACATCATTGCCAATGCCAGCACCATCGGCGGGCCTTTGCTCGACCTCGATGGCCGCTGCCTGGGCATGAACATCGCGCGGGCCAACCGCTGTGAGACCTTCGCGATTCCCGCCGGGGATCTGAAGAGCTTGGCGGATAGGTTGATGACGCAGGCGCAGGTGAAGTGAGGGTGTGCGCCGCTAAGCCCGATAGGTCGCATGGGACTTATTGGACCTATGTAGCTAGCGGCCCCGCTTCCAAAAACCGCTAGTATTCCCATTGGCGAAACAGCGGTCCGGGCGTATTCTCCAACAGAAGAAAATGAGCGAGTCTGATGCCCCGATCCAACTGCAAGGCAAGATCCTCCTGGCGGATCCTTCACTGCATGATGGGATCTTCGACCGCTCGGTGATCCTGCTGGCCGACCACTCGGCGGACGAGGGTGCTTTTGGTCTGATCCTCAACCATCCCACCGGACACAACGTGGGCGATTTCCTGAAGGAGGAGGCCTTTGAACCGCTGAGAAACATCCCGGTCCATTTGGGCGGCCCGGTGTCCCGGGAGCACCTTACCTTTTCCGCCTTCTGGTGGACGGAGGACGATCGCCTGAAGTGGCACGTGCGCATTCCCGTGGAGCAGGCGATCCGCCGCAGCCGACAGCCGGGGACCTTGGTCCGGGCCTTCGTCGGCTACTCGGGCTGGACCGCCGGGCAACTGGAAGGGGAGATCCGGCGCAATACTTGGATCACCACCCGGCCGACTGCTGACCTGCTGGGCCAGACCCACGACCGCGACCTCTGGGCCGGCATCCTGCGCTCGATGTCGCCCTATCACCGGGTACTGGCCGAGGCCCCGGAGGACCCGAAGGCGAACTGAAGCTCGGTGAATCCGTAATTCGGCATTGGCTGCCATCGGATTGGACTAGCCAAAGGGGAAACCCCGCCTTAGACCGCCTGCGCCGTGTCGGAGAGCACCGAGACTCACTTTTTCAACATCGAGGGACCAATCCGCCTGCGCGAAGGAGGTGAACTCGCCAGTGCGAGGTTGGCCTACGAGACTTGGGGCAAGCTGAATGCCGAGGGGACCAATGCGATCCTGCTCTTCCATGCGCTCTCCGGTTCGCACCACGCTTGCGGCACCAATCCCGCTATTCCCGACACCGGCACGCTGTGGCAGCCGGAGATGCAGGAAGGCTGGTGGAACGACATGATCGGGGCGGGCAAGGCGCTGGATACCTCGAAGTTCTTTATCGTCTGCGCGAATTTCCTCGGCGGCTGCTACGGCTCGACTGGCCCGGCCTCGATCAATCCGGCGACTGGCAAGCCCTACGGCTCGTCCTTCCCGAATGTCACTACTGCGGACCAGGCGGAGCTCCAGGGCAAGCTGCTGGATCACCTCGGTATCGGCAAGTTGCACGCGGCGATCGGCCCCTCGGTCGGCGGCCTCATTGCTCTGACCTTTGCGACCCGCTTCCCGGAGCGGGTGAAGAACGTGATCTCAATCGCATCCGGCTACAAGACCACCGTCTTGAACCGCCTGATCCTGTTCGAGCAGATCCTGGCGATCGAGAATGACCCGCACTTCAACGGCGGCGACTACTACGACAACGCCGGGCCGCTCTACGGCCTCGCACTGGCGCGGATGATCTCCCACAAGACCTTCGTCCACCTCGATGCGATCGAGCGCCGTGCACGGCAAGATGTGGTCCAGCCGGACGATATCCTGGCTTGGTATCGCGTGCGCGACCAGTTCCAGAGCTACATGCTCCATCAGGGCAAGAAGTTCACCAAGCGCTTCGACGCGAACACCTATCTCCGCATCAACGACATGTGGTCGCGCTTCGAAGGCGCGAGCGAAGGCGACGCGGAGACGCCCGTGGACTTGTTCTCGCGCTGCGCGGATGCCGGCCAGCGCTGGCTGGTGTTCTCGATCGACTCTGACTTCTGCTTCTACCCGGAAGAGCAGACCGAGCTGACCAAGCATCTTGAGGATGCGAAGGTCAATGTGATGCACGTCACCGTGCACTCCAGCAAGGGGCACGATTCCTTCCTGCTCGAGCCTGACTACTATACACCCCATATTTCCTGGGTGCTGGGGCGGGGGTGAGCGTTGTTCCCTCGGAGTCTTCCCGGGAAAGGATGCTCCCGTGTCAGCTCAAACCCGCCAAGTCCCGAAGACCTTCCCCATCCGGTAGTCCTCTCCTTCCTCGATCTTCCCGCAGCGGAAGTAACCCTCATCATACTCCGCCCACCAAGCGGGGCAGGGTGGCATGAAAGCCCCGAGATTGACGATCAGTTTGCCGCGCTTCCGCCAGATCCCGGTGCGGTGGAAATGTCCCTTCACCAGGATCTGCGCCTTCGGAAAATAATGTTCGGCGAAGTCCGCCGCGACATTCGCCTGCTGGGTCCACACCCGCAGGATCTCATACGCGCGCCGCGGGGGGCGTAGCGCTTCGAAGACCCGGTTCCAGATCTTCTGGCCCTTCGGATACTCGATTGCGCGGAGCACCAGTGCCATCTCACGCGCGACAACGATGCGCGCCGCGGGATCATCAATCGCCGCCGCGTGGCGCTCCCACAACTCGGCAACTTGCTCATGTCGCGCGAAGGCTTCACGGCTCCATGGAGAACCTTCGGCAAAGAAAGCATCGCCATGGGTGATGACGATGCGGCCGCCAGCGAGTTCGACCCAGCCGGGTCCCGGCCAGCCGGGGTCATGGTTCCCGGAAAGGAAAATGGCCTCCACGTCTTCTTCCGCGCAGAGCTCCTTCAGCTCCTCTAGCATGGCCGAGGACTTCTCGCGGAAGGGCCGGGCGAGTTCCTGCCAGGTATCGCCATTGAAGATGACCGTGCCCGCACCTGCGATCAGCGGGCGGAACTTCGCCACCGCATCGATCCGCGAAACGCGGTGACCGAGATGAAGGTCGCCGAGGATGCGGACCGGGAACTTCATGCCGGAATCCGCTGCCGGACAGCTTCGTAGAGGCAGATCCCGGCGGTCACGGAAGCGTTCAGGCACTCGACCTTGCCAGCCATCGGCAGCTTGCCGAGGAAATCGCAATTCTCTTCGGTCAGACGGCGCATGCCTTTTTCCTCAGCACCGATCACCAGGGCAAGAGGCCCTTTCAGGTCGAGCTGATAGAGCAGCTTCTCCGCATGGTCGGAGGTACCGACAATCCAGACGCCAGCCTTCTTGAGGTGCTCCATGGTCCGCGCCAGATTGGTGACCTGCACGAAGGGTACGTGGTCCGCCGCTCCCACCGAGATGCGGCGCACGGTCTCCGTGATGCCCACGGCCTTGTCCTTTGGTGTGACCACGGCATGCACACCGGCACCATCCGCGCTGCGGAGGATCGCGCCGAGATTGTGAGGATCCTGCACGCAATCGAGGATCAGGATAAAGGGGCTCTTCTGTTCCGCCACCAGGCGCATCAGGTCGTCCTCGTCCAAGGCGGGAGCGGGGGCCGACTGGGGCGCCGGGGCATCCGGTCGGTCCTTGCGGGCGTGGCGGTTGTCCCGGGCTTCATGCTCGCGGCGGCGGGGCTTCATGGCGGGAGGATGGGGAAATGGAGAACGAGTGCCAAGTGATCAGTGAGCAGGAAAGACCCTTGGCGGTTCATTTTGCCCGCGGGTGTGCGTCGTCGTAGGCTTGGCGCAGCCGCTCCTTGGTCACATGCGTGTAGATCTGGGTGGTAGAGAGCGAGGCGTGGCCCAGCAGGCTCTGGACCGAGCGCAGGTCCGCGCCCGCGTCTAGCAGGTGGGTGGCGAAGCTGTGGCGCAGCTTGTGCGGGGAGATCTTGAAGGGGATCGAGCTGAGCTTGAGGTATTTTTTCAGCAGCAGGTCGATCGCCTGCTGGGTGATGCGGGTGCGGCGCTTCCCGAGGAAGATCGGGCCATTGGTCACCACCGCCTCGCGCAGGTAGCGCTGGAGGGCGGCGAGGGCCGGTCCGCCGATCGGGACGATGCGCTCCTTGGATCCCTTGCCGGTCACCCGGACATTTTCACCGTGGAAATCGATGTCCTTCACGTCGAGCCCCCGCAGTTCCGAGATGCGCAGACCGCAGGAGTAGAAGAGCTCGAGGATCGCGGCATCCCGCATCGGCATCCACGGCTGGGTCTGCTTGTGGATGGGAGCGGTTAGGGGGAGGGCGAGCAGTTCGTCGACCTGCGCGATGTTGAGTACCACCGGCAGTTTCTTCTCCGGCTTGGGAAGTTGCACTTCCGCGACCGGGCTGCGTGCGAGACCACGGCGGTGGACCAGGAACTTGTAGAAGGAACGCAGCGCGGCGAAGCGCAGGCGGATGGTCGCCTTGGCTAGCTCCTGCTTCATCATGTCGTAGAGCCAGCGCCGGAACTCATCGGCCGTCACTTCCCGCCAGCCGGGGAACTTCGCGCCGAACCAAGTGCGGCAGCTTCCGAGTGCGAGCTGATAGTTTGCGAGCGTGCGCGGCGAGGCGCTGCGCTCGACCTCCATGAACTTCAGGAAGGCACTCTCCAGCTCTTCATCCATCGATGTTGGGCGGGGTGGGCTCGGGCTTCTTCCGATTGCGGATCAGGACGGTGATCAGGAGCACAACCCCGCCGCCGACCAATCCAGTTCCGATCACGACTCCAAGCCAAGCCATCTGGAGTTCCTTCTCCACGATGGCCATGGTCGCGGGATTGACACGCGAGGGACCCAGTTGCAAGTCACGGGCCTTTTTCGCGCGATTTGCCACCAGTAAGAACAGGATGGTCGCGCTCACGAACATCGTGAGGGCAATGCGGACGAGACGGTTCATTTTATGCGCAGGCCGGACAGGTGCCGAAGAATTCGAGTTCGTGATACAAATTGCGGAAGCCGGTCTTGCGGCGGATCTCGTCCTCCAGCTCATGGACAGGGCAGGGGGCCTTCACCGCCTCGATGCTGCCGCATTCCGTGCAGATCAGGTAATCCTGATGCCGCCCCGGCACCAGCAGGGTGAAATAAGCCGCCCGCTCGTGCAGCCCCAGCCGGCGCACCACGCCCTTCTCCGCCAGCCGCTGGAGCAGGCGGAAGACCGTCGCCTTGTCACACTGGTCCCGCAGCCGCGGCGAGGCGGCCAGCTCGGACAAGGTCATCGGCCGCGGCGAATCCAGCAGCGTGACGATGAGCTCCTCCAGCGCCTTGGTGCGGCGCAGCCCGGCATTCCGGCAGCGGTCAATGGTTTGGGCGACGATTTCGGACATCCCGGGGCGAAGGTAGGGTGGGGTGGGGGATTTGAAAGTGGGAAAAGGAGGCGCACAGCCCTCTATGCGGCCGAAGCCCGATGGAGTGTCTCAGAACAAACTCTGCTGCGCGTCGGTCGGCGGCGGCATTTTCGCTCCGATCTTGGCGTAGGCCGCAGGTAAGGCCACCCGACCGCGAGGAGTCCGCTGCAGGAAGCCTTGCAGGATCAGGAAGGGCTCATGCACTTCCTCGATCGTCGCGGCATCTTCTCCCACCGCCACGGCCAGCGAACCGACACCCACCGGCCCGCCGTTGAACTTGTAGATCATCGCCTCGAGGATCCGTTTGTCCATTTCGTCGAGGCCTTGGGCGTCGATTTCGATCATGGCGAGGGCGGCATCCGCGGCGGGACCGGTGATGGTGCCACTGGCTTTTACCTGCGCGTAATCGCGGACCCAGCGGAGCAGGGCATTCGCTACGCGCGGGGTCCCGCGGGAGCGGGCTGCGATCTCCATCGCCCCGTCGTGGACGATCGGGATATCCAGCAAGCCGGCCGAGCGCTCGATGATCTGCGCCAGCTCATTTTGGGTGTAATAGTCCAACCGGTTCACCAGCCCGAAGCGCGAGCGCAGCGGCGCGGTCAGCATCCCGGAGCGAGTGGTTGCTCCTACCAGAGTGAAGCGGGGCAGGTTGAGCTGGATCGATCGCGCGGAGGGGCCGGAATCGATGATGATATCCAGCCGGAAGTCCTCCATCGCCGGGTAGAGGTATTCCTCGATCGCCGGGTGAAGGCGGTGGATTTCGTCGATGAAGAGGACGTCGCCCTTCTGCAAATTCGTAAGCACGCCAGCCAAGTCCCCGGCCTTCTCAATCTGCGGTCCCGAGGTCACGTGGAGCTGGGAGCCGGTGGCGCGGGCGATGATGTTGGCCAGCGTCGTTTTTCCCAGTCCAGGCGGGCCGGAGAGCAGCACGTGGTCGAGCACATCCCCGCGCTGGCGGGCCGCCTCCACCATCAGCAGCAAGCGCTCTTTGACCTTCTCCTGGCCGATGAACTCGGAGAAAACCGGCGGGCGAAGCGAGACGTCGAAGGACGTGGTCGGGGCGGCAGTAGTCTTCTGGTAGAAATTCTCGCTCATCCGGGGCGCGGCTGCGGCTCAACAGACCATGGCGCTGGCCGGATGAACACGATTTTTCGCGGAAGAATGGGCTTTACAAGCTGGCGCGGTTCCGTAATTTCCGCGGCCCGCACCGCACCGCCAATTTTCCCATGAAAGTTCTTTCTTCCCTCTCGTCCGCCAAGCGCCGCCATGCCGACTGCCAGGTCGTGAAGCGCAAGGGCACGCTGTACGTGATCTGCAAGACCAACCCGAAGTTCAAGGCCCGCCAAGGTGCCACCAAGGGAACCCGCCTTTCGAAGCAGGGCGTCAAGTAATACTGTCTCAAGCAGTTACAGATTTTGGAGAAGGCGACCTGCGGGTCGCCTTTTTCATTTCCCTTTTCACACGACGATCCCGACTTCCCGGAAGGAAAAGTAGGGCTCACGGCCCGCGTCCGGGCGACCAACGATGAGGTGGTCGAGGAATTTCACCTGCATCAGGTCCGCGGCGTCGATGATCCGGCGGGTAAAAATCTCATCAGCCTTGCTGGGGGATGGATCACCGGAGGGGTGATTGTGGATCAGCACGAAGCCGTAGGCACCGCGGGTAATCACCGGCTTCAGCACGTCCCGTGGGTGGGCGACCGTCTCATTCAGATTCCCCGAGCTGATTTCCACCGTCCCCTCGTGGCGCAGGCGGGTGTCCAGTAGCGCCACGATCAGCTTCTCATGCCTTAGCCAAGCGAGCTGCGGGGCGAAGGTGCGGTAAATGATTTCCGGCGCGTCCAGTGGTTGTCGGCCGATTTGCTCGCGCACCGCCCGTGCGCCCAGCTCGAAGGCCGCCACCAGTTGGCAGGCCTTGGCTAGGCCGAGGCCCGGTTGTTTTGACAGTTCCGCCACCCCGGCGCTGCCCAATGCTCCGATCGACCCGAAATGCTGCATCAGGTCGCGCCCGATCTGGATCGCGCTGCGGCCCACCATTCCGGTGCGCAGGAAGAGAGCCAGCAGCTCCGCATTGTCCAAGGCCCCCGGTCCGAACTTGGCCATCTTTTCCCGCGGCCGTTCGTCGAGGGGCAGATCGGCGATCAGGTTTGACATGATCGCATGAACACTTCTGCTTGCGGTTTTGGCAAGCAGGATCTTGTGTTCAATTGAACTTTCTAATCCTTTGCCGCCTTCGGATCCAGCGCGTCGCGCAGACCATCTCCCAGGAAGTTCAGGGAGAACAGGGTCACCGAGAAGAAGATCGAAGGGAACAGCAGCTGCATCGGATTCGTCAGCATGAAGTTCGCGCCCTCTTGGATCAGCACCCCCCAGGAGCTGTTCGGTGCCTTCACGCCAAGTCCAAGGAAGGACAGGGTAGCCTCAAACATCATCACCCCCGGAATCGTCAGCGTCGTGTAGACGATGATCGGGCCGAGGCTGTTAGGCAGGATGTGGCGGAAAAGAATCCGTAGGTGTCCCAGACCCAGCGAGCGCGCCGCTTCCACGAAGTCGAGGCTCGCCACGCTCTGGACCTGCGCACGGACGATGCGAGATACCGTGAGCCACGACAGCGCTCCGATCGCGACAAACACCGGCACCAGCGTGCTGAGCGGCTCCACCCAAGTGCGGGTGTCATTGAGCTGCTTGGCAGTGGCGCTTTTCCCTGCGATCAGGTCGACCGCCCAAACCGTGAGTTCATCCGTATACGGTTCGAGGATCTTGCTGAGCAGGATGATGATTACCAGGAAGGGCAGTGCGTAGAGGATATCCACCACCCGCATCATGAAGGCGTCCATGCGTCCGCCGACATAGCCGGCCACCGCGCCCCAGACCACGCCGATGGTCACCGCCACGAAGGTTGTGATCAGGCCCACCGCGATGGAGACGCGGCCGCCGAACATCACCCGGGAGAAGAGATCGCGACCCAAGTGGTCCGTCCCGAACCAATGCTCGCCACTTGATCCCAAATTGCGGTGCAGCAAGTCGGTCTTGTTAGGGTCCTGAAGGAAGTCGGGGATCGATGGCAGGATCACGCAGATCGCGCCAATCAGGAACAAGAATACCAAGCCGACCATGGAGGCGCGGTTGCGGCGCAGGCGCAACCAGGCATCGAGCCATAGCGAGGAACCTTTCTCGGCAGAGGTCATGGAATCGTTGGAAAAAGCGGGATGAGAGGGATCGGGAGCGGCGGGATCAGGCTGACTTGCGCAGGCGCGGATTCAGCCATGCCCCGGCGAGGTCGGTCACGAAGTTCGCGAGAATCACCAGCGTGCCGTAGATCATCGTCACGCAGAGGATCATCGGGACGTCCAGAGTCTCGATCGCTTTGATGAACTGCCGGCCCAAGCCGGGGACTTGGAAGACGGTCTCCACCACCAGTGAGCCGGAGACGATCCCCGCGAAGGCTGGCCCGATGTAGGCCACGGCCGGGATCAAGCCGCCGCGCAGGCAGTGGCGGATCAGGATTTGCGAGCCGGGCACCCCCTTGGCGCGGGCGGTGCGCACGAAGTCCTGTGAGAGTGTCTCCAGCATGCCGGCACGCGTCAGGCGCGAAAGATAGGCCGCATAGGCCAGCCCCAGCGTGATCGCTGGCAGGATCCAAGTATTCGGCGTTCCAGCCTCCCAACCGTAGGCAGGGAGTGCCCCGAGCTTGCGGCCGAAGTATTCCGCCAGGATAGGGCCAATCACGAAGGCAGGAAGACAAATACCCAACATCGCCAGCATCATCGATCCGGTATCGATCAAGCTGTTCTTGCGCGCGGCCGCGATGCAGCCCGCAGGAATACCGATGCTCAACGCCACGATCATGGCGGTAATGCCGAGCTGGAAGGAAACCGGCAAAGCCTGTTGGATCACCTCGATCACCGGCCGGCCTTCAAGGCGGTAAGAGTAGCCGGGATCACCCTGCACGAAGTTGCCGAGCTGCATCGCATACTGCGTCGTCAGCGGCTTGTTCAGGCCGTAGTAGGCCTCGACCTTGGCGCGGATATGCTCGGGCATCGCACGCTCGGAGGCGAGCAAGTTGCCGGGCATGGCGCGGGTGAGGAAGAAGGTGATCGTGAAGAGCAGATACAGCACGAGGATGCTTTGGAGCAGCCGGCTGAGCAGGATCTTGAACATGGGCCCGTGCGTGTTTCAGTTCAGGGTTCGAGGGAGATTTCCGCCCAGGGATGGTTGTCGAGCAGGAGCTTGTGCCAGCCCTTGACCTCCGGCCTCAGCAGGTAGTTCCGGCCGCGATAGGAGATCGGCAGGATCGGCTGCTCTTCGATCAAGATGCGCTCGGCTTTCTTGAAAAACTCCAGGCGCTGCTTCTCGTCGGACTGGTGGGCGGCTTCGGAGAGCAAGCGCTCGAACTCTTCGTTTGACCAGCCGGTGTTGTTGTTGCCGTTCCCCTTGGTCCACATCAGCAGGAAGGTGGAGGGGTCGAGGTAGTCACCGGTCCATGCTGCCAGAGCGATGTCGTAGTCGAGCTTCTGTTGGGCCGTCACGTAGGAGCCCCAATCCTTCGGCTGTGGATCGACTAGAATGCCCAGCGTGTCCTTCCACATCGCCTGCAGCGCCTCGATCGTGGCGCGGGAGCCGGTGCTGCTCATCAGGATTTTGAAGCGCGGCACGCCTTTGCCGCCCGGATATCCGGCTTCCGCCAGCAATGCCTTCGCGCGCTCGGGATCGAAGCTCACGATCTGATCCGGGTGATAGTCGCCCAAGTCCGGCGTGATTGTGCCGCAGGGGGTGTTGCCCTGCAGGATGTTGTCGCAGAGTTGCTTGCGGTCGATCGCCAGTGACATCGCCATCCGCACCTTCGGATTGTCCAGTACTGGACGGGTGATGTTGGTGCGGATGAAGTCGGTCGCGAGATAGGGCTCCTGGCGCAGGAATTCAGGATGCTCCGCGCGGATCTTCTCCACCAGCGGCGGGGGGAGCTGATAGGTGGTGTGGAGCTGCCCGGCCAGGAAGCCGCGGGTTTCCGTGTAGAAGTTCTCCACCGGCACAAAGCGCACCCCATTGAGCTTCACGTGGGCGGCATTCCAGTAGAGCGGATTCTTGACGGTCTCCACCTTGTCGTTGAAGCGCCATTCCTTGAGGACGAAGGGACCATTGCCCACGTAGTTGCCCGCCTCGCTCCACTTGGTGAAACGGTCGGTCATCTTGCCGAAGCGCAGGATCACATGCCGCGGCACCGGGAACCAAGTGTAGTGGCGCGTCATCCCCAGCAGGAAGGGCACCGGCTCGCGCATGGTGATCTTCAGCGTGTAATCGTCCGGGGTGGCGACACCCACCTGGCTCCAGTCGGTGATCTCACCCTTGTTGAAGGCTTCCGCGTTCTTGATGAAATAGAGCATCTCTGCATACGGCCCGGCTAGGTCCGGGTGCAGCAGCCGGTGGTAGGCGAAATCGAAATCGGCGGAAGTCAGCGGCGCGCCGTCGGACCACTTGCCGTCCGGGCGCAGGTGGAAGGTCCACTCGGTGAAGTCCGCATTGTGCTCCCAGGAGGTGGCGGCCCCCGGCGGGTAGCCGGTATCGGATTCCGGGTCCTCTGCCACCAGGCCCTCTAGCAGAGCCCGGATGATATTGTGCTCGATCACCCCGGTCACCAGATGCGGGTCCAGGGCCTTCGGATCATTGGCATTGCCGACGATGAAGATTTTCTCCCGGTTGGCCTTCTCGACCTGCGTTTCCCGCTGGCAGCTTGCCAGGCAGAGGAGGGCGGGGAGCAGGAGAAGGGTGCAACGTGTCATGTCGTGCCGCAGCACTAGCGGGTACTGGGCCTAGATTGCAGGGAAAATTTTGCTCTCGGTGTCGCTTTTAGTCGAAGTTTTGCAGCTTCCCCGCCAATTTCGGCAAAACCCGCATGAAACAATGGCGGGGACTTGCAAGGGTGAGGAGGATCGCTAGAACCGCCGGATACTTTAGTTCCACACTGCCATTTGAAAGCCTACTTCCTGCGCCGCCTCCTCCTGATCCCGCTGACGCTGTTGGGGATCACGGCGCTGGTCTTCTCCATTAACCGCACCGCCAAGGGCGGTCCGGTGGAAAGGTCGCTTGCCTCGCTTGTCGGCGGGGAGGGCAAGCGGTCCCGGGCTCAGGCCGGCAGTTCCTCGATCACCCCGGCCCAAGTGCTGGATATCGAAGAAAAGGTCGCGGGCAAAAACCGCGACAAGAGCATCCTGCGAGCCTACGGGGAATGGCTGGGGGTGGTGCCCCGCGACATCGAGAAGAAGGGGCAGGAATTTCCCAAAGGTGCCACGGAAGTCGAGATGGCGGTGCCCGGCACCATCTACACTGTCACGGTGACCCGGAATGGCGATCAGGCCAGCTTCAAGGGGCCGGAAGGGGTCGAACTTTCCGATTGGCAAGTCCGTCTGCGCAGTCCGGAGGAGCAGGCGAAGCGCTGGGACAAATGGATGGGCATTGCCCTGCCTGCCATGCCGGAATACCGGGCGGTCCTCTACAAGCCGGCCTACGATGGACTGTTCCAAGGTAGCCTCGGCATGTCCGAGAAATATCAGGAGCCAGTCGCGTCGATGATCCTCCAGCGCATGCCGGTCTCGCTCTATTTCGGCGTGATCGAGATCCTGCTCATCTACGGAATTTGCCTGCCGCTCGGCATTCTCAAGGCGATCAAGCATCGCACCTGGGTGGACAATGTCAGCTCTGTGGCGATCTTCACTGGCTACTCGATTCCCGGATACGCGTTGGGCTCGCTGATGGTAGTGGTGCTTGGCGCGCAGCTCGGTTGGTTCCCGATCCGAGGCTTCACTGGCGATGACTTCGACACCCTTTCGCTGGCTGGCAAGATCAAGGACCTCGCTTCACACACCTTCATGCCGCTGCTCTGCTATCTCGTCGGCAGCTTTGCGATGATGACCATGCTGGTGAAGAACAACCTGATGGACAATCTGGCGGCGGATTATGTGCGGACTGCGACCGCCAAGGGCGTGTCGTATCCGCGGGCGGTCTTCGGCCACGCCTTCCGCAATTCCATCATCCCGATCGCCACCACATTCGGCGACAATCTGGCCTACCTCATCGCCGGGTCGGTCCTGATCGAGAAGATCTTCGATATCGATGGATTCGGCCTGCTGCAATACAGCGCGGTGCTGGAGAGAGATGAGGCGGTGATGCTGGGGGTCCTCTTCATCGCGGCGGTGCTGACCGCCTTCGGCAAAATCATTTCGGACCTGGCGGTGGTGCTGGTCGATCCACGGGTGAGCTACAAGTGAGATGACCTTTCCGCGGAAAATCGGCCTGATTCTGATCCTCGTGGCAGTTGCCGCGGCTTGGTCCTACGAGTCCGGGCTCTCCTTGCCCTCGCTGCGCTGGTTCTATTCCTTCCATGCCGAGCCCGGGGCCTATCAGCCCGGTGACTGGCATTACACCCAGGAGCGCTACATTGGCCATGCCTTCGCCGGCGTGATCGGTCTGATCGGGCTTTTGATGATCGCTCTTGGAGGTTCTTTCCATTGGAACCCGCTCACCCTGCGGCGTCTGACTCGTTTCCGGTCGATGGGCCGGGGCTGGTTGGCGTTCCGGATCTTCGCCTTCCTCCTCCTCTTGGCAGCGCTCGACCAAACCTTGGTCGGCCGCCGGGCCCTGGCGGTGAAATACAATGGCCAATGGCTCTTCCCTGCCTTCCAGCAGCGGACCTACACCGAGGAGTTCTTCGGCGGCAAAGAGGATCAAGAGGCAGACTACCGCGCCTTGGCCAAGCGCCTCAAGGACGAGAACAAGGGCGACACGGCAATCATGCCGCCGATTCCCTGGGATCCGGTCCTCGACTCCGACGAACTCCAGAAGCGCCCCTTGGTGGAACGGGATGGCAAGGTCTACTACCCCGGTGGCAAGGAGCTCTTCAATGGCTACGCCTTGCAGTACTGGCCCAAGGCTCAGAACATCAAGTTGCGCGACGCCCGCTTCCGCGGCGGCCAGCTCCAGGGACCAGCCACGTTGTTCGACGGCAAGGGAGACTTCGCCGGCAAGCAGACTTGGAGTGAAGGCAAGCTGGTGGAGACCTCGGTGGAAGACAGCGGACCGCCCGCTGTCGAACAAACTTGGGTGCAACTGCTCTACAAGCCCGCGCCTCCGGTCTTCGCGGAGCGGCATTTCCTGGGAACGGATTCCAATGGCTGGGATATTGTCGCGCAGCTTTTCGGCGGCTTCCAAGTGATCGTGAAGGCCGCCTTTTTCTACTTCCTGCTGGTTTATGGCGCGGGCATTACCATCGGCTGCTTGCAGGGCTACCTGGGCGGGAAGTTTGACCTGATCCTGGAGCGCCTGGTGGAGATCATCAGCAACATTCCCTTCCTGCTGGTGGTCATGATCATCACCGCAAACATCGGTCGTGATAACATCGACCTGATGACGATCATCGTGATCTTCGCGGCCTTCTCGTGGATCGGGATTTCGGCCTACCTGCGTACCGCGACTTACAAGGAAAAGGCGCGCGATTACGCGGCGGCGGCCCGGGTTCAGGGCGCGGGCACCCTGCGGGTGATCTTCCGCCACATCCTGCCGAATGCGATTTCCACGATCGTGACGCTGTTGCCTTTCACCTTCTCCGGTTTGACGATCTCGCTGACCGCGTTGGACTACCTCGGCTTCGGTCTGCCGGACAGCTATCCGAGCTGGGGCCGGGTGCTGGAGGATGGTATCTCGAACCTATCCTCGC
Source organism: Haloferula sp. BvORR071 (assembly GCF_000739615.1). Taxonomy (GTDB): domain Bacteria; phylum Verrucomicrobiota; class Verrucomicrobiia; order Verrucomicrobiales; family Akkermansiaceae; genus Haloferula. The sequence continues at coordinate 209,182 of NZ_BATP01000057.1, forward strand.
CGTGGATCGTGGCTTCCGTTTTCGCGACCCTGGTCTCCGTTCTGCTGCTGATCACTTTCATCGGCGAGGCAATCCGCGAGGCCTTCGATCCCAAGAAATTCACCACCTACCAATGAAGCGCCCGGCTCTTGTTCTCGCCGCCTTCGCTCTGGGGCTGGCGACTTTCTTCCTGAGTTCCTGCAAGAAGGATCTCTCCGTGAAGGCTTACGACAACACTGCCGAGCGCGAAGCTTTCTACAAAAGTTACAATGCCAAGGTCGCCGCCAAGCTCGCGGCCGATATCAAAGAGACCGAAGCCGCGCTGGCCGGCCAGCCAAGCGATGCCGAGCGCAAGGAGAAGACCGAGCAGCTCGCGAGCCTGAAGCACCGCAGCGAACGGCCTGACTACTTCGAGTTCCTCAAGCCGGAAGATCTGCCGCAGGACCTCCAGTGGAGCTCGGGCGAGGACCAGCCGGACATTGGATCACCCAAGGCGAAGAAGGGTGGCACGCTCCACTATTACCTCGAAGGCTACGCCTTCCCCGCGACCGTCCGGCCCGTCGGTGCTGAGGCGAACAATAGCTTCCGCTCCTACCATACCGACGACATCGAGCTCTATGCCGTGATGCTCCACCCGGAGACTGGCAAGATGATTCCGGGCTTGGCGGATCGCTGGGCCGTCGCTGCGGATGGGCAGACCGTTTACTATCACATCGACTCCGAGGCCCGCTGGTCGGATGGCAAGAAGGTGACCTCGCGGGATTGGGTGATGTCGTACTACATCTACCTTTCGGATTACCTGAGCGAACCTTTCTACCGGAACTACTACGGTGAGGAGTATTGGGGGGTCGCTACCTACGGAGATGACTATGTGTGCCTGCGCATGTCCACCCCGAAGCCGCTGGCTCCGTACGTCGCCTGCAGTTGGATTTTCCAGGAGGACTTCTTCAAGGAGTTCGGACCCGACTTCGAGACCCGCTACAACTGGCGCCCGCGTCCGACCACCGGTGCCTACGTGATCCGTCCGGAGGATATCCGCAAGGGTCGCTCGATCTCACTGACCCGCGTGAAGGACTGGTGGGCTAGGGACCGCAAGTACTACCGCAATCGTTTCAATCCCGACCGGCTCGAATACCTCTTGGTCAGGGATACGGAAAAGGCCTTCCAGATGTTCAAGATGGGGGATCTGGATCTCCTGTTCCCGATCGATCCCATCAAGTGGTATGAACAGACCGAGGTCCCGCAGGTCTTCAACGGCTACATTGAGAAAGCCACCTACTACAACCAGTTCCCGGCGATCTCGCTGGGATTCTATCTCAACCACCACCAGCCGCTGCTGGGCAATCAGGACATTCGCATCGGCCTGCAACATGCCTCGAACTGGCAGAAGGTGATCGATTTCGACATGCGCGGGGACGCGGAACGGCTGAATACCTTGGAGGCGGGTTATGCGAATTACTCCCACCAGACCCTCCGCACACGACCCTTCGACGTGAACCTCGCGCGAGCGGCCTTCGCCAAGGCCGGTTTCACCCAAGCCGGGCAGGACGGAATCCTGCAGGATTCTCAGGGCCGCCGGCTGTCCTTCACCATCAGCTATCTCAAGCAGCCGCAGTACGATTCCTGGATGTTGCGGATCAAGGAAGAGGCGAAGAAGGCTGGCGTGGAATTCAAGCTCGAGGGGATGGACAACAGCACCTTCTTCGCCAAGGTCCAACGCAAGGAGCACGAGATCGCCTTGCTCGGCTGGCAGGGCCAGTTGCCCTTCCCGGACTTCTATCAGGGCTTCCATTCGAAGGAGGCCTACGAGGCCGGCACGGACAAGCCGAAGCCGATGACCAACAATATCTCGGTTTTCGCCGATCCCAAGGTGGACCCGATCCTTGAGGCGAACCGTGCCGCACGCAGCGAAGAAGTGGTGCGCGATACCACCCACCAGCTTGAGGAGATCTTCCACGAGCGCGCGGTCTGGGTGCCTGCACTCCGGCGGCCCTTCTACCGTTGCGCCTTCTGGCGCTGGGTCCGCTGGCCGGATGATTTCAATGTCCGCCTCGGCAATGACCCGCAGATGAACCACGTGCTGTGGATCGATCAGGACATCAAGAAGGAGACGCTGGATGCGATGCATGCCGTCCCGCCCCGGACCTTCCCGGAGAAGAACACGGTCTACGACCAGCACCGCGAAAAGAAGACCGCCGAATGACCGAGCCGCTCCTTCAAGTCCGCGATCTGATCACGGCGTTCGATACCGATGCCGGGCTGGTCCGTGCGGTCGATCAGGTGAACTTCGACATCGCCCGTGGCAAGACCCTCGGCATCGTCGGTGAGTCCGGCTGCGGCAAGAGTGTCACGGCGATGTCGATCGTGCGCCTGCTGCCGCAACCTTCCGGCAAGATCCTGCAAGGCGAGGTGAACTTCAAAGGCCGCGACCTCACCAAGCTGAAGCCGGAGCAGATCCGCAAGGTCCGCGGTAATGAGATTGGAGTGATTTTCCAGGAGCCGATGACCGCGCTCAATCCGGTCCATCGCATCGGCAAGCAACTCGCCGAGTGTTTCATGATTCACAAGAACATGAGCAAGCGCGACGCTTGGCACGCGGGCGTGGAGATGCTCAAGCTGGTGAAGATCCCGGCACCTGAGCTCAGGGCAGGGGACTATCCGCACCAGCTCTCCGGTGGCATGCGCCAGCGCGTGGTCATCGCGATGGCTCTCGCGCTACGCCCGGACCTCGTGATCGCGGATGAGCCGACCACCGCTCTCGACGTCACGGTGCAGGCCCAGATCCTCGATCTGATGAAGCGCCTGCAGGCGGAGATGGGCATGTCGCTGATGCTGATTACCCACGACCTCGGGGTGATCGCGGAGACCTGCGATGAGGTGGTCGTGATGTATGCTGGCCGGGTGGTGGAACGCGCCCCGGTGAAGGAACTCTTTGCCCGCCCGCTGCACGCCTACACCCGTGGCTTGCTGGCCTCCATCCCGCGCATGGAAACGGAGCGCAAGACGGTGCTGCCGGTGATCCCGGGCATGGTCGCCAGCCTGAAGGATCTCGTGCCCGGCTGCCGCTTCTGCCAGCGCCTTGATCGACAGATTTCCCGGCTCCTCCGCGAGCGTCCGCCCTTCATCCAGGTGTCGCCCGGCCATTGGGTCGAGGCCTGCCCGAGCTGCTACGCATCCACCGAGGTATGAGCCCGATCCTATCCGTCCGCGATCTCAAGGTGCACTTCCCGGTTTCCGGGGGGATCTTCCACCGTCAGGTCGGCTCCGTTCGCGCGGTCGATGGCGTGTCCTTCGATATCGCGCCCGGCGAGACTCTCGGCCTGGTAGGGGAGTCCGGCTGCGGCAAGAGCACCTTGGGCAAGGCGATCGTCCGCCTCAACGACGCCAATGAGGGCTCGATCCACTTCAAGGACCGGGACATCACCAGGCTGGGCCGCGGCGCGATGCGCCCCCTGCGAAAGGAACTCCAGATGATCTTCCAGGATCCGGTGGAGTCTCTGAATGCACGCCACAGTGTCCGCGAAATTATCGAGGAGCCACTCCTGATCCACGGCATGAGTTCAAGCGGCCAGCGCCGCAAACGCGTGGATGAGTTGCTGGAAAAGGTCGGCCTGCAAAGCGCCGCCGCGGACCGCTATCCCTTCGAGTTCTCCGGCGGCCAGCGCCAGCGCATCGGGATCGCCCGTGCGATCGCGCTGAATCCGAAGCTGATCGTCTGCGATGAGGCGGTCTCCGCGCTCGATGTCTCGGTGCAGTCCCAGGTGCTGAACCTGCTGTTAGAGCTCCAGAGTGACCTGAAGCTTTCCTACCTTTTCATCGCCCACAATCTGGCGGTGGTGAAGCACATCTCCGACCGCGTGGCGGTCATGTACCTCGGCAAGATCGTGGAAATGGCGGACGCCGATGCGATCTACCACCGCCCGAAGCACGCCTATACCAAGGCCCTCCTCTCCGCGATTCCCGAGCCGGACCCGACTCTGGAGAAGAAGCGGATCCTGCTGGAGGGGGATGTGCCCTCGCCGATCGACCCGCCGAAGGGCAGTGCCTTCGGCCACCGCATCAGTCATCCGCGCTACGAGGAGACGATCGGAGCTGACCTTTCCCTCCGCGAGATCGAGCCTCGCCACTGGGTCGCCGCCGATCCCTGTTGCTTGGAGGCTGCTGATTGGGAACGTATTTCCAAAATGGTTGCATAATGGTTCCTTGGGCGCTATCGTCGCGCCATGAACCTGACCATCAAGGGAATTCCCGAAGAGTTGGGGGCCGCCTTGAAGGAATTGGCGGCCGCCTCGAATCGGAGTTTGAACGGTGAAATCATTCACCGCCTGTCGCGCTCCTTGGCTGCAGACGCCCCCGCACCTCTTCCTTCACCACGTTTGAATGAGTCGCCCGATGCGGTGGCGGATGCGTGGGAATCCTTGGCTGGCCGTTGGAAGTCGGACTTGAACGTGGAGGCGGAAATCGCCGCACTTTACGAGACCCGCTCCGGAGGTCGGGAGATCGATCTCACTTGGTAGCCCATGTATCTTCTCGATACCGATACCTGCATCATGATCCTCAGGGGAAATGGCAGGGTGATCGCTCGTCGGCGTGCCATTTATCAACCCGTGGTCACGACCGAGATCACTGCTTCCGAGTTGTTCTACGGCGCAGCGAAGTCGAATGATCCCGCTGCGAATCGCCAGGTTGTCTTGGAGTTTCTCCGCACCTTGCAAGTGGTGCCGATCTCGCTTGCGGGAGCGCAATTCTTCGGCGGATTCAAGGCGCTGTTGCAGCGCTCCGGCACGCTCATTCCTGATGCGGACCTGTGGATCGCCTCAATTGCCATCTCCCTGAAGGCCAAGGTGGTCACTGGCAATGCCAAGCACTTGGGAAGAGTGCCCGGCATCCAATGCGAGGATTGGATCCGCGGCTGATCTAACAGCCGCGCAGCCCTTCGTTCTCATTTCATCCCGGTCCTGATATCCGGAACCGGGTCCTCATGGGTGATGCTTCCCGCCCGTCGAGGGGAGCCTCACTCCACCCGCACCCGCACGAAGTCCTTCTGCGCCGCGCCTCGTAGGATTCGCACACGCCGTCCTTCAGAGCCGGCAATGATTGTCGCGGCAGGATCGACTTCATCTACGGCACTGGCACTCCAGGTGGCCAGGTCGGCGCTCCGCTCGGGATAGTAGCCCATCCCGGCATCGATGCGGTCTTGCCAGCGGCGATAGTGAAGCGTGATCCATTGCTGGCTGTTCACCGTCTCGATCGTGCTGGTCACGGGCGCGGGCGATTTTTGCTTCGGATTGGTATGGAAGGCATACTCGAGGACGTTGGGAATCTTGTCGCCGTCGGGATCCGCCGTGGCCAGCGCGTTGGCTCCGCTCAAGCCTTCGGCGAGGGCCCACTCACCATAGGTGATGCCGGGTGTGCTGGCGCGCAGGGTCAGCGTGCCGGGGGTATACTCCGCCTTCAGGTCCGCAGCCAGCACGGTGCTGAACTTTCCGCTCACGCCACCGTAGCCAGTGACTACATCGAAGGTCGTGCCATCCGCAGGCTGGTAGCCCCCGGTTTTCGTCACCACCAGACTTCCGTCCAGTTGCACCGTTTCGTGGCTCAGAAGGCAGTCGAACTCAGGGGTCGCGGCATTCGCGCCCGCGAGCTCCACGGTCATGCTGCCGCTTGAGGTCTGTTGGAAGGACCAATGAAGGGTCTGTCGGCCCAAGGGATTGCCGAGGACCAGTCCGCCTTGGTTCACCAGTTTGTTGCCTCCATTGTAGTTCACACAGGTAACGCTGCCCGGGCAATTCAAGGTGCCTGTGGACAGGTTGATCAGGCGCACATTCTGCCGGCCTCCCAGGATACCTGTGCCTCCCAGCGTCATCTGGGACGCATTGCGCAGCTGGGCGGAAAAGCCCAGCCACTTCTCGCCGGGACCGGTGAGGCTCATGTTCGTGTTCTGCGTCAACACGCCATTGATCGTGCCTCCGCTCCATTCGATCAGGCCTCCGTTGAGCGCTGCAGTGCCATCGTCATGACCGTTCACATTCGCGCCGGAGAATTCCACCGTTACGTTGCTTTGGATCGTGGCTGCTCCGCGCAAGTAGACGTTGCCGCCATTGAAGCGCGTGCGGCCTGCACCTTGGAATTGCGTGCCCGCGTTGAACGCCGCTTCGGTTTGGAGGTCGGTCTTGCCTAGCAGGGTGCGGATCGTGCCATTGCCTTCGACCGCCCATTCGTCCAGCCAGGTGGATGCGGTTCCGCCGCTCTTCTCAAAGGTGCCGGCCAGCAGCAGGCGGTTGCCGCCATTGTAGTTGGCGAAGAGGTCGCCGTCCGCGCTCGCGCGGAAGGTGCCATTGCTCTTCACGTCGATGGTCGAGTTCTGGTGGCCTTGGATCGGATAGCCTCCGTCCCATTGCAATAGCCCCTGCACCTCCAGCACCGCGCCGGTGGTCAGTTCCTTGCCGCTGGGGCTGGAGACGACCAGTGATTGGCCGGTGGGAATCCGCATTTGTCCCTGGATGTTGCCGCCGGTCCAAGTTGAGCCCGTGGCGAAGTCGAAGAGCCCGCCGTCTCCACCGCCCGCAGTGCCGCCCTTCAGGGCCAGGCGCCCGCTGGCAGGGCCACTGGCGAGCAAGGATCCATCGGTGATCTCGACGTTGCCAGCCAAGGTGGCACCTCCTTCAAGCACGTGCCCGCCATTGGCGAAGCGCAGCACTCCCGGTGCATTGCCGGTGAAGCTGCCATCGCCGCTGCCGCCGCCAAACAACAAGAGCATGCCGTTGTTCACCGCCGCACTGCCATCGTTGTCGAAGGCCCAGTAGATCGCGCTGTCGCCCGCGCTGGTCTTCACGAGGCTCGCGCCATCATCGATCACCAGGTGGTTGCCGCCGTTGTAGTTGGTGAAGGCGGCTGCGGACCCGATCGTCATTCCAGCCCCATTGCGGATTCGCAGCGTCGCGTTTTGGATGCCCTGCAGTTCGCCACCCTCCCAGACGAGCGAGCCGCTACAATCAATCGTGGAGCCGGCCCCGAGAGTGTGGCGGTTGTCGCTGCTCAAGCGCAAGTAGGCGAGGTTCGCCACCTTCACGATCCCATCCATGCCGCCGGCCACCCAGCGCAGGGTGCCCTTGATCTGTCCGGCCTCCTCACCGTGCAGGGCGCCGGTGTGCTCGATGGTTCCCGCAAGGGTGCAAGCGCCCTTCAGCCAGCTTTCACCCGCCAGGATGAACTTGCCCGCGCCATTGAAAGACGAACCTTCCAGCAGGTTGAGCGGGGAGTTGATGATGGTGTCGCCGCCGCCGGTCGATTCGAAGGATGCGGCTTGGTTGTAGGTCCAGGAATGCAGTGTCACATCACCGCCGGTCGCGGTGCGCCGGAAGGTCCCCTGATTGGTGAAGCTGTTGCCGCCGTTGTAGTTGGTGAAAGGCGCCCCGGTGGCAGCGATTTGCCACAGCGCCCCGGGGGCATTGGTCACGGCTACGTTTTGGATGCCGACTATCGGGCTGGTTCCTTGCCAGAGCACGGTGCCCTTGTTGACCAGAGTTGCACCTTGGTTGAGCTGGGAACCGCCGTCGAAGCTCAGTTGGGTGGCGGCCGGTACTTCCAGAGAGCCGCTCAGCGCTCCACCGTTCCAAATCCAGTTGCCCTGGATCTTCGCGGTGGGACCGCAGCTCAGCGTTCCACCGGTGAATTTCAGTGTCGCCACCGTGGAGCTGACCGCGCCGTTGAAGGTCCAGGTGCCACCGGCTATTTCGATCGTGCCCGTGCCGCTCAGGACGGAGCCTCCGGTCGCGCTCCAGTCGGCAGCGATGTAGAGTTGGCCTGTGCTGGCTTTCATCTCCCCCGGACTGCTGTAAGTCCAGTTTCGCAGCATGGTCTGGCCGCTGCCGGTTTTCTCCAGCCGTCCCTGGTTGTTGAAAACATTTCCGCCATTGTAGTTCGCGAAGGCATCGCCCGTGTTCTCCAGGCGCCACACGCCGCTGGCTTGGTTGTTTACGGTCGCGTTCTGGATGCCCACCAGGGGACTGGGAGCGGTCCAATGCACCGTGCCGGAATTGTTGAAGACCGAGTTGGTATTGAGTTGGCAGGCGCCCGTGATGGAGAGATCCGATCCATTCGCGAGGGTGAGGCTGCCTTCGAAGGCTCCTCCGCTCCACACGAAGTTGCCGTTCATGCTCAACGGTGCACTTGTCGTCAGAGTTCCGCCTGCATGTTGGAAAAGTCCGGCTGCATTGGTGATCGACCCGCTGGTGGACACCGTGCCGTCGGCAATCCGGAAGCCACCCGCACCGGTGAACTGCACGCCGCCCGGCAGCGTCGCGTTGGCTCGCAGGACCAGCACCGCGCCTTGCTTCTGCACTTCGCCGCCCAGTGAGTAGGACCAGTCGTTCAACTCGCTGTCATTCGCGGCCGTGTGGCGCAGGATGCCTTGGTTGATGAATTGGTTGCCGCCGTTGTAGTTTGAGAACACGTCACCCGCTGTGGCCAGGATCCAAGTGGCACCGGGCAGATTGGTGATGGTTGCGTTTTGCTGGCCGACGATGACACCAGCATTGTGGCTTACGGTGCCCGAGTTGTTCAGGCACCCGCCACCGCCGAGCCAGCGGTCCGCGGGGCCGGTCAATTGCAGCGTGCCCTGATTGTTCCAGATCCCGTTGAGTGTTCCTCCGCTCCACTCGGATTGATGGCTGGTCGTGACAGTGCCAAAGGCACCGGGTCCGTTCACGAAGTTCAAATAGCTGTTCACCAAGGTCAGCCCATACACGCTGCGGCTGATCGTGCTGGTCACCTCGTCGCCATTCGCGATCACGACCTTATCGTTCACATCGGGAACACCGTAGGGACTCCAGTTCTCCGCCACTCCCCAGGATCTGCTGTCATTGGTGTAGTTGTCGTCGCGCAGCGTGGCACCGGTCCAAGTATAAACCGGGTGATGGTCCACGCTGAAAGACACGCCGGCGCCGGTCGTGCCGGCGGGCATCTCGCGGTTGGTCGCGCTGACTTGGATCGAGTAGTTGCCGTTCGGGAGGACCGCGGCACTGGGAAGATTCCAGCCGGCAGGTGCGGTCCACTTGCCGCTGTCCGGATCGTGGGTCACCGGCAGGTTCACCGACGATCCACTCCAGTCGGTCCCGCTCCAGAATTCCACCCCGCCGCCCGGGATGAAGTGGGCGATGCTCAAGGTGACCGATGCAATCCCGGATTCCGGATCGGATGCCTTGCCCAGCAGCGACGGGAGATTCGGAACGGTGAGCACACTGCCGCTCGTAGGAGAATCGAAGCTCACCACCGGCAGACTGCTGTCCGCCGCGGTGCGCGTTACACCGATACTCGAGATGGTCTGGTTGGAGGCGGCGTCGGTGGCGATCACGCGGATCGTGATCGCTTGGCCTTGCGGCCAGTTCTGCCGGTTGGGCGGGGAGACGTTCAAGGTCCAGCGCCCGGCGTTTTGAGTCGCCGCTAATTGGGTCGGGGTAGTGCTCCAGTTGGTGCCACTCCAGAAGAAGAGATCGGCGCCGACCGTGCGCCGCAGTTCGACCTTCAGTGTGTTGGCGTCCGGTGCCAGAATCTTCAATGGATCAAGATTGAAGATCGGTGGGCCGTTGTTCGCCCACGGCTCGATAACCACCGGAGGCGCGGTGTTGTCGATGGTGAAGGAGTTCGAGATGAAGCTGCTCCCTTGGTCGTTCTGATCGACCGAGGTGACATGCAGTTCGTAGCCGCCGTCCGGCAGTCCGGCGGGCAGCGCCGTGCGCCAGGTGTGCGAGCCGGTCGCAATCGGCAGCAGATTCTCGATCGTCGCTTCCTTGGTATGGTTCGCGTAATTGAAGGTGCCCGAGTCGAAGCCTGGGGTGCTCCAGCGGTACCATTTCCCTTGGCTTGAGCTGTAGAGCGCGATCTTCGTCCGCAGCAGGCCAACCGCTTTGGCGCTGCCATCAGCGGAAGTATCGGTGGTGGTTCCGAAGATGCCGGTCGCGGCCAGAGCCGTGCTGGTATAGATCTTGCCTGGAGCCGGGCTCGTGATGTCGGCGACGGGGGGCAGCTCATCGGCCATGGTGTAGCCCATGTCGCGCATCGCGCTCGTGACCAGCGGACCGAAGGCCTGAGTCGGGAAGCTCAAGAGCGGCGTCTGCAGCTCGTTGATGTTGCCCGGAGTCGAATAAGTTGTCTCGTCGAAGTGATGGAGCGAAGAGCCGCCGCTGTAGGTGGCAGGGGCATGCACCTTGGCGGGATTGCCGTTGTTGTAGAGGCGCAGGGTCGGACCGTCGGCGAAGACATCGTCGCTGGTGCGCAGCGGCACCCGGCTTCCCGCGGCCATGGTCGTCAGGAAGGTGCCTGCCCCGTCGGTCATCAGGCTATCCCATGCCGTGGGAAAGCCGATCCCGTAATTGCCGTTCTGGTCGAGGGTTGCAATGAAGCCGAAGCCATGCGCAAGTTCGTGCAAGATCGCACCGGCGAAGGAGCTGCCCGCACCACTGTTGTTCAGGTCGTAGTTCCAGGAGAAACCGTCCGAGGTGATCTCGTCGGGATAGGAATTGCAGTTCACCGAGACGTCGGTGGAGGTCCCGTTGAGCACGAGATCCTGCCCCATCACCTGATCCACCAGAGCGGAGGGATAGAAGGTGTTGTTCTTCGGCAGCCCGCTCACGACCACGCCATTCTTGAAGAAGTTCTGCGGGCTGGCGCTGGCCATGGTGATGATCCCATTGCCGCCCGGTGCCGTGCTCGCCCAGCCGGCTGTGACCTTGATCGGGATACTGCCCTTGATTTGTGAGGACCATCGCGAAGCGGCATACTCGAAGGCGATCCGCCGTTGCTGGCCCAGGGTGGTGCCGGGATTGGATCCCGTGGCAGCTCGCGGCGCGGGATCGAAGAATCCGGTATTCGCCGCGTCGGTGTAAGTCACTTGGATCGGGACAGCCGAGGCAGTCGCTACCAACAGGAGGGGGAGGAAGAATTTCATGGGAGAAGGGGAGGGAAAGGAAACTCAGGGCTTGGCTTCAGCCTTGAGCGGGATGCGCCAGCTCTCATCGACGCTGGCTCCGATCAGGGTCTGCCCGTCGGGTAGCACGACCTCGCTGACCTTGGCCGGGGTCCGCGGAGTTCCCTCTGGCGGCGTCGGCTGGTCGGTGCCGGGCAGATGCCGGACGCTCACGCCGGGGAAATGTCCGGCCACATAGGTTTCCGCCTCAGCCTGAGGCTCGAGAGCCGGGGCCGGCGGGGTGCGGGCCTTCGCGGGCAGGGGAGCCGGCAGGGAGGGATCCGGGGCCGCGGGCTTTTGCGCTGGGGGCGGTGCCGCGGTCAAAGTTGCGGCAGCTTTTTCATCTCCACGGCGGAGAATGAAGGGCAGGCACACGGCCAAGCCAAGGAGGACGGCAAGCGCCGCCCGCTTCAGGGAGGGGGAATTCATGGGGAGGGAGAGATTGGCCGGACTGCAAGACCCCTCGCCAGGAAGATAAGCGGGAGGACTTGGTGGATGTTAGATCTGGGCCCTCCGGTGGGGCAAGCGGAGGAACTCCGCTCTTTTCAAGCAACTTGCGCGTTGGCGCAGGCGGTCTTGGCGGCCGGGAGGGTCATCTCCGGGGTGGCCTCCACCATCCGTAGCTTGCGCTTGGGGCGCTCGATCGGCAGACCGCCATAGATGGTGGTGGCCAGCATGGCGGAGGCGAGGGCGAGGAGCAGACGGCGATGGCGAGTGGCGCTAGTCATGTCCGGAGAGTCTCATGGAGCGGCCATGGGCACTATTACGTCATGACGGGAGGGGGTAGCAGGGGAGCTAGAGGGGAACCCCAAGGGGTGAAAATCGCCGAAACCAAGGGTTGAGTCCGCCGCCGCCCTCCCCCAAAACCGGTCCGGAAATGAAGATCGTTGTCGTGGGCAAAGGGGGGCGCGAGCATGCGCTGGTACGGGCACTGGCGGAATCCCCGGGTGAGCCCGAGCTCTTCTGCTACCCCGGCAGCGATGCAATCCTGCAGATGGCCCGTCCGGTCGCCGCGGATGGCTTGGAGTCACTGGTGGAGTGGATGGAGGTCCACGAGATCGATCTCTGCGTGGCTGGCGAGGAAAGCTATCTGGTGAAGGGCGAGGGCCTCGCCAATCTCTGCGAGAAGGCGGGGATTCCCTGCTGGGGACCACACCTGCAATCCGCGCAGCTCGAGGCCAGCAAGGAGTCCGCGAAGGCCTTTCTGGAGCGCCAGGGCATCCCGACCGGCAAGGCGAGCGCTTGTGGCACTTTGGAGGAAGCGCGCGCCGCGATAGGCGGGCAGTATCCGACGGTCCTGAAGTTCGATGGGCTGGCCGCTGGCAAGGGCGTGGCGGTCTGTCTGAACCAAGAGGAGGGCGAGGCCTTCCTCGATGAAGTTTTCACGCAGAATCGCTTCGGTCCGGGGCGGGTACTGGTGGAGGAGTTCCTGACTGGCCCGGAGGTTTCGATCTTCGCGGCGATCGTGGATGAGCGGTATCTGATCTTCACCCCGGCCCGCGATTACAAGCGGATCGGGGAAGGGGATGCGGGTGCGAATACCGGTGGGATGGGCGCGGTGGCGAGCCGCCAGCTGATCCCGGCCGAACTGCTCGCGACGATTGAGAAGGATGTCGTGGCTCCGACCGTGGCGGGCCTGCGCAAGGAGGGGCTGCCCTACCGCGGTTTCCTCTACTTCGGGCTGATGCTCACGCCGCAGGGGCCGAAGGTGATCGAATACAACTGCCGCTTCGGCGACCCGGAGTGCCAGGCGGTGATGCCGCTAGTGAAGGGCGATCTCGCCAGCTTCTGCCTGGCGGGAGCCAAGGGTGAGCTGAAGCCCGAGCTGATCTCTTTCGATGAAGGCTGGAGCGTCTGTGTGGTGCTCGCCTCCGCCGGTTATCCGGAAAGCTCGCGCAATGGTGATGTGATCCATGGGCTCGATGATCCCGGTGCCTTCCGGGTCTATCACGCGGGCACGCACCGCAGTCCTGCGGGCGAGTGGGTGACGAATGGTGGCCGGGTGCTGGCGGCTGTGGCAGGTGGCGCTACGCGTGCAGAAGCGGTGGCCGCGGCACACGCGGCTGCGGATCAGATTTCATTCGATGGTTCGCAGCGCCGCCGCGACATCGGGATCATGCATTTCGAAGACTGAACACCCCCTGATTGATGAACCGCACCCTTGGCCCAGAAGACATCGAGCAGGGCATCGATATCCTAGCCGCTGCGATCCGCGCGCGAACCGCGGGCGAGCCGATCGCCTTGGTCGGGATCCGCAGCCGTGGCGATGAAGTCGCGGAGCGGGTCTGCAACCGTTTGGCCGAGGATGACCGCGAGCTGTCGATGGGGATCCTGGACATCTCGCTGTATCGCGATGATTACGAGCACCTGCGGGAGAACCCGAAGCTGCAGGAGAGCGACATCCCTTTCACGGTGGATGGGGCCCACGTCATCCTGGTGGACGATGTGCTCTTCACCGGGCGGACGATCCGGGCGGCGCTGGATGCGCTGTCCGATTACGGCCGTCCGGCGAAGGTGGAACTGGCGACGCTGATCGACCGCGGGCACCGCGAGATGCCGATCCAGCCGGACTACACCGGGATCCTGCTCGAAACTTCCCGGCACGATCACGTGCTTGTTTCCTTGGAAGCGACGGACGGAGAAGACAAGATCGAGGTCGTCGAGCCCAAGACCGAATAAGCCCTTCCCCATGCTGCCCCAACGCCGCAAATCCGCCGAGGAAATCGCGAAACTCCGCGAGGCGATGGGCGTTCCCGGAGCGCCAGCCGACGGGGGGGAATCTGCCGCTCCCGCGGTAAGGCCCCCGGCACCACCTCCGCCGCCTCCGCCGCCCCCGGTGGCGAAGGAAGCGGTTTCCCCGGCTGCGGTGGCTCCAGCAGCGAAAGCCGCGCTTCCCGCGACCAGATCCGGTCCGCCGGAGCCGCATGCCACGGATCACGCGGCGAAGGTGCGGGCCCACGCCGAGCGGGTGGCGCTTGAGGATGCGGTTTTGGAGGAGCAGTCCGAGCTCGAGGAAGATCTGTCGCCGGTGGCGCGCCTGCCGAAGACGGTGCGTTCCCTGCGCAAGTCCGAGCAGGGGATTGTTGAAACGCGGCGTCTGGACCCTGAAGTGGCCGTGGTGCGGGTCGATGGAGCGGCTCTGCCACAGCGCCGCCACGACGAGCGCGAGTTGATGGCGATGCGGCGGATTCAGCAGGCTTCGCCGGACCAGGCGCTGAACCACATCGGGCAGCAGACGGCGCGCTGGTATGCGTTGACGCTGGGTTACCTCTTGCCCGCCCTTGGGATCCTCTGCGCTTGGCTGAGCCACTGGCTGCCGACGGTGCCGAGTCCCGAATTTCCGACGATCGCAATGGCCGAGTTCTCGCGGACGCCCGGGCTCGACAGGCTGGGCTTCGGTTTGCTCGCGGGCTTCGGCGTGATCGCCCTGCTGCTGGCCGGCTGGATCGCCTGGAAGAAGCCGCGCTCGCGCCACCATGCCGGCTTCATCACGATCATCGGCGTTCTCATTCTCGTCTTCGGCATCATTCACCAGTTTACACCCAACTATGGCGCGTAAGGACCTGCTCGACATCAGCTCACTGCAACGGGAGGAAATCGACCTCCTGCTCAATCAAGCCGTTCCCTTCAAGGAGCTCTTCACCCGTTCGGTCAAGAAGGTGCCGGCGCTGAAGGGCAAGTCGGTGTTGATGCTGTTCTATGAGCCGAGCACCCGCACGCACTCGTCCTTCGAGGTCGCGGCCAAGCGCTTGTCCGCGGACGTGACGAATTTCGACGTGCCGCATTCCTCGGTGGTGAAGGGCGAGTCGGTCCGCGAGACGATCGAGACGCTGCAAGCGATGCGCACCGACTTCATCGTGGTGCGCCACGGTCGCAGCGGCTTGCCGGGGATGATCGCGCGGATGACCAAGGCGAGTGTGATCAATGCGGGCGACGGCGCGCATGCACATCCGACGCAGGGGCTGTTAGATGCTTTCACAATCAAGGAGGTCTTCCCGGAACTCACCGGCAAGCGGGTCCTCATCATCGGGGATATCCTGCACAGCCGCGTGGCGCGCTCGACTAGCACGATCCTCAAGCGCCTCGGCGTGGAAGTTGCCTACCTCGGGCCCGGCTCGCTGGTGCCGAAGGTCGGGCCTGAGAATACCCGGCGCTTCACCAACTACGAGGAGGCGATGAAGTGGAAGCCGGATGTCGTCTATCTGCTGCGCGTGCAGATGGAGCGGCAAGACGTGCAGTATTTCCCGAGCTTGCGGGAGTATCACAAGGTTTACGGTATCACCGAGGAACGCCTCAAGCGGATTGATGGAGAGGGCCTCTGGCTCATGCACCCCGGCCCGGTGAACCGCGGAGTGGAGCTTTGCGACGCGGCGATGGATTACTCGCGGAGTCTGATCAACCAGCAGGTGGAGAATGGCATCGCGGTGAGGATGGCGGTGCTTTACTGGCTGAAGCCGGGCGGGGAAGGGGAGTGAGCGGCGGCTGGGAGGCTCGATTCACCAAACAGTATCCCCGCTGGCGGTGCAGCCGCTTTAAGAGTGCGCGCGGGAATCGCCGCTTTTTGGGCGAGTCGTCCCCACAGGGCGCAATTCAAGTTCTGGGTGAGTCCACCCCTCTGAACATTTGGCGACTCGTCACATCCTCGTCGTCCGAACTGGAGGAGATGTTACCATTTGCGGCGCAATCCGTAGATTGGATGCCTTTTGTCGTGGCGCAGAACGAGAAACCTTACCCGTCCAAGCTCTTCCTCGAAAACGAAGTGGTAAGGAAAGTTCTTGAAGCTGGCGCGCCTGAGTCCATCAGCCACAAAGTGAAAGCCCCTCGGGTTTTCAAGGACTGAACTGACCGCAGCTTCCGCGTCCGCGAAAAACCGGTCGCCTAGCGCGGCTCCAGCCTCCGCCTCGTAGTAGTCCAGAGCCGTGCGCAAGTCCCGCTGGATACGGCGGTGAAAAATCACCTTCATGCACTATCGGCCCAGAGCTTGCTTGATCTCCGCCCAAGTGCAGCCGTTTGCCGGGTCTTCGTCCAATTCCCGAGAACGCAGCGTGGCTTCGCCGATTCCTTCGTCCTCGTCCGCAAGAAGTGGAGGCAGGGTGCCAAGCAGGCCGGCCGCGAGAACCGCACGATCATGCTCCGGAAGTTTTGACGCCTCTTGGAAAATCTCTTCCAGCTTCATGGCTGCATCTTACTTGGAGAAGGCGGTCCTTGCCATCCGGATTTTTGGGGCTGAGGCAGGGGTAAGGCCAACGTAGTCTATTTCCTGCGCGTTCAGATGCCGGCATGAAAACCATGTGATGGCCTACTTCTTCCCGTGGTCAACGAGACCCACATCCACGAACTGGCCGCCGGTCGTTTGCCTGCAGCAGACCGCTATCGAATTCTTGCCGCGGTGTAGGGAAGCGGCGGCGTCAGGGGCGATCGGGAAATCGTCGTAAACATTCAGCACCCCGCTGTCGCGGCAAGCGGGGTGCCCGTTGATATAGACTTCCATGTCCTCGTCGTGCGCGGCGCGGATCATCGGCTTTTCAGGAACGGACCCGAGTTCAAACTCGGTGCGCAGCCAGATGCCGGAGCTTGTCCACCGCGTCCGGCTCCGCCCCCCTTGGGGCGCTCCGCCGAAAGAACCGGCCCCTTGCCGCCACGCCGAATCATCAAATGCAGGCGAGGCCCAATCTTGCGCGGGCGCGGAGAAGGTGTAGCGCCAGGTGACTTCCCCTTGGCCGGAGGTAGGGAGGAGCTGAAGGACATCCTCACGCAGTCTCTCGCCGCGGGCAGCACGGGACACGAGCTCGGGATCGACCTTCCACACCTTGCGGTCATAGCTGATCATCCCGTTGCTTTCCGTTTCCACATCGTACAACTGGACCTTGAACATCCCGCTGTTGCCGTTGCCTTCCGCTTCGTTCCACGCAGACCGGTAGAGATTTCTCGTCGTTTCACCATACCAGCGTTTCGAGTTTTCATCCAAGGGATGCAGTTCTGGAAACGCCCCGGTGGTCTCGCCGCCGGTTAGAGGGTCGTAGGTCCCTGTCGCCCATGGCTTGCCGGGCCATTGGTGGTCCGTGACGGATAGGCCATTGCCCGATGTCTCCGAGTCGATTCCGACCATGTCCTCACACTTTGGAGGAATGCCACCGTGGACATCGTAAACATCCCCGGCCCCGTGGTGGGGGAATCCGCTGGCCTCGGAGACCAGCCGGGAAGGGTCGAGTTGCTTCGCCCATGAAGCGTGACGCAGCGTGTCGTATTGCCCCCATCCTTCGTTGAACATTTCCCACATGACGATGGAGGGATGGTTCCATCTCTGCCGGATCAAGGTCCGCATTTCGGATTCACATTGCGCCACCGCTTCCGGCATCCGGGGCCGGTCGGTGATAGGGTCTCCCTGGTCGCCGCTCGGGAGGTCCTGCAGGATCATCAGCCCCAGCTTGTCGGCCCAGTAATAGTAACGCTCGGGTTCGATCTTGATGTGCTTGCGGATGCAGTTGATCCCGAGTTTCTTCGCTGCTTCGATGTCGAAGCGCAGCGCCTCGTCTGAAGCTGCGGTGTAGATCCCGTCCGGCCAGAAACCTTGGTCGAGCGCTCCCATGAAAAGGAAGGGCTTGCCGTTGAGAAGCGGGCGCATGTTGCCCTTGTCATCGCGGCCCCTGCCGATCGTGCGCATGCCGAAATAGCCCCGCACCTCGTCGAGTTGCTTGCCGCTTTCATCCTTCAGGCGGACGACAAGATCGTAGAGATGAGGGTCGTCGGGCGTCCACGGTTTCGCGTCCGGGATCCGAATATCCATCGAAGCGACGGCATAGCTGGATCTTGATTTGTACCAAGCCAGGTTGGCTGCAATTTCAGGAGTGATTTCCTTTCCGAGGATGCCGCCGCCATTCGCGACCGTCTTGCCGCCGTCGAGAATGATGGCTTCCACCCGGGTTTTGCCCGGCGGGGTATAGCCATCGACTGTGAGCCGCAAGGTTCCCGTGAGGGCATCGGTCTCGATCTTGAGCGAATTGACGGAGCTTTCCGGCAAGGGTTCCATCCACACTGTCTGCCAGATGCCCGAGGTGGCGGTGTAGGCGGCTCCCCCGGGATGAAGCGATTGCTTCCCTCTCATCTGCCAGCCTTCGCTAGTGGGATCGGTGACGGCGAGGACCAGTTCCTGGTCGCCCTGGATAAGCCCTTGGGTGAGGTCGAAGGAAAAGGAATCGTAGCCGCCGCGATGGCTGCCGAGGGATTTTCCATTGAGCCAAAGCTCGCACTGCCAATCCACAGCTCCGAAATGGAGCGCGACGCGGCGGCCTTTCCAAGCGTCAGGAATCGCAAAGCTGCGGCGATACCAAAGCCGCTGTCCCGGCAAAAGGGGTTTCATCACTCCGGAAAGGGCGGATTCCACCGGGAAGGGAACCAGAATACTGCCGTCGAATTTTTCCGGCCTGCCAGCATCCTTGGCGGTGATCTGATAATCCCAGAGCCCGTTCAGGCTCTTCCATTCAGCCCTCACCATTGAGGGCCTTGGATATTCGGGCAGGGCATTCTCCGGAGAGACCTGACCGGACCAAGGGGTGAGCAGCGGAGCATCCTTGGGAAGAGCCCATTCCGCACCCGAAGCGATGCCCATGGCGAGAAGAGTTGCAAGGGCGGTGCCGGTCGTTGGATTCATGTCGGTTCGGGCCTTGAGCCATTACGCGCACTGCGCGGATCGGTTTTTCACCTCCGGGACTGGCCATACATCCAAGTGCGCGCAGGAAAGGATCCAGAGGAAGCTGCGGGGATGCTGGCGGATTCAGGTTTGTTGGCGACAGCACATGAGGAGACATCGATCGCTATCGTTCACCAGTGGTTGTTGAAGGACCCGGGGGCTGCGCGGAAGTGAGTGGAGGTTCCTCCGGATGGAGCTGTTAGAGAGCGGGCATTGCGGGAGGTCGAAGGAAGGACGTCATAAGCTGGACCTCGCGGAGCCACGGTCCTGCTTTTTTCAGGCCGCCTCTCAGTGGGGACGGCGTGGACGGGAACGCTAGGTGAAGTGTTCCAAGCGGATGCCCCCGGCTACTCCAGATGCCCGAGGCTCTTGAAGAGGGCGATGATCTGCGGGCTGAGCTCGCGGAGTTCGGCGCGGTGGACGAGGCTGAGGTGCTCGAGCTTGTCCTCGCCGGCCTCGGTGACGCGGAGGAGGACGGAGCGGCGGTCCTCCGGGCTGGGGGCGCGGGTGATCAGGCCGGCGAGTTCGAGGCGCTGGGCGAGTTCGACCGCGGTGTTGTGGCGGATGCGCAAGCGCTCGGCGAGGCGGCCGACGGATGTGGTGGCGGCCTCGCTGCCGCGGATGGCCAAGAGGGCCTGGTGCTGCTGCGGGGTGAGTCCTTCCTTGGCCGCGGCGGATTCGCTGAACTCCATGAAGCAACGCAGGGCGTAGCGGAAGTCGGCGAGCTTGGTGAAATCGGCGTCGGTGAGCTTTCGGCTTTGTTGCGCTGCCATCCGGGATCCAGTTTATGTCGTAATGCGATGCGGTGCAAGTTTCTGGCTCGCACCTTCCTGGAGCAGGAAGCGTGCAGATCAGCGCTCTAACAAGGGCATACCCCACACCGCCCAACAAGTATGATTGGTGGGTAGGCCGCTTTCGGTCTCGAGGGTGAGTTCCTTCACGCCGCGGATATCGAGGTCGATGCGTTCGGCCATGCCTTGGTCCAGCTGGGCGGAGCGATGGAGCTCCTCGCCATCCCCCTTCACGATGAAGATTGCGCGGGCATCGTGGCCAGCACCGCCGCGGATGCCAACGGTGGACTTGAAGCGTTGCCAGCAACCGGCGGTGGAGAAAACGTGGCTGGCGGGGCAATGAGCGGGCAGGCCCTTCGCTTGCAATTCGCCGGCGATGCGAAGAAAGAGACCTTGGCGATACTCCGGTGGTGCGCCCCAGCGGTCGCGGGGTGTGCCGGCCCAACCGGTCTTTGCACTGCTCCAGGCGGCATCGGAGAGGTAGCAGGACTTTTGGTCGGTCTTGGATAGATCGACAAGCGGGGCGTCGGGGCGCAGATACTGGTCTAACAGCTCGACGCTCTTCCGCCAATCTTTGTCCACGGGTTTGGCCTTGAGTGACCGCGCGACCATGGCTGCTGCTTCCGGTGCGCCGCTGGCCACGGCCTGCTCCAGGGTATCGATCTGCGAGTGGAGGAGCATGCTTGGGAGTACTTCGCCGATGAGTTTATCCCCATCGAGGGGCAGATTGGCGGCGAGCATCGTGGTTTCGCCATTCATATGGCAGGCGACCAGACGCAGGTTCGGCAGTTTGCCGGGGACCTCCATGTGTTCCAAGGCGAAGGCTCCCTCGTGAACGGGCGAGACCCAAGTAAGAGCATCGTAGTCGCTGCCGCCCGCGGGGTCGACGTAGGCAATGACGGCATAGGCGGGGATCTTGCCGTCGATCTTGCCCTTGATCGAAAAGTCGCGGCTGGTGCCGTCTGCTTCGATGCCGCCCAACTCGCCCTCCGCGCTTTCGAAGCGTCCGGCATTCGATGCGGCGATGAGTGGGTGTGAGAGCAGGCGCACGGCACTGGCTTCCGAGAGGCAGCTGCCTTTCGCGCCCGGTTTCCAGAGTTCCTGGCGGTAGGTGAGATTGCCGCCGCCCATGAGGCTGCTGCCGAGCGTGGCATGCTGCGCCGGGCTCTCGCCATCGTGCGGCAGGCCGAGGCCGTGGCCGAGCTCGTGGGCGATGCCTCCGAGGTAGAAGCTATTGAATTGAGCGAGGCTTTGGTCACGGTCGCCGTAGTGCTCCCAGTAGCGGATGCGCTTGTCCTTTTCCTTCAGGAGCAGGGGATCGAGCAGCTTGCAATCGGCGGCGTGGCAGAAGCCCCAGCGCTGGCAGGAGCCGCCCTTGCCATAGTAGGGCGTATAGAAGCCCCAGCCGCCGTTCGGCATCTTCCAGCACTGGCCGTAGAGGGTGAGCACGAACTCGCGGTCGAGATCGATCTCCCCGGCCAGGGTCTTGCGGATCTCGGCCTCGGTCTCGTCGCCGGACTCGTAGTTGTAGTGGGAAGACTCGTGCTGGCCCTCCACCATATGCAGTATGAGGCTGCCGTCTTCGCGTTTCTCCAGCGGCAGTCCCTCGCTGGCGATGCCATAGCTCTTCAGGCCATCGCGGTAGAAGTCGCTGACGTCATTCATCACCCGGGTGAGGCGTGCCTGGTAGTCGGGCAGGGGCGGGCGGTCCTTGCCGTGGAAGTAGACGACGCGCAGGCGCGGGGGCTGCGGGTCCTTCTTTTCGGTCGCGGCTTGATGCCAGGCGGTGAGTTCCTTTTGGGCCGTGCCCCAGTCCGGGCGCTCCTGTGCGATGGCGGCCGGGGAGACGAGGCAGGCGCAGAGGAGGAGATAGGGCTTCATGGAACGATCCATAAATGAGGGGGCTGGCGCTGGGGGGACAAGCATTTCCAGCGCGGGAGAGTTGTGTCCCGGGGCTTGATCGGGCGCGGTTTCCTTGCATGCTGTTTGGCATGTCCCGCCGATTGGCTGTTCCCATCCTTGTGATTTCCGTGGCCTGTGTGGCGATGATCGCTGCTATCGCCGCGGACGGGAAGGGGGCGACCATGGAATCCTTCGCCCAGAGCCTCAGCCAAGGAGTCGACTCCCGTTTGAAGGGCAAGCAGGCCTCGGACAATACCCGCAATATCTTCTCGAAGAAGGACCACGCCGCGAAGAAATACACGCGCAACCCGAATCTGTGGTGTGCGGATCTGGTGCCGCAGCTCACCGGTTGTGCGGTGTGGAAGCCGCCGCTGGAATACGTGGGCGAGCGCTACGGCGGGGTGATGATCACGCCGCGCCACATCCTCTTCTGCCAGCACGCCCATCCCGCGTGGGATGGCGGCTGGATGAAGGTGCAGCCGCAGGTGATCCGCTTCGTAACCGCCGATAGCAAGGTGGTGGACATGGAGATGATCGCGAATGCGGAAGTGCAGGCATATGATCTCAGCGTCGGTCTGTTGAATGAGGCCGTGCCAGCGGGCATCCATGTGATGCCGCTGATGCCGACGATGACGGAGGCGCAGAAGACGCGGCTGCGGGAGCTGAAAGTGCCTGACCTGTCGATCTCGCAGGCGGGCATGCGGCCGCCGGCGAATCTGAAGCATGAGGCAGTGGCCTATCCCGGTCCCATCGGCATTCCGCTGGAAGGTGCCCGCAAGCCTTGGGACTACGACATTTACCAAGGCGACTCCGGGACGCCACGCTTCTTCGTCACACCCGCAGGTCTGGCGCTCTATCAGCTCACCGGAGCCGGGGCTGTGGAGAATTCGGTGGTCAAAAAGTTGATCGAGGCCTGCGACGCCAGCGCGATCCAGCGCGGGGTGCTGAAAAAGGCCACCGGGCTGGAGCCGGTGGTGGTGAAGGTGGAAATTCCGGAAAAATAGGCGCCCCGGGGGTACCCCTTTGGTAACAGAAATGGATCTTGTAGGACAGCGGCCGGGGGATAGGCTTCCGGTATTGGTTATGAATCCATTCAAGTTGCCCTACCGCTTCCTGCCGCTGCTGGCGGCTCTGGCCCTCCCATCCTGCGGCTATTTCCAGATGACCTCGACTTCGATACCGCCGGTGGTCGGGACGGGGGCCTCCATGCCGGGTTCCGTGGGGCACCAGATGGCGATGAAGGCCGAGATGGATTTCCCCCGGGAGGGCTGGATCATGCGGTCCTACGAGGGGCGCTCGGTGGACTATCCCGAACCGGAGTACACACCCTCGCCCTGCTATCCGGTGGCCTACACGCCGATCGCCAAGGAGAAGGACGTGTGGGTTGCCATTGTGGTGGGCAGGGATGGCCGGGTGAAGAAGGCGGACTGCATGGACATGAACAATTCGTACTTCGCGCGGACCATCGAGCACACGGTGAAGAAGTGGACATTCCGTCCTGGCACTGTGGATGGCTCACCGGAGGAATTCCTCATCACCGCCACCATCAAGTATCGCATGAACCCGACGGGGATCTTGTGATCGCGGGATCCGTCGGTTAGTTCTTCTTACTTCAGCAGCGGTTTCACCGACTCGTCGGAGCCTTTCCAGCGGTCTGTGATTGCGCCGTGTTGATCGACCTGCAGGGCATCGTTCGGGAGCAGGACGATGTTCTTGTGTTCGAGTTTGGTGTAGTCGATCCAGTAGGACTTGCCGTTGCGGATCAGCAGGACATTGCGGCTGGCGAAGTCGTCCCGGCCGCCGGCACCGTTGATCGCTCGGACGACCGTGAGGCCTTGGCGGTACTGGACGTCGCCAGCGCGTTTCACGTGGCCGCCGATGCTGACCATGCTGGGGCCATTGTCGACGGTGGTGCCTTTGACGGCCTCGGCTTCGATCTTGGGAGTCGTATAGATGCCTTCGCTGCGGTAGGCGGCCTCGGCGGCGCGGGCGAATTGCTCTGCGCTCAGGCCGCGGGCTGGCACCGGCTTGTCCAAGAGGGGTAGCGAGACGCCGCCGGCCTCGCCGACCTTGTATTCGCCGTTCACCTTCTGCTGTTCGGTGGCTTCGAGTCCCCTGAGGCTCACTTTGACCGTATCGCCGGGCTCGAGGCCGGCGAAGGCGAAGGATGCGAGACCGAGGGCGGCGAGGATGACGGGAAGCGTACGGTTCATGGTTAGGAGCGGGGATCGATTGGCAAACTCGCGTCTTACTTTGTGAGAAAAAGTAAACGAGGCAAGCTAAACTTTATGTGGCAAAGTGAATTTCGGGGGAGGAATGGGGACCTTTTTGCAGAAAGATGTCACGATCCGCGCGGCTGCTCTCAATGACCCTTGAAGAGCCATGCAAGCACTCGCCATTTCCCCACCCGAGCCCATGGACAGGACTCGCTTCTCCGAATTGATCCGCAGCCATCATCTATCCCTGCACGCCTATGCCCGGGCGCTGGCGGCGGATGAGCCGACGGCGCGCGAACTGGTGCAAGACGCCTTCGTGGCGGCTTGGCAGAATATCGGCCGCTTCGATGTCACGCGTGACTTCGCCACCTGGATGCGCGGGATCCTGCGCAACAAGTGGCGGGAGCACTGCCGGCTGCATTCGCGGGAGGTGCCTTTTGATGAGGCTGCCTTGTCGACGCTGGAGGCGACGCTTGCGCCGTATCCGGCGGGGGATGCCGCGGTGTTTGCGCGCTTGGCGGAGTGCCGGGAGAAGCTGCCGGAGCCGATGGCCCAGGCGCTGCGCGTTTGCTACGATGAAGGTCGTACCAGCGAGGATGCCGCGGGCTTGTTAGGCCTGAATGCGGCGGCGCTGCGCAAGCGCCTGGAGCGAGCAAGGGAGGCCCTGCGCCTCTGCCTTTCGAAAAACGACTGAACCCATTTTCCTACCATTTTACTTTCATGAATCCTTCTTCCGAAGATCCCTCTGAACGCCTGATCGACTCGCTGCTGCGCAAGCAAGCGCGCGGGGCTGCCGATGAGGAACTCCTCAAGGCGATCGAGCAGAAGCTCGATGCCGCTGCTCCGGCACCGGTGCGCTCGAAAGGGCGCGGTGCTGCATGGGCCTCGATGGCCGCCGCGGCTGCGGTGGTGTGCGGGGGCGCGGGTGTCTATTTCTCGCAGCAGGCTGCTGAGGAGAAAGTAAATGCCGTGGCCAGCCGTGCTCCAAGCGAGGCGAAGGAAAGGTCGATTGTGGCCGAGTCCAAGGCCAAGACCTTGCACAGGCTTCCACCGGCGCCGGTGGCTGACAGTGCCGCGGCCGAGGGCTCAACGGAGGCCGCTGCTGCTGCGCCGAAGTTCGAGTTCGCTGCCAAGGAGCGGATGGATGAAGCCGCGCCGGTGATTCCCGAGTCTGGGCGTGAGATTGCGCAGCTGCCTGCGGCGCCGTCGACCATGACCAATTCGGCGCTGAGTTCGCCGGGTGCCATGGGAGGAAGTGGTGGGGGCTCAGGCGTGGGCGGGGGCCGTGGGGCCGGTGTGGGCCGAGGCTTCGCTGGGGGAGGTGCTGACGGATCCTTGGCAGGAATGGACAGGGATAAGCTCCGGTCCCGAAGCGGTGGCGAGGCGAAGAGCGAGGAAATGGGAGGAATGTTGAAGGAGATGGGCATCCCCGAGGAGTCGGAGAAAGCTCGTGCTGCGTCGATGGCGCAAAAAGCCAAGTCTGTGGTCGATGACGAAATCATCTCATTGAATCCCAACTTGGGGAACACGGAGCGCTACGGCCAGTTGGTGGATCAGCCGTGGAAGTCGCCGTGGCAGGATGCGCTTTCGACCTTTTCGATCGATGTGGACACCGCGTCTTACACGAACCTGCGGCGGATGATCCAGGAGGGGCGTCCGGTGCCGCCGGATGCGGTGCGGATCGAGGAGTGCGTGAACTACTTCGACTACAAGTACGAGGGGCCAAAGGGCGATGGGCCATTCGCGGTGCATGGCACCCTGGCGACTTGCCCGTGGAAGGAGGGTCACCTCTTGGCGCGGGTGGCAATCAAGGGCAAGGAGATGGCGAAGAACGCACGGCCGGCCTCGAACCTGGTCTTCCTGATCGATGTCTCGGGCTCCATGCAATCGCCGGACAAGCTGCCGCTGCTGAAGCGCTCGATGCGGGTGCTGATCGACCAGCTCGATGAGCGCGACCGGGTGGCGATGGTGGTGTATGCGGGGACCGAAGGGGTGGCACTGGATTCCACGGTGCTGGATGAACGTGGCAAGTCCGCTGCGATCCAGGCGCTGGAGAAGCTGGAGTCGGGCGGCTCGACCAATGGTGGCGCGGGCATCAAGCGCGCCTACGAACTGGCGACGAAGGGGCGGATCCAAGGCGGTACGAACCGGGTGATCCTGGCCACCGATGGTGACTTCAACGTGGGCACCACCGGTCAGGGCGACTTGGTCAATCTGGTGAAGGGTGGCGCGAAGGGCGGCGTGAGCCTGAGCGTGCTTGGCTTCGGCACCGGCAACCTGAATGACTCGATGATGGAGGCGATCTCCAAGGATGGCGACGGAAACTACTTCTACGTGAATGGCGATGAGGAAGCGCGGCGCGTCTTCGGCGAGAAGCTGACCGGCACGCTGGTGACGATTGCCAAGGACGTGAAGATCCAGGTGGAGTTCAATCCGGGCAAGGTGCAGGCCTATCGCCTGATTGGTTATGCCGACCGGATCTTGCGTCACGAGGACTTCAACAACGATAAGGTGGACGCCGGGGATATTGGCGCGGGCCACACGGTGACGGCCTTTTACGAGATCGTGCCGGATGGTGTGCCGATGCCGAATGCGGGCACGGTGGATACCCTGCGTTACCAGCGTCCGGCTGGCCGCGAGGTGGTGAACAGCGAGGATTGGTTTGCGCTGAAGCTGCGCCACAAGCATCCGGAGGGCGATACCAGCGCCTTGATCGAGACGCCGGTGAAGGGCGAGCCGGTGGCTTGGGAGAGCGCGGGCAATGACTTCCGCTTCGCCTCGGCGGTAGCGCTCTTCGGGATGAAGCTGCGGCAGATGCCGGAGCTGGCGGACATGTCCTGGGGGAAGATCGAGCAGATCGCGAAGCCAGCCTTGGCGGAGGATCCGCAGGAGCAGCGCGCGGGCTTCATCGAGACGCTGCGGAAGATCGGGAAGTATGATCCGACCGCCTTGGTGAATGTGCCGGCCGCGGTCGTCGCGAAGCCTTCCTCCGAAGTGCCCGAGATCTTCAAGGATTGGGGCTATCTGCGGGATGAGAGCACGAAGTGGTATGTGACCTTCGGGCTCATGTCGGATGGTATGTGGGCGCCGAAGCTTCTGGGGCAGACTGCGACCGGCCAGAAATTCGACAACCGGGTGTCCGCTGCGAGCATGATCAGTCCCGGGGATGTCTTCTTCCTGGATAAATCGATGGCGGGGCGCTTCAAGTTCAACGGCATCGTCCGGAGAACGATCCACAACGATCGGACTGGAAACGATGAAGAGATGAATGTGGCCCTCTATGAGGATCTCAAGGAGAGCAAGAAGGGACGGCGCTACGAGTCTCAGGAGAAATTGCCGGAGAACGAGATAGAGGCTCACGCCTATTATGACCGGACGGCGGTCTTTGGACTGAAGGCGGGAGCTGACGCTGAAGCCCTTGAGGTGAAGGTGGAAGAGGGCAGCCAGTTTGCCTTGCCGCCCAACTCAGGGAAGAAGGAGTTCTTCCTGCGGGAGGTGGCGGAGGACCATGTCACTGTGGAGCAGACCGATGGTTCCGGGGTGAAGCAGAGCTATACGATCCGGAAGTGAGGGTGAGTTGATTTGTTAGGCGCGGATTTGATTCGAGAAGGGCGGGGGAGATCCCGCCCTTCTTTGCTTTTCGGATGTCTTGGAGCTTGTCCGGAGATCAGGATGGCGGGGATTTTTCCCTGAAAGGCCGGATGAGGATGGGGCGGGGATCTCACGATGCGGTAGGGTGCGCTGGCCTCAGCGCGCCGCGAGCGATGTGGGGATCAGCCGAGAGCGCAGAAGACTGTTGAGGTCCCCGTGGATCGCCCGCGGCTGCCTGAGGCCAGGCAGCCCTACCGAAAGGCAGCTCTGCTGAAAGTCGGCCCTCCGGGGCGGGATTAATGGCGAGCGGCCTATCCGGTGGTTCTCGCTCCGCTTCACCACCGGCTAAGCTCCGACACGCCTCCGGCGTTGGGAGAATACGGGTGGAAGGCTCAATCTTTGGGGCTCTTCTGCCCCGAGGGTTTGTCGCCTTTCTTATAGAGAACCAAGAGTGGCTGCTTGGTCTCACCGTCGAACTCGATCTTCCAGCGGAAGCCGGCTTGGATGCATGCCCTATCGAGGGCTGCGGCGAAGTTGGTTTCCTTTTCGGGCAGGGTCAGCTTCGGCGCATCGTCGCTGTGGCCGCGGATTGCGAAGTTGATCACGCCGCCGTCTTGGCCTCCTGCTCCGGCTTGGTTCAACGAGTGAAGGACCTCATCCAAGCTTTGGCCATCCACTCCTCCTTTCGGAGTGAGCTTCAGCAAGGCGAGTTGCTTGAGGATGTCGATGCCTTGGGCATCCCTGGGGAGATCCAGCCTCTGGTAGAAATTGGCGGGTTCGGCCTTGTTCGCCGGAGTCTTCTGGATGGTGGCGCTGCGGAGGGTGCCAGTGGGGTCTTTGTATTCCACCACCACCTTATCGGCGCTGACTTCTTTCAGGAAGAAGTCCTTGCTGGTGGCATCGGGAGGTAGCGCGAAGTGGGTGAGCTCCTCGACCTTGAACTCCAGTTGGAGGACTTTGCCGGGGATCTTGGAGGTGAAGACGGCGGTGCGGTCGTAGTAGGCGTGGGAGTCGATCCTGTTCTCCGGAAGTCCCTCTATGGATTCATACTTGATGCCCTTTTTGTTAGGCTTCAGGTCCTCGTACTCCGCGACCCTGCGCATCTCCAGGAAGCCAGTCTTCGAATTCTTAATCTCCCTTGTGGCGAAGCCAAGGAACTTGAAACGGCCTTCGAAAGGACCTCCCGCACGGAAAAAGACATCGCCCGGGCCCAGCATCGGCTTTCCGCGATCCTTCTCGAAGAGATTCCGCTTGTCCGGAAGCTGGCCGAAGAAAATTGGTTTCCATCGGCCTTCGTAAGCTAAATCGAAGGCGATATACCACTTCGTCGCTTCCTCACGGACAAAGCTCAGGCTTTTCAAACCAACAGGAAGCTCCGGCTCCTCGGCCTTCTGCTCCTGCGCCATTCCCGCGAAGGGGAATGCCAGAAGCGCGAAGGCCAGAAGCTGGAGTGTTGATTTCATTGTCTCATTCGAGGCAATCCACCAGAGCCGCGAGCACGAGATCCACATTCGCCTGGGTGGCGGAGTGGCCCATCAAACCAATCCGCCAAGCCTTGCCGGCGAAGGGGCCGAGGCCGGCGCCGATTTCGATCGAGTAGTCGTCGAGCAGCTTGGCGCGCACGGCGGCATCGTCCGCACCTTCCGGGATGTGGATGCAGTTCAGCGTGAATAGCGAATGCTCGGGCACATACCTGATGCCCATCGATTCCAGGCCCGCGCGGAGGCGGCGGTGGAGTCTGGCATGGCGGGCGTGGCGGGCTTCCAGGCCTTCCTCCAGCACGATGACGAGGGCTTCGTGCAGGGCGTAGATCATGTTCACCGGGGCGGTGTGGTGATAGGCGCGCTTGCCACTGCCTTTGTAGTAGTCCTTGAGCATGGTGGTATCGAAGTACCAGCTTTGGACCTTGGTCTTGCGCTGCTCGATGACTTCGAGGGCGCGGGGCGAGAAGGAGACAGGCGAAAGCCCGGGCGGGCAGGACAGGCACTTCTGGGTGCCGGAGTAGATGCCATCGATGCCCCATTCATCGACCTTCAGCGGATGACCACCGAGGGAGGTCACGGCATCCACAATGAGAAGCATGCCGGAGTCGTGGACCAGCTCGGCCAGACCTTCGAGGGGCTGGAGGGCACCGGTGGAAGTCTCGGCGTGAACGATTGCCAGCGCCTTCGCATCCGCGTGCTTGTCGATGGCCTCCGCCAGCATCTCCAGTGGGAAGATCTCACCCCAAGGCACGTCCACCCGGTGCACCACGATGCCCTGGCGCTCCATCATGTCCACCATGCGGGTGCCGAAGACTCCGTTCACGCAGACGATCGCCTCATCGCCACGCTCTAACAAATTCGTGACCACGCACTCCATGCCAGCCATGCCGGTGGCGGAGACGGGGAAGGTCAGGGCGTTCTCCGTCTGGTAGACCTTGCGCAGCATCACGCAGGTGTGGTCCATGATCTCGATGTAGCGCGGATCGAGGTGACCCAGCGTGGGCGAGGCCATGGCGCGGAGGATGCGGGAGGGGACGGTGCTAGGGCCGGGGCCCATCAGGATGCGTTCGGGAACGTTCATGGGAAATGGGGGTTTTTCGGAAGCTGAGACGCGAAGGCCTTCGCCGTCAACTCCGCGAACAGCATGGAGTAAGTCGGTAGCAGGCGCTGGCGGAGCAGCGCGACCCGCGTTTCGTGCGGCGCGAAGGAGCTCTTCATCGCATTCATCGTCATCTTCTCCAGCTCCACAAGGCTGAGGCCGAAGGTGGTGGTGGCGATCGAAAGCTCCTTCGACATCTCGGTGTCGCTCATCAGGCGGTCATCCGTATTCAGGAAGACCCGGAAGCCGGCGCGGTGGAAGAGCGCGAAAGGATGCTCCTCAAAGCTGGCGCAGGCACCGGTGTGGACATTGCTGGAGAGGCACATCTCCAGCGGCACGCGGCGATCGAGGATATATTGGGCGAGGCGACCGAGCTTGAGCGAGCCATCCGGCCGGACCTCGATGTCGTTGCGCAGGCGGGTGCCGTGGCCGAGGCGATGGGCACCGCACCACTGCAAGGCCTGCCAGATTGACTCCGGGCCGAAGGCTTCGCCGGCGTGGATGGTGATGTAGAAGTTCGCGCGCTGGATCGCGTGGAAGGCATCGACATGCTTCTTCGGCGGGTGGCCGAACTCGCCGCCGGCGAGGTCGAAGCCGACGACACCGCGGTCGCGCCAGCGGATCGCCAGTTCCGCGGCTTCGAGTGAGTCGGTGCGGTCGCGCATCGCGCAGATGAGCAGGCCCCACTCCACGCCGAATTCCTTGCGGCCGCGTTCCAGGCCATCGAGCACCGCTTCAACGACTTCATCCTGCGTGAGGTCTTGCTGCGTGTGGAAGACCGGGGCGAAGCGGATCTCCGCATAGACCACGCCATCCTTGGCCATGTCTTCCAGGAACTCATAGGCGATGCGGCCCAAGGCATCGCGCGTCTGCATGACGGCGATGGTGTGGGCGAAGCCTTCGAGATATTCCGGCAGATTCCCGCGCTGGGCGCCGCGGTGGAACCATGTTGCGAGGTCTTCCGGGTCTGAGGTGGGCAGGCCTTGGTAGCCTTGCTCCTTCGCCAGTTCGATGATGCTCGCGGGGCGCAGGCCGCCATCTAGGTGCTCGTGCAGGAGGATCTTCGGCAGGCGGCGGAAATCGAGGGCTGCCACGAGATCGGTGCCGGTGGGCAAGGGGGCCACCGGATGGAATTCCGGATAACGGTGCTCGATCATCCATACCTCTCTAGCAGATCCCGGGCGCGAGGGCGCGGAAAATCTGCACAGGCCCGGGACTGCGATGCGGCTGGTGCTTGCTGCAAAAGAAGCTTGCGCCATTCACTTTGTGATGCAAAGCAAAAAGGCATGAGCGAGATGCCGTGTCCCGACTGGAAGCTGCTCGATGTGATGCTGCGACGCTGTCACCTGCTGTGGATCGCACCACTTTTTGCGGCCCTGTGCGGGCTGGCGGTCCACTTGGGGAATGGTCGCCAGGAATACGCCGTAGCCGTGATCCAGTCGCCGCCGGAGCCTGAGTGGATCATCCTGCCAGGGAATTGCGCGGATACCAGGGTGCCGGTGCAGGAGTCCGCGCGTTATCGCTTGCTGCAATCGTCCGAGGTGCTGGGAGATGCCGCGGAAGACGCCGGTCTGCTTGAGGCTTGGCAGACAGATCGCGAGACGGCTGGCAGCCGTTTGCGGGACTTTGTGTCCTTTGATCCGGTCCCGGACAGCTTCCTGGTCGAGATCAAGGTTGCCCCGATTCCCGGGGCAGATTCCGCCAAGGTGTGCCAGGCGATCCTGGATCACACGTTTGCGGAAGAGGGAGAGGCGGAAGCCAGCAAGGTGAAGGAGAAGCTTGCGGCGGTGCAGGCGCGGGTGAAGCAGGCGGAGGCCGAACTGGCGACGGCGAAAGATCGCTACTCCGCCGAAGCGCGGAAAGACGGAGATGCGGCGGAGAGATTCGATCTCAAGCACACCATGGCGAAAGCGGAGTTCCTCGCGAAAGAGGGGGAGGTCGAGGACTGGACAAGGATGGCGGAAAGCCTGGAGCAAAGCTTGGCGCTGGCTTCTCAAGCGGAGGAAAGCTGTCCGGTACCGGAATGGAGAAAGGGTTCATTCAAGGAACGCCTCCGCTCATCAGGGCCGGTGATTCTTGGATCACTTGCCGCAGGTGCCGTAGCGGCCTGCATCCTTGCCTGCTTTCTGGAGCGAAGGCACTCCGAGCGCAGGAAGCTCAGCATCCAAGCCGCACCGCTTTTATGAATGCTCTATCAACACGCCAGTGGGGGCTGTCTTTTATCGTGTGGCGATGGAGGCATGTGATGTGGATCTTGCCGCTGCTGGCTTGCCTCGGAGTATTGGCATCGCACTGGAACCGGCTGCGCTGGGACCATGTGCGTGCGGTGGTGCAGCTCAATCCCACCACTTCCATCCTGGCCGGCCGACCGGTGCCCACATGGATGTCAGAGCAAATCGAGATGATGCGGTCTCCCGAGGTGCTGGGCAAGGTGGTGCAAGACTGTGGTCTTACGGCGGCGTGGAAGACGAGCGATGCCGGGGCGCTTGAAGATCTCCGGGACAAGGTGATTTGCGACTCGATCCCGGGGACCTCGCTGGTCGAAGTGAAGGTCCGTAAGGTCTCCGGCGCCGACCCGCTGGAGATTTGCAAGGCACTCACGAAGCATGCCGGTGAACGATTGGACGCGGACCGTGCGGCAGAGACCGCGCGCCTGACTGCGGAGCGGAAGGCGGTGGCAAGGAAGGCCGCAACCGAGCTTGTGGCCAAGCTAAGCGCAGCGGAAGCCAAGTTCATCGCCGAGCGGCCCGATCATGAGCGAGGCGTGGACCTTGCCGCACGCTTCGAGTCTCTGGTGGAGATCCAAGCGGACCAGCGATTGCTGGAGCAACTCAAGCATCAGGTTGCGGCGGAGGAGATGGGGGGCGGTTGCAGCTTCGCCACGGCGCTCATCGAGCATGAAGCACCGCACTGGCCCGGGATGCCGGCGTTGCATCATTTCGAGGACTTCGCCATCGCGGGTGGATGGACCTTCGGGGTGAGCGTGCTGGTGGCGATCGTGATGGCTTATGTGTTGGAGATGCTGGTGCCGCGCAGGATGCTGAGAGCGCAGATCGCACCTGAATCCGCTCACGCGCATGGACAAGCTTGAGCATCGGCGCTGGTATCCCGCCTTCGTGATCTATCGATGGCGACGTCTATTGTGGATGCTGCTGCTGTTGGCGCTCTTCGGCTTGCTGGTTTTGCATTGGAAGCATCTCCGCCCTGACCAAGCGGTGGCGGTTCTCCGGCTTTGTCCCACCCGAACTTGGAGTGGGGGTGGGCACGGGCCGTCTTATCCGCCCGTGCTCGGGCACGCCGAACTCTTTGCCGCGCTGACTTGTCCCGAGGTATTGGAGAAGTCGGTTAGAGAGACGGGCTTGGCGGGGGCTTGGCATGTGAGTGAGGCTGAGGCGATCGAGCGCTTGAGGTCGCTCATCACTTACGATCCGCTCCCCGGGAGCATGCTTGCGGAAGCGAAGGTGAGGAAGGCGGCTGAGATGGATGCTCAAAAGATCTGCCGCGTGGTCGTGGATCACACGCGGGAGAAGCTGGCTGCGGAACAGGCGGCGAGGTATGCCAGCGAGCTTGCGGCGAACGAAGCGGAAGCGAAGGTGTTGGAGCGGCAGTTGGATCTGCTCCGGAAGAATTACCGGATGTTCGCGGCCTGGCATCCGCGCCCGGCTTTGAGGCCTGTGTGGAGGTCTCTTGTCGGCATGGGGAGGTTTCAGGCGAAGGAGAGGGA
>NZ_BATP01000056.1 GCF_000739615.1 Haloferula sp. BvORR071
TCCTTGAAGGCATTGCCTTAAAGCCCGCCCTACCAACAGCCCACTGGGTGCGCCGGTCTTTAGCCGGCTTGGACAGTCGTGCGCACCACCCTACAGCTGCCCCCCCTGCGTCTTTCCCTCCGCGGCGCAGCCGCCTTGGAGTGCGTGCAGCCCTGCTGCCGCTTTAGAGCAGGCAGCCTTGCTGCCGTGAAGGACCAAGCGGTCCGCGGATTCATCTGCGTGTGCGGCGCCGTGAAACGCTGAGCCTCGTTTCTCGGCACGCGTGTGGTTGAAAGGAGCCTTGGGATCGCTGCACCCTATCACGGTAGGTGAAGAGGTAATCTCTCGGTGCTTCACGGCAACAGGGTTGCCCGCCGGAAAGCGGCAGCAGGGCTGCACGCACTCCAAGGCGGCTGCGCCCCCGCCGAATCAAAATCTCCCCATCGCCCATTCTTTCCGTAACACTTCCGGGGAAACCGCTAAGGGCACCCTGTGACCAACTCCACTTCCAGCTCCTGCCCCGAGTGCGGCAAGCCCCTGCCTGAGGGGAAATCCCTCTGCCCCGCCTGCCTGCTGGCCCAAGCGATCGCCTCCCGCACGATCAGCGACCAAGCCCCGGCCAACTCTCCCTCCACGCCGCTCACCCCGGAGGAAATCGCCGACAAGTTCCCGGCCTTCGAGATCCTCGAGTGCCTCGGACGCGGCGGCATGGGAGCGGTCTACAAGGCCCGCCAGAAATCCCTCAACCGCCTGGTCGCGATCAAGATCCTCGCGCCGGAACGCGAAAGGGATGCCCGCTTTGCCAGCCGCTTCGCCCGCGAGGCCGAGCTGCTCGCGAAACTGAGCCACCCGCACATCGTCACCATCCACGATTTCGGCGAGACCGGCGGCCTCTACTACCTGGTCATGGAGTTCATCAATGGGGTGAACCTCCGCGACCTCCTGCGCGAGGGCAAGATGCCGCCGGAGCAAGCGCTCGCCATCGTCCCGCCCGTCTGCGAGGCGCTGCAATACGCCCACGAGCAGGGCATCGTCCACCGCGACATCAAGCCGGAGAATATCCTCCTGGATCGCGATGGCCGCGTGAAGATCGCCGACTTCGGCATCGCCAGCCTCGCCGGGGATGCCGGCGATCCCTCCGGCACGCCTGCCTACATGGCCCCGGAGCAGCAGAGCGTCGTCCGCATCGTCGATCACCGCGCGGACATCTATGCCCTTGGCGTCGTCCTATACGAAATGCTCACCGGCGAACGACCTACGGCACTTCCCGTAGCTCCTTCGCGCCGCATCCAGATCGATGTCCGCCTGGATGAAGTGGTGCTCCGCGCCTTGGCCCAGCAGCCCGAGCTGCGCTTCCAGACCGCCGGCGAATTCCGCACCGTGGTCGAGACCCTCGCGCATTCTCAGCAAGCGCCCGCGGAGTTCTCCTGGCAGCAGATGCGCCTCCATGGCGTGGACTACCGCTCGCGCCGCAAGTTCCTCGGCCTGCCGCTGGTCCACATCTGCTCCGGCATCGATCCCGGAACAGGCAAGCGCCGCATCGCCCGCGGCTGGATCGCGGTCGGCGATACCGCGATCGGCGGCTTCGCCATGGGTGGCCTGGCCTTCGGCGGCATTGCGATCGGTGGCGTGGCCGGCGGTGTCCTCAGCTTTGGCGGACTCGCGCTTGGCATCCTGGCCTTCGGCGGGCTTTCACTCGGCCTTCTTATGGCCGTCGGCGGGCTGGCCGTGGGCGGCATCGCCATCGGCGGCATGGCCATCGGCTACTATGCGAATGGCGGCGGCGCGATGGGTGTCCACACCATGTCCGCCGCTGCCCGGGATCCCCAGGCCTACCGCTTCTTCCATCCCTGGGCCCTGAACTTGTTCAAGGGCATGGGCCTCTGGATGGCCACCGGGATGATCCTCATCTCCTCGATCAACTTCTTCGCCTTCTGGTGGGCCGGCCAGCAGATGCAGAAGCTCCAGCAGAAGCGCAATGACAAGGACGACGATCCGCCGTCCGGCCCATCCGGCGGGGCAGGGGATAGCGGGCGCTTTCCCTTCCACCGCACGCTGCTGCACATGCTGCCGGTGCTCATCCTCTCGATCGTCTGGCTGACATCCGGCCTGGAGAAGGGCGCGGTGCTGATCCTCGGCGTCGTCCTCACGGCCTCCACCATCCTGCAGATGCTCGGCCCGCGGAAGGTCCGCATGAAGCGGCTCATCCCCTTGCTGATCGCTCTCACCTTGCTTGGCCTGGCCCCGCTCCTCTTCATCAAGCGCGACAAGTCAGGCTCCATCAACCGTCCCGCAGCTGACCGCGACGAAGCGATCAACCATGGCAGGCGGGCCGCCGCCGCCTTGATGGAATTCGACAGCACCTACGGCAAGTTCCCCGACGCCAGCACCGCCGCCGCCGTCAAGGAAGCTACCGGCACGAATCTCAAGCTCGGCAGCGGCAGTTCGAATCAGCTCTTCCGCCAACTTCTCGTCCACGGTGCCAGTGAGGAAACTTTCTGGGCCAAGGGTTCACATTCCCCGAAGCGGCCTGACAATATCTGCTCCAGCGACGACACCGCGCTTGCTGCCGGCGAGTGCGGCTTCGTCTACATTGCCGGCCTCGATTCCAGGTGTGAACCAGGCACCCCTGTCCTCATCGCCCCGTGCGCCAAGGGCAAGCACGCCTTCGATCCCAAGGCCTACGGTGGCAAGGCCGTCGTAATCCTCTTCGGCGGCAGTAACCAAGTCTCAGAAATCGACGAGAATGGCCACATCAAGGCCAACGGCATGGATATCTTCGATCCCAAGCAACCTTTCTGGGGAGGTAAAGCGCCGGACGTGAAGTGGCCGGAGTAGATCTCCGCCTTCGCCGTTCCGGCGGGGCGATACATGTCCTTCCTGTTACCCACCAGTCAGCGAAATCTGCTCTTAGCGCCGGGAGGCGCGTCGCAAATCGGTCGCAATCGGAGGGGCCTATGGAGTGCGGTGGCACGACACCGCTTTGGCTGCGGGGGAACTTGGTCTCTTTCAGGTCGTGGCCGTTTCCCGTAGCGTCAACGAAGCGCTCATCGGAAAGCTAGCTTTTCCACCGGTAGATAGCTGCACTCGCTCCTCCCATCTGGCCAGAGCTTCAGGATCGCATAACCCATCGGAGTCCGCTTGTAGCCGCAGTCCTTTCGGTCGCCCGGTTCCCACCAGTAGCCGCTGAGCGAGCCATTGCAGTGAAAGCGGATATTCCACAGCTCCTCGCTGCTGCGCAGGTGGATGTGACCGCTCAGCGCCACCACCGGAGCCTCCCGCGCCGCCAGCTTGTCGATCACCGCCTTCGCCCCGCTCATGTTCCCGCCGTCATAATCACCGGCCAGCGAGAACAATGGCAAGTGACCCGCGACTAACAGCGGCGCCTTCGCCGGCAGCGCATCGAGCTGTTGGAAGAGCCAGTCCTGCTGCCCCTTGCCCAGCGAGCCGCTGGAGTTCTCCAGCGTGAGGATCTCCCAGCCGCCCTGGCTCGTGCGTGTATAGGGCTCCGCGATGCCCAGGCGTTTGCAGACGTAAGGGACGCCGCGCATCGGATCGCCCTCCGGCCCCGCCCACCACGTGTCGTGATTGCCCACCGTGTGCAGCATCGGCAGGCCCTTGAGCTCGGGCATCACCACCTCATCCCAGAGCTTCCACTGCTCCTCCACGCGCTCGCGGGTGATGTTCTTGTAGTCCGCCGCGTAGATGCTGTCGCCGGTATTGATCACCAGCCCGATGTCGCGGTGCCTCTGGCGGATCGCGCGGAGAATCTTCCCGCAGCGCGCCGGTGCATCGTATTCCGGGCGCAGGTGAATGTCCGTGATGTGCAGCACGGTTAGAAGCTTGGCACTGCTGGTGGCAGCCGGTGCTGCCAGCGCGCCCATCGGCAAGGCGGCGGCGCTCGCGGCACCCAGGCCCAGGAAGTTGCGGCGCTTGAGCGGAGAAGGGTTTGGAGCTGTCATCGACATCGCGATTGGATTGCAGATGAAACCGCGGATCGCGGGGGAATATTGCTGTCAAAATCGCCGGGGATGGTGGCGATTTGGCAAGGCGGATGCTGCAGGGGCAGGGGTGGGGTTTGATGGTTTGCCGCGGTGACGAGGCGTCCGTGGGAAGCACCTTGTTAGGGGAGGCTCTCCCGAGGAAGCCGATATCAATGTTCCTAAACCTCATTTTGTCGGCCCTAAAGAATCTCCTGTTCCCCTCGTGATTAATATGCTCAGCTGAAAATTCCTCCAAAGCGTAGCGTCCGAATGCCACCCACCCGCCGCCAAGTCCTTCACACCCTTGCCGCCACTTCCGTCTTCCCGCTGCCCTTGGGCGCGGCGGCGGAGGGCAATGCGCAGGCCTCGTCTAACAAACTCCGCATCGGCCTGATCACGGACATCCACAAGGATATCATCCACGATGCGGATGCGCGGCTCACCGCCTTCATCGACGCGATGCTGGCGGAGAAGGAGAAGGTGGATGCCATCATGCAGTTGGGCGACTTCTGCATCCCCAAGCCCGTGAACCGCGACTTCCTCGCGATCTTCAACCGCTTCCCCGGGCCGAAGTATCACGTGCTCGGCAATCACGACATGGATGGCGGCTTCAAGCGCGAGCAGGCCGTCGCCTTCCTCGGCATGCCCGCGCGCTACTACTCCTTCGATCTCGGCGGCTGCCACTTCATCGTGCTCGATGGCAACGACATGCCACCGGATTGGAAGGGCGGCTATCCCGCCTACCTCGCGGCGGACCAAGTGGCCTGGCTGGAGAAGGACCTCGCCGCCACGCAGCTCAATACCTTCATCATCTCCCACCAGAGCCTCGAGCATCCCTCCTGCATCGCGAACCAGGCCGAGGTCCGCAAACTCATCGCCGCGGCGCGCACCGCGGAGGGCAAGCCGAAGGTCGCCGCCTGCTTCAATGGCCACTGGCACATTGATCATGCCCGGCGCATCGATGGCATCCCCTATGTGCATCTCAACTCCGCTTCCTACTTCTGGATGGGCAGCGAGTATCGCAGCGAGCGCCTGGAGCCGGAGCTGGCGAAGAAATTCCCGCACGTCTCCTCCACCGCGCCCTATGCCAAGCCGCTCTTCACCGTGCTGGAGATCGATCCCGCTGCCGGGAAGTTCTCCCTCCGCGCCGCACCCGGCGAATGGCTCAAGCCCGACCCTGCCGAACTGCACTATAGCAATCCGGTCATCGAGCCGGACTGGATCCGCCCCGAGATCCGCGCGGTGGATTCGGCGAGGGTGTAAGGCTTGGCTCCCAGCCTCCCACGCATCCCCACTCGCACTTTTTTAACCCCTCACTAAACTTTCCGGGACCAGCGGCAGTTACTGCCGGTCCGCAATGACCCTCGGCCGCGACAATATCGATGAATTTGTGC
The DNA here is from genome assembly GCF_000739615.1 of Haloferula sp. BvORR071. Lineage (GTDB taxonomy): Bacteria > Verrucomicrobiota > Verrucomicrobiia > Verrucomicrobiales > Akkermansiaceae > Haloferula. The sequence goes on from NZ_BATP01000056.1 coordinate 5,357, forward strand.
AGGAACTGACTCACCACCAGGTGGATCTGTTCTACTTCATCCGTGCGCTCGTGGGCGATGCCCATGCCGCCTACGATATCCGCCAGCTGGTCAATATGGTCCTCTGGAAGAAGCGGGAGAGGTTCACCCCGGGTACCAGCTTCAAGAACTGGGCCTTCCAGATCGCCCAGCTGGAGGTGAAAAGCTACCTCCGCAAGCAGCGCCGCTCGCGGGTGGTCTCCTTCGACCACAAGCTCCTGGACATGTTCGCCACCGAGTTCTCGGAGTTCTCCGATGAGCTGGCGGAACGCCGCCGCGCGCTGGCGAATTGCCTGCGCAAGGTCACCGCCAAGGACGAGGAGCTGCTCCGCCACCGCTACTGGACCGGCGGCTCGCTGGAGTCCTTTGCCGTCGCCACCGAGCGCAGCGTCGGCACCCTCAAAGCCCGCCTTCACCAGCTCCGCGCCTCCCTGCGCCGCTGCATCGAGAGCCAGCTCCAACCTGAACCGGAGCCCGATAGCCCATGAACGCTTTCCCGCCCTCCCCGGAATCCGCTGACGAAAAGGACACCAACAAGCTGCTCCACGAGCTGCTGGATGGCACCATCGCCAAGGACGAGTTCGATCGCCTGGAGCAGACGCTTTTGGATGACCCGCAGGTGCGCCGCGATTACTTCGCGCTGATGAGCACCGACCAGATGCTCGCGGACAACTACGAGATCCCGGACCACCTGGCCATGCACGCCCAGCTCATCGCCGGGGCGGATGCGGATGCCGGCGAGCGCCGCCGCCGCAATTGGTGGATCTGGGGCAGCTCGGCCGCTGCCGCTCTGGTCCTTCTGAGCGCCACCTGGTTCACCTTCTTCCGCGGTCCTGCGGATCCCGCCCGCGTGGCCGGTTCGGCAGACAGCTATTTCCTGATCGATGGCGCGGCTGTCGATGAAGGCTCATGGGGTCACGGCCAGCGCCTGGAAGTCAGCGATGGCGTGGTCGTCGCCCGCTTGAACAAGTTCACCGAGGCCTGCATCGATGGCCCCGCGCTGGTTTACATGGGCGAGAATGGCCGCGATCTCGATCTGCGCCGCGGTCGGGTTTACTTCCGCGTCGCTCCCGGCGCGCCGAAGTTCAAGATCTCCGCGGCCGGTGCCAGCATCCGCCACATCGGCACCGAGTTCGGCGTGCGCGTGATGGAAGGCGGCTCCTGCGAGGTCCACGTGGTGAATGGCGCGGTCGAGATCGATCGCGGCATCCAGAAGGGCAAGTGGACCCTCAAGGCCGGCGACTCCGCCTCATGGCTGAACCGCGGCAATACCAGCCTCGATCCCGTGGCCGCCACCGATTTCCGCAAGGCCCTGCCCGGCGAGGTGGTCGTCTTCCAGGATGACTTCAGCGAGCCCGGCGGCACCACCCTGAAGGGCAAGCAGCCGGATGTCGGCCAGCCATGGGATGTCCTGCTGGAGCGCAATCTCACCACCACCGGCGGCGGCCTGCTGGATACCTCCGGCAGCGCGCGCAATCTGCGCGGCCGCTTCACCCAGGAGACCCAGCCGAATCACCGCCAGGTGGTGCTCATGTCCTTCAGCACCCGCCAGCCGAGCGCGATCCTGGACAAGCAGACACGCATGGGCGGCATCGAGAAGATCGTGCTGCAGGCCGCCGATGGCACCGTGATCTGCTCCGTGCAGGCCCGGGCGAAGGACGGCCACCGCTGGCGCCTGCGCGATGAGGCCTCCAGCGAGGGCGGCACGGAGAGCGAGCTCACGAATATCTCCGCGCTCCAGGAGAATGAACTCACGCTGCGTTACGATGCGTTGGCCGGGAAAATCACCCTGCACAGCGGCACCTCCACCCAGGCCAAGCTGATCGCGGAGATCCCCGCCAGCAGCCGCGCCATCCCCACCTCCGTGACCATCTGGAATGACGATGGCGGCGACCTCGCCCTCAAGCGCCTCTCCGTGAAGGTGGTGGACTACCCCTGATCCGGCGCGATCCGGCACGCTTCCTTTCCCAAACCCGAACCCGCTCCCACTCCCGCTTCCTTTTCCTTCCCTTCCCGTTGACCGCAACCGCCCGGCGCAGGACTGAGCTCCCGCGTTCCTGGTCGGCCGGTTGACCTGCCTCCCCGCGCCACTGCGGGGATCCGCTCCGCCGGAGACCGCTCTCCGGAAGCCTCCTTCGCAGGCCCGCAAGGCCTGTATCACGGGAGGACTACGTACCCGCATTCCGACCTCGAAATCCGTATTCCCAAGCTGAATTACTACGCTTGCCGTAGTTGATCCATTGATTCCCCGGCCGCCGCTCCCGTTTGCGGTGGCAAAGCCCGCCGGATTCTTGCGTCCGGCATCCCTCCTTCGCAGGTCCGTCAAGCCTGCGGCACGCAAGAACTACGTACACGAACCAGACCCGAACGACCTCACGACGATGCAAACCCGTATCACGCACCCATCCGCCACTTCCCGCCGCTCGGCCTTGCTGCTGGCAGCCCTCGCTTCCGTCTGCTGCTGCGGCACCGCCGCCGCGGTGGATGCCACCTACCAGTACTACCGCTTCACGCCGATCAAGCTGCGCAATGACGGCACCGCGAATAGCATCCAGCTTGCCGAGTTCGCCTTTCTGAAGAGCGGCGCGGCAGTGCCCTTCACCGGTGCGACCGTCACGAATCCCGGCGGCAATCGCACCGCCGCGGAGATCCCGGCCAACCTGATCGATGGCCTTACCACCACCAAGTGGCTCGACTTCTACCGTAACCCCATCGTCTTCGCCTTCACCGCGCCGGTCACCATCGATGGCTACCGCTTCTCCACCGCGAATGACGCCAGCGAGCGCGATCCCGTGCGCTGGATCCTGGAAGGCAGCGCCGATCAAACGACATGGGTGCTGCTCGATCACACCGCGGCGGACTTCGCCACCCCCACCGCGCGCCAGACTACTTCCGGCGATATCCTGCTCGGTGCGACTCCCGTCGCCTATGCCAAGACCTGGAATGGCGGCGATCCCGCGAACTGGGACAGCACCACTCAGAATTGGGACAAGGGCGGTCCGGTCGCTTGGGACAATGCCAGCACGGATGTCGCGAGCTTCTCCGCCGGCACGCCTGCCAGCGTGAGCCTCGCCGCGCCGATCTCCGCGCGCATGCTCGACTTCACCGCGCCCGTCACCCTGCTGCAGAGGAATACGCTGACCCTCACCAATGTCACCCGCATCAGTCCGGGTGCGGACATGGAGATCTCCTCGGTGCTCGCCGGCAGCGTCGGCGTGATCAAGACCGGGTCTAACAAACTCACGCTCTCCGGCGCGAATACCTACACCGGTCCCTTGCAGATCCGCGCTGGCAGCGCCGTGGTCAGCGGCACGAATGCCGCCACCGCCGCGACCCAGGTCTCTGGCGGCGCCACCCTGACCTTCACCGGTGCCGCCGCCAAGGGCACCGGCGTGCTGGAAGTCGGCAATGCCGCGGGCAATGGCACCGTGATCTTCGAGCAGACCGGCACGCTCACCTTCAATGCCACACCGGTGGTCGGCACCGGCGCCATCGCCAGTGCAGGCGCCATCCGCCAGACCGCGGGCACCGTCACCTTCGCGCAGGACGGGCAATACATCACCCTCGGCAATACCACCGGCAGCTACGGCAGCTTCGAGCTCAGCGGCGGCACCGCCACCACCCCGACCGGCGCTGGCGTCCGCGTCGGCTTCAATGGCACCGGCGTGCTGACCCAGACCGGCGGCACGCTCACCTCGAATCGTTGGTTCGCCATCGCCAATGCCAATGGCCGCGGCGTCTATACCATCACCGGCGGCACCGCGGGGATCAATAGCGCCTCCTACCGCCTGATCGGTGGCGACTCCACCAATGGCATCGCGACGATCAATATCGGCACCGCGCTCGGCGGCACCGGCAGCTTCAGCGCGATCCGCAATGCCGCCACCGCCAATGACGGCGCGGTCGTGCTCGGCGCGGCCGCTGGCACCTCCGGCACGCTCAACCTGAACAGCGGCGTGCTGAAGATCTCCAGCCGCATCTTCCGCCAGAGCACGGTGACCAGCACCGGCATCGTGAACTTCAATGGCGGCACCCTCACCGCCGGCGCGAACAACATCGAACTGGCGACCAATTCGCTCACCGCAGTGCGGATGCTGCGCGGTGGCGCGACCATCAATACCGATGGCAATGCCTCGACCTTTGCGGCGCCGATCGTCGGCATGGGCGGCAATGGTCTCGCCTTCACCGGCCTGCCCGCGACTGTGGGCACCGGTGGCAGTGGCTACCTCGGCGCACCGGCCGTGACTGTGACCACCAGCGGCACCGGCACCGGCGTCACGGCGATCGCGAATGTCAGCAATGGCGCGGTCACCGGCATCACCATTACCAGCCCGGGCGATGGCTACGCGGTGGGTGATACCGTGACCTTCGACTTCGTGGCCGTGCCCGGAGCCACCGCCGCCACTGCGATCGCGCACACGCTGCTCGCGGAGGATCTCGCGCCGAACAACACCGGCACGCTCACCAAGAGCGGGGGAGGGGCCCTCACCCTGACCCAGCCCGCCACCTTCGTCGGCAATACGGCCGTGAGCGGCGGCAGCCTGGTGGTGAATACCTCCTTGAGCTCGGCCCAGGTGAATGTCGCCGCAGGCACGACCCTGACCGGCAGCATGAATCTGAGCGGCACCGCGAATGTCGATGGCATCCTCGCTCCCGGCGTGGCCGTGGGCACTGCCACCGGCGCAGGCGCGCTGAACCTCAACGGCGGCTCAACCCTCGCCCTGCAGCTCACGGATTGGACCGGCGTCGCGGGCACCGGCTTCGATACCGTGGACTTCGGCAGCATCGCCACCACCGCCACCGCGCTGAACAAGCTGACCATTCAGGTGGATACCACCGGCCTGGTGAACTTCGCTGAAGGCACGCACAGCTTCGTCATCGGCACCGCGGATGCACCGCCCACCGGCTTCACCGCGGACAACTGGCAGGTGGCGGTCGCCGGCGGCTTCACCGGCACCAGCCCCTGGTCGCTCGGCGTGGCCGGCAACAACCTGGTGCTCACCTACGCGCCCGTGACTTCCGGCTATGCTTCCTGGATCGGCAGCTTCCCCGGCCTCTCCGACACCAGCAGCGATGGTGACCCGGATGGCGATGGCGTGCCGAACGTGTTGGAATACGTGCTGAACTCGAACCCCGGCACCGGCTCCGGCAGCGGCCTGCAACTCCCGGTCGCCGCGGCCACCGAGACGGATGTCACCTTCACCTTCGTCCGCCGCGCCGAGTCGAAGTCTGACACCACCCAGACCTTCCTCTACGGCCCGGCCTTCCCCGGCACCGAGGTCCCGGTTCCGGCCAGCAGCTCCGGCATCTTCACCATCACCCCGGACAGCCCGGCCGTCGGTCTGGAGACCGTCGTCGTCACCGTCCCGCGCACCGATCCCCAGATCTTCGGCCGCCTGAAGGCGACCAAGCCCTGATCCGGCCTGAAGTACGAGATCCACCGTAGTGGAGTGGATCGCAGGAAAAAATTTCCGTGCAGACCGGGGTCTGGCTGCACGGGGGTTCACGGGAGCAGCCCGCATGGCGTTAGGAGCGTCGTGCGGGCTGCGATGTTTTCCGCCAGTCACAAATGCCTCTCCCCGCGGCGCAGCCGCCTTGGACTGCGCGCAGCCTGCTGCCGCTTTCCGGCAGGCAACCCTGTTGCCGTGCAGCACCGCCAAGCTCACCCTATGACCCTCCGTGAGCGGCCACGAAGTCACCGCCAAACTCTCATCCCAACCGTCAGCCCCCCGGCACACACCAAACCCATCCGCCATCACCTCGGATCGGAGCCCTACCACCCATCAAAATCACCGCCGGTTCTTCACCACCGCCCAGCATCCCACTCCAACAATCCCCACTGCCCCCACAACCCAAATCCAATACGCAGACCCCGAAGCAACCGACCCCGCCCCCCGCTCACCGGACGCCTCTAACACCTCCGCCTTCCCTCCACCTCCATCCGAGGCTCCACCACGCGTCGGCCTGGGCTTTCTCCCCGCGCTGTCCGGAAGCGATGTCGCCACGATCTCCCGGGTGATCCCACTGAAAAGGTTCACCGCGATCTCGGGCGAGGCGTCCTCTGCCTGCTCCGGCCCGAATCTCTGATAGTAGTCCTCACCGCCTTTGATCGGCATCAGTTCCGTGCCTTCATCCAGTCCCGCCATCACCGCCACTTGGATCTCCAGTTGGGGATCGGCAAGGCGGACCACCGAGATGAGAGCTGTCCTGTTCCCCGGTTCCGTCATCACCTTCAGGGTGGACGGTCTTTTCATCTCCTGAAGGTAGATTCCGCCTGCACTCGCCCCGTCGAACTTCATTGGACCGAGAGGACCTCTGCCGCCTTTGCTGATCGGTTTCGCGGGTGCTTCGGCTATCTTGCCCAGGATGCCACTCACCTTTTCCGTTAGAAGCGCCCCTTCGTCCGCCACGTAAACGATGATGGTATTGAAGGTCCGCGGATCCCTCCCACCGATCCGGTAGGCGGCGCGCAGCTTCTGCGGGGGAGGGGACTCCATGACCCCCGATCTCCGCTCCTTCCCGTTTGGAGTCGCCCAGAGCTCGCGCTCCGCGGCAGTCACATCCTCAACCACCAGCTCACCGGCCGGATAGCCGAGGATGGAAGCCAGTGCCTCGCTCGATGGCGCGGCGTGTGCGGGATTCGCCCAAGCAATCCCAAGCCAGACGATCAGGCCAAGCCCTGTGCGTTTCAACCAAGTCACCTCCGCCGAATCGCACACTCCCATCCATCCACCCAGACCGGAATGCAGGCTTCACGGAGAATTCGCAGAGCGCTCATGCGCAGTGGAGAAGCTTCAAGGCAAGCTCACCCCTTCGCCACCATCCGATCCACAAAGCTATGCCAGTAGAGCCACTCCGGATCGTGCGAATGCTTGATCTCGATCGGAAACCGCGGCTTCCCCGCAAGCAGCTCGTTCAGCTGCGCCATGAACCCCTCATAGGAGCGCGCAAGTGCACCCACTCCTTGGAACCCAGGCCGGTGATCACCAGCGGCAAGCGGGCCATGCCCTCGTCCAGCAATGGGTCCAGCGCCTCTTCCAGCCCGTCCATCTCGGCGCGCAACTCATCCTCCGGCAGCTCCTTGCCGGGATACTTCCACACGATCGAGATCTCCTCCGGGAAGTCCTGCCAGTCATCGTCCTTGGGGTGGATGAAGCGGAAGATGGTCCTCCGCCCATCGCTGTTCTTGGCCTCGGCGATGAATCCTTCGCGTTTTCCCATCACAGGTGCATAACCCGCGCGTCCGTGGCGAGGCAAGCCTACGCCTTCGCACCCCCATGCTCCAGATCCACGAAGTGCCTCCGCGAGGACAGCAGGTGCTTCCGCATCGCATCCGCCGCGCGTTCCGGCACGCCGGCTTCGATCGCTTCCAGGATCGCGCGGTGACCATCGATCACCGGCGTCGACCAATCGCCATCGCCGCGGTTTGCCTGGGCATAGGCGATGCAGCGCTTCTCCAGCGCGCCTAACAAAATCGAGTAGATGCTGTTCCCGGAGCCGCGGGCGATCGCCAGGTGGAAGGCGATGTCCGCCTTGCTGAACTTGTCCTTGGCCGCGCCCATCTTCTCCATGGACTCGAGGATCCGCTTCAGCTCGCGGATCACCTGCTCGCCGGCATGCGTGGCGGCCAGGCGCGCGCACTCGGTCTCGATCAGGATCCGGAAGTCGATCAGCTCCAGGAAATCGCTCTCCTCCGCCAGCACCGAGTAGCTCTCCACCGCCTGCCCCAGCGATTCCAGGCTGGGGTCGGCAATGTAGGTGCCGGAGCCCTTCAGGGTCCGCAGCAAGCCGCGGCCGCGGAGCTGCTGGATCGCCTCGCGGATCACCGTCCGGCTCACCTTGAAGCGCTCGCAGAGCTTCTCCTCCGATGGCAGGCGGTCGCCCGGCGGCAGCTTGCCCCCCAGGATTTCCTGTTCCAGTTCACCGGCGATTTGAGCGCTGCGTCGTTGCACATCTGCACGTTAGACCGCCTGTTTCAATTATCGCCAGTGGAAAGCTCGCTCACCCTTACAAGGTTGTAATACAAGACGGCAGCGGAGCGCGGAGGCAGGCGAATCGCCGCTTGCCTGCCATGAAGGGGAAAAAACCGCGAACGGACGCCAATGGACGCGAATTTGGAAGAAGAGCTGAGGGGGATTTTCGGCGCTGCTACCCACTCGGGTTATCCATCTCCCGGCTGTTTCATTCGCGGTGCAAAAACTCCCCTTCCTCGAATGGGACCAAGATGGATGGGATGAATAGGATGGGATTGGAATACAGGGGAAGCCGGAGCCGGGATCTCAAATATCCCATTCATCCCGGTCCTGCTTCGATTCGTTAGATTCGTCCGATTCGTGGTGCCTCCCATCCCCCTGCCTTTCTCAGCGTTGTGTCATCCCATTTCCGATTTTCTGCGTTTCTGTCCGAATTCCCCGGTGACGCCCGCCGCCCGGTATGCATCATCCCGGCATGCTCCAGTCCGGCATCCTGAACCCACAGGTCCTTCATCTCCTCGCCCGCATCCGCCACACGAATACCCTAGTCATCGCCGACTGGGCCTTTCCCTACTGGCCCGGGATCGAGACCGTGGACATCTCGCTGACCGCCGGCATCCCCACCGTCCTGCAGGTGCTGGACCTGATCACGCCGAACTTCAAGATCGGCCGGATCTGGCAGGCGGAGGAATTCCTCACCGTGAACCCGCAGGAGAAGGTCAACGAATTCGCCAAGTCTTTCGGCAAGATCCCGCTCACCCGCGAGCCGCATCTCCAATTCAAGACCCGCGTGCCCCACGCCATCGGCCTGATCCGCACCGGCGACCCTACCCCTTACGGGAATATCATCCTCGAGTCCGAGTGAGTTAGAAAAGGCCAAGGCAACCACGAATGAACACGGATCAACACGAATGAAGACCCGCTTCCAGCAGTCTTCCCTGCCTTTCATCCGTGTAAATCCGTGCCATCCGTGGTTCCTCCTGCCTTTGAATTGAGTTGAGATGCCGATGAAAACCGCCGTTACCCTCTGCCGCGTGCCCGAGATGGCCGCCGGCCCCTTCGTCTTCCACGATGAGCTCGACGTCGTCTTCGCCAAGGCCGCGGCCTGCGGCTACGATGCCGTCGAGCTCTTCTTCGGCGGGCCGGATGAAGTGCCGGCCGAAACCATCCGCTCGCTGTGTGAGAAGTTCGGCCTCAGCGTCGCCGCCATCGGCAGCGGCGCGGGCATGGTCAAGCACGGCCTTTCGCTCACCGATTGCTCACAGGACAAGCGCCGCGAGGCGCAGGACTTCATCCTGCGCATGATCGACTTCGGCGGCCAGCTCGGCGCGCCCGTCATCCTCGGCTCCATGCAGGGCAAGTGGGGAGGGGAAGTCTCCCGCGAGCGCGCGCTGGAACTCCTGTCCGGCGCCTTCACCACCATCGACAAGGCCGCGGCCGATGCCGGTGTGCCCTTCATCTACGAGCCCCTGAACCGCTACGAGACGAACCTCTTCAACCGCCTGCTCCCCGCCGCCGAATTCCTCTGTGGCCATGGCTTCGCGCATATCGTCCTGCTCGCCGACCTCTTCCACATGAACATCGAGGAAGCGGACATCGCGCAGGCCATCCGCGATGCCGGCTCCAAGATCGGCCACGTCCACTGGGCCGACTCGAACCGCCTGGCGATGGGCAGCGGCCACACCGATTCAGCAGCAATCGCCGCGGCACTACGGGACATCTCGTACCAAGGCTACATCTCCGCCGAGATCTTCACTAACGGCGACCCCGAAGCAGCCGCCCGCCAGACCCTCGCGTCCATCCGCAAGGTAGGCTTGTAGCTTTATGAGCACGGCCCGACTTCAGTGGTATGTAGTCCCGCCTTTAGGCGGACGAAGCACGGGAAGAGCGCGCCCACCCGAGGGCCCCCGGGAGAATGCGGCACTTCCGGGGCCATTCAGCCGGGGGTGAGTCTCGCTCCTCTCTTCTTTCCTCCATCTTCTCTCTTATCTCATGCAGGCCATCCAATTCACCCGCCCCGAAGAGATCAACCTCATCGATCTCCCTGAGCCCTCTCTACCCGGTCCCGGCGAAGCCCTCGTCCGCACCCACCGCATGGGCATCTGCGGAACCGATCTCTCCGGCTACCTCGGCAAGATGCCCTTCTTCTCCTACCCGCGCATCCCCGGCCACGAGCTTGGCCTCGAGGTCCTCGCGGTTGGCGATGGCGTCTCTAACATCCGCCCCGGCGACAAGGCCTCGCTCGAACCCTACGTCAACGATCCCGCCAGTCCCACCAGCCTCAAGGGCTCGTCGAACTGCTGCCCCGGCGTGCAGGTGTTAGGCGTTCATACCGATGGCGGCCTGCGCGATTCCTGGATCGTGCCTGCCCGCAAGCTCCATCCCGGCAATCACCTTTCCTACGACCAGCTCGCCCTGGTCGAGACCCTCGCGATCGGCTACCACGCCGTGCAACGCGGCAATCCCCAGCCGGGCGAGACCGTGCTGGTCATCGGTGCTGGCCCCATCGGCCTCGCCTGCCTGGAATTCCTCAAGCTGATGGATGTCCGCGTGGTCATCATGGACATGGTCCAGGGCCGCCTCGACTTCGTGCGCGAGAAGCTCGGCCTCTCGAACGGCATCCTCGTCCGCGGCGATGGCAGCGGCTCGGAGCTGGCCGAACTCGAAGCCCTCACCGGCGGCCAACTGGCAGACGTCATCATCGATGCCACCGGCTCCGCGGCCTCCATGTCCACCTGCTTTCAATACGCCGCCTTCACCGGCCGCGTCGTCTATGTGGGCATCACCACCCAGGAACTGAAGTTCCCGCACGCCCCCGTCTTCCACCGTCGTGAACTCACCCTCCTCGCCTCCCGCAATGCCCTGCCCAAGGACTTCGGCGAGATCATCAAGCTCATCGGCGAAGGCAAGATCGACACCGACGCCTGGATCACCCATCGCCTGCCCTTCGCCGAAGTCCCCACCGGCTTCGCCAAGTTCACCGACCCCAAGCTCGGCGCCATCAAGGTGATCATCGACCTCTAACAGGACACCCTGTGGAGTGCGGTGGCACGACACCGCTTTGGCTGGGTGTGAAGCCGCTTCACTCCAACCCGTGGCCGTTGACCATCGCATGAACTTCCAATGCCCCCAAAGGGCAAACGCAAATAGCCCGGCCTCCAATGCCCCAAAAGGGCAAACGTCGAAAGCCCGGCCTCCAATGCCCCAAAGGGGCAAACGTCGAAAGCCCGGCCTCCAATGCCCCAAAGGGGCAAACGTCGATAGCCCAGGGTAAGCAAGCGAAGCGCAGCGCAACCCTGGGTCAGCGCGGCCGAACTGGAATGCCCCCTGAAGGGGGGCACGTGGGCCACGCATGCGGACACGCGGTGTATTGCCGCACTACGTGTGCCCCTTCAGGGCACGTTCTCCTTCGGTCAGGAACCCAGGGTTGCGCTCCGCTTACCCTGGGCTATCAACCTGCGCCCCTTTGGGGCTGGAGAGTCGCTCTCACCACACGCCCCTTCGGGGGTTGAGAGACACCTCACCTCACCACCGGCAGCTCCCCAGGCCACGCCACTTCCTTCACCTTCAGCGGCCGGCGCTTGCCGCCATCCGCCTGGGGATTCCGCAGGATGATCGTCGGCTGGCTGCCACCGCCGAGCAGGAAGTCCGTGTCGCGATCACCGTCGATGTCCAGGCCAGCGGCAAACCACTGTCCTGTTAGATCGATGAAGTGGTTGGTGAAGTCATACGCCTCGGAGAGCAGCGGGCCGCTGCGGGTCGGCTTGAGATAGCCCGAGGGGCTGAGCCATTCGCCGATGCCCTTCTTCAAGTTCACCGCCTTCAGGTCACCATCAAAATCCCCGAAGGCGACACCCGGCGCGACCTTCCCGGGCTGCAAGGCATGCGTGACCCACGCGCTCATATCACGCGCCGCGCGGCGGCCGGGATTGCTCAGCCAGCGCTCGGTGATGATGGGATTGCCCAGCCCATCGCTGCTGCCGGACTCGCGGACCCACAGATCCAGGCGCTTGTCGGCATTCAGGTCTGCCAGCACCGCGGTGCCAGCCACCGTCGGATTCCCCAGGAAGTCATAGCGGGCGATTTGGATTGGCAGTTCCGCGGTTTCCTCGATGCCGCCGCGGCCGTCGTTGAAGGCGACCAGCATCGTCTTCGGCGGCTCGCTGCCCACGCCCGCACCATAGACCAGCGAGATGATGTCCGGCGCGCGGTCACCATCCAGATCACCCACGATCGTGCCACCGATGGTGGCCGGATTGCCGAGGAAATCCTCCATGCTTCCCAGGCCGACCAAGGTCCGCTGGCCCGGCGGGAAGCTGCCCTTCACATTCTCGAACCACTGGCCCCAGGCGATCAGGTCGAGATCGCCATCACGATCCCAGTCGATGAAATCGTTGCTGCTGCCCGGGCCCACCCCGCTGTCGAAGGCCAGGCCGGGAGTATAGACCAGGCCTCCAGCCGGGATCACCGGCGGGATGAAAGAGCCATCCTTGCGCCCGCGCACCACCACCAGCGCGCTCTTGGGATTGGCCGGATCCGCGGGCAGGGGAGTGTAGCGGCAGACCAGATCGGGATACTTGTCCTTGTCGATCGGGACCGCGCCCAGGATCCGCAGCGTGGTGCCGGGGATCTGCAGCCCATTGATCACCACACCCTCATCCGGGCCGGCGGCACCGCGATTGAAGTGAATGCGGTAGTCGCCGCTGGCATACGGCCCGCTGACCAGGTCCGGGCAGTGGTCCTGATTGAAGTCCGCGCTGAAGACCTGATACGCCGCGCCCGGGCCTTCCCACACCGTCTGCCCCGCCAGGAAGCCGGACGGCGAACCCCAGGCGATCGAGATAGTACGAGATCCACCGTAGAAGGAGCCGGCAGCGGAGCTGGAATACACCAGGTCCTGCTGGCCGTCGCCATCCACATCGCCCAGATGAAGGAAGACCGTGGAGCCATCGGCGGCTCCTGGCAAGGGCTGGCGGGAGAGCGGCTCGGCGGAATCGAAAGCGATGCTGACCAGCTCATAGCCGCTCTGGTCCTCCGTGGGCACGATCGCATGCAGCAGCGCCGATTGCCCCGCACGCGCGACCACCTTGTGGTAGGTCGGATACTGCAAGTCGACCAGCGCCGCGGGCGTCTCCTGCGGGCTGAAATTCCAGCCGCCGAGGTTCTTCTGCCAGCTGAAATCCGAACTCAGGATATCGGTCCGGCCATCGCCATCCAGATCCAGCCACTGGGTCTTGGCATAGACATCCTGCAGGATCCGCGGCGTGCCGCTATAGGTCTGGTGCGTCAGCCGCTCGTAGAATCGCACCTTGTCATCGCGGGTCTCCACACAGAGGTCGTAATCACCGTCGCCATCGATGTCGTGGGACTCCACATGATTGATCTCCGCCGTATCGAAGTAGGAAGCATTGATCACGAATGCTTCCAGGAAGCGCTGGCCCACGGTGCCGCCATTGCGCTTGTAGATCGACATCGTGGCGGTGCCAGCACCCTCGGCGTCGAAGGCCTGGAAGAGATAAGTCTGCCCGGTGCCTTCGAGATCGACCCGCTGCCACGGCGAGTTCGCGAAGCCCCTGAGCTCAAGCGGCACGACCGGAGCGGCGTTACCATCGTCCAGCAAGTCAGGGGTGAGGGCGAGCGGCAGGTAGAGGCTTTGCTGCGGCGAGTAGCGGCGGCTCACGAAGATCTCCGGCTTCGAATCGCCGGTGAGATTCACCACCGCCGCGGAATCCTCCAGGGTTTGTCCGGCATCGGTGGGAGCGAGATGAACAAGCCGCAGCCTGCCGAATTGGCGGCCGCCTTGATTCTCGATCCAGTAGGCGTGCGGATCCCCCGGCACGGCCGTGCTGTTATTCGGCAGGTGGACCAGGTCCAGATTTCCATCGCCATCCAGATCGGCCACCGTGAAATAGGTGGCATGCGTGGAGAAGTCACTTGAGGGGCTGATGAAATCGATCCGCGGTGGCGTGGTGTAGTCCGTGTCACCACCGGCTGCCCAAGTGGACGCGGGGAATGTCAGGACGAGGAAGGATAGAGGAAGGGCCCGGGGGTAGAGGAGCGGCATGCGTGAGCGAGTTATCTTGTTCTGGCGGTGAGCTTGGGAGGGGAGGGGACTGCGTCAATGCTTTCCGGGCCGTGGAAGGGCGCAGATCTCCCGATTCATCCGGACTTCTTTGCCTTTTCATCCGGAATTCAAAGTTCAGCCTGAAGCGGTTGGGCGAGCTGGCGCGCCTTTCGCGGGAGATGCTACTTGCCGTTTCCTCTTCTCCTCCTGCTGCTCACCTTCCTGCTTTGGCTCGCCGCCCTGGCATGGCGCGCCCGGCGCCTGAGCAAGCTCGAACGAGCTGAGGCCCCAATTCCCCAAAAGGGCAAAACTGTGGAGTGCGGTGGCACGACACTGCTTTGGCTTGGTGTGAAGCCGCTTCACTCCAACCCGTGACCGTTGACCATCGCATGAACTTCCCAATGCCCCAAAAGGTCAAACGCGATAGCCCGGCCTTCAATGCCCCAAAGGGGCAAAACTGTGGAGTGCGGTGGCACGACACCGCTTTGGCTTGGTGTGAAGCCGCTTCACTCCAACCCGTGGCCGTTGACCATCGCATGAACTTCCCAATGCCCAAAAGGGCAAACGCGATGGCCCGGCCTTCAATGCCCCAAAGGGGCAAACGTGAATAGCCCAGGGTGAGCAAGCGAAGCGCAGCGCAACCCTGGGTTACAGGCACCCGATGACCATGCCCCCTGAAGGGGGGCACGTAGGTCGCGCATGCGGACGCGCGGAGTTTACTCCAACCACCTGCACCCCTTTTGATGCCGAAGAACCACCTCACCTCACCACCGGCAGGCTCCCCAGCCACTCCACTGCCTTTGCCTTCACGGGCTTGCGTTTGCCGGCTTCCGCGGAGGGATTGTAGAGGACGACCTCCGGGAAGCCTCCACCGCCGAAAATGAAATCCGTGTCCCGATCCCCATCGATGTCCACGCCGCCATCAAAGCCGGCCTTGGTCAGGTTGAGGAACCCATTCGTGAAATCATAGGGCCCGGAGAAGATTGGTCCAGGTTTGGTGGACTGCAGGTAGCCCCAGGGGCTGAGCCACTCACCGCTGTTCTTCTTCAGGTTCACCGCCTTGCGGTCGCCATCGAAGTCGCCGAAAGCCACGCCGGGCGTTACCTTGTCGCCGCCGGCGGGCAGCTTTGAGGCTACCCAAGTGTTCATCGCTCGCGCCGTGCGGCGGCCGGGATTGCGCAGCCAGCGGTCCTTGGTGACGGGATTGCCAAGGCTGTCCGCGCCAGTGACCTCGCGCACCCATAGGTCCAGGCGTTTGTCGGCGTTCAGGTCCGCGAGAACAGCAGTGCCCGTCATCGTCGGATTGCCCAGAAAATCATAGTTGGCCAATTGGATCGGCAGCTCGATGGTTTCCTCGATGCCGCCGCGGCCATCGTTGAAGGCGACCAGCATGTGATCCGGCGCTTGATTCCCCGTGCCCGTGCCATGCACCAGCGAGATGATGTCGAGTGCGCGATCCCCATCAATATCGCCGGTGATGGTGCCCCCGATGGTGGCGGGGTTGCCTAGGAAATCCGGGATCGTACCCAGCTCCACCAGCAGGCGGTGGCCCGCGGGGAAGCTGCCATTCACATTCTCATGCCACTGGCCCCAGGAGACGAGGTCGAGGTCTCCATCGCGGTCCCAATCGACGAAGTTCTCGTTTTGCATGCCGCCACCGTCCAGCATCTGGCCCGGCGTGAAGACCAGGCCGCCAGCCGGGACGACCGGGGCGATGAAGGAGCCGTCCTTCCGGCCGCGCACGACCACGATGGCTTGCTCCGGGCCATCCTCGTCCACGGGCAGGCGCGTGTAGCTGCACACCAGATCGGGATACTTGTCCTTGTCGATGCGCGCGGAGCCGAGGATGCGGAGCTCGGTGCCGGGGATTTCCAGTCCATTGATCAGCTCGCCGTCTTCCAAGGGACTGTTGCTCACGCCGGCATTGTAGCGAATGCGGTAGCTGCCCAGCGCGTCCGGCCCGCTGACGAGATCCGGGAGCATGTCCCCATTGAAGTCCGCGGCGAAGGTGCGGCTGTAGGGCGAGGGCCCGACATATACCTGCTGCGGCGCGGAGAAGCCGGAGGCAGAACCCCAAGCGGTCACGATGATACGGGAACCGTAGTAGGAAGGATACCCCGCGGAATAGGCATACACCAGGTCCACGTGGCCGTCCCCATCCAGATCGCCATAGTGAAGGGTCGTCGGGAAGCGATTCGGGTCACCCGGCGCGGTCTCGCGGATGAGCGGCGTGGCGGAGTCGAAGGGGACCACGATTCGCTCGTAGGCGGTCTGGTCTTCATTCAGGACGATGGCATGCACCAGGGCCGATTGCCCCGCGCGCGGCACCACTTTCTCAAAAGAGGCGTAGGCCAGCAGCTCATGCGCGGGTGAGGGCTCGTGCAGGGTGAAGTTCCAGTTGCCGAGGTTCTCGTGCCAACTGTAGTCGGGCTGCAGGATGTCGCGGCGGCCGTCGCCATTCACATCGATCCAGGTGGAGTGGGAATCCACACCCGGGAAGAGCCGCGGCTCGAACTGGGAGCTGCCGAGGTATTCGCGCTCGAAGATCCGCATTACGTCGTCGCTGCAAGCCACGCAGAGATCGCCGTCACCGTCGCCATCCACATCGCTGGCATCGAAATCAACCACGTCCTGGGGATCGAAATACCGGGAGGTGACCTCCCATGCCTGCTGGAAGGGATCGCCGACGGATCCCCCATTGCGCTTGTAGGCTCTCACCGTGGTTTGATCTGCCCCGGCGGCACCGTTGATCGAGACGATATAGGGATTCCCCGTGCCATCGAAATCGACCAGATCCCAAGGGATGGACGAGGCACCGGCGACGCGCGTGGGCACGATGGGTGCAGGGGCATCCTCAGTTAGGCCGGGCGAAAGCGCGAACGGCGTGTAGGAGCTGATGGACGGGAGCATGCGGCGGCTTACGAAGATCTCCGGCTTGGAGTCGCCGATCATATCCCACACCACCGCTCCCTCCAGGGTCTGTCCGGAATCGGTGGGCCCGAGATGAATGAGCCGCAGCGGCCCGAACTGGCGATTGCCAAGGTTCTCGATCCAGTAGGCATGCGGATCGCCCTCCTGATCGCTGCCGCCTTGAGGCTGGTGGACCAGGTCCTGGTCACCATCATCATCGAGATCGGCCGCGGTGAATTGGCTGGAAGCAGTCGAGAAGGTCCGCGAAGGGCTGAGCAGATCGATCCGCGGCGGGGTCGTGACGTCGGTATCCGCGGCCGGGGCCAGCCTCGCGTAGGTAAAACTCAGGGCAAAGAGGGATAGGGGAAACGCGCGAGGGTGGGGGAACGGCATCGGGGAGCGTGTTATGTATCTGGAAGAGAGCTGAGGGGAGCGCTGGAGCTCGTCAACGCTATACGGGGCGGGGGAGGTCGGTTAACCGGGCGTTTCTTTGACTTTTCATCCGGTCTTCACAGTTCAGAGTCCGGCCTGAGAATTTCCCCATGAGAATCATCCTCGCCGGCGTCAGCGGCAGCGGCAAAACCACCATCGGCACCTTGCTGGCCGAAGCGCTCCACTGCCCCTTCGCCGATGCCGATGGCTTCCACCCGCCGGAGAATATCGCGAAGATGAGCGCTGGCATCCCGCTCACCGATGAAGACCGCGCCGCCTGGCTCGATGCCCTCGGTGACTATCTCGTCACGCACGATCCGATCATCCTCGCCTGCTCCGCGCTGAAGAAGAAATACCGCGATCAGCTCCGCGCCTTCACCGCCCCCGAGCCCATCCGCTTCATCGTCCTCACCGCCGCGCCCTCCGTCCTCCGTGAGCGCCTCGACGAACGCGCCGCAGAAGGCGAACACTTCATGCCCGCCAGCCTGCTAGACTCGCAACTCGCGACGCTCGAACTCGGCGACGACGTCGAGATCATCGATAACACCGCCACCCCGGAAGACGTGGTGACGCGGATCTTCACCTAGCAGCCTGTTGAAAAACTCGCCATCCGGTTTAGGCGCAGTAGTGTCGGCGATTTTTCTCAGATCGGAGCATGAGGTGCGGGGAGCCGCCTCACCTGGCGGACGGCGACCGGATCGAAGCCGATCCATGTCAATAGCAGGCGCATGGCGCATGCACGGCGGCATATGCCGCCGCCAGCCACTGCTTCGGCGTGCCATGTCCCGTGAGGCGACGCATCAGCAGCGACAGGTTGTAAGCCAGCACCTCGCCGAGCTTGCGGTCAGGTTCTCGCGGCCGCGCAACGTCGCCCGCCTCAAGCTCCCATGGTCGAGCACATGGCAAAAGCTCCGTTCGAGAGCCGCTCTGCGCCTTTCTCTGCAGCTTGTTGGACGAAGTTCTCACGGCGGGCGGACTTTTATCCGCAGGCGGAGGCGCTATCCATGGAGTGACGGCGGATTATCGCAGAAACCGGGCGCTATAGGCCCGAAAGGGATATCAGTAAGGGTCAATCCGCTGCGTCGGAATTTCTTAAGCGAAAGCGGAATTCAGGGGTATCGCAACATGCTGCACAATATCCATTTTGAATATCCAGGAGTTCCTCGGAGCGGTTGGTGTCAATCAAATTGATCCAGTGGGGCGCATTGCGCCGTGCTTCAAGGTAAGTCTCCCGATCTGTAATGACATGCCGCGGATTAAAGTCCGTAAGGAAATCGACATAATTCTCCCTTAGCCATTGGAGATCCCAAGGGTATCCCTCGAACTGAGCCGTGAAATTTGAAAGTGGAGTGAAACCGATGCCTCTTTGGGCCATAGCATCTTCCAGTCTCCTGCCAACCAGCTTTCCCTTACCCTCCTCCAAGGTGGCATAGCTATACCGTGCCAGTCCCGGACAAATAGGAAGTTTTGTGGTGGTGCGGCAGCTCGGGAAGCAAAGGATCGAGACGGCAGCGAGGATCGAGTGGATCTTCATTGACTTTCAGGGTTCGCCCTTAAATGGCTCCTTCAAAGCGTTTGCGTTTGGCCCGGGTTCGCTGATTGGGAGTTGCTCCTCAAACAAGTTGAAGCCGGAGTGCTTCTTGACGACATATCCCGCGAAGCGGATGGTTTCGTCGCCGTCTTGGAACGATAGTTGGGTGTCGGCCTGATCGACCTGGTGCTCTTTGGTGTCGTTTTCGTAGCTTCCTTTAGCACCGAAACCTACTCCGAAGACACTGAATCCTCCCCCGGCAGCCGCCGAAAAGTGCCGTTTGTAGTCATATTCCCATTTCTGACTGTTCTTGAAGCTCGCCGAAAAGCCGCGGATAAGAATCAAGCCAGTTGGATAATACAAAAGTGAACCCTTGGGCCCCAAAAACTGCATGAATTCGCGTTTGTTTTCCAATACTCGTTTGTTGTTGAACAGGTTAGGCTGGAACCACGCAGGATATACTATGGAGACTTTGAATGCGGCCTTCGCTCCTAGCTTGAGTTCCGTCATTGTTCGGAAGTCTTCGGCAATATGAATCTGTTCCTCGGCGCTGCAGTTTGCGGAAACTACAAAGTAGCTAGCGCTGACCGACGTTCCCCAATCTGAGTCCATCTGATTGCTCTTGGAAGTAGTCCGATTGAAGAACACATCGAATCCACCGGCGGGAGTTGTTTTGATCGTGTCAATCGCCATGTTCCAAGTGGTAGTTCGGCGGTCATCAAATAGACCGGTGGAGCCGGCAGGGAGGCGGGCTAAATAATCCAAGGTGAACTTGTCACCGTCGGTGTAAAGAAAGTCCGGGAACATGGGCCAGCGCAAACGCATTTGTTCCATGCGATACGCTCTGTCGGCCTTCACGATCTCTTCGTCTGCTGGATCCGCGTACTTTCTTGCCAAGAGCTTATCGATCTCGAAATTCGCGTCATTTATCTGATTGACCTCTCGGCTGATTTCTTGCTGATAACCGTTGTTGACAGACCATTGAAGGTAGTAGACTTGGTCGCCCGGTTTCACGCTGTAGGCTTCACAATGCTCAAGCCATTCCTTTCTCTCAAGCTTTTGATAATCCTTCATGCGAGTTCTGCATTCTTGAATGATGAGGGTGAAATGAGCCACTTGCGCTTGTTCCTGGTGGTCCAATTCTCGGACGATTGCTAATCTTCTCAATCTGTCCATAAAGGTGCCGTAAACCTCGTTAAGTTTAGTGGATGACATAACGATGGTTCCCGAGACGGGTTCGGGCTCCACCGACAAGTCACTTCGATTGAGGAGGCCGTACATCGAGTAGTACTTGTACCTCGCGGATAGGTCGACAGGGTCCGCGACGAGCTTGAGCTGGACGAATTCATCGGCGTTCAAGCTGCCAACTTTCAATTTTAGGAGATCGTAATAGTTGCTGAGCGTGAACTGTAGGGCTCCGCTAATTGGAATTGGCCTTACTTGAGAGCTTGCGTGAAATCTGGCTTCGGTAGGTTTTTGTTCCAAAGGGGACGCCTCTGGCGCTCCGATCAGAGTAGTAGTCGCAACGGCGAAGGAAAGTAAGTTGGCTATCGACTTCATGTTATAGGGGGCGGTTCCATCGAGAGGAATATAGGATGCTTCCGAGTTACGCAAGGAGTTTTGTGCGATTAAGATTAAGCGGGGTGGTGTAGTTAACTATTTAGTGTCGTGGAAGTTTGTGTGATATGCATTAATGCGGTCGATATTGCCTATTAAGGTCGCTAAGCTAACGCTTGCTCGCGCATGATCGTGGCTTGGCACATCCGGCGCTCCGCTGCGGTTTCCCGGTTTCAAATCCCCGCCACTCCAACCTGATCCGTAAAGCATGATCATTCCAAGCTTTCCAGCAGCTCGCCACCGCTTAGTTTAGCCCGTCAGTGGCCGACCTTTGGGGGTAGCGCATTCGTCATGTTCGGGACGCAATGTTCGAGAATAGGAGCAAGAACCCATGATCTTCTATTGGAACTATTTATTGCTGCGTCGGGGACGTGAGAAAGCGATGAAGCTGACGGCGGCAGATCTTGTCCGCGAGTGTCTCAGCTCGCTTCGTGAGAACGCGGTGAGGTATTGGGGCCTTTTATCAGGCGCACCCCGTTGGACTCAAGGGACAGGAATCCCGCACGCCGCTACCGGGTCATGTTGCGTGCGCAATAGGGATTGCAATCGGAGCTAACAGCCTCTCGAAATACCCGGAAGGCAGCCGCCAAGGATGGCATTCACGGCTGACTCGGGCGAAGACGCAGATCCAAAACCGCGAGGAATCAAACTTTCGGAAATCAGGAACCTCGTTCGCAGCGTCCAAATATGCCGTGGATGTGGGTCATCCCGGTATTTCAACAGGCTGCTAGGATTCACCCAAGCGGCATCGACAACTTTGGATCGAGCCGCTTATCTCCGCCCTATGACCCGCAGGTCTGCTCCTCTCCTGCCATGAAACTCCTCGCCCCCGGGCTCAGCATTGTGGTCGGTCTCACCGCCGGTGCCCTGGTGAGTCGTGCGCTGCATCCGCCTGCCACCCTCACGGCCACACTCGCACCAGCGAAAGTCGCGGAGCGCCCGCAGATCGCCGCGCCCGCCTTGCTTCCTAGCAGCGATACGGTCGAAACTCTCAAGGACCCCGATCTCCCGGATCGCCCCGCGCGTCTCGCCATCTGGCTGCCGCACGCCACCTTGCCGGAGATCGAGGCCCTCTGGGAGCAGCTCCTCGCGAATCAGCCAATTCCGCAGCCCTTGGCCACCCTTGTCATCGCGCGCTGGGTGGTGCTCGACCCGCAAGGCGCCATGGCCGGGAACCTCAAGCTCGGCGGCACTCTTGGCGCATGGGAGGCTTGGGCCGCCGTGGACCCGCGCGCCGCGGAAGCCGCCGCCCGTGCCAGCAATGAAAGGGGCGCGCTCTACATGGTCCTCCAGGGCATCGCCGGCCGCGATCCCGATTATGTCGCAAAGCTGATCGAGCAGGATCTCGGCCTCGCCCAACTCGGGTCCAATGTGGTCGATGGCTTCATCGCCCAGCGCCGCTTCGACAAGGCCTTGGACTTCACCTTGCGCCTTGGCAGTTCGACCAACTCCCGCGCCAAGGACAAGCTTCTCCGCGAGTGGAGCAAGGATGACCCCGAGCAGTTGCTGCTATGGGGCGCGCGCAGCCCGCGGCTCCTCACCAGCGTCGGCGAGGAACTCACCAGCGCGATCGCCCGCGAGCAGATCGACAAGATGCCCGGCATCCTCGCCAAGATGCCCACCGGCGAGGTCAAGGGACGGCTGCGCCAGGCCTACGCCACCGCCCTTGCCGAGAAGGATCCCGCCGCTGCCATCCGCTTCGCGGAGAGCGAGGAAGCACCGCTGGCCGCCGCGGCCCTGTTAGGGAATCTGGGGCGCAAGTTCACCACCACCCAGCCCGCCATGGCCGTGGAGGTCCTGGGCAAGATTCTGGAGAGCGGCCGTGCGCTCGATGAGTATCCCGTGGCCGTGTTCTTCCTGGAGGGTCAGCGCGAGGGCTGGCACAGCACGGATACACCTTTCCCCGGCTTTGCGGAAGACCTCATCAAGAACATGCCGGAGCTGGCCATGGATGCCGTCATGGCCTCCGATGACAAGCCTGCCTATCAGGCCGCCGCCCGCCAACTGGCCAATGACTGGATGGAGAAAGACGAGTGGGACTTCGGCGTCTGGCTCAAGCGCCAGCCTGCCGGTGCCCTGCGGGATGATCTCGCGCTCAAGTATTCCAGCCAGCTCGCGAATGGCGACAAGCCCGCGTATGATCAGGCGCTCAGCTGGACCGGCAGCGTCGCGGATGCCAAGCAGCGCGACAGCCAGATCGATCAGCTTTTGCTGCAGTGGCAGGGCAGGGACCCCGCC
This sequence comes from Haloferula sp. BvORR071, assembly GCF_000739615.1. Classification (GTDB taxonomy): domain Bacteria; phylum Verrucomicrobiota; class Verrucomicrobiia; order Verrucomicrobiales; family Akkermansiaceae; genus Haloferula. Next base: position 28,140 of record NZ_BATP01000056.1, read on the forward strand.
GCCCTCCGCAGCTACCTTTCCGCCTCCGGCACCCCGGAGATCATCCGCAGCCGCGCCAAGCAAATGGACGAACGATGAAGCGCCCGCTCCAGATCCTGCTCTGCTTCGTGCCTGCCTTCGCCGTCGGGTGGATGCTGGTGTCTTCCGCAAGTACGAAGGATTCCGTACCAGTGAAGACACCCGTGCCCTCGGCGCCGAATCCCACGGATGAGGCGATGGCCCCGCTGCGTGCCACGAAGGACCGCTGGACTGCCATCCATGCCGCCATCCAGCTCGCCCGCGGCATCCCGCCCCGTGAGCGCCAGGCATGGCTCGATGGCACGCGCTTCCGCCACGCCGATCCGCTGGTGGTCCAGATGTTCACCGTGGAGCTGGAGGAGCTGCTCTTCCAGGAAGACCCCTATGCCCTCGTCACCGCGCAGATCGCTGGCGACAAGCGCGGCTCCGCTTCCAGGAACTTGGCCCGTCTTGCCAAGCTCGATCCCGAAAAGCTGATCGCCTTCGGCAAGACCGCCGCGAATCCCGATCATGGCCGCCGCATGATCTTCGCGGCCATGGAGGAACTCGTCGGCCGCGATCCCGCCACCGTCTTGAAATTGGCGCTGGAATTCCCGCCGCCCGCCGATGGCCAGGCGCTGTCGAAGGACATGGTCCGCCTCCTCGCCAAGGGCGCGGTCAACGATCCGGAGAAGCTCCTCGACCTGGCGGATGCCCGCGGGGATCGCTGGCGCGCCCTGCTGCGTGCCGCCGCCGCGCAGGCGGTCGTGGCCAAGGACTTCACCAGTGGCGTGAAATGGCTGGCTGCACAGCCGGATGGCGGTGCCCTCTACCAGGCCATCTTCGGGATCGGCGGCGTGTCGATGGAAGAGAGCAAGGTCAATGCCCGCAAGATCGCGGAAAACCTCAGCTTGTTCACCCCGGACTTCGTCGCCTCCCTGCAGCGCTCGTCCTTTGCGAACTCTTGGCCGATGACCTATGACATGATCGGCTCGGAGGAGCTGTGGCTCTCCGCCGACCTCGGGCGTCTCGGCTTCAGCTCGCAGGAACAAGGCAAGCTCCGCTTCGAGGCAATCGAGGCGATCTCCCGCCGTGATGCGGCTGCGGCCATCAAGTATCTCACGGATCCGGCGATGGGGATCACAGCGGAGCTGCGCCGCGCCCTCCTGCTGGGCATGCGCTCCACCCAACTGAGCATGGGCAAGGAGATCCCGCCCGAGATGCTTGCCATCCTCACCGAGGCCGAGCTGACGGCACTCAAGAGCCAGGAGGCCAAGTTCCAACAGAACCAAGCCACGCCCAAGAAGCCCCTCAGCATCCCCGAGCAGTTCGCCGAGGTCTTCAATGAACCCAACTCCGACTCGATGCTGATGCGCTCGGAGAATTGGGGCCCCGATCAAATCCAGGAAGCGCTCACCTTTGTCCGCAATGCCAAGCCCGAGGTGCTGGCGGATATGGTCAAGCGCATGCAACACACCGGCGCGCCGCTGCTCGATCTCTCCGCGGAGATCTATCGCCTCGCCTTGGTGAACAACCTCGCCACCAAGAAGGTCCGCGAGGAACTCATCGAGACTGCCATCCACTGGGGTTCCCGCGAGCCCGACAAGGCCTCCGCCTGGGTCCTCACCCTCCCCGCCGGTCCCGAGCGCCTCTGCTCGATCCAAAACATCGCCGCCCAATGGAGCTCCGGTGATCCCAACGGCGCCGCCAAGTGGATCGCCACCCTCAAGGATCCCGCCGAAGCCGCCGCCGCCAAGGAAGCCATCCGCCTCTACAACGAGAAGACCAAGCAGCAGAAGCGGGAGGGGGAGTAGGGGAGCTATCCCGCGTGCTACCCGATAACCGCGGCGCAGCCGCCTTGGACTGCGTGCAGCCCGCTGCCGCTTTCGGCCGGCAACCCTGTTGCCGTGAAGCACCGGGAGACTTCGGCTTCACAAGTGATCCTCCCCGAGCCCACCCCAGCGGCGCCTATTACCTGAAGCCCTCTTCCTGGGAGCGCGGAGGCACCCGCCCCGCAGAACGGTCCCCGGCAGCTGTCCACTTCTCGCGCCCTCCACCAAAAGCGCCGCCGCTCCTCTGCCTGCTCCCCGGCGAAGCCCTTGGACTGCGTGCAGCCTGCTGCCGCTTTCTGCAGGCAACCCTGTTGCCGTGAAGCACCGGGCGATCTCCACCTCACCGGAGATCCTCCCCAAGCCCACCCCGGCGGCACCTATCACCAGAAGGCCTCTTCACCGGGTGCGCGGAGCCTCCGCCTCGCAGCATGGTCCCTTACAGCTGTCCACTTCTCGCGCCCTCCACCAAAATCGCCGCCGCTCCTCTGCCTGCTCCCCGGCGAAGCCCTTGGACTGCGTGCAGCCTGCTGCCGCTTTCGGCAGGCAACCCTGTTGCCGTGAAGCACCGGGCGATCTCCACCTCACCGGAGATCCTCCCCAAGCCCACCCCGGCGGCGTCTATTACCTGAAGCCCTCTTCCTGGGAGCGCGGAGGCACCCGCCCCGCAGAACGGTCCCCGGCAGCTTTCTGCTTCTCGCGCTCTCCATCAGAAACGCCGTCACGATTCTGCCATCCTATCCTCGCAGCCGAACGCAGCTTCATCCTTCACGTCGCTACAAAGCCTCCTCCGCAACCTACGAGACCTCCAGTAGATCAGCCCCACCCAAACCCCCACCACCCCCAGCAACACACACCAATACGGGACAAACAGCAGCCACTCGCCAGGGTAGATATCCTCCGGCGCCGCATAGTAGTAGCGGATCACCGCATCCGGCCTGCGGCCGTCCAGCATCCCGGTGTAGGCGAGCTGCCGCCTGGTCTCCAGATCCAGATAGCCGCCGAAATCCGGCTGGCCGAAGCGCAGGCTGTCCAGCTCGCCGAATCTCGGGTCCATACGGCCAATGATGACCTCATTGCGCCTGACCAGCGCTGGGAGCAGGGCGGGCCTCGCGGGATGAAAGATCGAAATACCGCAACTCTTGCTGGTGATGGAAAGCGGGCCCCCTCCCACCGTGCTCCAGTTCCGCGCCGAATCCTGCCAAGCCCACAACGTGAAAACGACGGCCAGCACCCCACCCCAGAAGGTCAGCGAACGGATCAGCGAAGGGCGGGGGAGCGTGGTCATGCGGATGCCACGGACTCTCGCACACCCCGATTGATGATTGGAAGATTGGTGATTGGTGATTTGCTTCCCCCCACATGACCATCCTCATCACCGGTGCCAACGGCGGCCTCGGCCTCGGCATCGCCCGCTACTTCCTGGAAAAAGAGCCGGAGGCCAGACTCTGGCTCGGCGTCCGCGCGAACCGCTCGAATGCTGAATCTCTCGTAGGGGAATTCCCCGACCGCGCCCGCCTCGTCGACCTCGACGTGACCTCCCGGGAAAGCTGGGACGCCGCCGTGGCCACCATCACCACCGCCGATGGCCGCCTGGACGTGCTGGTCAACAACGCCGGGATGCACCGCGATGGCCTGCTCGCCACCATGGAGGATGAGGCCTGGTCCTCGGTGATCTCCGCGAACTTGGATTCCGTCTTCCTCGGCTGCCGCGCGGTCATTAGGCCTATGATGACCAATCGCTTCGGACGAATCATCAATATCGCCTCGCTCAGCGCCATCCTCCCGCCACTGGGCCAGACGAACTACGCCGCCGCCAAGGCCGGGGTCGTCGCCCTGACCCAGACCCTCGCCAAGGAGGTCGCCCGCGCCGGAATCACCGTAAATGCGATCCTCCCGGGCTACATCCAGACCGAGGCCCTGGCCCACATGGACGAGGAAGCGGCCAAGAAGGCCAAGGCCGGCATCCCGATGCGCCGTTTCGGCACCCCGGCGGAGGTGGCGGCTGCGGTGCGGTTTCTCGCTTGCCACGATGCCGCTTACGTCACAGGGTCCGCCCTGAAGATCGACGGCGGAATCTTCTAACAAGTTCACAATCATGGCACAAGGCGAGGAACTGCGGCGCAAAATCAAAGAGGTGATGGTCGACGAGCTGATGCTCGATTTCGATGCGGCAGAGATTGCCGATCAGACCGCCATCTTCGGCGCCGGTGGCCTCGGCCTCGATTCCGTGGATGCGCTCCAGCTCGTCGTCGCCATCGAGAAGCACTTCGGCCTGAAAATCGCCGATGCCGAGAAGGCCAAGGGCGTGCTCCAGAGCGTCGAGACGATTGCCCAGGCGATCGAGACGAAGGGCTGATTCATCGGTGGATGAAAAAGTGGCTGCTCTTCCTGCTCAAGCTGGGCCTGACCATCGGCTGCCTCTACTGGGTGCTGAACCAGGATGAGCTGCGGCAGAAGATCAATCAGTCCACCTCCCTCTGGCCCGCGCACCCGCAATGGGAGTGGGTCGCCATCGGCATTCTCTTCGGCGGGGGCACGATCTTCATCTCGGCGCTGCGCTGGTGGATCCTGCTGCGCGCGCAGGATGTGCAGGTCAGCCTGCGCCGCATCGTCGAGCTCACCCTGATCGGGAATCTCTTCAACTTCGCCACCGTCGTCGGCGGGGATGCGGCGAAGATCTTCCTGCTGATCCGCGACCACAAGGACAAGAAGCTCACGATCACCATGTCCGTCATGGTCGATCACCTCGCCGGCCTGGTCTCCATGGCGGTTACCTTCCTGGTGCTCACCGCCGGCCGCTTCAAGATGCTGGAGGAGCACACCGCGCTGGAGCACAAAGCGTTGACCTTCGCGTGGTTCTACTTCGTCGGCGGCCTCGTCTTCGTTGGCCTGCTCTTCCTGATGGCCAGCCCCTGGGTCCACGGCCGGATCCACAAGCCGGGCAAGAAGATGCGCTTCGAAATCCTGCGCCGCGTCCCGGAGATCTACGATATCTACCGTAAGAAGTGGCCGCAGGGACTGGTCGCGCTGGCCGTCAGCTTCCTGATGCTCCCGGTCTACTACGCCACCTTCTGGTGCGGCGTGAGGTTCGGCGGAGAAGCGGCCAGCTTCATGCAGGTCTTCACCGTCATGCCGGTGGTGGATGCGATCAGCGGCATGCCCTTCTCCATCCAGGGCATCGGCGTGCGGGAACTCTTCTTCGCGGAGCTCATGCGCGGCCTCTACGGCACCGCCACGGAGGTCTCCGTCCTCGGCTCCCTGATCGGCTTCGCCTGCAGTCTTGTCTGGGCCGCCGTCGGTGGCATACTCTTCCTGCGTCCTTCCGACCGCACCACGGTGAAGGAAATCGAGGACGTCACCCACGCCGATGAGCCGTCTATCAACTGAGACCGGACAAGATCCGGGACTGGCCGTCTGCCTGTCCTCATCCTTCTTCGGCTACTACGCCCACCTCGGCCTGCTGGCGGGCATGGAGGAACTGGGATTGCGCCCCGGGCGCATCTCCGGGGCCTCCGCCGGTGCCATGGCCGGTGGCCTCTGGGCCGCGGGCCTCCGCGGCGAACCCCTGGAGAAGCTCATCTACGACTTCCACTTTCTGCGCTCATTCTTTGATCTCGGCGCCTTTTACCGCTGGCCCTTCATCCTCACCGGCTGCGCAGGCACCGGCCTGCTCTCCGGCGTCCGCCTGCGCCGCTACCTCTCGCTCCGCATCGGCAGCGAACGCCGCATCGAGGACCTGAGCCCGCGTCTCGAAATCGCCGTCGCCAATCTCACCACCCAGCGCGGCGAGATCCGCGCCAGCGGCCCGCTGATCGATTTCATCATCGCCAGCTGCTCCATGCCGGTGCTCTTCAAGCCCCAGCGCATCGATGGCGAGGAGTTCCTCGATGGCGGCGTCTCGAATGAAACGCCCTTCGACCATTGGCTGGAGGATCCCTCCATTCACACCATCGTCGTCCACCGCATCCGCCACAGCTCCCGCATGGGCGGCCCGCAGTGGAAGACCCCCAATGGCATCCTCGGCGAATGCCACACCATCGCCGCGAATGAACTCTGCCGCCGCCGCCGCGTGCAGGCGCAGGAGATGGGCAAGAAGGTGATCTACCTCGAGACCCACCACGATCACCCCGGCCTGCTCCACGGGAAGAAATCCCGCGGCTTCTTCCAGGCCGGCATGGACACCGCCTTCGCCCAGTGGCGCACGCAGAAGCAGCCTCAGGCGGCCGCCGAGCGCTAGACGCCCTGAACCCAGGCCCGCTTGGGAGGGCGAAGGCTCCTGCCTCGCTTGGATGGTCGGGCGAACTTACCTTCGAGGCGCGCCATCAAGGGCACGTAGTCCCGTCCTTTAGGCGGACGAACGGTCCCTGACTGCCCGCTTCACCAAGTGCCCTCGGGTGGATGCTGAATCCAGAAGCCGTTCACGCGGCCCAAAGTCACCCGTGCGACCGCATCTCCCAGAGTTCTCTGGTGTGGATCAGCCACAAGAACTGCTTCGTCCGCCTAAAGGACGGGACTACGTACCCTTGATGGCGGCACCGGAGAAAAGCTCCGAGCTACATTACCCCGCCTCCGCATCCATCACCCGCTTCATCCGCAAGCGCGTCCGCCACTTCCACACCGCTCTCGCCAGCGCGGTGATCGCCACTAGCACCAAAGCCAAGCCATACCACACCGTCGGCGGAATCGGCATGCTTGCGCGGAAGCTCGTGACCAGCGGCTTCTTCATCGCTTCCCCCAGCGTTGCCTCCCATTTCAGCGTCTTGCCGTCATCCTCCGTCGTCATCGCGTTGGACTCCTTCGCCGGCTTCGGGAGGTGCAGGATGTAGATCAGTTTGCGCTTCTCGCGATCATCCTTGCTCACTCCGAACGATGCCAGGCCCAGCGCCTCCCTCACCTTGACCGTCCGCGCGAAGTCGACATCCAGCCCGATCAGGCGCACATCGAAATTTCCCGCCAGGTCCATCGCGGCCCCCGGTAATTCCCGCCCGCCCGCATTCTTCTTCAGGTCGAGCAGCGCCAGCAGCGAGTCCGTGGAAATCCGCGCCGCCACCCGCACCCCCGACTCCGTCTCCTTCACCTCCAGCGCATCCAGCCGTAGCTTCGGCTGCGTCGCCATCATGTCGCGGATCTTCTTCTCCAGGCCTTCCGTCCCGCCTGCCACAAGTAGCGCCGAGGCCGGGATCACATAGGTCAGCTCCGCCTTCCCCGAGCCATCGCTGTGGACCCACAGCTCCTCCTTGATGTCGAAGCAGCCCGCCAGCAGCAGGCAGGCAAGCAGGCCGGAGAAAACACGAAGGAAAAGGCGGAGCATTCAGGAAAGAGGGGCAGAAGGATTTCAACCGCGAAGAGACGCGGATGGACGCGAATTTAGAAGAAGAGAATGGGACAACCAGAGCACACAGATCGGGGTCTTCATGCTTTTATTTGCGTCCATTCGCGGTTGAAAAGTCCAAGCATCGATACCCCCGCCACGCGGAGGGAAGCCAAGGCAAGTGCACCCCAGCCCACTCTAAATCCGTGTCCATCTGTGTTCATCCGTGGTTCAAGACCCTTCCCATCCAAGCGTCTCCGCCGGATGGAATTTCCTGCCTATTTTCCATGTTGGCCGGGGCTTGCACATGAGAAAGCCGGATACCAGCATCTAACCGCGATGCAGCGCCTTGTAGAGCCCGAAATCATCGACCAACTCCCACCCGATCATCCGGATGTGGTCCGCAGCCGCAGGGACCTGAAGATGATCAACTTCCTCATGGGCAACGAACGCTGGATTGCCCGCAAGATCCGCGCCTTTCCCGCTGCCCTTGGCCGCGGCGTCATCGAGATTGGTGCAGGGGAGGGGACCTTGCTCGCGAGCCTTGCCCGCAAGCATCCCGGGATTTCCCTGCGCGGCTGCGACCTCGCCCCGCGCCCCGCCGGCCTCCCCGCCGCCATCGCCTGGGACCAGCGCGATGTCTTCGAGGTCCTCTCCGAAGTGAGCGGCGGCGGAGTCCTTGCAGGGAATCTCTTCCTCCACCATTTCGAGGATCACGAGCTGCCGCGCTTCACCCCGCTGCTGCAGAAGTTCGAGGTTCTCGCCTTCAATGAGCCCTTCCGCACCCAGCAGACCATCCGGGACGCCACCATGATGCTTCCCTTGGTCGGCCGCGCCACCAAGCACGACATGCTGGTCAGCATCCGCGCCGGCTTCACCCACGGCGAATTGCCACGCCTGCTAGGCCTCGATCCCGCACAATGGCGGATCAGCGAGGAAACCACATGGCGCGGCGGCATCCGCATGCTAGCTTCCCGGACTTGAAAGACACGGTGACCATCGCGGGCGGCGGATTGGCGGGGCTGTCCCTGGCCAGTGGCCTGCGCCTGCGTGGCGTGCCCGTCACCGTGCATGAAGCCGGCAGCTACCCGCGCCACCGGGTCTGCGGCGAATTCATCTCCGGCGTCTCAGCGGACAGCCTCGATGCCCTCGGTATCCGCGACGTCTTCCACGATGCCCGCTTGCTGGAGTCCGTCGCTTGGTTCTCCCGGGGCCGCAAGATCCACAGCGACAGCCTGCCCGAGCCTGCCTATGGCATCTCCCGCTATCGACTCGATGAACGCCTGCGCGATCTCGCCCTCGAGCACGGAGCCGTCGTCCACGAGAAATCCCGCCTGCCGCGTGAGCCGGTCCCCGGCCAAGTCTGGGCCACCGGCCGGCGCCCGGATCCGCTCTTCCCAAAGTTCCGGGTCTGGATGGGCCTGAAGTGCCACTTCCAAGGACTGCCCTTGGAGGCCGATCTCGAAATGCACCTCGGCCGCGATGGCTACATCGGCCTCGCCCGCATCGAGGACGGCCGCGTGAATGTCTGCGGCCTCTTCCTCAAGGGTCATGGCGGACGCCTGAGCAAGATCGAGCTGCTCCTCGACTACATCTCTCGTACTGGCAATGAGGCCTTGGTGAAACGCCTGCGCGCGGCCGAGCCGGACCTAGGCTCCTTCCTCGGCGTCGCCGACTTCAAGCTCGGCGAGCGCAGCGCCTCCGATGATGACCTCGGCCTCTGCGAAATCGGCGATGCCGACCGCATGATCCCGCCCTTCACCGGCAATGGCATGTCCATGGCCTTCCAAGGCGCAGAACTCGCGCTCGATCCCCTCGAACGCTGGAGCAGCGGCCGCATCTCCTGGGACGAATGCCGCAGCGCTCTCCGCTCCGCGCTCGATGGCAAGTTCCACCGCCGCATGCAGACCGCCTCGCTCATCCACCCCTTGCTGCTCCGCTCCGCCTACCGCCGCCTCATCGAGTCCCTCGGTATCAGCGGCCTCCTGCCCTTCCGTCCGCTCCTTTCCCTCGTCCGCTGATCGACGCTTACCTCCTTCCGCTTACCGCCTGCCGATGTTCCTCGAAGCGCTCCATACCGCCGTCCCGCCGCACCGCTACACCCAGCAGCAGTGCCTGGCCGCATTGCGGGAAACGCCTGCCTACGCCGCGCTCAAGCCGCGCTCGCAGGGGCTGATGGAGAAGATCCTCGGCAATGGCGTCTCCGGCATCGCCACTCGCAGCTTCTGCCTGCCGGAGATCGGCCCCGGCGTCGCACGCGATGCCCAGGAGCTGAATGAAACCTTCGAGCGTGAAGCCCCGCGCCTCGCCATCGCCGCCCTGCAGCCTGCGCTGGAAAAGGCTGGCATCGCCGCCGTGGATCTCGATGCCCTCTTCATCTGCACCTGCACCGGCTACCTCTGCCCCGGCGTGACCAGCCATGTCGCGGAGCTGCTGGAGCTACGGGACACGGCGTACTTGCAGGACCTCGTTGGCCTCGGCTGCGGTGCCGCCATCCCCATGTTGCGCTCCGCAGAGGGCTTCCTCGCTGCTCACCCGGGCGCAAAGGTCGCCACCGTCGCCGTGGAAGTCTGCTCCGCCGCCTTCTTCGCCGATGACGATCCGGGCGTGCTCATCTCCCTCTGCCTCTTCGGCGATGGCGCCGCCGCCGCCGTCTGGTCCGATGCCGCTGAGCCTAACAAATGGCAGGTCGGCCGCTTCACCACCGTCCACAAGCCGCAGCAGCGCGAGAAGATCCGTTTCGTCAATGCCGGCGGCAAGCTCCGCAACCAGCTCGACAAGGCCGTCCCCGGCCTCGCCGCCGAAGCCGTCGCCGAGCTCTACGCCCAGCGCAGCGCCGACCCCGACCGCATCCTCAGCCACTCCGGCGGCCGCGACGTCATCGATGCCCTCGAAGCCGTCCTCCCGCAGACCCTCGACGACACCCGCGAAGTCCTGCGCCACCACGGCAACATGAGCAGCCCCTCCGTCCTCTTCGCCCTCGACCGCGCCCTCGCCACCGCCAATGGCGACCGCCACTGGTGGCTCACCGCCTTCGGCGCCGGCTTCGCCGCGCATGCTTGTGAGATGTGGAAGTAGCGCAACTTTGAAAGTTGCGGATGGGGGAGTGCACCCGGAAACCGAAAGTTCGCAGCACGGGGATCATTCACCCCTCCACAACTCGCAAGGTTGTGCTACTTGGCTCACGGCACAATCCGGATCCGGAAGAACTTCTTCCATGCGTCCACCGGCATCGGACGCGTCATTGACCCGCCCGTCCCGACGAATTCCTCCAGCGCCGTCCAGTTCGACAAATCGGCCGAGCCTTCCACGCGGTATTTCACCCCGGTGATCGTCTCGATGGACAGATCCACGCGATTTCCGCTGGAACTTTGCGAGAAGCCGCTCAGCGCCAATTTCCCATTCGCGCCACCCGGCAAGATCGCCACCACCCGGGTCACCATCGGATCGCTGCCATCGGGATCAGCTGAGGTCCCCTTGAAGGTTCCGCCGGTGGCCAAAGCCCCTCGCTGATTGCCCGCTTGGAATCGTATCGTCACCGTTGCATTGCCACCTGCGGGCATGTCCGACAATGGCACTGTTAGAGTCTGCTGATTCAGCGTTCCTGCCGGAGTCGAGCCCAATAAGTTCGCGCCCGCCGGCACGATCCCCTCGAAGATCGCGCCCGTCACCGCGGCCGGGCCTGCATTGCCCAGCGTGTAAGTCAGCGCGATCTCCTCGCCGAAGCCCACTGCCACCGGTCCCGCCACGCCCAGCGTGCGGTCACTCGCACCCGGATCCGCCACGACCGTGAAGCCGAAGTCATTGCCCGTCGCCTGGCCATCGCCATTCGCCTGATAGGTCACCTGCAGCGCTAGCGCCCCGCCGGGCAGAGGAATGAGTGCGCCCTCCGGCAGATCCTGGAAGGTCCCGGAGATCGGGCCCGCACCATTCAAAAGCACCAGATAGCTCTGCCCCAGCGCGAAGCCCGAGGCAGCGGAAACATCGAAATGGCTGCCAGGCGCGATCGAGATCCCTGCGTCCACCTTCACCTGCGGATGCTGCGATCCTGCGAGCGGCCCTTGGCCATTCCATTTGAGATTTGCACCGAGCGTCAGCGCCCCCGTGATCTGCAAGGTGCCACCGGTGGTCGGCTTCAGGATTCCCGCTGGCAGAGTGACGGAACCCTCGATCAGGCCGTGGCCCTCAGTCAGTTCCGGTGCCCGGATGCTGCCGGTGATCGTGCCATCTACTTTCAGCGCGCCGGTTCCGAGGATTCCCAGATCCTCCACCGATCCGCTTACATCGAGCTGACTCCCCGCGGCCACCGTCAGGCTCTGGATTGCCGTCAGCGTGCTGCCCGGCCCATCCAGGAAGAGCCACTTGCCTTGCTCGAGCGACATTATCGCAAAGCGCTCGCTTGTGAAGCGGGTCGTGCCCGCGCCCTTCTGGATCACCGTGATCGCACCACTGTTCTCGGCCGCGAGCTCCAGCGCGCCGGCACCGTTGATCTCCAGCGTCGCGGACTTCAATGGATCGGTGACTGTCAGGTTGCCTGCGAGCTTCGCATCGATCGCGGCAGGTCCATCGTTCACGAAGAGTTTGCAAAGCTGGCTCGCCGCGGCCGCGCCATTGTGAAGCTCCAGCCCGTTTGCCAGCGTCAGCGTGTGCGTGCCACTGGAGCTGCCGAGATAAAGCCCGCCCACTGTGCCGGACTTGTTCAAGAAGGCCGGCGCTGCCTGCCCCCAGGTCAAGGCCGTGCCCGCTCCTCCTACGCTTACCGTACGATCCGCACCGTAGGCCGCCCAGCCGCCGCCGATGTCGCTGGCGATCTCGAATTGCCCCGCGCCCGTGCCCAGTGAGCGGGTGAAGTCAGCATTCCCCAGTTCCAGCACCGCCCCGCGGTCGAAGCCTAGTTTCCCAGCTGGCAAGCTCGCGCTGCCGCGCAAGGCGAGGCGATGCCCCGTGCCATGGTCCGCCACCTGCACGCTGGTGGTGGATGCAAAGTTCGTAGGGAAGCCCAGCAAAAGGCTGCCCGTGCCGCTGGTGCTACCTGTCACGATGGTCGCGCCGGTGCCGAAGCAAGCACTCGCGCCACTGCCCCAGTCCAAGCTGCCGCTGAAAGTCGTTCCGTCCACTGCGTCGCTGCGGATCGCCCCGCCATTCACCGTGAAAGCCACGTTGCGCGCCAGAGCCAGCGGCGTGGTCGTGAGCAAGCAGCCGCCATCGATCGACAGCGGTAGGTTGCCGTCGCCCAGCGAGCTGGGATCCGCGATCTCCAGGAAGCCGCGCTTGATCACGGTCGCGCCGCTGTAGCTGTTGCCCGCCGCAAGCTTCAGCCTGCCATCGCCGGTCTTCTGCAGGGCGAAAGTACTGGCTCCATCGTTGATCGTGCCACTGAGGGCCAGTGTCGCCGTGCGGGTCTTGCTGGTGGTCCCGTTGGTCACCTCCACCGCCAGCGTCTTCTGCAGGGTGATGCCGCCGCTGAGTTCCAGCGTCGAGAAGACCGGACCCGAATAGCTCAGCCCGGAAGTCCCCGCGCCGCCGATCGTGATATTGTTGGGGACCGGGCTGCTGGGGAAGTTGCTGTTGAAGTCGATCCCCGCCGCAACTCCGGCTGCATTCGCCAGCACCACCGGGCCGTTGCCCAGGCAATTTCCACCGCCCGCTGCGCGGACAATGCCCTCGTTGATCTGAATCCCGCCCGCAAAGCTGTTTGCCGGATTCGTCAGGTAGAGCCGCCTCGGCCCGGTCTTGATGATGCTGCCGTTGATGATCTTTGTCTCGATCGACGCGTCGCAGCGGTCGACATTGCCGTCGGTCACCGTGGTCGCCACCCGGATGGTCCGCGCCGCGCCGCCGAGGTCCAAAGTGCCATCGCTCGTGCTGAAGCCCGTGATCGTACCGGAGCCGGTGATTACGACTCTTCGTTCATTGAACAACTGGGGTGAGCTGAAGTTGTTGTTGAGGGAGATATTGCCATTCATCACCAAGATGCCGTTTGCCCCGGTCCGGACGATCGCCCCGCTGGAGGATTGGCTGCTGTGCGCTTGGGTGATCGTGAGATTGCCGATGGTTTCGGTGAAACCAGCCAGGTCCACGGTGGCTTGAAAGGTCGAGTCCACAGTCACCGCCGCACTATCGTGGATCTGCTGCGAGCCAACCGAGACGACGAAGCCGGTTTGCGGCGAGCCGATGTTGGGGCGCAGGGTCAGGCCACCGCTGCCGATCGCGTCGCCGCTGGTCTTGGCCAGTTGGAGCCCGCCTTGGCTCACCGTTACGAGGCCGGGCTCGGTGTTGCTGGTATTCCCGGTGAGCCGCAGGGTTCCGGCACCGGTCTTGATCAGCGAGCATCCCGCGCTGCCGGAGATCGTCCCGTCGATCGTCAGTCCGTAGGGCAGGATGTTGTGGGTGCCTACCGAGACATTATGCGCCACGCCGCCCAGATCCAGCTTGCCGCTGAACAGTCCGGCTGCCGTCCCGCCTGCATTTTTCCAGGAAATGTCGTTCGCCAAGGTCAGCATACCGCTGGCACCCATCGACAGCTTCGGGCCGAGAACGGATTCCGCGCCGCCGAACTCCAAATAATTCGCCGCGTGGTTCAGGCCGCTCATGTCCAGAGTCCCGTCGCGCACGGCAATCCCGTCCTTGAAGCCGTTGAGCGTGGGGCCAAGCTGCACCGTGCCGGCGCCGGTCTTGAAAAGGGCTGAGCCTGAGCTTCCGACCATTGATGGAATCTCGATATCGCCGCTGCCTCCGAAGCTCAGCGATGAGGTGGCCCCCACGGCAGCGAGTTCCAGTGGGACAGTGTTGTTGTTATTGAAGGTTCCGCCCCCTGTCAGTTGGACTTGGTTCACCCGCAATCCGTAACCGTGGTCACCGGTTACATTGAGGGTGCCATCTCTCCCCGTGACCTTGGCGATCTCGTGGATGCCTCCGCTTCCCGAGCCGCCGGGGGCCCGATCCACATGGACTGTGCCCCAACCGCCGGACTCGATGGTGGTGCCAAAGTTCGTGGCGGCATCAGCGGCGAGATCAAGGCAGGCCGTCGTGGTCGAAGTGCCGTATAATTGCACCGGTCCGGTGGCACTCAGGTTCTGGGGCGACTGAAGCCGCACGGTACCGCTGTAGAGGTAAGTCGGCGCGGAACCGCGGCCACTGTTATCCACCCCGGGCGCGATGCTCAGGGTGCCATTGCCCGTTTTCCACAAGCGTTCCGCGCCGGCGAGGGGAGACAGGAGCGATAGTTCCTTGCCTGCTGCCACATCGATCTGGGTGTTTCCCCCGCTCAGTGTGATCTTCCGGGCGCTGGCGAAGCTGCCGTCGATTCCCAAACGTGCTCCCTGGAGCAAGGTCACGCCGTTGGCCGGGTTTCCCAGCATCGCATCGGAGGCGATGCCCAAGCGGCTGCCATTGTCGATTAGCACACTCGCCGGGCCACCGCTGCCGAAGCTGTTGCTCGCGTTTGTCAGGACGACTTGGCCCTCACCGGCCGTGTGCAAGGTGCCCGGTCCTGAAATCACGCCCGTGATCGTGGTGATGGCGTTCGTGGCGGTGCTTCTGAAGATGAGATCGTCCTCCAGGCTGATATTGCCATTCCAAATCAGGCTACCCTGTGAGAGCTCTATCGCGATATCGTTCCCCCCGCCATTCTTCGTGACCAGTGGATTCGCAATCGTGAGGCCGGGCGAGAAGCTGGCGGCGGTCGTCCCCCCCTCGTTGGTCGAATACAAGGTCAGCGGTCCGCTGCCGAGGCCGCCAGAGTGGGTCACGGATAGCAGCCCCTTCATCACATCGGTGCCGCCACTGTAGCTATTCGCGCCGTCCAGCGTGAGCAGGTAGCCCTTCTTGATCACCTTCCGCGGCTGCCCGTCTTCCGTGACCGCATGCAGCTTCAGGCCGCTCAAGTCGAAGGTGATGTCGCCCGCCAGGCTGACGCTGTCGAACTGCGGCACCGCGTTGCCGCTAGACTGGTTGACGCTAGCAGTCAGCGTCGAGTTCCCCGCGACATGGAGCGACGGGAAGCTGAACAAGGCGCTGAAGTTCGGATGGCCATTGTCCACGCCGAGGTCGAAACTGCCATTCAAGGTGAGTGCCCCGACGGGCACCGTGACATTCGCGCTGCTGTCGACGCTCAGTCTGCCGCCACTGGCCGTCAGTGGCAGGCCCGCCAAGGCGTTGAGGTCGCGGACCACCAGATAGCCGCCTTGCACGCTCAGGCCGCCGGGGATGGTCGTGCCTTGGTTCACCGTCAAGGTCCCGCCCGTGAGCAATACCGGACCGCTGCCAAGTGCGGCGGGAGCATTCAAGACCACCCTGCTGCCGCTGATCGTTGTGCCGCCGCCGTAGCTGCTGCTGCCATTGATGGACAGACCCAGCGTGCTCACGCTGCCCTCGGTGATGCTGAGCTTGCTGGTCGGTCCACCGCTCACCCCGCCGTTCAGGATCAATCCGCCGGTGCTATAAATGTCCGCGTTGCCACTCAGGGTCGCATCGCCTTGCAGCAGCAGCGGGTTGGGCAGCCGGAAGCCATAGCCGCTCGAGTTACCCCCTGCCACGTGCATCGTGGCACCCGGCGCGAGCGTTACGCTCGGAAGCTCGAGGGTCTTGTTCGCTTCATTGACGCCATTGGGATCGGCGGCGAGACCGGCATTACCCGCCAGACTGATCGCGTTCGGCACGATGAAGGTCTGCGCCGCGCTGGTGCCAGAGCCGCTCGTACGAAAGCGCAGCGTGCTGTCCGTCATCGTGATCGTGCTGCTTCCGAGCGGATGCTGGACTGCGCTCACCGTGACCGTGGATGCCGCTCCCAGATTCGGGAAGATCAGGCTGACATCCCCTCCGCCGCTGGCCGCGAAGCTGGATCCCGCCGCCAGCGAGGTCGCCGCAGCGGAAAATGTTAGATTGCCGCTGCCGGTCTTCGTGATGCTGCGGGGCGAGGCACCGCCCGCGAGCGCGCCCAGCGTCAGCGTGGCCTGCGGGCCTAAGGACTGATTGCCTACCGCGAACACCGGATTGCCTGTCAGCGTGACGGGCCCGAACTTAACATTGGAGTAAGACCCGTTCGGCGGCGGATACGGATGCACGTGTAGCGTGTGGAAGCCTATCGACACCTCGCCGAATTGCGGATCGATGCTCATGTAGTTGGCACCACCATCAGCGATGATCTCGCTAGCGTCGCCAGCGAGGATCAGATGGTTTCCCGGGCCGGTGGTAAAGTTGCCGGTGCTGCTGCTACCCCGCGTGATCAGCGTGGCGTCATGGAGCGTGAGGCTGGCACCGGTCGCCGTTCCCAAGCACTGGGCGCGTTCCACTTCCAGATGCGCGCCCCCGCTCACATACCACGAGCCGGCATAAGTGGTGGGGAATGGGATCCGCACCTTGCCCGCGCCACCGATCTCGATCTGCGTGGTCGTGGAGCCGCCGCTCAGATCGCCGAGGCCATTGCCCAAGGTGAAGACCTCACCCGCGGAAATCGAATCGATATTTACCAGCGCGGCGGCGGGATCGATTGTCACGTTCTCGGTGGTGGCCACGTTGCCGATACCCGCCAGCGTGCCTCCGTTCAGAAGTTGCAGCGGTCGCTGCAGCGTAATGCCCTCCAGCTCGAGGCGGCCCGACACCGCGCTCGTGCCCGTGCTGCCGAGCGCGCCGGGATGAGTCAGCCGCAAGCTGCTGCTAGCGCCGACACTTGCCCCCGGAATCGTGTTGCTGCCCTGAAGGACCAGCGAGCCACCGCCCAACAACATCAGCACGGAGGGACTGCTGAGCGTGCTGCCGATGCTGACGCTGCGCCCTCCCTGGATTACGACGTTGCTAGCACTGAGATTGAGGCTGCCACCTCTCAAGGTGTAGTCGCCCGCCACTTGCAAGCTGCGTGCGGATTCAGCGGCCGCCAGCGTGATCGTGCCTCCCGGGCTCGCGAGCAGGAAGGCATCCGTGTTGGCATCCGGCTCCCCCCCGTTCCAGTTCGCGGGTGTGGACCACAGGCTGTCAGCGCTTGAGTTATTCCAAGTCGTCGCGCTCCACGCGGGACTGACCGCCGCCGCGAGCATCAGGGACACTCTCGTAACATCGCAAACCGGGAAAAATCGATACCTCATTGGAGGCCCCGGAGCTATCAGCAGCTAGGGAGGGGGAGAAGTCGTAACTTCCCGTATCCCCCGGGCCATCGTGAAGGCCCCGTGAATTTTCCGAGGAGTGATGTCTTCGCGCCGGCACTGCTGCGATCTTCATGTGACAGATCCCTCAGAGTCGTAGTGCCAGTCGCTACTCTTCCTTCAATCCCGCCTCTTGCTTCTGCCGCGCGATCTCTGCGGTCACCTCGCTCGAGCTGCGGCCTCTCAAAATCAGTATCTTCACATACGCCGCCTCGATCGCGGCCTCCCCGGCGTTCTTGCCCGTGCGTGCGTGGTAGCGATAGATCGTGGAGACCGCGCGGCGATGGGTCGCCTCGGCATCATCCAGCCGGCCTTGCTTCGCCAGCAACTCGGCCAAGCGCGAATACTGGAGCGCCACGAAGGCCTCCCTGTCCGCCATCGCCGGATCATCGCGGATCTGCTTCTCCGCGATCGAAATCGAGCGCCGCAGCGCGATCTCCGCCTCGGTCGACTTGCCCTCCGCGCTCAGCAAGACCGCCAGCGCGTCCAGACTGGCGATCAGCGAGGGATCTTCGCGCCCCACCGTGCTCTCCAGCACCAGCACGATCCGCTGCCGGACCTGCTCCGCCAGTGCCAGATCACTGCGCGTCTCCAGCGCCTTCGCCACGGTCGCCAGATTCACCGACTCCAGCATGGCCACCTCCTTGCTCACCGGCATCGGCGCATCCACCGCCTGCTGGATCACCGGAATCGCGCCTTCGTAATCCCGCATCGCCATCCGCTCCATCGCCGCGGTGGCATAATCTTTCCCAATCTCGGCCCCCGGCTGATTGCGATAAGCACGCACTCCCGCCCACACCAAAAGCCCGGCCACGGGGAGAATCAACCACTGCAACTGCAAGCGCTTCTTTGCCATTGAACTGACCCAAGCCAAACACGAACCCGCCCATCCGGCGAGCGAGAATGGCGTATCGATTCACGCCCATGCGGTTTCCCTGTTAGCGCGCTTCTATCGCCTGCCGGATCTCCTCCATCTGGCTTTCCGTGAGATTCCAGGAGGGCGTGCCGTTCTTCACCGCCTCGAAGGCCTTGGGCCCATGCAGTCCCTTCAGGATGCCGATGCGCTGCTCCATCGGCAGATCCGATATCAGTGAAGCGATCCCGAATTGTCCGTTGCCCCGTTCCACTCCGAGTTGCAGGGTCTCCCGCATCCATGCTGAGGATTCTTCCGGCGTGGCTCCCTCGCGGAGGAGGTCGCGGAGGCCCGGCATATTCACCGCGCCCGCAGCGAGGATGAAGTTCCCTCGCTCGCCTTCTTCCAGGCCACGCAGCACACCGAGAGTCCATTCCTCGGTCGCCGCTCTTCCCTTCTCTTGCGAGATCGCGCCTCTCATCTCGCTCCACGCGTCACGGATATCCTCCGCCGTCTTCGCGCGATTGATGACGTAGTCGAGCGCGGCCTCCGGGTCCGTCTTGGTCCAAGCGGCGATGACCCCGGTAGGATTGATCGGCCGCGCCATGCTGCTTCCCAACTCCCGGTCCATTGCTTGTTGCAGTGCAAGGAAGTCGGTGCCGGGTCCGGGGTCCGCCTGGACGCCCATGAACGAATTCACGGAATCCTTCGCAAGCGGGAACCTCTTCCAGAACTCCACGAACTTCTCGGGACTCTGCGAGAGACTCTCCTTGGATAGATTCTGCACTAGGGTCATCAGTCTCCCGTCCCTGATCGCCCAGCCAAACTCACCGTTGGATACCAGGCAATCGTAGGCACGATGCGGGTCGCTTTCCGCCAGTGATCCGGCGATTGCCGTGATGATGAACTGGCGTGTCGCCGGCTGCTGGATGCTGTTTGCCCAGCTCCATGCGGAATCGAAATCCTCGGCCACCCAGGCATCGATCAGCGCCCATGCCTTGTTCACCGTCGCACTATCGAGACCGCCGATTCCATAGGAATCAAACCACGCTTCGATCGATGGCCCCAGATCCTTGCGTGGGATCTCATGAGCCATCGCTCCCATGTCTGAGAAGGGGCGATCATCCAGCTTCGTGCCCCAGTTCTTCCTGCCGGCGTTCCGTTCGGGTGGTGCTGGCGGATTCGTCGCGCCCGCACCCGTGGAGGACGATGCTTGCACGGGATGAGACATGGACGCCCTCCCGGAAAACCATCCAGTGGCCAAGGCTCCCAATACGACAAGACTCCACCAACGCGACTTCATCCATGGGATGCCTAGCCTAACTCTGGATGCGTCCCCAACCCTATTCTTCGGGGAACTGCGATCATGTCCTTTCCGAGTCGTGGCATGGAAGGCGGCCTGCTTCGGGGGATCTGGTGGCATTCATACCCCTCACGGCAGCACCGGCGCCACCACCCTCCGCAGCTCCTGTAGCAGCGCCGCATCCGCACCTTTCTTCTTTAACTCCGCCATCATCCCGGGATCCACCAGGCCCGAGTAACCGCGCTTCCTCAGCTCCGCCACGATCTCCACCGCTGCCACCTTCGCGTCCAGATCCTGCTCGATCTCCTCGCGCGTCATCGGCTTCACCGTCACCGCCACTGGCCTCGGCCTCGCGCTTTCTTCTTTCTTGAGCATGGCCAGTGCCGACACCGAACTCGGATCGCCCAAATCGGCTCCCGTCTGCAGCCAAAACTCCGCCGCATTCAAATCCACCGGCACACCCTTGCCATCCCGGTAAGCCAGGCCCAGCGCGTGCAGCGAGGGACCATAGCCTTGGTTCGCGGCCTTGCGATACCACGCCACCGATTCCTCCGCGTTTGGAGTCGTTCCGCGCCCCTCGCTGGCCAATGCCCAGCCCAGATTGTGCTGCGCCATCGCCACGCCTTGCTCGGCGGCCTTCCGCCACCAGCTCACCGCTTCGTGCAGCTCCTTCTTCACGCCATGGCCGCCGTAGTAGAAGAGACCCATGTAGGCTTCCGCCATTGGATTGCCCTGCGCCACCGACTTGCGGGTGAGATCCAGCGCTTTGACCAGATCCACCGGCCCCCCTTGGCCATTGTAGTAGATCATCGCCAGCTCCACCTGCGCCTGCGCATCACCGCGGGCCGCGGATTGCTCCAGCCTCGCGACCGGATAGCGTTGCTGCAGGGCCTTCAATTCCAGCTTCTTTGCTTGGGCCTGCTGGTTCCCGTTTGCCGCCGCCTTCGCATACCACACTGCGGCTTCGGCGGGATCCGTCTTCTCTAACAAATTGGCATAGTAGATCCCCGCCTTCGGATGATCTTGCTCCGCCGCCCGGCGCAACCACTGCGCCGCTTCAACAGGCTTCTCCCCGCCATCGCTGCCGGTAAGCAAGTCGTAGCCGAGACAGAATTGCGCCTCTGCGTTCCCACTCGTGGCCGCCCTTTCCAGGATCTCCCTGCGGCTCAGCCGCCGGTATTGCCGTGCCTCCACTTCCTCCGCTGCCGCCACGCTACCCAGATCCGCCGCCTCGACCATGCTGTCCCGCGCCTCCCACGGCTGCTTCGTCGTGCCGAAGCCAAACTCGCGGCTGATCGCGAGATTGTAGAGCCCCTCCGCGTTCCTCAGCGCTGCCGCCGCGGCGAAGAGCTTGGCAGCCTGCGCCGGCTCCTGCTCCACCCCGCTGCCGCGCGCGTAGCAGACCCCCAGATCGACCATTGCCTCCGCATCCTTTTGCAGGGCGGCGGCCTCCAGCCACGGGATCGCTGCCGCCGCATCCTTCTCCACCCCGTAGCCCTGCAGCCACATCATCCCGTAGCGGTGCTGCGCCGCCGGCTCTCCGGCCTCCGCCTCATTCTTGATGCGCCGCACCAGGGCAGGGGATTTTCCATCCTTCAGCCGCCAATCCGCCCGCGCCCCCGGCGAGTCCACGAGCTTATCCGCCGCCCGCTGCTCATCCGCAGTGAGCGCCCGCAGTGGCGGCACCAACAGCACCGCAAACACGAGCGTCACCAACGAGGACACCACGCGCGCCGGGGCGCGCCCACACGTATGAGAACAAGAACACAGAGATTTCATCACCGGGGGATGATTGGAGTTCCGGCGTCCCGAAATGGGGAATGGGGGACGAGACGCCAATTGACTTAAACCACTCGATTCGCCTCTCCGCAATGTCCATTTGCAGGGCCACTGATGCGCCCAACAACGGACCGCCCCGCTTGGACAGACGGGTGAGCCAAGCATCACTGCCCGCCACATGCCTGCCCGCCGGGGGCGCGGAGGCTCTGCCTCGCAGAACGGCCGCTCCAAGCGCTCAGCATGAAAGGCCCCCAACCGCGCCACGGCTCTATCGATTCATCGCGTGAACTGATGTCTGCCGTTGCGGTCGCTTCTGCGGGCCGGGTGGCTCCGCGCTCCCAGGAAAAGCATCCCCGGATACAAGCGCTCCTGCCTTTCATCCGTGCCCATCCGTGTAAATCCGTGGTTCAAATCTTCAATTCACCCCGGCCGTCTCCAGCTCCTGCTTCGGCCCGAAGAACTCGAAGTGCACCTGCGATCCCGGAATCCCCCAGGCCAGCAGCTGCCGGTAGATCGATGCCATGAAGGGCTTCGGCCCGCAGAAGTAGTAGTCGCAGTCCCGCTGCGGCACCAAGCGCTCGATCAACTCCGCATCGATGAAGCCCTCGCTGTCATACCAGAGCTCATCGCGGCCCCAGTCCGCCTGCTCCGCCTCGCTGTAGCGCACATGCACCTTCAGCTTCGGCTGTCCTGCTGCGAGTTCCTTCAGCTTGTCCCGGAAGGCATGGGTCCGCCCGTTCAGCGCACCATGGATGAAGATCACCTCGCGCTCCGGCTGCTCCTTCAGCACGGCCTCCAGCATCGCCAGCACCGGCGTGATTCCCACACCCGCGGAGAGCAGGACCAGCGGCCGCTGGTGATGTTCCGTTAGATCCAGGAAGAAGTCTCCGCATGGCGGCCCCACCTGCAGCTCCGCACCTTCCGGCAGCCCGTGCAGATAGCCGGATACCGCCCCCTGCGGCTCCGCCTTCACGCTGATCCGGAAGTGCTCCGCATGCGGCGCGCTGGAGAGGCTGTAGTTGCGCATCGTCGTGCTGTTAGAGTCGAAGGGCACCTGCACCGTCAGATACTGCCCCGGCTTGTAGGCCGGCACCTTGCTGCCATCCACCGGTTGCAGATACAGCGAGGTGATCACCTCGCTCTCCACCACCTTGCGCGCGATCCGGAAGGGCTTGAAGCCATTCCAGCCGTGCTCCGCCTTCGCCTGACCCTGATAGATCTGCCCCTCGCGGCCGATCAGGATATTCGCGAGGAAGCCATAGGCCTCCGCCCACGCATCGATGATCTCATCCGTCGCCGCCGCACCCAGCACCTCGCGGATCGAGGCCAGCAGGTTCGCGCCCACGATCGGATAATGTTCCGGCAGGATCCGCAGGCCGGCATGCTTCTGCGCGATCGTCTCCACCGCCGCACCCAGCACCTCGAGCTGATCCACATTCGCGGCAAAGGCACAGATCGCTCCCGCCAGCGCTCGCTGCTGCGTGCCCGCGTGCTGGTTCGAGCGGTTGAACAAGGGCGCCACCTCCGGATTCTCGCGGAACATCCGATTGTAGAAGTGGCGGGTCAGGAGTTCGCCGTTCTGCTCCAGTACCGGGGCGGTGCTCTTCACCACCGCGATTGTCTTGTCACTCAGTCCGAAGTTTTCTGTGCTCATCAGTGTGCGGATAGCCAAGGGCGGCTCCTTTCCATGGACAACCCCGCGGCCACCGCGAATTTGACCTGCGTCAAATCTCCTCCACATCCGCCATGACCGACGTCGATACGATCCGCACCGCAGCCCTCGCCCAAGAGCTCCAAGCCTGCTCGATCTTCTCCGGCTTGGGCACCAGCGAGCTCAGCCAGATTGCCGGCTACTGCGAGCGCATCCCCCTCGTGAAGGATGAGATCCTCTTCCGCGAGGGCGACCCCGTGATCGGCTTCTACATCGTGCTCAAGGGCTGCATCAAAGCCTACCGCATCGGCGAAGGTGGCAAGGAGCAGGTCATCCACCTCATCCACCCGAATGGCTCCTTCGCCGAGCCCGCCGTGGCCGGGCTGCCCGGCTACCCCGCGCATACGAAGGCTCTCGAAGCCAGCGAAGTCGTGCTGGTGAAGTCGGCGCCCTTCCTCGAGCACCTGCGCGTCAATTCCGAGCTCGCGCTGCGCATCCTCGCCTCACTCAGCCGCCACCTCCACGAGCTGGTCAGCACCATCGATAGCTACCGTCTCCGCAATGCCGAGACGCGCCTGCTCCACTGGCTGCTCCAGCGCGCTGGCAATGCCACCTCGGGAATCTCCTTCGAGCTCAGCATTCCAAAATCCGTCCTCGCCTCCGAACTCGGCACCCGCCAGGAAACGCTCTCGCGGCTCTTCGCCACCTTGCGACGCAAGAACATCGTCAAGGTCAAGGGCAAGACCATCACCATCAGCGACCCGGCGGCACTGAAGGCTCTCTTCGACGATAATCTGCGTAAGAGCGGCCCGGAATAGCGGGCAGGGGAGTGATCGCCGCAGCTTGCAGCCGCGAGTGGATCACATTCGCCATGTCCGCCGCCACCCGCTTGATGTGCTCCGCATTCTCGCCCGCGAAGTCCGCGTCCACCGCCTGCTTGAAGAGCAGCAGCCAGCCATCGAACATCGCGCGATCCATCGTGGCATCGCGGGTCAGCGCGAAGTGCGCCGCCAGCGGGTTGCCCTTGTAGCCACCCGTGCGGAACAACACCGTTTCCCAGAAATCGCATAGCTTGGGAATGTGCTCATCCCAATTCACCCGCGCGATCACATCGAAGACCGGTCCCAGCACCGCATCCTGCCGCACCATCGCATAGAAACGATCCACCAGGATCTCGATCTCCGGTCGGCCCAGGATGTCGCCCTTCAAGTTCACGCAAGCTTGCGTTTCCATGGCCGGATACTCGCGCCCGCTCCGCCCCGCCGCCAGCCATCCCTTCCCGGGAATTGACCCAAGTCAAAACGCCGGGCTCTTCGGCTCACTCCCGGCACCCGCAGAGATCCGCCCGCTATCCCACCTCCGCCACCATGGTACCCTTCCAACCATGAATTCAAATTGGCGCAACGATGGCAGCACCCGCAGAGACCTCCGACCCATCAACGACCCCGCAACCGCCGCCGGCCTGCGCAATGTCCACCGAGGCATGCGCGGCAACGTGATCGGCGGCTACACTGCCGAGGGGCAGCCGCTCGGCACCAAGCGTAGAAGCAATGCATTCGTATCACCTGCGGCATCAACAACGACTCCAGCCGCGCCCGCCCAGCCCCAGCCACCGACATCAGCGCCCGGTCCTGCATCCAACACGAAGACCACGTCTGCCAATCCGTCGTGGACACCTGCTTTCGTCGGTCCACCGGACCCGAAGCAACAGGCCGAGATGATCGCGAGGCGCGATGCGGAAGCGAAGCAGGCGAAGCAAAGGACAGAGGAGCGGCAGGCCGCTGGCCGCCCCAGCGAACAGGCCATCACGGCAGCCCGCAACAAGGGCATCAATCCCCTGACCGGCATGCGCTTCGGAGTTGGTCCTGGTGACGATGGCTACGATGCGGCTTGGTATGATCGCTACAAGAAGACCGGCTACGGCCTGGATGAACCGACCTCAAAGGAAGGTTTCGACAAGTTCCGCCACGCGGCCGGAGAGCTTGCCTCGAAGGCCATGCAAACGGTTGGCAATGCGGCAGGCACAGTCGCTCGCGGCGCCCTCCGGGGCTTCGGTGCTTTTGCTCCCGCCCTATCCGCTGTGGTCAAAGGCATTCAGGCCAATCCGCCGGTGGATCCCAAGAAAACCAAAACGCCGCGTTCTTGATAGAGATCGCCCCCGGGCTCCCCGGGACCTCGAGGGCTCCTGCCTCGCTTCACCGTTCGGGGAGCCCGGAATCTAGCAGCGTCCTTCAGGCGGCTTGGCGCGGGCACGTCGCCCAAACAAAAAAGCCGGCCCCGAGAAACGGAAGCCGGCTTTCTTGAAAAGGGTCACGCAACTTTGAATCACGCCCCCGGCAGCTCGATGAAACCCTCGAGCTTCCGGATACGGGTGGGGTGGCGCATCTTGCGGAGGGCCTTGGCCTCGATCTGGCGGATACGCTCGCGGGTCACCTGGAACTGGCGGCCCACTTCTTCCAGCGTGCGGCTGTAGCCGTCCTTCAGGCCGAAGCGTTGCTCCAGCACCTCGCGCTCGCGCTCGGTCAGGGTATCCAGGACGTCCTTGATCTTGTCCTTCAGCATCGAGAAGCCCGCTTCTTCCATCGGGTTGTCCGCGGACTTGTCCTCGATGAAGTCACCGAAGGAGGTGTCATCCGAGTCACCGACGGGAGCCTGCAGCGAGATCGGCTGCTGCGCCATCTTGAGCACCGCGCGGACACGCTCGACGGGAAGGTGAATTTCCTCGGCGATTTCTTCCGGGGAAGGCTCGCGGCCGTATTCCTGCACCAGCTGCTTCTGCACCCGCATCAGCTTGTTGATCGTTTCGATCATGTGCACCGGGATACGGATCGTCCGTGCCTGGTCCGCGATCGAGCGGGTGATCGCCTGGCGGATCCACCAGGTGGCGTAGGTCGAGAACTTGTAGCCGCGGCGGTATTCGAATTTCTCCACCGCCTTCATCAGGCCCATGTTGCCTTCCTGGATCAGGTCGAGGAAGGAGAGGCCGCGGTTGGTGTACTTCTTCGCGATCGAGATCACCAGGCGGAGGTTGGCCTCCACCATCTCGGTCTTCGCCTTGAGAGCTTCCTTCAGCCAGTGGCGCAGCTGCTTGTTGGTATCGTCGAAGGTCTCGACTTCATGCCAGCAGCGCTGTTGCACCTCGCGCAGCTTGGTCACGAACTCCTTGTCCTCCGGATCGGACTGCACCTTGCGGCCGTACTTCCAGAACTTCTGCTGGTAGTCCTCCACCTGCTCGCAGAAGTCCTCCACGACCTTCTGCTTGAAGTAGAACTTCGTGTAGATCCGGTGCAGGCTCTGCAGGTTCTTGGCAAAGGTCTCTTCGAGCTTCTTCTTGCCGCGCGGATTCTTCGCCGTCATCTGGCGGAAGAGATCATCGTTCTCCTCGTGCAGGTTCTTGAGCTGCTCGCACTGCTTCGGCAAGATCTTCATGTAGCGCTCGCGGCTCTCGATCTTCTTGTCGAGGATCACGCGGTCGAAGCGCTCCTTGCCCTTCAGCAGCTTGTCGGCGAGGTCGAGATAGCACTCGGCGGTGAAGCCGAAGAGGTGCAGCTGCTTCGCCACCTCGATCTCAGCGTCCTCGATCCGCTTGGAAATTTCCACTTCCTGCTCGCGCGTCAGCAGCGGCACCTGGCCCATCTGCTTGAGATACATCCGGACCGGGTCGTCCAGGATGTCGAGCTTCTGGTCCTTCGTGTCGTCAACATCGTCGTCCGCGTCGTCGCGCTTCTTGTCCTTGTAGCGGTCGACCTCGGAGGCATCGATGATGTCGAACTCCATGTTGCGGAGGCGCTCCATGATCGCCTCCACATCCGCCGGCTCGACCAGGTCGTTCGGCAGGATTTCGTTGATGTCGTCGTAGGTGAGATACTCCTGCTCCTTCGCCAGCTTGATCAGCTCGCGGATCTTCTCCTGGATCTCCGGGGTATCGATCCGTGGCTTGTCGCCATCGGCGGCGGGGCGCGGGGTTTCCGCGGTCAGGGCCTCGAGCTTGCTCTTCTCCGGGGCGGCCGACTTCTTGGAAGCTTCAGCGCCCTTCTTCGGGGCCTCAGCCTTGGCGGCCGGGGCAGGGGACTTGTCAGCCTTCGCCGGGGCGGCTGCCTTCTTCTCCGGGGCCTTCGCCGGAGCGGGGGCCGGCTTCTTCGCAGGTGCCGGGGCGGCGGCCTTCGGAGCGGGCTTCTTGCTCACCGCGGCAGCGGGCTTCGCAGCCGGCTTGGGCGCAGGCTTCGCCGCTTTCGCGGGTTTCGCCGGCACCGGTTTCTTCGCAGCGGGCTTACCCGCTTTGGGCGCTGGTTTTGAACCCTTCGACTTGGCGGCGGCGGCTTTCTTGTTGGACATTGGACAGCTTAAAGATGGAGGTCGAATTCAGGCAAAATTCTCCCATTATAGCGCAAACGGACGCAGGTCCGCAGCGGGCGGGAATATTCGGGTCACTTTCGCTACCGTCAAGGATTGTTTTGTGGCCTTGATCCTGAGTCGCTTCTGCGGAAAAATGGCTTCTTCACGATCTTCTTTTCCGGGGCGTGGCGATCGTTCCACATGAATCGTACCTTTAGGCCCGAGAGCAGCTCGCCGACCTTCTTCACCTCCGCCAATAAACGGAGCTTTTCCGCGAAGTCCACATCGGGTCGCTCCAGCTGGGATCTCAGGTGTGCGTCCTTGCGCAGCAACGCCTTCGCACTGACCCCGGCCACGGCCTCCTCCGTCGCCTTCATCCAGTCCTCCGGCGGGTCATGGTGGAAGGTCGGGTCCGCATACAGCGCCAGTTGCTGGGCCTCATTCAGGCCGGCGACAAAGGCATTCACGGAGGCCGGTTGCTCCGGGTCCGGCCGCGCGGAAAGGATCATCTCCAGCAGCGGCACACCCTCGATGTACTCGGCCGCCTCGTGGAGCACCTCATACTGCTCGCCCAGCCACTCCTGCGCCGGTGCGCAGTGCAGCGCCAGCGCGCACAGATAACCCACGCCCGGGTCCAGCGCCATCGGCTCCATTTTCACCGGCGCCTGCTCGGCCTCGCCATCCCGCGTCCGCTCGGCACGCCCCGCCGGCTTGTTCTTCGCGAAGCGGATCTCACGCGCCACCGCATTGTGCAGATCCAGTGTGTTGACGGCCAGGCGCGTGGCCACGCGTTGGATCATGTCCTCGCGGAGCATGGCATCTGGCACCAGCGCGAGCAGGCCCGCGCACTTCTTCGCGCAAGCATTCCGCGATTGCAGATCGGTCAGGCCCTTCTCCGCGGTCTCGCGCTCGATCAGGAAATCGAAGAAGTCCACCGCCTTGCCCAAGCTTTCGCGGAAGGCATCCGGCCCGTGCTTGCGCATGTAGGAGTCCGGGTCCTCGCCCTCCGGCATCTTCACCACCCGCACCGGCAGGCCTTCGGGTGCCAGCACCCGGAAGCCCTTCTCCGTGGCATCCATGCCCGGCCCGTCGGCATCGTAGCACATCACCGCACTCTTTGCGTAGCGCCGCAGTAGCTTCGCATGCTGCTCGGTCAGCGCTGTGCCCAGTGATGCCACCGCATGACTGATGCCCTGCTCATGGCAGCAGATCACATCGAGCTGGCCCTCGCAGACCAGCACCGAGTTCTGCTTCATGATCTCCTTGCGCGCCTTCTCCAGCGCGAAGAGCACATTCGATTTCTTGAACACCACCGTCTCCGGCGAGTTGATGTATTTCCCGCCGCTCTGGCCTTCCCGGATATGTCTTCCGGAGAAGCCGATCACATCGCCGTGATCATTGCGGATTGGGAACATCAGCCGGTCCATGAAGCGCACATAGATCCCACCGCGCTCCTTCTGCACGAAGAAGCCTGCGTCCACCATCTCGCGCCCGGTGAATTTCTTCTCCCGCACCCAGTCCTTGAAGATGTCCTCGCGGTCAGGCATCCAGCCCACCATCCAGCGCTCCGCCATCTCTTTCCCGAAGCCGCGCGACTTCATGTATTCCCGCGCCGGCGTCGCCGCCTTGGTGAAAAGCATCTTGTGCAGGAAGCCCGCGATCTCCCGGTGGATGTCGAGCTGCCGCCCGCGCTGCCGCCGGGCCCGGTCCTCCTTCGGATCGAAGGCCTCCTCCTCCACCGTGATTCCGGCCCGCGATGCCAGCTTCTTGACCGCGTCGGAGAAGGTCAGGTTCTCGTAATCCCGTACGAAGGTGATCGCATCACCCCCTTTTTGGCAGCCGAAGCACTTGAAGGTCTGCCGCTGCGGATTGACCTGGAAGGAGGCCGTCTTCTCGTTGTGGAAGGGGCACAGCGCCTTGTAAACCGCGCCCGCCCGCTTGAGATTCAGGTACGACTCGATCACCGACACGATATCCGTGGCGGCTAGGATCTTCTCAGTGGTCTCCCGCGAAATCTGGGGCACGCGGGTAGCCTAGATCACCCGCGCCGCGCACCAAGTGCCAACCGGAGAAATCCGAAAATCTCCCCATGTTTCCCTCCTATTTCGGCGCAGGCGCAGGCGCTAGCGCTTGGCGATATCGGCTCAGCGTAGCCTGCAGTCCTGCCTTGCTGCTGGGTTCAGGCCCCAAGGTCGCGATAAGCAGCGCTTCGAAGCCATCGTCGCGTTTCAATTCCCGCCGCCAGCGGGTCACCAGGTCCGTCACCGCCTTGCCATCCTCGCTGCCTTCGAGCTGCGCTTGCAGTTTGTCGAGGTAAGCTCCCACTCGGGCATCGCTCGCGGCCTGATCGGGGTCGCCCGCTTGCTCGAGTTCCTTTGCGAGTCGCAGCCATGCCATCACCATGCTGGGATGGACGGGCCCCATCCCTGCCTGCCGCAAGGCCTTGAAGTCGTCGAGCCGGGCCTGCAAGCGGGCTTTGGCCGCCTCGTCGGCGTCGCGCCCATATTGCTCCATCGTCAGCTCGGCCCTCGCCATCAGGTTGTTGCGCAAGCCCTCCGGATCCAGAGGCGCGGCGTCGCGGTGGGCTTCCAGCGGCGGCCGCTCGGTCTTGCCCGCTGCCTGGCGAGTACTGTCAGGAGCCGCCGCAGCACCTCCCTCCGCCGGAGCGATGGAAGCTGCCGCCGCCCCGCCGCCTGTGCCCTTAGCGCTATTTTTGCCCTGCCAACGGAAGGCCAGAAAGGCTCCGAGGACGATCACCAGCACCAGTGCGGCAGTTTTAGATTTCATCGATTTTGTTAGAGCTAGACCGCCTTGCCCGTCGCCGTCTTTCAACTCTCAAATTCTCCGGGCCGCCATCTACGAATCGTTTCCATTCAAGCAGAAGCCGCACGGATCGCTGCCCACGGGCCACCTGGCTCTTCCCCCGGCATCCGACTAAAGTCGGATACGCTGCCGCATTTTTCGGATGCGCGAAACAAAACCCCGCGCGACGGTCGCTCAACTGATGGAAAAACCATCGTTTGAATTCTTAGAAAACAAGCGCTGCCGATCCACCAACCGACAACGAATAAGACCATGAAAGTCGTCCGTAAGACCCCCAAAGGCGAAACCCGCGAGCTACTGCTCAAGGAGTATTTCCTGAATGCCTACCTCATCGCTGCGCTCAAGGGCATGGGTGAGCAAGTCGCCCGCCACACCCGCGGCGCGCTCTCCACCCGGCAAGCCGTCCGCGTCCGCGCCGGATCCTGATTGGGAGGCAATTGTCCATGACTAGGCACTATTTCGGAACGGATCGGTGTCGCAGGGAGGATTGGCCTCGCCACAGTGGCTGCGCCCTGTGGTTCGTCGCAGATCAGTTTGAGAATTAGTGCTTAGGAACTAGTAAGTTGATTGCTCCAGTAACTCGCCTCGACGCGCCGCGGCCTGCGGACTTCGAGGTGCTACTCCGCCTCTTCACCGAGCCCGCCGTGCGGGCCCACCTCGGTGGTCCCTTGTCGCCAGCGGATGCAGAGCGCCGCGTGAATGGCATCCTCGCCGACCGCACCGGCGAAGTGCAGACAGTCCGCGCCTCGCAGGAGCCTGACGCCGAAGCCATTGGCCTCGTCTGGCTCGCCCCGCATCACGAAGAAGCGGATCTCGAGTTTTCAATCCTCCTGCTCCCCGAATGGCAGGGCAGGGGGCACGGCTTCCGCTCCGGCACCCAGGTGCTGCGGCGCGCCTTCAGGGAATTCCGCCTTCTCCGCGTGGTCGCTGAGACCCGCTCGGCAAATGCGCCCTGCATCGCTCTTCTCGAGCGCCTCGGCATGCGTTTCGACCGCAGCTTCCAGCGCTTCGGTGCGGAACAATCGCTCTACGCCATCTCGAATCCCGCGTTCTGACCCCCACGCTTCCCCCCGATTGGGAAGTGGCGGCTTCTTCTAGGTTGCTACTCCGGCCCTTATCCCCTAGCGTACGGGCAATGGAAGACCTCCGCATTATGAGGTCCGCTCTGGGCTGGCTTGAACTGGGTTTACCAGAGGAAGCCTTGTCTGAACTCACCGGCCTCTCCGCCCGCGACCGCATGCGCAAGCATGCCCTCGAGCTCCGCCTGCTCGCGGAAATGGAATCCCGGCGCTGGAATGCCGCCGCAGACACCGGCCGCCTGCTCTGCATGAAGGAGCCCAAGGAAGCCCGCTTCTTCATCCACGCCGCCTACTGCCTCCACGAGACCGGCGACACCCTCGCCGCCCGCGATTGGCTCCTGCGCGGCCCCGCCACCCTCATCGAGGACCCGCTCTTCCACTACAATATCGCCTGCTACCTCGCCGTCCTCGGCGACCGCAAGCGCGCGGAATCGCACCTCGAGCGCGCCTTCGAAATGGACGCCTCCCTCCGGGTGACCGCCCAGGAAGACACCGATCTGGCGGCGCTGCGGAAGGAGGACTGAAGTAGTCCGCACAGTCCTCTGTGCGGACGAGCGGTCCCCGGCAGCCCGCTCCACGGACGGCCCCTTGGCAGCCCTTATCTCTTCCTGACCTCCCAATCCCTCTTCCTCTCCTCTGCCCTCCGCCTGATCTCGGCATCTGAAATCTCTTCAACCACCGCCTCCCAATCTCCGCCCTTCTTCAGTGTCTCCTGCGCCAGGGCGGCGTATCCCTCATCCCTCTGCCAACTCCCTTCCGGCAGGCTCTCCAGCCATGCCCGGCCCGCTTCGGGATCTTTCGTGAGCTTCGGCAGGATCGCATCCGCGAAATAGCCTCCTACTTCCTCGCGATGCGGCAGCGTCAGCGCCCACTGCGCCAGTTCCTCCGGCTCGCCTTTCATCAACTGCGAGCTGAAGTACTCCGCTCCGCCATTGTCCCGCAGGGTCTGCCACTGGCCTCCCTCGATCGCGCGATCGACCGCGAATCTGATTCCCGGCAATTGCTTGCCCACTTGATTCAGAAGCAAGCGCGCCGCCTGCGCCCGGTCCGCCGTCGGTATCTTCTCCCATTCAGCGCCGATCGTTGCAGGATCTTGGTAGCGCAGGCCACTGGCCCAACCGGTCATCGCATGTAGGCGTTCCGTCCCCGCGGGCAAATCCAGCCAGCCATCGACCCGCACGCGGTCTTCGGGCAACAGCGGTGCACTCAGCCAAGCCTGCCGCAGGTGCATTTCCATCTCCTCCTCGCTGGCGTCGATCCGCAGCACCTTCTCCTTCAGCTTGTTTGCGGCTTCATCGCTGTCCACATCCTCGAACAGGAAGCCCGCCGCATCCCTCCGCAGCCGCGGCGGCATCTCCCCGAGCACCGCTATCATCGCATCGGGATCCTTCAGCGCGACCATCTGTGCCCAGCGTGTGGTCAGCTCCATCGATCCCAGGCCCAGCTTTCTCAGCGCGGTCCACGATTCCCGGGGATTCGCCATGAAGGCCTCGTCGAAGGCCCCGCTCGAATTGAGGAATCCTTCCTCCTTGGCTGCCGTCAGAGCACCTTCGATATCCACCATTGCCCACGCCTTGAGCAGTCGCCACTGGATGTCAGCGCGGCGTGAGGCACTCATCGTCTCCTCGGCGAGGTCGTCCCAAGCCTGGCGATATTCATCGGCCCGGGTCTTCCCGCCGCCTCGCGCGGCGCTGCGGTTAGCGGCCTCTGCTCCGGTATTCGTAGTACTTCGTGCCGGCCCCTTGCCTGGGACTTCCGTCTTCGTTCCGCCGCGCGATGCCAACGCAGCCAAGCCCAGGCCGGCCAGCAAAGCCAGCACGTGGGTGAAAACCCGGGGCAGATGCGAACTCGTCTTCATGGCTGCGAAGGGGAGGGGATTCGTTGCTTCAATTCCGCATCCGTGATCTGCGCGCGCAGGCTCTCAGCCAAGTCCGGATACCTCCCCGCGACCACGCGTGCCAAACTGAACAGGGCCATCTCGCGATCGATCCCCGGTGGCAACGCCTGCACCCAAGTAGTGTAGTTTTCGCGCTCTTCCTCATCGTTCTGCCAACTGCGGCGGTTCCAAGCATCCAGCCGTGCCTCCCGATCCGCCTCTGTATCCGCGGGCACCTGCTGCAGCAGTTCCAGAAAGCGGTCGGGCTCCGCGTGGTCGAACTCCCGGAGCGCGGTGTGCAGTACCCGCGCGTTGCGTTCAGCCGCCGGCAAGTCCGCCAGCAAGATCATCGCTCCGGCGGGATCTTCACCCACCAGCCGCTCGAAGACGCGATCCCGCAGCGCTTCCGGACTGGCCGCCGCCAGCTCCGGCGTGGCCGCCCGCACTGCCTCCAGAACTTCCTGCGCCGTCGCCTCGCCACGGCGGAAGGCGCGCGGCCAATCGTGGTCATTGCCCAGCACCTGATCCACATCATGCCGGCAGATCTCCGCGCGTGACTGCGCGTCGTCCTGCTTGCCGGCATAGGCTAGCCGCTCCTCCAGGCTCAGCGTGGTGTCACTCGCCAAGGTCTCCTGGAGTTTCGGATTGGTCCGGATGCCCTCACGGAATTCAGCGGGTAAACTCTCGTCCGCCATCAGCTCCCGCAACCACTCGGCGCGGGGCTTTCCGGGATTGAAGTAGGTCAGAAGTCCCGGCTTGTTCTCCGCCGCCGCCAGCTTCGCGAACTCGGCGCGACGTTCCGCCGGCCAAGTCTGGTAGAGGCTACCGATAAACTCATTCCAGCTCTCCTTGCTCGCGCTCGACTTCACCTTCGCGATCAAGTCCAGATCCGCTTCAAGCGCCACGACACGGGCGAAGCTGTTCGCCACGCTCCGTCCCATGCCGGTCTTCTCTGCGCTCGCCAGCATCGGCAGCAGCGCGGCGGCGCCTTTTGCTTTCAACTGCAACTCAACCGCTTTCCAAAACTGCTGCCGCACCATCGTGCCGGTCGGGCCGTCCAGCGACTTCGCCCATTGGAAGAACTCCTCCGGATCCTTCCCCAGCCAGTGATAAATCAAGGCCACCGCCTCCGGGGAGTCCGGTCGATCTCCAGCCGGCTCGACCACATATGACAGCGCCAGCGTATCCAGCGCCGCCGCGATGTCCGCCGGGGGGCTCATCGACCCGATCCGCTTCATCGCCTCTGTCCTCGCTTCCTGCTTCAGCCCGGGCACGAAGGTCTCATCCGCCGCAGCCTTCGCCGCAGCCAAAACCTTTGCCGCTCCCGCTGAAAGCTCATTCCTCCGCTCTGCCCCGGAGACTTGCGATTCCGGGGCGGGTTTCCTGTCGCCATCGCTCGTCCCGCCGGCTTGGTAGATCGCCCAACCCGCACCCAGCGCCAGAGCGTGGGTCAAGATGTTACGGAGAGGATGGCTCATCCCAATCCCCTAACAGGCCGCGCGCCGTCCGGGGAAGAGAAGATTGAAGACTTCATCTCTTCTTCACAGACCTGCTCTAAGATTTGCACTTGGTGACTGGTAATTCTCATCACGCCATGTTCGCTCGCTTTCTTTTCCCTTTTCTGGCGCTTCCCCTCTTCGCGGAGGAGGCTGCGCCAGCCCAATCGATCAGCCACTGGCAAAACCCTGCCGGCACCGTCACCGTCACCTGCTCCGACTCGAAGGTCGAAACCCTCATCCAAGACCAAAAGCGCGAGCTCGATCACCAATGCTGGCTCGTCAATGGCCAGCCCGTTGTCTGGAACACCGTTCCCGCTATCGACCGCGAGATGCACTTCATCGGCTTCCCGCTCGCCGCCGGGGACCAGAGCTACTGGCTGGACGACCGCTTCCTCGTCTTCACCACCGCCGCGGCATCGAGCGCTGCCGGGCAGGAAAGCGTCGCCGTCATCGATAGCCAGACCCGCGAGGTCCTCGTCTCCAACTACGTCGCCAGTTGCAGCACCGCTCCCGATCGCAAGAGCTGGGCCGCCATCGCCTACCGCTCCGCGCCCCGCCGGGAAAGCCGCACCGGCAAGGAAATGGACACCCTCTACCTGATCGAGCCCGCCGCCATGGCCCGCGATCTCGCGAAGGTCGTTGCTTACTCGAGCCCCTCGGCCCACATCCCCGCCGTCCAGCTCTACTCCCTGGCGATGACCAAGCCGCTCTGGACGCCCGATGGCAAAAACATCCTGCTCATCCTCTGCAAGCCCGATGGAGCGATGCAAGCGGCCCGCATCGACGTCGCGGCACGCAGCATCGCCAGGCTCATCCCATTGTCCTCGCTCCAGGCCAGCTACGAGGACCGCACCGCCTACGACATCACCGCGGAGATCGACGCCCGCTACCAGCCAGCCCTTCGAGCCGTGCGGGAGCAGCTCCTGCTGCCCGGTCCCGCGCCGCTCATCGAAGAAATTTGGCCGGCGATTTACAATCCCACGGACTCCAGCCCGCGTCGCGACGGAGGACCGCCTGAACCGGAGATCTACGAGGACAGCGCCAAATTCATCGCCCACTTCCACCAGCGCAAGGATCCCGGCTTCATCACCGCGAACGATGCCAGCGCAAACCTGCAATGGCGTGCCGAGCACGTGATTATCATCAATGCGGATCTCGTCTCCGTCTCCATGTCGGAAGGCCACATCGACGTCACCGGCATCTATCAGCGCAACCACAGCGGCAAGTCCTGGGACCTCATCGCCGAGCAAGGCGGCAAATTCCGCGACCGCAGCCTCAAGGATCTCCCGCAGGAAGCCCAGCCAGCCAAGTAGCGAAACTAACCTTCGTGTTGCCCCATGCCCGCGGCGCAGCCGCCTTCGGACTGCTGGGATCATTCACAGCTTTCGAGTGCATCCTCACGGCGCGCTGCTCTATCAGAATGAACCAGCCCCACCGCTCCGGCACCGCCAGCCATTTCGTTTGCTTCTCGCCGGAGTATCACCGCGAATCACACGGCTCCAAGCACCCCAATCTTCTGCCTGTCCACCCGCAACTCAATCCTCCCCTGTGAAAACCAGCCACTCATACTCCTCCTCGGTCATCGCCCAGTAACCTTTGCCATCTTCGCGAATCACGACGAACTCCCGGCATTCGCCAAGGATCGCGAAGATGCTCTTCGCCTTGTCACGAATCCCGAAAACCCCCTTCGGATTTCTGCCGGGAGCATGGATCCAAACGACCTCATCAAGCATGTAGGCATCCAGCGATGCTTCCGCAGTCGAGAAGTCCCTTGGATCCGAGTCCGGAATCCTGAGTAGCGGGACCGCGTCGTAAGGGGTGATCCGATCCCAAACCTCCCGGAACCGGTCCTCAGACGGGGGCTGGTTTTTTGGTCCTCCGATCTCTTCCTCCATCCGCTCTTCAGGAGATTTTCCCGACATCTTGCGCGCAAGCTAACACCCTTCACGCCTCAAACAATCCCATAGGCAAAGCAAGCTCACTTACCCGTCTCTTCAAAATTCGCGCCCATTCGCGGTTAGGAAATCTCCCTACTCCGCCTTCTTCTCTTCTGCTGCCACCACCACCGGCCGCCTCTCCGTGATCGCCACTATGCTGCCGAGTCCCTGCCGCTCATCATTGAACCACAGGAAGCTCCCTTCCACCGTCATCACCCCATTCTCCGCCTTTGAGATCCGCGCCGGATCCGCGAAGGGCGAACTCTCCAGCACCCAGATCGAACGCTTCGAGTTGTCCTTCCCGATGTCTTCCTTGGCCGGCGCGAATTCAGTCCAGACGAAGCTTTCGGCATACCCGCTCAAACGCACCCGCTTGCCATCGTAGCGCGCCGGATTCGCCAGCAGGGTGGGGAAGTCGATCGCTTGTGCCTTCACCGTCTCGCCCTCCATCTCCCGCGTCGCGGTTTTCATTTGCTCCTGCGGCACATGCTGTCTCAGGAACTCCTCCACACAGGCCTGCCATGCCTTCCGTGATGCCTGATCCGCCGACGCTCTGACATCCCGCCGCTGGTCATCCAGGATGATCAAGCCATAGCAGCGGCGCGGCTCCGCACCCACGCTCTCAAGGCCCTCCACCGGGAGCTTCCGCAGCTGTTCGAGGAATGCTGCGACCACATCTTCCGATACCTCACCGCTGTGGGCATGCGTGGTGAAGCGGAAGGAGTCCTGGTGCACCCCGCGGAACTCGTAGCCCGCCGAGTAACTGATCCGCAGCTTCTTCCCCAGCTCGGGGCAACGGATCTCCAAATGCTGGCGATAGTCGTAGTCCAGCGTCGCGCTCTTCGTCTGGTCAGAAAGATCGAGGTAAAGCTCACACAGCCTCCGCTTCGCCTCCCGCTCCCGGCTCTCACGGATCGTTGGGAATTTCATCCCGGGATAGGCCGCGATGTCGGTGATCTTGAAGACATCCGGCGGCAGCGCATCCACATCAAAGCGCTTCTCCAGCCAACGGCCATCCTCGAAGCAGCGGACTGTCACCACCAAGTTCGAATTCTCCGGCAGCTTCTCCGGCTCGGTTAGAGTCTTGAAGATCGCCAGGCACTTGTCCCCATTCTCCTGACCGCCCGGCTGCGTGCCGCCGCCACCCTGGTGCGCCCAGTTGTAGATCTCCCGTTCGTTTCCCGTGCCCTGCTTGGAAAGCCAGAAAGTATACACCGTGTGGAAGTCCTCCGTCTGCGGCCGATCGTCATTCGCGTAGATGACCTCCACCAGCCGCTGGTCGGGCACCTCGGCAGGCGCCGCCTCCTGTGCATCCGCAGCAGCAAGAGCCAAGACCGGCAGCAGGAACAACGACGACGACAGCAAGAGCTTCCTCACACCGCCATTGTGCCCGCAGCCCACCTTGAAGGCAATTCATCACCCGCATCTCAAAAATTCGCGTCCATTCGCGGTTTCAAATCCAAGTCCCTTGAACCTACCTCATGCGTTAGGGAATAATCGAGCCACGCGCGACCAGCTTGCCCGCACGGCAGGCCGGACAAGATTCATCCTCCTCCGGGCGTGGCGTGATCTGCCCCTTGGTGGAGCAGGTGGGGCAAACCAGGTCCGGCAGCACCGTGGCGAGGAATGCCTGATAGACTTCTTCCGACGGATGCGAGGTCCCGGTGAAGGGCGGCAACCACCAGCCCGTCACCCGCCACTTCCCATCGTGGAAGCGGCGGACGCGGAGAGACTCGCCGGGTTCCGGTGCCCACTCCGAGGTCCGGGAGTGAAACATGAGAAACGCGGCACAAGCGCGGCAGTAGGCATAGCTGCCAAAGGCCTGGTGCGACCAACCAGCGACAGTGCTGAAGTCACATGCCGTGCAGCCGTATCGTGGAAGGATGCCGTTCATGCTCCAAGCATCGTCACCACAAAACCCACCGCCACCATCACATGCAGCGCCAGGAAAGCCCGGCACGCCCACAGCATCCCGTGGTCACCCTTCGCCTTCGCGATCTCCCCGGCCTGCTCCCAATCCACCCACATCGTCACCCCCACATTCGCACCCGGCGTGAAGCCCTGCCGGTTGCGAATGCAATACGGCCGGATCCACCCCAGCCAAAGCAGGATGGTGCCGATCAGGTAGATGAAGAAGACTGGGCCCATAAAAGCATGCGCATGCGCTCCAGCTTTGAACCGCCCGGCGCGGTTTATGTCACTCCGGAAATCCGTGGGATCGACATGCATGCCTATCTTCAGCCAAACTCGACTCGTGCGAACCACTCTCCTGACCATCATGGGACTCTTCTCCTTACTCTCCGGCACCCGGGCAAAAGACGAGGAGACACCTGCACCTGCACCGGCCCCAAGCGCAGCACCCGAGCCCGCCGACGCGAAGCCCGAGGATGCCGGGCGCGAGCTGCGGAAGAAGATCCTCTCCCAAACCGCAAAGGACCTCGGCATCGCGCCGAGCCCGGAGTTTCCCCGCATCTACGGGGTGCTCGTGGAGTGGCCCTTGGGCAAGACCACGGCCACCATCCTTTCCATGAGCACGGGTGCGGCGAGCCTCTACACCACCTCCAGCTACGGGATCATCGGCGGCGAGCCCCACGAAAGGGTCGCCGGGGCTGCCAAGGCCGCGGTCCGCGCTGCCGACAAACATTTCGACGCAGCCAAGCCGGTGAAGGAGTTCCCATACCCCGCTGCGGGCCGCGTGAATTTTTACCTCCTGGGATTCGATGGCGTCAGGATGCTTGAGACGGATCTAGCCGGCATCGAGGACGAGAGCAGCCCCTACGTGCATTTGTTCTATCAGGGGCAAAACGTTCTCGGCCAACTCCGGCTCGTGGCGGAGAAGAAGGACCAAGAGCAGGGCAAGAAGTAGTCCTGACTGGCACTCAGCTAGAGTGGTATCGCATGGGCGCCGGGATTTCCTCCTCTTCTCCCGCCTCGATCGGCTGGATGCTCGTGATCCTCACCAGCTCGCCCCGCCACCCGCCCATGTGGCCGCCGCAGCCATTGCAGAAGTCGTAAGTGCCTTCCACCCTGATGGGCGTGTCGCCGAAATCGTATCGCTCGATTTTCTGCTCGGCGTATCGGGACATCCCCCCGAGCCAGACGCAGTTCCCGTCGTGCCAGAACTCGTCCTTGCTCGCGGAGAAGCTGCTGTTCTCGAATCCGTGCTGATAGTAGCCGCTCATGGCGATCCGTTTGCCGTCATAGATCGCGGGGTTTTTCAGCAAGGTCGCAAAGTCGAGCTCGAGTGGCTTCACGCCCTCGCCCTCGATCGTCCGGATGTTTTCCCTCCACTGGTCAGCAGGCGCGTAGGTTTTCAATCCATTGTCGAAGAAGTCCTGCCACTTCCGCCGGGCCTCCCGCTGAGGCCCTGCCGTGATCGGGTGAGATTTTCCGTTGATCCTCAAACAACCCTTGGGCTGGTCCCCGTCTTCTTTACCCACGTCCAGCTCCTTCAGCGGCAGCTCGCAGACTTCCTGCAGCAGGCGCTCGCAGCCATGCTTCGACAGAGCGCCACAGTAGCTCCGGGTCCTCAGGGTCAGGCTTTCCAGCATCAGCCCCCAGATCCAATATCCTGTCGAGTAACACAGGATGCCCTTCTCCTGCACTGGGTAATAGATGAGGCCCAGCGACTGCGTGAATCGGAGCTGCTGGTTCTCCGAGTGCGTATCATCATTGATGCTAATGTGGAAACTGCCTTCGTGCGAGCCCGACTGGGTCGCATGGAACATGGGCACGACGATTGGCCGGGGATTCATCATCCCACCATGACGGTCCCCGCGGGATCTGCAAGCCGCCACGAATTCGTTTGAAAATCAGAGCTTAGAAATTAGTCATTTCTCCCCCGTGTCTCCATCCGCGCTCGGCGAACTGCTCTCTATCTTCGAGGAAAACTTCCGCACCCGCGGCGAGATCGGCGCCTCCGTGAGTGTCTGGTGGCGGGGGGAGGAAATCCTCTCGGAAGGCCATGGCTGGTGCGAAAAGGAGCAGCAGCGGGCATGGACCACGCAGACCCTCGCGCCCGTCTACTCCGCCACCAAGGGCCCCTCCGCCGCCACGCTCCTGCTCGTGCTCGATGAACGCGGCCTCGGCCCGGATACCCTGGTGCGCGAAGTCTGGCCCGCCTTCCCCGTGGCGGAAGCCACCTTCGCCCATCTGCTCTCCCACCAGTGCGGACTCGCAGCCCTGGACCGCAAGGCCTCCGTATGGGATCACGCCGATGTCATCGCCGCCATCGAGGCGCAAACGCCGGCATGGCGCCCCGGCGACGGCCACGGCTACCATCCCCGCACCTTCGGCGCGCTCGTCGATGAACCGGTTCGCCGTCTAACAGGACAAACCCTCGGCCAGGTCTGGCGCGAGAAAATCGCCGCGCCCCTCGGCCTTGAATTCTGGATCGGCCTGCCCGAAAGCGAGCACCACCGCGTCGCCCGCCTCTACCCGGGGAAGGCCGGCGCGGAGGACATGCAGAGTGGCTTCTACAAGGAATTCAATACCGAGGGCAGCATCGTCCGCCGCGCCTTCGGCTCACCGCGCGGCCTTCACTCCGTGCAGGAGATGAATGACCCGAAGGCCTGGTCCGCCGGCTTGCCCGCGATGGGCGGCATCGGCACCGCCAGCGCCCTCGCGAAGTTCTACCAAGCTGCCATCGGTGCCATCGCCTCGCCTCTAACAGACGCGGTCAGGCAGGCCCTCGCCCAAGTCCGTATCAGCGGCGATGACCGCGTGCTCGTCCGCCCCACTGCCTTTTCTTGCGGCTGCCAGCTCGATCCCGTGGACGCAAATGGCCACAAGCTCCGCGAACTCTACGGCCCCTCACCCCAGGCCTTCGGCCACCCCGGTGCCGGCGGCAGCCACGCGCTCGGCGATCCCGATAGCGGCCTCAGCTTCGCCTATCTCATGAACCAGATGGAGCTCAACGTCTTCCCCGGGCCGAAGAGTACCGACATGGTTCGCGCCTTGTTTTCTACCTAGGCTGCCCCTAACATCTCCTCCGATCTCCTCCGATCTCCTCCGATCTCCTCCGATCTCCTCCGATCTCCTCCGATCTCCTCCGATCTCCTCCGATCTCCTCC
Organism: Haloferula sp. BvORR071; assembly: GCF_000739615.1. Classification (GTDB taxonomy): domain Bacteria; phylum Verrucomicrobiota; class Verrucomicrobiia; order Verrucomicrobiales; family Akkermansiaceae; genus Haloferula. Next base: position 69,626 of record NZ_BATP01000056.1, read on the forward strand.
GATCTCCTCCGATCTCCTCCGATCTCCTCCGATCTCCTCCGATCTCCTCCGATCTCCTCCGATCTCCTCCGATCTCCTCCGATTCCAATCCCGCCGACGCTGAAGACAGAAGCGAAGAGATCCGCTGGATCCGGCAGCAGCACGAGGTGGTGGTGAATTACCTGCAGGCCCAGGGTTGCGAACACGGCGGCGTCGCCACCTGGCCCGCTTTTCACCTCCTCGATCCCCACCTCGCCCTCTGGGCCGTGCAGTCGGTCACGACCGCCGGCAAGATCGGCTGGTGGGCGATCAGCGGCGACCTGCCGACCGACTACATGAGTAGTAGCAGCGGCTACCACCCGCGCGATGCCATGCGCCACTTCAGCCGTGAGTGGCTCGACGTCGCCGCCCACATGCGCGAAGGCAGGGAACACCCGCGCACCAAGATCGGCCGCCCCGAGCTCTGGCCCACCATGGCACCCATTCTCGAAAAGCGGACCGAACTCCTGCAAGAGTGCGCCGACGACGAGGACATGTGGGACGGCTACTGACTCGCCCCAATCCCAGCGCCCTGCGGAGAGCGGACACTTCTGTCAGCACAGAAAAAGAAGAACGGCAAACCTGCCGCCCTCCCATACTGCCCTCAACCCCTTCCTTCCGCGGAGCGCGCGCCACTCGATGATTGGAAGATTAGCGATTGGTGATTTCCTCCGGCATGGGCCTCTTCGACGAATTTATCCCCGATCCCTCGATCGCTTGCCCGAAGTGCGCTGAAGGAGCTCTCGAAGGCTTCCAAGGCAAGCATTCCGGACACGCCCTGTTCGTCTGGCGCCAAGGCATCGCCCACCCGATCCGCCAGATGGTCGACGAGGAGATCCGTTGGAGTGACGAGCAACTTGAGAAGTTCCGCCTTCCCGCCGATGAACCAATCGCGGCTGGTTTCGGCACCTGCGACTCCTGCGGCTATCAGAGCTCCTACTGGGTCGATATCGTTCTCAGCGATGGCATCTGGACCGGCGTCAGCGCAGACGGCCCGCCACTTCCCGCCATCCACCTCAACCATGGCTGGATCCAGTGCCCAGGCTGCACGGCTGCCTACTTTCTAGGCATCCGCGGCCTCTACTTCTGCGAACCCTGCAAGCGCCTCCTCCGCTGACCTGTCAGCGCCCTGCGGAGTGCGGACACTTCTGTCCGCACAAAAAAAGAAGGACGGCACCAAGCCGTCCTTCCCCAAATCACTTGACGATTCCTTCCTCAATCAATCGAGGAAGCGGATCTTCCCCGGGATCTTCGGCAGCTCCCCGCGTGCCATCGCCGCGTGTTGCTCATCGCTGCAGGCCGAGTTCGTCGGCGCATCCGCCTCCGCTTCGCTGGCTTCCAGCAGGCCGTTCTTGATCAGGTAAGCCTCTACCTCATCGCCGGACACATCCGCCAGCATCGTGCCATTCACCTCCACACAGGGGGAGAGGCCTTGGCCGCTGCGCTGCTCCATCTCCCAGCGGAAGGCCGGATTCTTGATGATGTCCTTCTCTTCGAACTGCAGGTCATACTTCCGCATGATCGCGCGCACGCCTTCGCTCCAGCCGCAGAAGGTCTTCAAATAGGCGGTGATTTCCGGTTGGGGCTTGCTCATGGCGCGCAGCATACCCGGATCTCCCGCCCCGGCAAGTGCGGGAATAGCGTAGAAAATCCAGCCTCCACCAAGGCCCCCACAAAACAAACTCCCCAAAACCGCGGCCCTCCTATTCAATCCTCCACCATCAATCTCCAATCTCCATCGTCGTCCCCCGCGACCGTCCCCATCGTCACCCGCGACGATGGCTGGATCTACCTCTGCGCCTGCCTCCTGTCCGTCATGCCGGTGATCTGCCTCACCCTCGAGTGGCTCGCCGCCTGCCTCTGGCTCGGCCATGCCCCCGACCCGAAGCTGCACCGCCCCATGGCGATCTCCGGCCTCTCCTCCATCCTCCACGGCCTCACCCTTCTCGCCGTCACCGCCTTCCTGCCCACCAGCATCGGCGTCACCATCGCCGCCTTCATGGCCTGGGGGAATCGCCCCCGCGCTTGGCGCACCCTCGGCGCCATCGCCTTCCTCACCACCGGCAGCGCCGCCATCTGGATCGCGAATCCCTTCGATGCCGTCCACTGGTGGCTCGCCTGATGCCGCTGTGAGGCCCCGCTCGCCCCATTCCCAAGTCCCAGCCAGATCCAGCGGCTTTCACCACAATTTCACCGATCCTCCCTCACCGCGATATCTGACGCGTGCGAACCTATCCCACCGTCGGCCCTCGCAGTGAAATGAATACCTGGCATCCATCGGATCCTCTTCCCTCGCCGTCCCAGCCTCTGGATGAGGAAATGCTTCCTCAACCCTTCCGCTCGGCCGACTTCATCCGACCGCTCTTCAAGATCGCCCTCTTCGCGGTCGCGCCCTTGCTCATCGCTCTCTTCGAGGCCGCCTTCGAATTCTTGCTTGGACCCGATGGCGTAAAAAGCGAGGTGGGGAAGTTGATGGTCCTTCTCCTTGTTTCCCTGCAGATCTGCGCCGGGTTTTTCATGATCCCCGCCTTCCTAGTGGTGATCATGCAAGCCGTCTATGATCGCTACATCGGCCGCCGTGAGATTCTTGCCTTAGTGATGGTTTCTGTCTTCGTCGTCGCGGGCTACGTTGCCGGCATTATCTTACTCGCAAGTTGGGACACCCCTCCTTGATTCGTCCTCCCTCAGACCATGCTCCCCACGGACACCAGTGACGATCCCGCCCCCGGGCTCCGCTACCGCTCACGTCCCTTCGTCCGGCACCTCATCCTCGCCGCTGTCTTCGCGGCTCTGCCCCTCGCTTTCATCCTGCTCGGATTCGGCATCGTGCGACTGGGCGACGCCTACCCTCAATCCTTCCTCGACGAACTTGGCGTCAAACTCGCCATCGCCGGAGCCTGCCTGATCCCACTCGCCCTCCTCCTCTTGTTGGGGCTTCTCAGCATGGTCGTGGAATTCCAGCAACTCGAGCGCCGCGAACGCTGGATACTCCGCTTTGCCATCCTTTTCCTTACCCTCGGCCTGCTCGTTTCCGCGCCGCTTTCCCTCATGCTCATCCGCTAGCCGGACAGGTTGCATTCGCCCGGCTCCAGTGCTAATGCTGCCAGTCGTAGTCCCCGGACATAACGTGATGTGATATGACCAGCCAACTCATCGCCTCCCATCCCGCCCGGGTTCTCAGCCCGCAGCGCTACCGCTCGCCGGTCTTCGTCCGCTACCTCACCGCCCTGGTTCTTGCCGGCACCTTGCCCGTCGTCTTCCTCTACCTTCGCTTCCTCGCGCAGAATACCCTGGCCACCCGCTGGGCCCAGGCAGGCGAGCTCATCGACGGCGTCCTCGCGGACTGCCACCGCACCTTTTTTGGTGTCGCCTTTCCCTTCGTCTTCATCCTGCTGACCTTGGCCTACAGCCACCCCCGGCTCCAGCGCGCCGAGTGCCACGCCCTCCTCCTCAGCGCCCTCTTCCTTCTCGGTGGCTGCATCAGCTCCGCCGCGTTCATCCGGTTCTGAGTTCCACCTAACAGAACCCGTGCCCCCTTTGCGGCGCAGCCGCTATCGGAGTGCGCACGAGCATCGCCCCTTCTCCGGAATTTCACAGCATCCTCCTTGGACTTCCTGTGAGGCCTCATTAGCGTGATCCAATGCCATCGACTCCCGAGGCACCCGCGATCCCGCAAGAACAAGCGCCGCCACCGCCGCGCTTCCGCTCCCGCGAATTCACCCGCCACCTCGCGGAAGTCATCGCCCTCGGCAGCACCCCGCTGATCCTCGGCGCGATCAACTGGGCCCTCTGCACCTGGCAGGGGATCGATCCCATCCCACCCAGCGGCCCCCTTTGGTTCAGCTTGCTCTGCCTCCTCGTCGTCCTCTCCGCCCTCGCTGGCGCCATCGGCTACCTCATCATCGCCATCCGGGTCTGGCACTCGTCTTTCCTCGATCCCGGTGAACGCCTCGCCATCTGGGCCGCCGAATACTTCTTCATCTCCGGCTACGCCGCCCTGATCATCCTACGGTAAGCATCGTAGCCCGACCTCCGCACTCCGCGCTTCCCTCCGTGTAAAATCAGCGTCAATCGGCCCTCTGTGATCCCGGCCTCCTTGACTCGTCCGCAGCGATCTCCTGTCCTCGATGGCAATTAGGATCGGCCCTTACCATGAAGCCTTCCGCAAAATTCGTCGCTGGCTTGGCTGCCGTGCTCGCGCTCGCGATCTCTGCACTACTCACACTGCGGCCCGCCAAGCGGGAAGACAGGGAACCCAGTCCAGCACCCATCCGTGCCTCCGCCCGGGAGCCTGCCGCAAGCGCCACCACCGCGGGCACCGATCACCACCGGACCGATGCCAAGCTTTCAGCCGCCGAGCGCCAGGCCGCCCTCGATCTGATAGAGCGCATGCGCGGCCCCGCGCAGAAGTTCCCCGTAACGCGGATGGCCGACGAGGGAGAGGCATTTCCCCGCGAGCTGCTGGATGAATTGGCGGCCATGAATGCCTCGCAATTCCAGATCGTGCTGCTCGCCATGGGGAAGGACCAGACGATCCACTTCGGATCCCGGACCACGATCGCGGTCCACGGGATTATCGCCTGGATGAAGGAGCAAAAGCATGCAGGCCGTCAGGAGCTGGAAGTGGTGCTGGGATGCATTGAGGAACTCCTGCCGGAATTTCCACGCGGCCACAGCACGCTCCTGGTGATGAACACGATCAACTCGGGTGCCCGCTGGGATTGTGAAACGATGGGCGACTTCATCCTGAAGCACTCGGATCTCTGCGGCGGGCCAGATAGCCGGGACTTCGACCTCTTGAGGCAGTCCATGCTCAGATACGCCAGTGGTCCCGAGCTGGCGCTGGCGCAAATCAAGCAACTCGGCATGCCCGCCGACCTCCAGGAAGCCGGCAGGCAGATCGCGTATTGTGGCAGTGCCAGCGGCGCCGAACCACAGACCGTGATGGCTGCATTCCAGCAAATCCACGCGGAATACGGCGATGGTCCCCAGACCGCAGGGCTGCGTGCCGGAATCGTGGCCGGCTTGGGCGAGCGCCTCACTGCGTGGTCACCCGCTCAGGTTGATCCCTGGCTACAGGCCTCCGACCTCAGCGATGCGGAGCGGGGGATACTGCTGGAGAGAATCTCCCTGCCACGGAATCCGCAGACCGCACTGGACTGGATCCACTGGATCGAGCCGCGACTCCCATCGGACAAGACTGCACAGCAGATCACCGCGCTGGGAAACCAGTGGGCTTTCGAAGACCAAGCCGCTGCGGAGCGCTGGATCTCCGCACTGCCGGAAGGCCAAACCCGCACCCTGGCCGTGCAGGGCTTCCTGCAAGTGGCCAGGGATCCCGCCGCGCGCGAGCGCGTCGGCGCCCTCGCGGCGGAGTGAGAGACCCCGCCGACTCCTCTGTCATATCCAGTCCCCCCCTTTGCGGCGCAGCCGCTCTTGGAGTGCGCGCGAGCATCGCCGCTTTGCGGGCGGAGCTTCTCATTACGACGCCATCCAAGTTCTCGCTTGGCTCGCCCCGACCGAAATCCCATCTCTTCATCCGTGTAAATCCGTGCCCATCCGTGGTTAGCTGAAATCTTCCCAACCATGAACCGCCTCCTCTTCATTTTTCTCCTCTTCATCTCCAGCGCCCGCGCCTGCTACTGGGATCGCGATACCCTCGCTGAGGAAGCCAAGGGCCAGCTTGATGTTGTCAAAGCCAGCATCGGCTGGTTCGACCGCTACCCGCCGCACTACTACGAAATGCGCCTTGAGCGCGTGACCAAGGAAATCACCGCCGATCCCAAACAGCTCGATCTCTACGATGACGCCGGCGTCGCCTGCAGCCGCCTCGGTCAACACACCAAGGCCATTGCATGGATGACCTTGAAGAAGGCCATTCTCGACACCCTGCCACAGGACGCCAGCACCGCCGAAGCCCGCTACCGCTACCTTTCCAACACCGGCACCTTCCACCTCGTCCGCTGGATGACCGCGCCGGAAGCCGAGCGCAATGCCGACCTAACGGACCTCCGCGAATCCGAAAAGCTCATCGCCGCCGCCCTCGAACTGAACCCCGACGCCCACTTCGGCCGCGAGAAGTTTCAGCACATGCTCATCACCTGGCTGCTGGATCCCGCGCTGGATCACAAGCGGTATCAAAACAGCAACTTTCTCCGCCAGAACACCGCAGGCAACCACGGCGGCGAAGGGCAGGAAAAGCCTCAGGGCGGCGCGGACTACACCTATGCTGAGTCCACCCGTGGCATCACCGGCCTCATCCAGCTTGGCGCTGCTTGGGAGAGTGTGGATACCTTCCGGGCTTTGCAAACCAGCCTCGGCGGCGAACACCGCAACTACCTTGCCAAGCTCGCCGAACTGCGCCTCGAGCAATTGCGGAAGGCGGGCAATACCTCGCTGCATCCCTCCGCAGCGATCCGCGAGCTCGCCGCCGAGGGTTCGGAGAGCGGCATGATCTATGGCGAGAGTACGATTGCTGGCTACTTCCAAGGCGCCCGCGCCGCCGCCACCGAACGCGAGACGGCATGGCTCGCCTATCAGGAAGAATGCTTCGCCAAGGGCGAACATCCCGACACTCACCCGCAATTCTGGTCTGCCTGGAAAGAACCCGTGTTCCCCGAAATACCCGAGCGCGGCTTCAGCGATGAAATCGAGCGCAATCCCATAGGCTTCTTCATTCTCGTCCTCGGTACTATCGGACTGCTGGTCCTCGCCGCGATCGTCAGCCTCATCGTCCGGGCGAAACGAAAGCCCCGTCCCATCCCCACTGCGCAAGAGGCCGACTAACAGAAGGCGCGTGCAATCGGAAGCACGGAGCCCCCAAGGAAGTGTTGTTCTCCAAGCGTCAATTGAGTGTCGCCCTCCGAACGTCATTTCGCGGGCAAGCTTCTTTCAGAAGCGGGACCAAGCCCCACACCCGCTGCGATCTCATCGGTAAGGATCATCCGCAAGCAGCTCCTTGCCCTTGATGCACTTGAGCCCATCGCTCCCCAGCTGAAACTCCATCAGCGCGCGCCCGCCCTTCTCCACCACGAAGACCTCTTCCTCGTGGCCCGTCTTCCAGCCGATCTTCAGATCGCGTTCCCAGGGAATGGAGGTCTGCTGTCTCGCATCCATCCCTTCGTCCTGCTGCACTAACAAGCGCAGGCAGCCATCCAGGGCAGGCGCTTCGCTGCCCTCGTAGCATAGCCCGTATGCAAGGGTTCGCCCGGAAGGGGACCAGGCCTCGACCCGGAAGCGGATCGGCACACAAAAAAGCACCACCGTCCCGATCACCATGGCCACAAGCATCACAACGGCCAGAGCGATCACCAGCGGCTTCTTCATGCTTCACGGAAACGCTTTGGTTTTGGAAAATCAAGGCACCCGTCACCGCAAAGCTGCTTTTTAGGGACAAGGCCCCCCACGCGAACCGGAACCCCCATCCGGTCTCCTCCTCATCATCTTCATCCGTCCTTCTCCCCATCTTCTCTTGGCTCACGCCGCCATCGGGCTAGATTGAATCCCTCTCATCATGCTCCGCCTGCTAGCCATCCTCCTTCTCTGCATCTCCGGCGCCCGCGCCTGCCTCTGGGACCGCGATACCCTCGAGGAGGAGGCCAAGGGCAAGCTCGATACCGTCAATGCCATCGTCGGCTGGTTCGACCGCTACCCGCCGCACTACTATCAGATGCGCCTCGACCGCGTGACCAAAGAGCTCGCCGTCGATCCGCAACTACTAGACCTCTACGATGACGCAGCCGTCGCCTCCAGCCGCCTCGGCCAGCATACCAAAGCCATCGCCTGGATGACCTTGAAGAAAGCCATCCTCGATACCCTCCCGCAGGACAGCACCACTGCCGAAGCCCGCTACCGCTACCTCTCGAATACCGGCACCTTCCACCTCATCCGCTGGATCGGGATGCCGCAGGCGGAGCGCAATGCCGACCTCGCCGATCTCAGGACATCCGAAGACTTCATCGCCCGTGCCCTCGAGATCAACCCCGACGCCCACTTCGGCCGGGAGAAGTTCCAGCTCATGCTGATCCGCTGGTTGCTCAACCCGGATCCCGTGGCGGACGATTATCACGATGCGAATTTCCTCAATTTGGAAACGAGTATCCGCATGCATCTGGGAGTCGATCAGATGCCGAAAGAATTTACCCTGGAGCAAGCGCGCCTGGGGATCACAGGCTTGGTCCAACTCGGCGCCGCTTGGGAAAGCGTTGATGTTTTTCAAACCTTGCAGGTCTGTCTGAGTGCCGAGAAAAACGGGACCTTGGCACGGCTGGCCCGTCTGCGGGTGCAAGAGCTGCTGGCGGAAGGAGCCACTTCGCTTCATCCTTCCAAGGAGGTCGACGGGCAATATCGGGAGCCCTTCAACTTCAAGGACACGGTCGCTGGCGAGAAGCAGATCGACCGCTTTTACCTGCACGCCCGCGCCGCCGCCAAGCAACGCGAAGCAAAATGGATCGCCTATCAGGAAGAACGCTTCGCCAAGGGCATGCATCCCGATACCCAGCCGGACTTCTGGAGTAGCTGGCAGGAACCGCCTTTCCCCGAACTGCCCCTGCGCCAGTGGATGGAAAGGAATCCCGGATTCTCTCTATTGCTAATCTTGGCTGGACCGGCCCTCGGTCTCTGGATACTCGCAAAAGGGAGCAAGCTACTCGCGAAGCGCTCAAGCAGTGGTCCTCAAATGGCCTCATGACCCGCCCCACGATCAGCATCAACTTCGCCATCTCCGCCGATGGCAAGATCTCCAGCGCGGCCAAGCGTCCCTCCGGCTGGACCTCCGCCGCCGACAAGGCCCGGCTCAAGCAACTCCGTGAAGGTGCCGATGCCCTCATCGTCGGCCGCGGCACCCTCGAGGCCGACCGCATGACCATGGCCGCCCCGGCGAATCCCTGGCGCTGCATCGTCTCCCGCAGTGGCCGCCTCGATCCCGCGCACCCGCTCTTCCACAGCCCCGGCGGTCCCATCCATCTCCTCATCACCGATAGCGAGGCCGAGGCACCCTCCATCCCGGGCATCGCCATCCACCGCGGCAGCTTGGGCGACTTTCTAACAGAACTCTCCGCCGCCGGCATCCGCCACCTCCATTGCGAAGGGGGAGGGGAGCTCGTCCGCGAACTCGCCACCCAGGACCTCATCGATGAGATCCACCTCACCTGGGCCGGCCACACCCTCTTCGGCGGCCGCGAGGCACCCACCATCACCGGCATTCCCGCCGACTTCCTACCCGCCTCACGCGGCTACGAGCTCACTCACTTCGAGCCGCAGCCCGATACCGGCGAGTGCTTCCTCAGCTACCGCCGCGTGCCCTAGCAAGCCTAGCGCCCTGTGGAGGGCGGACACTCTTGTCCGCCTGCGAACGGGCACACGCCGCCCATTCTGAATCGTTTCCAAGCCAGCGCCACCTCATGCCACAGGCAGACAGAAGTGTCCGCCCTCCGCAGAGACTGCCACGTGCTTCACAGATCTGCTCAAACAGGCAGTCGCCAAGAAGCTCAGTGCTTCTCCTCGACCTTGTGCTCCGGAGCAGCGTGCTCGCCGCCTTCATGCTTCTCAGCACCTTCTGCATGCTCGGCGCCTTCGGCGTGCTCGCCACCTGCATGGTGACCGCCGTGGCCGTGCTGCTCGTGAAGCTTCTTCACCTCGTCCCAGGAATGCCGCTCGCAGGACACAGAGCAAAGGAAAAGCCCGGTAGCAGCGGCAGCGAAGAGCGTGGTCAATTTCATCCCGCCGCCGGATGTAGGTGCATCCCCCCGCAATGGCAAGCGGCAAGGATTCCCGAAAACAACCAAACGCCCACGCACCGAGGCCGCCATGGCAGCCGGGACTCCGGGATCCACCATCTCCCGTGTATTCCGTGCTTAGCCTCTGCCATCTCCCATTCGCCGCATCCGCCCGATTCGTGGTGCCTCTCCCCGGTCTTTTCCCGCGGTTCCCTGAAAATCAGCACCATCCGCGGCTCACTTATCCCTCCCGGGCCGCGCGAATTTCACCTCCCGCTCCTCTCCTTCCGCCAGCTCCGCCCGCCCAAACTGATCGTTCACCAAGCAGCCCGCCATCTGCCGGAACGCCACCTGGACCTTCCCGACCGGCGCTCCCTCCACCCGGAAACGGCCCTCCCCATCCGTCCAGAACTCCAAGCCATGGAAGGGGTAATCATCCCACCCGAATCCTTCCGTCTGGATAAACCCGCGTGCGAACCTCAGCGGCTCCGTCTTCGAATACTGCTCCAGTGCCCGGCCGAAGAGCACTCCCGTGCCCGCCAGCCGCAGCTCACCCACATCCAGATCCTTATCCGCCTTCACCACTAGCGGCAGCGCCAACGGTGTCGCGTTCTTGCCGCGGACCTTCAGCACGTAAGCTCCCGGTCGCAGATCCGCGATCACCAGCGGCTCCCCGCGCCGCAGCGAGGCTTCCACCAGCGCCAAGCGAAAGCGCGCCCCAAACGGGGCCGGCTTCTCCTCCCCACGGGCAGCCGCCTCCAAGCGCACTTCGAAAGGCCCCGCAGCCCGCTCCGGCACCACCAGCCGCGCGCTGAGCTTCCGCCCCGCAGGCAGCACGATCTTCCCACCATTCCAGCCGGAGCCTCCCTCGACCACCACTTGCTCCCAAGGCGCCGCACCCACCGCGCGGATGCCTAGCCAGTAGCGTCCCGATTCCTCGATGCTCTTCGGCCGGATCACGAAGCTTCCCGCCGCGTCCTTCACCTGCAGTTCCGTGCAATTGACCGCCGCGGGGCTGTCTCCCGGCCCACATCGCACCACGAATTCCGTGACCGGACTACCATCCGCAAAGGCCACCTGCCCGCGCAACTCCGGTAGCGGTGCGAGGCGGATCCAAGCGCCGGCGGACCGGATCGTTTCCTCGTGGAAGCTTCCCGGCGCATAGCCATCTTTGATCGCGGTCAATCGCCAGAGATTGCCTGGATCCCACTTCTTCAAGCCGCGCAGTACAAAGCTACCATCCTCTGCGCTCAGCGTTTCCTTGCCGTTGCCATCCGAGACTTTCGCTCCCGCCAGCGGATCATCATCCGCATCCCGCACGAAGCCGCGCACCGTCTCGCCAGCCTCCAGCTTCACCTCCACCGCATCGGCGAACTGCTGGCCACGAAGGGGCACATCCTTCACCGCGAAGTCCGCATGCTCCACCCTGAAGCTCACCTTTGCCACATCCGAAACTCCCGGCAGCTCGAAGCGGCCCTCCGCATCTGTTAGATGCACCCGCTTCTCATCCGGCACGTAGGTCGGGATCATCAGCTTCATCGCCATCACCTTCGCGCCTACTACCGGCTTGCCGTCCGCTGCGGAGATCACTTGTCCCCGCACCGTCACCCCGCGGGGAATCGTTCCCGTCACCGTCGCTTCGCCCGACTTCCGCACCGCCGTGCCGCCGCTGTCATAGCCGGCAATCACCTCGCGGTGATCCAGGCTGAAGGAAATCACACACGCCGCCGGTGCCTGCACCCGGATGCAGCCATCCTCACTCGGCAATACCTGTCCCTCCGGCGAAGCAAGCCTACCGCCCGCGTGGACCAGTGTGTAGGAATACCCGAAGCGATCGAAGGGCTTCCCATCCTGGTCTTTCACCTCGATCCGCAGCGGCGTCCAACCCGCCTCCTGCGCTCCGGAATCCGCAATCCCGAGCAGCAACATCAAGAGCAAGCAGACGGTCCTCATTCATAGAGGAAAACCACCACCGCCTGCGCTTGTCGCCGACTCACCGGTTCCCATTCGTCGGATTCGCCCGATTCGTGGTGCCTCCCTGCCTTCCTCTCACCCTAACCCCACCACGAAAAAGTCCCGGGCCAGCTCGCTGTCGTGCTCCAGCCGCCGCTCCGCCGGAGGGCGGAACCGGCAGCGCGGCACCGTCCCTTGGCGGCCGAAGGCCACCTCGAATCCCACATCCCACTGACGCCCACCGGGATTGGCCAGCCCACCGCAAATCAGCCAGCCCTCGGCCCGCCACTGATTGGCCCGGCCGCTGACCTCCAGCACGATGAAGCTGTCCACCCACATCGCATCATTCAGCAGCGGATCCCCCGCAGCTCTCAGCACCGGCTCCAGGAACCTTAGAATGCCGTAATAGGCCCCGCGCAGCTCTCCCGGGATCTCGGAGATCCTCGCAAAACGGGCGCTTTCCCCGAAGCTCTCCTGCAGCGCTGCAAGTGCCGCATTCGGATCAAGCCTCTCCACTTCGCTCCGAGGTTCGATGTTTCCTACTGCCGCACCCAGCGCGCGATGGCTGCCGCGGCGCGGTAGTGGGCTCCCGGGCCGCCGAGCTTTCCGGCGGTGGCCAGTAGCTTTTCCCGCGTTTCCTCGCGGTGGCTCTCATCGGTCAAAAACTTCAGCAGCGCCTGCTCCACGTGCAGGGGATCCGCCTCGGACTGGATGAATTCCTCCACCACCTTGCCGCCCGCCAGGATGTTCACCAAGCCGATGTAGTCCAGCTTCACCACCGCCTTCGCCACCATGTAGGTCGGCCACGCCACCTTGTACACCAGGCAGTAAGGTAGGCCGAAGTAGGCCGCCTCCAGCGTCGCTGTGCCGCTCGCCACCACCCCGCAGGTCGCCCGCTGCATCAACTCGTGCGCGCCCCCGTCCCGCACCGTCACTGCGAAATCCATCTTCGCCTGCTCCACCAGCTCGCGCATCCGCAAGGTCAGCTTCGGCGAGGCCCCGCAGCACTCGAATTTCGTCTCCGGCCGCTTGTGGGCCAGGCGCTTGGCCGCCTCCAGCATCATCGGGAAGAGCCGCGCGACCTCGCGCTCCCGGCTTCCGGGCAGCAAGGCGACCAGATTTTCCTCCCGCGACTCATCGCTCCGCTCCTCCTCCAGCTCATCCACCAGCGGATGCCCGACAAAGGTGGTCCGCAGTCCCGCGCCCTCGAAGATCGGCTTCTCGAAGGGGAAGAGGCAGAGCATCTCATCCAGCACCTTCGCCATTTTCGGCAGCCGGCCCTTGTTCCAGGCCCAGACCTGCGGGCTGATGTAGTAAATGATTCTGGTCTCCGGCAGCGCCTCCCGCACCGCCGTGGCAAAGCGCAGGTTGAAGCCGGGGTAGTCGATCAGCACTAGGATCTTCGGCTTCAGCGCCTTGATCTCCGCGAGCATCTCCGCGAAGCGTTCCTTGAACCAGCCGTAGCGCTTCAGCACCTCCCAGAGGCCCATCACCGCGGCGTCCTCGACCCAGTCCCGCAGTCCCGGGCCTGCCACCTCGCGCATTTCCGGGCCGCCGGCGCCGTGGATTTCCAGCTCAGGGTGAATGTCCTTCAGCGCCCGCAGCATCCCCGCGCCATGCGTATCGCCGCTTACTTCTCCGGCGATGACATACAGCGAAACGGCCATGTGCCGCGCACCCTAGGGGCAAGACCTTCAGGCTGAGAAGTGGGAACTTCCACAAAAAGGCAGAGTGCCAGGTGATCCGTGAGCAGTGATCGGTGGAAAAACCAAAATCCCGCGCCACCTTTCCCTCCTTCCCGGCCTGCTCTTCCTGCCTTTCACGGATCACTGCTCACTGATCACCCGGCACCTGCCTTTTCCCGCTTGCCGCCCTTGGATTCCCGCTCCTTAATCCCCGCCCGCCCACAAAACGCGGCACGCACCCGGCTTTCACATGGCTGAAGATTCCCAAGACCTTTCGACGTCGCGACCGCTCGCGGAAATCTCGCACGGCCCTTCCGGCTTTGAGGCATTCCTGGACCGGAATACCAAGGGCCTCGTCGTCGCCGCCATCCTCATGGCGCTCGCCGGCGGTGGCGTGATCGTTTACCGCGGCTTGCAGGAAGCCGCCCGCGAGGAGGCTGGTGCCGATCTCGGCAAGGCCGCCACTGCGGATGAGCTCAAGACGGTGATCACCAAGCATCCGGACAGCCCGGCCGCTGGTAGCGCCCGCATGCTGCTCTCCGACAAGCAGTGGGCCGACCAGGATCAGGACGCTGCGATCCAGACCCTGCGCGATTTCCTTAGCAAGGAGCCGGAGCATCCCGCGATTCCTTCCGCCAAGGCCGCCCTCGCTTCCCGCCTGATCCAGCAGGGCAAGGGCTCCGATGCCGAGTCGCTGCTCAAGGAGCTGATCGATAGCCCGAAGGCCCGCTACCTGGCCCCCTACGCGCTGCTGGCGCTCGGCGATCTGGCCAAGACGGCCGGCAAGGCCGATGAGGCGGACGAGTACTACAAGAAGATCCAGGAAGGCTACCCGCAGAGCCCCTTCAACAATTACGCCGGGGTGCACCGCAAGCTGGTGCGCTTCAAGATGCCGACCGAGATCGACGCACCGCCGGCGACCACCCCGCCCGGTGCTCCCGGAGCTGGCGCCGGCACCCTTAATATCCCGGGTGCTGACAAGCCGGATGCTCCCCCTCCCGCAGGGGAGGGCGCTGGCAGCCCGATGCTGGATATCCTGAAGGGCGGCAACCCCGTCCCGGCCGCTCCGGTCGAGGAAGATCCGAAGGACGCACCGAAGCCGCAGGAAGCACCGCCTGCCCCGCCCGTGGCCCCGCCGCCGGCGGAGTCTCAGCCGCAGCAAGCCCCGCCTCCCTGAGAGGCCCGCGGGGAAGGGGATTCCCCGCAGAAATGCCCGCCCGTGAGGGGGGAATCCAATTGACTTTCAATCAAACTTTAAGCCTATTCCACCAGTCGCTATGAGCAATAGTTTCGGATTTCGCAAGTACACCGGCAACAAGCCGGAAGAGACGCCCGCCGCTCCCACTCCTGCTGCCGCCCCGGCTCCGGCCCCGGCGTATGCCGCTCCTGCTGCCCCGCAGCAGAGCTACGTGGAGCCTGCCGCCGCCTCCGCACCCGTGACCCCAGCCGCCGCGGCCGCCCCGCAGCGCGCCGTCGGTCCGTCCCGCAACGTCCTGAGCTCGGACGTGGAGATCAAGGGCACGGTCAAGTTCACCAATGACCTCGTGGTCGATGGCCGCATCGAGGGCGAGATCCAGTCCGATGGCAACCTGACCGTCGGCGAGAACGCCCGCCTGAAGGCCGAGATCAAGACCGGCACCGTGGTCGTTTACGGCAAGGTCCACGGCAACATCATCGCCGCTGACAAGGTCGAGCTCAAGGCCAGCGCCGAAGTCGTCGGCGACATCAAGGCCAAGACCTTGACCATGGAAGCTGGAGCGATCTTCGTCGGTAAGTCCGCAATCGGCACCCCGAGCACTCCGGCCGGCTCCAGCACGCCCGCTGCCAAGCCCGCCGCCGCTGCTCCTGCCCAGGCCGCCAAGCCCGCCGAGACCAAGAGCGAGCCAAAGGCCGAGCAGCCGAACCTGAGCGGGGTGAACCCGTAAGATTCGGGGCCCGCGACACCTGATTTTTCCCAGCCCGCCCCGGTTCGCCGGAGGCGGGCTTTTTCGTGCCCGGAAGGAAGGGGGGCTTGGGGGTAAAAGGGGGATTTTTGGGGGGAAGTGGAGGGTGCATTGAGGAGAGGGGAGGGTGAGGGCAGGGCTGCTTGGATCGGGCGGTGGGGGTGGATACGCGTTTCACTTCGAGGGCCGATCTTGGGGGAGCCGGCGGGTGAGGCGTCACGGGCGGAAGTTGGGGTTGCACGCACCTGATTTAGGTTCAGGTGCGCCTACCGCGTTGACCCTTGGGGTTGGGATTCCTAGGGTGCGCGCCTCCCCTCGGGCGACGCATCCCTGCATGTTCGAACAAGCCTTCAAAAACATCGACGACGCCCTGCGCAAGGACGCCGGTTGCACCACGGAGCTCGACTACACCGAGCAGACTTCCTGGCTACTATTCCTCAAGTACTTGGATGCGCTTGAGAAGGAGCGCGAGGTGGAGGCCAGCCTGAGCGGCAAGAAGTATTCCTTCATCATCGACTTCCCCTATCGCTGGGAGACTTGGGCCGCGCCGAAGGACAAGGCCGGGAACTTCGATCACAACCGCGCGATCACCGGGGATGACTTGCTGCAGTTCGTCAATGGCCAGCTCTTTCCCTATCTGCAAGGATTCAAGGTGAAGGCCGCGGGGCCGAATACCATCGAATACAAGATCGGGGAGATCTTCGGTGAGATCAAGAACCGGGTCCAGAGCGGCTACACCTTGCGCGATGTCATCGAGCATGTGGATGAACTGCGCTTCGGCACGCAGACGGAAAAGCATGAGCTCTCGCACCTCTACGAGGCGAAGATCCGGAACATGGGCAACGCCGGACGCAATGGCGGTGAATACTACACGCCGCGCCCGTTGATCCGCGCGATGATCAAGGTGCTGAACCCGCAGATCGGTGAGACCATCTACGATGGCGCGGTGGGCTCCGCCGGCTTCCTCTGCGAGGCTTACGAATACCTGCTGCGGGAGAACCCGAAGCGCAGCACCGCGCAGGACCGCATCCTCCAGCAGCACACCTTCCACGGGAAGGAGAAGAAGTCCCTCGCCTACGTGATCGCGATCATGAACATGATCCTGCACGGGATCGAGGCTCCGAACATCATCCACTCGAACACGCTCACGGAGAATCTCGCGGACATCCAGGCGAAGGACCAGTTCGACATCGTCCTCGCCAATCCGCCCTTCGGCGGCAAGGAGCGCCCGGAGGTGCAGCAGAACTTCCCGATCCGCACCGGCGAGACCGCTTCCCTTTTCCTCCAGCACTTCATCCGTATCTTGAAGGCCGGTGGGCGGGCTGCCATTGTGATCAAGAATACCTTTCTCTCGAATACCGACAATGCCTCGGTGGCGTTAAGGAAGAAGCTTCTGACCGAGTGTAATTTGCACACGGTCCTCGATTGTCCACAAGGCACCTTTCAAGGAGCGGGTGTGAAGACGGTGGTGCTTTTCTTCGAGAAAGGTTCTCCGACGCGAAAGGTATGGTACTTCCAACTCGATCCCGGGCGAAGCTTGGGAAAGACGAATCCCCTAAACGACGTGGACTTGGAGGAGTTTGTGGGGTTGCAGAAGGGCTTCGCGGATTCGGACAAAAGTTGGAGCTTGGATGTCTCCGCAATCGATCCGCGGACTTTCGATCTGTCTGCAAAGCATCCAGACGGTGGCGGCGATGTGTCTCATCGCAGTCCCCTGGAGATCATGGATGAGATTGTAGCGCTGGATGCTGATAGCGCGAAAGTTTTTCAAAACATTAAGGCGCTGCTGTGAATATGGAGTGGCGGACGAAACCATTTGAAGACTGCATCGAAGCGGTAAAATATACGCGGAAGATCCCGCGGGCAGATTTTCTTGGAGAAGGTTTGTATCCGGTTGTCTCCCAAGAGGCGGAGTTCGTCAACGGCTACTGGAATGACAAGAACGATGTATTTGAGATTTCAAGTCCTCTCATCATCTTCGGTGACCACACTCAAGTCATTAAATATGTGGACTTCGACTTTGTCCTTGGGGCGGACGGAGTGAAGATTCTGCAGCCCCGCGAATTTCTTCATCCGAGATTCTTCTTTTATCAGCTGCAGGCAGCCGATTTCCCTTCGCTTGGCTACGCGCGGCACTATCGTCTCCTTAAAGAGTTAGCGATTAGGTTTCCCGCGCCTTCCGAGCAGCAGCGCATCGTCGCCATACTCGACGAAGCCTTTGTGGCCATCGCCACCGCCAAAGCCAACGCTGAGAAGAATCTCTAGAATGCCCGAGCTCTCTTTGAAAGCCATCTTCAATCGATCTTTGGCGAACGCAAAGCGGGATGGCTGGATACCACAGTTGGTGAGCAGCTCATGCTTCAGAGGGGCTTCGATATCACGAAAAGTTTGCAAGGGGCTGGAACCGTTCCGGTAGTATCGAGTGGAGGCATCAAGAGCTATCATGATCAAGCTGCCGCGAAAGGTCCGGGTGTTGTGATCGGACGGAAGGGGACACTCGGAAAGGCGTTCTATTTGGATGTCGATTTCTGGCCTCACGATACCACGCTTTGGGTGAAGGATTTCAAGGAGAACAACCCCAAGCTAATCTATTACTTTTTTGTCGGGTTGGACGTGAAGCACCTGAATTCGGGAACCGCGAATCCAGCTTTGAACCGAAATCAGGTGCATCCAATCCGAGTTTCTTGGCCGCCCCGCCAATTGCAGGACGAGATTGTGAAGGGACTGGACGCACTAGCTGAAGCAACCGAACGTCTTGCCGCCATTTACACCCGCAAGCTCGCTGCCTTGGAAGAGCTGAAGAAATCCCTCCTCCACCAAGCCTTCAGCGGGGCGCTGTGAATCCATGAAACGTTCTTTTCGCAGCTCGGCCGCATTCGGAAAGAGGATCGAATTCTATGTGGTTGGCTTGATGCTCAAGGAGGGTTTGGATGTCTATCTGCCCTTGGTGGATGACGATGCCATTGATGCGGTAGTGAAGCGTCCGGACGGACGTTTTGTGGAGGTGCAGATCAAGGCCAGGTCCAAGGATTGCGCTTTCGGAGATGCCGCTCTGTTCGCCGCGATGACGCATGAAATCCGAGCGAATTACTGGTTCGTTTTCTATTCGGAGCGGATGGACACGATTTGGATAATGTCATCGTCCGAGTTCCTCGCGAACTCCCATCAAAACAAGAACGGGAAGAACGCCGGACTTCGCACGATTTGGTTCAACGGCAAGAATACGAAGGCTAACATCGAGCACGTCAAACCTCAGTTCCTGAAGTTCGTAGCCTCGAACTTTAGTCGAATCCGGGATGAGAATCCGGACGCGTAGTCCAATGAAATCGCTCTCCATCAAGAAGACTTCGGTCCATGCCTTTCTCCATGAAGGCAAGACCTCTTGAGCTGGATAGAAAGGGGAGAGTTCGTGAGCGGCAAACCCAAGGAAAGATGACGACGATCGACAAGCGGGACAGGGCGCGGGTGAAGAGGGTTGCCGTGGAGATCGCCGCCAAGCTTGGTCTGTCGGTCAGCCACGGAGATTTGAAAATCCTCAAGCCATCTCAAACTGACTGCGTTACGACCAATAGCAGAGGATGGGCCATTGAGATCGCGCGGCTAGGACGCGGTAAGCCCGATCTGGAAATCTGGATTGATCGCTTCACCGGACATGCCGAACGAAAGCTCTATGCCTGCTTCTACAGCACGAAGCTGGATCAGATCGAAGCTCTCGCCAAACAAGCTCCCAAGGCCTGGAGGATCCGCAAGCTAGATGACGAGGATCTATCGGAAGGCAAGTTCTACGCCATGCGCCGCAGGCTGCCCGCCAAGGATTTCAATCGTCCTCTGCTTGAACTCTATGCCGACGAGGGGCATCACTTCTTCGGGTTTTACGATCCAACTGAAGATGAGGACGAATCCACGGAACAAGGTTTCTGCAACAGCGCGGTGGAGTTCTTCCGGGATGTTTTGAGGAAGCATCCCTCCGATCATTCCGAGGCGCGGGATTACCCGAGGATCGAGAGGAGACTGCTGAAGAAACATCTCCTCCACGAGCGGGACAGCTATCTGGCGGAGGAGTGCAAACGCCGCGACAAGTACCGCTGCCAAGTATGCCGGATGGCGTTTGCCGAGCATTACGGTGCCGAATTGGGAGCTGGCTTCGCGGAAGCGCATCACCGGCGAGCACTGAAGGATCTTCCCGATATCGTGGAGACAGTATTGGAGGATCTCATCACCGTTTGCGCCAATTGCCACCGGATGCTGCATCGCATGGAAGGTCTCGAAGGGGACGTCGCGAGGCTCTCCAAGATTGTTGCTGCTAGCGCGAAGTCGCCCCGCAAGTCATCCAAGGCCTCAGCGAGGTAGCCTCCTTCAAAAAGAAACTGGATGTGTCGAAAAAATGGGGGAATTTCGATATATCGGGCCGATATGTCGATACCATCGACTTGCGCTCAGGACAGCCAGCTTGACTGAAAACTTGACTCATGCTTGACTGGTCGCGGTGGCCTACGAACCGCTATTCACGATTGGTCCGCAGTTGCTGAGACTGGTCGAGGCGGTAGGGGCCTTGCGCGAGCGGATCCAAGGCGCGGCGCTTGAGCCGTCGTGGATCCCGGCATTCGAGAAGGGTAGGGAGACCCGGGATGTCCATGCCTCGACCGCGACCGCGGAGGCCAAAAACTTTCCAAATCAGGAAGTTCCGCGCATTCGCAGGGATCTCCCCCCTTGACCCCCGCCCTGAGCTGTCATATTTATGGATCATGCCGAAAACGCAACAGGACATCCTAATGAAGCCGCGGACACTGCGTGCATTCGTTGGCGTCCGTGGCCGTGTGAAGGCTGCAGTGGCGGCTCAACCGCCCTCGATTTCCTTGTCCGATGCTCTGGCTCAAGTCCGGAAGCCCCGGAAGGGGACCGGAACCAAGTAATCGACTGGTCCAAGCAATGGGAGGCGGGCCGTCTCCTCGAGTGGGTCGAGAGTTGCGAGCATTCCCAGTGGTCGGAGTTCACTTTGCCGCGGCTGGACGAAGGGTCCGAGCATTTGGTGTTGTTCGATGAACAGACCAGCGAGGTCGTGAAGATCACGCTACCCGGGACCTATGGGGACTATTACGAAATCATCGAGGGACGGATCTATCAATTCGACAGCACTCCCAAGGAGTATCTGCTACGCATGGGCTGGTGGGAGAAGCTCTTTTCCGCGGCTCCCGATCCCTTGGGCGTGACGGACAAGGGACGGATTGTTTCGCGACAGCGGTTCATTCAAGGTGATCCGGATCCGCCCCAGGAAGAGGTCGATCAGTTTCTTCTCGATGCGGGGGCAGTGGCAGTCCGGCAGTCGTGCTGGCTGTGGAAAAAAGCGGATCACGAATCGGGAATCGAGATTTGGATCGGGGACGCCCGTTTGGACAATTTCGTGTTGGCGCGGGATGGGATGGTTCCCATCGATATCCGGATCTGGGGTGTGCCCATTCCTGCGGGGGAAGAGCAGGCGGGATGAAAAGGTGGTCTGGCCAAGCTGTTAGTGAAGCGGTAAAAGGCCGAAGTTCATTCCCCTAACTGACCGATGAACGAAGCCGAGACCCGCGCCGACCACATCGATCCTGCCCTGAAGGCGGCGGGCTGGGGTGTCGTCGAGGGGAGCCGGATCCGGCGGGAACATCTGATCACGCTGGGGCGGATCGAAGGGCAGGGGCGGCGTGGCAAGGCGCTCTCCGCTGACTATGTGCTGGAATACCGCAATACCAAGCTGGCGGTGCTTCCCGACGCCGGATGAGCTGTGGAATCTAACATTCGCGCAGCAGAATGCCTGGCGCGACCGCTTCGCGGCCGTACCGCTGGTGGAGAAGGGCAGCGGCTGGAGCGTGCGCTACTATCAGGAGATCGCGATCCAGCGGGTGCTGGAGCGGGTCGCGGATGCGGTGCCGCGGATCCTGCTGACGCTGGCGACGGGGACGGGCAAGACTTCGATCGCCTTTGAGATCGCGTGGAAGCTTTTCAAGGCGCGCTGGAACCTGAGCGGCGAGCCGAAGCGGCAGCCTCGGATCCTCTTTCTCGCGGACCGCAATAATCTGGCGAGCCAGGCGCTGCGGGACTTCACCAGCTTCGCGAGCTTCGAGGACAGCGCGCTGGTGCGGATTGAGCCGGGGGAGATCCAGAAGAAGGGCCGGGTGCCCAAGAATGGCAGCATCTTCTTCACAATCTTCCAGACCTTCATGTCGGGGCCGGGGGATACGCCATACTTCGGGGACTATCCGGAAGACTTCTTCGACCTGATCATCATCGACGAGTGCCATCGCGGCGGCGCGAATGATGAGAGTTCGTGGCGTGAGATCCTGGAATACTTCTCGCCGGCGGTGCAGCTCGGCCTGACGGCCACGCCGAAGCGGAAGGACAACGTGGACACCTATGCCTACTTCGGTGAGCCGGTCTTCATCTACTCCCTGAAGGACGGGATCAACGATGGCTTCCTGACGCCCTTCCGCGTGAAGCAGATCTCCACGACGCTGGATGAGTATATCTATACGCCGGGCGACCGGATTATGGAGGGCGATGTGGAGCTGGGGAAGCGCTACGAGGAAAAGGACTTCAACCGCACACTGGTGATCGATGAGCGGGGAGCGAAAGCGGGTGGACATCTTCATGGGGCAGATCAAGCAGAACGAGAAGACCCTCGTCTTCTGCGCGACCCAAGAGCACGCGGCGGCGGTCCGTGACTACATCAACCAAACGAAGCTCAGCAAGAACCCGGACTATTGCCACCGGGTGACGGCGAACGATGGGGCACTGGGGGAGGTCTATCTCCGCGACTTCCAGGATAACGAGAAGAGCATCCCGACGATCCTGACGACCTCGCAGAAGCTCTCGACCGGCGTGGATGCGCGGAACGTGCGGAACATCGTGCTGATGCGGCCGGTGAACTCGATGATCGAATTCAAGCAGATCATCGGCCGTGGCACCCGGCTCTACGACGGGAAGGACTACTTCACGATCTATGACTTCGTGAAGGCGCACCATCATTTCCAAGATCCGGAGTGGGACGGCGAGCCGGTGGTGGAGGAGGATTGCAAGAAGTGCGGGCAACGTCCCTGCGTGTGTGTGGTCACGCCGCCGAAGCCTTGCAAGGAATGTGGGATGCATCCATGCGAATGTCCCAAGGAGCCCTGCGAGGTTTGCGGCAAGCTGGACTGCGAATGCACGAAGCGGAAGCGGGCGAAGGTGAAGCTGGCCGATGGCAAGGAGCGGAGCATCCAGCACATGACGATGACCAGCTTCTGGCACCCGGACGGCACGCCGATGTCTGCGCAGCAGTTCATGGAGATGCTCTACGGCAAGCTGCCGGACTTCTTCGCCGATGAGGATGAGCTGAGGGAGCTATGGAGCGTGCCGGATACTCGGGCGAACTTGCTCCAGGGTTTGGAGGAGAAGGGCTTTGGTCGTGATCAACTGACAGAGATGCAAAAGATCATCGATGCGGAGAAGAGCGATCTCTTCGATGTGCTGGCGCACGTGGCCTATGCCTTGCCGCCGCTGACGCGTGAGGAGCGGGCGGTGAGGGCAAAGCTGCAGATCAGCAGCTTCTTCAACGACAAGCAGAGGATCTTCTTGGACTTTGTGCTCTCGCACTATGTCAGCGTGGGCGTGGACGAACTGGATCAGTCGAAACTCGCGCCGCTATTGCGGCTGAAGTATCACAATTCGATCAACGACGCGGTGGCCGATCTGGGAGCGGACATCGGGCAGGCGTTCTCGGGATTCCAGAGGTTCCTCTATGAGGAGGTGGCTTAGCGCCTGTAAATCAGTCATTACCACCTCCACAGTTGCCCGGGTCGGAAAGGCGTTCTAGGGTCCCGGCATGCCCGCCGCTGCCCTAGACCTGAAGGAAGCCATTCTCGCGCTGAAGAAGGAGCGCAATGCCGTGATCCTGGCGCACAATTACCAGACGGGGGATATCCAGGATCTGGCGGATTATGTGGGGGATTCGCTGGGGCTGGCCTATCACGCGAAGGAGACGGATGCGGATGTGATCGCCTTCTGCGGGGTGCACTTCATGGCGGAGACGGCGAAGATCGTGAACCCGGGGAAGATCGTGGTGCTGCCGGATGCGGATGCGGGTTGCTCGCTGGAGCAGAGTTGCCCGGGGCCGGAGTTGGAGGCCTTCCTGGAGGCGCACAAGGAGAAGAACTACTACGTCATCGCCTACATCAATTGCTCGGCGCACGTGAAGTCGCTGTGCGATGTGATCTGCACCTCGGGCAATGCGGTGAAGATCGTGAACAAGGCGCCGGCGGATCGGCCGATCCTCTTCGTGCCGGATGCGAATCTGGGCGCCTGGGTGATGGAGCAGACGGGGCGGAAGATGGATCTGTGGCAGGGCTCTTGCTATGTGCACGTGGAGTTCACGCGGAACTCGATCAACAAGATCAAGGAGGAGTATCCGGAGGCACTGGTGGTGGCTCACCCGGAGTGCACGCAGGCGGTCCGTCTGTTAGCCGATGAGGTGTGCTCGACGGAGAAGATGATCACCTTCTGCAAGAATGCGCCGGTGAAGGACATCATCGTGGTGACAGAGAGCGGCATGCTGCACCGGCTGCGGAAGGAGTGCCCGGATAAGAATTTGATCGCTGGGCCGACGGACCGCTGCGCGTGTGCGGATTGCCGCTACATGAAGATGAACACGCTGCAGAAGCTCCACGATTGCCTGGAGAAGCTGGAGCCGCGGGTGGAGATGGAGGAGGGGATGCGGAAGAAAGCGGAGGTGCCTCTTTTGCGGATGCTGGAGCAGTCGCGCTAGGCTGCCTGCCTGACCGGCTGGTCTCCGGTGTGGCGATGTTTGGAGGCGCTCTAACAGAGCCTCCGGTTTCTTGCTCCCCTCCGGTTCCGTGCCTAAGGGCTCACGCTGGGGGCTTTGGCTCCCCGACCGATGAAGCGAGGCAGGAGGCCTCGCGGTCCCAGGGGGCCTGGGTGCGGGGGCTTGTCAGAGCGCGGCGGCTGTTAGGGCGTCGTCATCCCGCGGGAACGAGGCTCTTCCGGCAGGGCGGGAGCATTGGCGATCGGCGATGGGGTTTTTTCGATCACGAATGTTCGGCAGCCGGAAGAACTCCGTTCCCGCGGGATGAGAGTCGGATCGCCGCGGATGGGGGGAGGGGAGGGAGGGGACTGAGCTGTTAGGCGGGCAAGGGCAGGGTGGCGCGGACGCGGTGGAGGCCGGCGAGGGCGGGCATGTGGCGCTCGGCGACGATGATGATGGGGAGGCAAAGAAGGAGGCAGAGGGCGGCCATGCCGGCGATGCCAAGCATCACGCGGGTGTCGTCGGTGACGGGGGCGGGGGCGGCTTCGGGAGGATCGATGTAGATGAGGGCGGGGAGGCTGGTGCTGGCGCTGCTGGGGCCGCTGGAGGCGGCTTCGCGGCAGTGCTGGCGGTAGGCCTCGGCGACGGCGAGGACGGTGCGGCGGGCTTCGTCGGCGCGGTCGCAGCGGGCATCGATCTGGATGAGATTGGCGGCGGGGCCGGGGGCGACGGTGACGCTGGACCAGAGGAGGTAGGAGGCCATGGGATTGCTGGCCTGGCCGGCGCGCTGGCCGAGGGCCTCCGCGGCGCGGGTCATGACGCCCTGGGACTTCAGCTCGAGCGGGGTGCTATCGCTGGGGATCTGGAGCAGGACCTTGCTGTGGTAGCTGGCGGGGGTGGCCCAGACGATGCCGGTGCCGACGAGCCAGAAGAGGAAGGGGATGCAGCCGAGCGCGGCAATGAGGGCTGTGCGCTGCGCGGTCAGCCAGTGGTTCTCCGGTGCTTGCGGCTGACGGTGCTGTCCCGCTTCGCCCGCAACCCGGCTTGCCGTTTTGTTAGAAACCATTTCACCCAGCTCAGACCATGATCATCGGGCTCGGTTCAAAAAATGCACAAAATACCCTTCAGGATTTCCGTTTATTTTGCAAAATTTAAATGAATGGGGGCGAAGCACGTGGGAATTTTTATTAGAATAGGTTAAGGAGATCCGCTGCGGGTCGCGAGCTAAAGGGATTTGGGGCGCTTGCGGATGGCTTCAGAGGCGGGAGTGCGGGGAGAGGGGCGGGAGCGCGATGAAGATTTCGATTTTCCACCTCTGAATTCCTTGACACCCCCGGTCTGCTTAGGCTTGCTTCCCCCCCGCCCGCGCCGCAAGGCAAAGGGCGGAAGCCACCAGGCAAAAGCACCCATAGCTCAATTGGATAGAGCGTCTGACTACGGATCAGAAGGTTAGGAGTTCGAGTCTCTTTGGGTGTGCCACTTTCAAGGCCCCGCAAGTCCCTGACTTGCGGGGCTTTTTGTTGCCCGGGTGCAGGCATTCGAGATCCGCAGTGAGGCACGGGAATGCGGATTCTTGCCTGTTCTATTGCACCGTCCGTTGCGCGGAACTTTCGGGCTCGCGCGTTGGGCGAGGCATTCTCGACCTGCGCTTCCAATCGACGCAGCCAAGCATCGCGACAAGCACCGGTGGCGCGCCCTTCACGGTGACCATCATCGACCCCTACACGGGCTTCCTGCGCATCCCCGCTGAGCGCTGAGTGCGCCGCGATCGCGCCGCGGCCCAAGGAGGCGATGTGAAAGAGGGAGGTCCGGCTCTTGCTTTCGGGCCGTTTTCACCGCGCCCCTCCCGGAAACCTATTCATTCACCTCCGCTGAAGCTGCGCTTTCGGATAGCTTGGATTTTCCGCTGCTAGGAGTTTTCAATTTACAATATATTGTAAATCAAACTGTTTGATGTGATTTTGTGGGTCGTGGGAGGCTGTTTCGGAGCGTGGATCTATCTGTTGGATCGCCAAAGCGGCGGGGAAGGCCTCAAGGTGGGAACCGCAGTCGCGAGGATCCCGTTCTTGCAAAAATACTGTAACCGGCCCTCCCGCTTGTTCGTCCCATTAAGGAACATCCTCATACCAGACCCCCGCACACCCACACACTAACGGATCTGAATGAAGCCCTACCGAGGCCCGGATTCCGGGCTCTGGCGACTTGTTGTCGTATCGTTCACCTGTGTCTTTTTGCCCGGAGCGGCTCTAGCACAGGCGCAGGATGAATCCCTAGCGGACTTGCTGGCCAAGCCGGGCACGGACCTTCGGGACGATGCTTCGCGGAAGGCCGTGGTGGATGCGGTGGCCGCGACCCGCGGGCGGCGGCGGGCCGAGGCGCGCCAGCGGGCGGTTGGTCTGGGCCTGCCTCTGCGGGTGCAGCGCCCGAATGGCAGCCTGCAGGAGATCGAGGACTTCGAAGGCGACCAGCCGGTCTACCACACGACCCACAACGTGAATGCGGCGATTTCCACGGGGGCGAACCTGGTGCGGAGTTCGTATGCGATGGACGGCAGCGGGGTGGTGATCGGCCTCTGGGATGGCGGCTCGGCGCGGGTCACTCACCAGGAATTCGGCGGGCGCGTGGTTTCCAAGGATGGCGCGGGTTCGATCGATCACGCGACGCACGTGGCAGGCACGCTGAGCGCCAGTGGTGTGGATATTTATGCCAAGGGCATGGCTCCGGCGGTGAGCGTGGACAGTTACGACTGGAACGGTGACATCTCGGAAATGACCTCCCGCGCCGCGAGTGGGCCCGCTCAGGCCGGGAAGATCTATCTTTCGAATCACAGCTACGGCTACGTCGCCGGGTGGAACTACGTAGGCAATGGGACGCGGGTCTGGGAGTGGTATGGCGACGGCACCACGGGCAGCAGCGTCGAGCAGGACTTCGGGCGCTACAATAGCTACAGCCGCGACCAGGATGCGCTGGCGGCCAGCGCGCCGTATTATCTGATCTTCCGCAGTGCGGGGAATGACCGGACCGACAATCCGGGCCAGGGGGAAATGGTGGCGCTCTCAGCCGGCGGCACAGCCGTGGTCTATGATCCGGCCATTCATCCGGGCGGGGATGGCGTGTATCACGGTGGCTTCGAGACCATCTCCTACGACGCCTTGGCGAAGAACGTGATGACCGTGGGCTCCGTGGGCGATGCGGTGACGAATGGCACGCGGGATGTCACCCAGGCTGGTATGAGCAGTTACTCATCCTGGGGGCCTACCGATGACGGCCGGATCAAGCCGGACATCGTGGCGAATGGGGAGGGCCTCTATTCATCCCTGAATGGCGGCGATAGTTCCTACGGGACTTATAGTGGCACCAGCATGGCCTCGCCGAATGCGACCGGCTCGGCCGCCTTGCTAGTGCAGTACTATGGCACGGAGTTTCCCGGACAGGCGATGCGGGCCAGCACGCTGAAGGGACTCCTCATTCACACCGCGGATGATCGCGGGAATCCCGGTCCCGACTACAAATACGGCTGGGGCCTCATGAATGCGAAGGCGGCCGCCGACGTGATCACGGACCATCACGACAATCCGCTGAAGCAGCGGATCACGGAGTCGTCCGTGAGCACGAGTGTGGTCACCCGCAGCGTGCCGATCGTGTGGGATGGCAGCTCGCCGATTGTGGCGACCCTCTGCTGGACTGACCCGGCGGGCGTGGCGACGACCACTTCCGACCTGCGCTCAGCGCGGCTGGTCAACAACCTGGATCTGAAGATCACCTCTCCCGGAGGCAGCCAGTATCTGCCCTATGTGATGCCCTTCGTCGGGAATTGGAGCCAGGCGTCGATGGATTCCGCGGCGACCACCGGGATCAACAATACCGACAATATCGAGCAGGTGCGGATCAGCGCGCCGCCGCAGGCAGGCACCTATCAGGTGGTGGTCTCCTTCTCAGGCACCTTGACGAATTCGCTTCAGAATTACTCGCTGCTGATCTCGGGTGCGGCGGCTCAGGAGCCACCGCCGCTGCCACTGAGCGTGACCGCGGTGACGCCGGGCAGCAGCTTGCCGGGAAGCGTGGGCATCGATGTGAGTGGCACGGGCTTCCGCTCTGACTCGACTCTGAAGCTGACCCGCGCGGGGCAGAGCGACATAGTTGCCAGCGGCGTCCAGTTGAATAGCGGCGTGCTGCACGGCGTGGTCAATCTCAGTGCTGCCGCGCCCGGCTTGTGGAATGTCGCCGTGGGGAATCCGGGCGGTGAATCCGCGAGCCTGGCGAATGCCTTCGCCGTGACCGCGGTGCTGTGGAGCGAGAGCTTCGATGGCGCGGCCAGCGGCTGGGCCAGCCAAGCCATCACCGGCAGCAATGCGTGGGCATTGACCACGGCACAGAGCAAGTCGACCGCGAGCTCCTACTTCGCCCCGGCGCCGGATACGAAGTCCACGGTGAATCTGACCTCGCCGCAGGTGAATGTGCCAGCCAATGTCAGCAACCTGCAGTTGCGCTTCTGGCAAAATTACAACCTGCAGCAGGGCCAGGATGGCGGGAAGCTGGAGTTCTCGGTGGACGGCGGCACTTGGTTCGACGTGAGCGCCTCCGGCTCCGGCGCGAGCTTTGCCGCGAACGGCTATAACAGCAGCATCTCCTCAAGCGGCCCGCCGTCGGGGCGCAGTGATTTCGCCGGCCAGAGTGCGTGGTCCGGCAGTAGCAACGGCTTCATCGAAACCGTGGTGAACCTCACCGATACGGCAAAATTTGCCGGTCACTCCCTGCGCATGCGCTGGCGTCTCGCGACGAATGGCAACACGGCCAGCACGGGGTGGTATGTGGACAGCATGATCCTGACCGGGGGGGCGGAGGCGGCCAATCAGGCGCCGACGATCACCACGGCGGCGAATGCCGCGACGGCGGAGACCGTGACGGATCCGGATGGCACGGTCTTCCGCATCGTGCGGGGGACCTCCGTGGGCTTGAACGTCAGCGCCGGGGATGATGGGGGTGAAGCGTCGCTCAAGTACACTTGGTCGCTGCTGAGCGGTCCCGGGGCGACGGTCGGCTACTCGGCGAATAGCAATAACGCCGCCAAGGCCACCGAAGCGAGTTTCCTGGCCAGCGGTGATTACCGTTTCTCGGTGTTGGTTGCCGATGCCGCTGGTCTCACAACTTCCAGCACGGTGAATGTCCGCGTGCTCCAGACCGCCACGGATTTGGCGGTGAGTCCGGCATCTACGACACTCACCGTAGGAGGCACGCGGAGTTTCACGGCTGCCTTGCGCGACCAGTTCGGCACGGCGATGACCACTAGTGGCACCACTTGGTCGGCGAGCGGTGGAGGCAGCATCGATAGCTCCGGTCTTTTCGCGGCAGGCACCGCTGGCGGTCCCTTTGTGGTCACTGGCAGCGCCTCGGGAATCTCGGGGAATGCTTCCGTCACCGTGACCCCGGCGGCAGCCACGCTGTCGCTCGCGAATCTGAGTCAAGGCTACACTGGCGCGTCGCGGCCGGTGTCCTACACCACCACTCCTCCGGGTCTCGCAGTGGCGATTACCTACAACGGCTCGAGTTCGCCGCCGGTGAATGCGGGGACCTATACGGTGGCGGCGAATATCACGGACCCGAACTACCAGGGCACCGGCAGCGGGGTGCTGCAGGTGGCCAAGGCAAACGCCACCGTGAGCCTGGGTGACTTGTCCCAGACCTATAGCGGCGTGCCGTGCGTGGTCTCCTGCACCACGACTCCCGCGGGTCTCGCGGTTGGCTTCACCTACAATGGCTCGACCTCGCTGCCGGTGAATGCCGGGACCTATGGCGTGGCGGCGAATATCACGGACCCGAACTACCAGGGCACCGCCAGCGGGGTGCTACAGGTGGCCAAGGGGAGTGCCATCGTGAACCTGGGTGACTTGTCCCAGACCTATAGCGGCGTGCCGTGCGTGGTCTCCTGCACCACGGCTCCCGCGGGTCTTGCGGTGGGCTTCACCTACAACGGCTCGAGTTCGCTGCCGGTGAATGCCGGAACCTATGGCGTGGAAGCGACCATCACCGACAACAACTACCAAGGCACCGCCAGCGGGGTGCTACAGGTGGGGAAGGGGACTGCGACGATCACCTTGGGGAATCTCCTCCAAACCTACGATGGCAGCCCGCGGGCGGTCTCCAGCACGACCACTCCGGCCGGTCTAGTGGTAAGCACGACTTATGACGGCGGCGCGGCGGTGCCGGTGAATGCCGGGAGCTACGCCGTGGCGGTAAGCATCACGGATAGCAACTACCAAGGCACTGCCAGCGGGGTGCTAGAGGTGGCGAAGGCGACTGCGACGATCACGCTGGGAGATCTCACCCAGACCTACGATGGCAATCCGCATGGGGTTTCGTCCACCAGCAGCCCGGCGGGTCTTGCCGTGGAAACGACCTACGATGGCGGAGCAGCAGTGCCGGTGAACGCTGGAAGCTATGCCGTGGTGGCGAGCATCACGGACAGCAACTACCAAGGCACTGCCAGCGGCGAACTCCAGGTGGCGAAGGCAACTGCCGCGATCACGCTGGGAGACCTCTCCCAGACCTACGATGGCAATCCGCATGCGGTCTCATCCACCACCAGCCCGGCAGGTCTTGCGGTGGCTACGACCTACGATGGCGGTGCGGCAGTTCCGGTGAATGCCGGAAGCTATGCTGTGGCGGTGACGGTTCAGGATTCAAACTATCAGGGCAGCGCCACTGAGGTCCTGCAGGTGGCCAAGGCCGATGCAACCATCAGCTTGGTCGATCTCGCCCAGCCCTACGATGGCGCTCCGAATCCGGTCACGGTCATCACCACGCCCGCAGGCTTGGCGACCATCGTGAGTTACGATGGGGCTGCCACAGCACCATCCGAGATCGGTAGCTATGAGGTGGATGCCAGCATCGACGATCCCAACTACAACGGGAAAGCCACCGCAGCACTCAAGATCATGGGCATGAACTTCCTGACCTGGCAGGCCCAGCACTTCAGTGTTGAGCAAGTGCTGGCGGGTGATGCTGCTCCCGATAGCGATCCCGACCATGATCGCTTGGACAACCTGGCCGAGTATGCGCTGGGCGGCGATCCACTGGTCTACACGGCGGGCCCCGTGATGCAGCTCGATGGGACTCATCTGGCGCTGGTCTTCATCCGGCCAAAGGGCCTGGCGGGTTTGAGTTACTCCGCCGAATGCGGTTCGGACTTCAAGGGGTGGTCGGCGGTGCCGCTGGAGGTCATCGGGGAGACGCAGGACACCGAAACGATGCGGGCCCGTGTGGCGCGTCCGGCGGATGTCCCCGGGCTATTCCTGCGCCTGCGGTTTGAGGCGCCCTGAGCGGATCAGGCCAAGTGACAACAAAGGGAAGCCCCGTCGGCGCAGCGATCCATTGGATCACGCCGGCGGGCAAATTTCCCTAGAGTTGCTTTCGCGACTCCCACAAGTGTGCTATTTCCCCACCGCTTATCCACACGGTAGGCTGAATTGCAAAACGGCGCGCAATCTCAGGAAGCGCTTGGTTCTAATTGTTTGATTGGTTCGGTGATTGCCGGACCTACGGATAGATAGAGCTGTGGCTTAAGTGGCGATGAGCAAATTTTTTTAGCCCGGTCCGGAACGGAATAGGGAGTTCCGGTCGGTTTGGGATCGCTTGTTCCCGGTCGATTCAAACGCCGTCAGCTTGAGGGTGGGTTGCGTGGTGTATGCGTAAAATGTTGTTGGTCAGTGAATTTTGGTGGTGGTGAGGGCGGCTTTACTCATGGTTGTACTGAATGTTTGGAGTTTGTAATGTTCGGGTAATGGTGAACTATTTAGGATATGATGAATAGTTTTTGAGCCGCCTAACTGTTCAAATTTTCTATATCTTGAGGGCGCGTCCGATTTTGGGGTAGCAAGATGCATCGCAGGTCGCCTTGGCGGCTCGCCGATATCCCCCTCTTTCCCCGCCCCCACCCCCTCCCCCCGATGTCTGAACTCGTCTGGTCTTGGATCGTGATCCTCTGTGCCTTGCCTCTGTCGATGGCAATGACCCGGCTCATGATCCATTTGGGGCCGAAGATGGGCCTGGTGGACCAGCCCGGAGAGCGCCGCATTCACCTGACGCCGATTCCGCGGGCAGGGGGGCTGGGACTCTTCCTGACCATGGCGGTGGGGATGCTGGTGCTGAACTGGAAGAGTGATGCCTTTACCGAAATGCTGGGACCGCGCTGGTTGAAGCATTTCATGGCGGCGTCCGTCCTGCTGGTGCTGGTGGGAGTGAAGGACGACCGCGGCGGGATCTCTGCCTATTTCAAGCTCGCCGCACAGGCCACCGCGGCGGTGATCATGTTCTTCCATAATCCCTCCGGCGCCGGGGTTTTCATGGGCTATCACATCCCGTGGATATTCGATCTCGGGATCCACGTGGCTTGGACCGTTTTGCTGATCAATGCCTTCAATCTCATCGACGGCATGGATGGTCTCTGCGGCGGGCTGGCGATGATCGCACTGCTGATCCTGACCGTGCTGGCGATGGCAAAGGGGCGCGTGGAAAGCGCCTTCGTCATCGCCCTGATGGCGGTCTGCCTGATTGGCTTCCTGCGCTACAATTTCCATCCGGCGAAGATCTTCCTCGGCGATACCGGCTCGATGTTGATCGGCTTCTTCATCGCCTCCGTGGGCACGGGCATCGTGGGGCGGAATGCGGTGGTGGCCGGGCTCCTGCTGCCGCTGCTGGTCGGTGGCGTGCCGCTGCTGGATGTGGCCTTGGCCGTGTGGCGGCGCGCGGCGCGCCGGGTCTCGGATTCCAAGCCGGGGATCAAAATTTTCGGACCGGACCGCGATCACCTGCATCACCGCTTGCTGCGCTGGGGCTTCACCCAGAAGCAGGCCGCGCTGCTGATCTACGGTCTCGCGATTGTCACCTCCACGCTTGCGCTGTTGCCGATCGTCGGCGGTGCGAACCTTCTCACCTTGTCGGTGGTCGGCCTGGTGGTCATTGGGCTGGTGGGCCTCCGCTATCTGGCACCCGTGGAGTTCCTGGCGAGCGGCCGCGGCCTGCGGACCCTGACCCGGAAGCCGCAGGGCTACCGCCAGTCGATGCTGCGTTACCTCGCCTACGACATCGTGGTGCTTTTCACGGCGGTGCTGGCCGTGTCCTGGGCGCAATCGAAAGCGATGATTCAACCGGTGGATTGGAAGGCCGATCTGGGGACCGCGACGCTTTTCACTACTTGTTCCGTAGTCGCCTTGTCCTTGGCGAGGGCCCATTCCCGCCGCTGGACGCGGGCTTCCGCGCATGACTTCGCGGAGTGCGGCTTGTGGCTGATGTGCGGTGTGGCGGTGAGCTTCGGGCTGAAGGGTTCCGCGCGCTATGACCTGAGCTTCAGGGATGCTCTGATTCACCTTTCCGCCTTCACCATTGGTGGGATCGCGGTGTTCGCTCCGCGCTGCATCGGCTTGATGCTGCAGGAGAGCGTGATCGACACGATGCACCGCAAGCGCCGCCTGCGTGGCAAGCACTCCTCGCGCACGACCTTGATCTACGGGGCGGGGGACCTTGGCGAGTTGTTCCTCTGCCACTTGCGCCTCTCACAACCGGAGACTTGGCAGGACTATCACTTCATTGGCTTCATCGACGACAGCTCGAAGCTGCGTGGCCGCCGCATGCGGGGCTTCCCGATTCTCGGTGGTTTCGCAAACCTGCGCGAAGTGGTCCAGCGGACCCGGGCGAATAGCATTCTCATCACCTCCAGTGTCCTGCCGGAGGAGCGTTACGAAGAGATCCTCAGCATTGCCCGCGAGCTCGGCATGGAGATCAGCCGCTGGCAGCCGGAGATGAATCCACAGCGCATGCTGTTGCCCACCTCTTTCACGCCCCGCCCGCAAGTTGTCCCGGAACCCGTGGAGGTGGATCACCCCACGCCGACCAGGCCGGTGGAGTTGCGGCACGCGTGATCGGCGCGTGGCCCGCTCAGTGCGGCCGCGCCAGCAGGCGTGCGACTTCCCGGGAATTCCTGCGCTTGTCGAAATGATGGGCGGAGAAGGCCTTCGCGAAGGCACCGCGGAATTCGCACTCGCCGGGATCCATGGCGTGCTCGAGGGCGGCCTTCATCGCTTGTAAATCCCCGGGCTCAACGACCCAGCCGCCACCGCTCTCCCGGACCCAGGTCCCGATCGATGAAGCGTGGCTGCCGATGAAGATGACCGGGCGTCCGGCGGCGAAGATTCCCTGGAGCTTGCTCGGCACCATCGTCCCGTCCCATGCGGGTTCAAGCGAGGCAAGCTGGGCATTCGCGCTCCGCAGGTGCCCGGCCAGTTCATCGCGGGGGACGTAGCCATGAAGCTCGATCGGAGCTTCCGGATGACGGGCGATGAACTCTTCGATCTCCTTCCGCCGCTTCCCTTCGCCGAAGAAGACGAAGCGGATCCCGGAGCCGCGACGGAACTCGGCGGCGGCGGACAGGATCTCGCCGAAGCGATGACCCAGACCCATGTTTCCGGAATACATCACGATGGTCTCATCCTCACTCCAGCCACGCTTGAGACGGAGCGCGCGGGCGTGCTCCTCGGCATCGGCATCGCTCTCGGCCACCGACTCCGTGCCCCACAGCGGGATCCACGGAAGCGCCACATCATCGGGAGTATAGCGGCCGGTGAGCTCCGCCATGTC
Organism: Haloferula sp. BvORR071; assembly: GCF_000739615.1. Lineage (GTDB taxonomy): Bacteria > Verrucomicrobiota > Verrucomicrobiia > Verrucomicrobiales > Akkermansiaceae > Haloferula. The sequence goes on from NZ_BATP01000056.1 coordinate 104,349, forward strand.
CGGCCCCAGGGTGATGACCTCCGCACAGCGGCTGCCACCGAATCCGAAGCGGGCCAAGCGGGAGAGCATGCGATAGGGGAGGCTGCGTGGATCCAGCAGACCATGGGCGGCCATCACATCCGGATAGAGATCCATGACCCAGTGGGCGTGATCCGCACCGAGGAATTTCGAGAAGACCCGCGCGAGGACCGAGAGATAGGGCGGGGTGGTTAGTGCGACCACGCGGTCCGGCCGGTGGCGGGCGGTGCAGAGTCCCCATGCCACGCCGAGATAGAAGGAGGCATAGTCCGCGATCTTCCCGAGGAAGCCCCGGCGGCCATACGCGGTGGACCAACAATGGACCACCTCCACTCCATCCGTCGCCGCGCGTGCGCTTGCCGCTTCACCCTTCTGCCCGCCATAGCCCCCGCGCGAGCAGAGGATGGTGACGTGGTGGCCGAGCGCCGCGAGTTCTTCCGCCACCGACTCCAGCATCAATCCCGTGGGGGCGACGTCGGGCGGATAGTACTGGTTGATCAGGATGAGATTCACGATTTCCTCGGGGGGAGGGAAGGCGGGCGCTTTCTAACCGGAATGGCGCGGCGGCGGAAGGGCAAAGCGTTGCCGCGGGAGAAGCGGGGCGCGCATCTTTTCGGCTTCATCTGGTGGGGATAGGCCGTCATCTTCCGTTCGAGCTAGAGATGCGAAATTTTCCCCCATCCGTCCGCTGGTTCCCCGGCCAGAGCTCGGCCATCGCTTTTGCCGTCGCGCTGGCCTTGGCGATGGTGGCCATCGCCTTTCCGGAGATGCCGGCGCAGCTCCTCTTGGGGCTGTCCTGCGCGGGAGCCGGGCTGCTTTTCCTGTTCTTCCCTCCGGTGGCGCGGCTGCCGCTGGTCTGGTGGATTCTCGGGCTCGGCTTCCTGGGCTTATCGCTGGCTGGCTTCATGCCGCGCGGCTGGGCCGGCATGCCGGGCTGGCGTCAGGATCTGGAATCCTTGGGGCTGGATACCGGCCCGCTGGCAATCGTGCAGGTGCCGCTGGCGGCAGAGGCCTTGGGCGGCATCGCCGTCGTCGCCTTGCTGGCGCTCTTTCTGTTAGGTCATCGCGTCGATAGCCGGATGCAGCGTGGCCTGGCGCTGGCCTTCGTCATCTTTTGCGCGCTGTGGGTGGTGGTTGCCCTGGTGGCCTATCATCCGGGGGGAGAGGAAGTGTTCGGCTTTTTCCCGAACCGGAACCATACGGCCACCTTGCTGGCGATGGCGGTTCTCGTGGCATGGGGATGCCTGATGCATGCGATCACCCACAAGCACATGATCGAGGTCGCGGTCTCGGCAGTCGCGCTGTTGCTCTTCCTGTATGTGATCCTGTGCGTCTCGGTCAGCCGCGCGGGAGTGCTACTCGTGGCGGTGGGCATCTTCAGCTGGCTGCCATTGGCAGGGATGCGCTACCTGCGTGGTGACTTGGGAAAGGCGGTCTTGCTCCTGATCTTCGGGTTGGTGGTCGGATTGGTGGGGATCGATACGCCCGTGAAGCAGCGGTTGACGGCCTCCTTCGCGACGGATGGTACGCCAGGTGTCGTAGTAAAGGATGCCCGCATTGGCATCCAAAGGGATGCCCTGGGCATGATATCGGCGGAGCCATGGTGTGGCGTGGGCCCGGGGCAATTCCCGTGGATCTTTCCGCAGTACCGCAAACTCACCCCGGTCTCCAGCGAGATGCCTTGCCTGCACCCGGAGAGTGATTGGCTGATGATCGCGGCGGAGCACGGCTGGCCTGCCGCGCTGTGCCTGGCCGCAGGAGTCGCAGCGGTTTTTTTCGCGGGCTTCCGTGCCGCAAGACAGGGCCACAGCCGTGCCCTGCGCATGGCCTGCATGGTCGCGGCCATGCTGTTAGGCCTGCACGGCTTACTGGACATCCCGGGGCACCGTGAGGGCCTGGCACTGGCCGCGGTCCTGCTGCTGGCGCTTTCCTTGCGCCCACTGGAGCATGGGACCACGCGCGGTGCTGCGCCCCCTTCACGGTTCGCGAAGATCGGCTGGCGGGCAGCGGGACTGGCGATGGCAGCGCTCGGCGCCTTGCTACTCCATGCCCAGTGGAGCGAGCGGCCGCTCTTGCCATCGGCGATCGCGAAGGCCGAGCGCCAGTGGGCGGAAAAGCTGCGCGAGATGGATCGGGTGGCGAGTGCGGCAGCCCGTGAAGCCGGCACGCCCTACCGGCCCGCGAAGGAAGAGGACCCCTTGCGCTTGGCGCGGACCCGCATCGACCGCGCGACGATGATCGAGCCGCTGGACCCTTCGCTGCAATTCGCGCGCGGGGTGATCGCGCTCCACTTCAATGGTGGCGAAGACAGCGCGCGGCAGGCCTTCGCCATCCAGCGCCGGCTTGAGCCGCAGCAGAGCCTCTTGCTCTTGAAGCAAGCCGCCACCTGGGGGAAGCGGGATCCGGTCCACGTGAAGGAGCTCTGGGAGCTCGCCCTGCAGCATGCCGCTGTGGAGGAACAGCGCCTGCCGGAGACGCAGCACGCCGTGAAGAATATCTACGAAGGACTTTTCTCCGATGCCGCGGCGAACCCGGATCTCGCGCCGCTTGCCTTCGAATTCTCAGGGCATGACTTCGCGCGCTTGGAGAAATGGATCCGCTTCACGCCGCCCGCGGCGATTGACCGCTACTTCCCGCAGCTTCCCGCTGACAAGCTGAGTGGAGATGAGCGCGGCATGCTGCTCACCGAGTGGTCCCGCCGCGGTTCGCCACAAGCGGTGGAGGACTTCAAGCGAGAGCACCCGGACTTCGCGCCGCCCTCGCCCGGCGCGTCAGAGGGCAAGTGAACGATTCCGTGGCATGGCAGCCCCCAGTCTTGACCGGAGACACAACTTCTAACTATAAGAGCCGCGATGAAAGCATCCCCCGTGCTGAGTCTAGCGCTCTTGATTGGCCTTTCTTCTTCGGCCATGGCGACCAACGCCACCAGCTACTCGTGGTTGGATTTGTTCTCTTGGTTCGGAACTTCCACTAACAGCAGTAGCAGCACTACTACCACCACCACGACCACTACCTCCGGTAGCAGTAGTAGCACTAACACCAGCAGTGGCAGCCGGGATAGTGATCGCAGCTCCCATGGCGGGAATGATGATCGTTGCGACGATCCGCCCAAGTCATCCTGGGATTGCGACCCGCCGAAGCCGTCGCCGGTTACCCGTTGTTGAGAGAATGGCCACTGGCCATTTTCCCGAGGGGACAGGACCGAATCGGACCGCAGGCTGGGCTCCGGTCACCGGGGGAGCGCTTGATGGCGTCAGGGTAGGGGAGGCTTGCCCGCCGCGGTGTTGAGGCCCTTCGGAGGGGTCATCAGTTCTCTCGTTTTCGCCGCGAACGCATCTGGTTTTTCCGATTCGATTGGTTCGGTTTGTTCGGGAGCAATGGAATTTTGAGCGGGGAACCCAAGTTTCCTGAGAGTGCTCTCCTCGTTGGCAGAAGGCTTGGCGGAGTCCAGAGACCGTCTCCAGAAGGGGCTCAAGCGCTTGATTTGAAAAGAAAAGGGAGCGATCGCGATGCAAGTGGGGCTACTGCTTCACTTTTATTAAAATTACATCTCAGTGTTTTTACTGATTGAGTTTTCTATAAAAATTTGCGGAACTTGGCGCTGTCAAAGCTGTGATGCGATCGATCAGTTGCCGCCAGAATGATCGATCGGACCGCGATATCCAAGACTGCCCGCCTTCCGTGACGCCTCCACGCGGAAGGACCAAGATGACGATATCCGGATGCCCTGCTAGGCGGCTTCACCTGACTCTCCAGGTAGCCTGAGATCGAAAGATCGGAAAAACGGGCTGCTGGGATGGGTCGCTTGTCCCAGCCATGCCAGCCAATATCCCTGTACGTCTGTCCCTTGCGCTTGCCGTCGCCGCCCTCGGAGGGGGGCTCTCGCAAAGCGCTGATGCCGCGGTAACACCGCCTGCGCCACCGGCACCGCCAGCCCCGAAGGGCCGGGCACTGCTGCCGCCGCCGTCTGTCCCTTTTTCCAAGGCCTATCGCCTGTGGCGGCCGGTCGCTCCGTACGACACCGCGCCGTCATGGCTGCACGAGACCTACTGGACCTACGGGCCGGAAGGAAAGGTCTACGACACCTGGCACCCGGCGCGGGTGACGAATCCCGAGACCGGGCAGCTGGTGACCTTCGGCCATGAGCATGGCGACGATCCATCGCTATCCCATCTCTACCCGTCGAATGGAGCCATCGCCTTCGGCTACGTGAACGAATTGATGGCCACCTGCGGTTGCACGACTCCCGGGCTCTGCAGCCGCAATGAAGACCACGTGGGTCACAAGGTGACGGTGGTGAATGACAACTACCTCGAGAAGGGCGGCGTGGTGGACATGCTGATCAAGCTTCACCAGGGAACCCACTCGCCGGACGCGATGACCAATCCGGCGCACGAGCTTGTGATCCTCGCCAAGGCCAATTCAGGCCCGCTTCAGGTGAAGTGGCGCACCATCCATCCTTTCGGATCGGTCAATGAGTTCGACGACGCAGCGGCCGGGGGCAAGCAGAAGGTCGCGCTGACGGGGCCGGTGCCAGCCCCCTTGCAGCAACCCTACGGCAACGTGTTGCGGATCATTCCCTCGCTCCGCGCGATGAGGGAGGCTTCCGCGGGTTGGCCGCATCTCGAAACATGGAACGGCGGCCCGGAGCGCTGGGCATACGATGGCGCGAGCCGCGTGGTGAACTTTTCCCACCACATCTACTTCAATGTGGTCGATCCCAGCCGCTACTACAGCGAGACGACGGCCAATCACCTCGGTCGCACGGTCGATCTCTGCTACGATCCGACTTCGCCCTTGTTCAACCGCGTCGGGCAGGGGCCTTACGGCCTTCCCGCGACTTTGCCGAGTGGTGCCGCAGTGAGGGCGCTGCCTGGTCCGCATCCGATCGCATGGAATGATCCGCGTTCGCCCTTCCGGGGTGCCACGCGATACATCGAGCTGGATCGCATCAATCTCCAGAACACCAGTGGCAAGACCAAGATCTGGACCAATTCCTACGGGACTGAGATGCGGGTCGCGCAGTCACCGGAAGAGGGAGTCGTGGTCGAGCAGTACTTGTCGGTGGACATGTCAGGCGCGGATCAAGGCGGTAGCACCCAGGGGCCAGTGACCAAGGGGGTCACTCCGATGATTGATTACTCGGACGGAGGAAAGAACGGCGTGCATGCGCCCAACTGAGGAAGAGGCAAGCGAATGATCAAACTTCACACACCTATGAACCGCTTTTCCCTCTGCCAGCTTCTGAGCTTCCTGCTTTTGGCCGTGGCAGTCATGCCGATGGCCGATGCTGCCAACGGCCTGATTACGCCGCCCGCCATGAGCGGCTTCCAAGCCGTGGCCGAGACCGCGGATCTCAACAGCCCGGTCTCCGGGGCCGCGGGAGCCGTGGGCCCTTCGCACGTTTTCTCGATGCAGGAAACGGAGGTCCACGTGCAGACCAAGACCGGAGTATCCGTCTTGCGCCAGAAGCTGGACCTCTGGTGGCAGGCGCTGAATCCGGCCTTTGCCGCAGCTGATGTCAGCCAGCCGCGCGTGACTTATGACCCGTCCAGCCAGCGCTGGATCGCCGTTGCTGCGGCGCGGGTCGTACCGGAGAGCTCGTGGGATGCGCGGACCTTCGCATTGCTGGTCGCTGTTTCCAAAGGCAGTGATCCGACGGGTGGCTGGAATTCCTGGCGCTTTGACATGGCGGCCATCGGCAGCAGTGCCTTCACGCCCTCCATTCAATCGCTCAACCTCGGCTTCAACAAGAACTGGATCGCCGTGGGTGCCTTCGTCCTCGATACGAGCTACCGCACGAGTGTCCATCGCACGCTGGTCTTTTCAAAGGCAGGAGCGCTCGCTGGCCAGGCGATCACCCCCCGGGTTTTCGAGGACAGCGTCTCCACCAGCGTCACCCCGGTGCAGACCCTCGATCCGACCGAAGAGCGCCTCTATCTGGTCCAAAGCTGGAATTCGAACAGCGGCGGTAGTGGCTACCTGCGCGTGATGGCCATCCAAGGCGCAGTGGGAGCGGAATCACTGGTCGAGGTAGGCTATCCCAAGGCTCCGGCGTGGGCGCCCAGCGACAACGACGCGGATTCCTACTTTGGCAATGCACCGCAACTCGGCGGGTCCGAATTGATTGCGACTTATGACGACCGGGTGCAAAGCGCGGTCTTCCGCGATGGCTCGCTGTGGGTGGCCCAGACGGTGTTCCTGCCGGCGGCGAACCCGACCCGCAGCTCGGTCCAGTGGTGGCGGATTGCTGGCAGCACCGGCGAGGTGCAGCAGCGGGGGCTGATCGATGACCAGACCGGAGCGCGTTTCTTCGCCTTCCCCTCGCTCACGGTGAATGCCGACAAGGAGTTCTTCGTCTCCTACAACGCCTTCTCTGCGACGACGAATCCGAGCGCCTATGGCCAGATCTTCGTCCCTTCTTCCGGTGGTGGTTATGCGCCGAAGCCGGAGGTCCTGATCAAGAGCGGCGAGGCGTATTACTTCAGGCACGCGCAGGTGAACCCGTGGGGGCCCTATTCGGTGGCTAGCCTGGATCCCTCCGATGCAACCCGCTTCTGGTCCTTGCAGCAATATTCCATCCCGCTTCCGGAGACGACTGCGGCTTGGGGCACTTGGTGGGGTTCGGTCTCGGCGCCCTTGGTTAGCGTGAATTCGCTGGATGCCTGGCGGGCCTTCCAAGGCTTGCCCGCAGACGGTTCGCGCGACCTTGAGAGCTCTGGCGATCAGGTCCCGAATCTGGTGAAGTATGCCCTGAACCTCGCGCCGAACAGTGGCGATCTGGCACGCAGCAGCGTCGCGGAGTTGCCGAATCCCGACGGGACCACCTTGGCGGAATTGACGGGAATGCCGGCGGCGAGGCGGGATGCCGGCGGTCGCCTGGCGCTCACCTACTTGCGGCGGAAGGCTGCGACCTCGCCGGGAGTCGTCTATCAGGTGGTCTTTACCGACAATGCCTCCGGAAGCTGGGTGGTGAATCCATCCGCGGTGGAGAGCGTGCTCTCGATCGATCCGACCTGGGAGCGCGTCAGGGTCACCGATAGTTTCAGCTCCCCCGGCAAGGTGAAGCGCTTCATGCGGCTCAAGGTCAACGTCAGCCAGCAGTTTGAAGGAGGCTTCTGAGGAAAGGCCTGACCCCGGAAACAAAGAGGGCTGGTCCTTGCGGACCAGCCCTTTGTGATTGGTTTATGTTGTCGATGGACTCTTAGCCCCTGCGGCGGCGGGAGCGGAAGAAGGCGCTGGCACCGACGATGCAACCCAGAGCGAGCGTGCTGCCCGTTTCCGGAATGGCGGTGATGGCGATGTTGTCCAGGTAGATGTAGCCGCCGGTTGCACCGGGGGATACGTCCACAGCATCGAAGAAGAAGGTGATGGTCTGACCGACACCCAGAGTGATGCTGGTGAGATCCACGAGGAAGTCCTGGAAGTCTCCGATGGTTGGATTCGTGGGAGTCACGAAGGTAACCGCCTGGTCATTGAGCAGGTTGGGGACTGCGGGTGGAACGGGAACGACGGCTCCGCTGGTGATGACGTAGGAGACATCCAAGCCGAATGCCAAGTGGCTCGTCGCAGCATCGAAGACAAGGTAACCCAGTCGCTGGCTGAAGCTATTGGCCGTAAGCGACACGCTAAGCATCGCATTCTGGAAATCCAGAACCGCGGCGTTACCATTGGCGGTTGGTGGCGTGGGCGATTCCGCGAGGGGACCCCAGGTTCCATCATTGGAACCACCGGTGGTTTGGACACCGGTATTCGGGGGTGGGGGGGTCAAGGAGTAGCTTCCGGCGAAGCCAGTTTCCAAGACGGTGCTCGGCGGGGTGTTGGAGATCGGACTTCCGACAGCGAAGTCCGAAATACCCAGCAATAAGCTGGCCGATGAGATCTGCGGCGCGATGAGCAGGGCAGACCCTAGTAGCAATGAACGTAGTGACGATGTCATGTTGTTTCTGGGGGTTGTTGGCTAGGTGATCCGGCTGACCATCCGGGAATCATCATATTGGGGGCGTTGCGGAAAATTGAAGTCCATCGACGCAGGCCGGACGCAAGAAGAGAAAAAGGCGCGATCCGGCCAAGGGATGATGAGAGGGGGATGCGAAAGGGGGCGGAGGGGTAGTTCAGGGGGGATGAAATTCTTGGCCCGGGGAGGTCAAAGAATCCGGCTAAAACCTAGATGTCGTAGCCCCTCCGTGAAAGACCGATTTTCTCCTGAAAGCTCAGCGAATTTTCGGATTCTTTGTAACTGATTGATCTTCAAAAGTTTGATTGGTGGCCTCGTAGCCGGGAACGCGGAGCTCGGGAAGCTGCTCCATGCCAAGTCCGCCTTTTTTCCCGTTCTGTTCAGCACGTTCAAGACCTTTCCTCCATGCTGGAACTTCAGCCGATGAGATATCTGTTCTCTTCTTTTCCCAATCTGCCAGTGAGGTATCCGGGGTGGTTTCTTTCTTCTCCTTCTTCCCGTCCATCAGGTTGGCGAAGACGGTTTTCTCTTGGGGCAGGAAGCCGCTCTTATCGATGCCATCGTAGAGTTCCCTGGCCTTCTGCTCTTCGCCGCTCAGCTTGAGTGCGAGGGCGCGCAGCATTGCCTTGGTCTCCGGGCCGACTCGTTTGGTGCTCTCGATCTCGGGGAGGCGGCTCGTGGCCTTCTGGGCATCACCGGCGAGGAGATCCGCGAGGATGAGCGTGGCGTTCAGTTCGACCTTCTCAGGTTCCTTGCTTCTTACTTCCTCGAGGGTCCGGATGACCTCGACGGGTTCCGTCGAGTGAAGGATCAAGCCCAGGTAGGCGGTGTTATTGATGAGATCGGTGTTGCGGGGCTCCAAGCGCAGCATGGATTGGGACATCGCGAGGATGTCCTCCGCGCGTCCTTGCCGATAGAGGATGGAGATCGGGCGGGCGAGAGCTGCATAGACCGGCAACTGGCCGAAGCCGGTGCGGACCGCCGCGAACCAGGCGTCTGCTGCCGGGATCAACTCGCCCTGCAATTCCGCTGCCCTGGCTACTTCAATGAAGCGGTTCCGCCGGGTATCGTACAAGGCCTGCTCGAGAGCCGCGTTCCATGAAGTATTGGCCGCTCCCCGGTCTCCGCGATTCTTCGCCAGAGTGGCACGCACGATCTCAAGCTCGACGGGATCTGCCGCCGGCGGCGGGTTTTTGAGCGCTTCGGTGAGATCGTTCTCGCGTTTCAGTTTCAGCAGCGAGTGAAGGCGGACGATGTAGGCGTCGGAGCGTTGCTTTGCCGGTTCTTCGAGAATCTTCAGTGCATCCTCGGGGCGGTTGTGAAGATTGAGCCAGGTGGCGGTGGCCGCGGGATCAAGCGATGAGAAACGGTTGATCGCTGACGCGAAGATCGCCTCCTTGCCCACTGGGTTCTCCGCAATCTGCGGGTGAAGCGCGAGCAGATGGTGGATCACCTTGGCACCTGCTTGGTGCGAGATCCAGTTCTGCAGATTGGGAAGTGGATCTCCAGGTGCCAGACCGCCAGGAGTGTTCCCTAGAAGTTCCAGCGCCTTGAGGGATTCCGGTGCTCCTTCCGAGATCAGGGCGGCAAAGTGTTGCCGTGCTATCGGCACGTCCGCAGCATAGCCCCCGGCGGCGATGGCCTCGATCAGCGCGAGGCGGACCCGGGGAGAGGGCGCAGCCGGCATGAACTCGAGGAGGCCTTGGCGGGCGGACGCGATGCCTTCCTTGCCCATGATGAGGAGCAGAGGAGTAATGGCGGCATTGAGTTCCGCATCGTGAAGCTTGGGCTCGCCTTTGTCCAGGTAGCGGTAAGCACTCAAGGCGATGGCGGCCGGTCCGTGCATGGCGAGGATCTCCAGGGCATCGAGTTGATCCTGGCGGGTCGCTTCCGGATGCTTGATCAAGGACACCGCCCCGAGGAAGGCAGCGGGATCATCTGTCTTCGCCAGCGAACGGACGTAAATGTTGAGAGAGCGGTAGTCTCCGTTTCTCATCATCAAGGCGGCGCGGGACTTCTCGCGCGCCGCTTGCCAGTCCTCCAGCCGCATCGCCTCCTCGCCGCTTTCGATCAAGCCCTTGATCCGGTTTTCGCGGAAGGCGCGGTAGGCTGGCCGGGCGGCAAGTGCCAGGACCACCAGTGGGATGAGGATGGCAAGGCCGATCTTGAGGCGGCTGATCGAACGCCGCTGGCCCTGTGTGCGTTGTTCTGGGGAATTCGACATGGAGGAGAAGGGGTGGAAGGATTTCTGCGCCTCGAGACCGGGCGATACCGTTAGCAGCGGGCTAGAGAGGCTGGGCTACCTGCTGCCGGTTGGAAAAGAGAGGAAGGATGGGTTCCGAGATCTTGGGATCGGGAAAAAGAAGATACCAGAAGGAAAGGTGGGAAAGCTTATGAAAGAGTTTCGAATGGGCTATCTCCATTCGAGGCTTTTGTTCAGTTTTTCCTGAACTAAATTCCAAGCCTTGGCCTCGTCCGGCTCGCCAAATACTCCCACTTGGATGACGCGGGCAGCACCGGTGTGACGGATGAAGGAGCGCGAGATCCTGACGCTGCGGCTGTTGGAGCTGCCGATATGCCAGGCACCGAGGCCTTGGATCCAAGGGATCTTGTAGTTGTGAACCGGATTGCCGTTCGGATCCTCAAGATGGGTGTAGTGGAAGTCGAGTTGCTGCCCGTTGGCAGCGGTGAAGAGGCGCGGCACCGCCTTCTCGAACACCTTGAAGCCAGCGATGCGGTTGCAGATGTCGCTTTCGTGTCCGGCGACATCGGCCAGCGGGCCGGTCTCCAGCTTGTCCCATTCCATGTAGACCAGCTGGAGCCTGCGGCCATCCTCCAGATCCTCGAATTTCTCCATGCCGCGGTCCGGGCGGTAGAGCTTGAGAGCGTTCCCGAAGGGAGGAGGGGCCTCTTTGACGAGTGGCGCGTCCTTCCAATAGAACAGGGGTGCATGGGAAACCTGCGAATTCGCATGCCGCCAATGCTGGACGCCGGCTTCAATCGACAGGACGAGGGTGGTCATGAGGACCACGGGCAGGAGGGGCTTCATGAAGATTCAGGGTGCAGGGGTTTCGCTGAGGGTGACGCGGCGTACTACGGTCCGGCCCTTCTTCCGGGGCTGCATGGCCCAGGCGATCGCATAGAGGGCGATCGCGGAAAAAGCGAAGGCCAGGTGACCCACCTTGTCGTGAGCCGCATCGGCTGCGGCCTTTCCGGCGAAGAAGTGGGTGGAGGCCAGGTAATAGGCACGTGCGGTATTCCCGGCGAGGGCCACAAAGAGGGCTCCACCGATGAGCAGCAGGCGCTTCGGCCATGCGAGCCAGAGTAGCTCGCCGAAAAGCAGCGCGGACATCACCAGGCTCTGGGCGGAGCGGATACCGCTGCAGCCATCGGCAACTTCCACCACTTCCGGTCCCAGGCTCAGCCGCTCGCCCATTTGCTCCACGGGATGACCTCCGAGCAGGAAGATCTCGCGGGTGAGTGCAACGACATTGCCGGTGAGGGTGCGGATGAGGCCTTGCTCGATCTGCCACAGATAGGGCACCGCGGACCATGCGAAGATCGTAACCGGCAGCAAGGAAAGGGATGCCTTCCAGCCGGACTGGCGGGCCAGCAGGAAATGGGAGATCGCGGTGACCAGCAGGCCGTGAAAAATGAAGGGCGGGCGCCATCCGGGATCCCCGGTTTCGATCGCGCGCAGTGGAATCAGCACGAGGAGGATAAGCGCGATCGTCGCCCAGATCCACCCGGAGGGAGCAGCGGGGGCGCGCGTCTCGCTGGTGTCGGAAAAGGCGGAGATCCTTCTCGCGGCGAGGGCAAAGAAGAGCGGAGCCACGAAAAAGCCGTAGCTGTAGTACTCGCCAAAGCGCCACGCTGGTACCAGCGACCAGAAGAAGTGGAGCCAAAGGACCGAGACGAAGACGAGGGGAAGGGGCACAGCGTGAAAGGATGGGTGCGTGGAAAAGAACGGATGCGGAGGATCAACCTTCGAGGGCGGTGTTTCCATCCGCCGCGGTGACGCCTGAACGGGATGGCGCGGGGCTCTTCGACATCTCTTGGATTTTCAGCGTGATCAGGAGGTCGTAGAATGCCTGGAGCGAGCAATAGGCGAAGCCAGGGTAGCCATCGAGGAAACCCCGTTTCCAAAAATAGAGGTAGGCGAACTTGAACATCCAGCGGAGCGGGAGCCGGGAGTGAAGTCTCTTCAGCGCCCGCTTGCGCTCCATCGGGTCCCCTGACCAGAGGCCGGCGAGCGCGAGCGGCTCCTTTGCGAACTTGAAGGCGGCCGCCGCTTCCTCAGCCGAGTAGCGGTTGTGCTTCTCCACCCATTCGCCGAGGCCTTTGGAAAAATTGAAGTGGTCGTAGCCAATGGAGATGTGGCCGATGCCGCGTGCCGCCCGGTCTTCCCGCTGGCCGTGTCCCGATTTGACGAAGGAGACTTCCCCGATCTTGAGCAGCCGGACTTGGGGATAGGGATACTGCGTGCTGCGCGGAATCCATTTGCCGAGGAAGAAGATCCGGTTTGGGACGAAGTAGGCGCTGTGCTCGTCGCGGGCGATGACCTGCTCGCACTCCTCGCGGAGTTCCTCGTTGAAGCGTTCATCTGCATCCAGGTGAAACACCCAGGGATGCTTGAAGGGAATGTTGTCCAGCGCGTGATTCCTCTGGGCTCCGAAGTCGTCGAACTTCCGTTCGAAGAAGCGCGCACCATGTCGAATCGCGATCTCTTTCGTCGAGTCGTCGCTGAAGGAGTCCAGCACCACGATGTCATCGCACCAAGGGGCGCTGGCGATGCATGCGGGGAGGTTCGCCTCCTCGTTCTTGGTAAGGATCAGAAGGGAAAACATGCGGGGAGAATGGAAATACCGGGGGCGCGGGGGGCTTCAATCAATGCGGCTGCCCACCTTCTTCGCCGGGTTGCCCGCGACGATCTCATCGCGGCCGACATTCTTGACCGCAACGGCGCGGGCGCCGACGACTGCGCGGGCACCGATGCCGACGCCGGGCCCCACGAAGGCATCAGCGCAGATCCAGGCTTCGTCGTGGATGTTCACGGGCAACTTCAGCAGGGGCATCGCCGGATCGCGGAAATCGTGGCTGCCTCCGCAGATGTGCGCGCGTTGGGAAATGGTCACGCGACTGCCGATGTGAAGCGGGCCGAGATTGTAGAGCAGCGCATCGAAGCCGACGGAGCTCCAGTCACCGATCGAAAGGTTCCACGGGATGAAGATCTTCACCGAGGGATGGATCTGCACCTGCTGGCCCACCTTCGCGCCGAAGGCCCGGAGCAGGGCGCGGCGCCAGCCCCAGAGCAGCCGCGGGCTGTAGCGGAAGAGCGGGGAGCACAGGGACCATAGCAGCCGGCCGATCAATTCCTTGCGGCTCCATTTGCGGGCAGCGCGGTTTGCTCCGATGTCGAGCGGCAGGTCTTGGGAAAGGGGTTCCGGCACGGTTGTTGGAAAGCGAAGAAAGTGGAATTCAGATCAGACGATGCACTGCGGCTTGGTGCCGCGACCGAGCAGCCATTGGTAGCAAGCCAGCATGTCGCGGGCGATACCATCCCACGAGTAGCGGGCTGCGACCATCTCTTTGCCTCGGCCGCCCATTTCCCGGAGTTCCGATTCCGCGCGCCGGGTAGCGTCGTCAAGGGCCCGGGCGATCGCATCGCGGTCCACGGCCACCCACCAGCCGCAGCGTTCCGTTTCCAGTGACTCCCATGGTGCGCCGTGGGTAGTGATCACGGGCAGCCCGTGTGCAAGCGCTTCGGCAACGGCGATGCCGAAATTTTCCGAATGGGTCGGCAGGACAAAGAGGCTGGCTTCACGGAAAGCCGCCGCTTTCTCCGCGCCGTCCAAGGAGCCGGAAAAGCGGATGCAGTCACTGCCCAGGCCGAGCTGGCTTGCCTGCCTTTGGAGTTCGTCGCGGTGGCCCTCTTCATCCGGCCCCACGATATGAAGATCCCAATCCCGCGGCTTTACCCGGGCCCATGCATCAAGCAGCAGGGGCAGGCCTTTCTTCGGATGAATCCGGCTCAGGAAGAGTGCCGTGCGCCGCGTGGATGGAGGACCTAGCTCCGGCGAAGTGGGCACTGCCGGGAGGTCCACGCCATTCGGCAGGACCATGATCGGCATGGTCAGGCCAAGGCGGCGGAACTGCTCGGCCTCTGCCGTGGAAGTGGCATGAAGCGCGGCGGCGGACTTCAGGCAGCGCTTCTGATAGAGCAGCCAGGCAAGGCGCTTCTTCCATTTGCGATGATTGAGCGCCCATGGCTCAAGCATGCCCCGCGGGCTCACCACGCGGGTTGTCTTGGTGGCATCCGCCAGGCGCGCCACCCGATAGTTCGATGGAAGCCATAGCCCGTGGTCGTGGATCATCTCAAGCACCGCATCCCGCAGCGCCGGTGAATCGGTGCCTCCCGGGAGGAAGGTGACGCCCTCCGGCGGACGAAACTCAGGCGGGCGCTCGTTGGCTGTTAGAGAGACATCCGCGCCAGCCCTGGCCAAGGCTCCCGCCAATCCGGGAACCGAGCGGGCGGGCCCGCCGGTTTCCATCTTCAAGCTGGCTACGGTGTGGACGACTTTCATCGGCTCGCTTCCAGACCCAGGGATTTGCGTGCTGCGGCGACGGCCCAGGTGCGGTACCAAGTGCCAAGCGGCACCGGTGATGCCTTTTGGCTACGCTGCAAGAGATCGCCGAAACTCCCCTCGACCCAGCGCTGGAAGGGAAAGCGGAATCCGCGCTTCGGCTGCTGCCGGATCCAGTCTGGGATTTCCGGCACGGCATCGAGCAGCAGTCCCTTGCCGCGGCGCAGGCGTTCGCGTTGGGGGATCGTGGCCACCGCTTTCGCGAGGCGATCGTCGACCAAGGGCACGCGCAATTCCAAGCCATGGGCCATCGAGTAGATATCGCTGTCCCGCAGGAGCTGGTTCCGCATGTAGTAGGTGGTCTCGAGCCAGCCGACAGCTTCCCTGCCCGCAAGGGAGTCGGGGATGCCACCGAATGTTGCCTTGCCCGCCTCAAAGCCTGTCAGGGCACGGGTCAGCTCGATCGCTTCTTTCTGGGTGAAGATCCCCCGCTGCACGTGGTAGGCCCCTTGCCAGGAGCCCTCGCTACGGAGGAATTCGCCCAGCCGGCGCCATGGACTGCCTGGGGCGGCGCGTTCGAGGCGGCCTGCGAAGGCCGAGCGCAAAGGCCCGGACATGCGGTGGAAATTGCGGAAGCGCGGCACCCGCTCGAAGCTGCGATAGCCGCCGAAAAACTCATCCCCGCCCAAGCCGGAGAGCACGACCTTCATGCCTTCCCGGCGCGCGAGCTTGGAGACACACCAGGTATTGAAGCCATCGATCCCCGGTTGATCCATCGATTCCAGGAATCGCGGGATCTCGGCGGCGCCTTCCTCGGCCGTCATCCGCCACTCCGTGTGGGAGGTCCGGAAATGCTCGGCCGTGCGCTTGGCGAGCGAGGACTCATCGAACTCAGGATCATCGAAGCCGATCGAGAAGGTCCGGATATCAGCATCCTTGCCGAGGATCTGGCGGGCGAGTGCAAGCACTACCGTGGAGTCGATCCCGCCGCTGAGAAAGATACCCACCGGCACATCGCTGACCAGATGGCGGGCGACACTTTCCTCAAGCGCCTGGCGGGTGATGGTCGCGGCTTCATGGCGGGTCCGTGCCGTGTTTGCTGATGGCCCGGGTTGGTGCCACCGCGAGACCGTGGACTTGCCATCCTTCCAGCGCAGCAGATGACCGGCAGGCAGGCTGCGAATGGCAGCGTGGAGAGTGCGCGGCTCTTGGACCGAGCCCCACAGGAAGTAATCGCGCAGGGCCTCGTGGTCCACCTCGTCATCCGACTTCTGCAGAACCCGCACCTCAGAGGCGAAGGCCAGCGGCTCGCCCGGTTCTTCCCTCACATAGAGCGGCTTGATCCCATAGGCATCGCGAGCCAGCAGGGCCTCGCCGGAAGCTTCATCCCAGAAGGCGAAAGCGAACATGCCCGCGAGCTTCGGGATGCAGGCCGCGCCTTCCTTCACCAGCAGGCGCAGCAGCACCTCGCTGTCGCCGTTGCTGTGAAAGGTTTCGCCCTGCTTTTCCAGTTGCTGGCGGAGTTCGCGGAAATTGTAGATCTCGCCATTGAATACCATCACGTAGCTCCGGCCGCGGGCTTCAGGTGCCCAAGAC
Organism: Haloferula sp. BvORR071; assembly: GCF_000739615.1. Taxonomy (GTDB): domain Bacteria; phylum Verrucomicrobiota; class Verrucomicrobiia; order Verrucomicrobiales; family Akkermansiaceae; genus Haloferula. The sequence continues at coordinate 120,504 of NZ_BATP01000056.1, forward strand.
ATCGGCTGCCCCGCCGCGTCGCTCAGATCGAGGATCGAAAGCCGCGTATGAATCATCGTGGCCAGTTTGCCTTGCCAGACACCAGAGCCGTCCGGGCCGCGGTTCTGGAGACCCTGCTTGAGCTTTTCGGCATCCCCGAAGGAGGACTGACCGAACCAACCTGCAATTCCGCACATGGGAGAGAGAAATGGAGCTAAGTGAAAGCGGTGAGGAGAAACCCGGCGCTCAGGTCGCGGGAACGGCGGAGCCGATCAAGTCGGCAATCTTCTCGCGGAAACGCGCACGGCCATAGGTGGCCTTCAGTTCCTTGGAGAGATGCTGGGGATCAAACCACCACTCCGGACCCTTGTGCTGCAGCAGGGCGCTGAGCCCATCGGTGATCTCTTCATCGGAAAGAGGATCCACCAAGGTTCCCAGGCGACCCGCGTCGAGGGCGTCCGTCGAGCCGTCGCGGTTCCCGGCAAGCACGGGAGTTCCGCAGGCAAGCGCTTCCAGGAAGACGATACCGAAGCCCTCACCGGTGCTTGGCATGGCGAAGACATCGGCGAGGCGATAGTGATCGGGGAGCTCCTCATCCGGCACGAAGCCGGCGAAGATCACGTGCTCCGCCACGCCGAGATCCTTGGCCATGGCCTCAAGCCGCGCCCGGTCACTGCCGGATCCGGCGATGAGGAAGCGCACCTTCCCGCAGCGGCGGCGGATCTCGGGCAGGCAGCGCAGGATCTGGTCGTAGCCCTTGTAGCCCTCCGCCGCATTCAGCCGGGAAACGGTGAGATCACTTTTTCATCCGCGGCGATCGCATAGCGGCCGAAGAGCTGGGGCGCGCGTGCCGGAGCAGGGGAGAAGCGTTCCTCGTCGTAGGTATTGGGAAGGATCAAGACCTTGCCGGGATCGATACCACCCAAGGCCAGCACCCGCTCGCGGGTCCAGTGGCTCACCGCCAGGATGCGATCCGCGCCGCGCAGTGCCTCAAGGCGCGAGGCTGGCATCGCTTGATCGACATCGATGCCGTGGGCGACCAAGGTATAGGGGATTCCGGTGACGCGCTTGATGAAGCGGGCCAAGGGCCCGAAGTTGAGGTGCGTGCTGATGATCTCGGCCGGCTTCTCCCTGAGCGCCTTCGCCAGCGCCATGGCGGCGAAGACGGGCGTGCGCAGGCGCATCGGGATGCTGCCGGCACCGCAGGCGGTGAGACCTTTCCAATGCTCGGAACCCTGGTCGTGCTTGCCGAAGAGCAGGGGCTCAACCCCGCAGTCCAGAACACCGAGGGCGAGTTCACGGCTGAAGGCTGCGATCCCGCCGCCGAATTCGCGGAAGCTGGGAGCCCAGAGATGGACCTTGGATCGAGTGGGGGAGAGCATGGGGTGGGGGCTACGCGTGGACCGTGATTTCCGCGACCGCAGTTGCCAAGGCCCGGGTGGCTTCCTCATAGGAAAAGCCATCGATGTGCTTGCGGGCGGTCTCGCCCATGGCGCGCAGGGTGGCCTTGTTAGATAGCGCCTGGTCGAGGCGATCGCGCAAGGCATCGACATCGCCTGCGGGGAAGGTCCAGCCTGTCTTGCCCTCGATCACGAGATCGGGGCCGGAGCCGACATGGCTGCTGGCGATGACCGGCTTGCCGAGGTTCATCGCTTCATTGAGCGCGAGTCCCCAGGTCTCACCGCGGCCCTGGGACGGGAGCACGAGGAGATCCCCGGTGGCATAGGTGCGCGGCATCTGGCTTTGGTTCTGGAAGGGGGCGAAGAAGATGGTTTTTCCAAACTGCTCGCCGGCTGCCTCACGCAGCGCTGCTTCCAAGCTGCCGCTGCCGACGAAGAGGAGCACTGGCTTGGTGTCGGTGGCCTTCATGCCGAGAAAGGCATTGAGCAGATCGAGCGGGCGCTTCTTTTCCTCAAACTTGCCGGCGAAGAGCACGACGGGAGCTTCTGCGGGGATGCCCAGTTCCTTCTTCCATTCCGCAGCCGCGCGGTGGGCTTGGGCGGAGCTGGATTGGAAGCGCTCGTTGTCCACGCAATGAGGTGCGATGCGGATCCGGTCCGCGCTGGCACCGCTGTGCAGGAAGTAATCGCGGTTTGCCTGGCCGGTCGCGAGAAAGCAATCGAAGCGGCGGAAGATCACCTGGCGCAGGAAGCGGGACAAGGCGGGCTTCCACCCGTGTGACGCGACGAGATCATGGGAATCGCCGCGGAAGATGAAGCGCACCTGCCGCAAGCGCCGCGAGAGGATCAGCCGGAGATGAGTCGCGTAAGTGTAGCCGAAGAGCAGCAGCACATCCGGCTGCCACTCCAGGATCGCCGCTTCGGCAGCGGGATTGTCCAGGCCGCGGAAGTGATGGGTTCCCGGATCCTGGCTGCGGTTCGGGATGAAGCCGTGGTCGTAGCCATCGAGCAGCGGGATGTCCCAGGTGAAGGAGGTATCGAAGGTGATGTCCCGCGTTTCCTTCACGCCGAAATCCCAGAGGTAGAAGACCTTGATCTCCAGCCCGGAGTGCTCCGCGAGATGGCGGAACCACGGCGAGTAGTACTGGATCGGGTGGGACACCACGACCGCCAGGCGCTGGCGTGGAGCGGCCGCTGCGGCGGGCTTGCCGCTGGCAGTGCCCGGGCTCTTGGGGATTTCTTCCACTTGGGTCATGGGGCGATCTTGCGGAATCTTTGCAGGTTGTGCGGGGCGTGGGCCTTTTCACTGCCACTCACCCACAGGCGCAGGAGCACGCCGCCGATCACCGCTGCGACCACGAACTGGAATGTCGCCGTGAGGAAGACACTGGCGACTTGCTCGTAAGAGCTGGCGACCATCAGGAGCGTGCCGGCCAGCGCCATGCCCTCGACCGAGAAGACGCGCTTCCGGCGCGAAACCGTTTCGAGCCATCCCATGACGAAGCCGAGGACCAGGCCGAGGATCATCGGGCCTCCGATGGGCCCGAAGTTGCCCACGCCCTCGGGAAGGAGGCCCCAGGCGATGTAGGTCTTCTCGGTTTCCTCGACACTGGATTGGCGGCCGAAGTGGAGATTCAGGCGGACCTGTCCTTCGTGGGTTCGGGGTTTGTCCTGCCACAGGAAGCGCGGGACGAAGAGGGGCGGGATGAGCGCGTAGGTCTCGCCCATCATCGGAGTGGCGGCGCGGTCGTAGAAGCACTCCATGACATAGGTCATGTTCTGGAGGTTGTTGACCCGCTCCAGGAAGGACTGGCCTTCTTCGTCCTCCTGCTTGCCGGATTGCAGGGCGACCTGTTTGCCAGCCTGGTTCCCCATGAAAGAGGAGATGCTGGCCGCAGACCACTCGACGTACAGGGATGGCAACCCGGTCAGGGAAACAGCGGTGGTGTTGGAGTCCCCGCTCCAGTACCTTTCACGAAGCACGAACTTGCCTTGGTTCAAGAAGCCCACCACAGCGAAGGTCACCAGCAGGAACTTCAAGGGCATCTTGCGGCTTCCGAGGGTGAGGCCGATGGCGGCGGATAGCACGATGCCCGCCGCTCCGGAGAGGAGGATATCTGCGATCTCCATGCAGAAGATGGCGGCGAACAAGGTCCAGAAGATCCAGGCACGCGCCACTGTAGGGCGGCTTCCAATCGCCAGTCCGCCGAAGAGCGCTCCCATCGCGCCAGCGGCCGTGGCGAAGTTCCGCATCACGGAAAACAGGCGGTCCACGCCCGGCACGATTTGATAGAGGATGCCGGACCGCGTGCTGAGGTGGAAGCCAAGGCAGAGCGTGAGAAGCAGCAGTGAAATGCCGAGGCAGCGATCCAGCGCCCGGCTGCCGGCTGCCACCACCAGATTTGCCCGCGAGGGTCGCGATATCGCTGAACTCCTGCCGACAAGCCATCCGCCCAGGCAGAACAGGAGGAAGGAGCCCGTGGCCATCGCCGAGGTCATGACGATGTCCACCTTCACGAACTTGAGTCCGGGGTGGTTGATAATCAGCGGTAATCCGTAAACGATGGCCTGCTGCAGGATGAAGACAGGGAGCAGGGGAAGCCCATGATCTCGGGCGCTGGTCCAGCAGTACAGGCTGAGGATCGCAGGAATCGCGATGATCAAGAACGGAACCACGTATTCGGGCTTGGTCACTACCAGGCGCGCAGCGGCAGCGATCCCCAGAATGAGTAGCGCCACGATGCTCGCCCGGAAGGCTGCAGCCGAACGGGACGAGAGAATCCCGTAGTCGATCTCCAGGATGCCCGCCTTGGCACGCGGGGTGGACTTTGCCCGGGTGGCTCTCATGGTGCGAACGGCTCTCATGCGGTGGCAGTTTCCCGCGCTTCACGGGTGAGGCAGCGGTGAAGGAACTCGGCGAGCAAGCCGGCCTGATGCCGGGCGGTGTGCGCGGCGAAGGCTTCCTGGTTGAGCGGGACCTGGCGCAGGGTGCCGTCGGGATTCATGGCTTCGGCCGCCACGCGGGCGCCGATGTCTTCCGGGGTGTCATGGTTGTGGAAGGGGATAACCACTCCGCCACCGGTCTTGCGGATCAGCGATACCACGGAGCTCTCTTCGTGGAAGACGGTGAGCAGCGGTTTCCCGGCGAGGAGATAGGGATAGATCTTCGAGGCGGTGTAGCCCGGGTCGTCGGAGCCGGGCACGATCAGGGCATCGGCATCCAGCAGGCAGCGCAGCGTCTGCGAGTAGGGGATGCGGTCGGTGTGCTCCTTTACCATCTCCTGCAGCCCATACCGGGTGGCGATGGGTTCGATGGTCTTCTCGCCCTTCCCCTGGCTCGCGTAGGAGGTGCCGATGAAATGGAGCCGGAGACGCTGCAGCGCCGGGTGGCGATCTTTGAGCCGCGCGAGTGCCGAGAAGATCCCGGAGACCGCCAGAACCATGTCCTCTCCACCACGCCCGATGTAGACCCAGTGTTGCAAGCCATCGGCGGGATCGAAGACCTGCTGGCGGATAGCAGAATGGCGGACGCGCTCGAGATCGACGCTGTCTCCGGGGAAGGGCAACACGATCGAGGGCAGGGAGCTGTCGGGCTCTTTGTTCCCATGGTCAGAGAGCCAGGGGTAGCGGGCGCGGAGCTGCTCGGGGTAGGCGGGCGAGACGCTGGTAATGCCGGAGCAGGCGCCGAGCACCGAAGGCTCCTGCCTGCCGGCGAACCAACTGGAAACGGCGTACTTCAGCTTGCCGCCGGGTGGAGTGACGCCGGGATTGTTCCGGTAGTAGTCACTCACCCAGGGGTCCTGGTAGTCCATGGCGAAGGCCACGCCATGGCGCTTCTTCCACTCGGGTCCCAGCACATGGATGCCGAACTGGGTGGTGGAAAAATAGACCAGATCGAAGCGCCCGCCTTCTAACAATTCATGGCCCTTCCGGCGGATCGCTGACATGGCGCGGAAGGTCAGCGTGCCCAGCCCGGGGATGCGTCTCCATTCCAAACCGAGCGCGCGCACGCGGTGAACAGGCACATCGCCCGGCAATCCTTCTTCGAGCCACGGATCCTTCGGTGCGGCCACCTGATCGGCCTCGACGCAAAGGACCTCCGCCGCGATGCCATGGCTGGCGAGGTGCGGCAGCAGCATCCTCACGCGATGCATGTCCGCCGCATTCGAAGGCGGGAAGTGGGGGGAGATGATGAGGATTCTCATCGGCGAATAGAAAGCGGGATCCAGTGCTCAGCTGTCGATGCTGTCCCGGTAGAGTTGCAGGTAGCGGTCCGCGACTTTGGCGGCAGTGAAATGAGCGTCCACATGCTGGCGGCATTTCAGGCGGTCGATCTCACCCAGGCGCTGGACGGCTGCGACGCCTTCCTCGGAATTGGCGATGTGGAAGCCATGCACGCCGTGCTCCACGATCTCGGGCACCGCGCCGCGCGGGGTGGAGATCACCGGGGTGCCACAGGCCAGCGCCTCGGCGAAGACGATGCCAAAGGGCTCGTCCCACTCGATCGGCACCACCATCGCGGCGGCCTTGCCCAAAAGCTCGTTCTTCTGTGCGTCATCGACGGTGCCGACGTATTCGATGCCGTCCTTCCCGAGGTGCGGCGCGATCTCGCGATCCCAGTAGCCCTCGGCGCTGCCACTTTCCACGCGATTGCCCGCGATCAGCAGGCGGCGTCCACTGGCCTTCGCGATGGCGATGGCATTGTGGCAGCCCTTGATCGGTTCCAAGCGGCTGAGGAATACCAACGGTGCGTCATCGGGCACGGAGGCGACGAAATCGAGGCGCTCGGGATCAATGAAGTTCGGGATGGCCGTCCATGTGCCACCACCGCGCTGGCGGCCTTTCTCGCCGAGTTGTTCGCTGCACGCGCTGAATTGAAGCCGCTTCCCATGGAGCCGCCGGGAAAGCTCGACCGTCCGGCCCGTGGGCTCGCGCTGGTAGGACATCACCATCGGGAAGCGCCTGGCGCTTGCCGCCAGTGGCAGAAGCCACAGCAGGCGTGAGAAGCTGTGAAGGAGGTCCGGCTTGAACTTCGCCACCGCCTGCTGGAGTGCGATGGCATTGCGGAAGGAATCGCCGCGGGAGGTACTGGTCAGCCCGGGCCAAGCATGGAAGAAATCCGCGGCGACCGTGGAATCGCGATGGGCGATGAGCCCGACCTCATGGCCACGGCTTCGGAATTCGTCGACCAATGAAGCGATGACCCGCTCGATGCCGCCATACAAGAGTGGCGGCACCGGCAGTTCGGCATCGGCGGTAAGGAGGATGCGCATGGTCAATCCCAGGAAGTCGATTCGAGGAGCTTGGAATCGTTGCGCACGTAGAGGACGTCCATCTGCCAGAGCGCACCATCCCGCGGGCGGTAGTACTGCGGCACCAGGTCGTAGAGGGTGAAGCCCTTTTCCGCCATGTAGAGTTGCACCTCATGGAAGACCGGCACGGGTCCGATGCGGATGACCGAAACCTCGAGCAGTAGCACCTCGAATCTCCGGATTGCTTCCCCCGCGCCGTCCAAGGCTTTCAGTTCGTTCCCTTGCAGATCGAGTTTGACGAAGTCGGGATGGAAGCCGGGCCGTTCGGCGAGCAAGGAGTCGAGGCGCCGGAGGCTGACAAGAGTGCCTTCATCGGAATCCACGATTCTCGAGTTGGTGGCTTCATTCAGGAATCGAATGTCGCCATCCCGGTCACCCAAGGCGCACTCCAGGGGCTCGGACCCGGGGACCGTGCCTGCAAGGGTCCGAAGGATCTGCTGCTCGCTGGCCTGAGGCTCCACGATCAATGCCGGCACCGGCCAGACTTCCCATGCCGATTTCACCCATTCGCCGCGGAAGGCTCCGCCATCGATGATTCCGCGTGGTGTGAAGCCCGCGCGCTTGAGATTCGCCAGGCGTGCCGGAATGTCCTGCACCGCGAACATCCGGCGCTTCCATTGCTGGCGGGTTTCGTGGGGGATCAGTTCTTTGAGGGAGGATAGGTTCATTTGACGGAAAGGGTATTGGCAACGAGCTCAAGCAGCTTCCGCTTCTCGATATCCCAGTTGAAGCGTTCGCGCCCGAGTTGGATTGCATGCCTGCGTGCCTCAAGCTGCCGGTCCGGTGAGTCGAGCCAGGCGGCCAGGGCGGCGGAGGACTCGCTGGGCTTTGTTAGATCAATCAGCATGGCGGCTTGATCCAGCTCGCCGGCGAGTTCTTCCTGCGCGAGCGTCTTGCTCAAGATCACCGGAATGCCGGCGAGCAGGAAGGTGAAGGCTTTGTTGGTAAGGCAAATGTCGCGGTTCAGCGGCTGGCGCTTTTCAAGTGCCAGGCCGGCGGTGTAGCCGGTGGCATGAGGTGCCATGGTGGCAGGGGCATCCGGAGGCAGAAGGCGGACTTCCACTTGGCCGCCACGGGCAAGCGATTCGAGGGCCGTGCGGTAGTCTTCCGCCACATGTCCGCGGAGATCCAGGCGGACGGGCCGTGCGAGCGAGCGCAGGATGCCGATCATCTCCTCCAGGCCGCGGCCGGGCCCCACCGTCTGCGAGAACCAGTAGAAGGATGGAGGCTCGGGAGATGGCTCCGGGCTGCCTGCTTCTTCGAGCGGGAAGACGTTGAGCAGCGTGGTTGGCTTGACGCCGTAGGTCTCGTGATAGGCCTTCGCGATCAGCGGAGAGGCCGCGCTGAGGTATTGGCACTTTTCCAGGAATCTCGATTCGATCTTGTGGGCGAGCTTGTTGCTCACGGCACCCGGGCCGCTTGCCTCGCTCTCACCGGAGTGGAAGTCCTCGGCGTCGAAGGCACAGAGGCTGCCATGACGTGCTGCGGCCGCGACTACGACGGGCAGGGCCGGCAGACAGTGCCCGATATAGAGGTCCGCCTTGTGGCGGAGGGCGGCGCTGCGCAGCCCGGTAAACAAGGGGTGCGATGCCCGGCACTGCACCTCGGTGCCACCTGCACCCTTCTTGAAAAGCGAGTAGGCGAGCTTTTGCTCTGCTCTCCAGCGCAGCCCGCGCGCGCGGCTGCCAAAGAGCGAAATCTTCTGTGAGGTCCACTTGGCCTTCGCCAGGACATCGGCATCGCGGGGAATCGCGGGCGCATAGGTCTCGCCATAGATCACGTGGACGCGGTGGCCCGCCTCGGCGAGGGCGTCGGCCTCCTTGACCAGGCGCGGGTTTGAGCCCAGGTGACCGGGACTGACCAAGCAGATGGAAAGTTTCTCCATGCGGGTGCTGCTTATTTCGCGAGTAGTCCACCAACCGCCTTGGCGATCTCCCGGCGGTAGTCTGCCCACTGCCAGTCGCGCGCGGTCGCTTGGGCGATTTGCCGCATTTCAGGGAGCCGCTTCCTTTCTTCAATCACCTTCGATAGTCCGGCGGTGAGCGCCGCAGCATCCGCAGGTGGGATCAGCCAGCCGTTCTCGCCCTCGCGGACCAGGTCGGCGGCGCCGGCGCGTGGTGTGGTGAGCACCGGCATGCCTTGGGCGAAGGCCTCGTTTACGACAAGGCCGAAGCCGTCGCAGAGCGTCGGGAAAACCAGCAGGTCGCCCTCTCTCATCTTCTGGAAGAGTTCGCTGCGCGGAATGCTGCCCATCAGCCGGATCTGGGCTGGCAGGTTCTTCAGCAGGGCATCGGGAAGGGTCACCGCACCATAGACATCCAGGGTGAAGGCCTTCGCTTCCGCGGCGGGCATCGCCCGGATGGCATCGATCAAGTAGTGGGCGCCTTTCCGGACCGAGAAGGTGCCGGCCCAAAGGAAGCGGAGCACTTCGTTGCCGGTGTCCTCCGTGCAGGGGTGGGTGATTGGCGGTGCACCGTAGGGAACCACGGCCACCTTCTTCTCGCTCCACCCGGCTGCCGTCCACGAGTTCGCGGTGAAGTTCGAGTTCGCCACGATCAGGTCGGAGAGTTCCCACTCCTGGTGCCGGCGTTCGGTGCGCTCGGCATGATGCTCCACCGTCAACTGACGGTAAGGGGTCGCGAGTTCCGGGAAGCGCTCGAACTCGGGCGCGAGGAGGTCTTCCACGAACTGGTGCTCGGGTGATGGCAGGTCGTAGGCGGTGCGCATCCCCTTCCGCTTGGCGGCTCCGAACATGGCCAGCGAGCCATACTCGTAGCCATACAGCACGCCGGATCCATTCAAGCGGTCCGCCACCCAGTGATCGAAGCCCTCAAGCGCCCAGTGGAAGATGCGATCGTCCATCACCGGGTCCTTGCTGACCTTGCCTGCCAGCATCCGGAAGGCTTCACGGAAGGGATAGGTCGCGACCTTGCTGCGATCGATCTCCGTGACGGCGCGACGTTTCAGGTTGGTCTCGAGATCGAAGCGGACCAAGCGTGACCCGGCCTTCGCCAGGCGTTGCCAGCTCTTCTCCGGCTGGTCCACCAGCGTGCAGTAAAAGGTGTCCAGCAGGCTGGCTTCATCCAACGCTCGGGCGACCTGCTGGGTGAAGGGTGCCGGGATGAGATGGGCGATCGAGATCATGATCGGAATAGGGGGGGGAAGGCAGCAGCCTCAGAGCGAACACCCCAGTAGCTCGGCCAAGTCGCCGCGCCCGGTGGGCAAGGCCAGGTAGTTGCAGAGGTGGGTGTGGGGATAGTGATCCTGCAGGACGGCAGGCGTGAGATTACCATCGCCGCCGATGTGGAAGATCCGCATGTCCTTCAGCCGCGAGAAGCGTTCGATGATCTTGCGTCCCGGAACGGTTTCATCCCCGTGGACTTGGTCGAGCACTTCGAAGATCCAGGCGGTCTTGCCATTTGCCAGCAGGCTGCCGGCACCATCCAGCAGAGCCATCTCGTGGCCCTCCACATCGATCTTGATCAGATCCGGCGTCGCTGAGCCGGAGGACTTCAGCCAGCTGTCCAGGGTGACGCTGTGAACCGTGGTGGCGCGGAATCCGGAAGAAACCGCATTGTCGACAATCACATGGCCAATGGTCCCGTGCGCCTTCAATGGCACGGCGAAGGAGACGCTCCCGTCGTGATCGCCCACGGCATCGCTGTGAAGCCGGATATTGGAGATGCCGTTCATTCTCTTGTGGAGTTCGATCCGCCGCTGGCAATCGGAGCTGGGCTCGAAAGCGTGGATCTCGGTCCGGCCTCCGGACAGGAGGGACAAGGCGATGGAATACAATCCGTGGTGAGCGCCGATGTCCCAGAAGCAGGAGAGCTTGTCCTTCAGCTTCGCCAGGAGATTGATCTCACCCACGTCCCATCCGTGCAGCTTGAAGTCGAACGCGTGGCTATCAGGTGCGATGGAGGGCAGCACGCAGCTCCACCAGAACTTCAGATCCTTTCCGCCTTGGGACAGGGGGAGATAGTAGTGGGCGGGGAAGTATGGAAGCTTGTGCATCCAGAACCGGACCCTGGTGTTGAGGCTGGGCATGATGGGGGATTGTTTGGGAGGTGAATGCCAGTTCAGGTGAGCTGGCGTTTGAGGGCGGAAGTGAAGGTGGAGCGATCTGCCAGTTTCCGGCAGGTCCTTTCGACATAGGCGGCCATTGCTTCGAAATTGCAGTAGCGCTCGTGGAAATCCTTGAGGAGTTCTTCCCGGCCGCTCGCCCAGCGGCGGCTTTCGTCGGATTGCAGCCAATCCCGGAGTTCGTCCAATTCACTCTCGTGGCGGACGATGGCGAGCTCACTCCAATCCACCTCATCCTCGAAGGGCAGCGCCCGCTTGTCGGTCCAGATGTAGATCGGGATGGAGCCGAGGGAGATGGCTTCGTAGAGCCGGAAACTGGTCGGGCCGAGACCCCGGGGAGCAAGGCTGAAGGTGGACCCTCGCATCACGTTTTCCCAATCCGCGCCCTTGCCGAAGAACGCGACGTCCTTCAGCGCGTCGTGCATCTTCCGCCGGACCCCGGAGACGTCGCTGAATCCATCCAGGTTTCCCATGAAGGAGACATGGTGCGATTTCTTTCCTGCCGTGTACTGGCGCTCGCGGCCGATCAGGGGCAGCGTGACGTCTCCCGTGCCGGAGCAGGCGAAGACACAGACGTTCTCCGGGAAAAGATGCCAGTCCCAGATCGGGAAGTCGTACATCCCGAGGATGGTGTAGTAGAGCCGTCCGTCATCCCGGATCGAGTCGAGGATTGCCTGCATCTCCTGATAGCGGCGGGCGAACTCACCCGGAGTGTAGCTGCCGGACTGGCACTGGAAAAAGAAGTGATCCCAAAAGATGGGCAGGTAGACCAGCGGGCGGTCCGCCGCGGACTTCCAATTGAGGAAGTAGTATTCCTCGAACCATCCGCCTTTCTTTCCCGCATAGAAATAGGTCGGTGCGCGGAGCTTCCCGGGGATCGGATGGATGCCGTCGCCCGGGCCCTGCGACTTCCATGGCGACCTGAGCTCCTTGTAGTTCCGGTGCAGGAACTTCAGCGTGGTCTTGGCCGGATTCGACTTCAGCTTGCCCAGGAAGCCGCTGCGATAGTCCGCTGCCGCACGTTTGACTTCCGGGGTGAGGTTCATGGTTCGGGGAGAGGTCCTGGCCTCGCGGGGAGGCCGGGAAAGATTTACGCGGGGCGAGCGGATACGAGATTTTGCACACGGCGTGCGGCCTTCCAACCGATCAGGCGGCGCAGTTTCAGGAAGCGCGGCGGACCGTCCGGGGAAAGATCGCTGCCACCCAGTTCGGCCACGCGCTTCGCGATGGCGGCGCGCAGGTCCGCGTGCTCCGGATAGTAGGTGTAGATGAAGTCCTGCAACATGTTCGCGCAAGCGACGCGTGCCGCTTGGTCGCTGCGCCTGGCGATGAGGTGGCCGGTACCGCGCAGCAGGGAATGATAGGCGCTCTCCACGGCCTTGCGGCTCTTCCGGCCGCTCAAGCTGCCATCGAGCCCGGAGCGATAAAGCAGGGTGGCGCCCGGTGTGAAGAGGATCTCTTCCGCACGGCACAGCACCCTGCAGAAGAACTCGAAATCATCGATCAAAGAGAGTTCCTCATCCCAGCCTCCACTCGCCTCATAGACCGCGCGCGGGATCAAGAACATCCCGGGCTGCATCATCGGGCGCGCATCGCGGAGCGCTTCGACCAGCCAATCGCCGGCATCCATGTCGCGCCGCACGCTCTGGCGATCTTCACGGAAGGTCGCGGGATCGTCGTGATAAAAGCGGCCCCACTCCGAGATCGCAATCGCATCACGGCGACCCGCAAGGCGCTCCATTTGCAGCTCGATGTGCCGCGGTGAAAGCAGGTCATCGGCGTCGAAGAACTTGATATAATCACCCGTGGCCGCGGCGGCGGCGCGGTTGCGTGCTTTTGAGGCGCTGCCCAGCCGCTCATGAATCACCCGCACTCCCTTCGGGACGTAGCCATCGAGGATCGCTCCGGAATCATCCGTCGATCCATCGTTCACCACAATGATCTCAATGCTGCTCCAAGTCTGGGCCAGCACGGAATCCAGCGCCGCCGCGACATAGGCCGCGGCATTGTGGCAGGGCATGCAAATGGAAACCTTGCTCATCTCGTGCGCATCGCCAGTTTCCACGCTTGGCCGAAGTACCACGGCTTGCTGTCCGCGACGTAGTGCTGGAGCGCTCCTTCGCCCCGGCCGACCTGCTCTTGGGTGGGGAATGTAATATAATTGCCGCGCGGCATCACCACCGGCGCCTGGCGCGCTGCCAACATCGCTACGAGCGCCTGCTCCAGATAGTAGCTGGTCCCTTCGGCTTCGAGCAGCGAGCGGCACCAAAACTCGATCTCCTCCCAATCCAGCTCCTCGCTCTTCAAGCCGCAGATGCCGACATTCAATAGCGGCGGAATCGGCGCACCGGCCAAGCGCTCCATCAGCGGGCGCGAGTATCCATAAGACTCCTCGCAATCGGTCATCAGACACGGTGAGAAGCTCTCCGCGGATCCTCCCTCGCGATCATCCCACCATTGCAAGAGCTCCACCGGCCGGCGGAAGAAAAGCATATCGGAGTCCAGCACCAGCTTCACGCCAGTCGAGCCCACGTGGATATCGGTCAGTTTCCGGATATTGACGTAGTCGACCCACCGCTGCCGCAGGATCGGGAAGCGGGACGCCGGAAGCCCGGACTCGATGCCCGCCCGCACACTCTCCTTGCGCAGCGTGATCCCGGCAGGAAACAGCCGACGCAGCGCTTCGACATGGGCTTCTTCCAAGCTGCCGTCGTCGATCAGATTGAGCGTGATGGCGCGCCCGGATTGCACCGCGAGCGTCCACGCGCAGAAGGCCGTCTGATACCAGAAGCGCCGCCCTGTTAGAAACCACACCGCGAGCGGGGCCCCGTCACCGTCGGGCGAAGGGACCGGTAAGGTATGCGCCGCGCTTTCCATCTCCCGGGCCCAGGAATCGCAGAGGAAATAAGCCTGGGGACCCCAGCGGCGGAAGCGTGCCCACTGGGCGCGGGGGCGGCGGTAGAGGACGGTTTTCGCGTCGCTCAGCTTTTGGCGGATGGCATGCATGGGGGACTGCCGGTGAAAAAAAATGGGGCTGCTACAGGATTGATCTCTTCGCTGTCGTACTTCAGCGGGTGGCGTTGCCAAGCTCGGCTCGTCCCTCGAATTGGCCGACGGCGGACTGCCAGAGGACCTTCTCCGCGGGGCCTCGCCACGCCTTGCAACGCATCCATGCCTTGGCCGCGCGCAGTGGAATGCTCTCCTTGCGGATGCTCGGCCACGGGCGAATGCCATGAATATCCAGCACCCGGATGAAGTCGCGGAAGCTCACGCGTGCGATGCGGCAGAGGTAGTCCAGGGTCAGCCTTGCGGGCGGGATCAGATGAATCAGCTCGAGCTTCGGCAAGTAAGCCAGATCCCAGCCACCTCGCAGCGCGGTTAGATTGATATCGTTGTCTTCTCCCGAGGTCAGCGACTTGCCCTTGCGGCCCAGTGCCTGACGCTTGGGATCCACTTGCACCGCTTCCGCCCAGGGCAGGATTGCCTGCTTGCGGATCATCATGCCGGCACCGATCGGCGAGGCGGCGGGATACTCGGGGCTCTGCGGATTCCAGCGCGAAAGGATCGTCTCCTCGCCCAGATCGCGGCAGCCCAGCGGCGCGATCCCCGGTTGAAACCAATGCGGTGGCGTGTCCTGATACTCGGCGATCGACTTCCCTCCGGCGACGCCGAGTTGCGGATGTCCGTCGAATGCCGCCTTGGCCTCTTTCAGATACTCCGCTGCCAGCAGGTTGTCGTCGTCCACCCACACCAGCAGGCCGTCCTCCGCTTCCCGGATCGCCCGCAGCCGCGCATGAGTGAGACCGAGTTGCGGCTCGCGGACGATTCTGCCCGCGGGATGCCAGCTCACCAAGGCATCATCGAGCGGCGTGTTGCTCGCGTTATCGATGATCAGCAGCCGCCACTCCGCGCTCGGCAGACTCTGCAAGCGCAGTGCGCCGAGAGTCCGCTGCAGGAACTCCGGCTTCGGATTGTGGGTGGGAATGATGACCGTGATCATCGGGAGACTTGGGTGCGGGCGGGAAAGGGTGGGTTAGATCGCGGCGGCATGAGACTCTTGCCTCCGGCTGCTCCGGAGCTTGCTGTGGGCGATCGCGCGCCGGTAGCTCGCCTCTTGGCGGGACAGCACTTGTGCGGGACTCAGAAGCTCCAGGATTCGGGCCCGTCCTCCGATCGCCAGGCTTCGCGCCAGCGCTGGATCCGCTGCCAATTTCAGAATCGCACGGCTGATGGCGGCGGGATCGCGGGGCGGCACCAGCAGCCCGGACTTCCCGGCTTCGATGATGTCCGCCATGCCGCCGGAAGCGGAGCCGATCACGGTCCTTCCGGCCGCCATCGCCTCGGGACAGACCAGGCCGAAGCTCTCCCAGCGGCTTGGTAGGACCACTGCGTCGCAGCGGCCGAGTTCGGCGTGCAGATCAGTCCGCTTCACCGGACCGGTGAATTCGATCTGACCCAGATGCCGGTGGCAGACCTTCCGGATCCAGCTCTCCATGTCGGTCCCCTTGTAGGGCCAACTCGGGCCAATGAAGCGGAAGCGCAGATGCGGTGCTTCCTTGAGGATCGCCGGGATCGCCTCGGCGAGTTCCGGCACTCCCTTGCGCGCCTCCAGTCGGCCGAGAAAGCCGATCACGCCGACGCGGTCGGGAAAGGGCAGCTCCAGGAGCGCCGGCTCCGGAGCGACCGGCAGCGGGAAGAATGAAACCCGGGCCGGATCCAGCGACCATGCCTGGATCAGCCTGTCCCCGATCGAGTGGCTCGGCGCGGCGACCTCGTCTGCCGAGCGGGTGAAGCGGCATTCCATGTCGAGCTCCGGCACGTAGGCGGGAGCTTTGAGCGTCGCCCATCGTCCGCGTGCCAGGGCACCCAGGGAAAATCTCGTCCGTTGTGCCAGGGAGAGCGGCTCATAGCCGGTCTCTGCCACCAGATAGCTCGGAGTGTGCAGCTTCACCACCAGCGGCAGCTGCGGAAACGCCTCCGCGATTCCCGCGCCCTCGGCACCGATCTCCGGGCTCTCCAGTACGTCGAAGGGCTTGACCCGCTGCCTTTGGCGGAAGCTATCCACGATCAGGTTCCGGAATTCATCGCGGTTGGCAGCTTGGAAGCGGTGGACCTTGATCCCGTGCGCCGTGGCAGCTTCCTCCTGCTTCGGATCACCGGCGGCGAATACCTCCACATCCCAGCCAGCCGCGCTCATCATCAGGGACGCCTGCCAAGCGTAAGTGCCGATCCCGCCGATCGCTACCGCCGGAGGAAACTCGAAACTGACAAGCGCCACACGCATTCGTCTTCAGTCCAGATTGGGGAGAGCCGCAGACCTTATCGCGGCAAGCCGGATGGCCCGGGAAAGATTCCGATCTGCTTGACCACGGCCTTGAGGAAATGGGGTTCGAAGACCGCGGAGCTCGTGCTCTTCACCGCTTCGGAGAGGCACTGGCGGCTCAGCTTGCGGTTCCTCAGGAACATCGCCGCGTTGCCCGCCTTGGCGGCCTGGCCCGCCACGTCCCGCAGCGCGATCTTCTTCAAGCGCTTGTCATGGCCCAGCCGCAGATGGATCGCGCGCCGGTACTCCGCAAAGATCTCCGCACCGACCAGTGAGGTCTTCGACTCGCCCTGCCGGCGGTGAATGCCGATGTCACCCTCGACCAGCACCGGCTTCGCGATGTTGAAAAAGCGCATCCACAGGTCGAAGTCCATGCACAGATGGAGGTCCGCCACCAGCGGGCCTGCCTGTTCCCACATCGCGCGATTCCAGAAGACCGCGGGCTGCATCAGATAGTTCCGGCTCCAGTGCAGGATCCCGGCCAGCTCGTCATGCTTGCCATGCTCCGGTCGCCAGTGGCCGAATTCCTCTCCTTCTTCACCGATGATCTGGCAGCCGCCGACCGCCCACGCCGGTCCCTTGCAATCGCCCAGCGCTGCTTGCATCCTTGCCGCAGCTCCGGGGGCCAGGCCGTCGTCGGAGTTGATCCAGCAGAGGATGTCGCCCTTGGCGCGGGTCATCCCGGAGTTGATCGCGTTGCTCTGGCCACCATCGCGCCCGCTGGTCCAGTAGTCCGGCGGGACACTCGCAGTGGCGATGATATTCGCACTGCCGTCCGTGCTGCCACCATCAAACACGAGGTGCTCGATCACTGCCGATTCTCTCTGCGAAGCGATACTTTGCAGGGCGAAGGGGAGGAACGCTTCCTGATTGTAGCTGGGTGTGACGATGCTGATCATTCTGGTGTTGGATACCGGGCTTTGAAGCGGCCCTGAACTAGTGTCGGGCCTGTCCCTTGATCAGGCTGGAGTGGACATACCAGTCGTCGAAATCGGAGATCGATTCAAAGACCCGGACGAAGCCATTGGCTGTGAGCAGGTCGAATATCCCCTGGCGCTTTTCCGTGTAGTTGTGTTCGCAAGTGATCACCGAGAAGTGCCACTTGTTGAAATCGGTTTCCCTGAGGATCTCCAGCTCGCTGCCTTCCGTGTCGATCGATAGGTAGTCGATTTGGCTCGGGGCGTTCGCGCTGGAGAGAAGATCGTTCAGCGATACGGTCTCCACTTCGTAGGAGATCCCGGCGCTTCTCGTTTGCGAGTGATGGTCGGTATCGTTGAAGTCCGCGATCGTGGACAACTCCGCCTCGTCGGCTTCGGTGAATTGGAGGCGGTCTCCCGACCGCACCCAGACGCACCTGGAATCAATGTGGCAGTTGCGATTCTTCGCCAGGTCTTTCTGCCACCTGCGGCATGGCTCGGCAAGGAGGCCCTTCCAGCCGAAGCGCTTTTCCAAGAGGTGGGTATTGCTCAATCGGCGCCCATCCGTTGCGCCAAACTCTACGAAGAAACCGTTGGTCTTGTAGTTCAGTCGGGACAGGACGAACAGGTCCTGTGCGATCTGGGATGTGGACTCGGCCGAGATTTCGGAAATGTCGCAATGGGGTTCCTGAAGCAGTTCCGAGGAAAGCTTGGAGAGGCTCGACAGAAAGAGGCACCTCTCGTCCATGAAAGTCGTCTTCTCCTCCAGGTTCCGGATCGTTTGGTGCAAGTCCTTGGTCGTGGATACCCGTGACAATTCGAGATCGAAATTGATCAGAAACCCTTTGATGGCACTTTTGATGAGCGCTTTCATTTTAGCATTGGTGTGGCGATTTCTACCCGGGACTCTAGCAGCATTGGTCCCCGATACATGGCAGGGTACGGGGAGTATGGAGCCGCTGAGTCTTCTTCGGTGATTTGGAGGTGCGCCAGGTTGCGGATGTCTTGCTTGTGGTATGAGGTGCCCAGGTAGAGCCCGATCGAGTATCTGCCTGCAATCAGGGGCAGGCTTTCGACTTTCCCGTGGATGGTAACTTGTTCGCCCGCTTTGATGCCCAGTCCGTAGGTCTCTTTCCGCGTGTCGATGGTGGCGACGCGGATGTCGAATTGATCCACTACGAACAGGGCCAGGTCCTGGAGGTGAAGGTTCTGCTTTCCGGAGAGGATGAGTTCAAATTCAAGCGACCCGCCGGATGCTACTTTCGTCGCGGACAAGTTGAGGACCGGGGCATCGATGCCTTGGGTCTGGAGCTCGCGAAGGCCTTCCGGAGGCGCCAGCATGTTCGCCTTGTTTTGCGCATAGAGCGCCAAGGCACCATCGATGCTGCCTTGGTACTCGCACTTCCCTGCCTTCAGTAGAATCGCTGAAGAGCACAGGGATTTGATGGCGGTCATATTGTGGCTCACAAACAGGACGGTGCGGCCATTCCGGGCGACATCCTGCATCTTCCCCAAACACTTCTTCTGGAAGTCGGCGTCGCCCACGGCAAGCACCTCGTCGAGAATGAGAATCTCCGGCTCAAGGTGGGCGGCCACGGCGAAGGCAAGTCGCACGTACATCCCGGAGGAGTAGCGCTTCACCGGCGTATCGAGGAATTTCTCCACGCCGGAGAAGTCCACGATCTCATCGAACTTGCGGCGGATCTCGGCTTTGCTCATGCCGAGGATCGCACCGTTCAGGAAGATGTTCTCGCGGCCGCTCAGCTCGGGATGGAAACCGGTGCCGACTTCCAGCAGCGAGGCGACGCGGCCATCCAGCACCACGCGGCCGGCGCTGGGCTCGGTGATGCGGGAGAGGATCTTTAGCAGCGTGGACTTGCCGGCGCCGTTGCGGCCGATGATGCCGAGGACCTCGCCGCGCTTCACTTCGAAGGAGACATCCTTCAGCGCCCAGAATTCCTCGATCTCATCGCCCTGCACGATCTGGCGGCCGCGGGCCATGTCCAGGGTCTTGCGGGCGAAGTTGCGGCTATGGCGGACCAAGGTGTCGCGCAGCGATTGGTAGCGCTCCTGCGGGCCTTCGTGGCCCACCAGGTAGCCCTTGGATAGCTTGTCGACGGAGATGACGACGTCGTTTGACATTCGGAGAGGGGAAGAGGGGGATTATGTAGGCTCCGGCAGCAGAGCTGCTGTTAGACGAGATCGGCGAAGGATTTTTCCATCCGGCGGAATTGGCGGATGCCCAGCCACAGGAAGAAGGCGGTGACGGCCATGCTGATGCCGAAGGAGCGGGGATCGAAGGCGGACTCACCGCCGAGCACGCACCAGCGGAAGCCGTCGATCACGCCCACCATCGGATTGAGCGAGTAGAGCAGGCGCCACTTCTCCGGGATCACGGTGCTGGAGAAGCCCACCGGTGAAATGTAGAGGCCGAACTGCACCATGAAGGGGATCACATAGCGGAAATCGCGGTACTTCACGTTCAGCGCCGTGATCCACAGCCCGGGCCCCAGCGAGCCGAGGAAGGCGAGCGCGACGAAGGCGGGCAGTAGCAGGATCTGCCAGCCGGGCACGTAGCGGTACCAGATCATCATGCCGACCAGGATCACGAAGCTGATGAAGAAATCCACCAGCGCCACCACTACTGTCGCCGTCGGCACGATCAGTCGCGGGAAATATACCTTCGAAATCAGGTTCGAATTCGAGACCAGGGAATTCGAGGCGTCTGAGAGGGCGGTGGCGAAGAAGGTCCACGGCAGCATGCCCGCGAAGACCATCAGCGCATAGGGCGCGCTTCCTTCCGTCGGCAGCTTCGCCACCATACCGAAGATGACCGTGAAAATGATCATCGACAGGAAGGGCCGGATCAATGCCCACGCCACACCGATGATGGTCTGCTTGTAGCGTACGGAGAGGTCGCGCCATGCCAGGACCTGGAAGAGCTCCCTGTAGTGCCAGAGGTCCTGCCAGTAGTTCTTTTCGGCACGGCCGGGTTCGAGAATGGTTCGCATTGGGGGGGACGGGGTTTGCCCGTTTCAGATTTTCAAGCTGCCGCCCTTGGTCGATTTCCGGAGTTCTCCGGAAAAACCTTGGGCAGAGGCCGGGGGATGGAGGGGAGGGATCAGAGGCCGAACAAGTCGTTCTCGGACCGGGGAGAGAGGAAACGAAAAGCAGTGAGCGGAGACCGGCTTGCGCCTTCAACGGCGCGAGCGCTCGAGGGCCGCGGAGGGAATGTTAGAGCGCAGGGCCTCATGCCAGGTGCGCAGGCTCTCCAGTCGCTCGGCGAGCAGCGGCGAGAGTTCTGACTCCGGTGCCGTGGTGGGCGAATCCAGGATCCGCTGGCCCGCTTCCACGCCGCTGACGAAGTTCTCCTGGATGAAGCCGGTGACCAGGCGCTTCAGCGAAAGCTCGGCGCGATAGAAGGTCCGGCGGTCGTCGGGCAGGATCACCACCTCCACGCCGCGGATCCGCTCCAGCAGCTTGAGGCCGGTGGATGCACTCGCCTTGCTGCAGCCGGATCGCTCGACCACCTCGGAGAAGCTCAGCGGCTCCTTCGAGAGATAGAGGAGATTGTAGATGAGGGCCACGGAGCGCGGAACGCCGATGGTGTCCGCCATCCGGCAAAAGTAGTATGCCAGCGACTCGCTCGCTTCGTGGTCTGCTTGAGTATGGAACTGGGTGGGCATGGCGATCGATAAGTTCAGTTGGTTCCCGTTGTTCTGCTAAGGTTGAACAGGTTCGGGCATGGTTCTTGTGCGATTAGTGGCGTGGCTTCCGCTGGAGTAGTGATGCGGAGCTCAGGAACTCCGGACCTTGCGGTTCTTCCGCTGCGTTCTGCCGCTGTCGCGGCCGTCTCCGCCGTAGCCATAGATGCCGTAGCTGCCATAGCCTCCCGAGCGGTCGGTACTATAGTAGCCGTAGGAAAAATTGTCGCCCATCAGGCGGCGCTTCTCGCGGTAGGCATTCACCACCACTCCGCTGAGTTGACTGCCATCCTCATTGAAGACCGTCAGCGCGCGCTCGAAGGCCTTCTTGCGGGTGTAATCCGCCCGCACCACCAGACACGCGTTCTGGACCAGCGGCAGGAGGATCCGGGTGTCCGGCACGGAGAGCAGCGGCGCGGTGTCCAGCACCACCACATCGAAGTTGCGGGCGGCCAGGACTAACAGTTCACGGATCTTCTGCGCGTCCATCAGTTCGCCGGGATTCGGCGCGCGGTTACCCGAAGCGACCAGGTGCAGGTTGGGCATCCCCGGCACTGGCACTGCCACCTCATGGAGGGGGACTTGGTTTGCCAGGAAATCGGTGAGCCCGCCGCCGGGGGGATTCCGGTCGCTGCCGAAGAACAGGTGGAGCGAGGGGCGGCGCAGGTCGAAGTCAATCAGCAGCGTGCGCTTCCCCTGGCTCGCCGCGGCGAGCGCGAAGTTCGCGGAGATCGATGACTTGCCCTCTCCCGGAAGCGCGCTGGTGAAGAGTGTCACCTTGCGCTTCGTTTCATCGCCCAAGAGCGACACCGAGGCGCGCAACACGCGGAACATCTCTGCATAAGTGGTGGACGAGACTCCGGGCCGGAACAGCAGCATCTTGTCCCAGTTGGCCGAAGTTTCGAGCTCGGCACCCCCGATGAGCTTCTTCGCATCGCGGTCGGCACGCTTCAAGTCGGCCGGCTTGATTTCCGAGATCGCCGCCAGGATCGGCACCCCCGTTTCGGCGGTAACCTGGGCGACGGTGTGGTAGCGGTTGTCGAGCCTGCCGAGAAGCAGGGCCAAGCCGATTCCCAGCATCAGTCCGCCCATCATGCCGGAAGTCTGGATCTTTTGCCGGTCCGGCCCTGAGGGCGGACCGGGAACGCGGGCCAGGCTGCTGGGCTCCACGATCACGTTGCGCGCGGTCTGGTCCAGGTCGAGGTCCTTGCGCTTCGATTCCATCGAATCCACGAGCTTCTTCGACCGGTCGATTTCGTTTTCCAGCTTGCTGGCGCGCGCCAGCAGGCTCTCCCTTGCAGTCAGCAGGTAGTTTTCAGGATCGGTGGTGGCGTCCGGGAGTTTCGCGTTCGCCCAGTATTCTTCATCCAGCTTCAGCTTTCGGGCCGCCTCGAAATCCTTGATGAAGCGTTCCTTGGCTTCGGCCAGCAGCTTGGTCGCCTCGATTAGCTTCGGGTGCTTTTCGCGGTAGCGGAGGGCGGCGGTGCTGAGAGCGCGTTCCTTGGCATCGAGTTCGCTGTGAAGCTCCAGGGTGCGCTTGTAGGTTGCCAGCACGGCGGTTGCCTCCTGTTCGTTCAGCTTCTCCTCCGTCGCTTTTACGGTCAGCAGTTCGATCGAGCCTCCCCGGCCTTCCTTGCTGGCCCCGCCGATGAACTGGAGGTAGACCTGCGCGATCTTGTTCGCAAGTTCCTTGGCCACCTCCGGATCGGTGTGGGTCACTGAGATATCCAGCAGCCGGGTGTAGCGGCGGGTGGAAACCTGCGTCCAGCTCCCGATCATGCCCGCGAGCGCATTTTCGGCGGGCGCTTCCTTGTTGTTCGCGCTGGGAGGCGGATTACCGAGCTTCTGTTCCAGCCACTCCGGGAGCCACCTGACCGCTGGGGGAACCAAGCCCTGCATCTTGCGGATGTTTTCGTCGCTCGCGACCATATGCATCACCTCGAAGGTGCGGATCTGCTCCGCCACGGTGTTCATCCCTTCGGAGCCGGACATGTTGATTTCCTCCACTTGGGCCCGCAGCACGGGAGCCACGGTGTGCTTCACGAGCAGCGTGCAGGTGGCGGTGTACTGCTTCGGCTTCTTGGACAGGTAGTAGTGCGAGCTGCCCAGTCCCAGGATCACGAAGATCACGATCAAGTACCAGCGCCCCAGGACTTCGCGCATCGCTTGCTTCACTCCTTGCTGGGATCCGCCATGCGCGCCGGTGGACGCCGGATGGTCGCCGTCGTGGCCGCCGGGATCGGTATCGGAATGTGGGTTGAAGGCCATGGGATGAAGGGGGAAAAAGTAAAAAGGGGGGAGGGTGAAGGAAAACGGGGTCCCGGGGGGAACTCACCAAATGCGGTCGGGAACGATGATCATGTCGTTGGGGCGCAGCGGGTAGCTCTTGCTCCCTTTCTCGATCATTTCCTTGAGATTGATTTCGGTCACCTCTCCTTGGCGGTTGATCTTAACCTTCTTCGGATTGGCGAGTTCGGTGCAGTTGCCGGCTTGGGAGATGGCGTCGATGAGGGTCAGTCGGCCATTGGCGGGGAATGGTACCGCGCCGGGTCGGCGCACTTGACCGTTGACTTGGACCACCTGGTCCGCAAAGGCGCTCCGTTTCACGGTGATCTGATCGCCGGGTTGGATCGGGACGGTGGCGTCCTTGGAGTAGGTGGCGCTACCACCGCCGGCGCTCGTCACGGTGACGCCCTGCGGGTCGGCATCGCGTGTCACTCCGCCGGCCATTGCCAGCGCTGCGGCCAGGTTCAGCTTGCCATTTGGAGGGAAGGGGAATTGCCCGCCCCCGGTGACTGAACCAGTCACCGAGATGACATCCTGGGCGTAGGCTTCGATGGTGAGGGTCACCTTCGGGTCCACGAGGTAGTCCTTGTCGTACAAGGCGCGGATCTTCTCGGTTGCCTCGGCAATGGAGAGCCCGGCAATCTTGACCGGGCCGACGAATTGCAGGACCACATCGCCGGATCTCATGATCTTCGCGGTGGCGTTCAAATCGGCCTCGTTGAAGACCTCCAGGCGGATGACGTCGTTGGCTCTGAGCGGGACATCGGAGGGCCCGGCAATGCTCTTGGTGGTGGTGAGGAACCAGCAGGCGAGCAGATAGACAGGAAGCAGGAGCAAAGTTCTCATGATCGCGGATGGTGTGGATTGGTTCGATGCAATGACCTCAGAAGCTGCTGGAGATCTGGAAGCCGAGCTGGTGGCCGCTCCAATCGCGCAGCGCATTCCCGGATTCCTGGCTCCACGAGTAGAAGATTGAAGCGTTCGCGCGGTTGGCGAAGATCGGCATTCCCAAGGATGTGTGGATGGAGAAGTAATCGGTCGAGCCCGGCCCGAACAGGCCGTTCGGCGAGGTCGAATCGTCCATCGAGTAGGTCATGTCGATGTCCCACAGGGCGCGCATGATCCGGCGGTTGTAGCCGACAGTCACGGAGGTGGTTTCCCGGTAGGAGCCGGTGGCGCTTCCGAGCGCCGAGCCGTCGGCAGTGGTGCCGTGATAGACCGTCAGGTTCATGCCCCAGATCTCGGACCAGCGGTAGGCCATGCCGAGTGAGCAGGAGAAGTCCGTGTCCGAGCCACCGGTTCCTCCCTGGTAGTCCACGAAGTCGAGACCAACCCTGCCATCAAACGAGATGCGGTTGCTGAGTTGGTACTGTGCCCGCAGCATCGGGCCGATCGTCTCGCGGTCCGCCTGGTTGGATCCCTTTTCCAGCCGCCACGAAACCCCGGGACCGATGCGGATCAGGGGCGTCGCCTGCCACATCGCGGAGAGGTCGAAGTTGAGGTTCTCGCTCGTGCTCAGATTGCCTTGGTCCGGGTCGGACCACGAATAGCTGACGCCGCCGTCGATGGTGGTCCTGGGTCCCACCCGATAGGAGGCTCCCAGATGCGCGCCCATGTTCAGCGTCTCCACGAAGAGGCCGCCATAGTAGCGGTTGACGCCTTGTTCCTTGGAGCTGTCGATCGAAGCCGTGGCCGTGAGCGCTGCGCCCGAGTATTGGGCCTCCAGGGAGAACTGGTAGCCCAGGCCGTTGAAGTCGGAGTTCTCGAAGTACGTATTGTAGTTCAGCGCCGCCTGGCCAATGACCTTGAAGCGCGTTCCTTCGGTCCGGAAGCTGAGGGTGGGGGAGATGGTGAAGGTGACCTCATCCTCCTCGTTGGAGCTCGTTTGGAAGAAGTTCGAGTCGTAGACCAGCGAACCCGTCAAAACCCAAGTGCAGGCGCCGGGCAACTTCCTCCGCGCCGCCGATCGGGCCGGCCAGGAACGGATTCGGTGCATTCGCGAACCCGCTGGGGGGCCTCACGACCGGTGCTTGGAGCTCTTTGACAGTGGTGACGCCTGTGCCCTGCTCCTCCAGCTCACCCGTCAGGCCCGGAACGTTGTCGGGTGGCGGCGGCGGCAGATCGGCCGCTGCGACCGGGTAATTGGCAGGGGGGGGGATGACCGGCGGCGGCAGCTCGCCCGGTGCCGGGTCGATGACAGGGGCGGGCTCGCCTAGTGCCTGCGGATCGCTTGGCGCGCTCGCGTGGTCGTTGGCGGGACTTGCGGCCGGTGCCTCAAGATCTTGGGCCAGACAGGGCGCCACAAGCAGGGCAGGGCAAAGGACAAGGATTTTGGAACGATGGGGGAACATGAGGGCAGCTGGGGGAAGTGGGTGGGTGATGATCAGAGACGGCTCTGATCAGGGCGGGCTATCCCGTGCAGGGAACCTGCGGGGGGATAGGCCGGCAGCTGTACGCGCAGCATCGTTCGCTATCATGACGAAAGGGGGGGCAATTTCTGGGGGGCTGGGGGAGTCGGCGGCCAATCTGCAGAGAAGTCAGATCGGACGGTTTGGAACTACAGGAACGACATAGACCGAAGCAAACCAAAATCGGACATGCGCAAAAAAGGGGTTCCCTTACATAATATTTACACATCGTGCAAAATGCTTGAAAGGTCTCTGTAAGTGATTTGCCTTCAGTTGTTAACTGAGGCTGTAGGGGAATCCCTTATCCCAAAAGCAACCGCTGTGCCACCCTCGCGTAGATATCGCGTACTAGCCAAGGTTTAAGGGTTGACCCTGCAAATTTTGCAGGCTATTCCCTTGTAATTGAGGGAGATGGCGCAGGCGGGAGGGGATTTGGAAAAGTAACCAGTCCCCCAAGATGAGAATGTCCACTCGAAGAGATTTTTTTCCAAAAAATGCCCCCTAGTGGTCCCAGTTGTGAAGGTTATCTTAAATTGTCCTGCTGGTTCCGAACTTTGTGAATCGATCTAGGGTAGCTTGGGATTGTTCTCTAATAATCTGATTATTAGTGTATTGTGGGCTTGGGTGCAAAGCTCCCAAACCGCCCGGCTCCAGAAGCTGCCGCCCTCACTCCCTTCTGAATCGGAATGAAATCATGATGTCAGGCGAATTATTCATTATTTCATCATTATGGTGACTTTTATGGTCGTGTCGCCGTCTCCAGTTGGACTCATGTCCTTAAACGAGAGGCTCGATCCCTACTAGCTTTGGAGGGGGCGGGCCTGATGTGCCCTGCTCATTCCGTTCTTATTTATCTTCTCCCGGATTGAGGCGGGCTCTTCCCGTAATGGCGTGGCCTAAACAAGGGGTTCCTTTTGTGTCCCTTTAAATTATTGGCTCAAAATTATCCTCTGATCGTTGACCATTGGTCCTGTTTCTCTCTTCGCGCCCCCACTAACCCCGCCGTGCGCTGCGGTATTCCCCGGGCGATTGGCCGATGTGGCGGCGGAAGACCTGCGCAAAGTAGTTGGCGCTGGAGAAGCCGCATTGCTCGGAGATTCGCGAGATGGTGGCGCTGGAGCTCTCGAGCATCCGGCAAGCGGCGGCGATGCGCGACTCGCGGAGTTCCTTGCCGGGGGTGGTGCCGGTGGTTTCGCGGAATTGCTTGTAGAAGGTCGAGCGGCCTTGGCGTGAGGCGCGGACCAGCTTGGAGGTGGTGAGGCCCTTGGTCGCCTGCGCGCGGATCAGGTCCACGGTGCGTGCGGTCGAGCGCGAGACCACGGCGGCCTGGCCGGTGGAGCCGCGGGCGGTGAGGGTGCAGCCTTGGATGCGGATCTCCAGCGGCGGCGGCGTGGCCCCGGGTGTTAGATGGCGCAGCATCGCTTCCATCGCCGCCTCGCCGATCTGTTCGCCGGTTGGGATCACGGTGGTGATGTGGGGGGTACAGGCCATGCACACGTCCGGGTCGTCGCAGCCGATGAGTTGGATGTCCTTAGGCACCCGCAGGCCGATCTTCTGGCAGACGCGGGAGAGGAAGGGGGCCACCTCACCGGTGAAGGTCAGCACGCCGGCGGGCTTGCGCAGGGAGCGCAGCCAATCGCCGGCCGCGCGCAGGACTGCGCCTTTCGGCTCGGAGCGCAGTTGGGCGGTGCTGATCGGCAGGGCCAGCACCGGCCCGCCGGGAACCGTTTGGTGGAAGAGTCCGGTGAGCACCTCCGCGCTGCTGCTGCGCCCGGCGACGAGCAGTGCGATGGTGCGTGCGCCGCGTGAAAGCAGGTGATCGCGGGAGACGCGCGCGACCTCCTGTGCGTTGCCCACCACCATGGTGTCGGCGATGCCAGCGGGCATGCGGCAAGCGGCGACGAAGGGGATGCCGGAGAGCTTCTTGCGCAGTGTCACCAGGTCCTGCGCGTCGTCCATGCGCAGGATCACGCCGTGGGGCTTCCAGGCTAACAGCGGCTTGGTCACGGCCTCGCGGAAGTCGGCGGCCTGCGCATCGAAGCGCCGCAGGTTGAGCCGTGCCTCGGCGTCGGCCAGGCGGCACAGGCCGCTCAGCACCTGCTGGCTGCGCATCGCGGTGCTGTCCCAGATCAGTGCGACCCGCATGGGTTCCGCGCTGGTTCTCGGACGCTTCTTCACGCGGAGAACCCTAGCCGGAACTACGGGGTTCCACGCAACCGAAATGGACAAAATCTGTAGCCGATTTCGGACGAAACTGTACGGACGGCGGATTGCCAGATTTCCTAGCTTCAACAACGACGGCGGGGATCTCGGTCTCCGGCCCTCAGCCGGCCTCCGGTCTCTCATTTCAACATCTCCAGAACCACCGGGAGTTCTCCTGCTTCCGGATCACCTCTCAAACTCTGCCCTCCGTCGAAATGAAATCGAAACACATCGCCTTCCACGCCACGCTGGCCATTGCTTTCACTTCCGCCCATGCCGCCGAGCGCTGGTGGGATGGAGGCACGATCGATATCACCAACGGTGGTAACGGCTTCAGCAATGGCGGAGCGGGGACCTGGAATGCCAGCGTGCTCAACTGGGATCAGGGCACGGCATCGTCCCACGGCATCTGGGACAATGGCGGCAGCGGAGTGGCGATCTTCGGCGGGGCCGGTGGCACCGTTACGCAGGGGAGTCCGATCACGGTGAACCGCCTGGTCTTCGAGTACGGTGCGACCTATGTGATGGCGGATGCGGTGGGCAACTCGCTGACCTTCGCCGGTGACACGCCGTCGATCGTGGCGAAGGGTGGCGTCTCCTGGGGGACCACCAGCGTTGCTTCCAAGACGACCTTCGAAGGCACTGCCGGCCTGACAATCACGGGCGCGGCGGTGACGAGCGCGGGGGCGACGGCGGTGGTGCTCAATAGCGCGAGCGCCCACCCGTTGACCGGTGGCTTCACCTTCAAGAACGGCGTCACCTTCAATCCCAGCGTGCGCCTCTACACGGGCACCACGGACCTGCTGAATCCGAACAACGCGCTGACCTTTGACGGCGGCCACTTCACCTTGTCCGGTTTCGCGGGCAAGACGATCGACCAGACCTTGGGCAATGCCAGCTTCAATACCCTGGGGGCCGGCTCGCGCTTGTTCGTCACCACCTCCGGCAGCAATGCCAGCACCACTACCAAGCTGCACCTCGGCACGATCAGCGGCAGCAACCTCACGACCAAGGCTGCGGGTGGCTTGCTCACTGGCTTGGGCTCGCCGCCCATCGCGGGCACGACCCACGCGATTACCACCACCACCGCGCCGACCCAAGCCTCTAACAATACCTACGGCCCGCGGGTGATCTACACCATGGATGGCGGCGCGGCCAGCGGTGACTGGACCACCGCGACGGATCTGGGCGGGGGAGTCTATCAGCTCGCTCCCTATGCGGGCTACACACCGATGGCGGATGACGGCACGGTCAATAATCTGGATGTGAGCCTTGCCAGCGATCTCGTGTTCTTCGCGGACAACACCCGCGGCACGCTCAAGATCGCCAATAACGGCAAGATCAACATGGATGCCTTCATCCTCACGCTGAATCGCGGCGGCCTGATCACCTCCGGCAGTACCGCCACCACTGTCAGTGGCTTGGTGGGGGCCACCTGCCTCACTGCGGGTGCGGGCAGCAGCTACGAGCTGATCGTCCATCCCTACAATTCGGCAGGCACCACCATCTCCGCGGTGATCGGTGATAATCCAAACGGCACACTCTTCGACCCCATCGATGACATCCCGGTTTCGCTCACGATCAACAACCTGGCCAGCAATCCGCTGACCTTGAGCGGGCTCAATACCCACAGCGGAGTCACCACCATCAATGGCAGCTCCACCCTGGTGGATGGCAAGTCCTCGGTCATAGCCTTGTTCGACAAGAACAAGACGCCTGCGCCCAGCGAGGCGGATCCGGAGCCGCTGCGGGTGGCATCCGCCCTCGGCACAGCGGATAGCGTCACGCTCAATGGCGCGGTGATCCAGATCCTGGCCAGCGGTTCGGGCACGAGCAACCGCGACCTCAGTGTCAGCGGAAACTCGGGATTCTATGTGAAGGGCAACTACACCGAGACCCTGGCCGGGGTGATTTCCGGCACGGGCACCTTCAGCACGGATGGTGACTTCGGCGGCAGCAATGGTGGCACGGGCAATGTGGTGCTGGCGGGTGCCAATACCTTCTCCGGTGACTTTATCTTCCGCTCCGATGCCCGCTTCACCCTCGCGCACGCCGATGCAATGAAGAATGCCACGCTCGACCTGAGCGGGCAGCGGATCCTGGCCGACCTCAAGACCAACAACCTCTCCTACAACATCGGCGGGCTGCGCGGCAATGTGAGTGCCGAGCTCGGCACCGGTGGTGCGACCAAGACCGTGACAATCGGTGGCAATGGCCAGTCCAACACCTACGCCGGTGTTCTGTCCGGTGATTCCGGCCTGACCAAGACCGGCACGGGCACCCAGATTCTTCTCGGCGCAAATACCTACGGCAGCGTGGCCACGGGTTCCACAGTGGTGGCCGAAGGCTCCTTGAAGCTCGGCTCAGTGGGCAGCAGCATCATCAACGGTACCGGAAGCTCGGGCCAGAAGACCATTACTGCGCTTTCCGGCACCGCCGGTCTGGTCGTGGGGCAGGCGGTCAGCGGCGGGAATGTCGGTGTGGGGGCGGTGATCACTTCGATCGATACCGCCACGCAGGTGACGGTGAACGTGGCCCACAGTGCCGCCTTCTCCGCTGTGCCGATCACCTTTGGTGCCGTCAATGCGGCCATCGCCACCCCGGCGATCGAAGTGAAGACCGGTGCCACCTTGGATGTCGCCTCGCAGCCTGCGGCTTATGTCATCGCAGCCCCCCAGACCTTGGGCGGTGCGGGCAGTGTGGTCGGGCCTGTGAGTGTCAGCGGCAAGCTTTCCCCCGGCGTCGCCTCCTCCCCCGACGCCACGGTGCTGTTGCCGGACTTGGACAACAGCACCGCCACCCTCACGACCGGTGATGTGAGCTTCGCCGCGACCGGCGAATACAAGTGCACGCTGGGTGCCGCCGATAGCGACAAGCTCGCCGCCGCGAACCTCATCGTGGTCCCCGGTGCCAAGATCAGCTTCAGCGGCACGCCTGCTGCCGCGAGCTATCTGCTGGCCACCTATACCGGTGTCGCTCCGCTTCCCTTCGCGACTGATGCGAGCCTGCCGGCCGGTTACTCGCTGGACTACACCACACCGGGCCAGATCAAGCTGGTCGGCGGGGGCGGGGGCCCTGCTCCCTATGACACTTGGACCAGCGCGAAGGGTTTGTCCGGAACGGATGCCGCCGCGGCTGCCGATCCGGATCACGATGGCCTCAGCAATGCGATCGAGTTTGTGATCGGTGGCGAGCCGAACCCGGCCAATGCCGGTGCGGAATCCAGCGCGCTGGCACCCACGATTACCACCACTGACACCCATCTCGTCTTCACGTTCCGCCGCACGGATACCGCGCTGACCCAGCCGGGCATCGCGATCACGGCGGCCTACAGCTCGAGCCTCGGTGGCTGGACCACCGCGCAGAACGGCGTGAATGGCGTGACCATTGTGGTCACCGACGACGGCTTCGGCGCGGGCGTGGACAAGGTGGAGGTCTCGATCCCGAAGACACTGGCCAACGGCTCGCGGATCTTCGCCCGCCTCAACGCAAGCTTCTGACCCTGAGATCAAGCAAGTGGATTCCCATCACTCGATGAAAGCTTTACCCTTTTCGTTGTTCCTCGCCTACGCGCTCGCCTCGCCACTGGTGGCGAATGAACTGCCCGAGGATGTCACCGGCGCCCTCTATCAGAAGGCGAAAGCCCAGCCGCAGGAGCGCGCCGAGCGCATCCAGCTGAATGAGGCGATCCTGGCGGATGCCCGCAAGTGCCTGGCGGAGCATCCCGATGTCCCGCCATCGGCCGCCAGCCGGGACATTCTGGTGCGGCGCGTGATGCTGCCGGCCGCCATGCGGCTGAATCGCGATGAACCGGCTTCACCCGCGTATCGTGAGCAAATGCGCGAGCTGGCCACCGAGGTGGCCAGCTCGACGCTGACGGAAGGCCACCGCCTGGTGGAGGAGAAGGTGGCTGCTGCCAGCTTGCTGGCGGAGATGGAGATCTGGCCGGAGGCGGACCACGCCCCGCGCGAGGCGTCGGCCTCGATCCGCAAGCTCATCGAGCGCTTTCCGCTCAAGGCGGATGACAAGACCAGCGCCGCCTTCCATGGCCAGGCCTTGGTGTCGGCGACGCGGCTCGCGGTTGCGGCCAAGGAAAAGTCTCTGGCGGACGAGTTTTGCAAGGACATCGGTGGCTCCTATCTCAGCACCGCGGGTGCGTTGGATGTCCTGTCGGCTGCCGGGCATCCGGCGAGTTTCGAGGGCGAGCTGAACACCCTCGATGGCAAGACCCTGCGCTTCCCCGAGGATACCAAGGGCAAGGTGGTGGTGCTCGACTTCTGGGCGACCTGGTGCGTGCCCTGTGTGGCCTCGCTGCCGCATGTCCGCGAGATCCACGAGAAGTTCAAGGATCGCGGGGTTCTGGTGGTCGGCGTGAGCTGTGATACGCCGATGGCGAAGGAAACGCCCGACGACAATCGCGCCAAGGTGGCCGCCTTCATCAAGGCCAAGGATCTGTCTTGGACCCAGACCTACTCCGGCAT
This sequence comes from Haloferula sp. BvORR071, assembly GCF_000739615.1. Classification (GTDB taxonomy): domain Bacteria; phylum Verrucomicrobiota; class Verrucomicrobiia; order Verrucomicrobiales; family Akkermansiaceae; genus Haloferula. Next base: position 152,599 of record NZ_BATP01000056.1, read on the forward strand.
CTGGCCGAAGGTCGCGGAGAAGTACGGGGTGTCTAGTATCCCGACGGTATTCGTGCTCGGCAAAGATGGCCGTATCGTGTCCGCCGCCGCCCGCGGCCGTGAGGGCGAGCTGATCGAGCGCGCCCTGTCTGCTCCTTGAATTTTCCATTCTTCCTGTTGATCACCATGACTTCCTTTTTCCGGACTTCCTTCCTCGCCATCTCCTCGATTGTCACGCTGCACGCCGCCGAGCCGGTGGCGGAGGCCGCGGGTATCGGTGCTTGGACCACCGACTACCCCGCGGCGGTGAAGGTCGCTGCCGAGCGCCGCCTGCCGATCTTCATCGAGTTCACCGGCTCCGATTGGTGCGGCTGGTGCCAGAAGATGGAGAAGGAGTGCCTGTCCAAGCCCGAGTTCCTGGAAGCCATGCGCACCCAGTGCGTGCTGGTGAGCGTGGACTTCCCGCACAAGACCCAGCTCCCGGTGGAGCTCAAGGAGCAGAACACCAAGCTCGCCGCCCAGTTCAAGAAGAGCGCCGGCTTCCCCGCCTATTACATTGTGGACAACGACGCGTCGCAGACGACCCGCTGGAGCTTCGGTGCGCATCCCAAGTATGGTGCCGACCTCAAGCTGCTGATCTCCGACATCAAGGACTTCTGCGCCGGCTGCTCCGGGGTGGTGGAGCGGACGGCGGAGAAACTGCCGGAAGCGCAGGCGGCCGCCTATCGCAAGGCGGCTGCTGACTATGCCGCCAACCAACTGAAGGTGGTGGCATGGCTGGGGGAGGATCATCCCGATGCCAAGGCTGCCAAGGAGCAATTCGAGAGCGCGCTGAAGCAACTCGCCACCCTGAGGACGGCGATGGATGCGGCAGCCGCCGCGCCTGCGTCCACCTCCCAGCGCTGAATGGTTAGGTCTTGTTTTTTAGCATCCATGGAATCGAAGTCTTTCTTCCCGGCCGCCCTCTTGTTGGGCTTGGCCTCCTTCCCCGTTCTCGCTGCCGACCGCTGGTGGGATGGCGGCACCGCCGATATCGGCACGAATGGCGACGCCGCCAGTGCGGGCGGCGCGGGCACTTGGAATGCCAGCCTCAAGAACTGGGACCTGGGCAATGCCCTCTCGCACGGGGCATGGGATAGTGCCGCTGGGGATACCGCCATTTTCGGCGGCTCCACCGCGGGCACGGTGACGCTTCCCGCCGGCCTCAGTGCCGGTGGGCTGGCGATCGTCAATAGCAGCGGAACTTACACGCTCAGCGGTTCCGCCGTCACCCTGACGGGCAGCTCCCCAGTGATCTCGGTGACGCGCTCCGGCACGATCTCATCCAAGCTCAGCGGCAGTCCGGCCAATGGCGTGACCAAGACCGGCTCGGCTACCCTCACGCTCAATGGCACGGTCGCCAATGACTTCAGCGGCGGACTCACGGTCCAGACCGGCACGGTAATCCTGAACCTCGGCAACATGGCGACAGCCACCGACCTGATCCCGGCCGGCAGCCCGCTCAGCCTCGGCAGTGGCATCCTCAGTGTGAGCGCCAAGTCCAGCGGCGTCTCCAGCCAGACGGTGAACGGACTGGTCTTGAACGGTGGCTCGGCTGCTGGCATCACCTTCACTTCCTCGGTCTCGGCGAGTAGCTCCCTCAATCTCGGCGGCATCACCCGCAATGCGAATGCGGTGCTCAATTTCACCCTGCCCGCGACCGGTAGCATCACCACCAGCGCCCCGAACAACGCCAGGGGCATCCTCGGCACCTGGGCGAGCACCGGCAGCAGCACAGGCCTGAAGTACGCTACCGTTAGTAGCAATGTGGTCGGCTCCTTAACCGGCACTCCCGCTGCCGATGCTGCCGCGCTCAGTGACACCAGCGGCAATGGGAACTACGACCTGACCGCCGCCACGGGCAGCGTGCCCGCCAGCGTCGCGGTGAATACCATCCGCTATATCGGTGCCGTCGCGGGCACCACGGCCCCCGGTGCCAGCTTGTTTTCGGTCAATGGCCTGATGAATTCCGGCAGCGGTCTGTGGACGATCGGCAGCAATGACCTCAGCATCGGCGCGGAGCGCGAGCTGGTGATCCACCCCGGGGCCAGCGGCATCACCGTGAGCGGCGTGATCAAGGACAACGCCGCCGGGGCTTCCGCCCTGACCATTGCCGGCAGCGCTGCCGTGGGCCTGAACACCGCCAATACCTACAGCGGCCCCACCACCATCCACGGGACTTCCGCCTATGCCGACAACGGTTCGACCGTAACGATCGCCAATACGCTCAAGGATGCCGGCATCGTCTCGGAGTTCGGCAAGGGCAGCGTCATCGCCCTGAGCGGCGCGGTGATCCAGATGACGCCGAACAATGCCAGCGGCACCTGCAACCGCGGCCTCATCCTCTCCGGCACCAGCGGCTTCTACCTCAAGAGCGTGCTGACCCAGACGCTTGCCGGCTCGATCTCCGGCAGCGGCAACCTTTCAGTGGACAGCGACTTCGCCGGCACGGGCACCACCGGCAAGGGCAACCTCATCCTGGCGGGCGACAACAGCTTCACCGGCGATATTGCCTTCCAGAACGACGCCAAGATCACCCTGGCCCATGCCAATGCCCTCGCGAAGGCCACGCTGAATCTCAGCGGCACCCGCATCATGGCCGACCTCGCGAGCAACAATTTCGCCTATGTGATCGGGGCTTTGAAGGGCAGCGTGAACCTCAATCTCGGCACTGCCAAAGCCGGTGGTGGCAGCGGCATGGTGACCGTCGGCGGCAATCACCAGTCCGGCATCTACAGCGGCACCCTGTCAGGTGCCGCAGGCCTGACGAAGGCCGGCAATGGCACCCTGAGCCTCAATCCCGCCACGCCTAACAGCTACGGCGGTGACACCCGGGTCGCGGGCGGCGTGCTCGCGGTCAATGGCAGCGCCCTGCCGGACAGCACCAAGCTGGTGATCGACGGCGGCAAGGTCGCGCCCAGCGGGACCGAGACCGTGGACACCTTGTTCTTCGGCGCGCTGCAGCAAGCTGCGGGCACCTGGGGAGCCCCCGGCTCCGGCGCGGACCACATCGATGACAACCGCTTCAGCGGTAGCGCCGGCGTGGTGAAGGTCCAGCCCTGGTCGGTCAATGCAGCGCAACTGAACTTCGGCCAGGTGACGAATGGCGACACGATCGCGATGAGCGTCACTATCACCAATCTCGGCACCACCACCATCTCCGGCACGGCCGCGGTGGTGGAGCCACGTTTCTCCGTGACGGGTGGTGCGAGCTGGTCCGTGGGGGCAAATAGCTCGACCACCGTCACGGTGAGCTTCTCGCCGCTGGTCGATGGCGTCCAGACCGGGACGCTCACCCTCACAGGTTCCGGCCTGACCCGTACGGTCGCGCTGGCCGGGGAGGGGATCCCGGCGAGCCAGCCGCTGGCCAACCAGATCCAGGACTACGCCTTCAGCACCTTGCCCGGCATGGCTGCCCCGGCCTCATCCGCGGCGATCACGCTGAACGAGGGCGGCACGCTGACCCAATCCTTCAAGCCGCGCCGTGATGCCTTCCTCGGCCAGTTCGCCGCGCGCGACAGTGCCAATGTCCCGCTTTACTGCGAGCTGCGGTCGCTGAGCTTCAAGACCACGGCCTATCAGACTTCGCCCTCCACGCTGCGCTTCGAGATCTTCCGCGTCCAGGATAATGGCAGCCGCCTCCTGCAGACTACCGAGGATCTCGACCAGACTTTGTTCGGTGATACCCCTTACCAGGTGACCTTCCAGACCCCTGCGGTGCTGGACTTCGATGCCAACTACGAGATGCGCCTCACGCTGGTGACCTGTGGTGAGCGTTCCTATGGCGGCGGACCCTCGATCAAGTTGTTCGCGCCTTCGAGCGGCTATGCCGATGGTGCGCTGGCCTCCGGCGGCGACCTCTGGTTCGATGGCCAAGGCAGCACCGTGATTCCGGTCTATCCGGAACTGGTCGTCACGGCAGCAGCCGGCAACTGCTTCTTCTACGACGGCGACGTGGCCAACGCGAACTCGTCCAGCTACGACAATTTGAAGGGCAAGTTGCTCGGCATCGGCGGTGCCGCCGAGAAGCTGGTCTTCAGCCATCCGGCCGAGTGGGGTCCGCTGTCCTTCAGCGTGGACAATACCAGCTTCGCCACCGCCACGCCGGATGCACGCAGCGGTAACTCGGACAGCTGCCAGCTCTCCGGCGTGGCGGAAGGCAACGCCATGCTGTGGGTGAAGGCCGGCGGCACGGTGGTGGGTTACATGAAGCTGATGACCTTCCCGCAGCGCTGGATGCCGCTCTCCTACACCTACGTCCAGTATCCCGGTGAAAGCGACCACGCGCTCAAGCACGCCTCCGCCGAGATCATGGCCTACATCTCCTCCCTGTATGCCAAGGCTAACATCGCCATCCAGTGGACGGACAACGGCATCATCACCCACGAGTGGGATGAGAATGGCGACGGCAGCAGCTTCAACGACACCTACTCGGAGATCTGGTCGCCGATGACATCCGGTGCCCTGCCGAACCAGAGTTCGTATTTCTCGAACGTCTTCATGCTGCGCTTCAACAAGGACGACAACTTCCTGGGCGGCACCAATGGCGGCGGGACCTCGATGGGCCTGGGCCCCGATGATTCGCCGCGCGGCGCCAATGTCCGCTGTCACCTGCTGCGTCCCGCCAGCCAGTTCGCCTCCACGCTGAGCCATGAAATCGGCCACAACCTCGGTCTCTATCACCAGACGGTCTCGAACAACCTGATGACCGTCGGGCGCGCCAAGGACGAGCTCTGGACCTGGCAGTGGACGACGATCCACAGCACGCTCAAGACCCTGCAGTATCCCGCCGGCAATCCGGACGGCAATGCCAACGGGATCCTCGACGGCTGGGAGACCCAGATGTTCGGCGGCGCGAGCGCCGGTGCCAATCTGCCCGACGCCGACGCGGATGGCGATGGCATCAGCAACATCCTGGAATACGCCTTCGGAACCCATCCGCTGCAGCCGAATGCCAACCCGGTGTCCGTCAGCTTGGTGACCATCGGGGCCAGCCGTCACCTGCAGGTCTCGGTGCCCAAGAATCCCGCCGCGATCAACCTGGGCTTCGCCGCGGAGCTTTCCCCGGAGCTCGGCACTTGGACGGGCGCGGGGATCACCGTGGAGGAGAACAGCACCACGCGCTTCACCGCCCATGAGACCGCCCCGACCGGTTCGGTGAGGGCCCGCTTCATCCACGTGAAGGTCACTGTGAATCCATGATCATCGTGCGCCGCATTCTTGCTACTGGCTTTGCCGTAATTTCTGCGGGGCTTGCCGCGGCGGCCCCGGGCGATGCCTTCCGCGAGCTCGACAAGGACCAGGACGGCCGGATCTCGCTGGAGGAGTTCTACGTCACCGGGCCACCGCCCCTGCATCCACGCATGCGCCAGGTCTTCGAGTCCTTCGACCCGGAGCACCGCGGCAACCTGGGGGCCGAGGAGGTGGCCAAGGTGGTGGATGCCGTTCGCAGCCTCCAGCCGAAGCTCGATCCTGCGGTGGATGGGACCTTTGCTGATATCCCGCTGCAGGTGCATGCGAAGTCGAAGCGCGCTTTCGTGAAGGCCCGCGTCAATGGAGTGGAGGGCACTTTCCTGGTCGATACCGGGACCAGTGATACGATCGTCGATGCTGGCTTTGCCCGCCGGGCGGGCATCGATTTCGTCGAGATCTGCATGACCATCACCGGCGGGAACTACGGCAAGAAAGGCGATGTCGTCTCCTTGGTGAAGCTGCCGCAGATGGAGATCGGCGGCATCCGCTTCCGCGACTTCCACGCGGTGATGCGCGACGAGAGCAAGAAGCGCTCGGACTTCGAGGGCCAGCTCGATGGTATCCTAGGCGCCAACCTGCTCTTCGCCAAGCCGCTGACCCTCGACTACAAGAACGCCCGTCTGAGCTTTACCGAAGAGCGGAGCAAGCCAGCCGACTTCGAGTTCGATCTCCTGCCGGAATATCCCAAGGTCCCGGTCGTCGCCGCCCAGCTCGACGGCACCGACATTCGCCTGATGCTCGACTCCGGTGCCGTGATCGGGGACACCCTACTCATCAACGAACCTTATCACGAGGCGTTGCGGGCTCTCGCGGGAGACGCGAGCGCGAAGGACTACCAGTCCAAGGAGCTGCGCGTGTCCGGCAAGCTGCTGACTTCGGACAAGCGCTGCCTGCTGCGGCCCTTCGAGCACTCCGTCATCGGCGCAGTGTTCTTTGCCAGCCATCGGATCACTGTCGATCGTCCTGCCGGAAAGATCCGCATTTGGGCGGAGCCGGAGTAGTTTGGTGAGCGTCAACTTTCTATGAAGCTACAACGCAGTGGTGAAATCATACACGCTACGTGCGTAGAAGGATACAAGCTGCCTTGTGCTACCTTGGCGGCGACTTGAGCGGGCATCGCTTGATTCCGTTCGCGGTACCATGGCGCGAACGTCCCAAGCGGTTCAGCCGGGAAACTCTGTCTCTGCCGACCACCGCCTATCCCTCCCATAAAATGGATATCAATACCCGCCTGCAGGATGACCTGCCTCCGGACTCAGGATCCGACTCCGGCCGCTACGAGGCGGAAGCACCGCCGAGCACCCGTGTCCCCGTCCCGCGGCCAACCTCGAAGCTCACCAAGCCGTCTCCGGCATCGAAAAAGTCCTCACTCCGGACGCTCCGCATTCTCCGCGATCTGCTGGGAGACTGAGGTCAAGTCAGCGCCACCAGCGCGATGCTCACTGTGGCCGCGGTGATCGCGAAGCCGATCAGGGTCATAAGCCCATCCCGCGCGACGAGCGAGATACCGTAGGCCAGCAGTGCTGCGCCCACGCCGATGCCACTCAGTGGGATGAACTCCGTGAGCGGACCGCAGATCGCAAGCAGCAGGCACAGCGCCGCCACCACCCGGTTGGTCTTAGGGCCCGCGAAGGCTTCCAGGCGCTGGGTCACGAACTTGTCGATCCACTTCGCCGGTTTTCGGGTCCATTTGCTCCCGGCCATCTTGAGGATGCGCTTGCTTGAGACTTTCCTCCGTAGGAACCAGCCCGGCAGCCAGAATTGATCCCGGCCGCAGAGGATCTGCACGGATACCAGGCCGACGAAGAGTCCGCTCAGGGTCCCCACGCTCGGGATATCGCTGATCCCCGGCGCGGACATCACTGTGCCTGCCAGCAGGATCAGCGGGCCGAAGGAGCGGCGGCCGATCGCGTTCATCAGGTCGTCCACCGAGACCTCCTCGCCTTGCTCCGCCGCCTCCTTGAAACGATCGAGCAGCTCGCCCATGCTCTTGGGCGGCTGGGTCTTGGTTTTGGGTTCCTCCGGCATCCGTCACGCTCGGACCGGTCTAACCGATTGCAAGCAGGGATCGGCGCAGCAAGGGCAGGGGAGGGGTCTCTCAATTTTCGCCTTGTGGCCGCCCTCCGCACCTGAGGTGCTAGTCCCATGCACCGCCCGTCTGCATTTTCCTTCGCCTTCCTCCTGCCGGCCCTCCACCTCGCCGCCATTTGTCCTGTCTCCGCCGAGGCCGCTCCGGAGGCTCCGAGCCTCGCGGCCCAGCGCTTTGGCACTTGGGGCTTCGACCTCAGCGGTCGCAATCTGGACGTGAAGCCGGGCGATGACTTCTACGAGTTTGCCAATGGCAAGTTCGTCGAGCGCACCGAGATCCCGCCGGACCGCGTGCGGATCGGCAACTTCGATCAGCTGGGGATCCTTTCGGAAGAGCGCGTGCGCGGGATCCTGGAAGACGCGGTGAAGAATCCCAATCCGGCCACCGCGAAGATCGCTGCCTTCTACGCCGCGTACATGAATGAAGAGCGCGCCGCGAAGCTGGGCAGCCAGCCGCTCGAGCCCGAGCTCGCCGCGATCAAGGCCGCCGCCAACCACGCGGAGCTCGCCGGCTTCCTCGGCAAGCCGGATAGCCTGAGCCGCGGCTTGTTCGGCGTGGGCATCGGCGCGGACCCCAAGGATCCGGCCCGCTATGTCGTTTCCTCTTCCACCGGTGGCCTCGGCCTGCCGGACCGCAATTCCTATCTCAAGCAGGAAGCCAGCTACGTGAAGACCCGTGAGGCTTATGAGGTCTATGCCGCCCGTCTGTTAGAGCTGGTTGGCTGGCCGGAGCCCGCGGCGCGCGCCAAGGAGATCATGGCTTTCGAGACCAAGCTCGCCGAGGCGAGCTGGGAGCGCGCCGAGATGCGCGACCGCGACAAGACCTACAACCCGATGAGCCCGGGCGAGCTCGCCGCGCTCGTGGAGGGCTACGATGTGCCGCGCATGTTGGAGGGAAGCGGTGTGGCCGGCGTGGGCAAGATCGTGGTCTCCGACAAGTCGGCCTTCCCGAAGAAGGCCAAGATATTCGCCGAGACTCCGCTGGAAACGCTCAAGGCCTGGGCTGCCTTCGGAGCTGCGGATTCCGCCGCGCCTTTTCTTTCTCCGCCCTTCGTCGATGCCAGTTTCGAGTTCCGTGGCAAGGTGCTGACCGGCCAGGTCGAGCCGCTTGCCCGCTGGAAGCGCGCCGTCGCCGCCACCAACGACGCGCTTGGTGAGGAAGTCGGCAAGGCCTACGTGGCCAAGTATTTCCCGGCCGAGTCGAAGCGCCAGATGCTCGATCTTGTCGCCAATGTCCGCAAGGCCCTCGCCATCCGCATCGACAAGCTCGACTGGATGAATGCGGAGACCAAGAAGGCCGCGCAGGAGAAGCTCGCGAAGATCAGCGTGAAGATCGGCTATCCCGATGTCTTCCGCGACTACTCCGCCTACCAGGTGTCCGCGGAGGATCTGCTGGGCAACATCCGCGGCAGCGCCAGCTTCGGCTGGAAGCGCCGCCTGGATCGCCTGAATGACCCGGTGGACCGCAATGAGTGGGGCATGCCGCCGCAGAAGGTGAATGCCTATTACAACTCGGTGATGAACGAGATCGTCTTCCCCGCCGCGATCCTCCAGCCGCCTTTCTTCGATCCCCAGGCGGATCCCGCGGTGAACTACGGCGGCATCGGCGGCGTGATCGGCCACGAGATCAGCCACGGCTTCGACGACCAGGGCCGCAAGTCGGATGGCGACGGTGTGCTCCAGGACTGGTGGACACCGCAGGATGCGGAGACCTTCAAGCAGCGCGCGGACAAACTCGGCGCGCAGTATGAGTCGATCGAGATCCTCCCCGGGCAGCACATCAACGGCAAGCTGACCATGGGCGAGAACATCGGCGACATGGGCGGCATCACCCTCGGCCTGGAGGCTTACCGCGCCTCGCTCGGTGGCAAGCCCGCGCCGGAGATCGATGGCACCACCGGCGACCAGCGCGTCTTCCTCGGCTGGGCGCAGGTCTGGCGCCAGAAGATCCGCAAGGAAGCACTGCAGAAGCAGCTCGACAGCGACCCGCATTCTCCCGCCATCGCCCGCGTGAACCTGGTCCTGCGGAACATCGACGCTTGGTACGATGCCTTCAAGATCCAGCCCGGCGACAAGCTCTACGTGAAGCCTGAGGACCGCGTCCGGATCTGGTAAGGACAAAAGGCCGACCGAGGGATTCACCCCAGCGTAGCGGAATGGCTGCGCCATTCCGGCTGGGCGAATCCCCGCCATTGAAGGCAGGTTTTCATCTCCTTCAACGTCCCCCTTTTTTGCGGCCCTAGCCGCTTTCGGAGTGCGCGCCAGAATCGCCGCTTTGAGTGCGCGCGCTCCCCGCCCAACGCCACACGAGTTCTAGGTCGGTCCACCCACTCCGAGAAGTTCTGCGGCGTGCAGCTTCCTAGAACTCGTAAGCTCGCCTCCGAGGACATCCCCCTCAAAGCGGCGAGGCCGAAACTTCAGCCCCCAAAGTGGAGCAAAGGCTTCCCTAGTGCCTCACCAGTTGCCCCTCCATATCCTCTAGCGCGGTGCCCTTGGTCTCCGGCACCATCGTCTTCACCCACAGAAGTTGCAGGCACATCATGAAGGCGAAAAACGCGAACACCGCGCCGGGATGGAAAGAGCCGACCATCTTCGGAAAGAAGGTTGTGAGCAGTGCCGCGAAGACCCAGTGCGTCGCGCTGCCCAGCGATTGGCCCATCGCACGGTGCTCGTTCGGGAAGATCTCCGAGATGAAGACCCAGATCACCGCCCCCTGGCCGATCGCGTGCGCCGCGATGAAGGCGAAGATAAACGCCGGCACGATGCTATAGTTCTGAGTGTAGAAGGCCCATGACACGACTCCCAACGAGAGGATGTAGCCGAAGGATCCGATGTAAAGCAGCGTGCGCCGACCCAGCCGGTCAATCAGCCACAGCCCGGCGAAAGTGAAGATCAGGTTCGTCACCCCGATGCCGATCGAAGTCAGCATGGCCGTCTTTTCCCCCAAGCCGGTCATCTCGAAAATCCGCGGAGCGAAGTAGAGGATCGCATTGATCCCGGAGAGCTGGTTGAAGAAGGCAATGAGGAAGGCGAGAATGATCGGAGTCCTCAGCCGCTTGGACCAGAAGGGACCACTGGGTGCACCATGCGCCGAGTGGCTGCTAATGCGATTGACCGTCGCTTCGATCTCCTCATCGGGCACATCCGGCGAGATCTGCCGCAGCACTTCCTTTGCTTTGCTCCGGTCGTTCTTCTTGCTGATTAGCCAGCGCGGACTCTCCGGCAGGCTGAAGCAGAGCGCGGTGTAGATCACCGAGGGAAAGGCCATGACCCCCAGCATCCAGCGCCAGGCATTCTCGCCAGTGCCCGCCAATGCCCAATTCGAGAAGAAGGCGACCACAATGCCGAAGACGATGTTGAACTGGAACATGCCCGCCAGGCGGCCGCGTTTGTCCGGCGGCGCGATTTCCGAAATGAACAAGGGCGAGGCCACGGTGGAAATGCCAACGCCCACTCCGCCCAAGAAGCGTGCAATGCTGAAAACGTAGACATCCTGCGCCAGCGCTGAGCCCACCGCAGACAGCAGATAGAGTATGCCGATCCAGAGCAGCGTTTTCTTGCGACCGAACTTATCCGTCGGCCAGCCACCGATCAGCGAGCCGAGCACCATCCCGTAAAGCGCGGAACCGATCGCGATGCCGTGAGCCATGTCCTCCAGTCCCCACAAATGCTGGATCTTCTTCTCCGCCCCCGAGATGACGACCGTATCGAAGCCGAACAAGAAGCCGGCGAGGGCGGACGTGATCGTCCAGAAGAATAGTTTGTTCATGGGTTTCGGGAACTAGAGGGTCTTGGAGGCGGTTGGGATGGGTTTTACGGAGAAGAGAAGGCTGGCTTTACGCGGATCGCAGAGCTTGGTCGTTGCCCCACTGGAATCTCTCCCTCAACGCCTCCGGTATCGGCGGGATCGCGCCCACGCAGGAGCACACGTGCGCGGCCACTTCATTGGCAGTCGCGGCGATCCACTCGGTCGGCCAGCCTTGCAGCATTCCCAGCGTGGTCGCCGCGGTGAAGGAATCGCCCGCACCGATGGTGTCTTTCACCGTCGCTGGCAGCCCCGCATGTTCGCACCAGTGTTGGCCGTCCCAGAGCAGACTGCCATCCGCCCCGCGGGTGTAGGCGATCATCCGCAATTGGTAGCGCTCTAACAGCGCCGCCAATTGCTCGCGCACACTGCCGCGCAAATTCAGCAGCTCCGCGATCGCTGGCAGCTCGCTGTCGCTCAGCTTCATCACATTCGCCAGCTCCAGCGAATCGTGGATCAGCTCGGCTGAATAAAAGCTCTGGCGCAAATTCACATCGAAGACCCGCAGCGCTGCCGCGGGTGTCGCTTGCAGGAGCTGCCGGATCGCCGTGCGCGAGGATGCCGTGCGCTGCCCCAGCGTGCCGAAGCACACCGCGCTCGCCGCCGCCATCAGCTCCAGCGCCGCCGCTTGCACCGGGATGCCATCCCAGGCCACGCCCTCGCGGATCGTGAAACAGGGCTGGCCATCCATTCCCAGCTCCACATCCACCGTCCCCGTCGGCCGCGCCACATCCACCGCGATCCCGTCCGTCGCCACACCCAGCTCGCCCAGGCACTCCAGCAGCCGCCGCCCCAAATCATCCGCGCCGATGCTGCTGACGATTGCTCCCCGTGCGCCCAGCGCCTGCGCATGGCAGGCGAAATTGGCCGGCGCCCCGCCCATCCTCGGCCCTGCCGGCAGGATGTCCCATAGCAGTTCGCCAAGTCCGATGACGAGTGGTCTCATGTGGGTTTCAAAAAAGCGCAACCCACACTCCGGCGGAGAACCGGTGGGGCTTGGGTTGGGAATGAGCTTGGTTGCCCGTCCCCGGACCTGAGAACCCCTTTCCGGGGAATATGTAAGTTTTCGGTGATTACACATCTGGCAACCTGTAAACGCCCCCTCCTGCGAAGCGCCGTTTTTTGAGGGAGGTCTTCGCGCACACGCTTTGGGCTAGCAGCGGTGCCTCTCACTCTCTATCCCTGCCAGTTATGGGCAAGGCCGCCATCCTCCTTATCAGCCACCTCGCTTGCATCGCCGCAGGTGGTGCTTGGATCCGCAGCAGTTCCGCCTCTGCAAGCGACGCCGCAGGCAACCCCGCTGCCGCTGCCAAATCCGGCGAGCGCATCCCGCGCCCTGCCAGCAGCACGGCCGCCGACGGCAGCGCGATGGTCGAGCGTGCGCTCAGCGCCGCCAAGCCCGGTCCGCTCGCGGCCGAGTCGCTTGCGAAACTCGCCGCCGCCTACGCCCCGGGTGACGGCGAGAAGGCCGTCCGCCGCCTCACTGAAGACGGCTTGAGCCGCCCGCCCTCCGGCGACGAATTCTCCGCCGCCTTTCTCGCCTGGTTCCGCGATGATCCGAAGGCCGCCCTCCTGTATGTCATCAAGCTTGAGGGCATGTCCGATGAGCTGCTGAAGCTGGCTCTCGCGGGAATTCCCTTGGAAGAGCATCTCAAGCTGGTCCTCGGACTGGGCCGAGACCAGCGGTGGGGACACCTCGGAGAACTCTTGGGCACCCGTCTTGCCACCCTTGCCCCTGACGATGCGGCGACCTTTTACAGAAGCAATATTGCCGGGAGTGAAAATACCTTCGCCCTGCGCACCTTGGTGCGTGGCTGGCCGAACGATGCGGAAGGCTTCCTCAAATTTGCCCTTGCCGCAGGGGATGTGGAACTGATCCGCAGCTACCTTATAGGCTCCGGGTCCTCATTGCAGGGAAGCGCCCTCTTGACCTTGCTCGATTCCCGCAACGATCTTCCCGAGTCGATCCAGAAGCTCCTCGCCGAAGGCGGCGAACTCCGCGGCCACCTCTACCGCTACGCCGATCCCTCAGTGCCGCTCGACAAGCGCATCGCCGAGATGGCAAACCTTGAATGGCTCAAGGACGCCACGCCGGAAAAGCTCCGCGAGGGCGCGCTCAAGCAGATCTCCACCGTCGACATCAATGAGCTGATGCGCAACGGCCCGGACTACCGCTACGCCTTCCGCCACGGCGCGATGACGGCGGACGAGATCCTGGCCGAGGTGAAGGCGAAGTTTCCCGAACTCGCCGCCGCTTCCGACTACGAGACCCGCGTCCGCGTCTTCAATGAACTCGCCTCCGAGGATGCCGAGGCCGCCTTTGCCCTGATTTCCAACCTGCCGCAGGAGGAACGTAACCTCGCGGTCATCCACCAGTCGCGCTGGACCTTCCGCGATACCAGCCCGGACGCCTTCTTCGCGATGATCAACCTCGCGCCCGGCCCGGATAGCAGCGATGCCGCCACCCAGCGCGCCGATGCTTGGCAGAACTACGGCAGCTCTGCCTATGGGAGGTATGGCGACTACTATGTTGATTGGGTCCGCGAGCTTCCGCCCGGCGTGAATCGCGATGCCGCCCGCGCCAGCCTCGCCGCCGCCGCCCGCCAGCGGAAGAACGACGCCCTCGCCAAGGAATTCGAAAAGCCTGCCAGCCGCTAAGTTCTGCTGAAATGAGCCGCTCTCCCGCCCTCCGCTATGCGATCCTCGCCGGCAGCCACCTGCTGGCGCTTGTCATCGGCATCCTCATCTTCCGCCGCGAGGTCCCCGCCGCGCCCGCCGCCACCGCGAAGGCGGAAACTCCCGCGGCTGCAGCTTCACCTTCCCATCCATCTAACAGCGCAGCGCCCACATCCGGCACTCCGCACGTCCGCGCCCCTCTCCGCAGCCAGGCCAGCGTTCACCAGGTTGCCTGGCGCGCCTTGGCCGACCAGGATCTCACCCGCCCGGAGCGCATGAAGGCCAGCGCCGTCATCCTCCGCGAATGGATCGCCAGCGACTGGGAAGCTGCGCTCGATACCGTGATGCAGGAGACCCCGGATGACTTTGAGCTGCTAGGCGAATTCCACGACCTCTTCGCCCGCGAGCCGGAGGAGATCTGGCCGCTGATCGAGTCGAAGCGCTACGGCGTGCTCTCCAAGTCGCTCCTCGGTCATTGGCAGAAGTCGCTGGCGCGACGTGATGAGGCCTCGCTCCGACAGCTCGCGGAGAGTCTTCCGGAGCCGGGGAAGGTGGCGGCGCTGGAGATCCTGGCTGGTAGGCAGCCGCGGGCGCAGTGAGGTATGAAGTGCGGCGGCACGACGCCGCTTTGGATTGGTGTGAACTCGCTTCCTTCCAATCCGTGACCGTCGACCGCAGCATCACCTTCCCGCAGCCAAAGCGGCGTCGTGCCGCCGCACTCCACAAGGCGCCCCCTCAAAAATCTCCCATCCCCTAGACAAAACTTCCCGCCCTGCGCGTCCTCCTCATGATGGGCGGCGCGAAGCGCGGACTGACAGCGAAGGACCTGGAACGCATCCACGATGAGCACGTGGCGGCGATGTTCCGCTATGGCCTCACCCTGCTGCGCGATGAAGCGAGCGTCCGCGATCTCCTCCAGGACATCTTCCTGAAGCTCGCCCAAGGCCGTGCGGAGGCGATGACCGCGGAATCCGAGAAGACCTATCTCCTCCGCATGGTTCATCACGGCGCGATCGACCGCATTCGCCGCGACAAAGTCCGCCGCGACCACGCCGAGGCGCAGCCTGCCGAGACGATCTTCGAAGCCTCCCCCGATCCCGACCGCGAGGCCTACCGTCAGCGCCTGGATGCCGCACTCGTCCAGCTCCCCCAGGAGCAGCGCGAGGTCGTCGTCCTCAAGCTCTGGGAAGACCGGACCTTCGATGAGATTTCCCACATCTGCTGCATCCCTCTCAACACCGCCTGCAGCCGCTACCGCTACGGCATAGACAAACTCCGGGCCCTCCTGCGTCCCGTGTATGAAGAGCTTTGATCCCATGAACTCCGGCGAGGACTACAGCGAATTCGAAAACCAGCTCCGCGGCATGGCCCTGCGCCAGCCGCCGCCGGAGTGGAAGTCGCTGCTGTTCCCGCCGGTCCCGCCACCGCTGTTCCCGAAGCCGTTGCTCTTGGGTATCGCGGCCTGCTGGGTCGCCAGCCTCGGCGTCTTCCTCGCCACCCCGGAGCGGGAAGACCTGGGGCCGCCGATGCTGCCGCCACCGGCGGCAGAGCCGGAGATCATGGACAATGCTCTCGCCATCCGAATGGAGAACGAGCGATGAAACAACTCATACAGAAAAGATGGTTCCGCATCACGGTGCGGATTGCGGTTTGTGTCTTTACCCTGCTGATGCTGGCCTACGTCATCATCAACTGGCGCGGATCGGTCGCGATGAAGCGGGCGGTCGCGGAAGCCCGCAGCGTCGGCCTGCCGCTCACCTTGGAGGAATTCACCATGGACATGCCGCCGGCGGAGCAGAACTTTGCCCGCCACGGCATTCTGAAGGAGTGGGAGGAGGCCTACTACAACCCGAACGACAAGTCCTATTCGCCTTCGGGTCCGCGCGGCATCTATGAATCTATGGGCGATCCTGTCATGGCCAAGGCTTGGCAGAAAAATCGCGGTAAACCGAGTAACCTCGATTTCTCGCTGATGCCAGCCGGTAATCCCTATGGCCAGTCCGCCGCCAGCTTCCTCGAGGAGTATGATCGCCGCCACGGGGAAGCGCTGAAGAGCATCCAATCTGGCCTCCATCTGCCGACAGTGCGCCGGCCTCTCGTGCCACCTCACTTTGCTGGCGCTGCCCAATGGTTCAGTCTCAATGAAGCCATGGGCCTGAATTCCCGGAAGATCCAGGATGGCCTGCATCTTCGCGCCGAAGCCGCCCTCGCCACCGGCGAATCCGGGAAAGCCGCCGAATCCATCGAGATTGGGGTCCGTCTCGCGGAATTCGTGGCATCGCGTGGCACCGCGGTTTCCGTGCTGATCGAGTTCGTCGGCTTGCGTGATATGTATCGGCCGCTCAAGACCGGAATCGATCGCCATCTCTGGAAGAAAGAGGACCTCGACCGGATTTCCGCAGCGCTAGGCCGTGTCGACCTGAAAAGCGACGTGCGTCGCGGCATCGAATCGGAGGTTCTCATGATCCATGTCTGGGAAGGCTGGAAGGAAGACCGCCCGCGCTTCGGAGAAGAAGTCCGCAACCTCCTGCCTACCTCCGATTCCCAACGTCAGATCATCACTTGGTTCGCAATCAAAACTCCCCGCTTGATGCCTGCTGGTTGGTTCGATTGGAATGCCGCGGACGTGATCCGGGAGGCCACGGCTGCGCGACAACTGGCGACCCGCGACGGCGTTGTTTCCGCTTGGTGGGAGGCGGGCCGCCGCCAGCAGGAGATCAACCGGCAAGCGAGATCCCGGTCCGGATTGATCCCTGGCCTCACCGCCGCCCCCAGCCTGCTCACTCTTGGCGCGAGGGCCTTGGTCGATCGCCAGCTTGCCCTAGTCGCCTGCGAGCTTGAGCGCTATTACCTCGCCCACGGTGCCTATCCCGCCAGCTTGGCGGAACTGCCCGCTGATCTCGTCACCGATCCGCTCCACGGTAGTCCCTTCCTCTACGCGGTGAAGGAGGGGAAGTTCTCCCTCTACTCCACCGGTCCCGATGGCAAGGACGACGGCGGCAATGTAGAAACCCTAACCTCGGTGATCGAGTGGAAGGATTGGCTGTGGTGATCCGGGTGAAGAACAAACTACGGCGTTTCCCGTAGCATCGCCACCACCCGTGTCGCCTGCTCCCCGGTGAGGCCATCCCGCAGGTCCGTAAACACACAGCGCTCTTCCTCGATCGCGCCGCCCATCCCTTCGCGGTCGTCATCGATCGCCACCCAGCGCTTCACTTCCGGATGCGCCTCCAGCCAAGCCCGTATCTCCACCCCGCGACGGGTCCGCATCGCCACTGAATCATCGCGCCGCGTGTCCGGTGTGCTGTCCAGGGTCAGCTCCGGCGGCAGGCCGTGCGCGGTCCATTGTTCGTGGAGCCGCGCCACGTGCTCCGGCAGCCGCCAGGTGGAGCTGAAGACGATCCGCAGCTCCGGCACCGCCCTGAGCACCTGCTTCAGCGCCTCCACACAGCGCGGCGTGAAGTGCGGCGACATCGACTCATCTTCCGGATAGGCGATAAGCACGCCATCGATGTCCAGAAACAGGATCGGACCGCGAATCGCCCGTGTGGCCATCCATGGCAGCGCCACCTTGCGGAATGTTCGTTCTCCTTCCGACATTTCCCGTCAGCTTAGGTCAAGAATCTTTCCCCGGTCGAGCCCGAAGCCAGCAAGCAGGCCCCCCGTCCGGGTAGGCGACAAAGCTTCCGCCATGGCAGACAAAAGGGCTGTCCTGCCGCCGATCGCGGTTATTGTTATAGGCCCGAACCGATCATGAATCCTTCCCATCTTGGCCGCCTCCTGGCTCTCGCCACGGTGGCGTCCCCTGTCTGTGCACAGGAGCCCACGAGCATCCCCGTCGACTTGCCGGACTTCCACTGGCATCTCACGGCGCGTCCTTGGCAGCCGGTGAATGCGCCGGAGTCCGTGCTGCTCGACCAGATGGAGAAGGCAATCCACGCGATGGCGCCGCTCCAGTATTGGAATGCGAATGATCCGAAGGACGTCAAGAACGGCTCGATCATCGATCCTTACGATAAGAAGGAGCTGCAGTATGCGACCCCGCTCTTCGCCTTCAATGTGGCGACGCTGATGACCAAGGGCCGCGCGCAGGATCTGCTCGAGCCGGGCTGCCGGGCGCTGGACCGCTGCACGCTCAACATCTCCACCGGCCCGGCGAATGATTGGCACGGCGAGTTCTTCTGCGCGCCGATGGTGAAGGCGATCCGGATGTTCGAGGCGCTACGCAAGGATCATCCGGAGATCAGCGAGGAGCGGATCAAGACCTGGAAGTCGCGGATGACGGCCAAGCGCGAGGGCTTCATGAACATGAAGGTGAAGCAGAACTGGCGGACCTTCGCGATGAGGGGCGAGTGGCTGCGGCAGCAGGACGGCTACATCAGCGATGGGGTCACCTGGAACGAGGCAAACTGGACCCTGGCCAGCGAGGGCGGCCAGCGCGAGCGCTTCCGCCGCGATCTCGACAAGTACGGGCTCAAGCCGCACTTCTTCCTCTACCACGACGATACCGCGGACCCGGAGACCTTCGCCTACAATGGCGCGACCACCGCGAACCTCTTGGACATGCTGGAGAATGGCTACGACGGCGCCTCGGCGAAAGAGATGCGCGAGATCATCGGCCGGAATCTGCACGCGGCCCTGCTGATGCTCAGTGGCTCGGGCGAGGCCCCCGCCGGCGGCAGGACCGGCGAGCACATCTGGGACGACAGCATTTATGCGAATGCCTTCCAACTGATGGCGGAGCTGGCGCGGCGCGAGGGTAACATGGAGCTCGCCGGGCAGTACCGCCATGCGGTGCAATTGCTGCTGAAGAGCCACGCGCGCTTCAAGCAGGAGAGCGGCTTGTTCTCGATCACCAAGAACGCCTTCCATCCCAGCCTGAAGAATCGCTACGCGAGCTGGAGCGGAGTTGCGAATTATGAGGGCTTCACGTTGGCCTGCTGCTCGGAGACCCTGCTTGCGCAGAAGAACACGATCGAGGAGCTGCCGACACCGAACGAGATCGGCGGCTACGTCGCGACCCTGGATCCTTCATTCGCGAATGTCTTCCTCAATGCCGGTGGCATGCAGGCACAGATCTGCACCCGCGGGGAGACGGACAAGTATGGCGACGTGCAATGGCACACGCTGGGGATCACCCGCTTCAGTCGCAGCGGCTGGGATGGCCGCCTGGGCCCCGGTGCAGGCCACGTGAAGCCGGACTTCAGCGATGGGCTGAGCTTCTCGCCGGTCTTCTTGGAAGACGGCAAGTGGAAGCGGGTCTGCCTGGAACCGAAGCGCTTTCAAGGCAGCTTCAAGGCGGAGTTCGTGCACCCGCTGCTGGTGCGCGGCACTTTCACCATCGCGCCGGTGGCCGGCCAGAGCGGGCCGAGCTTCGCGATGAAGATGACGCTGACGCCGGATGGTGCTCTCGTGGATACGGAGTGCCTCTCCGGCGCGAAGGACTTCGGGGTGATCTGGCCTCTGTTAGAGTTCGACGGGCGCAACGTGCTCGACAAGCAGGTGGGCAAGTCGATCGCCTCAACGGCTTATCCAGATTCATCGAAGGACGCGGTGGTAGTTCAGGCAGAGACTTATTCGTCCTCGAAGTTCACCTTGAAGGAGAGGCTCGGCTATCATGGCGAGGGCTACCTCAAGATCGGCGAGGCAGGGGATAAGGTGACTTGGGGCTGCGGTGAGGGTCTGCTCTCGCAGGTCGGCTTCCGCTATGCCTTGGCCGGCGATGCCAAGACCACCCGGCGGGTGAAGCTGAAGGTGAATGGCTGGGCCCAGCCGGATCTGGTCTTCCTCAGCACCGGTGAGGCCGGCTGGCATGAACTCTATGTGCCGGTCCACCTCGATAGCGGGAAATTCAGCACGGTGGAGCTCGAGGCCACGGAGCCCGGGGACCTGTTGATCGATGAGGTGCGCTTCCAGCCGGAGAACATTTCCCCGGAGGAGATGGACCAGCAAAACTTCATCGCGCTGAAGCCGACCCACCAGATCGATGACAAGGCTCCCGCAGTGCGTGGTGGGTACGGGGACTTCCGCCCGCTGCGGGTGACGGATGCAGATGGCGGGCCCGTGGAGACCTTCGTGTATCCGCGCAAGACCGGCGATCCACAGGCGGAGGCGGTACGGTCGAGCTTCAAGAGGGAGGGAGGCGATTTCTCCTCAGTGCTCGGTCGAGTGCGGGGCACCCTCTATGTCGGCCGAACCTCAGCGGGCGGGGAAGGGAAGGGGATCGACCTCGATGGCGATGGCAAAGACGAGGCAAGCTTCGAACAGAACTGCCAGTTCATCCTGCAGTTGAAGGACGGCAAGGTGATCGCGGTGGAGACGGATCGCGAAGTGAAAGGCCGGATCGGCGGGAAGGAGATTTCCTTCGCTGCCTTCCGGCCAGTGCATATGGATTAGGGTAAAGCGTCTTGTTAGATCGGCTGCGACTGCATTCCGGCCTTGCTTCGCTGCCTCGCCCGGTCCCACCCGGCGCGGGCGGCTTTGCGCGCGGTGCCAGTCGAGTCGCGAGCCGCCTCTACCGGCTTTCCCTCCTGCCTTTAATCCGTGCCCATCCGTGTCAATCCGTGGTTCCTCTTGCTTCCCGGCTTCGCATCACTTGAGACGCCAAATTGCGCGAAATCCCGGCTTGCGTGGACAAGCTGCGATGCGCAATTGCAGATCACCCCTTACTTCGGCACCTCGTTCCGCTCCATCACTCCGCGGATCTCCGTGGGTGAGAGCGCCGCGCCGAAGATATACACCTCATCCACGCCGCCGCGGAAGAAACGCCCGTGCTGGATCGAGGGAGACTCAGGCCGATCGGTGATATTCCGGCCGATCCACACGCCGTGGCTGGCGTCCAGATCGGTATCGATCATGCGCAGCGTGCGGCGGCTGATCTGCTCCATCTTGCCATCGATGTAGGCGATCACATGCGTGCCGATGTCCGGGCGCGAGCCACCGAAGAGCACCGCCGCGACATGGTGCCACTTGCCATCGCGCAAGTCCGTGTTGCCCACCAGATAGCCGAAGTGGGTGCCCACCCGGATGCGGCCGACCGGCCCCTCTTCCTCCAGCGGATTGATCGAGATTTGCCACACCCCGCCGGGTTTGGAGCTATCGAAGCGGCCCCAGGAGACGATCGCGAAGCCCTCGCGATTCGAGAGGTCTGCCGGTGCCTTCACCCAGAAGCACACGGTGCGCGGCGCGCCGCCTTCGATGCCGGGGAAGCCGCTCTCCGCGAAGGCCGACTTGCCATCGAAGTCCAGGCCACCTTTGAAGCGGCCACCGGTCCATTCCGGTTCCTTGCCGCCTTGATCGGCCATCAGCTTCAGATCGAAGGGACCGCCGGGCATCCCGCGGGAGTCGGCCTTCGAGCTGTCACCGCGGCCCTCGTCCATCGACCAGTGCACATAGGGTGCGGGAGTCTCCGCGCGCGGCGGCAGGGTGGTGTAGAAGGAGGCATCTTCCGTCGGTGCCGAGCCTAACAACAAAGTGTCGCCCTTCTTCACCGCCATGCTTTTGCTGCGATCTCCGGACTCGAGCGAGAGATCGCTGCCCATCGCCACAAACTCAAGGTCGGATTGCTTGCTCATCGCGAGCGCGTAGTCCTTATCCGCGCGGACGAAGCCCTTTGCGGTGGTCACCGTGTATGGTCCCTCCTTCCCGCTGGTTCGCACCACCATGCGGCCTTGGTTCAGGCGCGCCTCGTCAGCGGACAGCATCTCGAGATCCGCCGGACCTTCGACGATCATCGTGCTTCCCTTGGCGCCCTGGACTTCCAGTATCCCGGAGTCGAACTGAATCCGTGAGCCTGCCTTCAGGCCCGAGCCCTCTCGCAGCTTGCCGCCCTGCACCGTCTCCGCGCGAAGCACCGTGGCCACCGGCCGCGTGGCGACGTAGAACCAGCCACTGGCAAAGATCGTGATGGCGGCCGCCGCGGCGCTGATCCCGCGGTTCCAGTGCCGCCGCCCTTGCAGGCGCTGACGCACGGCTCCCACGAAGTTCTCCTGCTCCTGCTCGCGCAGGAACTTCATCGTCTCGTGCACGCTGCGCTCGCGGGTGAATTCGTCCTCCGCGGCAATGCCGAGCATGGCATCGATCGCGGCGAGATCGGCTAGGCACCGGGCCGCCTCAGGATTCATTTCGGCAACGGCGAGCGCACGGCGGATTTCTTCCTCCGTGCCATCGCCCGCCAGGATGCGGGCCAGGACTTCATCTTCCTTCTCCATCATCCCTCGGGAAGTTCCAGTTTACGGCGCACGCATTCCGCCAGCACTTCACGCAGGCGGTGAAGCTGCATAGTCAGTGCGGAGTAGCCGCGGCCACTCTCCGCCGCCAGGTCACGCACGCTCTTGCCTTCCACATAGCGCTCGTTGAGCAGCGCCCTTGAAGGTCCTTCAATCCGTCGCAGGCAATCGGCCAGCGCATCCAGAGAACCACTGCTGACGGCGATCGTGCCAGCGTCTTGATCCAGCAGACGACCCAGCTCCTCGCTGCCGCCCACGCATTCATCGCGGCGCTTGCGCACATGGTTGCGCAGGTGGTTCTTCGCGATCGTCTTCAGCCAGGGCTCCAGTTCGCCCTCACCGGTGAATTGGTGGATCTTGCGATAGGCCGTGAGGAAGGCCTCCTGCGCCAGGTCATCCGCCTCGCTCCAATCCGCCATCCGCGCCCGCAGATAGGCGCGCAGCCAGCCTTGGTGCCGGCGCACGATCGTGCTGAAGGCGTCCAGGTCGCCTTGGCAGCTTTTTTCCCACGCGATGCGGTCCTCAGGGTCCATCGTTCCGCCCCACTATGTAGTGAGCTCACCGATGTCTCACAAAAAAAGCGCCGGCTCGCTCACCCCGCCTTCCACAAACTCTCCCCAGCCCCCACCTCCGTCGGTCTCGGCAAATAGGCCCCACAAGAATCCCGGATCACCAACCTCGGCGTCAGCGAAAGGTGACAAGCCGGCAGCGTCGGGTCCGACAAACGGTCCATCATCGCCCGGAAGGCCGTCAGCGCAATCTCCCGGCAAGGCTGCTGCACGGTCGTCAGCGGCGGCGAGACCAGGGTCGCGAACTTCACATCATCGAAGCCCACCACCCGCACATCCTCCGGCACCCGCACCTTCGCTTGGTGCAGCTCGCGCATGAGCGTCGCCGCAGTGTGATCATTGGCACACACGTAGGCCTCCGCCCGCGCCGGGCCCGTCAAGTTCCGCACGAACTTCTTGTCCTCAAAATCGCCGATGTGAATCCAGTTTGGCTCCGGCCGCACATTCCAGCGAGCCAGTGCCTCGCGCACTCCCGCCATGCGGGCTTCCACGGTGGGTGCCGAGTGGGGCCGCGCGACGAAATGGATCCGCGTGCAG
Source organism: Haloferula sp. BvORR071 (assembly GCF_000739615.1). Classification (GTDB taxonomy): domain Bacteria; phylum Verrucomicrobiota; class Verrucomicrobiia; order Verrucomicrobiales; family Akkermansiaceae; genus Haloferula. Next base: position 175,773 of record NZ_BATP01000056.1, read on the forward strand.
CCCAGCTTCAAGAGATGCTCACCCAGCAGATAGCCGCCCGCCACATTGTCGATCCCCACCAGGTCGAAGTCACTGCGGTTCGGGAAGGGCACCAGATCGCGGTCTAACAGAACCACCGGGATCCCCGCCTCGCGCAGGGTTACCGCCATCTCGCGGTTCGCGGTTTCCTTCTCCTTCACCAGCTCGTGCGGCGCGAAGAAGACACCCGCCACACGGCGGTCGATGAATTGCCCGCAGAGCTGCTCGGTCTGCTTCAGGCTCAGCTCGGGATCGAGCCGCGGCTGATCGGAGCCGCCCCACACCAGACCGTAGTCGTGCATCCGCGCCAGGCTCGCGATCTCGCCGCAGATCAGCTGGAAGATCTCGGTGTTCCCAAGGCCCGAGACCAGCAGCGCAAGCAGCTTGCTGGTGGCGGCCCCGCTCTTCACCCCCTGCCGGACAAAAGACCCGGAACCCGCGCGCCGCTCCACCAGCCCCTCGTCCGAAAGCACCCGCAAGGCCCGCGCCACCGTCGGGCGCGATACCCCGAAGCGCCGTACCAGCTGCGCCTCGCTCGGCATCCGTCCCTCCGCACCATAGCGGCCGGCAAGGATTTCCTCGCGCAACTGCCGGGCGATCTCGGGAAAGCGGACAACGGAATTGGAAGACTCGTCCATGATCTTGGGTTCCCATCAGTGACAAGTTTGCCGCCTACACTGTCAACGAGCTTTGCAGGTCGCCTGCCTCCTGAAATTATCAGGCTAGTCCACTTGTCATGACAGGAAAGGGCCGCTTCCGGGACAATCGACCTTCCGCGTCCGCGCCCTCTGGTCCCCATTGGAGTTCGCGAAACCCATGAAAATCAAGCCCTGCGCCCTTTTCCTCGGCGCTCTGCTCAGCCTTGCCGCCACGGCGGAGCCTTATCGTCCCCAGTTCCACTTCACTCCGAAGCAGAACTGGATGAACGATCCGAACGGCTTGGTCTACTACGCCGGGGAGTACCATCTCTTTTACCAGGACAACCCCTTCGGCATCAACCACGGCAATATGAGCTGGGGCCACGCGGTCAGCCGCGATCTGGTCCGCTGGGAGGAGCTCCCGGTGGCGATTCCGATGGCCGGCGGCGTGCAGATCTTCTCCGGCAGCGCAGTGGTCGATTGGAACAATTCCAGTGGCTTCGGCACCGGCAGCGAGCCACCGATGGTCGCGATCTACACCGGCGCGGGTGCCGTGCAGGACCAGCGCATCGCCTACAGCAACGACCGCGGCCGCACCTGGACGAACTACTCCGGCAATCCGGTGATCAATATCGGCAGTGGCGATTTCCGCGACCCGAAGGTCATCTGGCATCCCGCCACCCAGCGTTGGGTGATGGTGGTCGCGCTGCCGGGCCAGCGGAAGATCCGCTTCTACACCTCGCCCGATCTCAAGGCCTGGACCTTGGCCAGCGAGTTCGGCCCCGCAGGCAGCGTCGCTGGTGCTTGGGAGTGCCCGGACTTCTTCCCGATGAAGGTCGAGGGCACGCAGAACAACAAATGGGTGCTCACGAATAGCAACAGCTCCGGCGGCCCCGGCGGTGGCTCGGGCATCCAATATTTCACCGGCGACTTCGATGGCAGCACCTTCACCGCCGATCCCGCAGCACCGCTGCCGCCTTTGCCGAATGGCGTCCTGCTCGCGGATTTCGAAGGCGCGGACTACAGCGGCTGGACCGCGACCGGCACCTGCTTCGGCAGCGGGCCCGCCACTGGCACCTTGCCGAGCCAGCAACTCGTCAGCGGCTACCGCGGCAGCAAGCTGGTGAATACCTTCCTCAGCGACGATGGCAGCACTGGCACCCTGACTTCGCCAGCCTTCACCGTCACGAAGCCCTACCTGAACTTCCTCATCGGTGGCGGCAATCACCCGGGCCAGACCTGCATCAACCTCCGCGTGAATGGCACCATCGTCCGCACCGCCACCGGCGAGGACCGCGAGCGGCTGAACTGGCGGAACTGGGATCTAACAGAATTCTCCGGCCAGCAAGCGCTCATCGAGATCGTGGACAGCCACACCGGCGGCTGGGGACACGTGAATATCGACCACATCCTGATGGCCGATAGCATCGTCGCCCCGGAACCCGATCCCGCCCACTGGATCGACTTCGGCCCGGACCAATATGCCGGCGTCTCATGGTCGGATATTCCCGCGGCGGATGGCCGTCGTCTCTGGATCTCGTGGATGACCGATGTGAACTACGCGGGCACGATACCGACCAGCCCATGGCGCGGCAGCATGACCCTTCCGCGCGAGTTGGTCCTGCGCGACACGGCTGAGGGCCTGCGCATTGCGCAACTGCCCGTGGCGGAACTCGAGAGCTGCCGCAGCAATCATCTCAGCTACGGCGAGGGCAGCTTCGCGCAACTGAATACCTGGCTCGCCGCGCAGCAGATCCCGCAACTCTTCGAGATCGAACTGGAGCTGGAAGTCCCCGCGAATGAGATCGCCACCCTGAGCATCGGCGATGCGGCCGAGCACAGCGACATCACCTGGGACCGCCAGGCGGGGAAGCTATTGTTAGATCGACGCCAGTCCGGCTTGGTCAACTTCACGGGCGGCTTCGCGGCCGTCTTCAGCGCACCGCTGCAAGTCAGCGGCAATCGCCTCAAGCTGCGCGCCGTGATGGATGCCTCCGCGCTGGAAGTCTTCGGTGACGATGGCCTGGCCTGCCTGAGCTGCCTGGTCTTCCCCCAGACAGCGAACCGCGCCCTGTCCTTCACCGGACCATCGGGCGCGAAGCTGATCTCCTTCGATCTCTGGGAGATGGGCTCAGCCTTGCCGACGCCGTATTCGGATCCGCAGTTGCTCGGCCGCTGGAGCTTCGATGAAAGCACGCCCGGCACCTATGCGGAGGCCTCCGGCAGCTCGAGTGCAATGACCGTGATCAGCGGCCCCGCGCCCGCGGTCGCCCCCGGCGTCTCTGGGAATGCGATGGAGATCCGTAAGCTCGATCCCGGTGCCAATAGCGTGATGGGCGTCAATGCCGTCGCACCGCTGATGGCCGATAGCTTCTCGGTCTCCTATCACTTCAACCCGAAGGCGAATGACAACGCGAAGCTGCCGCAGCTCGGCTGGTCGAGTCCCGCCGGCCTCGCCTGGGGCTTCGAGATCCTCGCCAATCGGACGATGAACTTCTACGTCTTCGACTCGGACTCCGCCAACGATGTCCAGTCGGTCGCGCAGCTACCCTTCGAGGCCTACAACGCCAGCGGTGGCAATGCCGATAATCTCGACAACGATCCTGCCTGGCACCATGTCGCCGCATCCTACGATGCCACCACCGGCAAGCTCACGCTGTGGCTCGATGGCGTGAAGTCGGAGAAGACCGGTACCGGCCTTGCCGGACGCCCGCGCTACGGCACTCCGGAGCAGGGCGGGGGACTGCGCAGCGGTGCCGGCCTCACGATCTACGATGAGCTTCGTATTTACGGCGGCCTCCTGGATGATGACGACGTCATCGCCCTGCGCGGGAATCCCGCCTTGCCTCTGCCTGCCTCCGGCACCGGCTTGCCGCCCGGGCCCTCGCCTCTGCGAGTGACTCGCTCCGGCAACAGCAGCTTTGTCCACTGGCCCGCAGGGACCGGTTGCTCGCTGTGGAAGAGCCGCGACCTGCAACATTGGACCAAGGTCCCGAACAGCGAAGGTCTCTCCACCTACGGCAGCGTCATCTCCTCGGAGCCGCAATCATTTTTCCGTCTGGTTCCTCCCTGAGGTAACCATGGGTCGGGCGTCCGGCGGTTTTGGGTATTCCGCCGGGCGCTACTCCATCGATGGCAGGAGCAATTTTTTCCGTCCAAAGATGAGCTTCGGGTGATGCCCGTCCGAAGCTGATCGATTCCTGTCACATACGCGACCTTGCTGGACCCTTGGCTTGGGTTTACAATTTGACAGCTCCCCGGGACCTGTCGTTTAGTGCATAAAATTGCATCACCTGAGCCGCGCATGACTTCTCCTCGATTCTGGATCTTCCTCGGGCTGGCCCTCGCGAATTCCGCCTTGGCCGCACCACCCACCGGGGCCATCACCCGCCACGTCTGGACCGGCATTGGCGGGAGCGAGGTGCAGAATCTCACCAGCATCGCCGCCTTCCCTAACAGCCCCTCGCAGACCGGAACCTTGCCGAGCTTTCTCGCGCCACAGGACAGCGCGGACGACTATGGCCAGCGGGTTTTCGGCTGGGTGCATGCACCGGTCACGGGGAACTACCGCTTCTACATCCACTCGGATGACAGCAGCGAGCTCTGGCTGAGCACCAGCGAATCTCCCGACAACAAGCGCAAGGTCGCCATGGTCAATGGCTGGGGCCCGGCGGGCAATTGGACCAACTCGCCCGATCAGACCTCCGCGATCATCACACTCCAAGCAGGCCGCTACTATTACATCGAGGCCCTCCACAAGGAGGGTGGGGGAGGCGACAACCTCGGCGTCGGCTGGACCTATCCGGGCCAAGCGAGCATCACCTACACCCCCGGCTCAAACTTGAGCACCTGGCAGAATGTCGCGCCGATCCTCGCGAATGACAGCGCCTACGTCTACACCGGCTCCTCGACCTTGATCCGGGTGATGGACAATGACGTCGAACCCAACGGCAAAGCCGACTTCAATCTTGCCAGCATGGCGATCCAGACGCCCCCGACCCAGGGCACCGCGACCATCACCGCAAACAAGTCCATCCTCTACACCCACACCGGCAGCGGCACGGGCACGGATACTTTCACCTACCGTATCCAGGATCAGGCCGGTCTGATCTCCACCGCCACGGTCACGATGAACATCACTGACCAGATGCGCCTGCCGCTGAGCTCCGCGCGCATGCCCTCCGGTCCGCCGCCGCAGGCGCTCACGGCGATCAATGCCTTCCCTACATTGCCGGGTTTTGAGCAGCCGCTTGCGATCATCACCCCGCCTGGCGAGGCCAGCCGCATCTTCGTTGTTGAGAAAGGCGGCGACATCGAGGTGATCCCGAACATCAATTCGCCCGCGGTCAGCACTTTCCTGAATCTCGATGGCATCGTGAACGGCCGCGGGACCGAAAGCTTCAAGACCGATGGCGAAGCCGGCCTGTTAGGCTTGGCCTTCCATCCTCAGTATGCGAGCAACCGCCGCTTCTTCGTTTACTACTCCGTGACCATCGGCGCGAACTTCTACCAGCGTCTCTCGGAGTTCGCCTGTTCCGCGGGCAATCCCAACGTCGCCGATCCCGCCTCGGAGAAGGTCCTGCTCCAGATGCTCGACGAGTGGGACAACCACAATGGCGGCTGCGTCCAATTCGGCAATGACGGCTACCTCTACGTCAGCTTCGGCGACGAGGGCGACCAGAACGATGCCGGCGCGAACTCTCAGAAGATCACCAAGGACTTCTGGTCCTCCATGATCCGCATCGACGTCAACGTGGATCCCGCCAACTACGGCGCAAATCCGAATCTCGCGCCTAACCCGCATCCGGCCATCGTGCTCGACCCGGTCTCGAACAACCCGCGCTACAAGGTCCCCGCGAACAATCCTTGGGTCGGCGCCACCAGTTTCAACGGCCAGCCCGTCACGCCCTCGCAGGTCCGCACCGAATTCTGGGCGGTGGGCCTGCGCAATCCTTGGCGCTTCTCCTTCGATGCTCCGACCGGTGACCTCTGGTGCGGCGATGTCGGAGGCGGCAGTTGGGAGGAGATCAACAAGATCACCAAGGGCGGCAACTACGAGTGGGCCTACCGCGAGGGAATCACCGGCCAGGGCCCGCGCTGGAACGAACGCCCCGGCACATGGGCCGGTGGCAATCTTCCCATCTTCGCCTACGGCCATGGCTCCGGAACCCTGCAAGGAAACTCGGTCACCGGCGGCCTGATCTACCGCGGCACCCGCCTGCCCGCACTCACCGGCAAATACATCTTCGGCGATTACTCCTCCGGCAACATCTGGTCGATGGATCCCGCCATTGGCTCGGCCTCGGTGACGCGTCTCACCGGTGAAGGCGGCATCGCGGCATTCGGCACCGATCCTTCGAATGGCGATGTGCTGCTCGCCGATCTGGATGGGCAGGTCCGCCGCCTGGTCTCACAGGCGGTGGATACCGGCTTCCCGGCCACGCTCACGGATACCGGCTTGTTTGCCGATGTGGCCGCGCTCACTCCTGCATCCGGCCTCGTCGAGTATTCGGTGAACCTGCCCTTCTGGTCGGACAATGCCAAGAAGCGCCGCTGGTTCGGCATGCCCTCACTCACGCCGAAGCTCGGCTTCAACCGCGAAGGCGCATGGACAACACCGGAGGGCACCATCTGGGTGAAGCACTTCGACATGGAGATGACCCGTGGCAATCCGGCGACCAACAAGCGCCTTGAGACCCGCGTGCTGGTGCGCAATGCGGAGGGCTCCTACGGCGTCTCCTACCGCTGGAATGCCGCCGGAACCGAGGCAACCTTGGCCGCCGAAGCAGGCGAGGAATTCGATCTCAACATCAGCGTGAATGGCACCCCCACCACTCAACGCTGGCGCATCCCATCGCGCTCGGAGTGCATGAGCTGCCACACCCCGCAAGCCGGTCATTCGCTCTCCTTCCGCACCCGCCAGCTCAACCTGCCCGGAACCATCGGCTTGCAGAGTGGCAACCTCATCCAACTGCTATCGGACGCCGGTTACCTCGATGGCTTGAACGCTTCCCCCGCGACCCTCGCGAAGCATCCCGCGGGCAATGACTCGGCTTACTCGCTCGAAGCCCGCGCTCGTGCTTGGCTGGACGTGAATTGCTCCTACTGCCACATGGCCGGCGGCACCGCTCCCGCGAATTTCGATGTCCGTGCCCAAGTGCCACTCTTCTCCACCAATACCGTCGGCATCACCCCGACCAGCGGTGCACTCCACCCGGATGACAAGCTGATCTCACTCGGCCAGGAAGAGCGCAGCGTCCTGATTCACCGCGCCAGCGCCCGCAATGGCTACAGCCGCATGCCTCCGCTGGCCACCAGCGTGATCGATCCCGCGGGGGTACAACTTCTCAAGGACTGGATCGAGTCGATGAGCTCCAGCCGCCAGAGCCTCACCGCCTGGACTGCGGAAAAGCTCGGTGCTCTTCCTCCGGCCGACCAGATGGCAAATGCTGATCCCGATGGCGACGGCCGCAACAACCAGCAGGAATTCCTCGAGCATACCGATCCGCTCACCGCGGACCGCTCCAGCGCCCCCGGCGTCGCGCTGCAAAATGGCGACACCCTGCAACTTGAATTCCCCGCACTCCCCGGCCGCGGCCAGATCCTCCAAAGCTCGCCGAATCTCGCCGACTGGAGTGACTGGCCCTTCCCCGGAAACGACGGCCTCGAACGCTCCGGCCCATGGCAACTCTCCCTGCCCGCCACCGATGGCCAGCGCTTCTTCCGCGCCCGCATCGAGGAGCGGTAGGGGAGGGGGCATCCTCTCCTTCTTGAGTGCGGCGGGAGCGACAGCACTGGGTGCGCCGGCTTTAGCCGGCACGAGTGGTCCCGTGGCCTCCCACCTAGTGAGGCCGACTTAAGTCCAGTGCCTTTAAGGGCTGGAGGGCTTGCCCTCAAAGGCGCGGCGCAGCCGCCTTGGACTGCGTTGTAGCCTGCTACCGCTTTCCGGCAGGCAACCCTGTTGCCGTGAAGCGACCGGTCAAGCCGTCCTCGCCCCATGCCCCCGGGCAAGACATCTCCTCACGGCTTGCCGCTTCGGTCCGCGCATGACCCCGACGACCACGAGTCTTGGGAAAAGCGATAACTCAAAGGCGCATCGCCACGCCCACCGGCAAGCCGTGAAACCACCACCCTCGCGGGGGCTCCGGGGTGAGGAAAGCCATCCCCGTGCCTCACGACAGCAAGGCTGTCTGCCGGAAAGCGGTAGCAGGCTACACGCAGTCCAAGGGCTTCGCCGCCACGGGAAGCCCACTCTGCGGCGAATCCTTAAAGTCATTGGACTAAAGTCGGCGCACCCAGTGGGCCCTCCGGTCGGCAATATTCTCATGGCAGAATCACCCTTGGAATTGATGTGCAATTTAATGCAACAATCGCCTTGTCACATCCGTTTCCACCGTGGCACTCTTGCCTCGTAAACCAACCCGAACCCCGTCCGAATCCATCATGAACCCAAGCAAACTCGTCCCTCTCCTCGCCCTCACCAGCCTGCTTTCACTCCCCACCTTCGCTGAGGAAACCGCCAAACCCACCGAAACCCCGAAAAAGGAAGAAGCTCCCAAGGCCCCGGAAACCGCTCCCGCTGCCGCCCTCGATTTCGGTGACTTCGGCTCCGCCACCCTCACCACCAAGGCCTGGGAGGCCCTCAATGCCGGCAAGCACGACGCCGTCGACGGCTACACCTCCAAGGTCGTGGAACTCTATGCAACCAAGGCCGATGAAATGCAGGCCGGCCTCACCGAGGCCGCCAGCGCCGACAAGGCCCACGACTACTGGGCGCTGAACGACGTCGGCACCTGCTACTTCATCCGCGCCCAGTCCAAGGAAGCCCGTGGCGATGCCAAGGGCGCGATCGCCTACTACAAGACCCTCAGCGAAAAGTATTCCTTCGCCCAGTGCTGGGACACCAAGGGCTGGTTCTGGAAGCCCGCCGATGCCGCGAAGTCGAAGCTGAAGAGCCTTGAGTTCGACTCCTTGAAGTGAGCAGACTAACAGACTAGAAAGAACCGGATTCCCATTCCCTTGCCCGTTCCCGCCACATGCCCGGCGGGGCGGGCTCTTCCCGCGATGGGCGCTCCCGACCAAGCGCCCCCGCGGTTCCCCTGCCTGATTTCCATGCTCGTCCCCTCGTCCGAAGCTACCTCGCTGTCCTGCGACTTCCCGCCCGCCAACCGCTGGGCCTGTGAAGACGGCCAGGACTACGCCCTGATCGCGGGGCTGGAGGAAATGGCGCCCTTCTTCCTGAACATCGTCAGCCCGGATGATCACTGGATGTTCTTCGCCAGCAACGGCGCCCTGAGCGCTGGCCGCGGCACCGCCGACAACGCGCTCTTCCCCTACGATACGGCGGACAAGATCGGCGAGAGCTGGAACAGCACCGGCCCTTGGACCGCGGTCCTCGCCGGCGATGTCCTGTGGGAGCCCATGCGCCCCGGCACCTTGGCTGGCCCCGGCGTGACCCGCCGCCTGCGCAAGAACCTGACTGGCGATGAGGTCGTCTTCGAGGAAGAACACGCCGGCCTGAAACTACGTTTCTCGTACCGCTGGCAGTGCTCGGAGCGCTTCGGCTTCGTCCGCCGCGCCCGCTTGGAGAATCTTGGCGAGAAGCCCGTCGCCCTGCGCCTCGTCGATGGCCTCGATAATTTCCTGCCCGCTGGCGTCGACCAGCGGATGCAGAATCAATTCAGCTGCCTCGCGGATGCCTATAAGCTGAGCGAGCTGGAGGCAGGCGGCCGCTTGCTCGTCCACCGCCTCGCCGCCGGGATTATCGACCGCGCGATCCCGCTGGAGTGCCTTCTCGCCACCACCGTTTGGACCCACGGCCTCCCCGGCGCCCAGAGCTTCCTCTCCCGTCAGGAAGCGCAGGACTTCCTCCGCGGCCTCGAGCCGGAACCCGTGAACCTTTCCCGCGGCAGCCGCGGCGCTCTCTTCCTCGGTCGCGACTTCGAGCTCGCCCCTGGCCAGGCTGCGAATTGGCTGATGGTCGCGGAGCTGAAGCAATCGCAGGCCAAGGTCTCAGCCCTCCGTGAATTGCTCGGCGAGCCATCCAAGCTCGATCTCGAAGTCGCCGCCGATGTCGCCCGCGGCCGCAAGCGCCTCCGCCGCCTCGTCGCCGCCGCGGATGGCATCCAGCAGGGTGCCGACCGCGATGCCACACTGCATCACTACCACAATACCCTCGGCAATATCCTGCGCGGCGGCGTGCCACTTGATGGCTCGAAGATCCGCTCCCAGTCCTTCGCCGCCTACCTCGGCAAGCACAATGCCCCGCTGCGCGAGACCTTCCGTTCTTGGCTCAAGCAACTGCCGGAGCAATTGCCCCGCGGACGCTGGCTGGCAGAGGTTCGCGCCCTCGGCGATCCCGATCTTGAGCGCCTCGCGGTGGAATACCTGCCACTGGTGCTGAGCCGCCGCCACGGCGACCCCAGCCGCCCTTGGAACCGCTTCGCGATCCGCGTGAAGGATGAGTCCGGCGAGCCGGTCGAATACTTCGAGGGCAACTGGCGCGACATCTTCCAGAACTGGGAGGCCCTCGCCTGGAGCCATCCGGATCACCTCGCCGCCTTCATCACCAAGTTCGTCAACGCTTCCACTGTCGACGGCTTCAATCCCTATCGCATTTCCTCCGACGGCCTCGATTGGGAAGTGCCCGATCCCGAGGACCCCTGGTCTTCGATTGGCTACTGGGGTGACCACCAGATCGTCTACCTGCTCAAGTTGCTGGAGACCCAGGCCGAAGTCCGGCCGGACTTCCTCGCCACGAATCTCGATCGCGCCCGCTACGTCTTCGCCGATGTTCCCTACCGCCTCTGCCCATGGGACCAGTTGTTGGAGGATCCGCGCCATACCGTCGGCTTCGACCGCGAGCGTCATGACGAGTTGACTCGCCGCAAGGAGGCCATGGGCTCGGATGGCCTGCTGCTGCGCGATGCCAGCGGTGAGCTCTGCCGCGTCACTCTCGCCGAGAAGCTGCTGCTGCCCGCAGTGGTGAAGCTCGCGAACCTCGTGCCGGGCGGTGGCATCTGGATGAATACCCAGCGGCCTGAGTGGAACGATGCGAACAACGCGTTAGCCGGTTGCGGGCTCTCGGTCGTCACCGCCGGCTACCTGTTGCGTTACCTCGCTTTCTTGGAGAAGCATTTCTCTAACAGTCCCTCCCTGAAGATCTCCGCCCACCTTGCGGAGCTGATCGGGACCTTGGGCAAGCTCTTTGCGGATCCCCGCTGGCTTCAGGAAGGCGAGCTCGATGCTTCAGCCCGCTTCAAGCTAGTCGCCGCTGCCGCTCAAGCTGCCGCTCGCCATCGCGCCGCCGTCTATGAGGACGGCCCCGGCGCGCCACAGCTTGTGGGCCGCGCCGCCATCCTCAGCTTCCTCCAGGCGGCCACCGCTGCACTGCGCTGTACCCTGCGCCAGAATCGCCGCGCGGATGGCCTCTACCACGCCTACAACATTCTCGAGATTGGTCGCTCCGGCCAAACCATGGACCTCGGTCGCCTTCCGGAAATGCTCGAAGGCCAGGTCGCCATCCTCAGCTCCGGCCTGCTCACACCGCAGGAGGCGGCAGACCTGTTAGAGGCTCTCCCCCAGAGCCAGCTTTTCTCCGCACGCCACCAGAGCTACCTGCTCTACCCGGATCGCACGCTTCCCGGCTTCCTCGACTACAATCGGATCAAACCCTCCGTCGCGAAGTCGATTCCTACCCTCGCCGAGATGCTCGATCACGGCGACCACCGCATTCTGGTGCCGGATATCACCGGCGACTTCCGCTTCCATCCCGCGCTTACCAACGAATACGAACTCGCCGCGGCGCTCGATCGCATCGCGATGAAGGCGGACTTCGTCGACTCCGATCGCGAAGCCATCCGGGCCCTCTACGAGCTAGTCTTCCACCACCGCGCCTTCACCGGCCGCAGCGGTGCCATGTTCGCCTATGAGGGCCTCGGCTGCATCTACTGGCACATGGTGGCGAAGCTCATGCTCGCCGCGCAGGAGATTGCGCTCAAGGTCGCACGCCAGGGCGAACCGGATGCCTTGTCCTTCCGCCTCGCCGCCGCCTATTACTCGATCCAGCGCGGCCTCGGCTTCCGCAAGACGCCCCAGCAGTATGGTGCCTTCCCCGCGGAGGCTTACTCGCACAGCCCCGCGCATGCCGGTGCCCAGCAGCCCGGCCTCACCGGCTCGGTGAAGGAGGGCATCCTCTGCCGCCTCGGCGAGCTCGGCGTGAGCTTCGAGCAAGGCGGCCTCCGCTTCCGTCCCCATCTTCTGCGCGCCGCCGAATTTGCGACGGGCGAGTCCTGCGAGCGCTGCCTGCATTTCACCATCGCTGGCACGCCCATCGTCTATTTCTGCCGCGATTCGCTGAACGATGCCACGCTGACCCTGCGTTTTGACGATGGCACCGTGCAGACCATCGCTGGCTGCTTGTTGCCCCCGGCCCTCGCCGAGTCCATCATCCACCGTACCCGTCGCATTCATGCGATCGAGGTGGAGGTCCCGGTCTCCTGGCTGCTGCATTGAGCTTCCTGTCCGATAAATCCCAAAACCACGAACCCCTTGGACACATCCACCGCCAGACTCCCGGTGCGGGAGAAGATCGGCTACGGCTTCGGAGATGCCGCGTCGAATATCTTCTTCCAGACCGTCAACATGTTCCTGTTGTTCTACTACACAGACGTGTTTGGTCTCAATCCGGCGGTGGCGGGCACGCTCTTCATCCTCGCGCGCTTCTGGGATGCCCTGATCGATCCCTTCATTGGCGCGCTCGCGGACCGCACCCGTACCCGCTGGGGCAGCTATCGTCCCTATCTCCTGTGGTGCGCGGTCCCCTTCGGCTTGATCGGTTATGCCGCCTTCGCGAATCCGGATCTCTCGGACAGTGCCAAGATCGCTTACGCCTACGTCACCTACTTCCTGCTGATGACCGCCTACGCGGCGATCAATGTGCCTTACTCGGCCTTGATGGGCGTGATGACTCCCTCCTCGGCGGAGCGCACCTCGCTCTCCATGTATCGCTTCGTCGGTGCCTTCGGCGGACAGCTGCTCATCGCACTGGGCGTGATGCCACTCGTGCGGATCCTGGGGGATGGCGACAAGGCCCAGGGCTTCAAGCTCACCATGGCGATCTTCTCCGCGCTGGCCGTGGTGATGTTCATCGCCACCTTCCTGATGACCAAGGAGCGGATCAAGCCGCACCACGAGAAGCCCGACTTCCGCAAGGACTTCGGCTCGCTGATGAAGAACACCCCATGGGTCATCATGGTGGTCGCAGCCTTGCTCACGCTCTCCGGCGCGGCTGTGCGCTGGGCGGTTACCCCGCACTTCTTCAAGTACTACTGCGGCTATGATGACAAGCCGCTGTTCTCCTTCCTCGATCACACCTCCTTGTTCCTCACGCTCGGCAGCATTGCCTTCCTGGTGGCGATGCCCTTCACGCCCTGGCTGGTGCGGCGCTTCGGCAAGAAGAACTCGCTGATGGTCCTCACCCTTGCCAATGCACTCACGCTGCTGGCCTTCTTCTTCATCCCGCGTGATGCCTACTGGACGATGGTGGCCGTCAATGTGGTGGCCAGCCTCTTCGCGGGCCCGACCCCGGCCTTGGTCTGGGCCATCTATACCGACGTCGCGGACTACGGCGAATGGAAGTTCGGCCGCCGCACCACTGGCCTTGCCTTCGCCGCCGCCATGTTCGCTCAGAAGTTCGGCATGAGTATCGGCGGTGGTCTTGCCGGCTGGATGCTGGGAATCTACGGCTTCAAACCGGATGTCGCGCCTTCCGAGGCCACCTTGCACGGTCTGCAGATCCTCTTCTCCATCCTGCCCGGCGTCTTCGCCGTCGCGAATGGCATCGTCCTCATCTGGTACCCGCTGAAGGACGAAATGGTCGCGCAGATCGAAGGCGACCTCGCCGAACGCCGCGGCGCCGCCGCCCGCGAAGCCGAGCCCCACATCACTCCCACCGTCCTCGGCGAAGCCGCGGAAGGGTAGGGGCGAAGATCGCCGCGCCCCGGCCTTCAAACTTGGACTGCTGCGCTTGCCGCAGCCTTCCGGCAGGCAGCTTGCTGCCGTGAAGCAGCGAAAGCAGCCTCCCCTCCATATCGGAAGCCGCGCCTCCTTTGGGTGGAGTAAGAGGCGATCTCCCAACGAACAATCTTGCGCATCGTCTCGATCAGGGCCTCGTCCAGGGCGGGGCCGTCCCCGGGAAGCGCGAGCAATTTGTCCCCATCACCAGGATGCCCGCAATCGCCTCGCACCTTTTGCCGCGGGCCTTTTCGCCGCATGCTTCGAAGATTCCTTCCAAGTCCTTCACATTCCGCTGGCACTCCTGCCCTTGAAGACGGATTGGCCTGCTATCCTCCGGCCAAAGCGTTCGCCGGGATGATGCATGACTCGTGGCCGGGGAGGGGGGAACCCTTGCCACCATGCATCATCCCGGCTGATCCGCTCCGCGCCCATGCTCCGGTGCCGTAGCCAGGAGTGGCGTTGGCGAGCGCGGGGCGTTTCATGTTGAATGATACGCAAGCGGTCTCCGGATCGCCATGGGGTGTAGACCCCAAAACCGGAACACTAGGGCTGAGAGCGGCCTGGCGGCGGAACGACAGTGGCTTGAACGCTGCTTTCGATGATGCCGATGGCAATCGCATGCCGGGTGAGCCCGGCAGTGTCATGGATGTCCAGCTTGTTCATCATGCTTTGGCGATGCTTCTCCACGGTCTTGATGCTGATGTGGAGTTCCGCTGCGGTCTGCTTGTTGGCTTTCCCTTCGGCAATCAACTGGAGGACCTCCATCTCCCGCGGGGTTAGGCGCGCGGAATCCTTTTCCGCCGCTACTTTGCCCGGGTCCACCAGTTGCTGATGATCGAGACGTCGCGCGATCACCGGGCTGAAGAATCTCATCCCGAGCCACACCTTGCGGATGGCCTCGCCAAGCACGTGCGCCGAGGTCTGCTTGACGAGATATCCGGAGGCACCAAGCGCCAGGGCCTTCTCCACATACGCATCGTCGCTGTGGGCGGAAAGTATCAGGATCTTGGTCTTGGGATGGGCCGCCAGGATCTGGCGGGCCGCCTCCAGTCCATTGAGGAGCGGCATGCCCACGTCCATCACGACTACGGAAGGCCGGAGCTTTCGCGTGAGGGCGACCGCCTGCCGGCCGTTCTCCGCCTCGCCAACGATCCGCAGGTCGGTTTCCAGTTTCAGCAAGGCCCGCAACCCCTCGCGCATGATCATGTGATCTTCGACGAGGAGGACAGTGATGGTTTTCACGGGCGTATGCGGGGACAGCCTCACGGTGCTTTAGAGGGGGCCTGCTTTGCCCCGCGAGATGCTTGCGGAAAATCGACACGGAGCGTTGTCCCTTTTTTCAGTGCCGAGTCTACATGAAAGGTGCCCCCGATCATCTCCACGCGCTCCCGCATGCCGAGAAGGCCGAGGCGCTCGCGGCGCATGGACTTTGTGGGGCTGTCCAACCGGAAGCCGCGCCCATTGTCTGTGATCTTCATGTGCACACCGCTGGCGTGGGCTTGGATCACGATCTCAGCGCGGCTTGCCCGCGCATGGCGCGCAATATTGGCGAGCCCTTCCTGGACAATGCGGTAGAGCACGGTAAGCCGGGTATTGTCCAGTTTCTCAATCCGGGAGGAAGCGGTGAAATCGACCCGAATGCCGGTGCGCGCGCTGAAGTCCTTGATATACGAGCGCACAGCGGGAAGCAGGCCGAGATCGTCGAGTACGGATGGCCGCAAATCGAAGGCGAAGCGGTACACAACGCCCATCGACTTTTCGAGAAGGCGCTGGGTGAAGGCGATCTTCTTCTGGAAGTCCTTCGCGCCGGCGGTCGTCTCAAGCTTCAAGGTGGCGAGCCGCACATTGATGCCGGTCAACGTCTGCGCGATCACGTCGTGGAGCTCCCGGCTGATCCTCTTGCGCTCTTCCTCCTGGGCGACAATGAGCCGGCGGGACAAGTAGCGGAGTTCTTCCTGCATCTCACGCGACTTTGCCAATAGCTGGCTGGAAGTGAGCTCACTGGTCCGCAGGGAGTCCTCAACTTCCTTGCGGCGGGAAATCTCCTGCCGCAGTTCCTCATTCGCGGCCCCCAGTTCGTCGCTACGCTGGCTGAGGGTTTCCACCGCTGCCTGCAAGCGCGTATTCGCCTCCGCAAGCCCGCCTTGGGAGTCCTCGATCGGCTTGACCGCGGCGGTGAAAAAATCGGCGGCCCGCTGGACCGCATTTTCACCACTCTCCGCCGGGTAGCGGATCAGCCCGAGGGAGGCGAGCGAGCGCTGGTGGACTTGGGCGACCCCAGGGGTGGTAAGCCCGCGCTTCAGGGCTAGGATCCCGAGCTTTTCCGCCGCACGCTTTCCTTCTCTGGAGCCAGGGGCATGCTTGATATGGCGTCGTAAGGCCGCCAGGTAACCATGGAGGAGTGGTGGAGGGTGAGATTTCATGTCCATATCAGGCAGCGTTGGCGGAACGCCCCGGCAATCGTTCATTGTCCCCCGCAGCGAGGTGTTTGGCGAACTCTTTCGTGGAACTGCGAACGGGGAATGTCGTTCGCCACCGCAGCAAATCCCATGGGGTGTAACCCTACCTGCCTGAGCTCCGGCGTACCTATGCCAGTCGGCACGCATCGCTACCATGGGTGCCAGCCGCCGCTTGCTTCAGCTATTGTGACCGTCTTCCGCAGCGAAGCTTAGGAGGAGTAAAGTAGAACTATACCCCATGGGATATGTGAAGGGCCCGTGATAGGATCACTCCACGGTCAAGCAGGCTCTTCCGTTCCTCCTTACTGGCAGAATCGCGGTCCGCTCATCCCATGCTCTACAACATCAAATCAACCTACGGGCGCAATCTTGCCGCCTCCGACGGCGACATCGGCCATGTGAAGGACTTCTACTTCGAGGAGAAGTCCGGAGCCATCCGCTATATGGTCGTCGATACCGGCCTGTGGCTCATGAAACGGCTGGTGCTGCTCTCCCCCCATGCCTTTGAAAGGGTACAGCCTGATGCAAAGGCCCTCTCCGTAAAACTCACGCGGAAGCAGATCGAGGAAAGCCCTCGCATCGACTCGCGCCACATGGTCTCGCGCACCTTCGAGAAAGACTACTACCGCTACTACGGCTGGCCACCCTATTGGGATGGTGCTGATATCTGGGGTATCGTCGGTTCACCGGCCACGCTCCCCGGGGAGGTGCTCGCGGGGGAGACGCCGGCCCCGCGCCATTGCCACGAGCATGTCCAGCTCAGCAGCACCCGCGGAATTGTTGGTTACGATGTGCTAGCCAGCGACGGATCCATCGGCTGCGTCAGCAGCTTTCTGGCCGACGATCAGACCTGGGTCATCGGCGAATGGGTAATCGACACGGGTAACTGGTATGACGGCAAACAGATCTTGCTGCCTTCCTCCGCGGTGACACTCGTCAACCACGAGAAGTCGAAGGTCTTCCTCAACGTGGCCAGATGGGACATCCAGCGCAAAGGGGCGCACATCCTCCCCAAGGTTACCGCGCTCCACCCCTGAAACCTCCGCTTGCTGCGGACCATCTGCTCGATCGGCAGCGCTACCAACCTCCCGTGAACCCCTCCCCGTAGCGCCGCCGGTCGGGCCCCTTTTTCAACCCGATCTCATGGATAACAACGCGTCTCAAACCCTGCCCGGAGATGACCTTCGCCCGCCGCCGCACAAAAGCCGGGACCTGGTCTATGCCCGAACCCTCCAGCTTGCCCTGAATGCCGGGCGATATGCCCACGAGATATCAAAAGCTGATTATGATCAGGCAATGAGGGAGGTGACAGGTGAGTCGGACCGGATGCGCCAGGACGCCATCTTGGATTCGGCAGAACGCCGGCTCCTCGCGCGCGTGGCTTGATGCCAGGAGCCTTTGTTTGACTGCAGGAGGGTACCCGGCATCGCCACAAGCAAATCGGCGTCGAAGATCTGGTTGACCTCACTTTCATTTCTCATTTCCACAGCCGCTTTCGCGGCCCCCCAACGCATGAGCAACGTCGTTCAGCCCGGCGATGTTCCCAAGGCAGAAGAAAAGCGGCCCGAACTGCCAGCGGCATTCCGGAAGCATCTCCACCTCTATTCCACACAGCTCGCAGAACTGTACCTGGAAGTTCCGCCACACTCCGGTGTCAGGCGGATGAGCCTCAGCCAGGAGCCTCTGGTGTTCGTGCTGCCTGTTCCCTCGTGTAAG
Source organism: Haloferula sp. BvORR071 (assembly GCF_000739615.1). GTDB lineage: Bacteria > Verrucomicrobiota > Verrucomicrobiia > Verrucomicrobiales > Akkermansiaceae > Haloferula. The sequence goes on from NZ_BATP01000056.1 coordinate 193,621, forward strand.
CTTAGGGTTACGAACCTCAAGACAGGAGTTATTCTCCACTTGAAGGCATTCTACCTGGAACTGGGCATCCTAATCCTCACACTCGGTATCGTGGGCTCCATCTTGTGGTCCTTGGCCCGGGACGGGGCAAGCGCACCGCCCGCCATGCCTCAAACATTGGAAAGAGCCAAGTCAACCGGGCCGAGCTCCGGGAACCTGCCAGAAGTCTGGGCGATCGGCTACCAGTAGGAAACGGCAAGCAGCGCCAGCAAGCGAAAGACTCTTCAAGCTGGCATCACGCGTCTCGCGGTCTACCCCCGCACCGGCCCCACCGTATTCCCCTCGCGCAAGCGCCCGGAGATATAAACGTGCTGCGACTGGTGAAACCGCTTCTTCAATCTCGCTGCCAGCCGCTGCGTCCCGCTCGCGCCGATCTCCCGGAAGGGAATCTCGATCGTGGTTAGCGCCGGCCGGTTGCCGCGTCGCTCGATCCCGTCAAAGCCCGTTACCGAGACATCGTTCGGCACCCGCAGGTCCCGCTTCTTCAGTCCCAGGATCAGATCGTAGGCCTGGTGGTCCGCCGCACAGATCCACGCCGTCACCCCGGCCTGCGTCCGCGCCGCGGCCAACTCAAAGCTCTCCTCCAGCCCCACTTCGGGCCGTGGGAAGACCCCGATGACATCCTGCGGGTCCACCTTCAGGCGCAGTCGCGTCATCTTCTCGATGAAGGCGCTGTAGCGGCGGAAGGACCAGCCAGCCTCCACCTGATACTTGCGCGTGTAAAAGCCAATCCGCTGGTGACCCGCCTCCACGAGGTGATCCACCAGTGTCGAGACCCCGTGGAAATGATCCACATCCACACAATCGATCGCATTGTGCTCGTACTGGTCCACCAGCGAGACCAGCGGGAAGCGCTCGGCCAGGCCCTCCACCACCGGCTCGGGGAAAGGATAGATCAGCAGCACCCCGTTCGCCTTGCGCTTGGCCAGGCCCGTGATGCGCTGGAACTCCGGGTGATCGAAGCTGCCGACATCCGGCGGGATCAGGTGCATCTCGATCCGCGCGCCATGCAATTGCGCGTACTCCGAGACCCCCTCCAGGATCTGCGCCCCGGGGCTCTCGTAGCCGCCGCTGAAGTATTCCTTGGTCTCCGTGCAGATCAGCACGCACAGGTCCATGCGCCCCGGCGGCAGCTTGCGCGTCCGGGTCCGCGTCTCCATGTGCGCGTAGCCCAGCTCCGCCGCAATCTGGAAGACCTTCGCCCGCGTCACCGGGCTGATGCCGGCATGATTCGTAAAGCACCGCGAGACCGTCGCCCTCGATATCCCGAGTCTGTCCGCGATCAATTGTTGGTTCACTTCCGCCACTTCTCTTGTGCCCTCAAGGATTTGCGCGGATCATGAACTCCCGTTTCGCCGGTGGCAAGAACCGCATGTACCAGCATCGATCCCGGCTCCGGCTGCCTTTCGGGCCACTTGGACGCCCAATCACGGGAATACCACTTGCCCGGAGTTCTCCAAAGTGATGTAATTTTATGCAACAAGAGCCGTAGCCTTTCCTCGCCCATACTATGAAAATCCTACCCCTCCTCCTCACCCTCCCCCTCCTCGCCTCCGCCGCCGATACTCCCGGCCGCATCACCATGCGCCGCGCCGATTCCGGCAATTGGGAGCTCTTCCGCGATGGCAAGCCCTTCGTCTTCCGCGGTGTCGGCGGCCAAGGCCATCTCGATGTCCTCGCCGCCGCCGGTGGCAACTCGGTCCGCACCTGGGGCATCGACGCCTTGGACGCGAAGAGCGACGGCAAGCCCCTCGTCGAAGAAGCCCGCCAGCGCGGCCTCAGCATCGCTGCCGGCATCTGGGTCGGCCACGAGCGTCACGGCTTCAATTACTCCGATCCCGCCCAGCTCGAGAAGCAGCGCCAGCAAGTCCGCGCCGCCGTCGCGAAGTGGAAGAAGGAGCCCAGCATCGGCATCTGGGGCCTCGGCAATGAAATGGAAGGGCCTGCAGGCGACGGTAAGGATGACCGCATCTGGAAGGAGATCGAGGTCCTCGCCAAGATCATCAAGGAGGAGGACCCGGACCGCCTGGTCATGACCGTTATCGCCGGTGCCAATCCGAACAAGGTCAAGGGCGTGAAAGCAAATTGCCCCAGCATCGATATCCTCGGTGTGAATGCCTACGCCTCCGCCGCCGGGGTGGGGAAGGCCGTGAAATCCGCCGGCTGGGACAAGCCGCTCCTTCTAACAGAGTTCGGTCCGCAGGGTCACTGGGAAGTGCCAAAGACCTCTTGGGGCGCACCGATCGAGCCGACCAGCCGCGAGAAAGCCGCGAACTACTTCACCACCCAGCAAACCGTCACGGAGGAATCCGCCGGTCTCTGCGTCGGCAGCTTCGCCTTCCTCTGGGGCCAGAAGCAGGAATGCACCGCCACCTGGTATGGCATGTTCCTCAGGAGCGGCGAGAAGCTCCCGCCCGTCGATGCCATGGCGCGCGCCTGGACTGGGGCTTGGCCCGCCAACCGTTGCCCGCGCGTCGAGACCTTCACCTCGCCCGCCATGGCCAAGACCATAGCTGCTGGCGAACCAGTGCCCGTGACCCTTGATGTCGTCGATCCCGAGAACGACAAGGTGCAACTCGAATGGAAGATCGCCGCGGAATCCACCGACCGCAAGGAAGGCGGCGATGCGGAGAAGGCCCCCGAGGAAAAGGTCATCAACCCGAAGTCCACCGGCTCTAACATCTACACCTTCGATCCGCCGTCCAAGCCCGGCAACTACCGCCTCTTCCTCATCGCCCGCGATGGCAAAGGCGGCGCCAGCGCCGAGAACTTCGCCTTCCAAGTGAAGTAAGAAGCAGGATCCGTGGTTCGGGAGGATTGGTGATTTCCTCACCAGACCTTTTCCATCCGCAAATGCGGCCTGCCCACCTCGGTGAAAACATCACCCACCACCTCATACCCGCAGCCCGCGTAGAAGCCCACCGCGTTCTGCCGCGCGTGAAGCACGAAGTGACGGTAGCCCTCCAGCCACAGCGTCCGCTCTACCGCGTCTAACAGATACTTGCCGTGTCCTTGCCCTCGCAGCTCCGGCAAGATCCACATCTGCCTCAGTTTCGCGGATGCCGCATCCAGCAGCACCGCGATCAGCCCGCCGGAAATGCTGCCTTCATCCCTCAGCGCGAAGTGCCGGTGGACCTCCTCACCGACGATGTCTTCCGGGTTCAAGCGCAGCCCGATCGGTTGGCGCAGGTGGAGATCCCGCAGCCTCACGAGCTCCAGATAATCGGCACTTCCATGGGCGACCTCTTGGATCGGCATCGTGATCGTCATTCTTGGAGTGTCGCCGATTTCTCGCCACCTTCAAGCGAGAGGCCCCACCGGAATCCGATGGGGGCATAGGCCGCCTTGCCGAACGCCTTCTGCGTCAACTAACGATGGCCACCTTTGGAGTCCTGTCTCTCCGGTGATGTGGTGGGCGTCTCCTCTTTTGAAACGCGCGTTCCCCCGGGCGCAGTATAGGAATCTCCTGTGGCCTGCTCCTCTGATGGGGAAGGGGAGTTGCGTGCCCCTCGCACTCCTGGCCTCAGCTTCCGCTGGAAGCCGCCTCCCCGCTGCTCCGCGCGATAGACCTCCTCCTCTGTCGCTCGCCAACCGTTCAGGCTCAGCAAATCCACCAGTCGCGTCAGCTTCGCCGCATACCATCGCGCCAGCCCCGACAGGAGCTGCCGCCACCTGCAGGAGGAGTTGCTGGGACTTGGGCTCGTAATCTTCATGCTTGGGAAAGCCTTACCCTCGCAGGCTAGCACAGCGCACATTAGAGCCCGGTTAACGCTGGCCTGAATCATCCCCCCTTAAGGAGTAGGGGGCATCCCTGACGGCTCTTGTCCGGCCCGGAGCGGCGGACCTCGTTTCTCACAACTTCTCCCCATCTTGACGCGGCCTGGCTTTTGCCCCAGCAAATCCAATGAATACGAGCGGCGATTCCAGTGTCCAAGCCGACTCATGAAGTCTGCACCCCGGAGCCCGAGATAAGATGAAAACCCGCTGGTGGCTGCTTGCCTTGATCCTTACCTTCGTCGCTGGTTGGTTCATCGGCCGCACTTCCCCGCAGCCCGCGGGGCCGCCGCCTCTTGTTAGCCACGATCCCGTGCCGCGGGATAATCGTGCCGAGCCCTCCCGCGAAACCACCCGCAAGCGCTGGGGGGAGAAGATCCAGGAACGCGATCGCGAGGACCTCGGCGGCTTGATCAATGAGATCCCTGCCAAGCACCGCGGCGCCTCGATCGAGGCATGGCTGGCGTCACGGGGCATCGGTGGACTCGATGGCGAGGCCAAGGAGAAGCTGAGGGAGCTGTTAGATTCGTGGGCCGCGGCGGATGTGGACGGAGCATGGCAATGGGCCAGCGAGCTTCGCGATCCCGGCCTGCGTGAGCTCGCCATGACCGGTGTCGCCGGATCCTTGGCAGGCAGCGATCCAAAGCGTGCCTTCGAATGCCTGGTCGCCCTCGGCGAGTTCCACCACGATCTCGATGACTTCCGCCTCAATAGCCTGATGGAGAAGCTCTCCAAGGAGGCCGCCAAGCAGAGTGCCGCCGCCGTCGTGGATCTCTGGGCACGCTTGCCGAAAACCGCCGGCTCGGTCCGGACCCGCTATGGCGTCTCCCTTGAAATGGATGCCTCCACCGACTTCCGCACGCTCATCGATGGGATGAACCACAAGCTCGGCCAGCGCAACGACCTGCCGATGTTTCCCTCCGGCATGATGGAGTCATGGATGCGTCACGATCCCGATGGCGCCACCGACTACATCGTCGAGCGTGTCGCCGCGAAGGAGAACTTCGCCAACGAGTGGTGGGAAATGCGCAGCGTGGTGGGGAAGGACAACGCTCCCGCCGCTGATCGCTGGACCGTGGAATTGCTCCGCAGCCTGCCCGAGGGGCAGCATGGCGCTTTCTTCCAAGGCACTAACATGGTGAACGATCCCGCGGGGACGGTTGCGCTGTTGCAGGGCAATGCGACCGAAGCGGAGTCCACCCGATGGCTCGGTGAAACCGCCCAGCGCGTGATCGAGGGTGACCAAGCAAGCTGGCAGCTCCCGAATCTCCTGAAGGAACTCCCCGTCGAGCAGCGGATCGAAATCGCCAAAACCCTCCGCGGCCAAAATGCACTCTCCGCGATCAACGGCATCATCGCCGACTGGAAACTCTCCGATGCCCAGGTGCAGGAGATCCGCAACACGATTCACAGCCCTTGAGAAATCCTTCCCCCATGCGCCGCTCCCTCTGGATCATTCCGCCTTTGCTTGGCATCGCCGCCTACTTCGCGGCGGCGGCCAAGAGTGGAAGCGGCGATGTCCCGCCTTTGGCGACTCCCGGCAAGTCCCAAGAGCGCCGAGAGGCACCTACCCGCGGCGACGTCTCGGCAGCCCTTGCCGAATTCAAGCAGGAGTGGGAGGTGCAGCAGAAGCAGAGGGCCAGCGAAAATGCCACGCTTTCTGCGGCAGTCCTCCGGGACAAGATCCTCGCCCTGAAGCGGACCTATGAGGCTCTGCCGGAAGACACCGATTGGGATACCTCCGAAGACTTCCAGGCTCGCATGGCTGCCGCTGCTCACGAACTGGGCCGGCTCCAGGGAGGCGATGCGGCAGCTTGGATTGAAGGCATCGATCCGGAGCTTCGCTTCGCAGTGATGGCTGGCTGGGCGGAGTCGGATCCGGACGCTGCGTTCAAGGCAGTGACTGCCAGTGAACGTCGCGGGCCATGCGCTATCACTACACTGATGGAGCTCTTGCAAAAGAAAGCCGGTGCCGGCAATGCTGCGCTCGCCCTAGCTTGTAGTGAGGTATCATGGGAGCTGTTCCGCGATCTCCCCGGCGATCCCTTCGGCGAGAATTCACTGGAGATCGCCGTGACCGCGGATGCCGCACCATGGATCGAAAGCGGCGCTGCGCGGGCACTCGCGGAACAAGGGGTCCGGATCGACAATCTATTCACCCGTTGGGCGGGGACGGATCCCTCCCACGCCTTGGTCGCTGCCTTGGATTGGCCGCGCTCCTCCGATTCCGAAATCCTGAAAGTCCTCGGCGTGGGCCTCAAGGATTCGGCGAAGTGCGACGAAATCCGTAGGTCTTTGGAAGGCTTGCCGCCGGAGCAGTTCGCCCAGGCCGCTGCGGCAGTGAGCAAGTACTGCAAACGTAATACTCAATTAGGCAGCAATCTGGCGTCCTCCTATCCCATGCTCATCTCCGCGGACAGTGCGGAGCCGCCGCCATGAAGCCCGCCACGGAAAAACTCGTCGTCGCCTTGGCCTGTGCCGCTGCGCTGGCCGCCGGAACGTTTCCGGGTTCCGGCCGATCCCCGCAAGCCCTTCAGGCGGCAATGACGACCGATGGGCCGAATTTGACTCCCGGACAGCAAGGTTCCGGATCTGCCCTTGCCAAGCGGGAGTCTATGGATCCCATCACGGCACCGGGCGCGCGGATGATCTTGCTGCGGCGCACGCTGGCCGCCTGCACGACCGATGCCCTCTGGCAATGGCTGGAGGAAGAGCCAAAGGACGGAGCAAACATCCGCGGCGTGGTAGCCGAGGAACTCATTGATCGTATCGGCTGGCGCGCCTGGGAGCAAGCACTCGCGATTTCCGATCCCGGACTCCGCGAGCGCATGGGCGATTCGATCTTGTACGCATTTGCCTGCCGCGATCCATGGAAGGCCCTTGCCGAATGGCAGCAGCACCGGGACATCTTCCAGAGCAAGCACGCCGGCGTAGGGGTGATCTCGCAATGCATCCTGGCCTCTGCGGCCATCTCCGCGGACAAGACGATCGAGATGTTCCAGCAGATCCCCTTGGAAGAGTCGCAAGAGATGATGGTCGTCGCCTTCGCGAAGGACTTCGACTTCCGCAAGGTGCTCGACCATTTGGTCACGGACGGGAAACAGCCTTACACTGCGATCGAGGACCTTGTTCCCGCATGGGCGGAGCGCTCCCCGGTCGAGGCCGCTGAGTGGCTGGCGGCTCATCCGGAGTATCTGGAGAAGGAGTATCGCGAGAGCGAAGTCAGCGGCACTCTGCGCGCCATCGCCAGAGCGGAGCTGGATGAGGCCTCACGCCGCAGGGCCCTCGAAGCCTTGGCCACGCTGAAACCCGAGGCTCTGGATCAAGCCTGGTTCCTGATCGGCGATGGCAGCGACGGCAAGCTCACCGCCTCCGTCCTCCAATCCGCGGATATCACCGGCCAGCGCGACGAATATCTGCGCTCCGCTCTTCAGGATACCCGGACCGCCGGCAAGATCGATCCTTCATGGGAGCAAGTCCCGCTGGCCGAACGCCAGCAAGTCCTCGCTCTCGTGGAGCAGGAGTGGGCGCAGAGCAAGCCCTCACCCGTCGATGCCAAGGCCCGCGCGCGCTGGGTCAAGATGGTGAAGAGCGCTTGGGGTATCGCTCCCTGAGGATTTGAGCGAGTGCGACCCTGCCCTTGCTCCTTATCCCATATCTTCCATGTGCGAGGCTGGAGCAGCCGACATGTGCGCCGCCCCTTCATCACCCCGTCGGGCTTCTCACCGCAGATTCCCAGAGCGAGAGGTGGCGCGGTCTCTCCAGAGCCGCGACTGTGTAACTGTACCCATTCCCCGCGGGACTTCTCAGCGGGTGAGTTCCCCCGATCCTCCAGAAAGCAGCACGCCGGAGCTTTCAAAGCTGCGGCGTAAGTGTGGATTCTCCCGGTCGCGGCTCTGGAGAGGCCGCGCCACTTCCAATCACCCCTTCGCCGCCCCCGTGCTCTGCCTTGGCGTGTAAATCGTCGCGAACACCTCCTGCCGCGCCGGCAAGACCTCCGCACCCTCGATCCGCGAAATGAGCAACTCCGCCGCCGCCTTCGTGATCGCCTTGTAGCGCTGCCGGATCGAGCTCAGCGTGATCGGCAGATAAGAACACAGAGGCACATCGTCCACCCCCACCACCGAGAGATCTGCCGGGATCTCCATCCCCGCCTCGATCGCCGCGCGCATCGCCCCGATCGCCGCCAGGTCATTCATCGCCAGCAGCGCGGTCGGCCGCTTGTCGCTGCGCTTCTTCAGGAAGCCCGCGAAAGTGTCACAAGCACTCTCCACCGTGTGCCCCGTGCGCAGGATATCGATGTTCGCCGCCGGGATGCCCCGCGCTGCCAGCATCTCTTGGAAAAGCCTCGGACGATTGCCGTCCGCCTGTCCCTCCGCCAGTGCGCTCAGGAAGGCGAAGCGCTTGTGACCCAGGCTGCACAGCGCATCCACCGCATCGGTTAGACCCTGCGTGAAATCCGAGAGCACTGCATCCACCGGGATCGGCTTCTCCGGGATACCATTGCCCAGCACCACCACCGCCCGGTTCGCCTCCGCCATCTCCTCCAGCTCCGCGCGGAAGACCTCATTGTCGGAGAGCCACAGCACACTGCCATCCACCTCCAGGTCATCCAGATCCGCGAAGAGATGCTTCTCCCGGACCAGCGAGGACCGGCAATTCTCCACCAGCAGATCATACCCGCGCTCCTCCACCGCCGACTCCAGCTCATCTGCCAGCGTCGAGAAGAAGGGATTCGTCAGGTCCTGGATCAGCAGCCCGATCGTATGATAGCGCCCGGAGCGCAGCGCCCGCGCCGTCTTCGATGGGCGGTAGCCCAGCTCGCTCGCCGCCTGGAAGACCCGCGCCTCCGTCTCCTTCGACGCCCACGAATTCGGCCGCCGGTTCAGGATCGTGGAGGCCGTATTCACTGCCACTCCAGCCCGCTCGGCCACGTCCTTCAGACGGATGCGCTTGTTCATATAGGAACTTTTCCTATCAGGTCTTGGAGGGGTAGGAAGAGTTTCTTGTGTCGTGAATTGTCGCTTGAGTCTCAGGCTGCTTCTACCGTTCCGCTTTGGCCACCGTGAATATCCGGTGAAGTTGGTATTTCGGTGTTCTCGCGGCGCCTGTCCTCAGGCATCTTGCTCCCGCTGTCACTGTCGCAATGTTGCCCACCCGTCTTCTCTTCACAGCCACCTTTCTCCTGATTCAGGTCAGCGGGCTCATGGCGCAATCGCCGCAGATCCTAAACCCCGGGTTCGAATCCGATTCCTTCAACGCCGCGCCCGGCTATGCCTCGGAGAATGGCGGCAGCATCACTGCCTGGAGCCACACCGGCAGCGTTGGCCTCAATCCCACTGCGGGCGATGCTTCCTACGCCAACAACGGCGCAATCCCGGAGGGTGGGGGAGTTGCCTTCCTGCGCAGCAACGGCGCGCCCGCAACTCTCTCGTCGAACATCACCGGCCTCATTCCCGGCACACGATACACCGTGCGCTTCCGGGCAAACTGCCGAGACGGGCAAGCCGGTGCGCCCGTGGCCTCCTGGTCCTTGAATGGCGGCCCCTCTGCTTCCTTCCGCGCTGACATTCCGGTGGGCGCGGCGAATCCTTATCGCATCATCACCGGCAGCTTCGTCGCCTCCGCAGCTACCGCACAGTTGGTGGTAAAGAATGATAGCGGCACCGCGGACAGCACCCTGCTGCTGGATGATTTCAGCGTGGCCACCGATGCGGATGCGTCCTCCGGCTGGAGCATGCGTCCATGGACGGATGACGCGAGCCTCGGCCTCGATCCAGCGCGGACGCTGTGGGTTGTTGATTCCGGGGAGATGGGATCGCCCATCGTTGGTCCCGGAACTTTTCCCATCGAACCCGAAGTCTGGGGAAAGCTTGCCCAAAGCGGATTCCGGGGAACACGCGACGACCAGAATGAAATTCTCTCGAACTACTATGCGGATCCGGTTTTTCCCTTGGGTCAGAGCTACTACCTCGCCGCCCGCTGTTGCTATGGCTATGACCCGGTGAGTCTCACGCTCACGGGTTTGGTGGCGGGAAGGCGCTATCGAGTTACCTTCTACGGCAGTAGCGAGCTGTATGGGCCTCCATCCCAGCCTTATACCATTTGTGATGAGTCCGGGTCCTTTGTCTTGGATCAGAACCTTTATGGGTCCGGCAAGTCTCTCCGCATCGAACGCGACTTCATAGCCCGTGGCCAGACCCATGCCTTCCTCATTGTGCAGCATCTGGCAGCCGATCAGTCCTTCCATCTCAACGGAGTTGCACTGCAGGGCTACGATTCCTTGGTGGAAGTCACTCCTGCCACGATCAACTCGATCTTCGTCTCACAGGTGCTGAATGCCCCAGCCACCGCACGGACGGTGGCGATCCGGAATCCCGGTACTGAATTACTACGAGTCTCGTCGCTGGCGATGGAAGGGCCCCATGGATCCAATTTCCGCCTCAGCGCGGGAACTCTCCCTGCCGATCTGCCACCCGGCGGCGAGATGCCCTGCACGATCACCTACCAGCCTTCCAACTACGGCTCGCATCCTTCAGCATTCCGCGTCGTGGTCGCGAATCCTCCGGGGGCGAATATCGAGATCACCGCCCTTCCCCTCAAAGCCTTCGCTTCGGAGTCCTTCGACGGGTGGGCACAACGCCTCTTCGGCCCGGATGCCACTACACCCGCAATCGCTGGCCCGGACGCCGACCCCGACGGTGATGGCTTGAGCAACTTGCTCGAGCACGGGCTGCGTATGGATCCCCGGGTCCCCGGCATTTTCCCCCCGATCCTGCCGGTGCCCGCTACCGCATGGAATGGCAAGCTCTCGCTCCGCTTCACCCTGCCGCTACCTGCAAAAAATCACAGGCTGAGCACCACTCTTCAACACAGCAGCGATCTCAAGGTCTGGACCAACGTCTACAAGATGGGCACCTTGCTCACCACTGGCGAAACCAGTGCATCGGCGGAGATGCCCAACGTGTTTACCGTCCAACGCCTTTCCGATAGCATGCAAGTGGATGTCACTTCCGACAATCCGCTGATGCAGGCCCGCCCCGGTTTCTGGCGTCTCAAGGTGGAGTAGAAATCCCGATCTTGTCGCTCGCCCCGCGATCAGAACCGACAGGAATCCTTGCCGCGATTCCGCCTCGGGACATATCTTATCCGCGTTCGCCCGCCCTGCGTTTCACCCATGCCTACCGCTCCTCTTGCCACGGGTATCACCATGCCCGAATTGCTCCGTGCAGCCCTCGAAGAAGCTGGCATCCAAGAGGTCGACCGCTGGTGGCGGGACGATCTCGATGACGACAGCCGCTGCCAAGTGCTGACTCTTTGGCGGGACTGCGCCCAGCACCATTTCGGCCCAGGCCGCGGCTGTGATCGCCCGATGGAAATGCGGGTGAAGGGAACGCGTCAGAAGGAAAAGGTGGAGACCTACGAGGGCTTTTGGAACCACCAGTTCTACGACTACCTCGTCAACCACGAGGCCTACTACTTCGAGGAGGAGATGGTCCACATCTGCACCGCGGAACTAGCGGCACGTGAGGCGATCGAATCCGGCATCCTGCCCGCCGATTTCAAGTGCGGCATCCCTTCTGAATCCTGCCCCATCCGCCGTCGCGTGGAAGAAGCCGGAGGGAACTCCATCCGGCTGAGCATCACCTTCGTGCCGAAGCTGGCTTAAGGCTCCCCCGTGAATTCCACGAAGGACAACTCACTGGGATTCTCCGGATTGTAGTGGATCGGCACGTGCCCACTTGGCTTGAAGCTGCCTTTCCAGTCCAGCGGTTTGATTGCCCGCGATTCCAAGAAAAAGGGGAAACTCCTCTCTCCTTCTGGATTCGGGTAGCGAAGTTCGCCAGCGACGGTGGTCCGCACCCCGACGCTTGTCGAACTAGATACATCCGACATCACGATTTGCGATTTCAAGATGGTGGCGTCTGCTACGGGCCAAGATTTGACCTCTTTGGCTCGCGCTGCCTTTTGCCAATCTATCGCACCAAAGCACAGGATCGCGAACATCAGAATTCCGAATCCACCCCCGGCGAACACGTAGCTCGATGAGTGGAAAAGCAGATGCGCGCGGACCTTCCTGCTCAAGCTCATGGCAGCGGCCGGACTGCCACTAGCGCCGCACGCGGACGCGGACCGGGCAGGGCTTCCTCTCCGGGGCCTGCCGCTGTAAGAGCACGCCGAACCCGGCAATCGCCAACAAGCCGGCTGCGAGGCTGGCCGGCCAGAAAGCTTTGAATTCTTCCACCCCGGCTGCGCCCATCAGGGCTGGGAGCAAAAGCGTGCCGGAAGCGAGGTAGGGAACTGCGTGTTTCATCGTTTTTCGGTGCCAAGTGGCTGCGCCATAATAGCCCTAAACCGCTTCGCTGCTTTTACGATTTCCCGGAGTGCTTGGAACCCTTCCCAGATTTCACTTGCAGGTTGGCCGAAAATCGCGAAAAAGCCCGCCCGCCTTTCTGCCAGAGGAGGGCGGCATTCGCAAGAATGACCCAATCAATCATCGGGGTGTGGCGCAGTCTGGTAGCGCGCTTCGTTCGGGACGAAGAGGCCGTGGGTTCGAATCCCGCCACCCCGACCATTTTCAATGGTTCTGATGATGGCCCGCGCCTCCAATGAGGGGGCGTTTGCTCCATCCAGCATTTTAGGGCTGGATGTGTATGCAGGGTGACACGGCCTTTCGGGCCGCAATGGGTTCCGGTGTGAGAGCAAGTGCCTTTCCCCGGTTGCAGTCGGCCAATGATGCCGCTGCCCAAACCCTGCGCGTTCACCCGATACGATCACGGGCGATTCGTGTGATTTGCCGCGGCTATCGGGCCCCGGGCGTCATCTACCGACAGGGGAGGGTTGATCGCCAATCCAACCATGAAAGGACCTATGAAATCACAGAACATTACATTGAATCAACTGCTGGAGCGATCCGCAGAGCTGGCCTGTCGGCTGGCTCTCATCATCGGACAGGAGTTCCAATCATCGAACTCTCGTTCCAAGGTAGTCCACGACCTTTGTGTTCTCGCCGAGGAGCATTCGAAGAGTGTCAGACTGCTACTCGGGAGCGAGAATTTCAACTCGGCTACAGCGCAGCTGCGCATACACTATGAAGCCGTCTTGAGGTCGGTGTGGATCCACTTCTCCGCACCGAAATCGGCAGTGAAGAAATTGATGGGAGCACTGTCACAAGAGGATCTGGCGCGCCGCGCCGACAACCTGCCCACGGCCAAGGAAATGCTGGATCAACTCGAGGCAAGTGGGAAAGTCCCGTGCCTTATCCTCCGCCCGTTGCTCTGCTTCAGGGCTGAGATGCTGAAAGAATCGAACGCAGCCGTCCACAGTGGTCCCCATGCGATCTACCTCCATCGATCTGGCTATCCCGAGCCTTTGCTGGTGCAACGGATCCAGGCATCGAACGATCTTCTCGTGGCAACCGCGCGTCTTCAGGTAGCTCTGTCTGGAAGCCGGGCACAGCGGGAAGAGCTTGCTTTGATCGGGGTGGAGTTTGCGAGCTGCTTGCCCGCCGTTCAGAACGGCTGCATGAGGGTCTGAATGCGAAAAGGAGACCCGAGGACTCATGCTACGCTGTGTCTTCGGGTCTCTTCATTGCAGGGAGAGATGAGACCATGAGTTCGACCGCCGGTCTGACCCGACCTCCCACGAGGATCTGGGATGGGTGAGGGGATGGCGCTTTGCGTTTTGCCCGCCACCCCGGCCATTAAAAATCAGGGGTTTGGTCCTGATTGCTGGTGGAAATCCGGTCAGGGTTTACCCCAGCTGCGGGTGACTGAAAATGACTACAGGCACATCACGCAGTGCGCGCTCTACTGTAGTAATTTACTCGATCAGGATTTTCCTTTCCCCGGCCACTTCTGGGTATAGTTTACACTTTCGCCTAAGGTCACTTGGGCTCTCGCCAGCGAGGTTTATGAAAGTGAAATTGATTCTCCCCCGGGGTCGTTTTCTAGTTGGGACGATCGCAGCCATCCACCTTGGTTTAGGGCTTGCTTCAAAGGGTGCCACCCCTCCGCAGACGGCCGTGGATGAACTCCATCCGCTGACGGGAGAGGTGAACTTCACCGTCCCCGACGTCACTCCGGCCCCAGCCGCGCTCGTCTTTTCCGACAGTCCCACCGAAGCCGAGATTTTCCGCAGCCGGCTGTTCGAGGAGCCGCTCGTTCCCGTGGGTGGACAAGCGGGCGCCAGTGAAAATATCGCGCTCGTTGCGGCCATGCGGGCTTATGCGGAGCGCACGATCCCGGACGATTTCTCAAGCCTCGATGGCTTTCTCGCCTCGCATCCAGACAGCCCATGGCGTGCCGCGCTGCTGACCAATCTCGGCCTCGAAGCTTACCGCACCGGACGCTACTCGCGCACCATCGGCTCATGGACCGAAGCGTGGCGGCTCGCCAAGGACGCAAGCGACGCTCCCGCCCGTGCGCTCGCCGACCGCGCCGCAGGAGAACTTGCATCCATGCACGCCCGCTTGGGCCACATGGCCGAACTCGACGCACTGCTGCGTTCCGTGGAAGGCCGGGCATTTACCGGCGCGGCTACCGAACGCATCACCGAGGCCCGTGAGGGGCTCTGGATGATGAATCACGATCCGGGCATCTCCTTCCGCTGCGGTCCGCTGGCACTGCAGCGGATCCAGGTCGCGATCGATCCGCAGCACGCGCGCACCGACCTGGTGATGAAGTCGGCCTCCACGCAAAATGGATTTTCCCTTCCTCAGGTGGTGAAGCTCTCGAAGGAGATGGGGCTCAACTATCGCGCTGCTTTCCGCGAACAAGGTGCCCCATTCGTCGTTCCAGCGGTGATTCACTGGAAGGTCGGCCACTACGCCGCGCTGGTGCGCGAGGAAGGTGGACGCTTCCTGGTGCAGGACCCTACCTTCCGCAACGATCTCTGGATCACACGCGCCGCGCTTGAGGCGGAGAGCAGCGGCTATTTCGTCATCCCCGCCGGCGAACTGCCGGCGAACTGGCGGAACGTCGATGATGAGGAAGGCGAAAAGATCTGGGGCAAGGGCAACGTCGGCGGCCCGGATCCTAACAACGGCAAAGGCAAACCCAAACCGAAGCCCAAACCGAAGCCGAAGCCAAAGCCCGATCCCAAACCCCAACCTTGCGGACCGAAGGGGATGGCGGTGCCAGATGTGGATCTGCTTTTCGTCTCGCTCGAACTCGCGGACGCACCGGTCGGCTACGAGCCTCCAGTGGGACCGGCGGTCAGCTTCGAACTGACCTATAACCAGCGCGAAGCCGCCCAGCCCGCCAATTTCTCCTATTCCAATTTTGGTCCCAAATGGACCTTCGACTGGCTGTCCTACATTCAGGACAATCCGTCGACTCCCAGCGCCGACGTGCAGTTGTATCAACGTGGCGGCTTCACCCGCAATTTCTCCGGCTTCAATCAAGGCACGCAATCCTTCGCCCTCCAGGTGCTCGATCTCACTGCGCTTACCCGGACTTCAGCGACCAGCTACGAGTTGGTCTCAAGTGATGGCTCGAAGCTCGTCTTCAATAAGTCCGACGGCTCCGCTGGAACCTCGCGCAAGATCTTCCTGACGCAGATCATCGATCCTTACGGCAACGCGCTGACGCTTACCTATGATGCCAGCCTCCGTGTCGTCGCCATCACCGACGCCATCGGCCAGGTGTCCACGCTGGCTTACGATTATCCGACCGACATCTACAAGGTCACCAAGGTCACCGATCCTTTCGGACGGTTCGCGACCTTTGAATACGATCTGGCGCATCGCCTCAAAAAGATCACCGATGTCATCGGCATCACCTCGGAGTTCGTCTACACCGGCAGCACCGACTTTATCGAGGCGCTGATCACTCCCTACGGGACCACGAGCTTCATCAAGGCCGAAAACGGCACCACCCGCTCTCTCGACACCATTTACCCGGATGGCAACCGCACGCGTGCGGAATTCAATCAGACCACCACGCTTGGCATCCCGCTCTCGGAGCCGGCAGCACTCGTGCCTGCCGCGGTGGCCACGCGGAACGAATACATCTGGTTCCGCAATACTTACTATTGGGACGAGATTGCCTATGCCGCTGGTGCGGGCGACTACACCAAGGCAAAAATCTACCATTGGCTGCATTCGCCGAATGGCACCAGCGCCGTCCGGATGCTGGAGAGCGAGAAGCAGCCGCTGGAGAACCGCGTCTGGTATGACTATCCGAATCAGGTGGGCGGGCCGATCTTCCAGGGCAGCACCAACACGCCGACTCATATCGGCCGCGTCCTGGACGATGGCACGACGCAACTTTACACCTACGAATACAACAATCCCTTCGGTCAGGCTACGCGCATGATCGATCCGCTTGGCCGCACCTTCAGCTACAGCTATGCGGCGAATGGCCAGGACCTTCTTGAAATCCGCATGACCCGCGGCGGGGCGAACGAGTTGCTTTCGAAGAAGACCTACAACGCCAAGCATCAGCCGCTGACGGTCACGGACGCTGCGGGGCAGACCACCACCTACACCTACAATGCGCGCGGCCAGGTGCTCACCATCACCAACGCCAAGAACGAGGTCACCACCCATGTCTATGACCCCAACGGCCGGATGATTTCGATGGATGGGCCGCTGCCGGGCCCGGCCGATACCATCCAGTGGACTTACGATGTGGTCGGCCGCATTCGGACGATCACCACCGAGAGCGGCTATACGCTGACCTTCGACTATGACGCCCTCGATCGCCCCACGCGGACTACCTACCCCGATGGCAGCTACGAAGAGACCGTTTATAGCCGGCTGGATCAGATCCGCACTCGGGACCGCGCCGGCCGCGAGACGAACTTCGAATATGATAGCCGCGGCCAGGTGATCAAAGAAACCGACCCGCTGAACCGCGTTACCCGCTACCAATGGTGCAAATGCGGCGATCTGAAAACCCTGACGGATCCCATGGGGCGCACCACCACCTGGCGGCACGACATCCAAGGTCGACCGACGGCAAAGATTTACGCGGACGGCTCCCGCGTCACTTGGGATTACGAGAACACTACCAGCCGGCTCAAGCAGCAGGTCGACGAAAAGCAGCAGGTCACCCAATACATCTATGCGGTGGATAACAACCTCACTTCCACCCAGTATTCGAACGTGGTAGTGGCGACTCCCTCCGTGACCTACACCTATGACGCCAACTACAACCGCGTCACCTCCATGGCTGATGGCAGTGGAACCACGGTGTACGCTTATGTTCCCATCACTTCGCCCCCGGCCTTGGGGGCAGGGGACTTGGCCAGTATTGACGGGCCCTTGCCCAACGACACCCTCACCTATTCCTACGACGCGCTCGGCCGCTGCGTGGGCAGTGCCATCGGAGGAGATTCGCGCCAGGCGACGATTGACCCCGCCGGTCGCGTGACTGGCATGACGAATGCGCTCGGTGCCTTCACTTTCGGCTACGACGGGGCGTCGGGGCGGGTGATTTCCGCAGCATTCCCCAATGGCCAGGCCATCGCCTATGGCTACGAGGACAACACCAAGGATCGGCGGCAAAACCGGATCACGAACACCCGCGCGGGCACCCCGATTTCAGAATTTCTCCAGACGCATGATGTCGCGAACGACCGGATATCGGCTTGGTCGCAGCAGGCCGGAGCGGGAAACCCCGTGAGCTTTGCGCTCGGCTACAATGCCGTCAATGAACTGACCTCCGCCACCGCGACACAGAATGCCGCGGTGGTGAAGACCTACGCCTACACCTACGACTCCGGGCGGAACCGCCTGAGCGAGCAAATCGACGGAGGCCCGCAGCGGGTGGCGAGCCACAATGCGCTCAACGAGCTGACCGCAGTTAGCAATAACCCTGTCACCCCCGCCACCTACGAATGGGATGCGGCCCAGCGGCTGGCCGCAATCAACCGCGGGACGCTGCGCACGGAGTTTACCTACGACGGATTGGATCGCCGGGTGCGCATTCGCGAACTCAACAACTCGGTCGAGACCAGCGACCGTCGCTTCGTCTGGGGCGACGAAATCCGCGAGGAGCGGACCGCCGCGGGCACCGTGGTGAAGCGCTTCTTTCCTCTGGGTGTGAAGGTGGAGACTGGTCCCTCAGCGGGAAACTATTTCTACACCAAGGATCATCTCGGCTCGATCCGCGAACTGGTGGATGGAGCAGGAAATGTGCGCGCGCGTTACTCCTATGAACTCTACGGAGCACGGACCAAGGTGAGCGGAGATCTGGACACCGACTTCGGCTTTACCGGCTATTTCACGCACGCTGCGACGGGGCTCTGCCTGCCTTGGTATCGGGCCTACGATCCGTCCTTGGGACGATGGTTGTCCCGCGATCCTCTGGAGAGTGCCGAACTTGCGGAAGGCCCGAACCTCTATGCGTATGTCGCCAACAATCCCGTGAACTCCGTGGACCCGCTGGGCCTTGAAGAAGATTGCTGCAAGCCAGAGCGAGCGGCAGTGGACAAGCTGGCGAGAGCGCACCGGGACTGCCAGAATCTCAGGGACGTGGGCAAAGAGCCCGTGACGCCGGACGGCAAGGCGGTGTGCACCATCATCTGGAACTCCTATAAAAGAGCGGTAGAGGCTTTGAATAAATGCGAGGAGAAGCCCTGCAAGCCACCGCCGCCGCCCCCCCTCCGCCCCCGCCAAAGCCTCCCAAGAACCCCAAGCCCCCGCCGAAGCCTCCGTGCCCCGGCAAGAAGTAGCATAGAATCCACATCTTATGCTTTATTCCATCCGTCGATCTAGCGCTCGTTGGGGGGCTGCCCTTTCTCTGCTCGTGGCGGTTACGGGACCGACTGCGGCGCAGGAGTCGGCCTTCACTCACGATGCCAGTGGCGATCTGATTACCAAGGCAGGCGCTGCGGCGCTGGCTGCACCGCAGATCGTGGGGCAGCCCGTCAACCAAGTGGTGGGCCTCGGTGATGTCGCCGCCTTTTCCGTGGTCATCGCTGACACACGCGGCGTGACCTACCAGTGGTTATACAACGGCGGAGATATCGTGGGGCAAACCGGGGATAGCCTGGTTCTGGTCAATGTGTCCGCATCCCAGGCGGGGCTGTATTCGGTCAGAGTGACAAACAGCGTCACCAATGTGGTCAGCAACAGCGCCTCGCTCCTGATCGATAGCGACGAGGATGGCCTGCCCGATACTTGGGAAACCGCCTTCTTCGGTAATCTCGCCCAAGGAGCGACGGGCGACTTCGATGGTGATGGCATCAACAACATCAACGAATATCAGGACGGCACCAGCCCGGCCAGCAACGCGGCTTATCGCCCGCGACTGACCGTTCTGACCGATGGCGGCGGCGTGGTGAACGTGACACCCCTCAAGCCCAGCTACGCCCTAGGTGAAGTTGTTACCCTAACCGCGGTGGCGAACCCGCTTCAAGCCTTCCGTGGCTGGAGTGGTGCCCTCGCTTCGCAGACCAGTCCGGATACGATCACGATGACTGCAAGCAAGGCGGTGAAGGCCCACTTCATCCGCACCCCGATCCCGACCGGGGTCGTCTCATGGTGGCGGGCGGAAAACGATGCCGTGGATGCAATCGGGAACAACACCGGTACCCTGCTCAATGGGCTTGGCTTCGCGCCTGGAGAAGTAGGACAGGCATTCGATTTCACCGCGGCCAACCAGCAGGTGAAAATGGATGCTTCGCCGACGCTGGCTGTGGGTCCGGGCAGCGGGCTGACCGTCGAGGCATGGATCAAGCCGGCAGATCTGGCCGAGAGGCCCATCGCCGAGTGGAACACCGGTTCCGGGACTGGCTGGGGCGCGCATTTCTGGATGAGCACCAGCTTCAGCGGCCTGGGTGGGGCGGGCTGCCTCTACACCAACCTCAAGGATATCAATGGCGTCGACCACTTCATGTTTTCGCCCGCCGGTCTGGTCACACCGAATGTGTGGCAGCATGTGGCGGTCACCTACGACCGCGCCTCGGGCACCACGAGGTTGTTTCGCAATGGCGTGGTGGTGGCGGCGGGGAACTTGGGCGGCTTCATTCCGCAGACAACGACGAATTTTTACCTGGGTCACCGCCCGGGAACGACGACCTATTCCTTTGCCGGCCAGATGGATGAGCCGGCGCTCTACAATCGAGCCCTGACGGCGGATGAAATCTTCTCCATCAATGCCGGGGGCCCGGCGGGCAAGGACGCGACGCCCTATTTGACTTCGCCTCCGCAACTGCAGGATGCCGTCATCAACACCTCGTATTCGCAGCAGCTCACCAGTAACTTGGGCACGGCTCCGTTGACCTACTCCGGCGGCTTCGGCGCCTTGCCGCAGGGTCTCTCGCTCTCGTCCACGGGGCTCATCAGTGGATCTCCCTCCACGGCAGGAACCTATTATTTCGGGTTGCGGGTGAGCGATGCCATCGGGCGGTCGAGGGAGCAATCCTTCAGTCTCATCGTGCGTGCTCCGGTGCCGCCGCCCGCGGGCACAACCGCTTGGTGGCGCGGCGAGAACAACGCCCAGGATTCCATCGGCACGAACCATGGCACCGTGAACGGCGCTACCTTCACGACGGGCAAGGTGGGACAGGCGTTCGATTTCAACGGGACCAACCAATATGTGCTCGTGCCGGACAGCCCGGCACTCCATTCGCAAACCTTATCCGTCGATGCATGGGTTTACCCCCGCACGGTCGGCACCTTCAATGACTCCCAGGGCGGGATCATTTTCACCAAGGACTTGGGGAGCACGCCGGGCTCATTCGCCTCATACGCGCTCTTCAGCCTTGGAAACGGTGGCCGGTTCTCGTCCTTCATGCGCTTCACGGACGCCACATCGCTTTCCCTCCAGACCTCGGGCACCTATGCGTTCAACCAATGGTACCACGTCGCCATGACCTGGGATGGGAACGCGCTGAACATGTACGTAAATGGCAATCTGGCCGCGACAGTGATGGTGCCCGTTCCCAAGACGGTCAGCTATTCCAGCGACAGCGCAGCCATTGGCCGCCATTCCTTTGTCGCCCGGTCGAGCGATTCCATCATCGATGAGGTTTCCTTCAACAATCGAGCGATGACCGCGACCGAAGTCGCAGCTCTCTTCAATGCCGGCGCGGCGGGTAGGACCACTGCGGGACCTATCATCAACACACCAGGAGTGCTGGCGGACGGGTATGTCGGGCAGGCTTACTCGAAAACGCTCTCTGCCCTGCGGACCACAGGTGGGACGACCTATTCTGTCACGGGTAGCTCTTTGCCTCCGAACCTCAACCTCAGCCCGGCTGGAGTTCTCAGTGGTAATCCGACAACGGCGGGAAGCTACAACTTCACGGTTCGCCTGGCGGATGGCTCGCCGGCTTTTGCCGAGCAGTCCTTCACCCTTGCCATTTACGCACCGCCGCCACCCTCCGCGGGATTGGTCAGTTGGTGGCGCGCTGAAGGCAACGCGAACGATGCCATCGGATCGAATCACGGAACCCTCACGAACGGCACCTCCTTTGCACCAGGCAAGGTGGGCCAGGCTTTTGCCCTCGATGGCGGCAATGATTACATCAGCATTCCCGATTCCGCGTCCTTGCAGCCGACCTCGCTCACCTTGGAAGGTTGGTTCAATTTTTCGGGGGGCGGTGGCAATCCCCATCTCTTCGCGAGAACGGTGGGAACGGGTACCGCCGACTCATTCGTCATTTGGTTGAACGGCCCAACTCTCCGGGCGGGAGTGGGGGACGCCGTGGGAGGTGGGAACGGGGTCAGTGTTCCGTTCACTCCGGTGGCGGGCCAGTGGTATCACATCGCGTTCACTTTCGATAACGATGCCCAGAGGGCCTCGCTTTACCTGGATGGGGCCCTCATCGGTACAAATGTCGCGGCGGGGACAGTTGCCTATGACAATCACCCGGTCCTCCTGGGTGCCGACATCGATAACGGAAATGTGGGGAATTTCTTTTACGGGCGCATTGACGAGGCCTCGATTTACAGCCGTGCGCTGAGCGCCGCGGAGCTTGCCTCGATTTACAATGCGGGTTCGGCGGGAAAAACGCCTGCCGGGCCGTATTTCGACATCGCGGGCACGCTGCCGGAGACAATCCTGCTCAGCCCCTACTCGCAAGCGATGACTACCTCGCGTGGGACCGCGCCGATCACCTTCTCATTGGTGGGGGGCGCCTTGCCTCCGGGAATCACCTTGAACACCAGTAGCGGACTGTTGAGCGGGCCCCCGACCACCGCGGGCAACTTCACATTTACCTTGCGCGCGACGGATGCCGCCAGCCTTTCGTCTGATCAGACCTTCACCCTCCATGTGCTGCCGCTCGTGCCTCCGCCCGCGGGCATCATGGGATGGTGGCGGGCTCAAAACGACGCCCAGGATTCCATCGGCACCAATCACGGCACGCTGACGAACGGAGCGACCTTTGCCGCCGGGAAAAGCGGCAACGCCTTCAGCCTCGATGGCGTGGACGATGTGGTCACCGTTCCCGCGATCAACGCTGGCACCAGGTTCAGTGTGGAGTTCTGGCTCTTCCCGACCCGGAGCGTCGGCTATGAGCATCTGGTTTCTAACAATGGCGGCAGCGCCAACTACGGCGACCTCTATTTCAGGGACAACCACATCGAGTATTGGCAGGGCGGCGTACAGCGGCTGGGTTCCGCGACCAGCACGATTCCCTTGCTTTCGTGGTCGCACGTCGCAATGACCTTCGAGGGCGGAATGGACCGGCTTTACATCAATGGAGAGCTGGCGGCGGCGAGTGCCATCCATGCGGAAACATTCAACAACCCTCTGGCGTTTGGGTATACGAATTCCCCGAGCAACAATCGCTTCAAGGGACGTATCGACGAGATTTCACTCTACAATCGCGCCCTCAGTCAGGGGGAAATCAGCGCGGTTTTTGCCGCCGGATCGGCAGGGAAAACAACGAGTGGGCCTTACATCAACGTTGCACCATCATTACCCGATGGAACGGTTGATCTCGCCTATTCGCAGGCCATCACGTCGCTTCGCGGCACGGGCCAAGTGACCTACTCGCTTCTCAGTGGCACCTTGCCAGCCGGTTTGAACCTGAACTCAATCGGTCTTTTGAGCGGGACGCCCACGGCCTCCGGCACGAGCACCTTCGTCATCCGGGCGCTGGACGCTGCTGGCCTGAGCGCCAATCAGACCTTCACCCTCGCGGTGTATCCTCAGTTCCGCCTGCCTCCCGGCGCGGTCAGTTGGTGGCGGGCCGAAGGCAATGCCAACGATTCGCTGGGAACGAATCACGGCACGACGGTGAATGGCGCCACCTTTGGCAGCGGAATCAGCTCCCAAGGTTTCCTGCTCGATGGCGTCGACGACCACGTTACCTTCCCCGACACGCCGTCGCTGCGTCCGACTTCCTTCACGATCGAAGGCTGGTTCCTTTTCGAGCAAGCGACGGGAATCCAGGTCATGATCGCCAAGCCGATCCTGAACAGCAACCGCGACTCCTTCGCGGTTTGGCTTCAGGACGGCGCGCTCAACGCGGCGGTCATGTCTCCCGGGGCGGAGGGACCGCGGCTTCAGTTTCCGTTCACCCCCTCGCTTGGCCGTTGGTATCACATCGCTTACACCTTCGACAACGCGACCAAGCAGCAGATCTTGTTTTTGGATACTACAGTGGCCGCAGTCGGAATCGGGACCATCAGTCCCGGGTGTGATGCCAGTCCGCTGGTCATCGGTGCGGACCGCGAGAACAACAATCCCGCATTCTTCGTCAAGGGAGCAGTCGACGAGGTGACCCTCTACAATCGTCCTCTGCTTGCGAATGAGATCGCCTCCATCTACCAGGCGAGAAGTGCCGGGAAGCGACCGCTCTTCCCCCTCGAGGCATGGAAACTCGCGAACCTGGCTGATCCTGACGCATCGAGTACTGGCGACCTCGATCACGATGGAGTCGCGGCCTTGATCGAATATGCCTTCGGAATGAGCCCAACTGTCTCGGATGCCGCCCTGCTGCCGCAGGTTTCGCTATTCAACTACCAGGATGGCCGGCGCCTGCGCGTCATCTTCCCGCGGGATCCGGCGAAGAATGACATCAATATCGAGGTGGAGGTCTCAGGCGATCTCGGAGGTGTGGGAGGCTGGACGACGATTGCCAGCAGCGTCCATGGCGCGCCGACGACGGGTCCGGGCTATGTGGGTGGCGATGGGGCCGGGGCAGGCATCAAGCAGGTGGAAGTCCGCGATATTGTGAACGTGAACGCTGCTTCGGCACCGCACCGGTTCGTACGCTTCCGCGTCTCACAATAGATTCGCAGAGAACCCTGTGACAGTGTCTACGGCTGCGCCGCCACGCAGGACTTGGCCGAACATCTTTACTTTTAAGGATGCTGGACTGGTGTTGAGTCCGGCCGTGGCATCTGTCAGAAAGTCATCCATGAATCTCATCCGCAAGGCGCTCGCGGTGCGCGACGTGTTGGCCGAGCGCAAGCGGCTGCGGGGCCCTGCGGAACTCCAGTATGCCATCGCCGACCGGATCGGGATGCTGGATGCGGAGACTTGGAATTCGCTGACAAAAGACGCGGGGTTTTTCATGTCGCGCGCTTACCTGCTGGCTCTTGAAGGCGTGCTGCCCGCCAACATCCAGCCTCGCTACGCGATCATTTCCGACGCCGGACAAGGGCCGCTCGCCGCGGTTTGCATGCAGCTCGCCGACATCGGCGTCGGCCAAGTGCGGAAACGCAAAGAGCCCGCGCCGGGAGCGCCTTCGTGCGCGGCGCTGGAAAAGCTGGCGGGCAAGGTGAGCCAGCGGGTGCTGACCTGCGGCAACCTGCTGAGCTACGGGCAGCACGGCGTCGCCTTCGCGCCGGATTTTCCGGAGGAAACCATTTGGCATGGCGTGGCGGAGGTTCTCTACCGGGTTCGCATGGCAGACAAGCTGCGCGGCACTACCCACTTTGTCCTGATCAAGGACGTCCACGAGCCTTTCCAGAAGGGCGTCTCGTCGCTGGCGAACTTGAGCTACCGCTATGTCGAAACGGAGCCTAACATGGTTCTCGCCATCGATGCCGCGTGGAAATCCCACGACGATTACCTCGCCAGCCTCTCGTCGAAATACCGCGCCGGGATCCGCAACAATGTCTTCAAGCCCATCGAACAGACGGGCTGCACGGTCGGACCTCTTCCGGAAATCGACGCGCAGCAAGGCCGCATGCACGAACTCTATCGGGCGGTGCAAAGTAACGCGGACTTCCGGCCCTACGAGCTGAGACCGGAGTATTTCCCGGCATTGCAGCAGGCCGCCGGCGACCGCCTGCGCTGCAGCGGGATCAAGAGAGGAGATGAACTGCTGGGTTTCCTGATTACCCTTGCGGACGGAGAAACCGCGTTCGCCTTTCACATCGGATTCGACCGCCAGGCCGCGGCCGGACTGCCGGTCTATCTTCGGCTGCTGCATGCCGGGATCGCCGATGCCATCGCGCTGGGGTGCAGGCGGGTTTCCTTCGGCCGCACGGCGCTGGAGCCGAAGGCCGCGCTCGGCGCGAAGCCGGAACCCTTCGGCGTGATGCTCCGTCACCGGCAACCGGTGCTCAACACGCTGATCAAGCGACTCTTGCTCTGCGTGGAGCATGACGAGGCGCCGGAGCGGAATCCCTTCAAGAGCGCGGCGAAGTCCGGGTGATGGCAGCACGCTTGGGTTTTATGATACCAAAGCGGTACTCGCCGCCAGCACTCCATCCTTGAACCGGGGTCCTTGCTTGCCTAGCACCATACCGTCCCCAGCCCTTGATGGCGGCACCATCGAACCGTCACGCCGTGGGAAAAGTTCCGAAGCCCTATAGGAAGCGAAACATGAGAACCCGAATTCTGAAGCCATTCGCGCTGGCATCGCTGGTCGCCCTTTCCTCCTGCTCCACGCAAAGCGGAGGGGATCTGACGAAAAGCCAGACGGCGACGAAGACCGGTGCGATGGCGCAGCCGTCCTTCCATACCAAGGGCTCGCCCACCGGCAAGCCGACCGGGCCGCTCAAGCCGAGCGAGTACTGGTGGAATCCCCAGATCTCGCCATCGGGACCAGTGGTGGTGCTCGTCAGCCTGCCGCTGCAAACCGCCAGCGTGTATCGCAATGGCATCCTGATCGGTCGCTCCTCGGTTAGCACCGGAACGAAGGGGCACGAGACGCCTTCCGGGGTCTTCACGATCCTCGAGAAGAAGCAGACCCACTACTCCAGCACCTACGATGATGCGCCGATGCCCAATATGCAGCGCCTGACTTGGGAAGGCATCGCCATGCACTCCGGCAATCTTCCCGGCTATGCCGCCAGCCACGGCTGCATCCGCATGCCCTATGACTTCTCCACGCTGCTCTTCTCCATCACCGCACGGGGAGCCACGGTGGTCATCGGCAATAGCAAGAATCAGCCCTACCTCGCGGCGAATCCCGGCCTGATGCTCGCACCGAAGGACTTCAATACCGGGATGCTCAAGCCGCTTGCCAAGGGTGAATACGACTGGAATCCCAAACGCAGCACCAAGGGTCCGATCACCATCATGGTCAGCTCCGCGGATCAATCGATCTATGTCTATCGCAATGGCCAGCCCATCGGCCGCGCCGCGGTGCAAGTGAAGGGCCGCTTGGGAGACCACGTCTTCACCTTGCTTGATGGTGTGAGCGGCGGCAGCAGCCCCTTTGCTCCGGGCCGGGCTGCCCGCCGGTGGATGAGCGTCAGCGGTAGCGGCAGTTCGCCCCATGAGCTCGCGTCCAAGGTGAACTTCTCTCCGGACTTCGCGCAAAAGGTCGATGACCTGCTTTCTCCTGGCGCGACCGTCGTCGTCACCGACCGGCCGGCGACCCGCTCGTCGAACGAGCTGAACATCCTCACCAATTGACGAAAGTCATCATGCTCCCCGGTGGGCATTGCCGCGGCAATGCCTCACGGGGAGTTGAGCCCCTTTGGTCCTACTCGTAGTTCCAGGAAATCTCGTGCTCGTAGCCGGGGTCGAGCGATAGCAGCTTGAAGGCGAGGATGCTGTGATCCTTGGCCAGATACTGCGTCACGAAGCGCTTCTCCTCCGCTGTCTCCGGCTGGTCCTTCTGGTAGCGGATGTAGCGGAAGCTTCCATGCTTCCGCTTCACGGGCATGAGCACCCACTGGGAGAGTTCCGCGGTTTCGGCTTCGATGCTGAAGCTCATGCCGGTGCTCGATTCATTGCCACGCAGGAAGATGCCGGGCGATTGGATCTCCGTGATCAGATCAATCGGCACTCCGGCTGGCGCCTTGGTAAGATCGAAGACCGCGTCCCAGCGATACCTCTTTCCATCGGCCAGCAAGGTCTTCACCACCTTGGCAGGGTTCGGCTGCGTGGGGAAACGCACCTCACCTTCCGCACCAGCCAGAATCAGGCGGATCGGGAAGAATGCCGGCCCTTTTAGCTCCGGCAATTTCACCACCGAGACGCGCCGGTAAACATAGACGCGGGAATCTGGGTTCACCGTCCCGACGGCAGCGGGGTTCCAAGCGCGAAGGTCGGTGATGCGTGAGTCGGACAGCACCTTGAAGCCGGTCAAATCCGGTGCGGCGGCAGCGTGCCCTTCTTCACTCGGCACGCCCTTCCATGGCTTCATCGGCTCCCCGTCAAGCATGCGGTCCAGTTGCGCCAGGTCCGGACTGCCCTGAGCATAGGACAGCGTGAGGTTGTTCAGCCGCACGAATCGCTTGTAGTAGTGATACGAGATCGAGGGCAGGCAGAACAGGAGCGGCACGATAACCGGGATGTAGAGGAAGGACACCCAGTCGCGCCGGTCGAAGAAGCGGCTCCAGACGCGCCGGATCGCCGCTGCCTGGAGTGCCCTCGCCTCGGCTGTGACGGCCGTCTGCCCTCGAGGCGGGGAGGGGACTGGCGCGGATTTCGCCGCCACGGACGAGGGTTCCCAGGGTGGGCCCTCCGGCAAGTCCTGGCCAAATACCTCCGGGCGGCTCCGGCACACCTTCCGGCCCACGCAGTAGCCGTGGCGGATCAGGCTGCTGATCTCGAGCGGAGAGAAGCGGTCCAGGTCGGTGCGGATGCTGCCGAGGTGCCTCTGGAGCTCCGGATGCAGGGCGGTGGGGTCTTCCTCGGGCTCGACCCTATCCGTCACGCGCGCGAAGACGAATTCACTGGAGCCCTTGAAGGTCTCGTTCTCGAGTTGCCACACCCGGTTCATGAGAATGTCGCTCGCCCGCAGCGCGCTGCGGATGAGCCCTCCGCCCTGGCCCTTGACCACCTGCATCTGGCGGCCCACGTCGCTGACGAGCACACAGTCGAGACCGCTGTTCAACCGTGTGAAGCAAGCCTTGCCGGTAGCTTCGTGAAAGGCGGCGTCCAGCAGGTGGCGGTTCAGCCAGAGCTGCTCGCCCGCATCGATGTGGTGGAGACCAGCCTGGCTCGCCTTGAGAAGCTTGGCCACGGCGGGATCGGCGGGAATGAGGTGGGCGAAGAGCGGCTCGTGCTGGAATTGATAGTGGCACAGCGCCCCCGCGAGCCGCGCAAGAATCTGGTCCACGTTGTTAGGCGCGCGACGATCGCCAAGGTCCGTGCCACCCTCGGCATCGGCCGCGAGCTCGGACTCGAATTGTTGCGGATGCCGCAAGGCCTCCTCCAGCACCACCGCCAGGCCATGTAGCGGCGTGTCCTCGCTGGAGCGCTCGGCTTCCGCGAGGATCTCCATCAGGCGGCGCAGGACTGTATCCTCCGTGGAGACACTGGCCGCGCGGAGGGCTTCAAAGGCCGCGCGGATGTCCAGGAAGTCGCCGCGCGTCAGCGGCTCTTCCATTAGGATGTTCTGCTCGAGGAAGCGGAACATGCGCACTCCCAGGTTATCATAGACACCGCCGTCCGTGTAGGCCTGCTTGCCAAAGTCGCCATCGGTCATGCCGACATCCGCGCCGGTCAGCTCCAGCGGCGGGAAGAAACCGGGAAAGGCTGAGGATGCTGCAACGGCCATCGAAAGGGTGGCCAGGCCGGTGTTGAGCGTGTCTAGTTGGAAGCGCCCGTGCGGCTGGCGCCGCGCCATCAGCAGTCCGTCGCGTTGGAAGGAACACAAGCTGCCTTCGCTGATGTTGGTGGCCAGCACGTGCAGCTTCGGGGTCTTGGGCAGCTCGAAGAGACTCACATCGCCATAGAGGAACTTGCGGTAGTGGCGCTCCAGCAGGCCGGCGCGGGTCATTTCGCGGCTGGATTTTCCGATCAGGCGCCGCAAGCGGCCCAAGGCCATGCTGAAGGGGAAGCGGCGCAGGATCCGGTTCCGGACGTCGAGCTGGATGAAGTTGACCAGCTCCGCTGCAGCCTCATCGAACTCCGCTTCGCTGCCGGTATAGCGCTTCCAGTGGAGGACCAGGTGCGCCGCCATGATGCTGCCGCCCGATACCGAAGTGATGTGCGTCACCTGGGAGAGCAGCCCGGCGTCCCGCAGGAAGCGGATCAGCCCGAGGTGATAGAGCGTCGCCCGAAAGCCACCGCCGGAAAGAGCAAGACCGAGTTTTTTCATCTAAGTGACAGCACTAGCCATCACTTTGATGGTCCGCCCCCCGGGGCATCAAGATCGTCCTTGCTCTATACACCAAAGGTTAATGCCCGGCCGGCCCCTCAGCGCCAGAACTCCATCACAGGACCCTCCTCCCCATACACCGGATCTCTTTCGGGCAGCGGCACCTTCTCGATCCGCCCCCGCGCGGCATCCAGATTGCCCTCGCTCGGGCGGATAAGATCCACCTTCTCCCCACGCGGATAAGCCCCCACCACTTGGAAATCCTCTGAAGCGCTCAGGCACATGTGGCCGTAGCCAGCGGGCAGCACCAGCACATCGCCCACTGCCACCCGAAACTCTCCACCCTCTTCACCTCCGAGCATCAAGCTCGCCGAGCCCCGGGCAACTCCTAACACCTCGTGATTCGTGCTGTGGAAGTGCTGATAGGAATAAACTCCCCAGCGCCAGGTGCTGCCCCAGCCATTGGCAGCATAGCGTTCTTCAAACCACTCCGCCGGATCCTCCGCATCCGCAGCCTCCGTATGCCGCATCACAATCAAGGGCAGCGTTGGATGATTGGGCGTCCGGCCATCATCCGGGAAAAGGCGCGTTTCGATTTCGGCGGAGCGAGACATGAGAAAAGGGAAGCAAAGCATCTATCGCGCGCTGGGGAATGAGCAAAGTTGGGGAAGGGATTCGCATGGTCCTTGCGAAGAAGCTCGACGTAGACCTCTTGCCGGACCCTGTTGGGACCGGATCAAACGTTCGCGGATAGAAACCGGCGCCTAGTCATGAATATACCACAAGCGCAGGAATTGCTGGAGATGGGCATGTTTGCCGAGGCTGGGGATGCCTTGGAGCAATTGCCGGATGACTTGAAGCAAGCGCCGGCCGCGCTCCGCATCCAGATGCGCGTGGCGGCCGCTTTCGGGCGCTGGGACATGGCACGCGGGATTGCCGATACACTTCGTCACGGGACCCCTGCCGACCGGGAAGATGCCGCATCCTGCTACCAATCGGTGGCCGCCGAACACTACAAGCACGGTCGCGTGGAGGAAGCCCGGACCTTGCTCCGCAGGGCCATCGGCACATGGTCGGGCCTGCGCGCCCAGATTCTCGTCGACAAGCGCTTCGCCACGAAATTCATCGAGCAGTTCAAGGAGAAGGAAGAACGCCGGGAGGAATTCTAGCGCTTACCCGAGCCGGCCGGGCTCCATCCCGCCGCAATCTGCTCCTTGGTCGGTGTCCCGTTCCTCCGGCTGGAGATCTCCACATGCCGCCGGTATTCCTCGCCGGTAGTGCAGGGGCAGTGGCGCGGGAATCCCAGCTAGGCGCGGACCGTCTTCAGCCAGCCTGATTTCAGTCCCGGTTCTTCTTTCGCCAGTGAACCTTCGCTGGAAGCGGATCGCGGGAGGTGGGAATATCCGCGATGTCCAACTCGCGGCGCCGCAGCTTGCCACCGTCATTCCTGTCCGCGAGGTGAGCGGGGTTCTGCGCGAAGCCGATGAGTTCCTCCGAGTTCTTGAAGTAGCCTTGGAGAACTCCCGAAAGGCAGGAGCCGCTTACCACGCGATCGGGATGCACTGCGGCGATGGCGGCTTTCAGGGCTTCAAGTCGTAGGGAAAGCGCAAGCGCCACCATGCTTCCTGGCCCCGGAGATAGGAGAATACCCCGAGTGCCAGCAGAGGTAGGAAGGGGGCAACCAGGATGCCTCCGATGACGGCAAGACATCGGAGAGCAAGTTCCGCACCGGACGCTTTTTCGAGCAGGGAGCGCAGCACCCGCGAAAGCGGCTTGCCGTCATCGGTAAGATGGAGGTGCCGCATCTGCAGCAGGGGACGCGTGGGGAACTCATGTTGCCGGACTACGGCTCTCTAGCACAGTAGCGTCCCTTGCGAAAGTGGAGGGGAGAGTTGTAGCGGCGGCACATGCGGGGTTGCCCTGCCTCCGTATTCCCCGCCACCCTCCGCCCGTGCGCCTGAAAATCACCCTCGCCTACGACGGCCAAACGCTCGACGGCTGGCAATCCCAGCCCTCCGGCAACACCGTCCAGGATCTCGTCGAAAAGGCGATTGCCGAGACCGCCAAGCAGCCGGTTCGCCTGCACGGCTCCGGCCGGACTGATGCCGGCGTGCATGCCCTTGCCCAAGTCGCGCACTTCGATGCGCCGGAGGAGATCAACATGAACCCCTTCAACTGGGTGCCAGCGCTCAATACCAAGCTGCCTGCCTGCATCCGCGTGATGGAGTGCGAGGAAGTCTCCGCCGACTTCCACGCCCGCTATGGCACTAGCGGCAAGACCTACCGCTACGACATTTCCACCGAGCCGGTGCTCTCACCCTTCCGCGCGGGCCGCGCTTGGCACCTGCCGCGCCAGCTTGACCCCTACACCCTCCGCGAGGCCCTGGATCTCTTCGTCGGCCGTCATGATTTCGAAGCCTTCGGCGCGAAGCGGGGGTATGAAACGGAGGAAACCAGCTACGTCCGCACCATCACCGCCGTGGAACTCCTACCCCTCGAGTGGGGCTGGCGCCTGAGCTACAGCGGCGACGGCTTCCTCTACAAGATGGTCCGCCTGCTCACCGGTACCGCCATCCAGGCCGCTCAAGGTCGACTCGGCCTCGACCCGATCCGGGCCTTTTTGGCCCAGCCTCCGGGCCCATCGCGGTCAAAGTCGTCTCATTGTGCGCCCCCGGATGGTCTCTATCTGGAGCGGGTGGAATACGCTCCGCAGCCAATCTGAAAGTCAGGCCGCCGGAGTTGGGTAATCTCTCCGCATCTCTTCCCGCTGCGGCGGGTTTCCACCTCCAGTGTGGCCTCGATTCTTGCCGGAATCAGCGCTGGACGGTCCGTCACGAAAAGTTATCTTCTCCGCCCTCATGACTTGTAAGACTGCCATTGCCGCTTGCAGCCTGCTTTTTGCGGGGCTCCTTCCGGCGGCTCAGGCAGCGGATGACTACTTCGATTGGGCGGACGCTCACGGCTTGGTCGGCGTGTTCGCCGATCCGCAGGCGGACCTTGATACGGATGGCATCACCAATCTGATGGCCTATGCTTTTGACCTCGCGCCGGTGAATGATCCGGACGCATGGGAAAAGCTGCCGACCCTCGCATTTGTCGGTGATCCACCGGAGCCGATGATCACCTTCGTGCTTCCGGCCGAAATTCCGCGCGATGTTTCTTACATCGTCCAAATGGTCACGGAAGAGGGCAAGCGCGTGGAGATCGCCCGCAAGGACGGCCGCGATGCTTGGCATGGCACTGGCGACATTTCCAAGCGCAAGCTGGACAACGGATGCACCGAAGTGACGGTCTTCATCCCGATGTCCGTGGCTGTTCCGGATGTACCCAAGCCGCTGAGGCTGAAGGTTGAATTCACGGACTAAGCACTAGCGGCCGGTAATTTTCTGCCGCTCCGCGGGGCCCAGCTCCCGCCAAGTCCCGGGCTCCAGTCCTTCCAGCCCTAGGCTGCCAATCCGTACCCGCACCAGTCGCAGGGTCGGATGTCCCACCGCTGCGGTCATGCGCCGTACTTGACGGTTCTTGCCTTCGGTGAGGGTCATCTCCAGCCAGCAATCCGGCACGCTCTTGCGGAAGCGCACCGGCGGGTCGCGCGGCGGGAATTCCGGGGCCGGGTCCAGCCTCTGGGCGCGGCAGGGGAGGGTGCGGTGGCCCTTGATGTCCAGTCCGCCGGCTGCCAGTCGCTGGAGCGCTTCTTTCTCGGGAAGTCCCTCGACTTGAACGTGGTAAGTCCGCGGGTGACCCTTCGATGGTTCCAGCAGCCGACTCACCAGTCCCGGCTCATTGCCCAGCAGCAGCAGGCCCTCCGAGTCCTGATCCAGCCGCCCGATCGGGAAAACGTCCTTGGGAAATCCGAATTCGGCCAAGGTCCGCTGCCCCGGCTGGTCCGGGGTGAACTGGCTAAGCACCCCGTAGGGTTTGTTGAAAGCGATCAGCATCCGCAGCCCGATTCCCATAAAATGAATGGCCCCGCCAGCCACAAACGGACCGGCGGGGCCATCTTTTCCCCCCCCAGGGAAATCTTGGAAAACTTGCGTTCTGCAGCGACTGGGGACTACCAAGCGCTGCCGTAAACGTGTGACTCTAATGCCACAGACCCGCCCTCCCAACAATGCGTGTTGATACTTACGGGAGTTTACGTATTCTTCGGGGGAAAGCCGAACCACCCTGCCTGTGCTTGGAAAATCTTACTTCGATCTAGCCCAATCCATCTACCGCGCCACTAAATTCGAGGACGTGGTGGATCTTTTGGTCGCGAAATTACCGCATTTGATCGGGGCAGACGAGGTTGTGATCATGGATTCGTCGCCGGTCCACGGGATGCGCACGATTATGGGCCACGGGGCCTTCGCGGAGCATTTGGCCTCGCGGGTGGACCTGATCAACAAGCTCTCGTCCTCCCATCCGATCTACAAGCAGGTGGATTTCAGCAGCCCGGGCGACCTCGGCTTTGCGATGAGCGACTACGTTTCGCCCGCGGAATACCGGGACAGCATTTTCGTGAAGGAGGTCTTCGGCGAAATGGCGATGAACGATGTGCTCTTCGGCATGCTGGTCCAAGGCAAGCGCCGGAGTGCCTATGTGAATTGCTACCTTTCCACGCGGACCTTCGCCTTCCAGGCGCGTGAGCGCTTCGATGCGATCCTGCTGACGGTGCGCGGCGTGCTGGACCGCATGGAGGCCCACAATGTGGAGCAAGCTGTGCGCCAGCGCCTGCTGGGCGGGAATGACAACAGCCACATGGCGGTCTTTTCGGTGATGCCGGGCGGCGAGATCTGGGCGCTGAATCACGCTGCGGACAGCCTCACGGAGGGCTGGTGGAAGGAGGAGGCTACCTTCCAGCTCACCCAACAACGCGTCGTGCAGTTTGGGAAGGAGCTGGATGATTCCTTCGAGAATCCGGTGACCGCCCGCTGGACCGATGTGGTCATGGACCTGGGCGGTGGCGATATTCATTTCGCGGCGCTGCCGAAGCTGAGCGGCGAGACGATCCTGATGCTGCGCACCGGCGGCGATGAAGGCAGCGAAGAGGCGCTGTCGATCCTGACCCGCCGCCAGCGCGAGATCATGGACTGGATCGCGGAGGGCAAGACCAGCGCGGAAGCGGCAATCATCCTGGGCATCAGCCCGCGCACGGTGGAGAAGCACTTGGAAGCCGTCTTCCAGCGCCTCGGCGTGGAAAATCGCATCGCGGCGATGCGGCGCTATCTGGATTTGAAGCGAGGGCTTTGAGCGAAGCCGGGTCGAGTCCCTGTTGTCTTTCCGACAAAACGCCTGCGTCTGCCGCGTATCGTGCGGGATGCAGTCGACCCTCGCGATATCCCGTTCATGAAGGCGATGGCTGCCATGCCGTGGCTGCTGGGCGGGATGCTCCTCCCGGGATTCGCCGCGCGTGCGGATGAGGCGGCGTATGCCGGGCAGATCAAGCCGCTGCTCAAGGAATATTGCCTGGGCTGCCACTCCACGGAGAAGCAGAAGGGCGATCTGGATCTGGAGCGCTTCGGGACCCTGGAGGCCGCACTGCGCGAGCCGAAGGTCTGGCAGCAGGTGGTCGAGCAGATCGAGAATGGCGAGATGCCGCCAGCCAAGAAGCCGCAACCTTCCGCGGCACAAAGGCAGGAGCTTCTCACCGGGGCGAAATCTTCTCTAGCAGAATGGGCGCGCGCCCATGCCGGCGATCCCGGACCGGTGGTGCTGCGGCGGCTTTCGAATGCCGAGTATGCCTGGACCCTGCGCGATCTAACAGGCGTGCCGGAGCTGAATCCCGGCCGCGAGTTCCCGGTCGATGGCGCAGCGGGCGAGGGTTTTACGAATGCCGGTGCCGCGCTGGTGATGTCGCCCGCCTTGGTCGGCAAGTATTTGGAGGCGGCGAAGGAGGTGGCGGCGCATGCGGTGCTACTGCCGGATGGGATTGCCTTCTCCGCCAGCACCACCCGCCGCGATTGGACGGAAGAGCGGCTGGCGGCGATTCGCGCGATCTATGCGCGCTATGCGGTGCCGGGAGAGGGCATGGCGCTCAACCTGCAGGGCCTGCGCTTCGATACCTTGGATGGCGGCGTGATTCCGTTGGAGAAGTATTTTGCGGCGACGCTGGAAGAGCGCGAGGCGCTGGCAAGCGGCAGGAAGGAGATTGGAGCGCTCGCGAAGGAGCGCGGCTTGAGCGCGAAGTATCTCGGGCTGCTGTGGCAGACGCTTTCGTCGTCGGAGTCGTCGTATCCTCTCGATGAGATTCGCGGCCGATGGCAAGCGGCCAAGCCGGGAGATGCTGCCGCGCTGGCTGCAGCGGTGAAGCAGTGGCAGCGCGGGCTGTGGCAATTCCACAGCATCGGACAGATCGGCAAACGCAATGGCCCGAAGTCCTGGCAGGAAGCGGTGAACCCGGTGGTTGCGGAGCGCGAGCTGCGGCTGAAGTTGCCCGCGGAGCCGAAGGGTGAGCTCACACTGACTTTATCGGGAGACCAGGTCCGATGGGAGAATGCGCGCCTGATCCGTGGCAACGCAGCGCCGCTGCCGCTGGCCGGACTTGAGGCGATTGGGCGCAATCTGGAGGCATTGATGGCCGCGGAGATCCCGCGCACGGCGGAGTACCTGGATGCGCTGGCACAGGGCGGAGCTTCGCTGGAAGCGGTGGCCGCGCAGCACGGGCTGAATTCCGCGCTGCTGGCGAAGTGGTCGGCGCTGGCAGGTATCGGGCACTCGGAGACGCCGGAGATCGGCGGGCATTTTACGGAGAAGCTCTCCAACATCGCGGGCAATCCGCTGCTGAGGGCCTGGGGTTCGCCGCAGACACCGAGCATGACGGTGAATGCCTCCACGGAAGCAGTGCGCTTCAGCACGATCAACGCGCCGGCACGCAGTGTCTTCTTGCATCCCTCGCCGGTGATGGAGGCGGCGATCGCATGGCGCAGCCCGATCAGTGGCAGGATCCGGGTCTCCGGTGAAGTGGCGGATGCGGATGGCACCTGCGGCAATGGCGTGGCCTGGCGGGTGGAGCTGAAGACGCGCCGTGGCCCGCTGGGAGTGGCAGTGGGTGTGATAGACAATGGCGGGCGCGAGGCCTTTGCATCGGAGGGTGAGCTCGTGGTGCAAGAGGGGGATCTGCTGGTGCTCGGAATCCAGCCGCGCGATGGCCAGCACATCTGCGATACCACGCAGGTCAGCCTCGATATCAAGGAGGCCGGTGGCGGACAGCATTGGAATCTGGCGGATGAGGTGGTGGATCGCGTGCACGAGAGCAACCCGCTGGCCGATCGCGCGGGACATCCGGCGGTGTGGCATTTCTGTGCGTTGCCGCTTGATGGCAAGGCCGCGCCCT
This sequence comes from Haloferula sp. BvORR071, assembly GCF_000739615.1. Lineage (GTDB taxonomy): Bacteria > Verrucomicrobiota > Verrucomicrobiia > Verrucomicrobiales > Akkermansiaceae > Haloferula. The sequence goes on from NZ_BATP01000056.1 coordinate 230,162, forward strand.
TGCCGGGAGCTGGCACGATGTTGGCGAAGTGGCGGGATGCGGTGGAAGCTGGTGGCAACTCCGCGCATGAGAATGCCCTGGCGGTGCAGGCTATTCTAACGAACAACGCAGCTCCTGCCGGTGAGGCGGACCGTGGACTGCGGGGCAAGTTGCTGGATGCGGAGGGCCCGCTCGCTTGGCTGGCTCTGGCATCGGGGACCACGGCTCCTGCGGAGTTGAAGGTGGAGGGCAATCGGGAGTTCCGGATTCCCGCAGCACTGGCGAGAGGGGCGGAATTTGTGGCCACTGTGCGACCTGGCGGGGGAGTGTTGCCGCGAGTCGCCGCGAGTCTAACAGGCGGTGGCTCGTCCGAGCCGCTGCCCTTGCTGGCCGCGCCGGAATCCGTTGCGCAGGTGAAGGCGGGCTTCGACCGCTTCCGCGAGGTCTTCCCCGCTGCGCTGTGCTACTCGAAGATCGTGCCGGTGGATGAGGTAATCACGCTGCGCCTCTTCTACCGCGAGGACGATACGATCCGCCGCTTGATGCTCGCTGATGCGGAGGCCTCGGAGCTTGATCGTCTCTGGCGTGAGCTCGACTTCGTGAGCCTTGCCCCACTGCGGATGGTGGATGCCTACGAGCAACTCTGGCAGTATGCGACGCAGGACGCGGACCCGGGAGATCTGGAGCCGCTGCGCAAGCCGGTGGCCGAGGGGGCGGAGCGCTTCAAGTCCGCTCTAAGCAACGCGGAGCCGGTACAGCTGGATGCGGTGATCGCCTTTGCCGCGAAGTCATGGCGCAGGCCGCTGGAAGCGGTGGAGTCGGAACGGCTTCGAGCCCTTTATGCTGCGCTGCGCAAGGATGAGATGCCGCATGAGGACGCCGTGCGGCTGGTGCTCGCCCGGGTGCTGACGGCTCCGGCCTTCCTCTACAAGATGGAGACGCCTGGTCCCACGAAGGAAGCCGTGGCGGTGAATGATTATGAGCTGGCGACGCGGCTCGCCTACTTCCTGTGGAGCAGTGCGCCGGATGATGAGTTGCTTGCGCTTGCGGCGCAGGGGAAGCTGCGCGATCCGCAAACGCTGGCGGGGCAGGCCCACCGGATGCTGGGCGATGCGAAGGTGCGGCGGCTGGCGATCGAGTTTGGCACGCAGTGGCTGCATGTCCGCGGCTTTGATCAGCTGGATGAGAAGAGCGAGGCGGTCTTCCCGGAATTCGCGGGCATTCGTGCTGCCTTGAATGAGGAGCCAATCCGCTTCTTCACCGAGCTCTTCCAGCACGACGGGCGGGTCAGGGATTTGTTGGACGCGGATCATGCTTTCGTGAACGGGGCACTGGCCAAGTACTACGGCATCCCCGGTGTGGAAGGTGAGGTGTGGCAACGGGTGGAGGGAATGAAGGCGCGTGGCCGCGGCGGCATCCTCGGCTTTGGTGCGACCTTGGCGCGGCAGAGCGGGGCGTCCCGCACCAGTCCGATCCTGCGCGGCACTTGGGTCTGCGAGACGATTCTGGGTGAACACTTGCCCTCGCCGCCGAAGGGCGTGCCGGTCCTGCCGGAGCAGCCGCCCGCGGGGCTTTCGGAGCGCGCGCTGACGGAGTTGCACGCGAAGGATCCGGCCTGTGCCCGCTGCCATACGAAGATCGATCCCTACGGCTTCGCGCTGGAGCACTACGATGCGATTGGCCGCTTCCGGGTGCAGGATATCACCGGGCAGCCGGTGCAGGCGGCGTCCAAGTTGCCGGATGGGCGTGAGATCGAGGGCATCGATGGACTGCGCGGGTATTTGCTGAATCAGCGGGGCGATGACTTCACGCGGCAGTTTTGCCGGAAGCTGTTGGGCTATGCCTTGGGGCGCGGGGTTCTGCTGAGTGACGAGCCCTTGCTGGATGAGATACAGGCCGCGCTCAAGGACGGCGACCAGCATGTGGGTATCGCCATCGACAAGATTGTCCGCAGCAAACAATTCCGGGAGATCCGGGGAAAGGAGCATCGCGATGAATGAGTCTTCTACTAGGTCTGGTCACCGTTTCACCCGCCGCAACTTCCTGCGCGGCGCTGGCGTCACTATGGCGCTGCCATGGTTGGAATCGATGAACGTGTGGGGCGATACGCCGAAGTCCCGCGAGCCTGCGAGCGAGGCGCCGCTGCGCTTGGCCGTGCTTTTCGCCGGGAATGGCTTCCACTCGCGCGAGTGGTGGGCGAAGGGGCAGGGGAAGGACATGGAGCTCGGCAAGGTGTTGCAACCGCTCGGTGACTTCCGCGAGAAGATGCTTTTCATCCGCGGGCTCTACAATGCGGAGGCGCTCAAGGGGAATATCCACAGCTCGCAGACCGGCAATCTGCTCTCCGGTGCGCCGCTTGCCAGTGGCGGTGAGATCCGCTCGTCGACCAGCGTGGACCAATTGCTCGCCCAGCACTACGGGCGCGAGACCAAACTCCCGAGCCTGGTGCTCGGCTGTGAGAAATCCAATCCGTCGGTCCACAAGAACTACTCGATGCTCTATAGCTCGCACATTTCGTGGAGCTCGCCGACGACACCGACGCCGCTGGAAGTGTATCCGGCCTTGGCCTTCGACCAGCTTTTCAAGGACAGCACGAACCGTGGTGACCAGAGCGTGCTGGATGCGGTGATGGAGGATGCGAAGGATTTGCGCCGCGGTATTAGCGGGCAGGATCGCCAGAAGCTCGATGAATACCTCGACTCCGTGCGCGAGGTGGAGCAGCGGGTGGCGAATGCCGGCAAGCGCGGCGAGCTGCAGGGCTGGCGGCCGACCCTCAGCGCGCCGAACATTCCGCGTCCACCGGAAGGCATTCCGCAGGACATCGCTGAGCACATGCGGCTGATGAGCGATATTCTGGTGCTGGCCTTCCAGACCGACACCACGCGGATTTGCACGCTGAAGCTGAACAACGACCACTCCGCGCTGCGTTTCCCGAATCTGGGTGTGGACTACATGATCCACCACCTGCTCTCGCACACCGACACGGACGATTGGCTGAAGGTGAACCAATTCTTCGTTGAGCAACTGGCCTACATCGCGCGCAAGCTCGATGCGATCCGCGAGGGTGAGCGCAGCACCTTGGACAACTCGATGATCCTGTTCTGCTCCTCGATGCTGAATGGCAACCATGATGCGAGCCAGTTGCCGGTCGTGCTGTTAGGCGGCGCGGGCGGGAAGATCCAGGGCGGGCGGGTGCTGGACTATCTGGGGAATCCCCAGCGACAAATGTGCCGGCTGCATCTTTCGGTCATGGACAAGATGGGACTGAAGCTCGCAGCATTCGGGGATGCGGTGTCGAAGCTGGAAGAGGTCTGAAGGCGCAGTGCTCGGTGCATTTCTCCGGGGCTGGTCATCTTGCCGTCATCTTTGGGTGAGACGGTGCTGCATGAAGCACCTCAAGCGCATCTCCACCTGCCTGGGTTTTGCCCTGTTGACATCCTGTATGGCCCAGCACGCCGGCGAAACGCGCCGGATGGAAATCCTGGACGATGAATGGCATCTCGCGGGATTTGAGAACCCGCTGGATCTCAGCGGCATCGCGACGTCCAACGGGCGTCAGGTTTTGGTCGGCAGCGACGAGTCATCCTATGTCCAGCCTGGCGAGATGGACCGGGGGAAGCGCCGGATCGAATCGCGCGCGCCGATCGCGCTGCCGGTGAAGGCGACGAAGAAAAAGGCGGAGACGGATATCGAGGGCGTGGCGTTCTCGCCGTCGGACCACGCTTACTACGTGGTCGGCTCGCACGGGCTGGGCAAGAAGAAGGGGGACTTTCAGCCGGACCGGAACGTGATCTGCCGGGTGCCGGTGGATCCTGCGACTGGCTTGGTGAAGAAGGGGCATATTACCCGCGGCAGTCTCCTGCCATGGCTGGAGAAGACGCCGGTGCTGGCTCCCTACCTGATGAAGCCGCTCCAACAGAACGGGCTGAACATCGAGGGGCTCACGTGGTCGGGAGGCAAGTTGTTCTTCGGCCTGCGCGCGCCTAACAACGAAGGCCGGGGCGTGATCGTGGAGGCCTCGCCGCGCGAGATCTTTGGTGGCAAGCCGGGCGAGCTGAAGACCTACGAGATCGACATTCCGAAGGGCCGCGGCTTCCGCGAGATTGCGGCGCTCAAGGATGGCGGCTTCCTATTGCTGACCGGCAATGCGAGTGCAGAGGCATCGAAGAAGATCCCGCTGAGCATGGCTCCGGGGCCGGACACGCACTTCGATCTACTCTACTGGCCGGGCAGCGGCAGTCAGGCGGAGAAGCTCGGCACCCTGCCGCAGAATGGTGGCAAGGCGGAGGCGTTGCTGGTGCTGGAAGAGAGCGCCGGGTATATCGATGTGCTGGTAATCTTCGATGGCTTGCCGGGCGGCGGGCCGTTGGTAGTGCGAGTCCAGAAGCGGTAGGATGCGTCTGTAAGATGAAGCTCCTGATTGTGGAAGATGCTCCCCGCCTGCGTGCGACGCTGGCGCAGGCGCTCTCGCGCATGGGGCATGCCGTGGATGTGGCCGAAGATGGTGAAGAGGGCGACCTCATGGGCCGCAATACTTCCTACGATGCCGTGGTGCTGGACCGCATGCTGCCGGGCAAGGATGGCCTGGAGGTGCTGCGCGGCTGGCGGCGAGATGGGATTGCCACGCCGGTACTGCTGCTCACGGCGCTGGATGGCGTGGAAGAGAAGGTGCGCGGCCTGGGCGAGGGTGCGGATGACTATCTCACCAAGCCCTTCGCCCTGGCGGAGCTGGCGGCACGCCTGGAGGCACTGGCCCGACGCCGCTATGCGCAGCCGGATCCGGTTTTGAAGGTGGGGCCGCTGGAGATTGATACCGCTGCGAAGACGGTGAACTGCGATGGCAAGGAGGTCAGTTTAACAGCCCGGGAGTTCGCACTGCTCGAATGCCTGGCCCGTCGTCCCGGGCAGGTGCTGAGCCGCGACCAGATCGAGGCCAAGCTCTATGCCGAGCTGGAAGGGCCACTGAGCAATGCGGTGGATTCCGCGATCTGCTCCCTGCGCCGCAAGATCTCACCCCGCGGTGCGGCGCAGCTCATCCATACCCGGCGTGGCTTGGGCTATACCTTGCAGGCCTGATATGATCTCGATCCGCTGGCGGCTGACGATCCTGCTCTGTCTGGTGATGGGTTCCTTGCTGGTGGTCACCGGTGTCGGTGTCTTCATGGGCATGCGTCATTTGCTGATCGATCACTTCGACCAGACGCTGACGGCCAAGGCGACCGCGCTGATCACCGCCTCGGAGATCGATGGCGGCGAGTTCGAGATCGATCTCAAGGTGCAGGACTTCGCGGGCTTCGGAACCGGGGGAGGGGACTACTTTGAGATCCGGCGCATGAATGGCGATGTCTTCCTGCGCTCACCGTCGCTGATTTCCGCAGGCATCGAGATGGGCAAGTCCGGCAAGCCGCCGCAGAATGACGAGGCGAAGATCCGCGAGGCGAAACTGGGCGATGAGCGTCCCGCGCGCTTCTACATCCAGCGCTTCTATCCAAAGGGTGACAAGAAGCGCCGCCATCAGGACCTCTACTTGATTGTAGCGAGTCCACTGCGCGGCCTGCAAGTGGAGCTTGCCTTGCTAGGCACGGTGCTGGCGGTGGCCGGGGGCTTGGCGCTCTTCGTGATGGTTCCCCTGGTCGGCTTCGGCCTCGCCCGCGGCTTGCGGCCCTTGGGCAAGCTGGCGGGTGACGTGCGCTCGATTCCTCCCGATGGCCTGCACCAGCGCTTGGCCACCGAGCGGATCCCGGAGGAATTGGTGCCGGTGGCGGTAAGCTTGAACGATTGGCTGGAACGGCTGGAGGCATCCTTCGAGCGCGAGCGGCGCTTCAGTAGTAATGCTGCGCATGAGCTGCGGACTCCCTTGGCCGAGCTGAAGTCGATGGCCGAACTCGGTGCGACTTGGCCGGAGGAGACGACGCCGGAGCGCTGCGCGGAGATGGTGACAGTGGCGAACGAGATGGAGGCTTTGTTGGAGAAACTCTCCTTGCTCGCCCGCACCGAAGCAGGGCGGCAGGTGGTGGGCCGTGAATCTTTGCCGCTCGATGCCGCGACCGCGACGGTGGTCGAGCGATTCGAGGGTAGGGCTGCGGAGCGGGGCCTGGCCCTGGAGAAAAGGATCGGAAGCGAGGTGATCTGTACCGATCCGATGTTGTGGGGGGCCATCCTGCAAAACCTCTTGGGCAATGCTGTGTCTCACTCACCGGCAGGTAGCACGGTGGTCATCGAAGTTTCGCCGGGCTTGATCGCGGTGAGCAACCCGGCGCCGGATCTGGAGTCCGGGGATCTCCCCAAGTTGTTCGAACGCTTCTGGCGCAAGGATGAAGCGCGGAGCGGCTATGGCCACTCCGGGCTCGGGATGTCGATCGTGCGTGCCTGCGCCACCCTGTTGGGCGGCGAGTGCCATGCCACGCTCTCGGATGAAAAGCTGTTCCGGGTGGAGGTGGTTTTCCCAGCAGCGGTCGTTCAGTAGCCGAGCCAAGGCCCGAGCCACTTCTCTGCTTCCTCTACGCTCATGCCCTTGCGGTGTGCGTAGTCTTCGACCTGATCCTTCTGGAGCTCGGAGATGCCGAAGTAGTGGCTCTCCGGATGGCTGAAGTAGAGGCCGCAGACGGCGGCACCGGGGTGCATCGCGCAGCTTTCGGTCAGCTCCACGCCGGTGGCCTCTGATGCCTGTAGTAGATCGAAGAGGATTGGCTTTTCGGTGTGGTCGGGCTGGGCGGGGTAGCCGGGTGCCGGGCGGATGCCGCGGTAGAGTTCCTTGATCAGCTCATTCTTTCCGAATTCATTCGGGCGCTCATAGCCCCACTCGACGCGGGCGCGGTGGTGCATGAGCTCGGCGAAGGCCTCAGCCAAGCGGTCGGCGAGCGCCTTGGCCATGATCGAATTGTAGGGATCGTGCGCCTTCTCCAGCTCTGCCGCCCATTCGTCCGCGCCGTGAATGCCGACGACGAAGCCGCCGATGAAATCCTTGCCGGCTCCCTGTGGCGCGACGTAGTCGGACAGTGCCTCGTTTGGCTTGCCGCTCTCCTTCTTCAACTGCTGCCGCAGGGTGTGGAAGCGGGTCTTCTCGGTGCTGCGCGAGTCGTCGTTCCAGACGATGATGTCATCGCCATCGGAGTTGGCCGGGAAGAAGCCGTAGATGCCGCGCGCGGTGAAGCGCTTCTCGGCGATCACGCGCTCCAGTAGTTCGAGAGCTTCGGCGTGCAGCTTCGCCGCTTCCTTCGCGCCTTCCTCGTTCTTGGTCTTCAGCACACCTGCCTCGCGGTCCCAGACGCCGCGCAGCTCCCAAGCGTGGAAGAAGGGTGTCCAGTCGATGTATTCGAAAAGCTCGCGCAGTGATTGGCTCTCCAGCACACGCGTGCCGGTGAAGGCGGGAACCGCGGGCGTGTAGGCTGACCAGTCGGTCAGGCGTGCCAACGCGCGCGCTTCGACGATGCCGACGGTTTCTTTCTTCGGGCCGCCGGTGAAGGCTTCGCGAGCCTTGCGGTGGCGCTCGTTGTTCTCAGCCACGAAGCTGTCGCGCTGGTCTGCCGAAAGCAGCGAGGTGGTGACCGGCACCGAGCGTGAGGCGTCCAGCACGTGGACGACAGGCCCCGAGTAGTGCTGGGCGATCTTGACCGCCGTGTGGGTGGAGGAAGTGGTCGCGCCGCCGATCAGCAGCGGTACTTTGAAGCCGCCCTTCTCCATCTCCTTGGCGACGTGGATCATCTCATCCAGGGATGGGGTGATCAGGCCGGAGAGCCCGATGACATCCGCGCCCATCTCCTTGGCCTTCGCCAGAATCTTGTCGCAGGGCACCATCACGCCCATATCGGTCACTTCGAAACCGTTGCAGGCGAGCACCACGCCGACGATGTTCTTGCCGATGTCGTGGACGTCGCCCTTCACGGTAGCGATCAGGAAGCGACCCGCGGAGCGGCGGCGGCCGGCCAATGCGATCGCCTCGTCGCGAGTCAGTGCCGGGTCTTTCTCCATCAGCTCGGCGATGTCACCCGCCAGGAACTCGGCCTTCTCCGCTTCCATGAAGGGGGTCAGCCAAGCCACCGATTTCTTCATCACGCGGGCGCTCTTCACCACCTGCGGCAGGAACATCTTGCCGGCACCGAAGAGATCGCCGACCACGCCCATGCCATCCATCAGCGGGCCCTCGATCACCTTCAGTGGGCGGCCATATTTCAAGCGCGCTTCTTCGGTGTCCTCGTCGATGAATTTGTCGATGCCCTTGAGCAGCGCATGCTCCAGTCGCTTCTCGACGCTTTCCTCGCGCCAGCTGAGGTCTTCCTCCAGCTTCTTGCCGTCCTGGCCCTTGAAGCGCTCGGCGAATTCCAGCATGCGCTCGGTGGCATCCGGACGGCGATTGAGCAGCACGTCTTCCACGTGCTCCAGCATGTCCTTCGGGATCTCGTCGTAAACTTCGAGCATCCCGGCGTTCACGATGCCCATGTCCATGCCCGCGCGCGTGGCGTGGTAGAGGAAGGCGGAGTGCATCGCCTCGCGCACCACGTTGTTGCCGCGGAACGAGAATGAAATGTTAGAGACGCCGCCGGAGATCTTGGCGTGCGGGAGATGGGTTTTGATCCAGCGGCAGGCGTTGATGAAATCGAGAGCGTAGTTGTTGTGCTCCTCGATGCCGGTTGCGACGGTCAGGATGTTCGGGTCGAAGATGATGTCCTCCGGCGGGAAGCCGACCTTGTCCACCAGCACGCGATAGGCGCGTTCGCAGATGCGGATCTTCTCTTCATAGGTGGCGGCCTGGCCGTTTTCATCGAAGGCCATGACCACCGTGGCAGCACCGAAGCGGCGGATGTGCTTTGCCTGCTCGATGAACTTCTCCTCACCCTCCTTCAGCGAGATCGAGTTCACGATGCCCTTGCCCTGGAGATACTTCAGGCCTTCCTCGATGATCTCCCACTTCGAGGAGTCCACCATCAGCGGAACCTTCGAAATCTCCGGCTCGCTTTGCACCAATTGCAAGAAGCGCGCCATCATCGCCTTGCCGTCGATGAGGCCGTCATCGAAGCAGATGTCGATGACGTTCGCACCGCTCTCCACCTGCTGGCGGGCGATTTCGAGGGCGTCGTCGAGTTTGCCTTCACGCACCAGCTTCGCGAATTTCGGCGAGCCGGCCACGTTCGTGCGCTCCCCGATCATCAGGAAATTTTTGTCCGGCGTGTGGTTGTACGCTTCGGAGCCGGACAGGCGGAGGACTCGTGGAATGGTGGACATCGGAGGGCTGGGAGATTCAGTTTTCCAAGACGGGCACTTCGCGCGGCGCGATATTCTTCACGCCTTCTGCGATGGCGGCGATGTGCTCGGGGGTGTTGCCGCAGCATCCGCCGGCAAGATTGAGGAGGCCGTCCAAGGCGAATTCCTTCATGAAGGCATTCATGTGTGGCGGCTCGAGGTCGAAGCCGGTCGGAGCCAGTGGGTTGGGCAGGCCGGCGTTGGGGTAGCAGGAGATGTTTGTCGCGGAGACCTTCGCGAGTTCCTCGAGGTGCGGCTTCATGAGGTCCGGGCCGAGAGAGCAATTCAGGCCGACGGCCAGGGGGTTCACGTGGGCGACGGCGTTCCACATGGCTTCGACCTTCTGTGCTGAAATCATAGTTTCGCCACCGCGACCGACGGCGGCGCTGACGATGATGGGGAGCTTGAGGCCGTCGGCTTCGAAGACCTCCTGGATGGCGACGAGGGCTGCTTTAGCGTTCAGGGCGTCGAATATTGTTTCGACCATCAGGATGTCGCTGCCACCGGCGATGAGGGCGCGGACCTGGCGGGTGTAGTCCTCCTTCACCTGGTCGAAGGTGACCATGCGGAAGCCTGCGTCATTCGCGTCCGGTGAGGTGCTCAGGGAGACGGTGAGCGGCCCGATGGCACCGGCGACGTAGCGCTTGATGCCGGTTTCGTTCGCGACGCGGTCGGCCCACTCGCGGCAGAGCTTGGCGGACTCGTAGTTTATCTCCCAAGCGAGGTCGCGGAGCATCGTGTCGTCGATGATCTTCTGGAAGAACTCCGGATCCTTCACGCCGCCGTGCTCGCGCGGGTCATCCACGAAGAACTCGCTCTGCGCGATGGAGGTGCCGGAGAAGGTGTTGGTTTCGCAGATGTCCGAGCCCGCTTCGTAGAAGCGCTTGTGGATGTCACCGATGACGTCGGGCCGGGTCAGGGAGAGGATGTCGCCGTTGTTGAGCAGGTCCTTCTTGGAGTCCGCGAAGCGCGAGCCGCGGGCGTCCGTCTCGCTCAGGCCGTAGGTGCGGATGGTCGTGCCCATCGCCCCGTCGAGCACGAGGATGCGCTGGCGGAGAGCCTTCTGGAGCTCGGCGGTGGGGTCGGGTCGCGGCATGGCCGCAGGCTAGGACGGCCTAACGATTTCGCAAGAGACAAATCGTCATATCGCGATATGATGATGGATGGTGATTGGCTCGGAAGGTGGAAATCCCGGCCCTTTTCCAGCGTAAGGTGTCACCATGCGTTTCCTGTTTCCCTTGTTGGCCAGCGTTGTGGTAGCCCACGCCGACCCACACCCGCGCCTGATGTTTCCGCCCGCCGCGGAGGCGGAGCTGAAGCAGCGGCTGGCGGGGGATCCCTTGGCGGAGCGGCTGCAGAAATACGCGCTGGGCAAGGCCGAGAATGTGCTGAAGGAGCGCACCTGCAAATACGAACTCGCGGACAAGATCCGGCTGCTCCCCGAGTCGCGCCGCGCGCTGGAGCAGGTCTCCTATTCCGCTTGGGCTTGGCGGACCACCGGCGAGGAGCGCTTCAAGGAGCGGACGATCCGCGAGCTGGACGCCGCATGTGCCTTGCAAGACTGGAATCCCTCGCACTTCCTCGACGTCGCGGAAATGGCGACCGCGGTGGCGATTGGCTACGATTGGCTCTACCCGGCGCTCAGCCCGGAGCAGCGCCAGCGCTACGAGGACGCCCTGCTCGACAAGGCCCTGCGGGTCGTAGGTCCGCGTCATGCCAAGACCGGGTGGTGGCGCGGCGCGACCAACAACTGGACGCAGGTCTGCGCCTGCGGGATGGCGCTGGCCGCCGAGGCGGTGCGCGAGCGCGATCCGGAACTGTGCCAAGGGATCATCGAGCACGGCCGCGAGTTGATTGAGAAGTGCAGTGCCTTCTATGCGCCGGATGGCTGCTACCCGGAAGGCCCGGCCTACTGGCACTACGGCACGAACTTCGAGGTCATGCTGATCGCCGCCCGGCAGTCGCTGGGGCAGCCGATCGAGGTCACGCCGCTGCTGCGTGACAGCGGCAATTTCCTGATCCAAGCGCATGGCCCCACCGGCCTGAGCTTCAACTACGCCGACAGCGGTCCGGGCTCCGAGCAGCTCAGTCCGGCGCGCAGCTGGATCGCCACACAGTTCAAGGATGCCGGGCAGGCGCGTTACATCCGCGAGAAGTTTGAGAAGGAGCTCAATGGCGGGAAGATTTCCGGCTTCCGCACCTTCCCGTTGCACCTGCTGTGGTTGCCACCGGCACCGCAGGAAGGGCAGGGGAGCAAGGAGGCACCGCTGAATGCCAGCTTTGGCGGTGAGCAGGCGATGGCTTTCATGCGCAACGGCTGGACGCCGGACTCCGCGTGGCTGGCGATCAAGGGCGGCACCGGCGCGGCGAGCCACGGGCATCTCGACGCCGGCAGCTTCGTCTATGAGGCCGGGGGCCAGCGCTGGTTCCACGACCTCGGCTCGGACGACTACAACATGCCGGGCTACTTCGGCAACAAGCGCTGGAGCTACCTGCGGCTGAACAACTTTTCCCACAACACGCTGGTGATCGATGGCAAGAACCAGAAGACGCCGGAGGAGGGCTGTCCGATCCTCGTCCAACCGAGGCCGCTGGAGGAGGCGCCCGGCGCCCGTGCCAAGGCGGGCCAAGCTCGTATCAACACCTCCATCGACCTCAGCGGAGCCTACTCTGGCCAAGCCGAGCGGGTGACCCGCGGCATCATCTTCGATCCCGGCGATGGTTCCGTCGCGATGACCGACATGATCCGGAAGGCCAGCGGGCCGATCCGTTGGGCTGCGGTGACCAAGGCCGCGCCGAAGATCGAGGGCAAGCGCGTGATCCTTGAGCAGGGCGGCAAGCGGCTCGTCCTCACCCAATTGGCGCCGGCGAATGTGCCATGGGAGGAGTATTCCCTGAAGCCCGCCACCGAGGCCGAGGAGCAGAACGAGGGTTATCACTTGATTGGCTTCACCGTGCCGCCCTCCGGAGATAGCACCGCGCTGGGTGTCTCCTGGAAGCTGGAATGAACCGGGCGCGGATGATCTGGATTGGCGGAGATAGGGATTTCCGTTAGGCCGGGGCTTCTGATGACCAAGTATCTTCTCCTCGCCCTCTCCTGCCTCTTCTCCGTGGTGAGCTGCGCACCGCAGCCTCCCGTGCGCGGTATTTTTCACATCTATCAGGAGTCATCGAAGCTCGGGTCGGTCTCCCTGTTCGACTTGCCCGAGGGGCCCAAGGCGGTGTCGGCCTCCTTCGGAGAGGTGGATGGCATGGCAAAGCGCGACATTGCGAAGAGCGACTTCGAATTGATCTGGAATCGCCTCCACTCGGAAAATCTCGCCCGCTTCCAGGTTCAGGATCCTTCCTCCAAGTTCGATGTGACGAACAGCATCGTGGTGAAATTCGGGACGACGCCGGTGGAAAAGGTGCCGCTCTATGTGGTGCCGAAGGCTTCCGCATCCCCGGCCCTGAAGGCCACGGTGGCCAAGATCAAGAAGCTCGCACCGCTCTAGCCGTCCTTCCAGATATGCTGGACGCGCGGCAGAGATGATGGAAAAATGCGGAATGCCCCGCAAGCCCCGGAACTTCACGGCATGAGCAGCACGCGGACCCCGGGGCCCAAGCGCAGCATCGCCTGGCCACGCACCAGCCGCGATCCGCAGCGGCCGGCGATGGCTCGTCCGCCGCGGCTTGTAGGGATTTTCTTCTACATCCTGTTTCTGGTGCTGCCTTCGCTGGCTGTCGGGCGGGTCGTGCAGGTGATCGATTGGCGGGTGGTCGTGCTCTACTTCTTCACCATCTCGATGGCGACCATGGTGCTCTACTACACGGACAAGCGCGCCGCACGGATCGGTGGCTGGCGCACGCCGGAGACGGTGTTGCATCTGGCCGAACTCGGTGGCGGCTGGGCTGCGGCCTATCTCGCGCAGCAGTCCTTCCGCCACAAGACCTCGAAGACCGGCTACCAGGTGACTTACTGGCTGATCGGCTTCCTCCACCAGTTCTTCGCCTGCGACTACCTGCTCGACTGGCGGATCTCGCGGGGGATGTTCGGCAAGGTCGTTTCCGGGGTGGCTTCCCATCTGTTAGGTGGGGGATGGTCATGAAAGCTTGAATGTTAGATCGCGGGCTGGCAGATCGCACGCGAATGACGCTGCCCAAGCAATTCAGCACCATGAGGACCCCTGCGTGCTGGGGTCTCGTTCTCAGCGCGGTGGGACTTGCGGTAATCTTCCTGACCGGCCATTCCGCAGACCCGCTAGCGCGCTTCTTCGCCTTCGCTCTGGCCTGTCTTTCCCTGGTCTGCATCGCCTGCCTGATTCCCGGCAGCTCGCGTCTGGAAGTCTGCGAGCAGGGGATCACGCTGAACCAGATCCTATGGCGCCAGCACATCAGCTGGGCGAACCTGCGGGCCTTCACCGTGATCGATTTCGACGATACCGGTCTCGGCCTCTCGCCGGACTGGGCGCGCTACTCGGTCGGCTATCTGGTCACCGATGAACAGCTATCCACGCTCTCACGGGTCGGGCGGAAGTTTCATGGCATCTATGGTTGCCACGGTTCCCTGCCACCGGTGGACGGCATGTCGGCGGATGATCTCGTCGGACTGCTGAACCGCGCGCTGGCGAGCTCGCGGGTGGAGCGGGAAGAGGCTTGAGCGTCGATCGGAGACAAGTTTCCAAGGGTTTCACCCGCGCGGTGTCACCCTTGTGATGAAAGCGATTCCGGTTCTCGTCGCGAGCGGTCTTCTTGCCATTGGTTCGCCGGCAGCCTCTGCCTTGAGCATGAGCCTGCCTGCGCCGCAGATCTTCTTCCCGAAGGGCTACGATGAGGCCCGTGCGGAGAAGATCCATTCGGTGCTGCGCTCGGAGAAGTTCAGCTACCTCGGCGGGCTTACCAGCTATTGGGAGCCGGAGTATTCCACGACCTTGGTTTACGATGGTGACGCGGCGGCTCTGAACTCGCTGCTGGCCGAGCTGCAGAAGGTTGGGAAGTTGACGGTGCGCCTTGCGTTCTCGCCGGATCTGTCGAAGGAAACGGGCTCGGCCTTGCAGGCGGGGAGTTGGTGGGTGAGTTACTCCCATACCGCGCCGGATACGATTACGGTGCGGGTGAATCTCGCGGCGGAGAGGTTGAAGGGGGATAAGCTGGAGATTGTTTTGCCGAAGGCGGGGGATTGACACGCCCTCCAGCGCTGGGGAGGGAGGACGCCAGAAAGTGGGTGTGGCGGTGAGCAGGGTGGATTTGCTCTGCCGGAACGGCGCAGCCGTTCCGCTTAGGGATCACGCGATAGATCGGGAAGAGGTTCGAGCAGCGTTGTCGCCTTGCGGGGCGCGAGCGTAGAGGGCCCAAGCCGATCGGCACCTTGAGTTTCCCCTTTTTGCGGCTTTGCCGCTTTAGGAGTGCGCGCGAGAATCGCCGCTTTTTGGGTGAATGCTCCCGGGTGCTAGCTTACGAGTTCCAGGAGACCGTCCCCTGCAGAGGTTTTCGACGTGGGGAGGATCTCCCTAGAACTTGTGTGGCGTTGAAGCGGGTGAACTCGCCGGAAAAGCGGCGATTCTCGCGCGCACTCCGAAAGCGGCTGCGCCGCAAAGGGGCCTACTGCCCGTGATCCGGTAACGGATTACTCTGCCTTCTTGGTGGTTCCGAGACGGTAGACGATGACGCGGCGGTCTTCGCTCATGGCGGACTCGGTGGAGTCTTCCGGGTGGGTGGCTTCGCTCTCGCCGAAGCCGGCCGGTATCAGGCGTTCGGGGGCGATGCCGAGGCGTGCCATCTCACGTGCGATCGCTTCGGCCCGCAATTGGGATAGCGCCTGGTTGTTGTCGAAGTCGCCCTTCACGGAGGAGTGAACCTCGATCGCGAAGCGCGAGCCTGCGAGGCCGGGGTCGGTGATGGCTTGGGCCAAAGCCAGAATCACTTCATGCCCGTGCTGATCGGCAACGCGGGTGCTGTCCTCTTGGAAAACGATGTCGTGGCTGCTCAGCATTGAATCGCTGTCGACGGGATAGGAAATCGCCCAGCTGCCTTCGCCGCGATACTCGTCGGGCAAGAGCGCACCGGACCATGCGGCATCATCGCTCTTGAAGACCGGCACCACTGCCGAAGCCGGGTTGGCCTGGAGAGCGCCAAGCTTGGCTTGTGCAAGCAAGACGGCTGGCACGCTATCCTGCGAGCTGTAGTAGAGGTAGCGCCTGCCATCGTGCAGGTAGCGGAAGCCGGCATTCGGAGTCTTGGGCGTGGCCAGACGCTCAGCACCTTCGCCCGCGGCCTCCGCGGGACGATAGAAGAAGTTCTCCGGCTCGGTCGCCGTGCGGTCGCCGGCCAGGCGCTGCTTCAGAAATTCCACCGCCGCCTGGCGGTCATCGCGGCTTCCCGCACGCGGACCTTCGCGCTTGTCGATATCCTCACCGGTGAGGCGTGCCTGCTGCTCGCGGGCGATCTCGGCGTGTGAAGGGAAGCTCCCCTTGTCGAGGACTTCGGTGATGATGGCGCGAGCATCGATGGGACCTTGGATCTGCAGCTTGCGCTCGCGCAGCTTGTTCGCGGCATCGTCAATGGATTGGCGCACCGCTTCCTCACTGCCGACTTCGGCAGTGGGTTTTTCGAAGCCTCCGGGAGCGGGCGAGTTGTTCTTCCGCCGGTCATCGACGTTCGTCTGGCGCGAAGCAGGATTGGCTTTGTCGGCATTGCCATCCTTCAAGCGCGCTGCCTCCGGACCTGCCTTTACGGATGAATCCTGAGTCTTGCGTGCCTCAGGGGAGGCTTTGTTCGCATTTGAATCTTCCACCTTGCTCACATCGGTGCCGGCCTTGCCGGCATTGTCAGTGACAGGACGCGAGTCCTTGCCAGAGGCGCGGGCGCTATCTTCGAGTGGCTTGGAATCCGGATTCGCTTTCTGCGAATGATCCTCCACCGGTTGCGCTTCGCGGATTGCCGGATCCGCGCGGAGAGTGGTCGTGAAGGGCACTAAGCACGCCAAGGCCGCCAAGGCGAGATGCCGCTCACGGCAACAAAACGGGGCATGGAAGTTCGCTTTCATGTCTTACTCCCTCGCTAGATCCATACCGGAAGCATCGGTCGTTGTGAGACGTTGAGTTTCTGTGTTTTGGCCGCAGGGTTGTTTTTTTGCAGCGTGCAAGGGGAGTGTCTGATCCATGCACAATGCAGTCAGTCGAACCGCGAATGAACACGGATGGACAGGAATGAAGAAGAGGATAGCGGCGGCTTATTCCTCCGCCTCTATCCGTGCTCATTCGTGTTTATCCGTGGTTGAGTCTTTGGGAAAATGGTCTGGCGTGAGGGATTCGAACCCCCGACCTCGTGAATCCAAATCACGCATGCTAGCCAGGCTACACCAACGCCAGTTGTATGGATTGAGTTAAGTTAAATGGAGTGGTGCCACGCCAGGGACTCGAACCCCGATCTGCGCCTTCGTAGGGCGATGTGCTGATCCATTGCACCAGCGCGGCAGGAAATAGAAGTGGTGCCGGTGGCGGGATTTGAACTCGCACTGTCCTGATTCTAAGTCAGGTGCCTCTACCAATTGGGCTACACCGGCAAAAAGAAGCGGTGCTACCCCGGGAAGAAGGAGCCACGCCTCAGCGACCGAGATCCGCGAGTCGCGGTCGGTCGGCGAAGGTCAGTGGCAGTCGGAAGTTCATCGGAGAAGAGCGCGCATCGCGGCGCGCGGGGAGGAAATATGTATCGAGGAAAATGCCGATGTCAATATGGGCATAGAGGAAAGTACGAATTTGCGTCTGCAGCCCTTGCGTGTGCGAGCATCCCCGCGAGTGTTTCTGCAGAAGCCTATTTCAATGCCATGAGTCCTGTTCTTCATTTCAACATGATGAGAAGGGGATCGCGCTTCGGCCTGATGCTTTCGCTGGTCCTGGCCGGATTGATGGTCGTCTCAGGTGGTCTCGATTCCTCCGCCGGTGCTTGGCTCGCTTACCTGTGCCTGTGCGCTGCGGTGGTGTTCGCGATCTACCAGATTCCTGGTAGTTGCGGCGTGCAGGTGGGTATCGACGGTATCTCGATCCGCTCGCCTTTCTGGAAGCAACGGCTTGATTGGCGGAACCTGAAGGGCTTCGTGCTGGTGGATCTCAATGGCGACCGTCCGGATCCTTCACCGCGGCGCTGCTGGATCGGCTATCTGATGAGTGACAGCCAGCGTGAGGCGACCTCAGCGGAAAGCCTGAGGATCTTCGAGCCTTTGGGCTGTGATGGGTTGTTGCCGAGAGTGGAGGATGTGGACTCGTCGGAACTGGTGAGGCTGCTGAATGGGGTGCTGAGGCATCAGCGGGGGAGTGTGGCGGGCACAGAGGATTAACAGAACCGCGGACGGCTCTTCTCCTGGGAGCGCGAGGGTTCCTCACTGCGGTCTGTTGTTAAGCCTTGCAGCATTGCCACGGCGCTATCCGTTCATCGCGCGAAATTGTGGCCTGCCGCGCTGGTCGCTTCTGCGGGGCGGGTGCCTCCGCGCTCCCGGGGAAGAGGCACCCAGTAGTTCGACGCGAGAGGGCTGGTGAGCGAGCGATGATAGGGGGACGACTATTCCTTCTTCAGATCGCGCGGAGGCACTGATCCGCGGAATGATTCCTCACTGCGGTGAGCCGTGAAGCCTTGCAGCATTGGCACGGCGCTA